>NZ_JAHBDK010000063.1 GCF_019956415.1 Pseudomonas sp. GL-B-19
TTCTTGACGACCATAGAGCATTGGAACCACCTGATCCCATCCCGAACTCAGCAGTGAAACGATGCATCGCCGATGGTAGTGTGGGGTTTCCCCATGTGAGAGTAGGTCATCGTCAAGATTAAATTCCGAAACCCCTATCTGCGTATGCAGGTAGGGGTTTTGTTTTGTCCGCAGGAAAGTACACCTCTGTTTAACGCACAAATTGGCGCAGTTATTTTCGACTCATACCTCTAGAATAGGCCCAACTTTCTCGGAGCCAGAGCCTTTATGCCAGATTCGGTTGACGCCCCAAGGCTGTCAGAATTACCGCTGGACGATTTGGTCGCATGTCATGAGTGCGACTTGCTGATGCGAAAACCCGAGCTCGCCCATGGCGAGAAAGCGCTGTGCCCGCGCTGCGGTTATGAGCTCTACGCCCATCGGCACAACGTCGTGCAACGCAGTCTCGCCTTGGTCATTGCCGCGTTATTGTTGTATGTGCCGGCGAACTTTTTACCCATCATGGAGCTTAATCTACTCGGGCAATCGTCGAAGGACACCGTCTGGAGCGGCGTTGTCGCTTTGTTCGATACTGGAATGCAAAGCGTTGCGGTGATTGTGTTCCTGTGCAGTATGGGTATCCCTTTGCTCAAACTGCTCTGCCAATTGGCAGTCTTGTTGAGTATTCGCTTTGATATTGGACGCAGCTACGGCTTGCTGCTCTATCGCATTTATCACCATTTACGGGACTGGGGCATGCTTGAGGTTTACCTCATGGGCGTACTGGTCGCGTTCGTAAAACTGGCAGATATGGCAGCCATTAGCGTAGGTCTTGGTCTGGTGTGCTTTATCAGTTTGCTGTTGGTTCAGGTCGGGTTGGAGGTTGTGATGTCGCCTCATCAGATCTGGCAGGCTTTATCAGGAGAGGATGCCCATGCGGGCGATTGATGCAGGCATTCTGATTTGTGCGGAATGCCATGAGTTGAACAAGCAGGAAGCTGACACCGACGAGCAAGTTTGCACCCGTTGTGGTGCGCTGGTTCATGCCCGTCGCCCGAACAGCCTGGTGCGCACCTGGGCGCTGCTGATTACCGCTGCGATTCTCTACATTCCGGCCAACATGCTGCCGATCATGACCATCAATTCACTCGGCAAGGGCGCCCCCAGCACCATCATGTCCGGCGTGATTGATCTGGTTCATTACGGCATGTTTCCCATCGCGGCAGTTGTGTTCATTGCCAGTATTCTAGTGCCGACGTTCAAACTGGTGGGCATCGGGTTGCTGCTGTTTTCGATACAGCGCCGCCAGCCACTCTCGGCTCGCCAACGTATCTGGATGTACCGCTTTATCGAGTTCATCGGCCGCTGGTCGATGCTGGATATCTTTGTGATCGCCATTCTGGTGGCGGTCGTGAATTTTGGACGGCTTGCCAGCATTGAAGCCAATCTTGGCGCCATCGCCTTCGCCAGTGTGGTGATTTTGACGATGCTTGCCGCAGTTTCTTTCGATCCCCGACTGATTTGGGATAACACGGAGTCGGACGACGACCATGACTGATTTGCCTACAGCGACAACCCGACCGGCCTCGAACTGGTCAGCCATTTGGATTCTGCCCCTGATCGCGTTGATCATCGGCGGCTGGCTCGGCTGGCGTGCTTATAACGAGACAGGCATCGAGGTTCAGATACGTTTCGAAAGCGGCGAAGGCATCCAGGCCAACAAGACCGAAGTGGTCTACAAAGGCATGTCCGTCGGTAAGGTGAAAGCCCTAAAACTCGATGACGAAGGTGCTTCCAAAGGCGTGATCGCGACTGTCGAGATGAATAAGGATGTCGAGCAATACCTCAAAACCAGCACACGCTTCTGGCTGGTCAAACCGAGCGTGACACTGGCCGGTATTACCGGTCTGGAGACGCTGGTTTCGGGTAATTACGTAGCGATCAACCCCGGTGAAGGTGAGCCCACTCGCAAATTCAAGGCGCTAGCCGAAGAACCACCGTTGTCCGACGCCAAGCCGGGTTTGCACCTGACCATCAAGGCTGATCGCCTCGGTTCTCTGAACCGTGGCAGCCCTGTGTTCTACAAGCAGATCAAGGTCGGCGAGATCAAAAGCTACGTGCTCTCGGAAGACCAGAGTACCGTCGAACTCAAAGTTTTCATTGAACCCACTTACGCCAATCTGGTACGCAAACACACGCGTTTCTGGAATGCCAGCGGCATCAGCATCGACGCCAACCTGTCCGGTGTGAAAATTCGCAGTGAGTCGCTTGCCAGCATCGTCGCCGGTGGTATCGCGTTCGCCACACCGGAGAATCGCAAAGACAGTCCGCCCACCGATCCTAGCTTGCCGTTCCGTCTCTACGAAGACTTTGACGCCGCGGCAGCCGGTATTCGGGTCAAGGTCAAACTCACCGATTTTGAAGGCTTGCAGGCCGGCCGCACGCCGGTGATGTACAAAGGCATCCAGGTCGGCAATCTGAAGGCCCTCAAGATCGATCCGGACCTGTCCGGTGCCACCGCTGAATTGACCCTTGATCCATTGGCCGAAGATTACCTGGTCACCGGCACTCAGTTCTGGGTGGTCAAACCGTCGATTTCCCTCGCGGGTATCACCGGTCTGGAAGCGTTGGTCAAAGGTAACTACATCGCGGTGCGCCCTGGTGATAAAGGTTCAGCGCCGCAACGCGAATTCGTGGCGCGGCCCAAGGCGCCGCCACTGGATCTGCGATCACCGGGCCTGCACCTGGTGTTGTTCACCGAAAACCTCGGCTCGCTGGAAGTCGGCAGCCCGATTCTCTACAAGCAGGTCAAGGTCGGTTCGGTCCAGAGTTATCAATTCTCCAAGAAAACGAAGCGACTGGTGATCGGTGTCCATATCGAGAAGGAATACGAAGGGTTGGTTAACGCCTCGACGCGATTCTGGAATGCCAGCGGCATCACGCTTACGGGCGGACTGACGGACGGAATCCAGGTCAAAAGTGAATCGCTGCAAAGCCTGATGGCCGGCGGCATCGCCTTTGAGACACCTGAAGCCAAGGCACCGCTGCAAAAAAAGATCCCGCGTTTTCGCCTGTTCGCCAACCATGACGAGGCCAATCAGAAAGGCACCGTGGTCACCATTAAGGTTGAGCGCGCCGATGGCTTGCGCAACGGCACGCCTGTGAGATTCAAAGGCCTGGATGTCGGCAAGATTGAAGACGTTGACCTCACTGATGATCTGCAATCGGTGATGCTCACCGCACGGATCACCGTAGTGCCGGAGCGCATTGCCCGGGTCGGCAGTCAGTTCTGGGTGGTGAAACCTGAGTTGGGTCTGATCAAGTCTTCCAACCTCGAAACCCTGGTCACCGGCCAATACATCGAAGTGCAGCCCGCACCGAAAAATCTTGGGCCACAAACGAACTTCGTCGTCTTGGCCAATCCACCAGAGTCGGCCAAGCAGGAAGCCGGTTTGAGTCTCGTCCTGAGTGCCGCTCGCCGTGGTTCGCTGAAAACCGGTGTGCCGGTGACGTACCGCGAAATTACCGTCGGCAAGGTCACTGGCTATGAACTCGGACAGACGGCGGATCGTGTGTTGGTGCACATTCTGATCGAGCCGAAATACGCGCCTCTGGTGCGCAGCGGTACGCGTTTCTGGAACAGCAGCGGTTTTGGACTCGACTACAGCTTGTTCAAAGGCGCGACGGTGCGCACTGAATCGCTGGAGACGCTGATTCAGGGCGGCATCGCCTTTGCCACGCCGGACGGTGATCGCATGGGTAGTCCGGCGCGGGCTGAGCAAACCTTCCCGCTGTTCGACAAGTTTGAAGATGAATGGCTGACCTGGGCGCCGAAGATCGCAATCGGCAAGTAGTCTATCGGTGCCTGTAATGCCGCCTTCGCGGGCAAGCCCGCTCCTACATTAAATCCGGTGCATACCGAACCATTGTGGGAGTGAGCCTGCTCGCGATGAGAGCCTCAAACTCACCGAAAGGCTCCCACAAAAAAGGCCGCGATCCATTGGATCGCGGCCTTTTTCGTATCTGACGGTTTAACTCAGACTACATCCAGCTCCGGCTCATCAGCCTGCGCAACAACGCTGGCCTTCACCTCATCATGACGACGAATGTACTTCCAGTCCGCCTCATCGATGTAGATCCCGTTCGGCCCGCTTCCGCCTTCCAGGTCAATCGCAACACTGGCGCAAACCTGCGGCTTCACACTCGCCAGGATCGGTACGAAGCCCAGTTGCAAACTGGTTTCCAGCAGCGCTGCCTGGTTCTTTTCGTCGATGTCCGCCGCTTCGTCGAGGTAGTACGGCAGGCGCACGCGACCGGCCTGGTCGCGGTCCATCAAGTGCAGCAACAAGTACATGTTGGTCAGCGCCTTGATGGTCATCGTGGTGCCGTTGGAGGCGGCGCCATCAATGTCGGTGTGGATCACCGGCTGACCGTTGACCTTGGTGATTTCGAACGCGAGTTCGAACAAGTCTTTCAGACCGAGCTGGTTATGGTTTGCCGCCACCAGCCGCGCCAGGTACTCCTTGGCTTCTTCGTTCTTGTTGTCCTGATCGGCGCTTTGGCTGAGGTCGAACACGGAGAGGGTTTCGCCTTCTTCGTATTGGCCGGCGCTGTGGATGATCTGGTCGATGTGCTTGAGCGCTTCCTTGTTCGGCGCGAGCACGATGCGGAAGCTTTGCAGGTTGGACACCTGACGTTTGTTGATCTCGCGGTTGAACAGCGCCAGTTGATGCTCAAGGCTGTCGTAGTCGCTGCGGATGTTGCGCAGGGTCCGGGCGATGTCGGTGACCGCTGCACGGCGTGCCTTGCCCAGTGTCAGGGCTTCGTCGGTGCGGTGCGCATACGCGTTGATCAGGAGTTGCAGACGGCGTTCCATATCGTCTTCGCTGTCGAACTTGGCCACACCCTTGAGGCGGACCTGCGCATACAGTGCTTCGATCTGACCGTCACTGCGCAGCAAACCCTGCCAGCTGTCCTGATAGTCATTGAGCAGCGGCAGCAAGTTGTCCATGGAATCGTCGATCGGGTCCATGAACGGCGTGCCGAATGGCAAGTCTGCCGGCAACAGCTGACGGCGGCGCAGGGCGTCGTCGAGGGTGCGTTGCTTGGCTTCCATGTCGCCAATCTGACGGCCGACCAGTTGCAACTTGGCCGACAGTTGCTGGACGCGTTCGGTGAAGGCATCGCTGGAACGCTTCAATTCGTCCTGCGCCGCTTCCATTTGCGCCAGTTGCTCAAGTTTGTCGCCTTCCTCGGCGCTCAGGGTTTGCGCACGACGGAAATCTTCCAGGGCTTTCTGTGCATCCAGTACTTGCTGGTACAGCGCTTCGGTCTGGGTCTTGCTCGCCGCGCGGTCGGCGGCGACGGCCTGTTGGGTCTTGAGCTGCTTGAGTTCTTTGTCCAGACGCTCTTTCTGATCGCGCAACGCGGCACGGTCAGCCAGGGCTTGTAGTGCTGGCGGTTCGATGTGCGAAATGTCGATAGACAGGCCCGGCACTTCGAAGCGCTCGCCTTTGAAACCGTCGAGGATCAGCTCCATGGATTTGACCCACTGACCGTCCTCGTCCAGCGTGATGCCGTGCTCACCCAGCGGCAGGCTGAACAAAGCGCTATTGAACAGACGCATTAAACGCTCGACGTCCTGCTGCGAAAACTCTTCACGCAGACGGGCGTAGCTGTTGTTATCAGCGTGATCGAGTTGCTGCTTGACCGACTTGAGGCGTTTTTCCAGATCGCGCAGACGTTCTTCCAGATCTTCGGCAGAGAACTGCCGCGACTGCGCCAGCGCACCAGCCAGCTCATCGTGCGCGTCCTTGGCTGCGAGCAGTTGTTGCTCCAGCACTTTGACGTCATCGACCAGCGCGAAGCGATGCTTGAGCACCGACAACTCGCCGAGCCAGCGCTGGATACCGGTGATTTCCCGTTCCAGGCGCATCAGTTCTTGCGTGCCACCGCGCTGATCGTTTTGCAGCGCGTCTTGCTCGTTGCGGTAATGCTCGGCCTGAATCGTCAGCTCTTCCTTGCGCGCACCGGCATAGTCCGACCAGGTGCCGAGCAGGGAATCGAGCAGCGGCGAGATCCTGTGCAGTTTGCCGCGCAGGATATTGCGCTGGGCCACGCCGGCGGCCAGTGCTTCAACCAGCGGGCCAGCCGTGACCAGCGAGTTGTAATCCTGCTCCATGCGACGAACATCGCGGAATGCTTCTTCGCACGCGGCGATGTAGTCGACGCTGCCGGAGCGCAGGCTGTGCTCGAACGCATCGAGGAACAGTTGCTTGAGCTTGGCCGCAGTGATTTCGCGCATGTGCAACAGGTTGATGAACAGCGCGCGGAATGTCTTCAGGCTCTGCTCGCTGGTGGAGCGCAGCGGGATCAACGTCAGGTCCAGCGGAATCGAGGTGTGACCGCCAACCAGTAAACGACGCAGCTCATCAGGCTTCAACTCGTAGGCTTTGAGGCCTTCGCGCTCAAGGTTGGTGAACAGTTCTTTCTGGCGCAGGCAGGTGTCGTTTTTCTGGTAGTGCGCCAGATCGAGTTTGCCGGCATAGGCAAAGAACTGGTGACCGAAACCACCGCCCGGGCCGCGACCGACCACGCCGATCACGTGTGGACCGTGGGGCAGCGAGACTTCAACGAGGATGTAACTGGTGTCTGAGGCGAAATAGAAACGCCGGGATTGTTCCAGACTGTACTTGCCGAAACTCATGTCCGACATGCGCGCCAGAATCGGGAACTGCAAGGCGTTGATCGAGGCGGATTTACCGAGGTTGTTCGCGCCGTACACCGACAGCGGTTCTTCCAGCGGAAACAGGCCGAGGCTGTAACCGGCGGTGTTCAAAAGGGCAAAGCGGCGAATGCCGTAGCGTTCCTTGCTCATGCGTCGATCTCCTGTTCTTCGGCGATGGCGCGGGCCATGGCGTCTTCTTCGCTTTCTTCTTCGAAGTCAGTCAAATCCAGCGGATCATCGGTTTCCAACAGCTTTTCGTCGCTATCGTCATCGATCAGCACCGGGACCGGCAATGGCAGCACGCTGTGCAGGCTGGCCGCCAGATCGCGGTCCTGCTGAACCGAAAGGCAGACATCGAGGAAGCGGTGCATCGGCGGCAGGAAACGGTAGATGCCGTTTTCTTCGCCGGCAAAACCGAGCTGGGTCATGCGGCGCATGATTTTTTCTTCGAGTTCTTCGACCGTCTGTACTTCAGCCTGGATGAACAGGTCGCGGTACTTTTCCAGCAAGGAAGGCAATTCATCGCGACCGAGGCTGCCACCGTCGAGCACGGCGACCGGGTCACGGCCCTGATCCGCCAGATGTTCGACAAGGATGAAGGTGAACAGCGCCAGACGCTGGGCAGTCTTGTTCACCGCTGCAGCGGCCAGATCCGGCACGAAGTAGTAGAACCCCCGGGTGTCGCACACCAGTTCAAAGCCCAAGGCCTTGAACAGCGTGCGGTACTGGTCCTGGAAGTTCGACAGTTGCGCGTACAGCTCCGGGTCGCGGCGGCTGACGTGATAGCCCTTGAACAGCTCGCGAAAGATCGGCGCCAGCTGGGACAGTTCGTTTAGATCAAGATGCATGTGGGATGCTCGCAGAATCCTCGGCGGCGGTGTCGCCGGCCGAGAGCAGGGCGAAGGAGCGCAGGCTGACCTGGTGCTCATGAGTGTGGTAATCGCGGCGTTCCAGACGCTCGCGTTTGAAGCGTTTCTCCCTCGACAGGCGTGAGAACCAGTACAGCAATTCGTCAGTAGCGCCGTCCGGCTCCTGCTCCAGCAGCCAGGTCATCAGGTCCGGCATTGGCAGGGCGTCTTCGCAGCGTTCGAGCATTTCGCGAACGGTACGTGGCGCGCGCGGTGTTTCGCCTTTCTGGGTCTTGTGGGCCTTGGGGAAGCGCGCCGGTTTAGGCTCGAAACGGGCCAGCGCATACACGTAGGCTTCGACCTGACTGGCGCTGCCGAGGAACGTGCTTTGCGGTCGGGTGAACATCGGCATGGCGGCTTGCGGCACCGCATCGATGCCTTTACGACGGATGGCCGACAAGGCCAGCGCCGCGCCACGGGTCACGGCATTGTGGCGACGAGCTTCTTCACGTAGCGGCAGCAACAGTTCGCGGGCATGACGCAGGGTCAATTGGGCGCTGGTCTGCATTTCGAGGATGCGTGCGTGGGTGCGCAGCAGCATGTCGTCGTCGACCAGATGGCCGAGGCGTTGCTGCTCGCTGAGCATCTTCAGCAGGACGGTTTCGACCTTGCGTACACCTTGTTCGAAGGCGCCGTCGGCGTTCACCAGGTCAATCATCGGTTCGACGTATTCGTCCCAGGTCGCCAGCACTTCAGCGTAACGCTGACGCAATGGAATCTGTCGGTCGCTGGTTTTCGCCCTTTCGGCGACGGCTACCAGCGCCTGTTCATCGTTATCGAGTTTTTTCAGTACGTCGCGTACGCGCATATCGAGTAAGCGCAATTGGCGCGCCAGGTCATGGCCGTCGCGAACGTCGAAGGCGTCCTGAATGTAACCGGCCAGGCGCTCGAGGTGACGCAAGTAGGCTTCAATCTCCAGGCACAGGCCCAGACGGTGCTCACGGCGCAGGTAGGCGAGGAAGTCGTGGATCTGCGCATTGAGCTCGAAACGGTTCGGGCTTTTCGCCACCGGAACCAGAATATCGAGGCGGATCCACACGTCCAGCAGGCTGGTGATGTCCTGCGGCGTACTGTCGAGTTGCTGGGCGGCCAACTGTGAACGCAGTTCGTTGAGGCTCAAGGTGCCTTGGTCGAAGTGCTCGCACAGTGGCTCCAGAAGTGCCCAGTGTTCAGCGAGGGCGCGCAAGACGCGCTTGGGTTCGATCATCGGAATGGCCGGCTGGTTGGCGATTAAAAGCCGCGATTGTACTGCATCGCGGGCGTGTCGATTCACTCTCGGGACGGGCTGTCGCCATTTTTCATAGGTGGAAAGACTATCGGTGAAGTCTATCGATCAACAGCGCGGGCGATCTTTAGCGAAGGGCGGTAGAATCACCGCACTTTAGTTATCCACAAGTGGCCGACCTTTGCTTATCGAGTCCCGTCGCCGCGCTTATTTGACTGCCATGCAGGTGGTCAACTGGCTGCCGCGCACCGAATTGCCCTTTGCCGCGCCCTCCCGCCCCGAGTTGCTGGAGATGCCCGAGCCGTTGGTCGTGGCGCCGGTGGCCCCGGCTCCAGTGGCTGAAGCGCCCATGGAGCCTGTGGTCAAACCGGCCGAACGGGTGAAAATCGAGGTCCCTCGCCCGTCGTTGGCCAGTACGCGGACCAACGCCAAGGTCGAAGAAGAGGCGGCGCCGGTCGTCGCCAAGGCTGTGCAAGTGCCGCCACCGCGCTTCGCCCTGCAATTGCTGCGCGCCGGTCGCTGCCTGCTGCTGGTGGAGTTACCCACAGGCGAAACGTTCCAGACCCGCGATCCCGCCTATTTGCTGCTCAAAGACATGCTGCGCGCCGCCGGTCTGCCGGACAGCCCGCAGATCGTCGGCGAACCGGTACGCTGGCCGCTCCTGGCTCGTGGCACCATGGACCAAGGCCTGGAAGCGGCTCGCGACTTCGTACAGGGTTTTCTCTCGGCGCGCATTGAAGATGCTCCATGCGTTTGCGTGTGGCTGATCGGTCTGCCGGCGGTGCGGTTTGCCGGTGAGGCCAATGCCGAATCATTCAACCGTGAACTCCAGGTCGAAGGCCTGGGCTCGGTCTGGGCCCTGCCGGGTCTGGAATTATTAATGGAAGAGCCACAGCGTAAGGCTGATGTCTGGCAAGCCATGCGTCGGCTGATGGCGCGCTGGAAAGAATCAAATGAGTGACGCAGTATCGTTCCGCGTAATGACCGAGGCGGACCTGGAAGCAGTACTGAAAATTGAATACGCGGCATACAGCCATCCCTGGACCCGCGGGATTTTTCTCGATGGGTTGGGCAAATACCAGATCTGGCTGATGTTCGAAGGGCAGCAGCAGGTCGGGCATGGCGTGGTGCAGATCATTCTGGATGAGGCGCATCTGCTCAATATCACCGTGAAGCCGGAGAATCAGGGCCGTGGTTTGGGTCTGACGCTGCTGGAGCACTTGATGTCGATTGCCTACAAGGCTGAGGCGCGGGAGTGTTTTCTGGAAGTTCGCGACAGTAACCGCTCGGCATTTCGTTTGTATGAGCGGTACGGCTTTAATGAGATTGGCCGGCGTCGGGATTATTATCCGGCCGTTGGTGGCCGGGAAGATGCCGTGGTCATGGCCTGCACACTCGTCGACTGACCCCCCTTAAAAGCATCGTCGGAACGCCGCCCGGAGCCGGCTCACTCCTACAGTTGATCTATATCGGTCACAGGATTTGTGTACTACACAGATCCATTGTGGGAGTGAGCCTGCTCGCGATGGCGGCTTAACAGTCAATAAAGATCAACGATTCCCATCCATCGGATCCCGATTCGCCATCTCCGCTTCATCCAGCCCATTACCGCCGCCAATGTCATCTTCATCGACAATGCTCAAATCCCAATCCGCCTGATCGCCTTCACCGGCTTCATGAGCATCCCGCGCGCCATCCTCAAGGATTAGCGTTTCCGGGCTCATGTCATCATCGGTAGGCTCGTGATCATCGGTCGAGGCGCCCGCCATGCCCCCTTCACGCAGGCGTTCAATGGGCATCAGCCGTACGCGTTCGGTTACCAGCAGTTCGTCACCGATCTTGCCACCGGGTTCTTCCTCGTCGAAGTCCAGCTCATGCACCTTGCCTATGCGGTCTTCGTTGTCGTCGATCGGCTCTGGTTGCGCCGCATCGAACGGACGTCGTGATTCAGTCATGGCAATTCCTCATACTGTGGGTCTTACTACGGTGGACCCACTGAACTCCCGAGAATTCCACCGGCCATACTTGCATCAAGCGCGTGACCCCGACGGGTGGTTGTCTGTCAAACCAGCGCATCATTCTTGAGGCTTTACAGCATGAACGAATTACAAGATCTGATTGATAACAACGAACGCTGGGCCGAAGCGATCAAACAGGAAGATCCGGACTTCTTCTCCAAGCTGGCCCGCCAACAGACGCCGGAATATTTGTGGATTGGCTGCTCCGACGCCCGTGTGCCGGCCAACGAGATCGTCGGCATGCTGCCCGGCGACCTGTTCGTGCACCGCAACGTGGCCAACGTGGTGCTGCACACCGACCTCAACTGCCTGTCGGTGATTCAGTACGCCGTGGACGTGCTCAAGGTCAAACACATACTGGTCACCGGTCACTACGGCTGTGGCGGTGTGCGCGCCTCGATGCAGGATCGCCAGCTGGGCCTGATCGACGGCTGGCTGCGCTCGATTCGCGACCTTTATTATGAAAAACGCGAAGAACTGGCCAAGTTGCCGACCGAAGAAGAGCGAGTCGACCGTCTCTGCGAGCTGAACGTGATTCAGCAAGTGGCGAACGTCGGGCATACCAGCATTGTGCAAAACGCCTGGCATCGAGGGCAGAAACTGTCGATCCACGGCTGCATTTACGGCATCAAGGACGGCCGCTGGAAAAGCCTGAACGCGACCATCAGCGGGTTTGAGCAACTGCCGCCGCAATACCGTCTGCGTCCGGTCGAGAAGTTGTAAAGGTCCTCAACAAAGACTGCGCCGACGCCAGTGTTGATAAAACAGCTGGCCGTCGGCGTTCGGCGGTTCATCGTAACCGGTGATCCAGCCTCGGCACTCCGGCGACCCACACAGGCAGGCGAACTGGCGTAGCAGTTTGTCTTCGGTTGCGGCGAAGTCCATCGTCAGGCTGTCGCCTTTCTTGATGTCCTTCAGCGCCCACAACCACAGTTCGCTCATGTCAAAAAACACGTTGGGGTCGCAGGAATGCTGCAGCAGGCCGCTGAAACGCGGGTCATAGAGATGAATGTCGGTCGCCATTTGTCGCGTGTGTTGATCGCGATAAGGCAGCACATGCCCCGACACACGGCAGATTCGGCTGATCCGTGGAAACTCGCACAACGCTGTGACGGCCACCGCCGAGCCATCGGCGGTGCAGATGATTTTGAAGTCGGCCCGTGATGGAAATCCCAGGCTGAGCGGCAGCTCTGGAAACGGATAAATGCCATTCGGCGGAGGCGAAGACGTTGGGTGCAGCGGATGAGGTTTCATAACGATCCTTGTCGGCAACGCGTTGCGACTTCCAACACTGACAATCCTGTCAGCCCTGCAACACAGGGGCATGCCTCACAATCTCGCATATGAAACGACGGGTCTACTGTCAGAACTGACAGTGGGGGGAGTGCACTTTTTTCGCGCTTCGAGGTGTAGAACATCCCGTAGGTTTTTGCCAGGTTTGTTTGCGATGCTTGATCCAGTTACGTATCGGTGTGCTTGAAGCGAAATGTGACAGAGGGGTTACAAGTAGCGCGGTGTTTACCTATCCCAAGCACTGCTAGACTGGCGCAATACTGGACTTGGTAAAGGTCAATCATGAAACCTTCAATCGCACTGGATCTAAAACGCGCAGCCGTACGCGAGGTCGTCGGCCGCTTTCGTGTATCCAATCCGCGTGTATTCGGTTCCGCATTATTCGGCACCGATAAAGAGGGGAGTGACCTGGATTTACTGGTGGATGCACTCCCGGGCGCCACGCTTTTCGATCTGGGCGGTCTTCAGGTTGAGCTCGAAGATTTACTGGGGGTTAGTGTCGACCTGCTAACGCCGGGGGATCTTCCGTTGAAGTTTCGTCAGCAGGTGCTGGAAGAGGCGCGGCCTATATGACCCTCAACCGGCTCGGTGACTACCTGGACCACATGCGTCAAGCCGCTGGTGATGCACTTGTTTTCGTCGAGGGGTTGAGTAAAGACGAATTTTTCGACGACAAACGTACCCAGCAAGCAGTCATCATGAGCCTCATCATTATTGGCGAAGCGGCTACCAAGATAATGGATGGTTACGCGGACTTTGCAGGCGAAAATTCGCAAGTGCCGTGGCGCAGCATGCGCGGTATGCGTAATCGCATCGCTCATGGCTATTTCGATATCAATCTTGAGGTGGTGTGGGATACGGTTCAGGCAGCTTTGCCAGAACTATTGAAAGTGTTACCCACCGACCAAACCTGATTGCACCTGCCCCCCCGGCAGGCGCAATCAACTTTAATTAAGGCATCACCGGCGCCGTATACGTCAGCGTCGTCCCCAGCGCCCACAGCAGAAACAGCACAAGCGGCGTATGCACCAGCAACTGCACGAACGAGAATCCGATCAAGTCCCGCGCCTTCAATCCGAGCACGCCCAGCAGCGGCAGCATGTAGAACGGGTTGATCAGGTTCGGCAGCGCTTCGGCCGCGTTGTAGATTTGTACGGCCCAGCCCAGGTGATAGTTCAGGTCGGTGGCCACTTGCATGACGTACGGCGCTTCAATGATCCACTTGCCGCCGCCGGACGGGATGAAGAAGCCCAGAATCGCCGAGTACACGCCCATCAGCACCGCGTAGGTGTCGTGGGACGCGATGCTGACGAAGAAGGTCGAGATGTGGTGCGCCAGGGTCTGAGCGTCAGTGCCTTTGACCGTGGTCATCAAGGCGGCGATCGAGCCGTACAGCGGGAACTGGATCAGCACTCCGGTGGTGGTCGGTACTGCGCGGGACACCGCGTCGAGGAAGCTGCGCGGACGCCAGTGCAGCAGCGCGCCGAGCATCAGGAACAGGAAGTTGTAGGTGTTCAGCCCGGAGATGGCACTGAGCAACGGTTTGGTCGAAAACTCGTGGAACAGCCAGCCAGCCGCCAGCAGCACCAGCAAAAGGGTCAGCAGCGGGCTGTATTCCAGCCATTCGCCGGGGCGAGTGCGTGGTTGCAGTGGTGGCAGGTTGAAACTCGGGTCGACGCCGCAGGCTTTGGCGTCACGGGCCGTGTTGGGACCTGGCGCGGTGGCGTAGGCAACGATCAGCGAGACCACGATCAGCGCCAGCAGCATGACACCGGATTGCCACAAAAAGATCGTTTGGGTGAAGGGAATGACCCCGGTGATCGCCAGGATCGACGGCGGCAGACTGGCCGGGTTGGCCTGCAGTTGTGCAGCGGACGACGACAGGCCCAAGGCCCACACCGCACCAAGGCCCAGATAGACGGCAGCACCGGCGGCACGGTAATCCATTTTCAGATCGGTACGGCGGGCGAGGGCGCGCACCAGCAAACCGCCGAACACCAGCGACAAGCCCCAGTTCAGCAGCGAGGCGACCATGGAAATCAATGCCACCCAGGCTATTGCGGAACGGCCGTTTTTCGGAAGGCGCGCCAGACGGTCGATCAGTTTCACCGCTGGCGGCGAGCTGGCGACCACATAACCGCCAATCACCACGAACGCCATCTGCATGGTGAACGGGATCAGGCTCCAGAACCCGTCACCGAACGCCATGGCGGCGTCAGTCGGTTTGGCGCCCATGAACAGGGTCGCTACGGCGACGATGATGACTGCCAGCGCGGCAAACACCCAGGAATCGGGGAACCAGCGTTCGGCAAAATTTGAACAGCGCAGGGCAAAACGGGCAGAGCGGGTATCTTCGATATCAGCAGCCACGGGCGTACCTCGAATTTTTATGTTTATGGTGGTCTTCGGGCTGTAACGGCCCGTCTAGACAGATGCCAACAGTAAATCAACCGATCCTGCCGTGTGACAAAGTTTTACCAAAACAGGACTATGGTCTAACGGCTTGTCCGTGGAGGCGTTTGCGTAGACCATGGGCACCTTGGTTTTTTTACCGGCTGCAGAGTTCTTTTTCATGACTGCCAACACCCCTTCGCGCCCGATGCCCTTTACCCGCTCGGACTACAAGACCCTAGGCCTGGCGGCCCTTGGCGGCGCGCTGGAAATCTATGATTTCATCATTTTCGTTTTTTTCGCCCTGACCCTCAGCCAACTGTTCTTCCCGCCGGAAATGCCTGAGTGGCTGCGCCTGCTGCAAAGTTTTGGAATCTTCGTCACCGGTTATCTGGCGCGCCCATTGGGCGGGATTCTGATGGCGCATTTCGCCGACCGGCTGGGGCGCAAGAAAGTCTTCAGCCTGAGCATCCTGATGATGGCGCTGCCGTGCCTGCTGATCGGGATCATGCCGACCTACGCGCAGATCGGCTATTGGGCACCGCTGCTACTGTTGGTATTACGTGTCCTGCAAGGCGCGGCGGTGGGTGGTGAAGTGCCGAGCGCCTGGGTGTTTGTCGCCGAGCACGCGCCGGTCGGGCATCGCGGTTATGCCCTCGGTTTCCTGCAAGCCGGGCTGACCTTCGGTTACTTGATCGGCGCCCTCACCGCGACCTTTCTCGCACAGGCGTTCACCCCTGCGGAAATTCTCGATTTCGCCTGGCGTTACCCGTTCCTGCTGGGCGGTGTGTTCGGGGTGATCGGCGTCTGGCTGCGCCGCTGGCTCAGTGAAACCCCGGTGTTCATGGCGATGCAGGCCCAGCGCGATGCCGCCGTCGAACTGCCGTTGCGCACGGTCTTGCGTGAGCATCGTCTGGCGATGTTGCCGGCCATGATCCTCACCTGCGTGCTGACTTCGGCCGTGGTGGTGTTCGTTGTCATCACTCCGACCATGATGCAAAAAACCTTCGGCATGACCGCCAGCCATACTTTCGCTCTGAGCGCGTTGGGCATTGTTTTCCTGAACATCGGCTGCGTGCTTGCCGGGTTGCTGGTCGATCGCATCGGCGCCTGGCGCACGGTCATGCTCTATAGCCTGCTGTTGCCGCTGGGTATTGGCGTGCTTTACGGCTGCCTGATCAGCAGCGGCAACTGGACAGGTCTGGCGTATGCGATTGCCGGCCTGAGCTGCGGGGTGGTCGGCGCGGTGCCGTCGGTAATGATCAGCCTGTTCCCGGCGCGGGTTCGCGTCTCGGGGATTTCCTTCACTTACAACATTGCCTACGCCGCGTGGGCGAGTATCACACCTCTGTTGTTAATCGGTCTGATGCCCTGGAGCCCGTGGATCTGCGTGATCTTCTGTGCAGTGATGGGGGCGGTGGGCGTTGGCAGCGCGGCGTATTTTGGTACGCGCATGCCCAAGATCGGTCATTGCGCGGCGGCTGGCGCGATGTAATCGCAGGTTGTGACGGCAACTATATTTGTAGGACAACCCTGAAACACTCTTCAGAAAGTACCCGTACCGCCGATGGCTAGGCAGCAGGCCGTTTTCCCTCCCAGTCCATCGGTGTTTTCCATGTTCAATAAACGCTTGAAGCAGGAGCTGTCGGCTCTTCGCGAAGAACTCTCCAGCCTTCAGCAAGTGAAGGACAGTCTGGATAGCGAGATGCTGGTCATGACCCTTGATCCAGATGGGCGGATTCAATCGGCCAACCAGAATTTCATCGCAGAGATGTTCTACAAGAGCAACGATCTGGTCGGTCGTCACATCGAAGACATTGTTCCCACCCATGTGAAATCAGACGAATTCCACCGCCGCTTCCAAAACGCGCTGACTCGTGGCGAGCATTTTGCCGGTGCCGTGCGATTGCTGCGGGGCAATGGCCAGGAAGCGTGGTTGCGGTCGATTTTGCAGCCGGTGCGCTCGGCGGATGGCCGGATCAAAAATTTTTCGATTTACTCCAGCGACCTGACGCGCACCATCGAAGCGTCTCGTGAGCACGAGAACCTGATCGGCGCGCTGGTGCGCTCGACGGCGGTGATCGAGTTTGACCTCAATGGCAACGTGCTGACGGCCAACGACCGCTTCCTCAGCGGCATGGGTTACAGCCTCGCGCAGATCAAGGGCAAACATCACCGGGCATTCTGTGAGCCGCAGGAGTACAACAGCGCCGAGTATCAAAACTTCTGGCGGCGCCTGAACGCGGGTGAGTTTGTCGCCGGCCGTTTCAAACGCTTCGACAGCCATGGTCGTATGGTCTGGCTGGAAGCTTCCTACAACCCGGTGACCGATGCCAACAACAAGCTCTACAAAGTGGTGAAGTTCGCCACAGTGATTACCGATCAGGTCAATCAGGAAAACGCCGTTGCCGAAGCGGCCAACATTGCTTACAGCACTTCTCAACAAACCGACGAAAGTGCCCAGCGCGGTACGGCCGTGGTGACTCAGGCGGTGACCGTCATGCGCGACCTGGCCAGGCACATGCAAACCGCTGGCGATGGCATCGAAGCGTTGAATGAGCAATCGTTGGTCATTGGCACTATCGTCAAAACCATCAGCGGCATTGCCGAACAGACCAACTTGCTGGCGCTCAACGCGGCCATTGAGGCGGCACGGGCTGGCGAACAGGGCAGGGGGTTTGCCGTGGTCGCGGATGAGGTCCGGCAGTTGGCGTCTCGCACCAGCCAGGCCACCGATGAAATTGTCGGTGTTGTGCGTCAGAACCAGGAGATGGCGCGCAATGCCGTGGCCCTGATGACCGACGGCAAACTTCAGGCGGAACAAGGTCTGGCGCTGGCGGCGGAAGCCGGCACGGTGATTGTCGAGATTCAAGACGGTGCGCAGAAGGTGGTGAACGCGGTGGGGCAGTTCGCCAATCAGCTGGCGACTTGATCCCTGCCGTCGCGGTGAAAATCGCTACAATCGGCTCTTTTCCCAGGAGCAGACAACATGAGCGATTCCCACCGCCGGCCGGTTCCTTTGTCCAAGGCGTATCGTCTACTCAATCACGGGCCGACCGTACTGGTGAGCGCGGCCCATGATGGCCAGCGCAATATCATGGCCGCCGCCTGGGCCATGCCGCTGGATTTCGAACCGCCGAAAATTGCCGTGGTGCTGGACAAGTCCACCTGGACCCGGCAACTGCTGGAAGCCTCGGGAACGTTCGTGCTGAACGTTCCCTGCGCGGCGCAGGCCGATATCACCCAGACCGTTGGCTCGACGTCAGGCCTGGAATTGACCCAGGGCCAAGGTCAAGACAAGTTCCAGGCCTATGGTTTGCCAACCTTCAGTGGTGAGCTGATTGATGCCCCTATGCTCGAAGGCTGTGTGGCATGGCTGGAATGTCGGCTGTTGCCAGAGCCCAATAATCATCAGCAATACGATCTGTTCCTGGCTGAAGTCATTGCCGCTCAGGCGGATGAGCGCGTCTTCAGTGAGGGCCGTTGGCACTTCGAAGGGCAGGATGCATTGCGCACCTTGCATCATGTGGCGGGCGGGCATTTTCTGATGATTGGCGATCCGGTGGATGGCAAGACCCTGCCGTAATTCAGCCACCAGGCCTGCGTCTTTACAAGCGAATGTGATTTTTAGGATGGCTGCGGGTCGGGCGAGTCATCAAAAAGTCATGCAGCAACGATACCGATGCCGAGAACACCAGGGTCATGAGGCAGAGCATGAGCGTGGTCAGCCAATGGTTCAGTGAAATCGGCACGTCCTCCATGAAGGGGGCAATCATCAGGAAACCGACGATCGCCCCAAGGCCGGTACGCAGCAGGGTCAGAAAACTCGTCCCGACTTCCGCCGTGACCTTGTAGATCACCTCGAACCGTTCACGCATGCGGTCGCTTTTCAGCCGGTGAATTTTCTTGTGAATGCACACCGCGATGTAGATCGTCAGCAGGCAAAAGCCATGGCTGATGATGGGCGCGCTGGCCAGCAACGACTGGAGAATGGCTTGCAGTTCGGCCTGACTCGTGGAGTGGATCAGCAGGGGGATTGCGCCAAGAATGAAGCCCACGATCAGTTCGGTTTTAAAGCGCTTGAGAAACGCACCAGACTCATTGCGCGAATTGCTCTTCCAACGGTTGCTCATCAAATGTAAACGCCTTGGTGGTTGTGAAAAGTATCGGACGCGCTGGGTTTGAGCGGGGAAACCCGCTGGTCAAATCATGACGCCTGCGATTCGGGACACACTTTAAAACAACCGCTGAAACACTTATGTCTGAAGCTTCCGAGGGTGTTGGAGGGCGATTCCCACAGGGTTGTGGGCTTTGCGAGAAGTGCTGGATCTGGCGCTGGAGAAGCGCACAACGCGACGGGCTTTGAAGATCACACGCTAAGCGTCAAGCGTCAGTGTGGTGCTGGTGAACGCGGAAGTGGTGATCAAGCTTGATGGCGGCAGTGAAGTTTATTCGATTGTTACCCGTGAAGCGGTTGCGGAGCTGGGACTGGAGTCGGGTGTGAGTGCAACGGCAGTGATCAAAGCGTTGCACATTATTTTGGGTGTGCCAGCCTAAGTATTGCGGATAGGAATAAACATCACGCGAGACCTGTAAAAAAGGGCCTACCTCCCGGTAAGCCCTTTTTCATTCCCATGTACGAATCAATCCCCCAATGCTTCCCCTTCGCGCCGAGGATCGGCCCCACCGGCCAGCGATGCGTTTCCATGCGCATCCTTGACCCGAACAATCGCCTGGGTACCGCTGGTCATGTCGATCTCACTCACGCTGTGCCCTTTGTCCTTCAACGCTTGAATCAACTCGGCACTGAACTCTCCCTTTTCCAGCTCTGTCGGGCCATTGCGGCTGCCGAAGTTGGGCAGGTTGATGGCGGCTTGTGGGTCGAGGTTCCAGTCGAGCAGGCCGATGGTGGATTTGGCGACGTATTCGATGATTTGCGAGCCGCCGGGAGAGCCGAGAGTGGCGAGGAATTCACCGCTCTGGCGGTCGAAGATCAGGGTCGGAGCCATGGACGAGCGTGGGCGTTTGCCGGGCTCGACGCGGTTGGCAACTTTCTGCCCGTTTTCTTCGGGGATGAACGAGAAGTCGGTCAGCTCGTTATTGAGCAGGAACCCCTGAACCATCACATGCGAGCCGAATCCGGATTCAATGGTGGTGGTCATGGACACGGCGCCGCCTTGGTCATCCACGGCCACCACTTGAGAAGTAGAGATTCGCAGCGGCGAACGGTCCGGCGCGTAGGCCACCTGAATGCCCGGCGGGGTGCCGGGTTTGGCCACGCCCATGCTGCGATCACCGATCAGGGCGGCGCGGCTGGCCAGATAAGCCGGGTCGACCAGCCCTTTGACAGGCACGGGCACGAAATCGGCGTCGGCCACGTACTGCGCGCGGTCGGCGTAGGCCAGGCGCTCGGCTTCGGCGATCAGGTGCACCGCTTCCGGGGCGGGCTCAGTGCCAGCGGGTTTTTGGGTCCGGACCGGTTTAAGCGGCGCCAGGGCGAAACGCGGGTCGCGGGTTTCCAGGGCCTGCAAGGTGCCGAGGATCTGCGCCACGGCGATCCCGCCGGACGACGGCGGCGGCATGCCGCACACCTGCCAGCGTTTGTAGTCGGTGCACAGCGGCGCGCGTTCCTTGGCCTGGTAGCCCTGGAGATCGTTCAACGACAGGCTGCCGGGGTTGGCGTGCCCCTGAACCTTGGTGACGATCTCTTGCGCGATGGCGCCTTTGTACAACGCGTCAGGCCCTTCGTTGGCGATGCGTTTCAACACAGCGGCCAGTGCCGGATTCTTCAACAGTGTGCCGGCGGCTTTCGGGCTGCCATCAGCGTTCAGAAAGTAGGCCACCATGTCCGGCGAGCTGCGCATGGACGAATCCGAGGCGATCAATTGGTGCAGACGCGGCGAAATGGGGAAGCCTTGCTCCGCGAGTTGGATGGCAGGTTCGAACAGCTTCGCCCACGGAAGACGACCGTGTTTGTGGTGGGCCAGCTCAAGCGCTCGTAAAACGCCCGGCGTCCCTACCGAACGACCGCCAATCTGCGCTGGGGTGAATGCCATCGGTGTGCCGTCGGTCTGTAGGAAAAGTTTCTCGGTAGCGCCGGCCGGTGCGGTTTCGCGACCGTCGAAGGTGCGCACAGCCTTGCCATCCCAAAGCACAATCAATGCGCCGCCGCCAATGCCTGAGGATTGTGGCTCGACCAACGTCAGTACCGCTTGCATCGCAATCGCGGCATCAATCGCCGAGCCACCCTGACGCAGCATTTCCCGACCGGCTTCGGCCGCCAGAGGATTGGCCGCTGCCGCCATATGTCTGGACGCGTACCGGGTTTGCAGGTCGGTGCGATAGCCCGAGGCGCTTTCTGGCGCAACCGGCAATGTCGACGTAGGTGGCGCGTTGCAGGCGCTGAGGGTCAGCGCAATGGCGATCAGCGACAGGGCCGAGCGGCGATAGCGGCTCAAGTGGAAGGCTGAAAACACGTTGGGGCACTCCGTCCGTGGGGAAAGTTACCGGGACTTTATCGGTCGCCTCGGGGTGGCGCAAACCAAGACCTACAGTAAAGCTGTTTTTGCCCTTCATGAATCGACGGATTTTCTGTAGGGTCGAGCGCAACAGACGGGTCAGAAGATCAACAAGAGGCAGACATGCAGACTGAGTTCCCCATCCAGCCAAGTTACCGTACCCAGCGAGAGCAGTTCCTGGCAGCAGCCACCGAGGCCGGTGCGACGTTGACCGAATACCCGCATCCACTCAAAGGGCCTTTCGGGGAGCCCTTGAGCACCGATGTGGCGGTGCTGGGCGATCCCGGCGCCAAGCGGTTGCTGATAGCGCTGAGCGGCACGCATGGCGTCGAAGGCTTCTACGGTTCGGGTTGCCAGATCAAATGGATGCAGGACTTGGGCAAGCGCTCACTGCCGGCCGATGTGGCCGTGGTGTTCATTCACCTGATTAATCCCTGGGGCACCGCGTGGCTGCGTCGGGTTAACGAAGACAACATCGACCTGAACCGCAATCACCTGAACTTCGAGCGTTCATTGCCGGATAATCAGGCTTACGCAACGCTGCATGACATCTACGCCTGCACTGAGCTGCAAGGTCCTGAGCGTGAACGCGCCGATGCCTTACTCGACGAGCAGATTCGCCAACATGGCTGGCCGGCGGTGATGTCGATTGTCGAGGGCGGCCAACACAATCACCCCGACGGTCTGTTTTACGGTGGGCTGGCGCCAAGCTGGTCGAACCGCACGTTGCACGCCATCCTGCAAAAGCACGTTGCACATGCTGACGTGGCCATGTGTTTCGATTTGCACACGGGGGCCGGCGAGTATGGTCATCCGATGTTGCTGACGATCACCGAGGCAGCTTATCCGGCGCTCCCGCAGGCGCAGGACATTTACGGCCCGTGGCTCTACACGCTGTTGACCGGCGCCGACACCTTGAGCGAAACCGGTGTGGCGGCAACCGCGACCGGCTACACCTCGCAGGCGTTGGTTGATGCGTTGCCGCAGGTACGATTGATGCCCTTTGTGATTGAGTGCGGAACGTATCCGGGGGCCGACGTGCATCGTCATTTGCGCGATGACCACTGGCTGCATCTGCATGGCAATCCGAGTGATGCAGTGGGGCGCGGGATCAAGCTGAATCTGCTGGAGCAGTTCTATCCGGCCGACAACGATTGGCAGGCGATGGTCTGGCTGCGCACCTGGCAAATTTGGGAGCGGGCGCTGTCAGCGTTGCCGACAATTCGCATCTGACGTGGATCACCCTGAGCCCATGGGGTTCAGGGTACTTTTCTCGAGGCATAAAAAAACGGCCTACCTTTCGGTAAGCCGTTTTTAGTACTTGGTGGCTACACAGGGACTTGAACCCCGGACCCCAGCATTATGAATGCTATGCTCTAACCAACTG
Source organism: Pseudomonas sp. GL-B-19 (assembly GCF_019956415.1). GTDB lineage: Bacteria > Pseudomonadota > Gammaproteobacteria > Pseudomonadales > Pseudomonadaceae > Aquipseudomonas. The sequence continues at coordinate 22,447 of NZ_JAHBDK010000063.1, forward strand.
AGCTATGTAGCCAAGTGGCGCGCATTATTGGCTTGGAACGATGATGTGTCAAGCGTAAATCTAAAATATTTCTCTACGCTTTCAACTGCTTATCCTCCTGACCCGAAAAAACGGGCCGGAGGAGGGCATCAACTGAGCTGAAATCTCCCGGTATTCGCGCTCAGGGCCTTGCTGCCCTGGCTCAAGGTGTCTGCCGCCAGGTTCACTGCCCGCGCGCCTTCCAGCAACCTTACCGCCGCCTGATCAACTTGTTGAATGTTGCCGCTGACTTCATCGGCGGTGCTGGCCTGTTCTTCCACCGCGGTCGCGATGTGCGCCAGGGTGTCGGTCACGCCTTGCACCGCGAGGGCAATTTCCCCGAGGCGTTCACCCAGGCCGGTGACGGATTGGGCATCACTTTGTGCCTGGCGACAGGCCACTTCCATCAGGCTGACCGCCTCATTCACGGTGCTGCGCAGGCTGTCGACCGTACAGGCAATTTGCGCGGTGGAGGCCTGGGTGCGTTGTGACAGGCTGCGCACTTCATCGGCCACCACGGCAAAACCACGACCTTGCTCGCCCGCGCGAGCCGCCTCGATAGCCGCGTTGAGCGCCAACAGGTTGGTTTGCTCGGCGACACCGCGAATGGTGTCGACTACCAACTGAATCTGTTGCCCTTGCTCACTGACCCGACCCAGTGCCGCGGCGGTGTCGTTCAAGCGCTGATTGAGCTGCTGAATGCTGGCGGTGGTGCGCTGACTGTCTCGGCTGCTGTCGGCGGCAATGCGCTGGGTGTGCTGAGCGCTGCCTGACGCCTGTTCACAACTCTGGGCGACCCCTTGAGAGGTGGCAGCCAGTTGCGTGGCCGCAGCGGCGATCTGGCTGATTTGCAATTGTTGCGCTTCGACTTCGCCGAGTGCGCCGCTGGAGTGATGGTTGAGCGTGCGTACTGCGTTGCTCACCTGTAAGGTTTCGTGATCGACTCCCTGCAAGCTATTGCGCAATTGCACCACGGCGACGTTCAGGGCGGTGCTGATGGCCGCCAGTTCGTCTTGGCCCTGCACGGGGGCTTGCAGGCTCAGATTGCCGTCACGCAAGGCTTCGGCCAGCAGTGTGATGCCACTGGCGCTGCGCCGGATCGAGGCTTGCAGGCAGATAAACAAGTACAGCGCGGCCAGTAGCAGGCAACCAAAGATCGTCGCCACCACAATGAACTGGCGAATCGCCGAGCCGTGGTAGTAATCCAGGCGTTGATCCAGCGACATCAACGATTGCTGGCGCAGGGATGCAAGGTCGGTGAGCAGGGCGTCGAGGTTGCGTTCAAACTCTTCTGGCTTGAGGTTGATGCTGCCGCCGAACACGCCGTCATCCAGCACCTTCAGACTCGTGTCGAGCTGTTTGACGCTGTCTCGGTACTGCCCGGCCCAGTTTTGCAATGCGCCAGGCAGGCGGGCTTCCAGGAGCGTGGCGGTTTTCACCAACTGCTCCCTGGCATCACCGATACGACTGCGCAGGTCACGCAGTTGCAGACGGCTTTGCAGGGTGAACTGCCCGGAGACAACCGACGCCTGACCGACGCTGGCCAGGCGGCCGACCCGTTCGATCAGGTCCGGCGCGTGCTGGGTGGAGATCTGCGTCAGCAGGTAGGTTTCCAGCCACGGCGCCAGCGTCAGGCGATTGTCCATTGCGATCTGTTCGCGCAGGGCTTGCAGGGCGCTCAAGGCGTTGGTGAAACGGTCGTAACCGTCCGGCCACCAGCCGACACCGTTCAGGCTTTTCGAATCCAGGCCATTGAGCGCGGTTTGCAGGGCTTGATAACGGGTCAGCGTTTCGCCCTCGGCGCCTTCAACTTTCAGCGCGTTGCCGAGGTCTGAGGTGGCTTGAGCAACGGCCGGCTGAACCGCATCAAACGCAGCCATCGCGGCGAGGGTTGCGGGCGTCGGCTGGCGATTGGTTTCCGTGGCGCGCCAGCGAGCAGCGCGATCACGCTGGGCCGCGAGCAGGTTGTCGAGCGCATCCAGCGCGAGCAACTGACGCACACCGGCACGTTCGCCGGAGATGAGGCTAAGTTTGGCGCGATAATCCTGACCGATCATCAACAGGCTGCCAGCCAGTGGCAGGATGAACAGGAGAAACAACAGCTGAAATTTGCGTGCGAAGCCAAAACGCCCCAGCAACCCGATCCCCGGTGATAAAAACGACATGCCCCATAACTCCTGTGGACACCACGCACCATCGGCGTGCGTCGAGGTCATTGCGACCGCGACAGGTGCTCTTTTAAAAGGCCTCGAAAGTTCACCCTCGCCAGCTCTGTAGGCCGACTCTGTAGCGAAACTTCCCATTCTCGGCCCCCTTTGTAAGAGGCCCGCATTGAAGGGGTTAAACAAGGCAAGATTTAGACCATGGCGTTGCGCTATCACCTGTCGGGCGTTGAATATTTAGTTCGTTAGCTGGCTAAGGGGATGGCAATGTCGCACGGAAAAATGGCACATTGACGCACCTGCCTGCGTGCACCCATCTGCTATACGGAAATACTCATGGCTATCAGCAACGTTCAGACCGGCGCGCCGTCGGCACCCGCGACTTCACAAAGCAGCCCTTTGGTCGTGCGCATCATCGGCGCGGTGGCGCTGGCGCACCTCATCAACGACCTGATCCAGTCGGTGCTGCCGTCGATTTATCCGATGCTCAAGGCCAACTATGGCCTGACTTTTACCCAAGTCGGATTGATCACGCTGACCTTCCAACTGACCGCGTCGCTATTGCAGCCGTGGGTCGGTTACTACACCGACAGGCATCCAAAACCCTGGCTGCTTCCCGCCGGGACAGTGTGCACGCTGATCGGCATTGTCATGATGTCGATGGTCGGCACTTTTCCGTTGATTCTGCTGGCGGCGGGGCTGATCGGTATCGGCTCGTCGACCTTTCACCCGGAAGCCTCTCGCGTGGCGCGACTGGCCTCGGGCGGGCGATTTGGTTTGGCGCAATCGACCTTTCAGGTGGGTGGGAATGCCGGGTCGGCGTTCGGGCCGTTGCTGGCGGCAGCGATCATCATTCCCTACGGTCAGGGGCATGTGGCCTGGTTCGGGCTATTCGCTGTATTCGCGTTGTTCGTGCTCTACCGGATCAGCCGCTGGTACGCCAACCACTTGAACCTGTTCAAGCTCAAGCAAGGCCAGGCGGCGACTCACGGCTTGTCGAAGGGGAGGGTGATCAGTGCGCTCGTCGTGCTCGGGCTGCTGGTGTTCTCCAAGTATTTCTACATGTCCAGCCTCACCAGCTACTTCACGTTCTACCTGATCGAGAAGTTCGACCTGTCGGTGGCCAGCTCGCAGCTGCACCTGTTCCTGTTTCTGGGCGCGGTCGCGGCGGGGACCTTCTTCGGTGGGCCGATCGGCGACAAGATCGGGCGTAAGGCGGTGATCTGGTTCTCGATCCTCGGTGTGGCGCCATTCACGCTGCTACTGCCGCACGTCGACCTGTTCTGGACCAGCATCTTGAGTGTGATCATCGGCTTCATCCTCGCCTCCGCGTTCTCGGCCATCGTGGTGTATGCCCAGGAATTGGTGCCGGGCAATGTCGGGATGATTGCCGGGGTGTTCTTTGGCTTGATGTTCGGTTTCGGCGGGATTGGCGCGGCGCTGCTGGGACATCTAGCGGATGTGCATGGCATCGAGTACGTGTACTTCCTGTGTTCGTTCTTGCCGTTGCTGGGGGTGCTGGCGATCTTCTTGCCAAGAACCAAAAAGGCCTGAACCAACACATTTCCCAATGTAATTGGATGGACTCGCCCACGCCGAGGCGTCAATGCGCCACGGTGGCAGTCTAAGAAGCCAACGGCAGCGAGGGCGAGTCCATGAAAAAGAATACGACGCTTAAACAGTCCCTGTCTTCAACCGATGTGTCGGCCTGTACGA
>NZ_JAHBDK010000075.1 GCF_019956415.1 Pseudomonas sp. GL-B-19
TCGTACAGGCCGACACATCGGTTGAAGACAGGGACTGTTTAAGCGTCGTATTCTTTTTCATGGACTCGCCCTCGCTGCCGTTGGCTTCTTAGACTGCCACCGTGGCGCATTGACGCCTCGGCGTGGGCGAGTCCATCCAATTACAGGGGGGATTTATGTGAACTGGCGAGATAGGATGTACCGTTCAATTGCCTGGGCAGCGCCATCTTCGGTGTTGGCCCCGGTCACCACATCAGCCTGACGCTTGACGGCCTCTTCTGCCTGCCCCATGGCAATCGACAGCCCGGCGCGATGAAACATCGCCGGGTCGTTGCCGCCATCGCCCAGCGCGGCGGTTTGCTTCAGCGGCACTCCGAGATACTCGGCCAGTGTCACCAACGCCGCGCCCTTGTTCGCCTGCATTGCGGTCACGTCCAGATACACCGGCTGTGAACGCGAGACTTGGGCCTGACCTTCGACCTTGGGCAGCAATTGCGCTTCCAGTTCGATCAGCAGCCCGGTGTTGTTGCTGGCCGCGACAATCTTGTCGATGCGCTCCAGATACGGTTCGAAGCTTTCCACCACCACGGGCGGATACCCCAGGCCATGCTGCTCTCGGGGAACCATGGGGCCGCTGGCATCCTTCAACAGCCAGTCACCACCGCTGAACACCCAGACTTCAATGTCCGGGAGGTCGGCGAACTGCGTCAGGGTGGTGAGCGCCGCCGTCGCCGGCAAGTAATGGGCAACCAGCAAGCTGCCGTCCGGATTGACGATCGTGCCGCCATTGAACGCCGCCGTCGGCAAGTCGACGCCTAATGCTTCAATCTGCTGCAACATCGCTTTGGGTGGGCGACCGGTGGCCAGGCTGAACAGCACGCCCGCCTCGCGCAACGATCGGACCGCGGCAATGGTGCGCTGACTGAGCGTGTGATCGGGCAGCAGCAATGTGCCGTCCATGTCACTGAGCAGAAAACGGATGGGCTGCGGCGTAAGGTCCGTCATCCGACGCTGTGCCAGACGCGACCGTCACGGGCCAGCAGTTCATCGCCCTCGGCCGGGCCGTCCTCTCCTGCCGCGTAATGCTGAACCGTCGCATCCTGCTGCCAGGCATCGAGGAACGGCTGCACGGCGCGCCAGCCGTTCTCGATGTTGTCGGCGCGCTGGAACAGCGTCTGATCGCCGGTCAGGCAATCGTAGATGAGCGTTTCGTAGCCGGTGGACGGCTGCATTTCGAAGAAATCCTTGTAGGCGAAACCCAGTTCGATATTGGCCATCTTCAACGCCGGGCCAGGCCGTTTGGCCAGCAGGTCGAACCACATGCCTTCGTTGGGCTGGATCTGGATCCGTAGATAAGTCGGTTGCAGCTCATTGACCTCGGTGTCACGGAACTGCGCATACGGTGCCGGTTTGAAGCAGATTACGATCTCGGTATCGCGTGCGCTCATGCGTTTGCCGGTACGCAAGTAGAAAGGCACACCGACCCAGCGCCAGTTGTCGATCATGACTTTGAGCGCCACGTAGGTTTCGGTCGTGCTGTCGGGCGCCACATTATTTTCCTGGCGATACCCCGGCAACGGCTTACCGTCGACTTCACCGGCGGCATATTGACCGCGGACCGAGTTGGCCCGTGCCTCTTCGGTTGACCAGGGGCGAATGGCCCCTACGACTTTGGCTTTTTCGCCGCGAACCGCATCGGCGCCAAAAGCAGCCGGCGGTTCCATTGCCACCATCGCCAGTAACTGGAAAAGGTGATTGGGCACCATGTCCCGCAGGGCGCCGGTGTGTTCATAAAAACTGCCACGGGTTTCGACGCCGACAGTTTCGGCGGCGGTAATCTGCACGTGGTCGATGTAATGGTTGTTCCAGAACGCTTCGAACAGGCTGTTGGAAAACCGGCTGATCAGAATGTTCTGCACGGTTTCCTTGCCCAGGTAGTGATCGATCCGGTAGATCTGGTTTTCCGTCATCACCTTGAGCAAACAGGCATTCAAGGCTTCGGCGGTTTGCAGATCGGAGCCGAACGGTTTTTCGATGACCACCCTTCTGAACGCTTCCGGCGTCTCTTGCAGCAAACCCGCCGCGCCGAGCCGACGCACCACTTCGCTGAAAAAACGTGGCGCGGTCGCCAGGTAGAAGACCGCATTGCCGGTGCCGCTGGCGGCGATTTTCGCCGCCAGCGCTTGATAAGTGCTGTCGTCCAGGAAGTCGCCCTGGACGTAGCTGATGCCTTGGGCCAGTTTGGCCCACACCTGCGGATCAAGGGCTTGATCGCCCTTGCCGACCTTGGCGGCCACTTCGCTTCGAATGAAATCTTCGAGCTTGCGAGCAAAGGCATCGTCTGTGATGGCGTTGTGGTCAACGCCGATGATCCGCAATCCATCCCCCAACAGTCCGTCACGACTCAGGTTGTACAGCGCCGGCATCAGCAGACGCTTGACCAGGTCACCGTGGGCACCGAACAGGAACAGCGTGGTCGGTGGTGCGGGTTCTGCCTTGGATTTATTGCGGATCAGACGGGTCATTTTTTCGAAGTCTCCACATGGCCGCCGAAGCCGAAGCGCTGGGCAGAGAGAATCTTGTCGCCGAAGGTGCCTTGCCCGCGCGAGCGGTAGCGGGAGAACAGCGAGTTCGACAGCACCGGTACGGGCACCGATTGTTCCATGGCGGCTTCGATGGTCCAGCGACCTTCACCGCTGTCAGCCACGGAACCTGAGTAACCGTCGAGTTTAGGGTCGCTGGCCAACGCATCAGCTGTCAGGTCGAGCAGCCAGGACGACACCACGCTGCCACGACGCCAGACTTCGGCGATGTCAGCGACGTTCAGGTCGAAACGCTGGTCTTCCGGCAGGTTGGTGCTGGCTTTGGTTTTGAGAATGTCAAAACCTTCGGCGAAGGCCTGCATCATTCCGTATTCGATGCCGTTGTGGATCATCTTCACGAAATGCCCCGAACCTGCGGGACCGGCGTGGATGTAGCCACGCTCAGCGCGATCGTCATCGGACTTGCGGTCCTTGGTGCGCGGGATATCACCCATTCCCGGCGCCAGGCTATCGAACAACGGATCAAGGCGTTTAACCACCTCGGCATCGCCGCCGATCATCATGCAATAGCCGCGCTCCAGGCCCCAGACGCCGCCGGAGGTGCCGACGTCGATGTAGTGCAGGCCTTTTTCCGACAAGGTTTTGGCCCGGCGGATGTCGTCCTTATAGAACGTGTTGCCGCCGTCGATGATGGTATCGCCGGCTTCGAGCAAGGTGCTCAGGGTGTCGATGGTGTCTTCGGTCGGTGCGCCAGCAGGCAGCATGATCCAGACCGCTCGCGGTTTGGCCAGGCCGGCGACCAAGGTCGGCAAGTCAGCGACGCCGGTGGCGCCCTCGGCCGTCAAAGTCTCGATGAAGGCGGTATTGCGGTCGTAAACGACAGTGGTATGCCCATTGAGCATCAGGCGCCGCGCAATATTGCCGCCCATGCGGCCCAGTCCAATGATCCCGAGTTGCATGTGCTGATGCTCCCTACTACAAATAAAGTGTGTCAAAGGTATAGCCCAACGTGGCTCATGGGGTTAGTCCAGAGCGTTGGCACATAGTTTCCGGGCATTGTGCCCGATCCTGACTGATAACGCCGGTAATCGCGCCGAAGACACAACGACCATAAAAAATAAAAAAGTTCCCTTGAGGGGCAAAAGAAATCAAAATCAGCGCCGATAGTAGATCACCGCCCGATTGCAGGGGCGGTTCTACAGTTGAGTCAACCATTTGCGAGGTGAGCAATGGGCACAGTACACGCAGCACGGCCAGCACAAACCCTTTACGTCACGATCCGTCGTGATGAATTACGCCAGTTGAAAGAAGAGCGCGACCTTTTGAAGCAGGAACTCGCGCAGTTACGCCAGCTGACTCAAGGCACGCAGTCGGCACCCTTGCCCGTTACCCAACGCGCGCCCCACGCCTGATTTTCACAGGTGATTCGGAGACAGCCTTCCGCTGTTTCCGACCTACGTCATCACCCCCAAGCCCTTACACCATCGAGGCGTTGCAGCAGGTGTTGACCTTCGCTGACGAAGAATACCCGGACCTTTACCTGTCCAGGCCGTCGCTGGTCAACATGATGAAACAGGCGGGTTACAAGACGTTCTGCATCACCAACCAGCAGACCATGACCAAGCGCAACACTTCCCCGCTACGCACCGTCACGTTGAGACTGGACCGAAGGCTCTAACGAGCTCATTCCCATTTGAGCAAATCGGCGGATAATGTCATTTCGACATTGGTTCACGGACGAAAAGGCCCCCGCTACACGTAATGGGAGACTCACCCATGAAACGTACACCTCTGATCCTCGCCAGCCTGTTGATCTTCAGTTCAGCCACAGCCTTTGCAGAACACGGTGGCGAACGCATGCGGTACTACTACGAAAAATTGCATCTCGCCCAACAGAAAGCTAATGGCTTCGAGGTCAAAAACATCGAACTGCCAGTACCCACCGATCCAACCGCACAAATGACCGAGTCCTATAAACCGAAGTAATTCAAGCCAGCCGGGCGTCCTGACGGGCGCCCTTCTTTGTGCCTGATCGAAACATTCAGGCGCGCTTAAAGACTCTTGGTCCAGAACAGCATGCGGCCATGGGCCGGATCGAACATGCCAGCAGCAAAACCAAACTTGCCGTAGGAGGCTTGCGCGACCGCGTTGCCTTCGAGGACTTCCAGGGTGATCTTGCAGCAGCCACGCTGGCGGGCAATGTCTTCAACCTTTTGCAGCATCTTTTGGCTCAGCCCCAGACCGCGAAACTGCGGCACCACCGACACGTCATGCACGTTGACCAGCGGCCGGCAGGCAAAAGTCGAAAAACCTTCGAAGCAATTGACCAGCCCGGCCGGCGCGCCGTCGACAAAGGCCAACACACTGAAGGCGTGGGGACGCTTGGCCAGCTCCCCCGGCAATTGCAGTAGCATATCCTCGGGCAACGCATGCCCGCCGCCCATAGGGTCTTGCGCATAGGCATTGAGCACCACACCAATCGCCTCGGCATGCACCGGGTTGGTGTAGCTGGCCTGAAGTACAAGAATGTCTGCGGATTCCCTTCCCATCGTTGCTATCCCATCGTGGTCCCGGCGCGTCGCTCGCGCCGCAAAGTCGAAGGACATTATCGTGAGTCGCCATCGCCGACAACCTGATCCTGCCTCAAACACCCCAGATCAGCGTCTCGGTCCATCCCAACTCGGCAAAATCCGCCGCCCTCAGGCCCGACTCGCCGGCGCAGAAAAACTCGTCCAGTTGCGGCGGTGCGACCGAGGTGCCACTGAGCATGGCGTGGACCTGACCGCGATGATGAAGCTGGTGTTCGAACAGATGGGACAGCAGGCGCAATCGGCTGTCATGTTGCGGCGTGTCCCGGGCGATGGTCACGATTCGCCCGAGGTCGGCGTCGCGCAATTGCTCGCAATAAGCGATCAATCGATTGTCCACCTGTGATTGCTCGCGCTTGAGATCGCTGCCTGCGGTGAACGGCTGGTCTTTTTTGAAAAAAACGAAGCAATCGGGATGCGGATCGTCACCGCGCAACTCGCGTTCCAGGGCATCCACATAGAACCAGTCACAAGTCAGGATGTGGTTAAGGGTGGCGATGAGGCTGGGGAAGAAGCTGACCCGTGGAGCGGCCAGTTCGGCCGGACTCAACTGGTTCCAGGCCTTGGCGAGTCGGTAATTGGCCCAGGCGTTCTGATAAGCCATGGTCAGCAAATGATGAGACAGGGGCTGATTCATGTTCGCGGCTCCCGAAAATTAAGCTTCAGCGAAACGTTGCAGCTGCATTTCCTGTAAACGGCTTAATGTGCGACGGAACGGGAATTCCAGATAACCCTCGGTGTACAAGGCCTCCATTGGCACCTGCGCTTCGAGGTACAGCGGCACTTTGCGGTCGTAGCACTCGTCCACCAGCGCAATGAAACGTCGTACGCCATCGTCATGCACCGACAGTTGCGGCAGTTCGCGGTCCCCCGCAACGACGTGTTCGGCAGCGTCTTCGGTGCCTCGGGCAATGCGCCCTTCACGTTTTTGTGCGCTGAGGTTCGGCACCTCACTCAATAGAATAGCGCTGTAGGTGTCGCACAGGGCCATGAAGTCCATGGCCGAAAAAGGTTGTTCGCAAAGGTCGGCATAGCGACACCACAGCACGCTGTTACTGGCCTGCACAGTATTGACTTGACGGTAGCCGACCATGACCGGCTCGCTGGACACGGACTGGCCGACTGTCAGCGCCTTGAACACGTCGCCGAGCGCGTCGGGATGCGCGGCATCGCTCACCCAGTAACGCTGCAATGCAGCACCAGGGTGCAGACGATGGTCTTCGCTGCCCTCCACGGCGATCACCTGCATGTGCTGCTTGATCGCCTTGATGGCGGGCACAAAGCGGTCGCGATTGAAGCCGTCGGCGTAGAGCTGATCCGGCGGCTGGTTGGAGGTGCACACCATCACCACCCCTTGTTCGAACATCACCTGAAACAAGCGCCCGAGAATGATCGCGTCACCGATGTCGTTGACGAACAGCTCGTCAAAACACAGCACCCGCACTTCCTCGCTCAACTCACGCGCCAACGCCTTCAACGGGTCGGCGGTGCCGGTCAGTTGAAACGAGCGCTGGTGCACCCAGCCCATGAAATGGTGGAAATGTTGACGTCGGGCCGGCACGCGCAAGTTTTGGTAGAACTGATCCATCAACCAGGTCTTGCCCCGCCCGACCGGCCCCCACAGGTAAACGCCGGTGACCGGCGTTCGACCTTCATGCAAGGCTTCGTGGCATTTTTGCAGCGCCCACACGGCGTGCTCCTGGGCTTCGTCCTGGACGAAGCCCTTGTGTTCGATGGCGTGTTGCCAGGCGCTTAACGGCGAGTCGACATTCATGCGCGGGAGTATACGTCCGATCTGTAGCAACTGCCGCAGAGTGCGTTTGGACCGTAGCAGCTGCCGAGCCTGCGAGGCTGCGTTCGGATGTAGCAGCTGTCGAGCCTGCGAGGCTGCGTTCGGATGTAGCAGCTGTCGAGCCTGCGAGGCTGCGTTCGGATGTAGCAGCTGTCGAGCCTGCGAGGCTGCGTTCGGATGTAGCAGCTGTCGAGCCTGCGAGGCTGCGTTCGGATGTAGCAGCTGTCGAGCCTGCGAGGCTGCGTTCGGATGTAGCAGCTGTCGAGCCTGCGAGGCTGCGTTCGGATGTAGCAGCTGTCGAGCCTGCGAGGCTGCGTTCGGCGACGAAGTCGTCGTAAACCCTGCAAATGCGGTTCTCCTGTCACACCGCGGTGTCTGATTTCACGACGACTTCGTCGCCGAACGCAGCCTCGCAGGCTCGGCAGCTGCTACACGATCGGGTTTCGATTGAGCTACAGCGAGATGTCCAGCCGGGCGATCTTGCCCTGTTCGTTGAGGCGGAACATGTAGCGTAGTTCCAGCGGGCTGCCGGGAAAGGTGCCGGAGATCAGGTTGTGCACCAGCACCTTGCCGGTGCGCTGCTGAACATCCAGCACCTCGACCCGGGGCTGATAACGCTGTGCGGTGTCTTCCATCCATTGGGCGATTGCGCGGGTGCCGATCTGATGCTGGCCTTCATCGAACACATTGGCATCCTCGGCGAAAAAACTGGCGACCCTGGAGGTATCGCGGGCATTGGCAGCGGCAATGTAGGCGGCGATGGCAGGGGCCAGTGAAGAGGCGGGATTGGACATGGTTGCAGCTCCTTGTTTATTGATTCTGGAACCATGCTAAGACAAGCCTGTGTCAATTCTTGTCAGGAGTGAAACGCCCCGCTTCATCCAGTTGCATCTGTTTACGCCAGATCCGTAACAGGTCGCTGCGTCGCCCCGGATAACGCTCGCCCTGCTCATTGGCGGCCGAAATCCGGTCGGTACGAAAGGTGCGATAGGCACTGCGCAATTCGCACCAGGCGACGATGATCCGCACTTCATTGAGAAAGCCCAACGCCAGTGGCCAGATCAGCCGTTGGCTGGGCACCTTGTTGGCGTCTGCGTAGTCGATGTTCAGCTTGGACTGGTCGCGGATGGCTTGGCGAATCACGCTCAAAGGCACCACATTTTCCGGATAGCCATAACCGGGCGGCCCCGGTAGCACCGTCGGGTTGCGCAACGCGTCCTGGGCTTCAGGGGCCAAAACGGCGGCAATCTTGGCCAATGCGTTGGCCGCCGCTTTGCTCAACACCTCGTCGCCGCGCTGATCGACGTAGCGCAAACCAAGGACGATGGCTTCGGTCTCGTCGGCATTGAGCATCAAGGGCGGTAGAAACAGACCGCTGCGCAGCACATAACCGACCCCTGCTTCACCGAAGATCGGTGCGCCGAGCGCGGTCAGCTCGGCGATGTCGCGGTACAGCGTGCGCTCGGAAATTTCCAGTTCACTGGCAAGCGTTGCAGCCGTCACCGGACGACTCTTGCCCCGCAGCACTTGCAACAACGTGAGTAAACGAGTTGTACGCGACACGATGGGCAGGCTCTGTCTGAAAAAGTTGTCGGAGCTTAGCAGAGGCCCCTGTCAGAAAGTGACAGCAGCGAAAGGTCCGATGGTCACCTGATTGGCCTGTGAGGGAAAAGCTTATTGACTGCAAAAATTATAGGTATCATATTTAATACATGTCGCAAGACATTTAAATTCAATCCCGGCGTCTTCCCTCAGGAGTCACCCCATGCATTACAAAGTGTTCGGCCGCAAAACCGGCTTGCGGGTTTCGGAACTGGCGCTGGGCGCCGGCAATTTCGGCACGGGTTGGGGGCATGGCGCCGAGCGAGACGAAGCCAAGCGCATTTTCGATGGCTACCTGGAGGCCGGTGGCAACTTCATCGACACCGCCAATGGCTATCAGGCCGGCCAGTCGGAAGCGATGCTCAGTGAGTTCATTGCCGCCGAACGTGACCGGTTAGTGATCGCGACCAAATTCACTATGGGGACTACGCCCGCCGCCGGCATTTCCCACACTGGCAACAGCCGCAAGAACATGGTGCGTGCCGTCGAGGAAAGCCTGAAACGGTTGAACACCGACCATATCGACTTGTTCTGGGCGCACGTCAGCGATGGCGTGACGCCCATGGAAGAGATCCTTCGTGGCTTCGACGACCTGGTGCGTGCCGGCAAGATTCACTACGCAGGCCTGTCGAACTTCCCGGCCTGGCGCATCGCCCGCGCCGACGTACTGGCTGAAGTGCGCGGTTTTGCGCCGATAGTCGCGATTCAGACCGAATACAGCCTGGCCGAGCGCACCGCTGAGCGGGAATTGTTGCCGATGGCAGAAGCGCTGGGGCTGGCCGCCACGTTGTGGTCACCGCTGGGCGGCGGTTTTCTCACCGGCAAATACCGCACCAATGATGAGAACAACCGCGCAGCGAAACTCGGCATGCTGATTCACAGCGAAAAAAGCGCCCACGAAACCGCCCTGCTCGACACCTTGCTCGCGTTGGCAGCGGAGCTTGAAACCACGCCGACCCACGTGGCCATTGCCTGGTTGCGGGAAAAAGCCAAGCGCTCAACAACGGCGCTGATTCCGATTCTGGGTTCGCGCACCCGTGAACAATTGGACGCGACGCTGGGGGCTTTGGCCGTGCAGATGAGTGCGGAGCAGTTGTCGCGACTCGATGGGGTAAGCGATGTGGCCAAGGGTGTTCCACATGAAATGATTGCCGGATCGGTGGCGCGGTATACCGGGGCGCAAACCCTCGACCTGCCCATCATCCCGGCGGCCTGACACCCATCCGCGTCGAACTTTCCCGGGCGGTGGACTACCGCCCCTATGGCATCAGCTTGTTGACGATCACTCGTTCAACCCTGTGTTTGTCATAAGGCGGATAGCGAACGCCAGGGTCGATCGCAGTGCTGTGATGAAGCACGCCACGCGCATTGGTAAAGGCCTCGAATCCCCAGCGCCCGTGATACTTGCCCATGCCGGAATTACCCACCCCGCCGAATGGAAGCTCGGGAAACAGCGGATGGATCGCGCAGTCATTGACCTCCGCGTCGCCGGAGCGCGTGAATGCCAAAATCTCGTTCACTACGTCATCGTCCTCGGCAAATATGTACACGCCGAGGGGGCTCGGTCGGTCGATGATCCACTGGATAACGGCGTCGATCGATTCAATCTCAAGCACCGGCAGGATCGGGCCGAAGACCTCTTCCTGCATGATTGGCGAATCCACCGCAACATCGACCAGCACCGTCGGCGCGATGTACAGCTCGTCCGGGTCGGTCTGGCCGCCGGCGACGGCCGTACCGCTGCCGAGCAACGCCGCCAGACGATCAAAGTTGCGACGGTTGATCACGCGCCCGTAGTCTGGACTCTGCTTCGGATCATCGCCATAGAACTCGCGGATCGTGTCCTTCATGTGCTGCACGAATTCGTCCTTGACTTGCGGCCAAACCAGCACATGATCGGGCGCGGTGCAGATGTGGCCGGAGTTGGCAAAGCGCCCGTAGGCGATACGCCGTGCTGCGACCTTCAGATTGGCTGATGAATGGACGATGGTCGGGTTTTTGCCACCCAGTTCGAGCACGCAGGGGGTCAGGTTATTCGCGGCGGCCTGATGCACGATCTTGCCAACCGATGGACTGCCGGTGAAGAAAATCATGTCCCACTGCTGTGCCAGCAAGGCGGTGGTCTCGGGGACAACTCCCTCTACAACCGCGACTATGCGCGGATCAAAATACTTGGGTACCAGGCGCGCCACAGCACTGGCACAGTGAGCCGCAACCTCTGAGGGTTTGAGCACCGCCGTGTTGCCGGCGGCCAGCGCTGCCACCAAAGGCCCGAAGAGCAACATGAGCGGTTCATTCCACGCACCGATGATCAGCGCAACGCCCAGCGGATCGCGATGTACGCGAATGTAGCCAGGCTCGAACACCACTGGCATCGGCTCGTGCAGCGGCTTCATCCATGACTCGACATGCTCAAGGGCGTAGGCCGCCTCCTTCGCACAGTAGTTCACGTCCATCAGGTCGGCATCGTTGACATTGCGGCGCAGGTCCTTCCAGAGTGCGTCGCACAGTTCGTCATGATGGTCGGTGAACAAAGCCTTGACCGCTTCAAGCTGGGTCTTGCGCCACGCCAGCGAGCGCGTATGGCCCTCGAGGAAGTAAGCACGCTGGTTAGCGACAAGCGATGAATAATCCGGAATCGACATGGTGAAATTACTCCCTGGAATGTGGCGCGCGATGCTTGTCGCTGGCGCCTGTCTCCAATGATCGACCGCGCTCAGATGCGCACTGCAATTTCGCCATTCTGCTCGCGGACTTCGTAAGTGGGCAGCGTCAACGTCGAAGGTCCGCGCTGTACCGCGCCAGTGGTGATATCGAACTGGGAGCCGTCACACGGGCACATAAGCGTTGTGCCGGTCAGGACACCTGCCGACAGCTGGCAGCCGTCGTGCGGGCACATGTCGTCAAAGGCGAACAGTTGTGAGCCGATACGGGCGACGGATACGCGCATCTTTCGATCTTCCAGGTAGAACGGGGTGACCAACTGGCCAGTCAATCGGGAAGACGGGCCCAATGGGCGGTAGTAGACCTTCGAGCTCGGCATGTTCGGCTCCTGTGCGTGAACCTTCGATTCAGTACGGAAACTCCGGGATCACTTCATAATCGGGCTTGTCGAACCGCAATGCTCCAGGCGCCTGCGCCGGCACGGCGGGTTTGCGCGGCATGATGGGGGTCAGGCGCTGGTAGCCGGAGCCGAGCGACGGTCGCGGATCGGCGTCGCCCTTGTTCGGCCAGAACGACATGGCCCGTTCCGCCAGCGCCAGAATAGTGAGCGACGGATTGACCCCCGGATTGGCGGGCAGGACGCTACCGTCCATGACGTGCAAGCCCTCGTGGCCGAAAACGCGTTGATAGGGGTCGACCACGCCCCTGTCGTTCGAGGCGCCGATCGGAATGCCACCAATGAAGTGTGCCGATGCCGTCCGATTGATGACCTCGAAGTCCAGCGCTGCCTCGCGTCCGCCCATCTTGGCGGCGAGACGTTTTGCAAACTCGTCGGCCGTCGCGATGTGCGTGGGGGGTGCAGCGCCAGCACCATGACGGCTGCGCAGGATGCCGTCCTTGAAGTACAGGTCGATTGAATTGTCAGAGGTCTGCATGCACAACAGGGTGAGCGAACGCTCCGACCAGTGCCGCGCATCGAACGTCTGTCCGAGCGTCTGAAGCGGGTGCTCCACCAAGTGCTTGAGCCATGTTTCAGTCGGATGATTTTGTGGGCCGGAAGCATAGTAGGTGGTGGCGAGCGTAAGGAGGTCGCTGCCCACGCCATAGGAGACCGGCTCGATGCTGGTATTCGCGTCCGGCCAGACACCGGAAGTGATGGCGACGCTGCCTGGGGTAATGATGAAACGGTCTGGATCCTTCTTCCAGTCACGGTAGGGACGGGTGACTAAAATGAGGGCCTCGGAATTGGTCCGGGCCAGCTTGCCGAGTTGATCCGACAGGCCGGTCAGCTTGTCGGCATCGCGCATATGGTGCAGCAGCCGTGCCGAGCCATAAGCGTGTGCGGAGACCACGACCTGTCGGGCGGTGTAACGATGACGGTCGATGTGTGCAACGCGCTGCATCCAGCCCGGGTGGGTGGTGAGCACTTCATATCCGCCGCCAGCGACTGGCGTCAGTTCCGTGACTTCGTGCAGATCATGGATGACACAGCCGTTCTTTTCCGCGAGGTAAAGGTAGTTTTCCGTCAGCTTGTTCTTGGCCCCGCGGCCGCAGCCGATCATGCAATTGCCGCAGTTCACGCAACCGGTGCGGCGTGGTCCGGCGCCGCCGAAATAAGGATCGTCGACCTCAATGCCGGGGGTGCCGAAGAAGGTCGCGACAGGCGCCTTGTTATAGGTATGACCATGGCCCATATCGGTGGCCACTTCGCGCATCAGCCGGTCCTTGTCGCTGTCCATGTAGGGGACGCGGTTCACACCCATCATGCGCTGGGCCTGATCGAAGTACGCCGGCATTTCGTCGTACCAGTCGGTGATGTAGGACCACTCTGGAGCGGCGAAAAACTTCTTCGGCGGCACGTAGAGCGTGCTGCCGTATACGTGCGAGCCGCCGCCGACTCCGGCGCCGTGAAGAACCAGCACGTCGTCGAGGAACGTCAGACGCTGTAAACCATACATTTGGGCTTCAGGCTGCCAGAGGTAATTACGGACATCCCAGTTGGTCTTGGGGATCGCGCTATCAGGCCAGCGTCGTCCTGCCTCCATGACGCCGACCCGGTAGCCTTTTTCGGTCGCGCGCAAAGCGGCAACGCTGCCGCCGAACCCGGAACCGATCACAATCAAGTCGTAGTCGAAATCAGACATGTCAGCACCTCATTCGGGCCTGATCATTGAGCTTAGACTTGATTGAGTGAATGGGTTAAACCAACTGAAAAGAACGCGCTTAGCGGTCGACTTTGTGCCTGGCCGCATACAAACACAGCATTTCCATCGCCAATGTCGCCGCCGCCAGTGAGGTAATGTCCGCGTGATCATAGGCCGGCGCAACTTCGACCACGTCCATGCCCACCAGATTGATCCCGCGTAATCCGCCCAGAATCTCCAGCGCCTGCACGGTGCTCAAGCCACCACACACCGGCGTCCCCGTGCCTGGGGCGAAAGCCGGGTCGAGGCAATCGATATCGAACGTCAGGTACACCGGGTTATCCCCTACCCTCGCCCGGATCGCTTCAACAATCGCCTCACAGCCTTGGCGATGCACCTGACGCGCATCCAACACCTGAAAGCCCTGGTGATCATCATTGGTGGTGCGCAAACCGATCTGCACCGAACGCGACGGATCCACCAACCCTTCCCTGGCCGCATGCCAGAACATGGTGCCGTGGTCGACCCGCTTGCCGTCCTCATCCGGCCAGGTGTCGCTGTGGGCGTCGAAGTGGATCAGCGACAACGGGCCATGTTTACGCGCATGGGCCTTGAGCAGCGGGTAAGTAATGAAGTGATCGCCGCCGAAGGTCAGCATGGCGCTGCCGCTGCTCAGAATGTGTTCGGCGTGGGCTTCGATGCTTTCTGGAATCGTGTGCGGTGAACCGTAATCGAAGTCGCAGTCGCCATAGTCAATGACGGCCAAGTGATCGAACGGATCAAAGGTCCACGGCCAGTGGCGTTCCCAGGCAATCCCGGTGGACGCGGCGCGAATCCCGCGCGGCCCGAAACGTGCGCCGGGGCGGTTGCTGGTGGCGGTGTCGAACGGGACACCGCTGACCGCGACGTCGACACCACGCAAGTCGCGGCTGTAGCGACGGCGCATGAAACTGGTGATGCCGGCGTAGGTACTTTCAGCGGCAGTGCCATAGAGGCTGTCGCGGGTCATGGCTTGATCGTTTTGCATAGGGACGTCCATGGTGATCTCCTTTTTGTTATTGGCGGCTACGGAAGGTGGTCCACAGGCGAGTGCGCTGGCGCAGATCCTTGAGGTTCATGCTTTGGTCGGCGTACAGGCGTTCGCGCACATCGGGCAGTGGAAAGATGTCCGGGTCGGTGCGCACGGCTTCATCCACCAGCGGGGTTGCCGCCTGGTTGGCCGTGGCGAAAAACAGTGTGTTGGTCAGCGCCGCGACGGATTCGGGGCGCAACATGAACTCGATAAAGGCCCGGGCTTCTTCGGGGTGCGGCGCATCCTTGGGGATCGCCAGGTTGTCCTGCCAGACCAGCGTGCCCTCCTTGGGAATCCGGTACGCCACCTCAAACGGCTTGTTGGCCTTGCGTGCCTGATCGGCGGCCATGCTGGCGTCACCGTTGTAGGTCAGCGCCAGGCACACGCTGCCATTGGCCAGATCGCTGATCTGCCGCCCGGTGGCGACGTACAGCACATTGGGCTGCAACTGATGCAACAACGCCTCGGCGGCGGTCAGATCGGCCTTGTCGGTGCTGTAGGGATCTTTGCCCAGATAGTGCAGCGCCAGGCCGATGACTTCTTGCGGCGAATCGAGAATCGCGATGCCGCAGTCTTTCAACTTACTGGCGTATTCCGGTTTGAATAGCAGATCGAGGCTGTTAAGTGGCACATTCGGCAGGCGTTTTTGCACCGCTTCGACGTTCATTCCTAAACCCAGCGTGCCCCAGGTATACGGCACGCCATAACGATTGCCGGGATCGACGGCGGCCAGTTTTTCCAACAGATCCGGGTCAAGGTTGGCGTAACCCTTGAGCCCTTCGTGGGGGATTTCCTTCAGCGCGCCGGCTGCCAGACCACGGGCCAGGACACTGGACGACGGCACCACGACGTCATAACCGCTGCCGCCGGTGAGCAGTTTGGTTTCCAGCACTTCCGAAGAATCGAACGTGTCGTAGCGCACGTGAATTCCGGTTTCCTTTTCGAACTGCTGCAAGGTTTCGGGCGCCACGTAATCGGCCCAGCTATAGAGGTTAACGGTCTTTTCCTGCGCCTGAGCCGACACAGTCATGGCGAGAAACAACGCGGGGAAACACAGCTTGAACATGGGAGCCATGACGAACACCTGACCAGAGGAAGTGGTTGCAGGTTGCGCGCTCGGTTACATTGGCGAAATATCAAGTTTGTTAACCTGACTTTATCGCGGAGTAATGTTTGATGCTCGGGCAACTTCACGACCTCGACCTGCAACTGCTGCGCCTGTTTGTCCGCGTGGTCGAGTGCGGCGGTTTCAGCGCGGCCCAAGGTGAGCTGGGCCTGAGCCAATCAAGCATCAGCCAGCAAATGGCCAAGCTCGAAACCCGCCTCGGCTATCGCTTGTGCAGTCGCGGCAAAGGCGGGTTCAAGATCACGCCCAAAGGCGAACAGCTGTTGACCGCGACGCGCGGGCTGTTTGAGTCCATCGAAGCGTTTCGTCATCAATCCAACGGTGTGGCGGGCAGATTGATAGGCGAAGTGCGACTGGGGCTCTCCGAAGCCCTTGATCAATCGGTGCTGCAACGGGTGGCGGACGCGATACGGCGCTTTCGTGAGCGGGACGAATCAGTGCGCATCGAACTGATCAGCGCGATGCCCGGCGAAATGGAACGCTTGCTGCTGCAGCAACGGCTGGACCTGGCCATCGGCTATTTCTCACAAGTGCAGAGCGCGTTCGACTACCGCGAACTGTTCACCGAAACCCAGCACCTTTATTGCGCCCCCGGGCATCCGCTGTTCACCGATGACGCGCCGAACGACGAAGCGCTGCAAGCCTGCGACCGGGTCGATCATCCCTACCGGTTTCTGCGCACTGACGAACCGTTCCAGGGAAAACTGTGTTCAGCGCGCTCTGAACAAGTCGAAGGCACCCTCGCCTTCATTCTGTCCGGTAAACACGTGGGGTACTTGCCCAATCACTTTGCCCGCAGCTGGGAAGACAAAGGTTTGCTGCGCGCCGTGCGCCAGGGCGAAATGAGTTTTGAGGTCGCGTTCCATCTGGCGCGGCATCGCGCTCAGGTGCCAGGGGATGCGCAGAAAGCGTTTGAGCAGGATTTGCTTGCTGCCTTCAGCAAAACCTGACCTTTCAGGCAGTGATCGTTCCCACGCTCTGCGTGGGAATGCCGCCAGGGACGCTCTGCGTTCCACTTCTGAATGTGACGCAGAGCGTCAGGGGATGCATTCCCACGCAGAGCATGGGAACGATCAGCCTGACCTTTCAGGCAGTTATTGTTCGTTGCCCTTGATGCCCGCTGCTGGCATCCTGCGCCTCCATTTTCTGACCCGCCCGCCCTTTTGGCACGCAACCAACCATGACCGCCTCTGAAAAAGCCCCCGCTGCGCGCAATAACGACCTGATTTACGGCCTCAACGACCGCCCGCACCTGACAGCCACCGTCTTCGCCGCCCTGCAACATGTGTTGGCGAGTTTTGTCGGCATCATCACGCCGACCCTGATCATGGGCGGCGCCCTCGGCCTGCAAAGCGAAATACCGTATCTGATCAGCATGGCGCTGTTCGTGTCGGGCCTGGGCACCTTTGTTCAAGCCCGACGGTTCGGCCCGGTCGGCTCTGGCTTGCTGTGTCTGCAAGGCACCAGTTTTTCGTTCATCAGTGTGATTCTCAGTGCCGGGTTCATGGTCAAGGCTCGTGGCGGCGGCACCGATGAAATCCTCTCGACCATTTTTGGCGTGTGCTTTTTTGCGGCGTTCATTGAAGTGGCGCTGAGCCAGTTCATCGGCAAACTGCGGATGCTGATCACCCCGGTGGTCACCGGCACCATCATCACCCTGATGGGCTTGTCGCTGATCAAAGTGGCCATGACCGACATCGCCGGAGGCTTTGGCGCGCCGGACCTCGGCGCCGCCAGTCATTTGGCGCTGGCGGCCTTGGTGCTCGGCACCATTGTGCTGTTGAACCGGGTCGATGTGCCGTTTCTGCGCCTCGGCGCCATCGTCATTGGCCTGACCTTGGGCTATGTCGTGGCCTGGCTGATGGGCGATGTCAATTTCGCCAGCCTGCCCGACGTACCGCTGATGAGCGTACCGGTGCCGTTCAAGTACGGCTTCAACTTCGACTGGGTCGCGTTTGTGCCGATCGCGGTGATTTTCCTCGTGTCGCCGCTGGAAGCCGCCGGTGACCTGACCGCCAACTCGATGATTTCGCGGCAACCGGTCAAAGGCCCGATCTACATTCGCCGGATCAAATCCGGCCTGCTCGCCGACGGCCTTAACTCGGCGATGGCCGCCGTGTTCAACAGCATGCCGATGGTCACGTTTGCGCAGAACAATGGCGTGATCCAACTCACCGGTGTAGCCAGTCGCTACGTGGCGTTCTTCATCGCCGGTTTGCTGGTGCTGTTGGGGTTGTTCCCGATGATCGGCGCGGTGTTGCAACTGATGCCAAAACCGGTGCTTGGTGGCGCCGAACTGGTGATGTTCGGCACGGTGGCGGTGGCCGGGATCAAGATCCTCGCCGAAGCCGGCCTGCATCGACGCAACATGTTGATCGTGGCGATTTCCCTCGGCATGGGCCTGGGCGTGGCGGCAGTGCCGCAGGTGTTGCGCGAGTTGCCGATGGCGCTGCACATCATTTTTGAATCGCCGATTACCGTCGGGGCATTGTGCGCTATCGTGCTCAATATCTTCTTGCCCGAGGAGTTCATCGAGCTGGAAGAAGACGATTTCGATCCGGAAGCCTCGATCCTTCAGGTCATGGAAAACCCCGATGTGCCAGCCAAGGCTGAACCCACAACGCCTGTGGTGGTCGCACAGGTGAGCCGCTTGTAAGGAAACACATTAAGTGTGATCACCGCATAGCCAATGTGGGAGTGAGCCTGCTCGCGATAGCGGTGGATCAGTCGACAAAAATGTTGAATGACTAACCGCTATCGCGAGCAGGCTCACTCCCACAGGGGCTAGGTGTTGAAGCGGACGCCGGGTTTGGCTCGCTCATCCACTGTCAACTCAAACACATCCGGCCGCGCATAGTGACCGACCACGTCGTAGTCATAGCGGGCGCGAACCAGATCGTCCGTGTCGATTTCAGCCGTCAGTAACCCAGGTCCATCGCGCAACGGCCCCGCCAGTACATCGCCCATCGGCCCGACTATCACACTGCCGCCAGCAATCAGCGGCCGATCCGCCGGCCAGTTGGCAATCTCCACGCCAAGGGCGTGCGGCGAGTCCTGGACCTGACAGGCGCTGACCACAAAGCAGCGTCCTTCATGGGCGATGTGGCGCATGCTGACCTGCCACATTTCGCGCTCGTCCACCGTCGGCGCACACCACACCTCAATACCTTTGGCGTACATCGCGGTGCGCAGCAGCGGCATCATGTTTTCCCAGCAAATCACCGCGCCGATTCGTCCGACCTGACTGTCGATAACCGGCAACGTCGAGCCATCGCCCTTGCCCCAGATCAGCCGTTCGGTGCCGGTGGGCATCAGCTTGCGGTGTTTGGCGATCAGTCCGGTCTGCGGGTCGAAATACAGTGCCGTGCAATGCAGCGTACTGCCCGCACGTTCAATCACACCGATCACCAGATTGGCCCCAGTCCGCGCCGACAACCCGGCCAGGGCTTCAGTCTCGGCACCTGGCACGTCAATGGCGTTGGCGAAATACCGGGCAAACGCTTCTCGCCCCTCCGGCAGTCGATAACCCAGTTGCGTGCCAAACCCTTCGCCCTTGGGGTAACCGCCGAGCAACGCTTCGGGCATCACCACCAATCGGGCCCCGGACTCGGTAATGGCGTTTTCCCAGGCAAGAATCTGCTCCAGGGTGTCGGCCTTGCCTCCTGGCAATGCACCGATTTGCAGTGCAGCAACGATTGACTTGGGCATCGCAATAACTCCATTGGCATCAGGTATTGCCCATTCTCCGGCGTCACGGGATCATGAATAAAGCCCGACTCACTGCTGAATGATATGAACCAAATGAATATCGCCACCGTTGATCTCAACCTGCTCAAAGTCTTCGAAGCGCTGCATGAAGAGTCCAGCGCCAGCCGTGCGGCCTTACGCCTGGGCGTGACGCAATCGGCGGTCAGTGCCGCGTTGCGCAGGCTGCGCGAGGTGTATGGCGATCAGCTGTTCGTGCGCACCGGCCGTGGTCTTGCACCGACGCTCAAAGCCAACCAATTGAAACCGGTTGTCAGCGACGCCCTGAACAAATGCCGCCAGAGCCTGGCGATGGTCGATCCAGCGGCCCATCAGTACGACGGCCGCTCAGTGTCGGTAGGGATGTCGGATGATTTCGAGATCGCCTTTGGCCGTCGACTGATCGAGGAAATCGCCCGAACAGCACCGAAACTGCGGCTGATCTTCCGGCAAACCCACAGCCAGATCGTCGCCCACGCCTTGATGGAGCGCAGTATCGATCTGGCGATCACCGCCGGCGGATTTGCCGAGCGCTTGCTCAGTCGTCAGGTGTTGGGAGAAGGCGGGTATTTATGCCTGGCGGATCGCGCCAGCCTGACCGAAGGGCAACACGTCATCAGCCTTGAAGAGTTCGTCGCTCGCGAGCACATTTTGGTGTCGTCAGGCGGTTTTATCGGCATCACCGATGAAGGGCTGGCGGCGCTGGGGCTGAGTCGTCGGGTGTGTGCGTCGACCACGCATTTTGCCGCGTTACCGCACTTGCTCAAGGGCAGTCAGGCGGTGGCGACCATTCCGGCGCATGCCGCGCAAAGCATTGCGGCGCTCAGTGGACTGGCGCTGCTGCCCTGCCCTTTGGCCTTGCCACGCTATCCGATCGAGTTGGGCTGGCGCACCAGCACGCAGCTCGATCCGGTGGTACTGAAAGTGCGCGAAGCGATTGTGGCGAGTTTTGCCTGAAGACTGGGCTTACTTGCTGGCAGCCATGAGGCGGTTGACTTCACTGCGCACCATGTTGGCGAATTCCGGCGGCGACATCGCGTCGAGCTCGGCACGGACCCATTCAGCCCACTTGCCTTTGCGCTTGGCGCGCTCACCGAACAAGCGCGCGGCCTCGCCCTTGGATTTGCCCAGGTTGCTTTGCCAGAGGTCGAACAGACGGGATTTTTCATCTTCAAGCGCAGCGCGCTCGGCAAGGGGTTTGTCGGCCAGATTGAAGCTCATGGGAATTTCCTGCTGCGTAAAATAGGCGACATCTTACACTGTAGGACGAAACGTCTGACTCAGGAATTTTCCACCCCACGGGGTCAACGCAAAAATTCGCTGCAACTTTTTCGCCGACGCTAGACTCCATTGTTCACCGCCTGATTACCTGCAAGGAGTACCTCAATGGCTCGGAAAACCGCAGCACAAGTCGCCGAAGAGCAATCCAAGGAACTGGCGTTCAGCGAGCTGGCAACGCTGATCGAAGAGTCGGAAAAACTGCTGACCCGCAGCGCCGCACTGGTCGGCGAGGAAGCAGAAACCTTGCGCGAGCAAATCGCCCTGAAACTCCAGCAGGCTCGGGATTCAGTCAGCAGTGTGCGTGACCGCACCCAACCTGCCGTCGATGCCACCGAAATATACATTGGTGGTCATCCATGGCAAACCGTGGCCATCTCCGCTGGATTTGGTTTGGTGGTCGGGTTGTTGCTGGGTCGGCGTTAAACAGACTTGCAGCTGGCGAAGCCTGCGTCGGCCGGTCCGCGCTCGGGCGTAGCAGTCGTAAACCAGAATCCACGGTCTTTCAAGATGACCGGGTCGCCTGGAATGTGACTGCTTCGCAGCCGGACGCAGCCTCGCAGGCTCGACAGCTGCTACATCGAGCCGTTTCTTGACAGATCGGCATTACTACTGCGCGAGTGCTCGCAGGTTCGCCAGCGTCTCGGCATCGAGCGCAATGCCTTGAGCACCAGACTTGGCCCGTTGCTGGTGACGGCGATCACCCGGCAGGCGCTTGAGGCCCACGCCGTGCATCTGCCGAACCAATTCCTGACTGCGCTCGGCAAAATTTTGCCCGGCCGCCTTGCTCGGGTCGATCACGATCAACAGTTGACCGGTCCAGGGCGTCTTGGCGCCCGGATGGTTCGACCAGTCAAACTCAAAAGAAAAATTGCCGCCGGTCAGCGCTGCCGCCAACAGTTCCACCATCATCGACAAGGCAGAACCTTTGTGTCCGCCAAACGGCAACAAGGCGCCGCCTTCGAGAATCGCTTTCGGGTCCTGTGTCGGCTGACCAAGGCTGTCCACGCCCATGCCTGCCGGCAAGCGCTCGCCCTTGCGTGCCGCGATCTGCACATCGCCATGAGCAATGGCGCTGGTGGCCAGGTCAAAGACAATCGGCTCGCCATCGGCCCGAGGGGCCGCGAATGCGATCGGGTTGGTGCCGAACAACGGACGATCGGCGCCGTGCGGCACCACGCAGGTCATGCTGTTGACCACGCTCAATGCCACCAACCCTTCGTAGGCAAAGGGCTCGACATCCGGCCACAAGGCGGCGAAATGGTGTGAATTACGAATCGCCAGTACCGCAATGCCGGCGCTGCGAGCCTTTTCCACCAACAGGGCGCGTGCTGCCGCCAGGGCCGGCTGGGCGAAACCATTGCCGGCATCGACCCGGACAAACCCCGAGGCAACGTCTTCAACCACCGGCACGGCCTGGCCATTGACCCAGCCGCTGTTCAGCGTCGATACATAACCGGGAATACGGAACACACCGTGGCTGTGAGCACCATCGCGCTCAGCACCGGCGCAATTGAGGGCCAGCGTCCGGGCGACCTCGGTAGAGGTGCCATGACGCAGAAAAATCTGTTCGAGCAATTGAACGAGCGCATCGAAATCGAGCGTTTGGGTGTTCGAACTGACGGCCATTTCGGGCGATACGGTCATCTGAAGCTCCAGTTTTATTATTGAGTACGGGCAACAGCGTGAAGCGAGGCTGCAGGGCAACCTGAAAAAGTCACCGATTAAGCGCTGTTGTACCGACGTCCTGTCAAGCCTCAACCGCCAGATCGGCTCAAGCAATATGTACCGCACATGAGCCTTCGACTGACCGTACCGTTTTCCTCCAACCAATAGCCAGTGATTGCCAACCGATCGCGGCTTATCGAGGAAAAACCATGATTGATCCTACTGCACCCTATTTTTTCGACGAGGCAGAACGCGCCTCCAATGCCCGGCAGCCCGGCGAGCGCGAAAAAGCACTGGGCTTCAACCTTGCTGACCTGAAATGGCTGAAGAACGTGTATTTGGCGACTGAGGTCGCCCGTACCGCGCAAAAAGACCCCATGTACGTTTACCTGCTGCTACTGAACAAGACAGGCACGCCGGATATTCCCTTGGCCGGCACTTTTGCCATGAGCCGGCCGGATGATGGAGAGGTCACGCTCTATACGCCGTGGAAAGGGTTGATCAAGTTCGCGGACATGGACGACCTCAAAAGTAAGCTCAAAGAGTGGCTGGCGTCGAACACTGGCAAACATGAGCTGTTGCGCTTTCTATCAATCGAACAACGCTATGCTCTGTCCGCCACCGTGAAACCTGATATTTCCACAACAGAAATCGCAGGCGCAGTGTTCCAGGACCAACAGGTCAGGCTTGAACGCAATCAAGCACAGAACATCCAAACGATGATGAGCGAACTGCTCAAGATACCAACGCTGCAATCCATGCTTGATGACACGCTGAAAATCGCATTGCACAAACCGTTTCCTGATTTGGACCAGCGTCTGACTCGACTGAAAAGTTTTATCAGTACGGTTTCAGCCTTCGACGAAGGTGAATACCAGCACACGAGTTCCTCGCTCTCACTCAATGACGCCCTCCTTCACTTTTACCTCACCAATCAGTGGCCCGCCGGCGACTCCAGAGTCTTTGCCCATCCCGGGCACGGGGTGAGCAGCGACGCCGATAACCTCGCCTGGGAAAGCGCGGTAAAAGAGATCGCCCAAAGTTTCACGCCCCACTTGCACAGCCAGCTCGATTTATTCTGGAACACGGCCATGAGTAATGGTCTGTCACGCCGGGGTTTTTTCAGTGAGGGCTTGCGCGATACGTTCCACCTCAAGCTTCTGCTCCAGCGCCAGGAGGGCACTTTGACGACGCAGGAATACCTGCAACTGATGAAAGTCAGCCTCGCGCCCACGGACGCTACGCTGCGCATCGAAAGAGTGCGGATCACCGCCCCCTTCAAGCATTACGCAGAACTGGCCTCAGCCTTGTTGATTGGCGGCGTCGACACGTTGGGTTTTTTGTACACCCCGTCTCGCGGCATCGAAGCCACTGACACGCTGTCAGCGGTCAAAAAGATCGTGCTGCAAATGCTCAAAAGCGAAGGGCATGAAGACACGCTGCTCAATTTCATGTCGCTGGATGAACGCAGCTCCTTTCTGGCCCTGCAGCCCGATGAGTGCTTGATTGAAGGCAGACCCGTCATAGGGCCGGTATTTGAAGAAGTTATGGCCAACATCCTCGACAAGCAAAAGGACAACCTCAGTCATGCCTTGAGCCGTTACCGCGAAAGCGAAGGCACGCTGTCCCCTCATGCCTTGTTTGATAATGCGCTGGATGTCCGAGGTCTGCTCGACGACCGTCTGCAGACCTGCGATGCCTCCGGCCGCTGGAGTACACGGGTCGACCAGCGCTGGAGTGCGCAACCGGTGACCGTGCGAGCCGAGTCAGCCAAGGACGGTCTGCTGCGGCTTGATTCGGTGGAGCAAGCGCTTGACCAACTCCTGGACAAGCACCCGGCTATTCCCCCAGGCCTGCGCACCCTCGCCCAGGCACAGAGCCTCATCAGTTCATCCGTGGCGAACTTGCAATCGACTTTTACCCATACCCTGTCAACGGCTTTGCGGACTGAACTGAAGCTGCGAACGGTCGCACGGACCTTGGGATCGACGGAGCAGGCCATCATCAAAACCGTGCTCGACAGCCCGGTTCACTTGCAACGAGCCGCCTTGAACGGTTTCTTGCCGGACGTATTTTCCCTGGCGTTGCAGGCAAGCGACCTTACAGACCCGTTGAAACTGGCCAGTTGCTTTGTGCTGACTGAGCGAGGAGGACTGGACCCGAAGCATTCAGGCAAGGTCATCTTGTGGACGCCTGCATCGGGATTTGAACCCTTCGAGACACTGCCACGATTACACGCCGCGCTCGATCATCGCCTGAAGGACGACGCGTTGCGTCTGACACTGCTGGAGAACCTCGGCCGTAGTGAGCGATTGCCCGGTAGAAGTTACACGCTGGCGCCGTTGCAACGGGTAAACGGGTAAACGGGTAAACGGGCATTTTCTCGATCACCTTCAAAAGCCCTATGTCCATCTCGACCAGACCTGCGTCACTCACGCACTGGCCACGCCGCTTTCCCCCGCGCCACTGACCGACCTTCTGAACCTGGTGGCGCTACGGCAACCGCTGACGGGATTACGCCGTGCCACGGACATTGCCCTTTCCCTGACGACACAACAAAAACTTCCGGCATGGCTGGCCAAAGCCTCCATCAAAGATCTGGTACTGCACGTGGAACTGCTTCAGCAATACCTCGATAACGTCAAAGACGACCAGGATTACCTGACTGGCCTGAGGTCACTGCAGCGCACGGCTCACGCTGAACTGGAAAAACAACTCAAGACAGACACCTTCGACGTCGACCCGGACAAGGTTCTGATCCAGATCAGCGCGCGCCCCACATCGCCGCCGCGTGCGCAAACCCTCACCGACTTTGCGTTGACGCCTTTCAAGGATCTGGATCAGGCGCAATTCAAACTGCAATCGCTTGATGCCACCGTGATTCCCGAAGGGATGGACGAACGCTACATCAAAGACCTGATACGAAACCTGAATCCGGGCGAGCAACAGCAGAAAATACTCAGCGCAGCCCTTGCAGACACCCCGACCAATGCAGATCGCAGAAAACGGTTTTACCGACAACTGCCCTGGCAACTGATGCATTACGCGCACACGGAAAAATTGCAGGAGCGCCTGAGCGAAACGGGGTTTGATCTGGTCCGGCAAATCATGGACATGCCCGACGCCATCGCCCGCGCGGCAGTCGACGGTGCCCACGCAATCATTCGCACCCTTGAACTCCAGGGAATCAAGCCGGCACAGACGATCAAGGTTGCGGGTGTTTATCTGATCGGTTCGGCCACCGATAGCACAGCGCCCCAAGTCCTTGTCGCGCCACACAGCCCTCGCCACGGGATCAAGGAATATGAAAACGAAGCGCAATTGCTGACAGAGTTGAAAGCGCGGGGACCACTGTTCGACTGGGTACTCACAAACCTGCCGCAGCCCGACCGGACACTGCTGGAATACCGGATGGCGATCACTCAAAACCGCGGCACCCGAGCAGCAACAACGACTTCCGACAATCACGCCAGCGAGGTCACACTGGCGTCCAATCCGATCAGGGGACACCTGTTCAGCCAGTTGCTCAACGACAACGCGGCACTGTTGGGACGATTGCTCGGTTGTCAGTCCGACGACAAAAAACACGGTGAATGGGCAACCATCAAGCACGTGCTGGGCGAAGACCTGCACGAGACGTTCTCGTTTTTCATGGGAAAACTCACTTATCCCATCACGGTGTGGCGCAGTTACCGCGACATCAAGCAATCCGCTGAAGACCTACAGACGCACAAGTGGAGAGCGGCGATAAGAGAATTCATCTACGGCATTGCTCAACTGGCTACGCTACGGCAATCCCAGGGGGTTCAAACACAGGTGTCTTCGACGCCGGATGCCGCTGTACCGCAGGCGCCCGCCACCCCATTCAAATGGCATGACGTCGACATCACCACCCCTGAACGCACGCACTTGAAGCGCCATGAAAGCATTGATGTCGACCTGGGATCACTGACATTAGATTCAACGCTTGGGCTCTACACCCATCCAAAAACCCGAAGTCATTACGCCCCCGTTGAAGGAAAAGTGTATCCAGTCGCCAAACGTGGCACCCACTGGCGCATTGCAGGCACCAAAAACCGTGGCCCTTTACTGCGCCAAAACGCCGCAAAACAATGGGTTCGGCAAAGAGGGGCGACGGAGCCTCACTTCAGCCTTGTCGACCGATTGGATACCGCATTTGCGGTGTGGGGAGGCATGAACGTCGACGCCAGTGGAATGACACAAATTCGACGATTGTTTCCATACAGAGCGCGTCAGATTGACGAGGCACTGGACCAGGCAACCACCTATACCTGGAACTGCTTTCGCAACCTGCAATTGCTGAAGACTTCCGACGACACCGTGACCCCGGTTCATCAACTCGTCGCCGACTTTATCGGCGTACCGCAAGTACTGCCGGCGCACGTGGCACAGCTTGAAAAAACCATTACTGATGTGTTTGCAGCCTTGCTGGACCCCTCGCTCAGAAAGCCCGATTCCAATCGTTTTGTGGTTGGCCGTTTGATCGAAGACGCGCAAGGTAGCTTTGCCTTCATCATTCCGAAGGACGCGAAACGAAAGTTACACTTGGCCGATAAATTCTTCGCTCCCGGCTTCGAACACTACCGCCAGCACCTGCTCGACGCGCAATTTCCTATAGGCGCCCATAGCCGTGCGATGACGATTATTCATGAGCTGTCACACATCGCTTGCAAAGCCGAGGACATTGCCTACCTGGACACCAGCCGCCCGTTCGCTGATCTGATTGGAACGTCCAGCATGATTGCCAATCAGCTCAGAACCGCGTTGACCGAGGTTCAAAGCACCGGACTTTCGCTCAAGACTCCCTATACCCAGCTATTCATGATTCAGGACCCTGATACCGACCAGTGGCAGGACCTGGGTGATACTTCTCATGAAAATACTGATCGGGTCAAAGAACATGTTTTGACGTTGACCGGCGCAGAAAACCTCAGCGGAGCCCGTCATGCGTTCAAGAAAGATTCCCTGATCAGGCTAAAGGTACTGCTGGGTAATGCCGACAGCGTCGCCTGGCTGATCGGTCATCTGGGACGCCAACTGCACGTCAATACCCCCTGACCAAAAAAATAACGTGCAATTGATGGTTAATTGCCATGACGGCTGTTCTCGCAGACTTCCCCGCAAGGTTAGAATGCCGGAAATCAGGATGAGTCAATGACCGACAATTCTCTATCGCCAGACGAATATGACGCGATCACCGATGCCGCAGCGCATTGGTGCATGCGTCTGCATGCTGTCGATTGCACCACCGAAGAACGGGTAGCCTTCGAACAATGGCGTGACGCTCATCCGCTGCATGCATTCGAATATGAAGCCATGCTGGAAATTTGGGAGGTCGCGGGGGACTTGCCGCGTCCCGAAGCGGTCGAACCCGTTGCGCGTTTCAAACCGGCCAAATCCTGGCGCAGTCTCGGCATTGCCGCCGCCGTTTGCGCAGTGGCATTGCCGCTCGCGGCTTTGAGCGGCTGGAACATGGGCTGGCTGCCGAATTCGTACCAGCACTTTGAAGCGAGTGACACTGTCCGTCAGGTCACCCTGAGCGACGGCAGCCAGGTAGAACTGAACCTTGGCAGTGAGCTGACATTCAGCAACTACAAGGATCAGCGTCGGGTGACGCTGAAAAAAGGCGAAGCGTTCTTCAATGTCAGCCATGACACGACTCACCCTTTTATCGTCCGGGCCGCAGACGGCAGGATTCGCGTCACCGGGACCCAATTCAATGTCTGGATGTACGAAGATCAGGTCCGTGTGAACCTGATCGAAGGCTCTGTGCTGGTCACCAGCAATGACGACCTTCCCGGCGATGGCTTACGTCTCGGCCCCGCCATGCAAGCGCGCTTCAAGCACGGCGACTTCACACCACAAATCAGTCAGACCTATGCCAACGACAATTCGCTGGCCTGGCGCAGTGGCAAACTGGTGCTCGATAACCTGTCACTGACCGATGCCTTGCCGTTGATCAATCGTTACCTGAGCAAACCGGTGATGGTGGCCGATCACAGCACCGGCCAGATCCGCCTCGGCGGTATCTACAACATCAAGGAACTCAACAGCCTGGTGGCTTCCCTGCCCAAGGTGCTGCCGGTTTACCTGACCCGCAACAAAGACGGTAGTCCGGTCCTCAATTCAATTCCGACCCAAACGCCTAAAAGCTGAAGGCCGCCACCCTGGCGGGGTGCGACCTTCATGTCGGGTCCAGGTGTCTTCGCTGTTAATGCGCAACTACCTTCCCGGCTTTTTCATCCTGCTCGTGAATCGTCTGCACTTGGTACTGCGGATCTGACGTGATCTGCTGCTCAGTAAAGGGCAGCACGCTCAGTTGCTTGTTCGAAAAAGCCTGTGTCTGGTCCCGCGAATACTTCGAATCCGGATCGCTGGATAACGAAAACGCGAGTAAACCCTGAGCTTGCGGCCCCTCGTCATCAAAGGTCACTACCTGCAAATAGCTGGTGCCACTGACCACTTCACGTTTGCCATCTGTTCTGGGTACGCTTTGAATGGCGTTGTACACGCCCAACGTGCCCGGCCCGCCATGAATCGGTGTTTGCTGGCCACCGCTGCTGACCACCTGAATATCACCCCAGCGCGCGTCAGGTTTCAAACCCTGGGCGTTCACTTGCTCTAGCGAAGCGAGCATGGCATCGAGAAGGGTCTTGGCGACATCCGCGCGTTCAATGGCCAGACCACGCGGGGTGTTTTGCGGATCGTTGGGATCAAACGCCACACGCCAGATATCGGGAATTTGTTGCAACGGTTCCATGACATTCTGAAAGTGCACAAACCCCAGTCCGCTGTCCAGATTCGCCCGGCGGTCCCACACATTGAAGCTGGTACACAAAGGTTTCAGCGCCACGGCATCGACCCCCAGGTCACCGGCACAGAACTGCAGCAAATCGGGCATGACCTGAGCGGCCAGATACACCTGATCGTCCATCACCATCCGCTGCAAATCCGCCGCCGTCAAAGGCCCGGCCTTGCTCAGCGTGCTCAATCGATCCAGTGCAAAACGCGAGCGCAAACCCAGCGGCTGGCCCTCCTGGCTGATCAGCGGCGAAAACCCGGTGAGCGGTTGCGCCGGGTTAGCCATCCAGGCCGAATCATTGGAGTGCTGCACAAAATCCTTGCGTGACAACTGCGGCAGCTTGTCGGCGGCAAAAATACCTTTTTGCGCCGCCTGCGGGTCGATGTCCCAGGCACACACACTGTTGGAGCCGTCGAGCAGGATCATCTGGAAGCCGGCTTGTGGATCACTGCACTTCGCCAGTTTCTCGGCGCTGACGTTGGGCACCACCGACAGATTCATGTACAGCGTTTGCCCCTGATCATCCACGGCCAGGGTGTTGACCCACGGGATACCTTGGAGGGTGTGCACCGAAGCCTGTAAATCCTTGAGGCTGGTCGCCTGGTTCATCGCATACCACTGCTGCAAGACCCGGTCGTTACCCAGGTTCGCATCGCGCAGGCTGTAGGCGAACTGTTGGTCCCAATCCAGTTTTCCCGGCCATTGCACAATCGGGCCAAATTGCGAGCTGTACACCACATGCTCAACCTGAGTGGTCCGACCATCGGCTTGCTTCACCTTCACCGTCAGGTTTTGTTTGTGCATTGGCAAGGACTGGCCGTCGAGCAGGTAGCGGGTCGAATCCTTGGGATCAAGCTGCAATCGATACAGCGTGAAGTGTTTGGACGAATCCACGGTGTGGGTCCAGGCCAGGTGCTGGTTGAAGCCGATGTTGATCATCGGCAAACCCGGCAGCGCCGCGCCCATCACATCCAGCTTGCCGGGAATCGTCAGATGCATCTGATAGAAGCGCATCCCGCCAACCCAGGGGAAATGCGGATTGGCCAGCAACATCCCGCGACCATTGAACGATCGTTCGCTGCCGATGGCCACGGCGTTACTGCCGCGATCCAGCGCAAACCGTTGCAGGCGCGACGCGGCCACCTGGAAGGACGATGGTTCACCGATCACCTGCGTGACAGCGTTGGGTGGCGTGGCACCGGCCAGCGCTTCGGCAAACTGCCCTACCCCACCTTCGACCAGCAGACGCCGGGTCAACTTGACCAGGTCCTGGGCGCTAATCTCGCGCACCCACGACCCCTGACACTGTGCCGGCAAGCCCCGTGCATGACGTTCCGCCAGCGAACGGTTGTAGCCGGCTGCATAACCTTCCATGAGTTGCTGTATTTCAGGCGTTTGCGCCTGCCAGAAACCGGCGACGGCTTCAGGGGTATTCAACCAGGTGAAAAACAGGTCGCTGACCAGATTTTCGCGCTCCTCGACCGTCATCTGCTCCGGGCCGAAATACCGTGAACGCTCACCATTGACAGTGACAATTTCATTGGCCAGCAAACACAGGTTGTCCTGAGCGTAAACGTACCCGATGCCATAACCGAGCCCTCGCTCGTTGTCGGCACGAATGTGTGGCACGCCAAAACTGGTGCGGCGAACATCAGCGCTCGCCTGTTCTGGCTGACTGCGCGCGTTTGCCGCAAGACTCAACCCCACTAAAAACGCTGCAAGGCTTAACCTGGTTAACTGCCTGGAAATAATCACGCTCGCTCCTGATCGAAAAGACAAACACCCTGCCGTCTCTCTGAAACGAAACAAAAGTCAAAAATTTAGGCCTGCAAAGACACTCCAGATGGCCTTCATGACATGCTGCTCACATGGCGTCGACAAATTTTCTACATTCAGGCCTTCACTATTTGCCGCGCTCGTCCGTCTAATGATGGAGAGCACCCATCACATTTTCTGGCTGGCTCGGAAAAGGAGTTTTTGCATGTACAACTCGCAACTGCCAACGGACGGTAGCAACGCGCCAACGGGCCCTGCCATGGGCTCCGCCATTTTCGATCAGCGCGTCGAGCGCAATGGCAATGAGCGCATCCGATTGCTGCTCAAAAGCTTTGGCCTGCGAACCAGTCTGGTTCGCCTGAAAGTCATTGACGCCTTGCTGGCCGCCGCCGAAAGCGAACGCAGCCTTGGCGTGCGCGGTGTGCACAGCCAGTTGCTGGACCTGGATATACCCCTGTCCTTTCTCAGTGTGCGGGAAGTGTTGAAACGATTGTGCAGCGAAGGCGTGATCATGCTCAATCCAGACAAAAGCTACAGCCTGCATCCGCACGCTGTAGCCATGCTCCATCGCGAGCCGTCAGCTCAAGGGGCGTCGCTCAAGGCTTGACCTTGCGACGCATCATGCCGTTGATCACCACTACGATCACCGCCACACCGATGGCGATGTACTGAAACAGTTTCTCGCTGATGACACCTTCGTTTTGCAGATACGAAAGGCCGAACATGATCCCCAGCACGACCAGGGAGATCAGAATCGAGTATTTCAAACGTTGCGATTGAGTCATTGCGAGTTCCTGAACCTGAAAAAGTATCCGCTTTGTATCCGAATGCATGCCCCCCCTACCTTTCTACGGGGGATAGCGCGCTGCAAACGGGCTCTCATGTTACAGCCGATGAAGAGATTTGGCTTCATGACGGCGCTAACCATGAGGATTTTGAAAGGTTTCGTCGAATCACACCGCTGACTCCCCTGCTGGCGCTCGTAACGTTCACGCGTTAGAAGATCCATCCCCCCTGAACAAATGCCCGCCCTGCCGCGGGCATTTTCGTACCGGCTCAGTTACTTCTTCCATTCCTGCCGCCGCACTTCGAAACATAGCGAAAATTATTGAAGCTTTGAGTCTCAATCGTTCAATGGAGCTATAGCTCTTTGATGAATACTCTTGCCACGCCACAACAATATCGCTACTTAACTTCGCGCAAAATGCAGGGATGTCATGGACAAGCCTTTAATCAACATAAGCCCGCATCATTTGCTTGGCTTTTGCCTCGCAATAACATTATTCGAACTACTGACTTATATGGCCAGTGACATGATCATGCCGGCGATGTTGACCGTCACTCATGAACTGAATGCCAGTGCGCAGCATGTTCCTTTTGCCTTCAATCTGTATTTGGCAGGGGGCGTACTTTTACAATGGCTTATCGGCCCGCTCTCCGATCACTTGGGCCGCCGCAAGATGTTACTCATTGGTTGTGCGGTATTCACGGTGGCCTGTAGCGCGGCGTTCAGTGTGCAAAGCATTTATACGTTCAACGGACTACGTCTGATTCAGGGCATGGGGCTGGGGTTTGTGATTGCCGTCAGTTACCCGGCCTTGCAAGAAGTGTTTTGTGAAGCGGACGCGGTAAAAATCATGGCGCTGCTGGGAAACGTTGCACTGCTTTCTCCCCTTCTCGGGCCATTGCTTGGCAGCCTGCTGCTGGAGTGGCTGAGCTGGCGGGAACTGTTTTTACTGCTGGGTATCGGCGGCATGGGAGTCTGGTCAGCACTTTACGTATTCATGCCGGAAACCGTGGGTACGTTGCGCCACGACGGTCAGCGCCTGATGGCTGTGCCGTTTGAATGGCGTGGCACCGTGCGCCGTTACACCGCGTTGCTCACCAATGCGCGATTCCTGAGCGCCACTGTCGCGCTGGGTGTGATGAGCCTGCCATTGATTGCCTGGATCGGGCTGGCGCCGCTGTTGTTGATGCAAAACCTGGGGGGCTCTTCGCTTGAATACGGCCTGTGGCAAATCCCGGTATTTGCCTGCGTGATTGTTGGCAATCTGATACTCAACCGATTGATCGCCAACACTGAACTGCCACAACTGATTCGATACGCGCTCTGGCCGTTATGCGGTGGGCTCATTGCTTTGGTCACCCTCAGTGTCTGCGGCGTTTCGACACCTTTGCTGATCGGTTGCCTTGGGCTTTACGCCGTCGGCCTTGGCATGAGCAATGCCGCGCTGTATCGCCTTGCGTTGTTTTCAAGCGATGACAGCAAGGGGCTGGTCTCGGCCATGATCGGCATGATCTCGATCGTTGTCATGGGGGGCGGCGGCTCGATTCTCGCGGCAGCCGGCGCTGGCAACAGCCATGAATCCTTCTCCCTGATGGCGGGTATCGCAGGGCTCGTGTGCCTGCTTCCCTTGCGATTTTTTCTGCGACGCCAACCTGTCGCGCTTGCCGTCTGATCCCTGACCAGAGGTCGTTTGATGATCCACTTACCCCACACTGATGCGCTGTGCGCGTTAGCGAAACCCTATTGCCCGGATTCGGTGCCCGACAGCCTGTTCGATCAGGCCATGCGCGAAATCAGCCTGTTCCATTTTCAGCACACACCGGGCTATGAACGCTGGCTGCACGCCAATGGGCTTGATGCCAAGGCGCTTGAATCGATGGATGACTGGTCAAGACTGCCGCCGATTTTTGCCCACTATTTCAAACGCCGTTTATTGACGGGTCCTTCGGGCGAAGGCGCGCTGGAGCTGACATCGTCCGGCACCAGCGGCCAGAAAAGTCGCATGCGCTATGACGCACGCAGCATGGCCGCCGCCCAAGGCATGGTCAGCCACATTTTCCGGCACTACGGCTGGGACACCCCCAACAGCCCCTGCAACTACTTGCTGCTGAGCTATGAACCCGAAGCGGCCATTAGCCTGGGGACCGCCTACACCGATCAGTTTCTGTGTAGCTATGCGCCGGTCAACCGAGTCGCCTACGGATTGCGCCTGACCGGCAGAGGGCACGCATTCGACCTGTTCGGGGTTGTCCGCGCCTTGCAGGAATTCGCCGAAGAAGGTTTGCCCGTGCGCATTCTCGGCTTTCCAGCGTTCCTGTCCCAGGCGTTGCAGCACATGGACGACACGGGCCTGGCGGACCTCAAGCTGCCGGCCAAGTCATTGGTGTTTCTCGGAGGCGGCTGGAAAACCCAGGCGGCACAGGAGATTCCTCTGTCGCAGTTGTATCAACGCATCAACCGTCAATTGGGTATCGCACTGTCCCGCTGCCGGGATGGCTATGGTGCCGTGGAGCACGCCGTGCCTTACATCCAGTGTGCTCACCAGCACTTCCATGTGCCGATTTATTCGAAGGTTTTCGTGCGCAATCCCGCCAATTTCAGTGTCCAGCCCTACGGTCAGCGTGGCTTGCTGGAGTTCGTCTCTCCCTACATTTCTTCAAGCCCGGCGCATGCCGTGGTGATGGGGGATCTGGCGACGCTGCACCCCGGCGCAACCTGCGGGTGCGGCCTGGCAACCGACTGGTTTGAACTGCATGGACGCGCCGGAACCACTGCCAGCCGAAGCTGCGCGATGGCCGCGTCCGAACTGATTGGAGGGGCATGACATGTACTTGATCAATGGCCAACTGCACGACGATGTCAACCTTGAGACAACCCTTGAAGGGCTGCACCAACAACTTCCCAGGCTGCTGAATGCGCCGATCGACAGCGATACCGTGATCGAAACCGCCGTGCAATTTGCTGTGCAATTGCAGGCAAACAGATTCGATCTACCCCTCGACGATGAACAACGCCAGGGGCTTATCGACTTTTGCCAGCGCAGCACCCTCAGCACCAAGCTTGAGCGAGAACTGGGTGTGCAACCCCGCTCGCTACGGCGCATCGATTACCAGCAAGCGCGCTTTGAAAGTTGGCATCCGCTGGGACTGGTGGTGCATGTGACGCCAGGCAATGCACCGCTGCTGGCGTTCTGCGCGGTCGTTGAAAGCCTGTTGGCCGGCAACGTCAACTGGCTTCGCCCCAGCTCCAGCGATGAAGGATTGACCGCGCGATTACTCGCAGCCCTGGTGCAGTGCGACACCAGCGAGACGCTGGCTGATTTCATTGCGGTGCTGCCTGTCAGCACGGCACAGATCCCTCAACTTTGCGCTCACGCCGATGGCGTATCGGCCTGGGGCGGCGAACAGGCGCTTAAAGCCGTTCGTCAGCACATCCCGGCCGGGTGTCGCTGGATCGATTGGGGCCACAGAATCAGTTTCGCTTACCTGTCGCCGGATGCGGCCACTGCGTCAACGCTGGATGCATTGGTGGATGAGGTCTGCAGTCTGGATCAACAAGCCTGCTCCAGCCCACAATGGTTGCTGGTCGACAGTGACGATCCGGCGGTTTTACAGGACTTGGGGGAGCGACTGGCCGAGTCGTTCAAACGCCGCGCCAACCACTGGCCGGCACTGGTTCCGAACGATCAGGAAGCGTCGGAAATCACCACCCGCAGCGCCATGGCGCGACTGGAACATTGCTTTGCGAACCAGCTCGGCCAGGTCTGGACCGGCGCCGGATGGCGAATTATCTGGGAACACCATCAAGCGCTGTCACCGTCTCCGCTGTTTCGTACGCTGTTGCTCAAACCCGTACCGCAGCACTTGATCGCCCAGACACTACTGCCGTGGCGTAACGTGCTGCAAAGCTGCGCGTTGATCTGTTCGGCTACACAAACGCCGCTGTTGGTGCGCACGCTGGTCAACGCGGGGGTCACGCGCATTGCGCCCTGCGGGTCTATTCATGACGGCTACGCCGGTGAGCCGCATGACGGTGTCTACGCGTTGGCGCGCCTGAGTCGCCGCCTCTCGGTGAGTTTGCCACCGAATGCGGTGACTGGCCGGGCAACACTCGACGCGCTACCCGCTGCACCTGATACACACCAAGCGCCGGTCATGGATAAAAACGCGTTCATGACCCAGCCCATCAGGGCCGCGGCACAGCTGTATTTTCGTTCGGGTGGAAGCAGCGGCACGCCGGCGCTGGCGGGGTTCAGCTATCGCGACTTCCAGCGGCAGATGCGCGCGGCGGCCGACGGCCTGTTCGCCGCCGGCCTCGACCCTGCGACAGACCGGGTGATGAACCTGTTTTACGGCGGCAGCTTGTACGGCGGCTTTTCCAGTTTTACCAAGGTACTTGAGCAGATGGGAATGACCCATTTCCCGATGGGGGCACCGCCGAATGACGACTTCAGCGAAATAGCGCAAATGATCGCCGACCACCGCGTCACTGTGTTGATCGGCATGCCGAGTACCTTGCACCGCCTGTTCTTCAACGAGCAAGAGCGTCTTCGCACTTATGGCGGCATCCACAAGGTGTTCCTCGGCGGCGAACATCCGGCACAGGCCAGCCTGAGCCTGATGGAAAGCTGTGGCGTATTGCAGATTCGCTCGGCGATCTATGGCTCGGTAGACGCCGGCCCTCTTGGGCATGCCTGCACGGCGACGGCCAATGGGGTGTTTCATTTGATGTGCGATACCCAGCATCTGGAAATCGTGCACATGGAACAGGATGTGCCGGTTCAGGCCGATGAGGTCGGTCGTTTGCTGTTCACGTCCCGGGCACGCCAAGGCCAGGACGTGCGCCGGTATGACGTTGGCGACACCGGTCGATGGGTACCCGGCCCCTGCCCTTGTGGACTCGACTCGCCGCGATTCGAGTTGCTGCAACGCCACGGCAAGCTGCTGCGGGTCGGTACACAATTCATTTCACCGGCGGCTCTGCAAGACAGTGTCGGCAGGCCGATTCAAATGGTCCTGGAGCATGCGCCGGATGGCATGGAGCGGCTGCGCGTTTTAGTCAATTCAAACACTGGCGACGTCCACCAATCCCTATTGACTGATGAAGCACTGGCGCACGCGGTGAACGATGGCTTTTTAACGGTGGAAATCCACGTGTGCGCTGAATCAGCGTTCACAAGAAATCCACACAGCGGTAAAACCCCATTGGTCATTGATAACCGATATAAATAGACCCTTTGTTTGCAACAGCTTGTTTTTAACCGCCCAAACGCCTGATAAAAAAGAGAACCCAGTGAATTCAATTTATTCGCTTGAACAACTCGTGCCTTATATAAGGCAACACTCAAACTTCTACAGTAAACAACTGCAACACTTACCAGCACAAGGCATTACTTTAAAAGATCTACCGCTGACCAACGCGATTGATTATTGGACAGACAGTAACGACTTGAATTATTGGCCGGTGCTGACCGGGCAAGTCGATAACGGGCTAGTATTTAAAACCGGCGGATCGACCAGCCACGGCAAACTGAGTGTTTATACGTCCAATGAATGGCTCACACTGGTGAGCACTTTCGGCGACAGTGTTACTGCTCAATTGGAGGACGGTGACCGGGTCGCCAATCTGTTTTTTTCCGGCGATCTTTACGCCAGCTTTGTGTTCATCCATGACTCACTGGCGCACGTCAAAAAGTCCATCTGTGAGTTCCCGTTCACAGGCAGTGTCGACATGGATGTGTTGGCCGATGCGGTGGATCAGCATCGGATCAACGTGCTGGTCGGCGTACCGGCGCAGTTGTTGCGGTTCGCCGCCTACCTGCACCAGCATCAGCGCGTGCTATTGGAGGTTGAAACATTGCTGTACGGCGGCGAAAGCCTTTTCCCCGCACAAATAGCCATTCTCAAGTCGGTATTGCCCAATGTGCGCATTGCCTCCATCGGCTACGCCAGTGTCGATGCCGGCCTGATCGGCGCCAGCAGTCGTGATTGCGCCATGGGTGAGCACCGGGTGTTTGAACCACACATCTTGCTGGAAATTGTCGATGAACTCACCGGGGAAGTCATAGAAGACTGTGATCGCACCGGTTTGCTGGTGGTCACCAACCTGACTCGCCGGCTCATGCCACTGCTGCGTTATCCGGTGGGCGACCGCGCTTGCTGGCGTGAGCCGGGTACAGCGCCCAAACGCAAATTCGCACTCAAGGGACGCAGCGCCCACAGCCAGCGGGTCCGAGTGGGTTCGCTGTCGTTGCTGGTCGATGAAATCCTGCTGATCGTGCAGCGCATCGCTCACAGCGATCAATGGCAGTTGTTGATCGAGCAAGAGGGACACAAAGACATCGTGACTGTGAAGTGGGTGCCTGACACGCCATCAACCGCCACCGCCCCCGTCTGCAGCGCGTTGCATGAAGCGCTGGCCATGCACTATCCCGGCATTGGGCAACTGAATCGGGAGGGGCTGCTGGTGTTGCGCGTGTTGTCCTGCGCGGTCACCGATTTGCAACTTCACCCGCGATCCGGCAAGCAGATGCGCGTCCTGGACTTGCGTGTGTATGACACACCTTCAACGGAGCGTGCGTGATGTCGGACCTTGTTTATCGTCGCTACCAACCCAGTGATGCACACGACGTGAGCCAGTTGTTTCGCGTGGTCTATGGGGATCATTACGTTCAACCGGATGTTTATCTGCCGAACATGATCAGCCAGCACAATGCCGATGGCCGCTGGACCTCGATGCTGGCAGTAGACGGCCAACGGGTTCTGGGGCATGCCGCGTTATGCAACGACACACTGACGGATACCACGGAACTGGCCCTCTGCGTGGTCCATCCCGCCGCACAAAGGCAAAATATCGCGACGAACCTGAGTCGGGAATTACTGATGCAGGCGGGTTTGCTGGGGTTCAGCAGTGTCTTGATCAAACAGGTCACCCACCATCCCTACACGCAACGCATGGCGCAAAGCATTGGCTTCCACAGCACCGGATTACTCCCCGATTACGTACCGTCGCCTTTCGCCGAGTCGCTACCGGAATCCATCGTGATCGGTTGTTATGTGGCCCAAGGGAACTTGCGCGCACTGCCTGACATTCCGTGGCCCGAGAGTTGCCGCAGGTTGATGCAGCGTTTGAGCGCTGTGTTCGGGACTTCTCGGGTCACGACATCGCCCGACTCGATACCGTTGCACATCAGGCAACACCATCAGCGCTATGCCATCGCCATTCACCGCTTGAGCGACAGGCTGATGGACCAGCTCTCGGGGTTGCCCGGCCATTGGCTTATCTCAGTCAAACTCGCGTTGTCACGGCACTTTGCCGAAGACCTGCACCGTTTGACGATGCGCGGTTTCACCTTCACCGGATTGATGCCCGTGCCCAGCCACCATGGATGGTTCGCCCTGTTTCATCGTGGGGCGCAGCCGCGCCACCTCAACCTGCATTGCCCTGACATGCAACAGTTGCACGAGGACTTGCAGCGCAATGTCAGGGCACTGGACAGCGCGTGTTCAGCCGCTTGAATCCTTTCTGTAAACGTTAAGTCCCGGCTGCGCGCAAAGCTCCACCAACCAATCGACAAACACCCTCACCCGCCGGGACAACTGGCGGTGAGGTGGATAAAGCGCCGTCAGCGGCATTACCGGTGGCGGCACCTTGGCGAGCACTTCACACAGACGGCCTTCTTCGAACTGGCGGGCAACGTGGTAGTACGGGGTCTGAATCAGTCCATACCCCGCCTCACAGGCCGCCAGGTAACCATCGGCGCTGTTGACCGCGACCTGTTTGGGCAAATCCATGAGTTGAACCTCGTCATTGACCATGAATTCGAGCCCGTAACGCTTACCGGTACTGCCGGAGAAATATTCCACCATCCGGTGCCCCGCAAGGTCAGCCAGGCACTCAGGCGTTCCGTGGCGTTGCAAGTAGTCAGGGCTGGCACACGTGACCTGATCCAGCCTGACCAATGGCCGTGCCACCAATGAATCATCCAGCGCCAAGCCACCGCGCAGCACACAGTCGACCCCTTCGCGAATCAGATCGACGGGGCGGTCGTTCAAGCCGATTTCCAAATCGATCAAAGGATAACGGCGGGTGAATTCTGGCAGCGCCGGAATCACGATCAAACGCCCGACCCCTGCCGGCATGTCCACGCGCAGCAGGCCTTTGGGGTTATGTCGCGCGGCGGAAAACACCGCTTCGGTCTCCTCCAGATCTGCCAGTAACCGCACACAACGGGGGTAATAGGCTGCGCCGTCGAGGGTCAGGCTGAGCTGTCGCGTGGTGCGTTGCAGCAGTTGCACCCCGAGGTGCGCTTCAAGCTGCTTGATCAGCGTGGTGACCGACGCTCGGGGTAATTGCAGGCTGTCTGCCGCTTTGGCAAACCCGCCGAGTTCGACGATTCGGGCAAACACGCGCATGGCGTTGAAACGGTCCATTGCGAAGGCGTCTCTGATGATTATTTAGAAAAAACGAACAGTGATAGCAGTTTTAGCCGGTTTATCTTGTTTTTACCAAGAGCAACACTGTGCTTTCACACCACAGGGAGTTGATTTCATGCAAACACGTCAATTGGGCAAAAACGGCCCGCAGGTATCCGCCATCGGCCTGGGCTGCATGGGCATGACCGATTTCTATACCACGGGCGTGAACACCCGTGAGGCCACCGCCACCTTGCATCGCGCGCTCGAACTCGGGATCAACCTGCTCGACACCGCGGACATGTACGGCCCTCACACCAACGAAGAATTGATCGGCAACGCCATTGCCGGTAAACGCGACCAGGTGTTTCTGGCAAGCAAGTTCGGCATTGTCCGTGACTCGTCCAACCCTACCGCAC
This sequence comes from Pseudomonas sp. GL-B-19, assembly GCF_019956415.1. Classification (GTDB taxonomy): domain Bacteria; phylum Pseudomonadota; class Gammaproteobacteria; order Pseudomonadales; family Pseudomonadaceae; genus Aquipseudomonas. The sequence goes on from NZ_JAHBDK010000075.1 coordinate 40,420, forward strand.
GGGGTGTGAATGGCCGACCGGAATACATTCGCGAATCCATCGACGGCACACTCAAACGCCTCAACGTGGAAACCCTCGACTTGTATTACCAGCACCGCATCGATCCGCAGGTGGCCATCGAAGAAACCGTCGGCGCCATGGCCGAGTTGGTCAAGGCCGGCAAGGTGCGCTACCTGGGCTTGAGCGAGGCGTCGGCCGCCACGCTGGAGCGGGCGCATAAAGTGCATCCCATCAGTGCGCTGCAAAGTGAGTATTCGTTGTGGAGCCGCGATCAGGAGGAGAACGGCTGCCTCGCCGCGTGCCAGCGACTGGGCGTGGCGTTTGTGCCCTACAGCCCATTGGGGCGCGGCTTTCTGACGGGCGCACTGAAAAGCCCGGATGACTTTGCGGCGGATGATTACCGTCGTTTCAGCCCGCGTTTTCAAGGGGAAAACTTTGCGAAGAATCTGCTGCTGGTGCAGCAGGTACAGGCATTAGCGGCGGACAAGGGTGTGACAGCGGGCCAGTTGGCGTTGGCCTGGGTGCTGGCGCAAGGTGACTACCTGATCCCGATTCCAGGGACCAAACAACGCAAATACCTTGAAGAGAACATCGCCGCACTGGAGGTAAAACTCAGCCACGACGAGTTGCAAGCGCTGGAAGCGATATTCCCGGCGAATGCCACCGCAGGCTTGCGCTACCCCGAGGAAGTCATGAAGTTGCTCGACCGCTAGCAACAGCCGTTCAAGGTTCAGTGAATACCTGACCCGGTGGGACCTGACCTTGTGGGAGCGAGCCTGCTCGCGATGGCGGCGTGTCATTTAACGATACTGGCGACTGACACCCCCCCATCGCGATGCAGGCTCGCTCCCACATGGGTCCGCATTGCTTATGTATCACTTCGAAACAATCTCGCCGCTTTTTGTTGGCTAAACTGGTCAAAATGCCCGTTTTTGACCGCCACCCGAGTCGACATCCCCCATGCGAACCCACCTGCGTCTGGCCGCCCTGAGCGCCCTTCTCATTTCCTCCCTGGCCCAGGCCGCCGACCTGATCCCCATCGAAGTCCACCGCGACGCCAACTGCGGCTGCTGCAAAAAATGGATCAGCCACCTTGAAGCCAACGGCTTCAAGGTTGAAGACCATGTCGAAACCAACATGAGCGAATTCAAGCAACAACACGGTGTGCCGCCGCGTCTGGCTTCGTGCCATACCGCTCTGATCAACGGCAAGTTTGTCGAAGGCCATGTCCCGGCAGACCAGGTGCTGGCCCTGAGCAAACGTGACGACCTGCTGGGCGTTGCCGCGCCGGGCATGCCCATGGGCTCCCCCGGGATGGAAATGGACGGCATGAGCGATGCCTACCAAGTGATCGGCCTGAAAAAGGACGGCACTGATGTCGTGGTGGCGGACTACCCCGCCCATTGATGTCAGGTGCTTACTTCGGGCTGTTTTTCGCCGCGTTCGGTGCGGCGACGCTGCTGCCGTTGCAGTCCGAAGCGGTGCTGGTGGGGTTGTTGCTCAGCGACAAATACTGGGTCTGGTCGCTATTGGCCGTCGCCACGCTGGGCAACGTGCTCGGTTCGTTGGTGAACTGGTGGCTGGGACGCGGTATCGAACGGTTTCGGGAGCGGCGCTGGTTCCCGGTCAGCCCAAGTCATCTGGAAAAAGCGCGAAAGCATTATCAGCGCTACGGCCATTGGTCTTTACTACTGAGTTGGGTGCCAGTCATCGGTGACCCGCTGACGCTGGTGGCCGGCGTCATGCGCGAACCCTTGGGGCGATTCTTGTTAATCGTGACTTTGGCCAAGGCCGCCCGTTACGGCGTGCTGGCATTGGCCACGCTGGGCTGGATGGGTTGAACGATCAAGCACGGCGATTGCCTGTGTTTAATCTCGCCCTAATCAGGCCGATCCAGCATCGGCCGGTTTCCTATGGAGTTCACCCATGCCCCTTGCCCTCTCCCGATGGCTGCCCAGCCTGTTACTGTCCGCCGCGCTGCCCGTCCTCGCCCACGCCGAAGGGCCGGAATATGGCCCTGAACTGCAGGGCTTCGAATACCCCTACACCGTCAAGCACTTTGCCTTTGAGTCCCAGGGCAAATCCTTGCAAATGGGTTACATGGACGTCGCCGCCCATGGCAAGGCCAACGGTCGCAGTGTCGTGCTGATGCATGGCAAAAACTTCTGCGGCGCGACCTGGGACAGTTCGATCAAAGCCCTCAGCGAAGCCGGCTACCGGGTCATCGCCCCGGACCAGATCGGTTTCTGCACCTCCAGCAAACCCGACCACTATCAGTACAGCTTCCAGCAACTGGCGACCAACACCCAGCAGCTGCTCAAAGCCTTGGGCATCCAGAAAGCCAGCCTCCTCGGTCACTCCACCGGCGGCATGCTCGCCACCCGGTACGCGTTGCAATACCCCGAGCAAGTCGAACAACTGGCGCTGGTCAATCCCATTGGCCTGGAAGACTGGAAAGCCCTCGGCGTGCCCTACCGCACCGTCGATCAATGGTACGAGCGCGAACTGAAGCTCAGCGCCGATGGCATCCGCACCTATGAACGCAACACCTATTACGGTGGCCGCTGGAAGCCGGAATTCGAGCGTTGGGTCGACATGCTCGCAGGCCTGAACAAAGGCCCGGGGCATACGCAAGTCGCGTGGAACTCGGCGCTTATTTACGACATGATTTTCACCCAACCGGTGTACTACGAATTCAAAGACCTGAAGATGCCGACGCTGTTGCTGATCGGAACGTCTGATACCACGGCGATCGGCAGTGACATTGCCTCGCCCGAGGTCAAGGCGAAGCTCGGTCATTACGACGTGCTCGGCAAGCAAGTGGCCCAACTGATTCCGCAGTCGACCCTGGTCGAATTCCCCGGCATGGGCCATGCGCCGCAGATGGAAGAACCGGCGCAATTCCACAAGGCCTTGCTTGACTGGCTGAACAAAACCAACCCGGTTCATTGATGAGGTAACGCTGATGGCGGTGCAGATTGCGGTAATCGATGACTGGCAGGATGTCGCGCGCGACGTGGTGGACTGGTCAGTGCTGGACAGCGTTGGCGAGGTCAGTTTTGTTCACGACTACCCGGCCGACAACGAAACCCTGGCCGAGCGTCTGGGCTCCTATGAGGTGATCTGCGTGATGCGCGAACGCACCTGGTTCGATGAGGACCTGTTGCGCCGGTTGCCAAAACTCAAGCTGCTGGTCACCGGCGGCATGCGCAACGCTGCGCTGGACTTCAAAGCGGCCGCTACTTTGGGCATTCAAGTCTGCGGCACCGACAGCTACAAACACGCCGCGCCGGAACTGACCTGGGCGCTGATCATGGCCGCCACCCGCAACCTCGTGGCCGAAGCCAACGCCTTGCGCGCCGGTCTATGGCAGCAAGGACTCGGCGGGGATTTACACGGCAAAACCCTGGCGATCCTCGGGTTGGGCAGCATCGGCAAGCGCGTTGCGCAATTCGGGCAAGTGTTCGGCATGCGGGTGATTGCCTGGAGCGAAAACCTGACCAGCGACGCGGCTGCCGAAGTCGGCGTGACCTATGTCAGCAAGCAGGAATTGTTTGAACAGGCCGACGTGCTGTCGGTGCATCTTGTGCTCAGTGAGCGCAGCCGTGGCCTGGTCGACGCCCAGGCGCTGGACTGGATGAAACCCACGGCGCTGCTGGTCAATACCGCCCGTGGGCCGATTGTGGATGAGGCGGCGCTGGTCAAGGCGTTGCAGAAGAATCGCTTGGCCGGGGCGGCCCTGGATGTGTTTGAAGTGGAGCCATTGCCTGAACATCATCCGTTCAGGACCCTGGAGAATGTGTTGGCGACGCCGCATGTCGGGCATGTGAGCCGGGAGAACTACCAGCCGTTCTTTTCGCAGATGATCGAGGATATTCAAGCGTGGTCGGCGGGGAAACCGATTCGGGTTTTCACTTAGGACCGAGTCAAATTCTTCGCTGGCAAGCCAGCTCCTACAGGGTATGCGCGAACCCTGTAGGAGCTGCGGTGCGACGATTCGACTTGCCAGCGAAGGGGCCATCAAGCACACCCAACAAACTGAATCTAACGCACCGCAACAGTGCAACCCCACCGCCCAACCCGCCCACTTTTGTGACTTGCCAGTCCTGTTTTGACCCACCTCCAAAAATAAACCTGCACTTCGTCGGTGCGGTCACCCCTTCGTCACGCGGTTCTTTTACCCTCTGAAAACTGATTGTCGAACAATTTCACCAGATGACCCGCCCCGCTCTAGGATCTGGCCTAGACTCATTTTCGCGAGGTAAAACCGGTCGGTCATCTGGTTGTAAAAAACTCGAAACTTTCAGTCTTGGCCATGGGTCAGGGTAAAGGTAGGGCCAACGCGACTGGTGCATTCCTTGCAACGGCCCCTCCACCCATCTGCTTCACCGCATTGGGCAGCATTTGCTACCGATGCGTGCGCGTTTGCGCCCGGCCGCAGGATTTGGCCACACCGTTTGTGCCAGACCTAAGAATTAGATCAACACCACGGGAGATTCATATGACAAGTGCGGCTTTAGATATTCAGGGTGAACGTGCTCAGCAGCAGGTCGGCGAATCGAGCGCCGTGAATGCACCGAGCGCGCAATCAATCAGCGTCCCTGGCACCAAGACGCTGACACCGGCTGCCAGTCAGAATCCGAACAGAAAGAAAGTGTTGTTTGTCACCTCCGAGATTGCCGATCTGGTTAAGACCGGCGGTCTGGGCGACGTTTCCGCCGCACTGCCACGCGCCATGTCGCACCTGCACGATGTGCGGGTCCTCATCCCCGGCTACCCGCAAGTGCTGCACAGCGAAAACCCGATCCACATCATTGGTGAACTGGGTGGGCACGCCGCACTGCCAGCCTGCAAGATCGGGCGCATGGACATGCCGGACGGTCTGGTCATCTATGTGTTGATCTGCCCTGAGCTCTACGAGCGAGAAGGTTCGCCTTACGGCGCCAACAATGGCCGCGACTGGCCAGACAACCACATTCGTTTCGCCCGCCTGGGCCTCGCTGCTGCGGATATCGCCGCCAATCTCGCACAAATTCACTGGTGCCCGGATCTGGTGCACGCCCATGACTGGCCGGCGGGCCTGGCACCTGCCTACATGCACTGGCGTGGGCAGCGCACCCCGACCCTGTTCACCATCCACAACCTGGCCTACCAGGGCGTGACCAGCCTCGGCTCGTGCCCCGAGCTGGGGATTCCCGCGCACGCCCTGCAACAGGAAGGCATGGAGTTCTACGGCAAGATGTCGTTCCTCAAGGCCGGCATGGCCTATTCGAGCCACATCACCACCGTCAGCGCCACCTATGCCCAGGAAATCACTACGCCGGCCTTCGGCTGTGGCCTCGACGGCTTTCTCGCCGCCAAGACCCAGCAAGGCCTGCTGAGTGGCATCCCCAATGGCATTGATGAAAGCTGGGACGCGGCCACGGACTCGCACCTGTTCTGCCCTTTCAGCATCGGTGACTGGGACGGTAAAGCCGTCAACGCCGCGCATGTACGCGAGCTGTTCGGCCTGGCTGATTCCGAAGGTCCCTTGTTTGCCGTGGTTTCGCGTCTGGTCTATCAGAAAGGCCTGGACCTGACCGAAGCGGTCTCCGAATACATCGTCAAATCCGGAGGCCAGATTGCAATCATCGGCCGTGGCGAGCCGGAGGAAGAACAAGCCATGCGTGAACTGGCCCTGCGTTTTCCAGGGCAGATCGGCGTGCGCATCGGCTTCAACGAAACCGACGCCCGGCGCATGTTCGCCGGCAGCGATTTCCTGCTGATGCCCTCGCGTTATGAACCCTGCGGCCTGAGCCAGATGTACGCCCAGCGCTTCGGCTCGTTGCCGGTAGCACGCAACACCGGCGGCCTGGCCGACACCATTGAAAACGGCGTGACCGGTTTCCTCTTCGATGAATCCACGGTCGAGAGTTATCAGGAGGCCCTGAGCCGCGCGTTCAAGGTGTTCGCCTTCCCCGACCTGCTCCATGCCATGCGGTGCCGGGCCATGGCCGCGCCTTTCAACTGGTGCAAGGCGGTGGAACCCTACGCCGAACTCTACGAACAGCTTGTGGCTAAGGCTTTGGGTAAATCGGGCCGACAGTAAGAGGTTTTCAACGATGCCGTTACGGACCCTTGAGACCTGGCCCCACGGCGCAATCATGCTGGACGCAGAGCACACGCGTTTTGCCTTGTGGGCGCCTGATGCGTTTTACGTCAGTGTCGAACTGGAAAATGGACAATCCCTGCCGTTGCTGCCTCAGGCTGACGGCTGGTTCGTGATCAAGACCCGCTGCCCGGCGGGGACCCGTTACCGCTACAACATCGATGGCGAGCTGGAGGTGCCGGACCCGGCCTCCCGCGCGCAAGCCGGGGATATCGACAGCCACAGCGTGGTGGTCGATCCGCTGGCTTATCAATGGCAACACAACACCTGGCACGGTCGGCCATGGAACGAGGCGATCATCTACGAGCTGCACGTCGGTGTGCTCGGCGGTTTCAGTGCCGTCGAGCAACATCTTTCGCGCCTCGTCGAACTCGGCATCACGGCGATTGAACTGATGCCCTTGGCGCAATTCCCCGGTGAGCGCAATTGGGGTTACGACGGCGTCCTCCCTTACGCACCCCAGGCATCCTACGGTTCGCCCGAACAACTCAAACACCTGATTGACACCGCCCATGGCCTCGGCCTGGCGGTGATTCTCGACGTGGTTTACAACCACTTCGGCCCGGATGGCAATTACCTGCACCACTACGCCAAGGGCTTTTTCCGCGAAGACAAGCACACGCCGTGGGGGGCGGCCATCGACTTCCGGCAGCGTGAGGTGCGGGACTTTTTCATCGACAACGCGTTGATGTGGCTACTGGAGTATCGCTTTGACGGTTTGCGCCTGGACGCGGTGCACGCCATTGAAAGCCCGGACTTCCTTGAAGAACTGGCCCAACGTGTTCGCCAGCAAACCGGGCCCACACGCCATGTGTGGCTGATGGTGGAAAACGAACACAATGAAGCCAGCCTGCTGGAACAGGGTTTCGATGCGCAGTGGAACGATGACGGTCACAACGCCCTGCACGTGTTGCTGACCGGCGAAACCGACGCCTACTACGCCGATTACGCCGAGCAGCCCACCGAACAACTCGCTCGCTGCCTGAGCCAGGGTTTTGTGTTTCAGGGCCAACTCAACCGCCACGGTAAGCCGCGAGGTGAGCCCTGTGGTCATTTGCCGCCGACTGCCTTTGTGCTGTTTCTGCAAAACCATGACCAGATCGGCAACCGTGCGTTAGGCGAACGGCTGCATCAACTGACCCACCCTGATGCGCTTTACGCCGCCACCGCATTACTGCTGTTGTCGCCGATGATCCCGCTGATGTTCATGGGAGACGAATTCGCAGCGCAGGCACCGTTCCTCTTTTTCACCAGCCACCACGGTGAACTGGCAGAACAGGTGCGCGAAGGTCGACGCAACGAGTTCGCGGCGTTCAGCGCCTTTGCCGATCCGCACAAGCGTGAGCAGATTCCCGACCCAAATGCGCCCCAGACCTTTGAAGCGTCGCAACCGAAGCTGAACGCCAGCGCTCTGCCGGCCATTCACGATGTGTATCGCCACCTGTTGCAGCTGCGCCACCAGCACCTCATCCCTCGCCTGCCTGGTACCCAGGCACTGGGCGCCCATGTGTTGGGGCACGGTGCGGTGAGCGCACGCTGGCGGCTGGGCGATGGCAGTGAGCTGCGCATTGACCTGAACCTCAGCGACACGCCGGTGGTCCACACCCCAGAGGTCGACACCATCTTACTGTTCGAACACCCGCCCCATTCAGCCGGCCTGTTACGCCAGGGCAAACTTGCCCCGTATTGTGCGTTAGTCAGCCTCACCGCCGCAGCCCCTTTGCTACCCCCGGATGGAGAGCGCCCATGAGCGATGCGCAACTTGAAATACTGGCCAGCCGCGCAGGCCTGGCCGTCGATTGGATCGACGCCAATGGCCGCCCGCAGAAAGTCGGCCCGTCAGTCTTGCGCGCCGTGCTCACGGGCCTGGGGCATCCGGCCGGCAGCGCCCAGGAAATCGACGCGAGCCTGCTGGAACTGCAAGCCGCCCAGCAGACCCACCGCCTGCCGCCGCTGATGACGGTTGACGTCGGTGTCGGTCTCGATCTGGCGCGCTACTTTGAACCCGAAACGCCCTGCGACGTTCATCTCGAAGACGGCTCGCGGATCTACCTGAAGCTCGATGCACACGCGGTGCTGCCGGGGTTGATTCCGGTCGGCTACCAGCATGTCAGCATCGATGGGCAATCCTTCACCCTCGCCGTGGCACCTGAACGCTGCTATAGCGTCGGCGATGCCGTGGACAATCCGATCCCGCGCACCTGGGGACTGAGCGTGCAGCTGTACTCACTGCGGCGTGCCGGCGATGGCGGTTTCGGCGATACCCAGGCACTGGAAGACCTCGCCCGGGTGGCCGGTGAACGCGGCGCCGAAGCGTTGGCGATCAGTCCGTTGCACGCGATGTTCGGCAGCGACACCCAGCGCTACAGCCCTTACTCGCCCTCCAGTCGCTTATTTCTCAACAGTCTTTACGCCGCGCCCGGCGCCATCCTCGGGGAGCGGGCGATGCGCACGGCGATTGACGCCACCGGGCTCGCCGCCGAACTGCAGCAGCTTGAAGAACGGCCGTTGATTGACTGGCCCGTGGCCGCGCACGCCAAACACCGAATTTTGCAGGCGTTGTACGACGGCTTTATTCACGGCGAACACCCCTTGCATGAAGACTTCAGCAGTTTCCGCCATGCCTCGGGCGAAGCACTGGAAAATCATTGCCGCTTCGAAGCTCTCCAAGAAGCCCGCGCCACCCTGGGAGAAAGCCTCGATTGGCGCGAATGGCCCGAACAATGGCGCGACCCGCGCAGCGTCGCCCTTGCCGAGTTCGCTGAAGAGAACGCCACACGCATCGGCTTCTTCGCCTTCTGCCAGTGGCTGATCACCCGTTGTCTTGAGCGCGCGCAAGCCGCCGCCCGCAGTGCCGGCATGAGCATCGGGCTGATTGCCGACCTCGCCGTCGGTGCCGATGGCGGCGGTAGTCAGGCCTGGAGTCGCCAGGACGAACTGCTCGCCTCGCTGACGGTGGGTGCGCCACCGGACATCCTCAACCGCACCGGCCAGGGCTGGGGCATTTCCGCGTTTTCGCCCGAAGGTCTGGTGCGCAACGGGTTTCGCGCGTTTATCGAAATGCTGCGCGCCAATTTCGCCCACGCCGGCGGCCTGCGGATCGACCACATCATGGGCCTGCAACGGCTGTGGGTGATCCCCAACGGCGCGCCTCCCCGCGATGGTGCCTATCTTTACTACCCCGTCGACGATTTGCTGCGTCTGCTGACGCTCGAATCCCATCGTCATCAAGCCATTGTGCTGGGCGAAGACCTCGGCACCGTGCCTGACGGCCTGCGGGAAAAACTCATCGCGCGCTCGATCCTCGGTATGCGTGTGTTGTTGTTTGAACAGGATAACGCCCACTTCAAGCCCATCCTCGACTGGCCGGATAACGCGCTGGCGACCACCAGCACCCATGACTTGCCGACGCTCAATGGCTGGTGGCATGGCCGCGACATCGACTGGCACGCCCGCCTCGGCCTGACAGACGCCAGCGGCGAAATCGAATGGCGCCAACACCGCGAGCGCGAACGTGAAGGCCTGCGTCGGGTGTTGAGCGAAGACCCACAGAACTTTCGTGAGGAGTCCTACGAAACCGATCAGGTGCTCGACGCCAGCGTCCGGTTCCTCGGGCATACCCGCGCGCCCTTGGTGTTGCTGCCACTGGAAGATGCCTTGGGCATTGAACAGCAGGCGAACCTGCCCGGTACCATCGACACCCACCCCAACTGGTCACGGCGCCTGCCCGGCGACAGCGAAGCCCTGCTCGATGACCCTGACGCGGCCCGGCGCCTGGAACTGCTTGCCTGCGCGCGGCTTCAAGCGGGCGAGCGTGACCAATGACGGCACCGTTTATCCAATCACCGCGGGCGACCCTGCGGCTGCAATTTCATAAAGGCTTCACCCTGGATCAAGCGGTGCCACTAGTGCCGTATTTCGCCCGTCTGGGGATTAGCCACGTCTATGCCTCGCCGCTGCTGGCTGCTCGCGCCGGGTCCATGCATGGCTACGACGTGGTGGACCCGACCACCGTCAACCCTGAGCTGGGTGGCGAAGCGGCGCTGCGGCGTCTGGTCCATGCCCTGCGCGAACAGCGGATGGGGTTGATCCTCGACATCGTGTCCAACCACATGGCCGTCGGTGGCGCTGATAACCCCTGGTGGCTGGACTTGCTGGAATGGGGGCGTTTGAGCCCGTTCGGCGAGTTCTTCGACATTCAATGGCACTCGCCGGACCCGTTGATGGAAGGTCAGTTATTGCTGCCATTCCTGGGGAGCGACTACGGCATTGCCTTGCAGGACGGCACCCTGCCCTTGCGCTTCGATGCGCAGGACGGCAGCTTTTACGTGCAGCATTACGATCACCGCTTCCCGATCTGCCCGATGCATTTTGGCGAATTGCTGCCCATGGATGTCGAACCGCTTAAATCGCTGGCGGAGCGCTTCACCACCTTGAGTTATCAGACCGACGCTCACAGTCTGGCGGTGCCGCTGAAAGCCGGATTGCGCGAACTGGCCTGTGATCCGGCGATGCACCAGGCCATCGAACAACACCTCAGCGCTTACGACTCACTCACCCCCGATGGTTTCCAGCGTTTGCACACCCTGCTTGAACGCCAGAGTTACCGGCTGGCGAGTTGGCGCACGGCAGCGGATGACATCAATTGGCGGCGTTTTTTCGATGTCAACGAACTGGGCGGCTTGCGCGTCGAGCGGCCGGCCGTGTTCGAAGCCACCCACGCTAAAATCTTCGAACTGGTGGCGCAAGGGCTGGTGGACGGTTTGCGCATCGACCACATCGACGGCCTCGCCGATCCCCGTGGCTACTGCCGCAAACTTCGACGCCGGGTCGATAGCCTGTCACCGGGTCGACACCTGCCGATCTACGTCGAGAAGATCCTCGGCGAAGGCGAAACCCTGCACCGCGACTGGTCGGTGGACGGCACCACCGGTTACGAATTCATGAACCAGCTGTCGCTGTTGCAACACGACCCGCAAGGCGCCCAGACCTTGGGCGAACTCTGGCAGCGCTTCAGCGAACGACCTGCCGACTTCCGCCAGGAAGCCCAATTGGCACGCCAGCAAATCCTCAACGGCTCGTTGGCCGGTGATTTCGAAAGCGTTGCCCAGGCCTTGCTGCAAGTGGCCCGGGACGACTTGATGACGCGCGACCTGACCCTCGGTGCGATCCGCCGGGCGTTACAGGAATTGATCGTGCACTTCCCGGTTTACCGCACGTACATCAGCCCCCGTGGCCGCTCAGCTGAAGACGATGTATTTTTCCAGCAAGCCATGGACGGTGCGCGGCAAACCCTCAGCGAAGCCGACTGGCCGGTGCTCGATTGCCTGGCCGGCTGGCTCGGTGGTGCCCCCTGGCGCAAACGCCCGGTAGGTCGTCAGCGCAAGATCCTCAAGCATGCCTGCGTACGCTTTCAGCAACTGACGTCACCGGCCGCCGCCAAAGCGGTCGAAGACACCGCGTTCTATCGCTCGGCGGTGCTGCTGTCACGCAATGATGTCGGGTTCAGCACCGAACAGTTCAGCGCCCCGCTGTCCGACTTTCATGCCGCTTGCGTCAATCGCCTGGCCGAATTCCCGGACAATCTGCTGGCCACCGCCACCCACGACCACAAACGCGGCGAAGACACTCGTGCCCGTTTAGCCGTGCTGAGTGAACGCAGCGCCTGGTACGCCGAGCAAGTCTCGCTCTGGAGAACGCTCGCCCGGCCGCTGCGCGAAGACGAGCAGATGCCGACGGCGGGCGATGAGTTGATCCTGTACCAGGCGATCCTCGGCAGCTGGTCGTTGACCCTGCGGATTGACGATCAGCCTGCACTTGAGGACTACGCCAAACGCCTCTGGCAGTGGCAACAAAAAGCCTTGCGCGAAGCCAAGCTGCAAAGCAGTTGGAGCGCGCCGAACGACGCCTATGAACACGCGATGCAGGTGTTTATCGAGCGTCTGTTTTTGGCCCCCGAAGGTGAGCTGTTACGCGCCGCCCTCGGCCAAGCGGTTCAGGCCATCGCCGCACCCGGCGCCCTCAATGGATTGGCGCAAACCTTGCTGCGAATGACCGTGCCGGGGATACCGGATCTCTATCAGGGTAACGACTTCTGGGACTTCAGCCTGGTGGATCCGGACAACCGCCGTCCGGTGGATTACGCCAGCCGTCAACGGGCCCTTCAAGCAACACCGGACGTGCCCGAACTGCTGGCGAACTGGCGTGACGGGCGCATCAAGCAGACGCTGATCGCCGAGGTGCTGAACCTGCGGGCCGAGCATGCCGAACTGTTTTCGCGAGGGACGTATCAAGCCCTTGAAGTGATCGGCAGCCAGGCACATCGAGTGCTGGCTTTTGCTCGCTCGCTGGAAGGCAAACGCGCCATCGTGATCGTACCGATACGCTGCGCCGAACTACTGAAAACCGATCTGCTAAAAAACAGTGCTGAACCAAGGATAGATGCGCTGCAGTGGGGCGATACACGGGTCAAATTACCGTTCACCGCCTCTGATGAAAATCTGAAGGGACTTTTTTCCAGCGTTGCAGTCACAAAACACAGGGAGCTGAACATCAGCGCTGCGCTGGAGATTGTCCCGGTCAATCTCTTTATCCAACACTTTACCCAAGCTTGAGTTCAGTTCAGGAGCATTGCGATGAGTACCGACGATAAACGCGTTCGCGAATTTGCCTATCAGATCTGGGAATCGGAGGGCAAACCGGAGGGCCAGGACGCCCGACACTGGGAGATGGCTCGCAAGCTGGCCGAAGCGGAAGCCCTGGCACCGAAAAAATCACCGAAAGCCAGCGCCACTAAAGCCGCCGCCACTAAACCTGCGGCGGGCAAGGCCAATGGCGTGCTGGACGGTAAAGCCAGCGCAGCAAAACCCAAAGCCAAGGCTAAACCTGCTGCGGCGTCGAAAGTGATCCTGCCGGGGGAAAAAGCCGTCGAGAAGAAACCTCGTGCGGCGAAAAAGCCACCTATCACCTGACGTCCAGGACGATTTGTTTTGATCAAGGACGTGGCGAGTCCGCTCGCCACTGGGGCCGCGTTCCTCCTCGAAAACCCCTTGATCCCCATTTGCAGGAGCACTTATGACCACGCCAAAAAAAACCGCGCCAGAACCTCACGCCGAGGCGTCGCGAATCCGTGAAGGCTTGCCCTTCCCGCTGGGCGCAACCTGGGATGGCCTGGGGGTCAATTTCGCCTTGTTTTCCGCCAACGCCACAAGGGTCGAACTGTGCATCTTCGATGACTCGGGCGAGGTGGAACTTGAACGCATCGAGCTGCCCGAATACACCGACGAGATCTACCACGGCTACTTGCCCGACGCCCATCCGGGACTGATTTATGGCTATCGCGTCTACGGACCGTACGACCCGGCCAACGGTCATCGCTTCAACCACAACAAACTGTTGATCGACCCTTACGCCAAGCAATTGGTTGGCGCGTTGAAATGGTCCGAAGCGCTGTTCGGCTACACCATCGGCCACCCCGATGCGGATCTCAGTTTCGATGAACGCGACAGCGCGCCCTTCGTGCCCAAATGTAAAGTTATCGACCCGGCGCACACCTGGGGCCACGACCATCGCGTCAGCGTGCCGTGGGACAAAACGATCATCTACGAAACCCACGTGCGCGGCATCAGCATGCGTCACCCTTCCGTTCCCGAGAATGTGCGCGGTACGTTCGCCGGGCTGATGGTCGATGACATGCTGGACCACATCCGCAAACTCGGCGTGTCGTCGGTTGAATTGTTGCCGATCCACGCGTTCGTCAACGATCAACACTTGCTGCACAAAGGCATGACCAACTATTGGGGCTACAACAGCATCGCCTTCTTCGCCCCGGACCCGCGCTATCTGGCCAGCGGCAAGATCGCCGAGTTCAAGGAAATGGTCGCGCACCTGCACGAAGCCAATCTGGAAGTGATCCTCGACGTGGTCTACAACCACACCGCCGAGGGCAATGAACAAGGGCCGACCCTGTCCATGCGCGGCATCGACAACGTCTCGTACTATCGCTTGAAGCCCGAAGACAAACGCTTCTACATCAATGATTCCGGGACCGGCAACACCCTGGATTTGAGCCACCCTTGCGTGTTGCAAATGGTCACCGACTCCTTGCGCTACTGGGCGTCGGAAATGCACGTCGACGGGTTTCGCTTTGACCTGGCGACCATTCTCGGTCGCTACCACGACGGTTTCGATGAGCGTCACAGTTTCCTCGTGGCCTGCCGCCAGGACCCGGTGCTGCGTCAGGTGAAGATGATTGCCGAACCGTGGGACTGCGGCCCCGGCGGTTATCAGGTCGGCAACTTTCCGCCGGGCTGGGTGGAGTGGAACGACAAATTCCGCGACACCGTGCGCGCGTTCTGGAAAGGTGACGACGGCCAACTCGCCGATTTCGCCAGCCGCATGACCGCCTCCGGCGAGATGTTCAACCAGCGTGGCCGCCGGCCATATGCCTCGTTGAATTTCATCACCGCCCACGACGGTTTCACCCTCAACGACCTGGTGTCGTACAACGACAAGCACAACGAAGCCAACGACGAGAACAATCAGGACGGCAGCAATAACAACCTGTCGTGGAACCACGGCGTTGAAGGTCCGACCGACGATCCCGAGATCAACGAATTGCGCCAGCGGCAGATGCGCAACTTTTTCGCCACGCTGCTGCTGTCCCAAGGCACGCCGATGCTGGTCGCAGGCGACGAATTCGCCCGGACTCAGGAGGGCAATAACAACGCCTATTGCCAGGACAGCGAGATCGGCTGGGTCAACTGGGACTTCAGCGAGGACGGCAAGGCCCTGCTCAAGTTCGTCAAACGCCTGATCAAGTTGCGCCTGGCGTACCCGATCCTGCGACGCGGCCGTTTCCTGGTGGGCAATTACAACGAGGACATCGGTGTCAAAGACGTGACCTGGCTGGCGCCGGACGGTACGCAAATGTCCCAGGAACAATGGGGCGAGGCCCACGGTCGTTGCCTCGGTATCTTGCTCGACGGTCGCGCCCAGGAAACCGGGATCCGTCGCAAGGGCGCTGACGCGACGCTGTTGCTGGTGGTCAACGCGCACCACGACATCGTCAACTTCACGCTGCCGCAAGTGCCCGATGGCGGGTTCTGGACCTGCATGATCGACACCAATCAACCGTCGATTCGAGGACAGGAACGCTTTGAACTCGATCACGAATATTCGGTGACCGGCCGTTCGTTGCTGCTGTTTGAATTGCAGCATGAGGAAGACGAGTGAAATGGAGCTGCGCACGGTGGTTTCGGGGGCTATTTACGCGATTTGGTACGAATTGGTTAAAAAAAATCGCCTCAGATGAAACCGCCACGCGACGAACAGCGAGACTTGAGCAATACTCAGTTCGCAACAATCCAAGGTACGGAACGTTGCACATTGCTATCAAACAAAACAAGGACGTAGGCCGATGAAACCCCTCACCCTCATCGACAGCAGCCAGCCAGCACAAATCTGGAACAGTGCGCTGCAACTGGACAACATCCCCGTCATCAACACCCAGACCCTGGTCCCCGCCGGCGCACGCGCCGTGGTGATCGCGCCGCATCCCGGTGATGAAGTGGTCAGCTGTGGCGGCCTGCTGCAACTGCTCGCAAGCCTCGGTCATCCACTGCAAATGATCTCGGTCACCGATGGCAGTGCCAGCCAACCGGGCTCCCAACAATGGTCGGAGAAGCGCCTGAGCGTATTTCGCGGCCAGGAAAGCGTCGAGGCCTTGCGTAGGCTCGGCTTGCCGATGCACAGCCTGAAATGGATTCGTGGTGGCTTCACTGACTTCGCCCTGGCCGAGCAAGAGACACAACTGACCCAATTCATCTCCCGCTACTTGCGGCCTGGCGATGTGGTGTTCAGCACCTGGCGCGAAGACGGCACGCCCGATCACGACGCCGTCGGCCGTGCCAGCGCCGTTGCTGCGAGCAAGGTCGGTGCGGCGTTCCATGAAGTGCCTATTTGGGCCTGGCACTGGCCGGCTCGCGACCAGCGACTCGTGCCCTGGCACCGTGCACGCAAATTGCGCCTGGACACTTGGACCGTCGCGCGTAAAAGCCACGCCGTCCACGCCTACGCCAGCCAGCTCGACGGCGAACCCACCATCGGCATCGCACCGCTGCTGCCCCGAGTGCTCCTGGACCGCATGCGATTGCCCTATGAAATAGTCTTTGTCTGACACTATCCCCCTGTGGGAGCGAGCCTGCTCGCGATTGCGGTGTGTCAGCCAAAATCGATGTCGACTGATACACCGCAATCGCGAGCAGGCTCGCTCCCACAGGGTTTTTGGTATCGCTCAGACTGAACTGCCTGCCGCCGCATCAGTCGCATGCATACGCAGGCCAGATTCAGAGGAGCACACGTGATCAGCGATTCCGAGCAACGGGCCGCGCTGCCCCCGTCCGCGGCGATTCATCGCCTGAGGGTACTGACGGTCAACACTCACAAGGGCTTCACCGCCTTTAACCGGCGTTTCATCCTCCCGGAGCTGCGCGAGGCGGTGCGCAGTACGGCAGCGGATCTGGTGTTCCTCCAGGAAGTGGTGGGATTACACGATCGGCATTCTTCCCGTTACAACCATTGGCCGTCGACCTCTCAATATGAGTTTCTCGCCGACAGCATGTGGAACGATTTCGCTTATGGGCGCAATGCGGTCTACCCCGATGGCCACCACGGCAATGCACTGCTGTCGAAATACCCGATTCGCGAATTTCGAAACCTTGATGTGTCGATCACTGGCCCCGAACGCCGCGGGTTGCTGCACTGTGTGCTGGAGGTGCCGGGGCACGCTGAAGTTCATGCCATTTGTGTGCACCTGAGCCTGCTCGAAAGTCATCGCCAGTTGCAGTTGCAGCTGCTCTGCCAACTGCTCGAATCCCTGCCCGACGACGCCCCGGTGATCATCGCTGGCGACTTCAACGACTGGCAGTTGCAAGGCAACGCCGCCCTCGCCCAACGAAACTACCTGCATGAGGCGTTCGAACGCCATAACGGGCGCCCGGCCAAAACCTACCCGGCACGCTTTCCATTGTTACGCCTGGACCGGATATACCTGCGTAACGCCAGCAGCCATGAACCGCGAATTCTAAGTCATAGACCCTGGACGCACTTGTCGGATCATTTGCCGTTGGCCGTCGAAGTGCACCTCTAGCAAACGAGTCAAAAGGCTCTGGATCGCGGTTTTTTTGACGCGTCCTCGAACAAACAAGCACTTAGATCAGCGCCGTAAATCAGTCATTTGACACACCAAAAATACCAGTACCACTTATCAATCATCTTCTTGACGCACTGTCAGCAGTCTTCTTAGCTTCACTTTACTACCCCCGAAGTACCATCAGGGGGCACCCCCAGACACCCGCCAATACGGGCGCCCATAGGCTTGCCCCATTCATTCGGCCGCCCCTCATTCGGGGTAGGAGAGACGCCATAGCGAGAGACCCCATGCGATTGCAAGGTAGACCCCCATGAAAACGTCATTCTCCCAACAAGAGATCAAAGTCACTTTTTGCACTGTCACCAGCTCTATCTTGCTGTGCTCGACCCTCGAGGCCCAGGCGGGACCGACGGAAGAAGAAACCGCTCCGTGGTATCGCCAGGATGTTCCGGCCTTAACCTTGCCAACCACGAGCATCACTGCCGCCTACCCCGGCCACTTCAGCGCCGCGTCCGATACAACAAGCTCACACCTGACCATCGAAGACGAAGCGCCTTCAGCCTGGGACCAGGTGTACGGTAAACCGTCGCGACAAGCGCAGACCGACTACCTGTCACTGGAATCTTCGATCCCTGGCACCACAGAATTCAAAGGTCCGGCGATCCTCACCTTGCAAAGCGGTAGTGGTCATACCCACAAGGTCGGGCTGATCGGCGGCACCACCCATTTACAAGGCAATGGCAACGGCTTGCTGACCCATCCAGCGTTGGCCAACCCCGCCCACGACACCCTCAATCTCCAAGGCCAAAGCCTCGGCGCTTACTGGAGCCTGACCGGCCCTCAAGGCTGGCATGTGGATTTGACCGCCAGCGGTGGTCGGGTCAACGGCTTTAGCCGTAACCACCAGGGCGCTCGGCAGGCAACTGAAGGCACGGCGATGACATTGTCGGTGGAAGGCGGTTTCCCGATTGGCCTGAGCGAGAACTGGGTGGTCGAACCCCAGGCGCAGTTGATTAGTCAGCGCATTTCGCTGGATACGCCCTATGCTGGCTCGGGCAATGCGTCATCGAGCGACCTGACGTCGTGGAGCGGACGGGTCGGCGCCCGATTGAAAGGTAATTACGACTTCAATGGCCTGGGTGTCGAACCCTACGTGCGGACTAACTTGTGGCGCACCGTGAACACCGGCAACACCGTGACCCTCGACCAGGTCGACAAGATCAGTAGCAGTCGCAATTCATCGACGGTTGAAGTGGGGTTGGGGCTGGTGGCCAGGGTCACGCCTGCGGTGAGTGTGTATATCAGTGCGGATTACAGCAGTGACGTGGATGACAATGATTTGAATGGGTTGATTGGGAGTTTGGGGGTGAGGATGCGGTGGTGAGGTTTTGTCTTGAAGATATGTGTTGATTGGGCCGGCCCCTTCGCTGGCAAGCCATGCTCCTACAGAGGAATGCATTCCAATTGTAGGAGCATGGCTTGCCCGCGATGACAGCGACTCGGTCTTGGCTCAACCCTCCGGCCGCAAGATCAACACCCCCAGCGGTGGCAGATTCAGAACCAGCGAAAGCGCCTGCCCATGGCTCGGTGCCTCCTCGGTCAACGCCCCGCCACTGTTGCCATAGTTGGAACCGGCATACATCGCCGCATCGCTGTTGATCACCTCGGTCCAGCGCCCTGCAAACGGTACGCCGACGCGATAACCCTCGCGCGGCACCGGGGTGAAGTTGGCCACGACCAATACCGGCCGGCCCTCCTTGCTCCAGCGCAACCACGCGTAAACGCTGTTGATCGCATCGTCGCCGATCAGCCACTGGAAGCCTTGCGGGGCATCATCCTGCTCATGCAGCGCCGGTTCTTCGCGGTACAGCCGATTGAGGTCACCGACCAGTTTCTGCACCCCTTTGTGTTCGGGGTATTGCAGCAAGTACCAGTCCAGTTGCTGATCGTGATTCCACTCGCGCCACTGGCCGAATTCGCAGCCCATGAACAACAGCTTCTTGCCAGGGTGCGTCCACATGAAGCTCAAGTAGGCGCGCAAATTGGCAAACTTCTGCCAGCGGTCGCCGGGCATTTTGTCGATCAGCGAATGCTTGCCATGGACCACTTCATCGTGGGAAATCGGCAGGATGAAACGCTCGGACCAGGCGTACACCAGGCCAAAACTCAGTTCGTTGTGGTGATGGGCGCGGTACACCGGATCCTGCTGAATGTAATGCAGCGAATCGTGCATCCAGCCCATGTTCCATTTGTAGGCAAAACCCAAACCGCCCTGTTGCGTGCTCTGACTGACACCCGGCCACGCCGTGGACTCTTCGGCGATGACCAGCGCACCGGGCGCCTCCAGCGCCACCACGTCGTTGAGGTGACGCAAAAAGTCGATGGCTTCGAGGTTTTCCCGACCGCCATGGCGGTTCGGCACCCATTCGCCGGCCTTGCGCGAGTAATCGCGGTAGAGCATCGATGCCACGGCATCGACGCGCAGGCCATCGACGTGAAAATGCTTGAGCCAGTGCAACCCCGAGGCCAGCATGTAACCGTGCACTTCGGTGCGGCCCAGGTTGTAGATCAGCGTGTCCCAGTCCTGATGAAAACCTTCCAGCGGGTTGCCATATTCGTACAGCGCCGTGCCGTCGAATTGTGCCAGGCCGTGGATATCGGTCGGGAAATGCGCTGGAACCCAATCGAGAATCACGCCGATTTCCGCCTGGTGGCAGGCGTTGACGAACGCGGCAAAGTCATCCGGTGAACCGTAACGGGCGCTCGGGGCGAATTGCGAAAGCAATTGATAACCCCACGAGCCGCCGAACGGGTGCTCCATGATCGGCATCAGTTCGATGTGGGTGAAACCCAAATCCTTCACATACGGAATCAGGCGCTCAGCCAACTCGGGCCAGGTGTACTGGCGGGCGACTTCGCCCAGATCGTCCAGCTCGCATTGCCAGGAACCGGCGTGCAATTCGTAGATCGACAGCGGTGCGGTCGGTCGCTGACGTTCGCCACGCGATTGCATCCACGCCTGATCCTGCCAGTCGATGGTCAGCGGTGAGGTGACTTTAGAGGCGGTGTCCGGCGGCAAGGTGGTGGCCAGCGCCATCGGATCAGCTTTAAGCGGCAAAATGCCGTGAGTACCGAGGATTTCGTATTTGTAGGCTTCCCCTGCTCGCAGGCGCGGGATGAACAGCTCCCAGACCCCGGTCGGATGGCGCAGACGCATCGGATGGCGGCGACCGTCCCAGTTGTTGAAATCACCCACCACCGACACGCGTTTGGCGTTGGGTGCCCACACGGCAAAACGCACGCCGTCGACACCCTCGACCGTCTTCAGCTGAGCGCCGAGGCAACTGCTCAGGTCGCGGTGATTGCCTTCGGCGAACAGGTACAAGTCCATCTCACCGAGCAGCGGGCCAAAGCTGTAGGGGTCTTCGCTGATTTGTTCGCCGCCGGCCCAACGGGTGCGCAGCAGATACGGCCGGGCCCGTTCGAAGTGCCCGACAAACAGCCCAGGTGTCTGTGTGGCCTCCAGTTTGCCGAGTTCTTCCCCGGAGTCTCTGGCCAACACCTGCACGCTCAACGCGTCAGGCAAATAGGCTCGAATGAACTGCCCGTCGGCGCCATCGCCATGGGGCCCCAGAATTGCAAAAGGGTCGTGATGTTCGGCGCGCACCAACGCATCGATGTCCCGCGTTCTGGGTAGCAACGCCTCTTTAGCGTGACCCTGTTCCTTGTTCGAGAAACTCATGACTACTCTCCACCAAGTTCGGAAAAGGGTTTAAGCCCACTCAATAATCCATACAAGCCGTGCAGAGGCACCGGCAGCCAAGTGGGTCGATTTTCCGCCTCATACGCCACTTCATAGGCCGCCTTCTCCAGTCCGAACAACGCCAGCGCGGCGTCCTCGCCCTCCGGATCTTGCCACGCATGAGCAAGACTAGCTGCCGCCAGCCGATAAGCGTCAACAAATGCCTGTTTTGCCTCAAAAAGGTAGCGTTCGGCGACCCGCTGACGGGCAGCCTGGGCCTCGGGCGTGTTGTCGACGTTATGCACATTGATCGTCATCGCGGCGGCGTAATCGAAAGAACGCAACACCCCGCTGACGTCCTTGTACGGGCTGTGCTTGCCCCGCCGTTCACGCAGCGGCCGCGCCGGTTCGCCCTCGAAATCGATCAGGTAGGCATCGCCCTTGATCACCAGCACCTGGCCCAGGTGCAAGTCGCCATGAACGCGGATGCGCAAGCCACCGGCGGCTTTCTTACCGAGTTCCTGCACATGGCTGAGGATGGCTTTTTTGTGGTCCTGTAAACGACTGACCAAGGTCTGGTCCGCCGGGCTCAGTTCGTTTTGATGCTGCTTGAGCAACTTCAGTGCGTGCTCCAGCTGCGCCGCCACGTCCTTGGCCGAGGCCTGCGCCTCTTTCTGAGTGGTGACTTGCGAGGTGAAGTCCGGGGACTTGGTCGGAGCGGCCAGTACCTGGTGCATTTCCCCCAGACGCTGGCCGAGCATGCCGGCAAAATCCTTCAACTCACCGAGTGCGTTGTAGTGCTGTTCCTGCTCGGACATGGCATCGGCCAACTCGTCTCGCAGCGCGCGTTCGAGGTTGTTCTGGGTCCATTCCCAGGCATCGCCCTGATTGCTCAAATAGCCCTGAGCGATCATCAACAAGGTGTCCTCGCCTTGCTCGTCGCGGCGAACCACCGAGCCCAGCAGCGGCGAAATATTGCGGAACCCGGCGCGGGTCAGGTACGCGCTCATTTCCAGTTCCGGGTGCACGCCCGAGGCGAGTTTGCGGATCAGTTTGAGCACCAGGCTGTTGCCGATCACCACCGAACTGTTGGATTGCTCGGCGGACAGATAACGCACCGGTGACTCCTGCGTCAGCCCCAGTTTCGCCAGTTCTGCCGTGGGCTCGAAACGGATGTCGCCCGCGCTCGATGGCAGCACGGTGTCGTTCTGCATGCCTTGCAACACGGCATGAATAAAAGGTTCGAGGCTGAAGGCATCGGTGATCAAACCCACCTGACGTCCACGGCGCACCCGCGACAAGGCCAATTGCTGTGGCAACGCGGCGCCGACCTGATCTTCCGGAATAAAGCCGAATGGCAGCTGGTAGCGGTGAGTCTGGCCTGCGCTGGTGACTTCAATTTCGCTCAACAGCACCGGGTGCAGCGGATCGCCGAAGCGCACGCCGTAGGCCAGGTTGACCTGCTCAATGGCCGCGTCCTTGCCGGCAAACCAGCGGCGATTCTGCAGCCAGGTCGGCAGAATGCCCTGCTCCAGCGTGCCACGGGACGGCGTTTCGAGCAGCTCTTCCATGCGGTGCTTCAACACCAGCGTGGTGAAGTCCGGCAGGCTTTGCGCCGGCTCCACATGCCAGCTCGGCATCTGGTTTTCCGCCGCGAGCCCGAACCAATAGAAGCCGTAAGGCGCCAGGGTCAGGAGGAAATTCAACTGGCCAATCGGCGGGAAGGCGTTACCGCCGAGCATCTCCACCGGCACCATGCCGACGTACGCCGACAGGTCGAGTTCCGCCGCTTGTGCACTGCGCGAGACGTTGGCCACGCACAGGATGATTTCGTGTTTGCCATCGGCCCCGGTGAATTCACGGGTGTAGGCCAGAATTCGGCGGTTGCTCGGCGAAAGCATTTTCAGCGTTCCTCGACCGAACGCCTTGGACTGTTTGCGCACGGCAAGCATGCGCCGGGTCCAGTTGAGCAGCGAATGCGGATCGCCGGCCTGGGTTTCGACGTTGACCGACAGGTAGCCGTATTGCGGGTCCATGATCGGTGGCAGCACCAGGCTGGCCGGATCAGCGCGGGAAAAGCCACCGTTGCGGTCAATCGACCACTGCATCGGCGTGCGCACACCATCGCGGTCACCGAGGTAGATGTTGTCGCCCATGCCGATTTCATCGCCGTAGTACAGCGTCGGCGTGCCGGGCATCGACAGCAGCAAGCTGTTGAGCAGCTCCACGCGACGCCGATCACGCTCCACCAAGGGCGCCAGTCGGCGGCGAATCCCCAGGTTGATCCGCGCCCGACGGTCGGCCGCGTAGTAATTCCACAGGTAGTCGCGCTCTTTGTCGGTGACCATTTCCAGGGTCAGTTCATCGTGATTGCGCAGGAAAATCGCCCACTGACAATTGGCCGGGATCTCCGGGGTCTGACGCAGGATGTCGGTGATCGGGAAGCGATCCTCCTGGGCCAGCGCCATGTACATGCGCGGCATCAACGGAAAGTGAAAGGCCATGTGGCACTCGTCGCCGTTCAAGCCCTTTTTGTCGGTGTCACCAAAGTACAGTTGCGTGTCTTCCGGCCATTGATTGGCCTCGGCCAGCAGCATGCGGTCCGGGTAATTGGCGTCGATCTCGGCGCGGATCTGCTTGAGGACGTCATGGGTCTCGGGGAGGTTTTCGTTGTTGGTGCCGTCACGTTCGATCAGGTACGGGATGGCGTCCAGCCGCAAACCGTCGATGCCCATGTCGAGCCAGTAGCGCATGACCGAGAGCACGGCTTTCATGACCTGCGGGTTATCGAAGTTCAGGTCGGGCTGGTGGGAGTAGAAACGGTGCCAGAAGTATTGGCCGGCCACCGGGTCCCAGGTCCAGTTGGATTTTTCGGTGTCGAGAAAGATGATGCGCGTGCCGTCGTACTTCTGATCGTCATCGGACCAGACGTAGAAGTCCCGCGCCGCCGAGCCGGGCTTGGCTTTGCGCGCACGCTGGAACCAGGCGTGCTGGTCCGAAGTGTGATTGATGACCAGCTCGGTAATCACCCGCAGGCCACGCTTGTGCGCCTCGGCAATGAAGCGCTTGGCGTCGGCCATCGTGCCGTAATCGGCGTGCACGCCACGGTACTCGGCGATGTCGTAGCCATCGTCACGGCGTGGCGAGGGGTAGAACGGCAACAGCCAGATGGTATTCACGCCGAGGTCGGCGATGTAATCGAGCTTGGCGATCAGGCCGGGAAAGTCGCCGATTCCGTCGTTGTTGGAGTCGAAAAACGACTTGACGTGAACCTGGTAGATCACTGCGTCCTTGTACCAGAGCGGGTCTTTGATGAAGGTGGCTGCTTTGGGTTTCTTCGCCATTTGAAACTCCTGTTGATGATCGTTCCCACGCTCTGCGTGGGAATGCCTCTACGGACGCTCCGCGTTCGGCTCTGGAGGGGACGCGGAGCGTCCCGGGCTGCATTCCCACGCAGAGCGTGGGGACGATCGTGTTAAACAGTAATCCGCCAAATGCCGAACGGTTGATACGCCGGGTCAATTCGCATGAACTGGTACTTGCCATGCCAGGTCCAGCGGTGGCCGTTCATCAAGTCTTCGCCCTGGGTGCTGGCGTCGTCGGGCAAGCCCATTTCCCATAACGGCAATTCGAAATTAGCTTCCTGGACGTTATGCGGATCGAGACTAACGGCCACCAGAATAAAGTTGCTGCCGTCGGCGCTGCGTTTGCCGAAATACAGAATGTTGTCGTTCCACGCGTTGTAAACCTTCAGCCCCAAATGCGTGTGCAGGGCCGGGTTCTGCCGGCGGATCCGATTGAGCTGCGCGATCTCGGCAATGATGTTGCCCGGCGCGTTGAAATCCCGTGGGCGAATCTCGTACTTCTCGGAGTCGAGGTATTCCTCTTTGCCCGGTATCGGCGCCGACTCACAGAGTTCAAAGCCCGAGTACATACCCCACAGGCCAGAGCCCATGGTCGCCAGCGCCGCACGGATCAGAAAGCCCGCGCGCCCGGACTCATGCAGAAAGAACGGGTTGATGTCCGGCGTATTGACGAAGAAGTTCGGCCGGTAGCATTCACGCCACGGCGATTCATTGAGCTCGGTGAAATACGTCGCCAGCTCATGCTTGGTGTTACGCCAGGTGAAATAGGTGTAGCTCTGCGAATAACCGACCTTGCCCAGACGCGCCATCATCGCTGGCGTGGTAAAGGCTTCGGCGAGGAAGATCACCTCCGGATACAGGGCGCGCACATCGGCAATCAGCCACTGCCAGAACGGCAGCGGTTTGGTGTGCGGGTTGTCGACGCGAAAGATCTTCACGCCCTCTTCGACCCAACCGACCACGATGTCGCGCAGTTCGACCCACAGGCTCGGAATGGCCTCGGTGGCGTAGAAGTCGACGTTGACGATGTCCTGGTATTTTTTCGGCGGGTTCTCGGCGTATTTGATCGTGCCGTCCGGGCGCCAGTTGAACCAGCCCGGGTGCTGTTGCAGCCATGGGTGGTCCTGGGAACACTGAATGGCAAAATCGAGGGCGATTTCAATCCCGTAGTCCGCCGCCGTGGCGACCAGGCGGCGAAAGTCTTCGCGGGTGCCGAGTTGCGAGTGAATCGCCTCATGCCCGCCCTCTTCGCTGCCGATCGCATAGGGGCTACCGTGATCTTCGGGACCGGCGGTCAGGGAATTGTTCGGACCTTTGCGGAAACTTCGGCCGATCGGATGGATCGGCGGAAAATACAGGACGTCGAACCCCATGTCCTGAATCATCGGCAACCGCTCATGCACATCATTGAACGTGCCATGACGGGCCGGATCATCAGTGATCGAGCGCGGAAACAGTTCATACCAACTGGCGAACTGCGCCAGCTCCCGCTCAACATCCAGCGGGTACTCCGGGCTCAGGCTCACATACGCGTGATGATTCACCTGCGCCATCAGCTCGGCGCTACGTTGGTGCAGAAACAGTGCCACCTGCTCGTTTTCGAGCAAACCGGACAACTCATGGTGCAGCGCCGTCAGTTGTTCACTCAACGCCCCTTCGCTGCGCTCAGCCGCCTGCTGGACCTGAGTGCGTCCTTCCTGCAATTCCAGACTGACGGGGATACGCGCGGCGTGCTTCTTCTCCAGTTCATAACAGAAGCTGGCGAACTGATCGATCCAGGCTTCGATACAGAACAGATAGCGACCCTGACGCTCGACACGGAACTGGCCTTGCCAGCCGTTATTGCCCACGTCCGCCATGACTTCGCTTTGCCAGATGTCATCGCCCTCGGCCCGCCAGCGCACCCGCACGGCCAGTTTGTCGTGACCGTCCGCAAACACTTTGCTGGTCACCACCACGTCCTGGCCCACGACGGATTTGACGGCGAACTGACCGCCATCAAGGGTCGGCTGGGTGTTTTCAATCGCGATTCGCGGCAGTAATAAAGCCTGCGACAGCGGCATGTGAGGGTTGTAATTGAGCTCTGTCGGTTTTTCAGCAGTCATCGAGCATCTCTCCTTTACGCCCCATGGACGCTCTTGTACCGGGTGTTCCCTGAATAGATTCACTTAGGTTGGGAACCACCGGGCGGGCTAAAAGTTCAGAGGGAATTGCCCAAGCGGTCGCGGGGAATCAATTCACGCTCAGGGAGGTCAATTCACTTAAGCACGACTTACGCCATGTGCCACTGGAGGCTTGATAATGAGTATTCCAATCCCTGCCGAAACGCCTGATCCGAACATCGACAGCCCGGTCATTCCACCGACCGAGCCGGAACCCGTGCCCGAAGAAGACCCGCCGGGAACCACTCCGCCAGCACGGGAAGATCCATCCACTACGATGCCGCCGATCATTGTGAATCCGGAATGACTACAGTTGATCGCTCCCATCCTTTGTGCGGAAGCTCTCAAAAAAAACGAAAGACTATTCCTAAAAATGCGTAGTACCGGTCCTTAAGTGGCGTTCTGTCCCCTCCGACACTTTACGAGACCACCGCGCGTACTTTACAAAACCACCACATCGTCAGCTTTGAGTGTGGTCAGCCATGAAAACAATATTTTTCCGCATCAACGGTTTCACAGAAAGTCCGAACGCAAAGAGAAAAGCGTTCAACCGTGAACAAATGACCGGCGGCTGGCCTCACTTTGAAAATATTCAATTACGAAATTCTTCATTTCCATACCAAACACGTGCTTCCCGAACAATCCATCAAAAGCTCGATCCTCAAGGATCTGGAGAATCATCTGCTTCATAGTGAGTACGACTACAGCCAACATGAGCTCTCAGAAACGAAGAGCAAAAAGCACGGCTTAGACTGTCGAACAACCTGCACACATGATGTAAATCCCTGATTTAAGGGGCGTGATCTTTGTCGATCAGTCGCACGATCCTCGGCATCACACTGAAAATCGCTAACGCCAGCAGCGTACTGAACACCGCCGTTGCCTCCCGCCCCAGCCCGGCCGACACGCCGATGGCGGCGGTCATCCACAACCCGGCGGCGGTGGTCAGGCCTTTGACGTGGCCCTCATCGCCCTCGGTGTTTTTAAGAATAGTCCCGGCGCCGAGAAAACCGATCCCGGCGATAACACCCTGCACCACCCGGCTCATCGCGTCGGCTTGCGCACCGGACATTTGCGGCACCAGCACAAACAGCGCTGCCCCCAGCGCCACCAGCATGTGAGTGCGGACTCCGGCGGCCTTGCCCTTGTGCTCTCGCTCGAAACCGAGGATGCCGCCCAACACGGCTGCCATCAGCAGGCGCACGGTGATGCGCGTCAATTGGGACGCATCACCGATATCGGCGAACTCCGCTTGCAGCGTCACCCAAACCTCATGCCACCAGGCGTTCATGCTGTTGTCCTTGTGCGCGTTGTTAAAGGATGGACCGCGCCGACCATTAATCGGTTGCACCGAACGATGGCCATTGAGTGCGTCCTAACGCTTACGTATTCGCAGAAAACAGGACCTCGCCATGAGCGTGCGCATCGAAAATGAGACCTGCTTCTTCACCACCGAAAACGGCGAAGAAATTCGCCTGTGCCCTGACGTCACTATCATCACTGACTCGGAAAAAGCCATGTCAGCGGTGGACCTCGACGGCCAACGTATCTACATCACCGAAGCAGAAGCCGACGCATTGACCGTAGCAGGCGCAGTCGACGGTCGCCGGCATTTGAAGGCCACGGACAGTGATTCGGTGATTTGACTGACGCTGATCAACAAGACCTGCACAGGCGTGATATAGGCGTTTGCGTCCCGCCGGCGCAGCTGCTTCAAGTTGTCGCAGGCAGCGGATCAGCGCTCATCTGATCCGCTTTTTATTGCAATACCTGAGTCTGTTATGCAAACAGATCGACGCTCATAGTGCGCTGGCCTGATGGAGGCTGATGAGCGACAGACCATGAGCGATAGAATCCCCGTCCGATTAGTTGAAAGCACGCCTGCGGTACAGACATTTGAGCCTTCGCGACCGAAGATGAAGGCCAAGTCCAGCGACAACCTGATCCACACCCGCAGCTTCACCGGCCTGTTCCGCACCTTGCGGCTGAGCGGTGCGGGTTTTCTGTTTTTGCTGTTCTTCGGCACCGTGTGGCTGAACTGGGGCGACCGCCAGGCGGTGCTCTGGGACCTTTCCGAAAGTAAATTCCACATCTTTGGCGCGACCTTCTGGCCGCAGGATTTCATCCTGCTTTCGGCGCTGTTGATCATCGCTGCGTTCGGCCTGTTTGCGATCACTGTGTTCGCCGGCCGGGTCTGGTGCGGTTACACCTGCCCGCAGAGTTCCTGGACCTGGATCTTCATGTGGTGCGAGAAAATCACCGAAGGCGAGCGTAACCAGCGCATCAAGCTGCAAGCCGCGCCGTGGGGCTTGAACAAACTGCTGCGGCGTTCGGCCAAGCACACGCTGTGGCTGGCGATCAGCCTGCTCACCGGCCTGACCTTTGTCGGCTACTTCACGCCGATCCGGCCGCTGGCCGAAGAGTTGCTGACCTGGCAAATGGGCGGTGTCAGTCTGTTTTGGGTGCTGTTCTTTACCGGCGCCACGTACATCAACGCCGGCTGGCTGCGTGAAGCGGTGTGCATGCACATGTG
This sequence comes from Pseudomonas sp. GL-B-19, assembly GCF_019956415.1. GTDB lineage: Bacteria > Pseudomonadota > Gammaproteobacteria > Pseudomonadales > Pseudomonadaceae > Aquipseudomonas. The sequence continues at coordinate 69,522 of NZ_JAHBDK010000075.1, forward strand.
CCCCTATGCGCGGTTTCAAAGCGTGATGTTCGACAAAGACACCCTGACCATTTCCTATGACGCGGCCCGTGGCGAGAACCGAGGCGCGCGTAAACGCGAAGTGAAACCGGCCGAAGTCGGCCTGGGCGATTGCATCGACTGTCAGCTGTGCGTGCAGGTCTGCCCGACCGGCATCGACATCCGCGACGGTTTGCAGATGGAATGCATCGGTTGCGCCGCGTGCATCGACGCCTGTGACTCGATCATGGACAAAATGGCCTATGCCCGCGGGCTGATCAGCTACACCTCGGAGCATCAATTGCAGGGTGGCAAGACTCGCCTGCTGCGACCACGGCTTATGGGTTATACGGCAGTGCTGTTGGTGATGATCGGCGCCCTCGCCCTCGCACTGGTGGAACGGCCAATGGTGTCGCTGGACGTCAGCAAGGACCGTGGCCTGTTCCGCGAAAACAGCCAGGGCCAGATCGAAAACATCTACAGCCTCAAAATCATCAACAAAACCCAGCTGCGCCAGGACTATCGTTTGAGTCTGGTGGAGGGCGACGGCTTCCAGTTGCAAGGCAAGACGCAGCTGAGCCTGGCGCCCGGCGAGATTGTCGATGTGCCGGTGTCAGTGGCGATGACCACGGAACGGCCGAGCAGCGGCTCGCAGACGATCACGTTCAAGATTGTCGACAGCGATGAGCCGGACATCTACAGCGAGGCCAAGAGCCGGTTTGTTGCGCCGATGAACCGTTGATCCCTTAGACTGCGGTGGCACCATTCGCGAGTAGGCTCGCTCCCACAAGGACACCGCAATACCTATGGGAGTGAGCCTGCTCGCGATGAAGTCACCTCGATTTTTCTGACTGAAATCAAATCCAGGCACTCGATGAAACGCTACGAAAAATTCGCCGACGACATCGCTGAACTGATCCGCTCCGGCGTCCTCGGCCCCGGCCAGCGCGTGCCATCGGTGCGCTACGCCAGTCAGACCTATGGTGTGAGCCCGTCCACGGTGTTCCAGGCCTACTACCTGCTCGAACGCCGTGGCCTGATCCGCGCCCGGCCGCGCTCCGGCTACTTCGTCAACGTCCACGCGCCGAGCCCGTTCTCGGAGCCGGTGATCAGCAGCCAGGTCAACGAGTCCACCGAAGTCGACGTCAGCGAGTTGGTGTTCTCGGTGCTCGACTCGATCAAGGACCCGAACACCGTCCCGTTCGGCTCGGCCTTCCCCAGCCCGACCCTGTTCCCGTTGCAGCGCCTGTCCCGCTCGTTGGCCAGCGCGGCCCGGGACATGGACCCGCGCATGGTCGTCACCGACATGTCGCCGGGCAACCCGCAACTGCGTCGGCAAATCGCCCTGCGCTACATGGTCGGCGGGCTGATGCTGCCGATGGAAGAACTGCTGATCACCAACGGCGCCCTGGAAGCCTTGAACCTGTGCCTGCAAGCGGTCACGGAACCCGGTGACCTGGTGGCCATTGAAGCGCCAGCGTTTTACGCCTGCCTGCAAATTCTGGAACGGCTGAAACTCAAGGCCGTCGAGATCCCGGTGCACCCGCGGGACGGCATTGACCTGGGGGTACTGGCCCAGACGCTGGAGCGTCATCCGATCAAAGTCTGCTGGTGCATGACCAGCTTCCAGAACCCGATGGGCGCGACCATGCCCGAGGCGAAAAAGCAGGAACTGGTGGCGTTACTGCGCCGCCATCAGGTGCCGCTGATCGAAGACGACGTCTACGCCGAGTTGTATTACGGGCAACAGGCGCCGAAACCGGCCAAGGCGTTTGATACAGAAGGGTTGGTGATGCACTGCGGTTCGTTCGCCAAGAGCCTGGCCCCCGGTTATCGCATCGGCTGGGTGGCCGCCGGGCGTTACGCACAGAAGATCGAACGCCTGAAACTCATGACCTCGCTCTGCGCCTCAATGCCGGCGCAAGCGGCCATTGCCGACTACCTGCAACACGGCGGTTACGACCGGCATTTGCGCAAATTGCGTTACGCCCTCGAAGAACAGCAAAGCGCAATGCTCGCCGCCATCGCCCGCTACTTCCCGGCACAGACGCGCGTCAGTCAACCGGCCGGCGGCTACTTTTTGTGGCTGGAACTGCCGCCGCAGATGGATTCGCTGAAGTTGTTCCAGATGGCCTTGGCGCAGGGCATCAGCATTGCGCCGGGGCCGATCTTTTCGCCGACGCAGCGGTTTCGCAACTGTATTCGGTTGAATTACGGCAGCCCGTGGACCGAGGATTCGGAGAAGGCGATGGAGACATTGGGGCGGATTGTGCGGTCGTTCTGAGGGTGTGATGTCGTCTGGTCTATTCGCGAGCAGGCTCGCTCCCACAGGTTTTGTGACCACTGAAGATTCACTGTGGGAGCGAGCCTGCTCGCGAAGAGGCCTCAGCCGGCAATACGAATTCTGAAATTTACCGCCCACCACCCAGATCGACAAAAGTCCCGGTCGCATAAGAAGCCTTGTCCGACAGCAACCACACGATCGCCTCCGCCACTTCATCCGGTCGCCCACCCCGCGCCATCGGTATCGCCGATTCAAGCTTGCTGACCCGATCCGGATCCCCGCTCAGCGCATGGAAGTCGGTGAAAATAAACCCCGGCCGCACGGCGTTGACACGAATACCCTCGCCCGCCACTTCCTTGGACAAACCAATGGTGAAGCTGTCCAGCGCACCTTTTGACGCGGCGTAATCCACATATTCGTTGGGCGAGCCCAAACGCGAGGCCACCGACGACACGTTGACGATGCTGCCACCCTGCCCGCCATGTTTGGGCGACATGCGCAGGATCGCGTGCTTGGCACAGAGGATCGGCGCCAGGACGTTGGTCTTGAGGATTTTGAGAATACGGAATTCGGACATTTCGTCGACCCGGGACTTGTGCCCGACGGTGCCGGCGTTGTTCACCAGCGCCGTGACCCGACCCAGTTCGGTGTCCACGCGGTGGAACAGAGCGATCACTTCATCTTCGATGCTGACATCGGCGCGCACCGCGATGGCTTGAGCGCCCAGTGCACGAACTTGCTCCAGCACGCGTTCCGCGGCGGATTCGTCAGACTGGTAGTTGATACAGATCCGATAGCCCTGTTCAGCGGCCAACAGGGCGGTGGCGGCACCAATACCGCGGCCGCCACCGGTGATGACGATGACTTTGTCCATGCGAGCGTTCCCCCCATTCCAAGCGTAAGCAGTCTGGGTCAAGAATAACTGCCATTGCCGGCTTTTGCATGGGCTCACATCAACAGATACGACCAACACCTCCAAACGGCCACCCGTAGCAGCTGTCGAGCAGCGCGAGGCTGCGTTCGGCAGCGAAGCTGTCGTGAATTCAGGCAGCGCGGTGTTTCAGAAAGACTGCGTGCGCAGGTTTTACGACTGCTGCGCAGCCGGACGCAGCCTCGCGCTGCTCGTCAGCTGCTACGTCCAGCGGGGATTTTCAGGCTATTGCCAATTGTTCTGCGCGATGTATGTCCAGCATGAAGCGTTCGGCCGGCAGTGGGTGCCCCAACAGATAGCCCTGCAACGAATCACACCCCAGTTTGGTCAGAAAGTCCTGCTGCACACCGGTTTCGACGCCTTCGGCGACGATCCGCAAGCCCAGCGCCTGACCGAGTGCGACGATCGCCGAGACAATGGCGGCGTCGTCGCTGTCGTGTTCCAGGTCGCGGACGAAACCCCGGTCGATCTTCAACTCATTGGCCGGCAGGCGCTTGAGGTACATCAAGCTCGAATAGCCAGTCCCGAAATCATCGATGGACAGGTCGACGCCCATGGCCGAGAGCTCCTGCAGCACCGTCATGCTCGCATCGGCGTCGCTCATGGCGGTGGTTTCGGTGATTTCCAGGGTCAGGCTATTGGCCGGCAGCCGATGGGTGCTCAGGGCCTTGGCCACGCTTTGAACCAGGCCGGCATGGCAGAACTGCAACGCCGACAGGTTCACTGCGATCCGCCAATCGGTGTAGCCCTGCACATACCATTCGCGCATCTGCCGGCACGCTTCGTTGAGCACCCACTCGCCGATAGGAATGATCAGCCCGGTCTTTTCCGCGATGTCGATAAACGTGTCTGGCAGCATCATGCCCCGCGTCGGGTGCTCCCAACGCAGCAGCGCTTCGGCGCCCACCGGCTGGCCATTGTTCGCGTCAAATTTGGGCTGGTAATAGAGGCTGAACTGTTCCTGATCGAGCGCATTTCGCAGGTCTTGCAGCAATTGCAGCTGCTTGCGCGCGTTGCTGTTCATCGAGGCATCGAAGAAGCTGTAGCCGTTTTTCCCGGAACCCTTGGCGTGGTACATCGCCGCGTCAGCGTTCATCAGCAAGTCCTGGGCGGTCTGTCCATTGCCCGGATACAGCGCGATGCCGACGCTGGCAGAAATCTGCAGGTCATGTTCAGCCACCCGGAACGAGCGTGCGATCAACCCCACCTGACGCGCAGCCAGGCTCAACGCATCATCCGGCTCGGCGAGCCGCACCAGCAGGACAAACTCATCGCCACCGATGCGCGCCAACGTGTCTTGACAGCGTAAATCCTCACGCAGGCGCACCGCGACTTCACGCAACAACTGATCGCCCATTTGGTGGCCAAATGCGTCATTGACCGGTTTGAAACCGTCCAGATCGATGAACATCAGCGCAAAACAGCCGCCCTGCTCCTGCACCTTGGACATTGCCTGTTCGATGCGATCGGCCAGCAGTACGCGATTGGGCAATCCGGTCAGGGGGTCGTGCAAGGCCAGTTGCGTCAGTTCGCGGTTGGCCTCGGTGAGTGAACGCGCGAGGTCAGCGGTGCGCGCTTCCAGACGCGCATCCAGCACCGACGTCAGCAAGGCGATGCTCAGTACCGCCAGCGTGGTGATCAGCACCAGATTGTCCAGGCCTTTACCGCTCAAGCCGCTGACAGCCGCACCACAGAAACTGCCGTCCGGAAAACGCGCAGCCGCCATGCTGGTGTAGTGCATGCCGACGATAGCGATGCCCATGATCACCGCCGCACCGCACCGAAACAGGGTGACATGCGGCGAGCGCTGTCGCAGGCGGAAGGCAATCCAGAGTGCCGCTCCCGAAGCGCCCACGGCGATCAGCAGCGAGGTGCCAACCAGCGTCGGGTCGTAATCGATGCCCGGCTGCATGCGCAGGGCGGCCATGCCGGTGTAGTGCATCGCACTGATCCCGGCGCCCATCACCAGCGCGCCAAACGCCAGTTGCCAGGCCGGTAACCGTGGCTGGCTGACCAGCCACAGGGCAAAGCCGCAAGATAGGATCGCAGTCAGCAGCGACAGCAACGTGATGGTGAGGTCGTAACCCAGATCAATCGGCAATTTGAACGCAAGCATGCCGATGAAGTGCATCGACCACACCCCAATGCCCATGGCAAAAGCACCGCCCGCCGTCCACAAATGCACCGTGCAGCCTTTGGCCGTGGCAATGCGCCCGGTGAGGTCAAGCGCGGTATAGGAAGCGAGAATCGCGACACAGAGTGAAATGATAACCAGGGTGGGTGAATAGCTACCGATCAGCATGAGACTTCTCGTGAGCGCCCGCCGTAGAGCGTTCTTACTCGGGGGGCAAATGCGGGCGATTGTACTGATTGCGCAAAAGAACGCACTGACAAAATAAGCAAATGGCCATCAAGCCGATGAAACGCTTGTTTGATCCCCTGCGATCCGTACATTCCCCGTAGCAGCTGTCGAGCAGCGCGAGGCTGCGTCTGGCAGCGAAACTGTCGTGAAATCAGGTGACGTGGTCTTTCAGGAAGACCGCGTTTTCAGGTTTTACGACAGCTTCGCTGCCGAACGCAGCCTCGCGCTGCTCGTCAGCTGCTACAGGGGCCGGTGCTGGTTATTGGTTTTCGCTGACCTGCAACGCACCGTCCCATCCGCCGCCCAACGCGGCAATCAGCTGAACGCTGGCAATCAACCGGCTCTGCTGAAGATCCAGCACGCTGCGCTCGTTACTCAATGCCGTGGCTTGAACCACCACCACGTCCAGATACGCAATCAAACCGGCCTTGTACTGGTTTTGAGTCAGGCGCAACGAGATACGTGCCGCCTCCAGTGCTTCTTGGCGCACGCCGGCTTCATCTTCCAGCACCTTGAGCTGCACCAGGAAGTTTTCCACTTCGCGGAAACCGTCGAGCACGGTCTGGCGGTACTTGGCCACCGTCTCGTCGTAAGCCGCTTCGCTACGATCGACTTCTGCCGAACGCTGGCCGCCATCAAACAAGGTCATGGCCATTTGTGGCCCGACCGACCAGAAGCGGTTGGGCACGCTGATCCAGTTGGAATAGGTGCTGCTGCTATATCCGCCGTTCATGCTCAAGGTGAAATCCGGGTAGTAGGCGGCCTTGGCCACACCAATGTTGGCGTTGGCCGCGATCACCGAACGCTCGGCGGAAGCGATGTCAGGGCGACGTTCCAACAACTGCGAAGGCAATCCCACCGGCACCTCGGGCAACGTCGGGATGGTGTTGGTTTCCGCCAGGCTGAACTCGGCCGGGGGCAGCCCGATCAACACGGCGATGGCGTTCTCGAACTGTGCGCGCTGCCAGATCAGGTCAACCATGTCGGCTTGCGTGCTTTTGAGTTGGGTCTGCGCCTGCGCCACCGCGTCCCGCCCGGAAACACCGGCGCGGTATTGGTTTTCGGTCATGGTCAGCGAGCGCTGATAAGCCTCGACCGTCGCTTCCAGCAAGCGTTTCTGTCCGTCGATCACCCGCAACTGCAGGTAGTTCTGCACCAGTTCGGACTGCTGACTCAGGCGCATCGCGGCCAGGTCGGCAAAGCTTGCCTGGGCGTTGGCGGTGTCGGCTTCAAGGCCCCGGCGCAGTTTGCCCCACACGTCCGCTTCCCAGCTGACCCCGGCCTGGGCGGTGTAGGTGTCACGAATTCCGCTGGAGGAGCTGGTCAGGCTCGAGTTGCTGCTGCCGGTGCCCTGGCTGGAGCGGTTTTTGCCAACGGTCAGATCCACCGTCGGAAAAAACGCACCCCGCGCACTGCGCACCAGTGCTTGGGCCTGACGGTATTGCGCCTCGGACTGGGCCACGGTCTGGTTGGACCGGTTGAGTTGTTCGATCAGGCCATTGAGCTGCCGATCGCCATACAGCTCCCACCAGGCACCGCGCGCCAGGGAGTCGCTCGGGCTGGCCTGACGCCAGCCTGCCGCTTCCTTGTATTGCCCCGGCGCGGCAGCTTGCGGGCGCTGATAGTCCGGGCCGACAGCGCAAGCGCTGAGCATCGCCACGCACAGCGCCAGGCTCAGCAGGCGCGAGCCTCGGGCGGCGGCCAGCGGGAAGGCCAGATGGATAAGCGAACGGTCAGTCATAGCGGAGTTTCCAAAGCAGCATCGGAACGCACACCACGCCATTTATTGAAGCGATGGCGCAGTTTGTCGAGATAAAGGTAAACCACCGGCGTGGTGTAAAGGGTCAACACCTGGCTGAAGATCAGCCCGCCGATGATGGTCAGGCCCAGTGGCTGTCGCATTTCCGCACCTTCGGCACGGCTCAGCAGCAACGGCAAGGCTCCGAGGATCGCCGCCAGGGTGGTCATCAGAATGGGGCGCAAACGTTGCAAACAGGCACTGCGAATCGACTCCAACGGCGCCAGGCCTTGATGGCGTTCGAGTTGCAGCGCGAGGTCGATCATCAGAATGGCGTTTTTCTTCACCACGCCGATCAGCAAGAACAGCCCGAGCAACGAGATCAGGCTGAACTCGCCGCCCAGCACATAGATCGACAGCAACGCACCGACCCCGGCCGATGGCAAAGTCGACAGAATGGTCAACGGATGGATGTAGCTTTCATACAGCACACCCAACACCAGATAAACCGCCAGCAGCGCGCCGAGAATCATCCATGGCTGGCTTTTTTGCATCGCGGCGAACGCATCGGCGGTGCCGGCCATTTTCGCGATCACCTCTTCGGGCAAACCGAGTTTGGCTATCGCCCGTTCGATGGCCGCTGTGCCCTGCTCCACCGTCACCCCTTCGGCCATGTCAAACGACAGGCTTTCGGAGGCAAACTGGCCTTCGTGGCTGACCCGATCGTTTTCCAGGCTGGCTTCGTAGTGCGCGATGGTCGACAACGGAATCCGCGCACCGTCGGCAGTGATCACTTGCACTTGCTTGAGCGTAACCGGGTCCTGGGCGTATTTCGGGTCGACTTCCATCACCACCTGATATTGGTTGAGGCTGTCGTAAATCGTCGAAATCTGCCGCTGGCTGTAGGCGTTGTTCAGCACCGAGGTGACCATGTCCATGTCCACACCCAGGCGTTTGGCCTGATCGCGATCGACAATCAGCGTCACCTGCTGGGCACCCCGACCTTCCCGGGCGTCAACCGCCGTCAACTCCGGCAACGCCTTGAGCGCGGCGACCACCTTCGGGTACCACTCACGCAACGCACCCAGGTCACCGCTTTGCAGGATGTAGGAATACTGCGACGAAGTCTGTTCGCGGCCGCCGCCAAATTGCAGGTCCTGGTCCGCCATCAGCATCAGTTGTGCGCCAGGAACCTTGGGCATTTCCTTGCGCAGGCGTTCGATGACTTTCTGCGCGGAAATGTTGCGTTGCTTGATCGGCTTCAGGCGCACCAGCATGAAGGCATTGTTGGTGCCGTTGGTGCCGCCAATGAACCCCGCGACGCTTTCCACTGCGTCGTCCTTGAGCACGGCACGGCGAAAGGTTTCCATTTTCGGCTGCATCACGTTGAACGACAGACCGTCGTCCCCGCGCACGAAACCAATCAGCTGACCGGTATCTTGCTGCGGTAAAAATGTTTTAGGAACAACCACATACAACGCAATGTTAACGCCAATCGTCACGAACAGGCTGAGCAAGGTCAGTCGACGGTGGCGCAATACCCAGTCGAGGCTGGTCGCGTACTTGCCGACCATCCAGTCGTTGGCGCACTGGCTCCAGCGCTGCAAGCGGTTTTCCTGACCCGGCGTATGCGGCTTCAGCCAACGGGCGCAGAGCATCGGCGTCAGGGTCAGCGAGACCACCAGCGACACCACAATGGACGCGGCCAGGGTGATGGAAAACTCGCGGAACAGGCTTTCAATAATCCCGCCCATGAACAGGATCGACAGGAAAACCGCCACCAGCGAGACGTTCATCGAGAGCAAGGTAAAGCCGACTTCCTGAGCGCCGAGGTACGCGGCTTTCATCGGCGGCACGCCTTCGTCGATGTGCCGGGAGATGTTCTCCAGCACCACGATGGCGTCGTCGACCACCAGCCCGGTGGCCAGGATCAGCGCCATCAGCGACAGGTTGTTCAGCGAGAAACCGTAGAGGTACATCACCGCAAAGGTGCCCACCAGCGACACCGGTACCGCCAGCGTTGGAATCAGCGACGCGCGGAAGTTACCGAGGAACAGGAACACCACCAGAATCACCAGCGTCACGGCGATCAGCAGGGTCATTTCCGCTTCGTGCAAGGTCGCCTTGATCACCGGCGAACGGTCCATTGCCAGGTTCAGCTTGACGCTGGCCGGCAGCACCGCCTGCAACGCCGGCAGCTGCGCCTTGATCTCATTGACCGTCTCGATGATGTTGGCGCCCGCCGCCCGGTTGATCACCAGCAACACCGCCGCGTCGTCGTTGAAGAAGCCGCTGTTGTAACGGTCCTCGACGCCGTCGCTGACCTTGGCCACATCCTTGAGGCGCAGGGCTGCGCCGCCGTTGTAGTGGATGATCAGCGACTCGTAATCCTTGGCCTTTTCCAGTTGATCGTTGGCCTGGACCTGCCACAACCGCTCGCCGTCTTCGACCGAGCCCTTGGGCCGGCGCACGTTGGCATTGGCGATGGTGTTGCGCACATCGTCCAGGGCCACGCCGTACTGATTAAGTGCTTGCGGCTCAAGCTCGATACGCACCGCCGGCAACGAACTGCCGCCGATCTGCACTTCGCCCACGCCCTGCACTTGCGACAGGCTCTGAGACAGGATCGTCGAGGCCAGATCGTAGAGCTGGCCCTTTTCCAGCACGTCCGAGGTCAGCGATAACACCATGATCGGCGCCTGGGACGGGTTGACCTTTTTGTAGGTCGGCATGCTGCGCATCCCGCTCGGCAGCAGGTTGCGCGAGGCGTTGATAGCGGCTTGCACTTCCCGGGCGGCGCCGTTGATATCGCGATCGAGGTCAAATTGCAGGATCACCCGGGTCGAACCCTGGCTGGAGCGGCTGCTCATGGTGTTGACCCCGGCGATGGTGCCGAAGGATCGTTCCAGCGGTGTGGCCACGGTCGAGGCCATGACTTCCGGGCTCGCGCCGGGCAGGCTGGCCTGGACCACGATCACCGGGAAATCCATCTGCGGCAATGGCGACACCGGCAACAGGCCGAAGCTCACGCCGCCCAGCAGCATGATCGCCAGGCTCAGTAACATCGTCGCGACCGGGCGCTTGATGAAAGGTCCGGACAGGTTCATGGCTGCTCTACCGCGTCCACGGCTTCAGTCTTGTGGCCCCAGCGCCGACCGAGCCGGTCGAAGTACAAGTAGATGACGGGCGTGGTGAACAAGGTCAGCACCTGACTCACCAGCAAACCACCGACCATCACCAGCCCCAACGGCTGACGCAGTTCCGCGCCAGAACCGGTGGCCAGCATCAGCGGCACGGCGCCGAACAACGCGGCCAGGGTGGTCATCAGAATCGGCCGGAAGCGCAACAGTGCCGCCTGATAGATCGCCGTTTCCGGGTCCACCCCCTGATTGCGCTCAGCGTCGAGGGCGAAGTCGATCATCATGATCGCGTTCTTTTTCACGATACCGATCAGCAAAATAATGCCGATAATCGCGATCATGCCCAGGTCATTGCCGCTCAGGATCAACGCCAGCAGCGCGCCGACCGCCGCCGAAGGCAAGGTCGATAGAATGGTGATCGGGTGGATGTAGCTCTCGTACAGCACGCCGAGCACGATATACATGGTGACCACCGCCGCCAGAATCAGCAGCAAGGTGCTCGACAGCGACGCCTGGAAAGCTTCGGCCGCGCCCTGGAACTGTGTCTGCACACCAATCGGCATGCCGATGTCTTTCTGCACCTGATCGATGATCTCGACCGCATGCCCCAGCGCCACACCCGGTGCCAGGTTGAAGGACATCATCACCGCCGGGAACTGGCCGATGTGGGTGATTGCCAGTTGCGCCTGACGCTCCTCCATGTGCGCCAGGCTCGACAGGCGCACTTGCCCGCCGTCGGTGGTTTTCACGTGAATCTGATTCAACGCATCCGGGCCGATCTTCTCCCCGGACTGCGATTGCAGGACCACTCGGTACTGGCTGGCCTGGGTGTAGATGGTCGAAATCTGCCGCTGACCGAACGCGTCGTACAGCGCATCGGTGATGTTTGACACCGAGACCCCGACCCGTGAAGCGGCATCGCGGTCGATCACCAGATAGACCTGCAAACCCTTGTCCTGCAGATCGCTGGCAACGTCGGTCAGTTCTGGCCGTTGGGCCAGCGCATCGACCAGACGATTGCTCCACAGGCTCAGCAGTTCGGCGTCTGGCGACGACATACTGAACTGGTATTGCGTGCGGCTGACACGGTCTTCGATGGTCAGGTCCTGCACCGGCTGCATGAACAGGCGGATGCCGACCAGCTTGTCCAGCTCCGGTTGCAAGCGGGCAATGACTTCGGTTGCGCTCAGGTCACGGTTGCTGTGGGACTTGAGGTTGATCAACAGGCGACCGCTGTTCAGCGTCGCGTTGTCACCGTCCACACCAATGTAGGACGACAGGCTTTCCACCGCCGGGTCGGCGAGGATAACCTTGGCCAACTCTTGCTGACGCTCGCTCATCGCCGCGAAGGAAATCGACTGCGGCGCCTCGGAAATGCCCTGGATCACTCCGGTGTCCTGCACCGGAAAGAAACCCTTGGGCACCGCCAGGTAAAGAACCACGGTCAACGCCAGCGTGCCGACGGCCACCAGCAACGTCAGCGGCTGGTGCTTGAGTACCCACTGCAATTTGCGCCCGTAGGCCGCGATCATCCAGTCAATCCACGCGCCGCTGGCCCGGTAGAAACGGCCCTGCTCTGCTGCCTTGGGTTCACGCTTGAGCAAACGCGCGCACATCATCGGCGTCAGCGTCAGGGACACCACCAGCGAAATCAGAATCGCCACCGCCAGCGTGATCGCGAACTCGCGGAACAAACGCCCGACCACGTCCGCCATGAACAGCAGCGGAATCAATACCGCGATCAGCGACAGGGTCAGGGAAATCAGAGTGAAACCGATCTGCTTGGCGCCCTTGAGCGCGGCATTCAACGGGCTGTCGCCCTCTTCGATAAACCGGGAAATGTTCTCCAGCATCACGATCGCATCGTCCACCACAAAACCGGTGGCGATAGTCAGGGCCATCAGGGTCAGGTTATTGACCGAGAAGCCGGCGAGGTACATCACGCCAAAGGTGCCGATCAACGACAGCGGCACGGCAACCGATGGAATGATCGTGGCGCTGGCGCGGCGCAGAAACAGGAACGTGACCATCACCACCAATGCGATGGCGATCAGCAATTCATGCTGCACGTCTTTGACCGAGGCGCGAATGGTTTGGGTGCGGTCGGTGAGTACCGTGACGTCGAGGCCGGCCGGCAGGTTGTCGGTGATGCTCGGCAGCAACGCCTTGATCCGGTCGACCACTTCAATGACGTTGGCACCCGGCTGACGCTGAATGTTCAGCAGCACCGCCTGGTTTTCATTGGCCCATGCCGCCAGACGTTCGTTTTCAGCGCCGTCGACGATTTGCGCGACATCCTTGAGGCGCAACGGCGCGCCGTTGGCGTATGCCAGGATCAGGTTGGCGTAGTCCTTGGGCGAAGTCAGTTGATCGTTTGCGTCGAGCATCGACACCCGGGTCGGGCCATCGAAGTTGCCTTTGGGCTGGTTGACGTTGGAGGCGCCGATCAGTGTGCGCACATCCGACAGGTTCAGGCCATTGGCCGCCAGGGCCTCGGGATTGACCTTGATCCGCACCGCCTGACGCTGGCCACCGGCAATGCTGACCATGCCAACGCCGCTGATCTGGGCGATTTTCTGCGCCATGCGCGTGTCGACCAGGTCATTGAGTTTGGGCAGCAACATGGTTTTCGAGGTAATCGCCAGGGTCAGCACCGGGGTGTCCGCCGGGTTGACCTTGTTGTACACCGGCGGCGCCGGCAAGTCCTTGGGCAGCAAGTTGGTCGCGGCGTTGATCGCGGCTTGCACCTGCTGTTCGGCGACGTCCATGTTGATGTCGAGGCTGAAGCGCAGGGTCAGCACCGACGCGCCGCCCGAACTGGTCGACGCCATCTGGGTCAGGCCGGGCATTTGCCCGAACTGACGCTCCAGTGGCGCCGTGACCGCGCTGGTCATGACATCCGGGCTGGCGCCGGGATAGAGCGTCATGACGCGAATCGTCGGGTAATCGACCTGAGGCAACGCCGACACCGGCAGCAACCGATAGGCGATCAAACCGGCCAGCACAATGGCCAGCATGCTCAGGGTCGTGGCGACCGGGCGAAGGATGAACAGCCGCGAGATGTTCATGCGCCGCCCTTTTTCGCCTTGTCGGCGGCCGCCGGCTCCGATGCATCCGCTGCCGGTTTACCTTGCAGGTGCCCGGTCGGGGTAGTCGGCACGTCCTGGGGGGCATTGACCACTTCGACGTCGCTGCCCTCCTTCAAGCGGTCAGTGCCTTCCAGCACCACACGGTCCCCGGGGGCCAGGCCTTCGGTGACCACGGTGTTGAGCCCGTCGCTGGCGCCGACTTTCAACTGACGGATGGTGACCTTCTTGTCGCCGTCCAGCGCATAGACGAAGGTGCCGTTGGTGCCGAACTGAATGGCCGCCGACGGCGCGAGCACCACGCCCTTGAGGGTGTCAGCCAGTAAGTGAACGTTGACGAACTGATTGGGGAACAGCGTTTGATCGCGGTTCTCGTAGCGCGCCTTGAATTTCAGGGTGCCGGTGGTGACGTCGATCTGGTTGTCCAGGCTCTGCAACACGCCGGTGGCCTGCAATTTGGTGTCGCTACGGTCCCAGGCTTCGGCGGGCAGTTTAGCGCCGGTCCGATAGCGGGCCAGCACCACGTCGAGGCTGTTTTCCGGCAAGGTGAAGGCCACGCTGATCGGCTGGGTCTGGGTGATGATTGCCAGCGCTGTGGTGTCGTTGGCGGCGACCAGGTTGCCGACGTCGAGCTGGCGCAGGCCGACACGCCCGGTAATCGGCGCGCGGATTTTGGTGAATTCGAGATTGAGCTTGGCGTCGTTGACCGCTGCCTGATTGGTCTTGACGGTGCCCAGGTACTGACCGACCAAGGCTTCGGCGGTGTCCAGGGTTTGCTTGGCGATACTGTCCTCTTTGTACAGCCCGCGATAACGCTCGACATCGACCTGGGCGTTTTTCAGTTGCGCCTGATTCTGCAGCAAGGTGCCTTCAGCCTGGAGCAAGGCGTTCTGGTACGGACGCGGGTCGATTTCAGCCAGCAGATCGCCAGCCTTGACCATCTGCCCTTCTTCAAAGGAAATCTTGATCAGTTCACCGCCGACACGGCTGCGCACATTAATGGTGTTCAGTGCGGTGACGGTCCCGAGCGCCTTGTAGTACAGAGGGAAGTCCCCCTTGACCGCAGGCGCCACGCGCACGGGCACCGGGCCGGTCGCCCCGCCGAAACCCGGGCGCATCCCCCCCGTCTTGCCGCTACGCCCGGCCACGGCTTTCTGCCCTGCACCCTCCGTGTGAGCAGCACCGGTGGGCCAGTATTTCCAGCACACGCCAGCGATGACCAACAGGACAAGCAGGCCGAGAAGCCAGCGACGAGGACTACGAGAAGCGGAGGATTGCATTGAATGATCAACCATTGGGCGCGTGGGCTTGTTTTACATGTGGCTGAACGATAAGCACTGGCGGGCATTAAGCAAAGCGGCTTTACCGGCAATTTACCTTCGGCTTACGTATCAGGAATTTTGTCTAAGACACTGAAGCACAAATGAAAACGGCCTGGACAGGGCCAGGCCGTTAACAATTGTAAAGGCTGCGCTTATTTCAGAACGGCGAGCGCTGCTTCGTAGTTCGGCTCTTCAGCGATTTCCTTGACCAGTTCGCTGTGCAGCACGTTGTCGTTTTCGTCCAGCACCACGACAGCACGGGCGGTCAGGCCTTTGAGCGGGCCGTCAGCGATGGCAACGCCGTAGTTCTCGATAAACTCGGCGCCGCGCAGGGTCGACAGGTTCTGCACGTTTTCCAGGCCTTCGGCACCGCAGAAGCGTGCTTGGGCGAACGGCAGATCAGCGGAGATGCACAGCACAACCGTGTTGGCGACATCGTTGGCCTGGGCGTTGAACGTGCGAACCGAGGTCGCGCAGGTCGGGGTGTCAATGCTTGGGAAGATGTTCAGCACTTTGCGCTTGCCGGCGAAGTTCGCCAGGGTCACGTCGGACAGATTGCCGGCAACCAGGGAAAAGGCTGGCGCCTTGGAGCCGGCTTGAGGCAATTGGCCATTGACTTGAACCGGGTTGCCTTTAAGAGTGACTTGAGCCATGAACGGAGTCCTTCTGAACGTTGATGTAAAGAATCTCGAAGAGGTCAAAGTTAACCACGAAATGGCCCGGCGACCTATGACCAGATACAAATCGTGAAGTGTTGCCGCCAACTGTCAATCAACACCGTCCACCTGTGGGAGCGAGCCTGCTCGCGATAGCGATTTGACATTCAGTTTTGATTAGCCTGGCAGACCGCTATCGCGAGCAGGCTCGCTCCCACAGGGTTTGCGCTGCTCAAAAATCTTTGAAGTGCTGTCGATTTGGCTTGTCGCCATTCGACCATGTAGTGAATCCCCTCACCTCCAGCGGAGATAACACCATGCGATTCATGATCATTGTCAAAGCCAGCCAGGATTCCGAAGCCGGCGTGATGCCCAGCAACGAACTGCTGACCGCCATGGGCAACTACAACGAAGAACTGGTCAAAGCCGGCATCATGATCGAAGGCGAAGGCCTGCACCCCAGCAGCAAAGGTGCACGCGTGCGCTTTTCAGGGGACAAACGTACCGTCATCGACGGCCCGTTTGCCGAAACCAAAGAGCTGATTGCCGGTTACTGGATCTGGCAGGTGAAGTCGAAACAGGAAGCGATCGACTGGGTCAAGCGATGCCCCAACCCGATGCCGGGCACCGAGGCCGAGATCGAGATTCGTCAGGTGTTTGAGGCAGAGGATTTCGGTGCCGAGTTCACACCGGAATTGCGCGAGCAGGAAGATCGGATTCGCGCACAGGCAAAAAAACACTGAACACTACCCAATGTGGGAGTGAGCCTGCTCGCGATGAACGCTTACGCGGTGAGTCTAATTGACCGAGGCAACCTGATCGCGAGCAGGCTCGCTCCCACAGGGCTCAGCTGACGACTTGTTCCGATTTAACAACAGGTTTAGTTGGTAACCACATGATTCGTATTAACTTTTTAGTACACAAAAATAACGAGAATTTGCACACATAACGAAATAACTTATTCCCTCGATTGGTTAAGTCATGGTTAGCTGTTAGCTTCACTCTTTCCTACAACTTGATCGGAAAGAGATTACGCATTAACGGCCGGGAAGTGCCGAGTCGTCTAACGAGCCACCAGGGAATCGGGGAATCATGTCAGTCAGTATGGGAAAAAACGCTTTGTTGCTGATGGCGGCATGGATTGCGCCTGTCGTTTGCGCGTTCGCCGATAACGCCGACGTAGCCAACAAAAGTAACAACCCGCTGAGCCTGGCCCCTGGCGCCAACCTTCAGGATTACTACACCCCCAAGCTTTACGACACCAACGTCCACACCAACGACGCACTGCTGCGCGGCACCTTGCCGATGGCACCGAATGACTTCATAGGCACTCCACAACTGCTGCGCGCGACCCTGCCGATCAGCACCCGCCCCGATCCCCACAGCGGCTACAGCACCGGCATTGGCGATTTGAACCTGTTCGACATCTTCATACTCAAGACCGAAGGCGTGCAGTTGGGCATTGGCCCGCAAATTACTGCGCCGACTGCCGAACAGGACGAGTTAGGCACCGGCAAGTGGCAGGCAGGCCTGGCGGCCGTTGCCATCGACGCCTCACCTCGCGGCCTGCTGGGTGCGCTGGTGCAGTATCAAAGTTCTTTCGCTGGCGACCACGACCGCGCGCATGTCGAAACCGCAACGCTGCAACCCTTCCTCATGCACAACCTGGACAAGGGCTGGTACCTGCGCTCGACGGGCATCTGGACATTCGATCTGAAAAACAACACCCATTACATCCCGATCGGTTTCGGTGGCGGTAAGGTGTGGAAGTCCGGGACCAATATTCTTAACGCATTCATCGAGCCACAGTGGACGGTTGAACGCAAAGGCGATGGCGTGCCTCAGTTCACACTGTTCGCCGGGATCAACGTCACTTTCGGTACATAAGGAGTTTGTATGCGCAGTGCAATTCGCGCAGCCGGTTTCAGCTTGATGACCATGTTTGTCAGCTGCGGCGTTGGCGCCCAGGATCTTGATACGCGGATTGGCAAGATCGCGATGGAAGGCGAACTGCCAGCCCATGAGTCGATCGCCAAACTCTACGCCGAGCTGGATTTCCAGCAAGCCACCCAGAGCTATCTCTGGGCGCTGCCGCTGGTGTCCTACGCGCAGTGGCAGGAAGAGTTTCGCGACAAGCTCGGTGCGCGCAATGGCGACTTGATGGTGCTCAACAGTTACGAAGACAAACTGGGTGTTATCACCGCCAACGCCACCACGCCGTACATCCTCGGCTTTGTCGACCTGAATGAAACCGGCCCGCTGGTAATCGAATTGCCACCTGGACCGACCGCGGGCGGGATCGGTGATTTCTGGCAACGCGCGATCATCGACATGGGCCAGACCGGCCCGGACAAGGGCAAGGGCGGCAAATACCTGGTCCTGCCCCCGGGCGCCGAGCCACCGGCCGACGCGGGCAAGTACTACCTGGCCAAATCGGAGACCATGAACGTGCTGGTCGGCTTCCGCGTCCTCGATCCGGACCCGGCCAAAGGCAAGGCACTGGTCGAGCACTTCAAGATGTACCCGTACGCCCAGCGCAATGAGCCGAGCAAAACCAGATTGCTTACCCCCGGTGGCAAACCCTGGTCCGGTACTCAGCCGCGCGGGCTGGCGTATTGGGAGCGCCTGCACCAGATCATCCAGAAAGAACCGGTCAATGAACGTGACCGTTTCTACATGGCCATGCTCGCCAGCCTCGGCATCGAGAAAGACAAACCGTTCAACCCCAACGACAACCAGCGCAAGGCACTGGAACAAGGTGCGCAGGTCGGTGAACTGATCGCCAAGACCAACACCTTCGCCAAGCGTTTCCCCGGCGCGCAATTCTGGCCGGACCGCCAGTGGGACACCGTGCTGAACATCGCCGAACCGTCACAGCGCGTCGCCTATTACGACCAGTTGTGGGAACGCAGCGCCTGGTTCTACGAAGCGGTCACCAACACCAAAGGCATGGTCTCGAAAACCCCGGGGCTGGGCCAGACGTACCTTGGCGCTTACACCGACAACAAAGGCAACTGGCTCGATGGCAGCAAGAACTATCGCCTGCACGTCGGCGCCAATCCCCCGGCCAGGCAGTTCTGGTCGATGACGGTCTACGACACCGACAGCCGTTGCCTGATAGACAACCCCCAGCGCAAGGCCGACCTGTCGTCCCGTCAGGACCTGAAAAAGAATGAAGACGGTTCCGTGGACTTGTACTTTGGTCCGACCGCGCCAGAAGGCGTCGAGAACAATTGGGTGCAAACCGTACCGGGCAAACACTGGTTCAGTTATTTCCGCCTGTACGCACCGACCGAAGCTTACTTCGACAAAAGCTGGAAGCTCGACGACATCACGGCTGTGGAATGACGCCCAAAGGACTCAATAAGGAAGCTTTATGAAAAACCGCATGTTGCTCACCGCACTCGCATTCTCGCTGAGCACCAGCGCCTGGGCCGACTTCACCGCCACACCCGAAGAAGCTCGCGGCATCGCCAAAGAGGCTTACTTGTACGGCTTCCCGGTGGTGGAGATGTACAAGACGCTCTACACCCAGGCCATCGATAAAAAGAGCCCGAACTTCAAGGCGCCGCTGAACCAGATCGGCAACACTGCCAAAGCGTTCACCGCCAAGGACACCGCCTTCATCACGCCGAACGCCGACACGCCCTACTCGTTTGTCTGGATGGATTTACGCGCCGAACCGTTGGTGCTGACCCTGCCACCCATTGAAGAACACCGTTATTACTCGGTGCAGTTGATTGATGCGTACACGCAGAATTTTGCGTACCTGGGCACCCGCAGTACAGGCAACAACGGCGGTCACTTCATGATTGCCGGGCCGAACTGGCAAGGTCAGCAACCGCTGGAAATAGACCGCCTGGTGCGCAGCGAAAGCAACATTGCCTACGCGCTGTATCGCACGCAATTGTTCGATGAAAAGGACCTGGCCAAGGTCAAGCAGATCCAGAAAGGCTACAAGGTTGAAACCCTGAGCCACTACGACAAACAGAAAGCCCCGCCGGCGGCGCCGAAGATTGCCTGGCCAAAACCGACGCCGACCATGAGCGACACCCCGGACCTGTTCCGCTACCTGAACTTCATGCTGGCGTTCGCCCCGGCGCAGGACTCGGAAAAAGACCTGCTCGCCCGCTTCGCCAAGATCGGCATCGAAGCCGGCAAGCCGTTCCAATTGCAAGAGCTCACACCTGACCAGCGCCAGGCGCTGGAAGACGGGATCAGCGACGCCAAAGCTGAGTTCGCGCAGTTCAAGAAGGACAAGGTTGACACTCATCAGGTCACCAGCGGCGACTTCTTCGGTACCCGCGATCACCTAAAAGGCAATTACCTGTACCGCTACGCCGGCGCCAACATGGGGATCTTTGGCAACTCCGCTGAAGAAGCGAACTACATCGGCTACTTCGTCGACAAGGACGGCCAACCGGCCGACGCTTCGAAGCACGATTACACCCTGCATTTCGACAAGGGCGCCCTGCCCCCGGCCGACGCGTTCTGGTCGCTGACGATGTACGACGGCAAGAACAAGTTGCTGGTGGCCAACCCGCTGAATCGCTACCTGATCAACTCGCGGATGCTGTCCGACCTCAAGCTCGACGCCGACGGTGGCCTGACCCTGTACGTGCAGAACAAGGCCCCGGCCAAAGAGCTGCAAAACAACTGGCTGCCAGCGCCGAAAGGCCCGTTCTACGGGGTCTTGCGCTTGTACCTGCCAAAACCGGAAGTCACCAGCGGCCAGTGGAAAATGCCGCTGCTGACGCCGGTCTATTCACAACAACAGTAAGCGGAGTCAGTCATGGTCAGGCCTTTTGTAGTACGTCCTTTACTGGCGCTGTGTGTCGTCGGCGCAAACCCGTTGGCCCTCGCGGCCGAGGGCGGTGTCGGGCGACCGATCACCGGGCAACAGGTATTTTCCAACGCCGGGATCGTGCCGCCGGAAGCCGGCTGGGTCATGTCCCTGACCAGCATCTGGTACGACGGCCAACTCAAGGGCAAAGCCCAAGTGCCGATCGCCGGCGCCGTCAGTACCGGGCTGGACGTTAAAGTGTCCTACACCATGGCCAACTTCACCCATATCTGGGACACCGGCAAGGGCAGCTGGAACTACGCCTCGGCCATCGGCGTGCCAGTGCAGTACACCGACATCACCGCCAGTGTCACCGGCCCCCGTGGCAGGACCCTGGGAAGCAATGACACCGCGACCCAGTTCGCCGACATGCTGGTGACGCCGATTGCGGCGGGTTACCACGTCGACGAGGTCAACCATTTCTCGCTCTCGCTGCCCATTTATGTGCCAACCGGTGCCTACAACGAGAATCGCCTGGCGAACGCCGGCCAGAATACGTACACCTTCATGCCCACCGTGGCCTTCACCCATCTGGACGGCAAGGGTGGCGAGTTCACCCTGTCCAGCGGGCTGGAAATCTACACCGAGAATGAAGCCACGGATTATCAGGACGGCAACATTTTTACCCTCGATGCGCTGTGGACCCACGGCTTCGGCAACGGCTGGAATGCCGGCATGGTGGCTGGCTACGTCCAGCAGGTCACCGACGACTCGGGCAGTGGTGCCACCAGCGGCTTCCGCGGCCGCTCGGTGGGGGCCGGCCCGACGATCGGCTGGGCCGGCAAGTTCAACGATGCCCAGGCCAGCATCAACGCGCGGTGGGTGCCGGAGTTCGACACCAAAAATCGCCCGGAAGGCAACGGTGTCAGCGTCAACCTGACGTTAGCGTTTTTCTGAGGAGTGCCCAGGGATGGCCACCGGTTCATTCCCTTCATTCCGGCCTTCATGTTTTGACTCAGGGATCAGCCATGACTGCACTCAATGACCTCAACGCCCTGCAAGCCAGCATCGCCGAAAGCGTGCTGGGGCAGGATCAAGTGATCCGGCAGATTCTGCTCGGGCTGCTGGCCAACGGGCATTTGCTGCTGGAAAGTTTGCCGGGGCTGGCCAAGACCCGCACGGTGAAGGCGCTGGCCAGGCACCTGGACGCGAAGATGAGCCGCATCCAGTTCACCCCGGACCTGCTGCCGTCGGACATCACCGGCGCCGAGGTTTTGCACCAGATCGACGGCAAGAACCAGATCCAGTTCCAGCCCGGCCCGTTGTTCGGCAACCTGATCCTGGCGGATGAAATCAACCGCGCCCCGGCGAAGGTCCAGGCTGCGTTGCTGGAAGCCATGGAAGAACGGCAAATCACCGTGGCCGGCAACAGCCATGTGTTGCCGGAGCTGTTCATCGTGGTTGCCACCCAGAACCCGATTGAACAGGAAGGCACCTACCCCCTGCCGGAAGCGCAGATGGACCGGTTTTTGATGAAGGTTCTGCTCGATTACCCGAGTGCGGAAAACGAAAGTCAGGTGCTGCGCCTGCTGCGAGACGAAGAACAGGCCTTGGGCGCCAAGACCGCTCCGATCCAGGGCTTCGCGTTGTCGCAGGACGTGATTTTCGCCGCGCGTCGCGAAGTCAGCGCGATTCACGTGTCCCCGGCCATCGATCGTTACCTGATCGACCTGATCAACGCCACGCGTCACCCGGCCGATTACGACGCCGACCTGGGTCGATGGATCGCCATTGGCGCCAGCCCCCGCGGCGGCATCGGTCTGGACCGTTGCGCCCGCGCCGATGCCTGGTTGCTGGGGCAGGATTTTGTTTCGCCAGACAACGTGCGCGCCGTGGTCCATCCGGTGCTGCGTCATCGCTTGCAACTGAGTTACGACGCAGTGGCTGACGGTGTGACGGCGGATCAGGTGCTTGATCGCCTGCTCGACAAGGTT
Organism: Pseudomonas sp. GL-B-19; assembly: GCF_019956415.1. Lineage (GTDB taxonomy): Bacteria > Pseudomonadota > Gammaproteobacteria > Pseudomonadales > Pseudomonadaceae > Aquipseudomonas. The sequence continues at coordinate 91,815 of NZ_JAHBDK010000075.1, forward strand.
GCGATCCCGGCCTGAGGTTGAACATGAAGAGCACCGACGGCCTGGTCTATGTCTCTCTCACCCACTTGATGGCACTGGAGTTCAAGGCCCGTGACTTGAGTTTTCTGGCGCGGCAGCCGCAAGGCAGCATCCTCGCCGGCAACCATGCTTCGCGTCTGCGCGGCCGTGGGCTGAATTTCGACGAGTTGCGCCGCTACCAGCCGGGGGACGACCTGCGTCACCTCGACTGGCGCGCCTCGCTGCGCACCGGCAAACCGGTGGTGCGCACCTTCACCGAAGAGCGTGATCGCCCGGCGTTGATTCTGGTGGATCAGCGCATGTCGATGTTCTTCGGCTCGCAACGCAGTTTCAAATCGGCCATCGCCGCCGAACTGGGTGCGCTGGCGGCGTGGATGGTGTTCAACGCCGGTGATCGCGTCGGCGGTCTGGTGTTTAACGATCAGCGCATCGACAGCATCGCCCCGCTGCGCAGCCGCAAACGCATCGAAGCGCTGTGCAGCCGGATTGCCGAGCAGAACCAGCAACTGAACGCCGCCAACCCCGACGCTGAAGGCGAAGACCAGCTCGACAAGGTGTTGCAGCATTGCCTGGCGCTGGCCGGGCACGATCATTTGATCTGCATCGTCAGCGACTTTGCCGGTGCCGGTGAGCGCACGCTGCAATTGATGCGGCAATTGGCGGCGCACAACGATGTGATTGCCATGCAGGTGTATGACCCGCTAGCACTGAACCTGCCGAAAAATGGTCGCTTGCTGATTACTCAAGGCCAGTTGCAAGTGGAACTGGCCGTCGAACAGCGCAGCGTGCATCAACCGCTGGGTGATTTCCTCAGTGGCCGGCTCAAGGATGTCGCGACGTTACTGCGTCGTAGTCAGGTGCCGTTGATGATGTTTAGCACTGCGACGGATGCGCAGGAACAGTTGCGAGCTGAACTCGGAAGGGGGCGCCGATGAACCCGAACATTCCGAGCATCGATCAACTCAAGGAAATAGCGCTGCCGGCGTCGGTCAGCTATGCGCCGCAGACGTGGGGTTGGTGGGTGTTGCCTGGTTTGCTGGTAATCGCTGTTTTACTGATCAGCGCACGACGGTACTGGCAGTGGCGACGGGATCGGTATCGGCGGGAGGCGCTGGTGCGGTTGGCTGAGTTGCAGGCCAGTGACAATCAAGTCGACGCATTGCGCGAGCTCCCGGAACTGCTCAAACGAGTCGCCCTCTCGATGCCTTGGAATGCAATCCCTGTAGGAGCGGCGGTGCGGCGATCCGACTTGCCCGCGAAGGCGTCCGTTCAGGCGATATCAATGGTGAATGTTAGGGCCCCTTCGCTGGCAAGCCAGCTCCTACAGGGGGATGTGGGTGCGCTTGGGGGTGAGGACTGGCAGGCATTTTTGGTGCGGCACAGTACGCAACCATTACCCGTCGACTTCAGCCAGCAACTGGCTCAATTGGCCTATGCACCTGACGCCACGCTACTAGCGTTGCCAAGCGACAAGCGCGAGCAACTGTTCAACACCTGCAAACTCTGGGTGGAGCGTCATCATGTGGCAGCTTGATTACCCGTGGCTGTTGATCCTGTTGCCGTTGCCGTGGTTCGGCTACCGTTTCCTGCCCGATTACCGCGAAGCCCGCAGCGCCGTGCGTGTGCCGTTTTTCAGTGCCATGAGCCGCGCGGTCGGTCAAGCACCGAGCCAGGCCGGGACCCGTAACAATCGCTGGCAGCTCGCCTTGAACCTGTTGGTCTGGGCGCTGGTGCTGCTGGCCGCCGCGCGCCCGGTGTTCGTCGAAAAACCCATCGAACGCCAACAACCGGTGCGCGACCTGATGCTCGCCATCGACATTTCCCAGTCCATGGAAACCACCGACTTCACCGATGCCAACGGCCAGAAGATCAATCGTCTGGCAGCCGTCAAGGAAGTGGTACATGGCTTCATCGACAAGCGTAAGGACGATCGGCTGGGTCTGATCGTGTTTGGCAGCGGCGCCTATCCTCAAGCGCCGCTGACTCTGGATCACGCCAGCCTGTCGCTGCTGCTGGACGACACCGGTATCGGCATGGCCGGCCCCAACACTGCCATCGGCGATGCGATCGGCTTGAGCCTGAAACTGCTCGAGCAAGCCCACGAACCAGAGAAAGTGCTGATCCTGCTGACCGACGGCAACGACACCAGCAGCGCCATCACTCCGGATCACGCGGCACAAATGGCCGCCGCCAAAGGTGTGGTGATTCACACCATCGGCATTGGCGACCCGACCGCCGAAGGCGAAGCCAAGGTCAACCTGCAAGGCTTACAACAGATCGCCGAAACCACCGGCGGCAAGTTCTTCCGCGCCGAAGACCGCAGCGCGCTGGATCAGGTCTACAGCACCCTCGACACGCTGACCCCGCATCAGGTGAAAACCCTCAGCCATCAACCGAAGAAAGACCTGTTCTGGTGGCCGCTCGGCACCGCCGTCGCCCTGCTGGCGCTGTATCACCTGGGCGCCCTGCTCCGCCCGCACCTGACACTCGCGCGTGAGCGGCAGGAGGCTTGAGATGGAGATCAATTTCAGCGACTTCCACTTCCTGCGCCCGTTCTGGCTATTACTCGTGCCGTTCGCCGCATTGCTGCCGATACTCTGGCGCCGCAGCCGCGACTTGCAACGGCGCTTGCGCAGCAACATTGCCGAGCACTTGCTGCCGCACCTGCTGATCACCCCGCAGGATCAACAACGCTTGCGACCGGTGCATCTGGTCTGTGCCGTGTTGATTCTGGGTGCAGTCGCCGCCGCGGGCCCGACCTGGGAACAGGACCGTCCGGACTTCCTGGAAAACCGTGCGCCGCTGATCATCGCCATTGACCTGTCGCCGTCTATGGACGCCAACGACGTGCCGCCGAGTCGTCTAGAGGCGGCCAAGCACAAGCTGCATGACCTGATTCAGCGCCGCGCCGGTGCGCGCAATGCACTGATCGCCTACGCTGGCAGCGCGCACCTGGTGTTGCCGCCCACCGAAGATCCGGCCTTGCTGGATACGTTCATTCAAGCCCTGAGCACCGACCTGATCGCCAAACAAGGGAAAAACGTCGGCGCAGTGATCGAGCAAGCCAAACACTTGCTGGCCGCCGAGAAAACCCCGGGCACGCTGTTGCTGATCACCGACGGCGCCGACACTTCGCAACTCACCGGGCTGGACAAGCAACTAGAGGACAGCGCGCTGCAAGTGCTGATCCTCGCAGTCGGCAGCGAAGATGGCGGCATCCTCCACGACGCCAGCGGCCAGCCACGCACCGACAGCAACGGTCGCCCGGTGCTCGGCAGTTTTGATCAGGCAGCGCTCAAGCAATTGGCTTCAGCCGTGGACGCACCGCTGGGTAGCCTGACACTGAATAACGACGATCTGGACTGGGTTGAACTGCACGCCCAGCAGCATTTCCAGAGTGCCAGCGATGAACAGCGCGAATTGCATTGGAAAGACGCCGGTTACTGGCTGTGCTGGCCGTTACTGCTGCTCGCGTTTTTCAGCGTGCGCAAGGGCTGGAGCCTGAACTGGATGGCGGGTTTGCTGCTGGCGCTGAGTATCGGTTTTCAGCCGACCAGCGCCGAAGCCAACGCCTTGACCGATGCGTTCTTCACCCCCGATCAGCAAGGCCGCTGGGCCTTCGAACACCAGCATTTCCCGCAGGCCGCCGCACATTTTGTCGATCCGTACTGGAAAGGCATCGCCGCCTATAACGCGGCGGATTTCGACCTGGCACTGGCCAGTTTTGCGCGACTGGAAACACCCCAGGCGTATTTCTACCTGGGCAATATTTACGTGCGCCGCTTCAAGTTTGATCAGGCGATTGCCGCGTATACCCAGGCACTGAAGTTACAACCGCAATTTCCGGAGGCCACCGCCAACCTGGCGTTGGCGATCGCGTTGCAGAAAGACACCGACAGCGCCGAGCAAAACACGCCCGAGGCCAAGCCTGACGAAATCAAAATGGACAAGGCACCGGGCAAGGGCCAGAGCAAACCGGTAGAAACCGAACAGGCCGTGTCGGATGAGGTGTGGTTGCAGAACCTGAGCACTTCGCCGGCGAAGTTCCTGAAGCAGAAATTCAGTTTGCAGGATCAGGCGGGGGCCAGACCATGAACCGAGTGATGGCCATCGCTAGCAGGCTAGCTCCCACATTAAATCCGCACACACCACAAATCCCTGTAGGAGCCGGCGGTGCGGCGATCCGACTTGCCCGCGAAGGCGTCCGCCCAGTCCCCATCAAACTCACAGGCCTACTCCTCTGCCTGTTCACCACCGCAGCCCTGGCAGCCGAACCCGACCTCCGAGTCCTGACCCACCTGCAACCCGCCACCTCAGTCATGGTCGGCGGCCTTGTGGAACTGCAACTCGACGTCCTCACCGACAGCTGGTTCACCGATGCACCGACACTGCCCGACCTGAAACTGCCCGGCGCCCTGGTGCTGCCACCGGACGGCCACGCCGAGCACATCAATCAGAGCCTCGACGGTAAATCCTTCAACGGCATGCGCTACACCTACCGGATCACCCCGAATCTGGCGCAGGGTTTCGACATCCCGCCGCTGACCGTGCAGGCCACACCGGGCCAGGCCAGCGCCCCACTAAGCGCGCAAAGCCAGCCGTTGCACTTCACCGCTACGCAACCACCGGGGTTCAAACCCGGCGAACCGGTGCTGGTGGCGCAAGGTCTGCGCCTCACCCAAAAAGTCCTCAATTGCGCAACGCCATTGAAGGTCGGTGACAGCATCACCCGTCAGCTGAACTTGCAGGCTGACAACGCCATGGCCATGTCGCTGCCGACACCCGCGATGGGCGATATCAACGGTTTGAGCCGTTACCCGAAGAACCCGCAAATCAGCAATCTGGATGATGGCCGAGGCAACTTCAACGGCGGCCAGCGCATCGACACGGTGACGTACCGCATCGACACCGAAGGCCGTTACAGCCTGCCGGCCATCGAGCTGAAATGGTGGGACGCCAGTAGCCTGCAAACCCGCACCGCACAAGTCCCGGCGGTGAGCTTCGAGGCCACGGTCAACAGCGCTTACACGCCGGTTTTCTCGATTGCTGACGACCTGAAAAAACTCGGCCAGCAAAGTCGTGTGCACCTTTCCGGGCACTGGCTGGGGCTTTCGGCGCTGCTGATGGTGGTGGCGCTGTTTGTCTGGTTCGCCCGTCCGTTCGTGCATCGCGCCTACCTCACCGCACAGGCCCGCCGCCACGCCCGGCACGCGGCGTGGCTGGAGTCCGCCGACTACGCCTGGCGGCAGATTGCGCGGCAAATCGACGGCAAGCCCGCCCAACTGAGCGCCTTGTACCTGTGGCTCAGACGCAGCCACTTGGGCCTGAAATTGAGCTCTCTCAGCCCTCGGCTGCAAGATTTTCTGCGCGCCTGCTATGGCCGTGCGCCAACCGAAGAGCAAGCGTTGCGCGAACTCAAGCGTTCCTTGGCTACGCTGCATAGTCAGGCTGAACAGCGCCATACCAAGGCCGCTTCAGCATTAAGTCCATTAAACCCTGCCCACGAGAAGGACTTCCCATGACGAACCCGCTATCGATCCGTCACCGCTTCGGGCTGACACTGCTGTTCGCGCTGGCCCTGCCGTTGCTTGCGCAAGCTGCCGAACCGCTGCCCTCGTGGAACGATGGCCCGTCGAAAAAACACATCATCGAGTTCGTCCAGGCCGTCACCGATCAATCCAGCAAGGACTTCGTCAAACCCGAAGACCGCATCGCAGTGTTCGACAACGACGGCACCTTGTGGAGCGAGCAGCCAATGTACTTCGAATTGCTGTTTGCCCTCGAAGAAGTCAAACGCACGGCGCCGCAACACCCGGAATGGAAAACCACCCAGCCGTTCCAGGCCGTACTGGAAAACGATCACAAGGCGCTGGCGGCTTCCGGCCTGGAAGGCCTGATGAAAATTTTTGGTGCGACCCACACCGGCATGACCACCGAAGCGTTCGATGACTACGCCAAGACCTGGCTGAGTCAGGCCAGACACCCGAAGACCGGCAAGCTGTTCACTGAAATGGTGTTCCAGCCAATGCTGGAATTGCTCGACTACCTGCGCAGCCAGGACTTCAAGACCTTCATCGTTTCCGGTGGTGACACCGGGTTCATGCGCGCATTCGCCGAGAAGGTCTACGGTGTTCCACCGGAACAAGTAATCGGTACTACGTTTGTCACAGCCTTCCAGTACACGGACGGCCAAACCTCGATCCTGCGCACCCCGAAACTGGCCCACAACGACGACGGCCCGGGCAAGCCGGAAAGCATCGATGCTGTCATCGGCAAGCGGCCGATCTTCGCCTTCGGCAACTCCGACGGCGACTTGCAGATGCTGCAATGGACCGCCGCAGGACCGGGTAAACGATTCATGGGACTGGTGCATCACACCGACGCAAAACGCGAATGGGCCTATGACCGCAAGTCAGACATCGGCCGCCTGGACAAGGCGCTGGACGAAGCAAATTCCCGTGGCTGGACTGTCGTCGACATGGCCGCCGAATGGCGGCGGATCTACCCTTACGATTCCGCCACCCCCGAGCAAGTGCAGTAAAAAAAGCGTAACGCAGGACCGCAATAAACGTTTGTCGCATCAGGCGACGCAAGTAAGCAAAAGGAGCAAGTCGGATGACTCGCATACACAAGTGGCTACCGAAACTCGCCCTCGTGGCAGCCTCGGTCATGGCGATTTCGGCAACTGCCGGGGCTGCTGAAAAACCAAACATTCTGGTGATCTTCGGCGATGACATTGGCCAGACCAACATCAGCGCCTATTCCATGGGCGTGGTCGGGTACAAGACGCCGAACATCGACCGGATTGCCAAAGAAGGCATGATGTTCACCGACTATTACGCGGAGAACAGCTGCACGGCAGGACGGTCGTCGTTCATCACGGGGCAGACGCCGCTGCGTACCGGCCTGTCGAAAGTTGGCGCGCCCGGTGCACCAGTGGGTCTGCAAAAACGCGATATCACCATCGCCCAGGCACTCAAGTCCATGGGTTATGCGACCGGCCAGTTTGGCAAGAACCACTTGGGCGACAAGGACGAATACCTGCCGACCAACCACGGTTTCGACGAATTCTTTGGCAACCTCTATCACCTCAACGCTGAAGAAGAACCGGAACGTCCGTATTGGCCCAAGGACGACCCTGCGTTCCTCAAGTCCTACGCCCCCCGTGGCGTGATCCACAGCTTTGCCGACGGCAAGATCGAAGACACCGGCGCGTTGACCACCAAGCGCATGGAAACCATCGACGACGAAACCACGGCAGCGGCGATAGGTTTCATCGAGAAACAGGTCAAGGCGGACAAACCGTTCTTCGTCTGGATGAACACCACCCGCATGCACTTGTTCACCCATGTGCGCGAGTCGATGAAGGGCCAGAGCGGCATGCCCGGCAACGACTATGCAGACGGCATGCTTGAGCACGACGGCGACGTCGGCAAACTGCTGAAAACCATTGATGACCTGAAAGTCGCCGACAACACCATCGTTGTCTACACCACTGACAACGGGCCGAACCAGTTCTCCTGGCCGGACGCGGCAACCACGCCGTTCCGCAACGAGAAGAACTCCAACTGGGAAGGCGCCTACCGGGTGCCGGCGATTGTGCGTTGGCCAGGCAAGATCAAGGCCGGTGAAGTCTCCAACGAAATGTTCTCGGGCCTGGACTGGTTCCCGACGCTGCTGGCCGCGGCGGGCGATGCCGATGTGAAGGACAAGCTGCTCAAAGGCTGGGCGCCGGTATCGGGTGGCACCAACTTCAAGGTGCACCTGGACGGCTACAACCAACTGCCTTATCTGACCGGCCAACAGCCTAAGGGCGAGCGCAAGGAGTTCTACTACTTCAATGACGACGGCATGCTGGTGTCGATGCGTTTCGACAACTGGAAAGCGGTGTTCTGCGAACAACGCGCGCCAGGCGGTTTCAAGGTGTGGAGTGAGCCGTTTGTGTGCCTGCGGGTGCCAAAAATCTTCAACCTGAGAATGGACCCGTATGAACGCGCCGATGTGGTTTCCGATCAGTATTATGATTGGTTAACCAAAAACGTTTATCTGGCGGCCGTAGCCACTGGTAAAGCAGCGGTGTTCCTCCAGACCTTTATCGAATATCCACCAAGCCAGAAACCGGCCAGCTTCAGTGTTGACCAGATCCGCGCTGCGGTAGATGCAAAAATCGCTGAAAAAATGAAAGCTGCACCGGCTGCACAGTAAGATCGCGTGACCGCCGCTCGCCCTCATCGGCGAGCGGCCCTATTTTTGGCTTGAGACCGCGTTGACCCCTTCGCGAGCAGGCTCGCTCCCACATTTGGAATGCAATCCCCTGTGGGAGCGAGCCTGCTCGCGATGAGGCCTGTACGGTCACTGGTTTTTTGAATTGGAACAAGGCAACCCGCAATGTCTTCACGTGTCGCCAGCAACTCGTCGGCCATACCCGCCCCTCACAGCGCAGCGTCCCCGGCCCTGCTGATTCCTGCCCTGCTGCTGTTCGTCTCCGGCGCTGCTGCGCTGGTGTACCAGGTGCTGTGGATCAAGCAGTTGTCGCTGGTGGTCGGCGTCGAGGTGTATGCGATCACCACCGGCATCAGCGCATTTTTTGCCGGATTGGCTTTGGGTGGTTTGCTGTTCGGGCGTTGGGCTGATCGCTTGAAGCAGCCGGTCCTGCTGTATGCGGGGCTGGAAGTGCTGGTGGCGGTGCTGGGTGTCGGTGCGACGTTTGCGATGAGCATGGCCGCCAGTCCATTCGCCTGGCTGGAGCAGCACGTCGGGTTGCTGGCCTGGGTGTTGCCATTTGCACTGGTGGGCATTCCCGCGCTGTTGATGGGTGGCACGCTGCCGGTGCTGGTTCGTTCACTGGCCAGCGACCCGCAACACTTGGGCAAGGCTGGCGGCCAACTCTATGCCGCGAACACGGCTGGCGCGATTGCCGGCACCCTGCTCGCAGCCTTCGTGCTGATCGCCACCCTCGGCGTGCGTGGCAGTGCCCTCGCCGCCGCGATGCTGAACTTGCTGGCCGCCGTCGGTGCCTTGTGGTTTCAACGCCACCGCCCGGTGCCGGTCGAAGCTGCGGTCAAACACCACGCGGCAACCGCGCCGGATCGTCTGGCGCTGTGGCTCTATTCCATCGCTGGCGGTGTGGCACTGGGCTACGAAGTGGTCTGGTCGCAATCCATCGTGCAATTCATGAGCACGCGCACCTATGCGTTTGCCGTGGTGTTGGCGACGTACCTCACGGGTTTGTTCCTCGGCAGCGCCCTGCTGGCCCGTCGGGTTGATCGCATTCGTGATCCTTGGGGCGTGTTTGGCTTGCTGATTGCCGGTGCCGGTCTGATCGCGCTGCTGGAGGTCGCCTTTCTCGGGCGCTGGCTGGTGTTTTTACAATCCCAGGCCGAAATGGTGGCGCTGGCCGTGGGCGGTAGCGAGCTGCTGGGCATGAGCGCACGGTTTGCCGTGGCGGCGTTGAGCATCGTGTTTGTCCCAACCTTGCTGCTGGGGGCGGCGTTCCCGTTGGCCCTGCGGTTGAGCGTCGGTCCTGAACGGGTCGGTCGGGACGTCGGCGCGGTGGTGGCGTTCAACACCTTGGGCGGGATTATCGGCGTGATGCTCTGTGGGTTTTTATTGATCCCGTTGCTGGGGCTGGTGCGTACCTTGGGGCTGCTGGCTATTGTTGCTGCCGGGATCGGCTATTTCTCGGTGCGCAAGGGGCATCACGTCAAAAAAGGCCGGCGCCAAGCCGTGGTCGCCCTTGGCCTGTTGTCGGTGGTTGTAGCCGTTTTTACTCCGGCCGATAAACTCGCCAATCTGCTGCCCGGCGCCCGCAACGGCACGTTGGCATTCTATGAAGAAGGACGCGGCGGCACGGTGGCTGTGGTCACGCAGGGCAAGGGGCAGAAGACCTTCCAGCGCCTGTATATCCAGGGTGTGTCGAACACCGGTGACGCCATGCCATCGCTGCGCTACATGCGGATTCAGGCGCTATTGCCGCTGCTGATCCATAACGGCGAACCGCGCTCGGCGCTGGTGATCGGTTTCGGCACTGGCATCACCGCAGGCGCCCTGACCCGCTATCCGGGGCTGGAACATCGCGTCGTCGCCGAATTGCTGCCGTCAGTGGTCAAAGCCGCGCCGTTGTTCAAAGGCAACTTCAATGCCGCCACCGACCCGACGGTGGATGTCCGCCTGCGCGACGGTCGCCAGGAACTGCTGCGCAGCCAGCAAAACTACGACCTGATCACCCTCGAACCGCCACCGCCCTCCGCTGCCGGCGTGGTGAATCTTTATTCCCGTGACTTTTACCAACTGGCCGCCAGTCGCCTGGAGAAAAAAGGCCTGGTCGCGCAATGGTTGCCGCTGCCAACCCAGAACATCGACGATTCGCGCTCGCTGGTGCGCAGCTTCCTCGACGTCTTCCCCTACGCGACGTTGTGGACCAGCGAGTTCCACGAAATGCTGCTGGTGGGCTCGATGGAGCCGATCGAACTGGACGCCGCGAAAATCAGCCAGCGCTTCCAGCAGGAAAGCGTTCGCAGCACCCTGCAGGATGTGGGCATCGGCTCAGCCGCTGCGTTGCTCGCCACGTGGGTGACCGACCGCGCCGGCCTGGAACGTTTCGCCGCCGATGCGCTGCCGGTCACCGATGATCAGCCACGTATCGAATACGCCCCTTGGTTGCGCGCCAAGGAAATCAGCCGCGTGCTACCGGCCCTGCTGGACTTGCGCCAGCCAGCGCCGCTGCTGAACGCCGATGCCGGGTTCACCGACCGCATGAATGCCCATCAACAACGCCTGATGCAGTTCTATCGGGCGAGCCTGCACGCGTATGACGGAGACCGGGACGCATGGGCCAAGGATATCCGTGAGGTGATGATGGGCGATGGCGGCAACCCGTATTACCGCTGGTTTGTGGGTGGCGGGGAGTAAGACTCGAGGACCTTTTCACAACCCTCATTTGACAGATGCCCGGCATCCGTCAAAGCTGCACTCAGATTGATCGCGCGCCTTAAGGCAAACGCACCTGGACTACGGAAGTCGCAATGCCGAAGCATAAAAACAACTCAGCAAACCGTGATTCGCAACCGAACCTGATCAATCGTTACCTTTTTCCTGTGACCATCAGTGCATTGCTGTTGGCGGTCATTGCTATCGGCTGGTTTCTGTTCAGCAGTACACCGGCACCGCTGAAACCCGTGCCCGTCAACGCCCCTGCCGCGCAACCGGCCAAACCTCAACCGGTCACGATGGCGCCGGCGAAGATGGTCGATGAGCAACAATGCCAGGGCTGCCACAGCGAGCAGGTCAAGGACTGGCAAGGTTCCCATCACCAATTGGCGATGCAAGAAGCCAATGCCGAGACGATGCTCGGTGACTTCAATAACGTCACCTTCAAAGCCGAAAACGAAACCACCGTTTTCTCGCGCAAGGGCGACGCTTTCTGGGTCAACACACCGGGCATCGACGGCAAGAACGCCGACTTCAAGGTGGCTTATACCTTCGGCATCGCGCCGTTGCAGCAATACCTGATCGAGGTCGGCGAAGGTCGCTTGCAACCTTTGGGCGTGGCCTGGGATACCGAAAAACACCGCTGGTTCCACCTCTACGCGGGCCAGGGCGTGAACTTCAAGAACCCGTTGCACTGGAGCAAGCCAAGCCAGAACGCCAACTTCATGTGCGTCGAGTGCCATACCACGGGTTACAAACGCAATTACGATGCTGCCAAAAACACCTTCGACAGCCAATGGAACAGCCTCGGTGTCGGCTGCCAGGCATGCCACGGCCCGGCTTCCAATCACCTGGAATGGACGGCGAAAAAAGGTGATTTGATTCATGCCGGTTTTGCCGTCGACCTCAAGGACAAGAACGCGACTGTCGAACTCGAGACCTGTGCCCGCTGCCATTCGCGCCGTGCACCGCTGAGCGATGGCTACACCCCCGGCAAACGCCTGATGGATGACTACTTGCCAAGCGCCCTGACCCGCGAGTTGTATGCGCTGGACGGCAAGATCAAGGACGAAGTGTTTGAACACGGCTCCTTCGCCCAAAGCAAAATGTTCGACAAAGGTGTGCGCTGCAGCAACTGCCATAACCCGCACAGCAACGAGCTCAAGGCGCCAGGCAACGGCGTTTGCCTGCAATGCCACAACACGGCGGGCAAAACTTCGGTGGAAGGCGTCAATGGCAAAGGCCTGCAAGCGAAAAACTACGACGCCATCGAACACACTCGCCACACCATGGGCCAACCGGGTTCGCAGTGCGTGGATTGCCATATGCCCGGCAAGTTCTACATGGGCAACGACTTCCGGCATGACCACAGTTTCAGTATTCCCAACCCGGAGCGGGCGAAAAAACTCGGCACGCCGGACGCCTGCCTCACCTGCCACCAGGGCAAGGACGGCGACAAGGTCACCGAGCAGTTCAAATTTTGGAACAGCGCGCCAACCTTACAGGCCGCGCGTTATGACGAAAGCCTGTGGCTGGTTCGAAACGGCCAACCCGGTGCGGCACAAGCCTTGTACGAGCAGCTGCAACGCAGCAATTTGCCGGCGATTCAGCGGGCAACCTTGCTGGCCGAGTTGGCGCTGTACCCGAGTGAGCAGGCGTTGAAACTGGCCACCAAGGACTTGGGCAACCCGGCGCCACAGGTGCGTGAAAGTGCCGTGAGGGCCATCAGCGCGCTCCTGCCGCCACCCGAGCGTGCGCCGCTGTTGACGCCATTGCTGACCGATCCGGTGATGGCTGTGCGGATCGCCGCGGCCCGGGACCTGCTGAGTGTCGCCAGCACGGGCTTGGGCAGCGCCCAGGCGAGCTGGAATGCGGCCATCGCCGAGTACGAAGCGGCACAGATGAGCCTGCTGGAGCGGGCCGAAGCCAACCTCAACCTGGCCATGTTCTATCAGGCCAGTGGCCGTAATGACGAGGTCGAAAAGTACCTGCGCACGGCCCTCAAGCGCGACCCGGATTTCTACCCGGCGCTGGTGTCGCTGGTGCAATGGCTGGAAGCCAATGGCCAACGCCAGGAGGCACAGGCGCTGCTGGCACAAGGTTTGAAAGACCACCCGGACGCCGCGCTGTTGCAGTACACCCAGGGCTTGTCGCTGGTACGTGCGGGCAAATCGGACCAGGCCATGTCGGCATTACGCAAAGCTGCGCAGCTGGAACCGCAAAACGGCCAGTACAGCTACGTGCTGGCGGTGGCGTTGCATGACAGCGGCAAAGTTGAAGAGGCCTGCGAAGTGCTGGAGCAGTTGCTCAAAGTACAGCCGGTCAACCGCAATGCGCGGCTGACGTTGATCCAATACTACCTGGGCAATGGGCAGGAACCGAAAGCGCAGGTGCTGCTGCAGGGTTGGAAGAAAATGAACATGGGCGATCCGGCGCTGAAATAACGGAATAACAGCAGAAACCTGTAGGAGCCGAGCTTGCTCGCGATGGCGGTGTGTCAGTCACCATTGATGTTGAATGACACACCGCTTTCGTCGGAACGCCGCCCGGAGCAAGCTCGGCTCCTACAGGGGCTTCGGCGGCTGCTAAACGGTATTTCAGCGTCGTCTGAACAACGGTCGCGGCTCGATCACCGAACGCCCATACAAGACGCTCATCCCTGCCAACCCCTTCAACGCATCTTCAGCAGATTTGTCCTCGCGCACCGCAAAGCTGTCGAAACCGCATTGGCGCATGTGGCTGAGTTGATCGCGCAGCACATCACCGACCGCGCGCAGTTCACCCGTCCAGCCCAGTCGAGTGCGCAGCAAGTACGCCTGACTGTAGGCGCGACCATCACGAAAACTCGGGAAATCCAGGGCAATCAACGACAGTGTTAGCAACCACGGCTTGAGGCTTTCCACCTCATCGTCCGGGCCTAGCCACACCGCATGCCGTGCAGGATTTTGCAGCCAGCGGGCCAGCGGCACAATCAGAGAACTGGCGGGCAACTCATCTTCCTCGTTCCTGACCAGCCGCCACGGATCATCGGTAACAATCCACGCCACCCCCTGCTCCAGCGCCAGCACATTGTTCATGCCGACACCTCCAGCACCTGCGGATACACCTGTTCCTTGAACGGTTCCAGACCAATGCGTTGCAAGGTGTCGACGAACAGTTCTTCGCTCTCGCGGTAGCTGACGAAGGTCTGAACGATTTGCTCGATAACGCCGGGCACTTCGGCGGCGCTGAAAGACGGACCGATAACCTTGCCCAGTGCACTGTTCTTGCCCTGGCTGCCGCCGAGGGTGATCTGGTACCACTCGCTGCCGTTTTTATCGACACCCAGAATGCCGATGTTGCCAATGTGGTGATGACCACAGGCATTCATGCAGCCCGATATGTTCAGGCTGATGTCGCCCAGGTCGTGGAGGTAATCCAGATCTTCGAAACGTGCTTGAATGGCGTGGGCTATCGGGATCGACTTGGCGTTGGCCAGTGCGCAAAAGTCGCCACCGGGGCACGCGATGATGTCGGTGAGTAAACCAACGTTGGCGCAGCCCAGACCTTGCTCACACGCCAGGCACCACAACGCGTAGAGATCGGCCTTGGGCACGTCCGGCAGCACGATGTTCTGTTCATGGGCGATTCGAATCTCACCAAAACCAAACTGCTCGGACCACTCGGCCACGGCCATCATTTGATCGGCCGTTACATCGCCCGGTGGCGAGGCAATGCCCGGTTTGGTCGACAGCACCACACTGGTGTAACCCGCCACCTTGTGCGGCTGAACGTTCCGCGCAACCCAACGGGCGAAAGCCGGGTTGTCTGTCAGGCGTGTGCCAAACGCCAGGTCGGTGTCGGACAGTGAACGGTAATCGGGCGGCACAAAGGCACTGGCAACGCGCTCATATTCGACTTCGGTCAACTGCGCCGGGCCGTCCTTGAGGTGTTGCCATTCTTCCTCCACTTCCTTGGCGAAGGCTTCGATACCCAAAGCTCTGACCAGAATCTTGATTCGCGCCTTGTACTTGTTGTCCCGTCGACCGTGGCGGTTGTAGACCCGCAGCACCGCCTCGACGTAAGACAGCAAATGTTGCCACGGCAAGCCCTCGCGAATCTGCAAACCGAGGATCGGCGTGCGCCCCAGGCCGCCACCGACGATCACCCGCAACAGCATCTGCCCAAGGTCATCGCGATAAAGGTACAAACCGATGTCATGCATCATGATCGCTGCGCGGTCCTGTTTCGCCGAGCAGATGGCGATTTTGAACTTGCGTGGCAGGAACAGGAACTCCGGGTTGATGGTCGACCACTGTCGCAGGATTTCGGCGAGCGGGCGCGGGTCCAGCAGTTCGTCCGCCGCGACACCGGCGAACGCTTCCGTGGTGATGTTGCGCACGCAGTTACCAGAGGTCTGGATCGCGTGCATCTCGACCTCGGCCAGGCGTTCGAGGATGTCCGGCACCTGAGCCAGTTCGATCCAGTTGAACTGCATGTTCTGCCGCGTGGTGAAGTGACCATAGCCACGGTCGTAGTCCCGCGCGATGCTGGCCAGCGTGCGCATTTGCGTGGCGCTCAACGTGCCATAGGGAATCGCCACGCGCAGCATGTAGGCGTGTTTTTGCAGGTACAGGCCGTTCTGCAATCGCAACGGCAGAAACTCTTCGTCGCTCAACTCGCCTGCCAGGAAACGTTCGACCTGATCGCGAAACTGCGCAACCCGCTCGAAGACCAGGGCCCGGTCATAGTCATCGTACTGATACATGTGGCTACCTCATCAGGATGGATCGCACGCTCTGCCCCTGTAGCAGCTGTCGAGCACCGCGAGGCAGCGTTCGGCTGCGAAGCAGTCGTCAACCCTGTGTTCCCCGGTTCATCCGACTCACCGTGTCGCTTGATTTCACGACTGCTTCGCAGCCGAACGCTGCCTCGCGGTGCTCGATAGCTGCTACAGGGGGTTGGCGGTGCTTGTGAGGGGGACTATGGACCTGCGGCGCAGCGCGTTACAGATTCACCTGCGCGCTAAAAAACCGTATCAGGATGTGGCAGATGGCCGCAGGGTTGCCTCAAATCTGATCCGCATAAATGAAGTTTTCCTGAGTCTGTTTTGTTTTCGACGGGGTTTCTACAGTGCAAGACTTTGCAACCGTGGAAGCATTGACCATGAGCACAGCAACAATCGGACAGGCCTATAACTACAAGGTCGTCCGCCAATTCGTCGTGGCAACCATTGTCTGGGGTGTCGTGGGGATGGCGATGGGGGTGTGGATCGCCTCGCAACTGGTATGGCCCGAAATGAACCTCGACTTGCCGTGGACCACGTTCGGCCGCTTGCGCCCGTTGCACACCAGCCTGGTGATTTTCGGCTTTGCCGGCAGCGCGCAGTTCGCTGCCAGTTACTACGCCGTGCAGCGCACCTGCCAGGTGCGGCTGTACTCCGACACTCTGGCCGCGTTTACCTTTTGGGGCTGGCAATCGGTAATTGTGATCATGCTGATCACCCTGCCGCTGGGATACACCACCACCAAGGAATACGCCGAAATCGAATTCACCGGCGCGGTGTGGATGACGGTGGTCTGGGTCGCGTACGCCATTGTGTTCTTCACCACCGTGGTGCAACGCAAGACCAAACACATTTACGTCGGTAACTGGTTCTTCGGCGCGTTCATCGTCGTGATCGCAATGCTGCACGTGGTCAATCACCTGTCGATCCCGGTGGGCTGGTTCAAGTCCTATCCGGTGTATTCCGGGGCAACCGACGCCATGGTCCAGTGGTGGTACGGGCACAACGCGGTCGGTTTCTTCCTGACCACCGGATTCCTCGGAATGATGTATTACTTTGTGCCGAAACAGGTCGGACGACCGGTGTATTCCTATCGCCTGTCCATCGTGCATTTTTGGGCGTTGATTACCCTGTACATCTGGGCCGGCCCGCACCACCTGCATTACACCGCGTTGCCAGACTGGGCACAGTCACTGGGCATGGCGATGTCGCTGATCCTGCTCGCGCCGAGCTGGGGCGGAATGATCAACGGGATGATGACGCTCTCGGGGGCCTGGCATAAGTTGCGCACCGACCCGATCCTGAGGTTTTTGGTGTTGTCGCTGGCCTTCTATGGGATGTCGACGTTCGAAGGGCCGATGATGGCGATCAAGACGGTCAACGCCCTCTCCCACTACACCGACTGGACTATCGGCCATGTGCACGCCGGCGCGTTGGGCTGGGTGGCGATGATCACGTTCGGAGCGGTCTACCACATGGTGCCAAAAGTCTTTGGCCGCGAGCAGATGCACAGCATCGGCCTGATCAACGCACATTTCTGGCTGGCGACCATTGGCACGGTGTTGTACATCGCCTCGATGTGGGTCAACGGCATCACTCAGGGCCTGATGTGGCGCGCAATCAACGATGACGGCACGCTGACGTATTCGTTCGTTGAAGCCTTGCAGGCCAGCCATCCGGGGTATGTGGTGCGCTTTGCCGGCGGGGTGTTCTTCCTCAGTGGCATGTTGTTGATGGCCTACAACACCTGGCGCACGGTGAGGGTTGCGGACGTGGCGATGGCTGAACGTGAAGTGCAGATTGCCTGAGGCAAGGAGCCTGGAATGTTTGAAATGCTATTGAATGTGATGGCTGTGTCGGGATTTTGGCTGGGGGTTGAATATTGCCTGAAGCGGCAGACAACGGTGAGTCTGGAGGATGCCAGTTTGATTCCGTTTGCGGATGACCCCGAGGTGGCGCGGCGGGTCGAACTGGCCACCGGGAAAACGGTAAAAGCAGTGGCGCCGGAAGAGGTCAAACCGGGTTGGGGCAACCTCGACATCTGACCCACCACCTATCCAATAATGTAGGAGCCGAGCTTGCTCCGGGCGGCGTTCCGACGAAAGCGGTGTGTCAGTCACCATTGATGTTGAATGACACACCGCTTCGCGAGCAAGCTCGGCTCCTACAGGGTTTTGGGTCAATCCGGGAGAACCTGGCCGCGATCGCGGGGGATCAGGCTTTGCAACTGCTGCGCCAGAAAGTTCGCATCGAACGCGAAGGTGTCCGGGTCTTTCAAGCCATTGGTCTTGCGCCACTGCCAGCTACTCGACGGCGGCAGGCAAACCAGCGAAACGCTGCCATAGCGCGCGGCCGTCAGCCCCATCACCGCCAATGAAATCTGACCGCCCGCGCCCATCACGTCCGGCACGAACTCCACTGGCTTGCCAGCAATCATAATGGACAGTTTCTCGGTCTTGAACGTCGACGTTTCGACCGGCACGCTCGGCCCTGAAGCGACATACGCCTCGCGGCTCACCTCCAGCAGATTCGGCGCCTGGACCGGTTCCAGCCAGTGCTGGATCTGATCGAACAGCTCACTGATACGCGTTGCCCACACGGCCGATTGCGACTCGAACGTTTGCTTCTTGTGCGCTTCGCTTTCTGCGTAGTGGCGAAGCATCTCGCCCAGTTGTTGTACGTCGTCCATTGCGGTGTTCCTTTCGTTGGAGCGGTGCTGCGGACTTTCATCATGGCAGATGACGGCCGCCGACGTACGACAAAGCTGCCAGGTGGCTGCGCCCATTGAAAGGCGAGTGAAAACGACGAGTGGTTACCTTTTAGGGGGCAATTCCCTTCGACCTGTCAGATGTGACAGTAGCCGACACTCACCTATCAGGTGTCTGATGATCAGGCAGTCGACGTAACGAGAAAGCCCACTGCCGTCAGCAAAGGACCGCACTTCATGAGTAGCCAGATTTTAAAGATAGAAAAAGTAACCATACTGCCGTGGGCGACGCCGGTCATTCATGCGGGCAATCCCGAGGGTGGCATACGGCTTTCCGACGCTGAAGCAGTGGTCGATCCTTGGCTCAACATGAGTGAGTTCGACACTGCAGAGTTGCTGCTGAATAACGAATCCACACCCGTTGCCGACAAAACCATTAAGTCGGGTGAAGAAAACAAAAGGTTCTCACTGTTTCTACCAGTCGCCCGCTTGCAGGACGGTATCAACCGGATCCGTTTGAGGGTCAAACGGATCAGTCAGGACCCGGAAACCTCGGAGGACCTGGTCGTTCTCTTCAACACGCCTCGCTCCGGTGGCGAAGTGACGGGGACCGGGGACAATCCCAACCTGATCATGACACTTCCCGCGGATGTCATCGCCAAAGGTCTGGATGCCAATCGCGTTGCCGAAGGGGTAGAGGTCAAACTGAATTACGTTTACATGCGAGCGCACGACAAAATCACGCTCGATTGTGATGGCCACACGGTCCTTCATACAGTGACAGCGGCACAAGCCGCTGCCGGCACAATCGTGTTGAAGCTTTTTGCAGAGGCGTTCAAAACTGATAATTCTCAATTTCCAATGCGCTTCCGAGTCGTGGATCAAATCGGAAATTCATCAGGACCGCAGGCGATCTGGTCACCCACCACTCACATAGACGTGCACATCCGACAACCGGTTCTGGATCTGAAACCGCCCAGAGTGCTGGAAGCCAAGGAACAGAACGGCACCGTATTAAACTTTGAAAAAGACTTCTATGAGGCCCCGTTTGCAACGGTCGAAGTCGATTTCCCAGGTTCGGCTCGCGGACAAACCGTCAAAGTCTATTGGCTCGGCCGCAACTCGACCTATGGCAGTGAGATTCAAACGGTCTCCTATGTGGGTCAGACGCTGATCTTTCGAGTCCCCAGGCTGGAAGTTGTTGATTGCATCAGCACCCGTGCGCAGATCAGTTACACCGTCCGGTTACCGGGCACCACTGAGGACCTGCCATCCAAAACGCTGGGCATTCAAATCACCGGGCAGAAACACCATCTTCCAGAACCCACTCTGTCCACGGATAAACTTAATCTCAGGACTTATTACCCGGCGTTGGAGGGGAGTTATAAAGTGCGCCTCGCGCTGTTCGGACGAGTGACTCGATATGGTGAAGAAGTCACTATTACACAACCCTCTTATACCAATCTTCCGGTCTTACAGGCATGGCTAACGGAGAATCGTGGGTTTGACGTGATATTCAATTACACCCTGAGAAAAACAGACACCAATGACCCCATAATTTTTTCATGGTGTTTAAGAGTCGCTTTATAGCCGAGTGGCTATTACGGCAGATTTAGTCAGGTTCACCGAACCCCAAAACAGATCACTCAACCAAGGTCACTACCCGCCAATCGACAGGGAGTTTTGTCATGCGAAAATTAATTGGATTTTTTCTATTCGCATTGGTAGCGGGTTGCAGCCAAATCGATCACCCCCAAACCGATGTAGTCGGTGGGCTCAGCGGGGGAAATACTCAAAATGGGCCCGCTATTGCGAATCAACTAACGACGCTTTATGGCAGAACAGTAGCAAACTGCAACAACTCCAACTCTCAACCTGCTTTCCTGTGTGCTGGCGTCACATTGAGAGTGACGGTAAAAGACCCCGCCAATACCTATAAAGTCTGGGACCCAAGCCCTACATCCATTAAAAGCGGCGGTGTTTCCTTTTCTTATCTACGGGCCGATGCGAATTTTGGTCGATTGGCATGGGGCTATGGCAACGGTTATATCCTGTACCCCATATTCGAGGCACCGACTGACAAAACAGATCTGGACTATCTGTGTTCTTACCCCATGGATGGATGGACGTGGCACCGAAGTGAAACATCCGTCTGCGTTCCCCATCGCGACTATCCTGCTCAGAGTCAACTTTGCCAAGGCGCGGGCGTGACCACGGCAGAACAATGGCTGGCTGTGTGGAATACACCTGGCGGCAATCCAAATCTGCGCCAATGCGGTTTCGACATTACCGATGATCGCAATGCCTTGGCAGGCCCGGCATTTTATCAATCCCTTCGGGCAAAAACCCTATTGGGTACTCAGGGGTTCAACGGGCATAACGAAGTCATCATCAAAACCTGGACATCCGGGCGCCCCAATACGCTTCCGATCATGGCGTTCTTTTACGTTTACGGCGGTACAGACCCGCAACCACTCGCCGACGCGCAATACAACCAACGGGATTTCTACAACTCGACCAACCCCAAAATTGTGGTCCCCATTATCCGCCTGCCCCCCGCGAATAGCCCCACGGGGACAGCCACCTTTCATTATGTCGCAGCGGATCAGGCAGTGACGCAATGAACGATCCAGTGCATTTATCACTGGCACGCTTGGCGAAAGAATTCGAAACTCTCCTGCCCGCCTGCAACGTCAATACAGGCGATAACAAAGGGAGTGTTCCATGCGCACCATCGGCCTTATCGGCGGCATGAGCTGGGAGTCCAGCGCCGAGTACTATCGCCTCATCAACCAGCAGGTTCGTGACCGGCTCGGGCCGTTGCGTTCGGCGCAGTTGCTCATGTTCAGTGTCGACTTCGGGCCTGTCGAACAAGCCCAGCATGCCGGGCGTTGGGACGATGCGGCGGCGATTCTGGTGAATGCGGCGCGACGACTGGAAGCTGGCGGCGCCGAGTGTGTGGTGCTGTGTACCAACACCATGCACAAGGTGGCCGGGCAGATTCAGGCTGCGATCACTATTCCGTTCCTGCACATCGCCGACCCGACCGGCCAGGCAGCCGTGGATGCCGGTGCGTTGAAGGTGGGTTTGCTCGGAACCGCGTTCACCATGGAACAGGATTTTCTCAAGGATCGCCTGAGCACGATGGGGTTGACCGTGTTGGTGCCTGAAGCCGAGGAACGCCAGGCGGTGCACCGGATCATCTACGACGAGTTGTGCGTCGGGGTAATCAGCGAGGCGTCGCGCAAGGTCTATCAGCAGGTGATCGAGTCGCTGGCCCAGCGAGGCGCCCAGGCGATCATCCTTGGCTGCACGGAAATCGGCCTGCTGATCAAACCCGAACACAGCGCCCTGCCCTTGCTCGACACCACCGAACTGCATGCGCAGGCGGCGGTGGCGTTCGCACTGGGCGACTGAGTCAATCGGCGTTAAGCGTGTGACGCAGACGCGCCATGCTCAAGGCATCGACCAGTCGGCCGTCACGCACGGCGTAATCGCGAAACAGGCCTTCGGTCTCGAAACCGAATTTTCGGTAGAGACCGATGGCCGCTTCGTTGTCGGCGTACACCGAGAGCTCCACACGTTGCAGGTTCATCCAGTTGTCGGCGATGTCCAGCGCTGCCGCCAGCAATGTCGAACCCACGCCTTTGCCCTGCCACGCCACCGCGACGCCCATGCCAAGGTTGCCGGCATGGCTGCGGCGGATCCGCGAGAACTGCTCCAGGCCAATGTTGCCGATGACCGTGCCCTGATGCAGGGCGACCAGTTGCACCACGTGTTCGTTATCCGCTGCCAGGCGTTTGCGCCAGACTTCGGTGGACTGAAACGGCATTTGCAGCACCTGACGGGTAATCGCCGGGTCGTTGTAGAGCGCCGTGATGCCATCGATGTGGGATTCGTTGAAACGTTCGAGGGTGATGACGGGGTCAGTGGCGGGCATGGGTGATTCATCCTTGATGCACATATGGTCGCTCACTCTACAACGCTATCTCCTGTAGGAGTGAGCCTGCTCGCGATAGCGGTGTATCAGTCGACATCTATTTTGAATGTCAGTCCGCTATCGCGAGCAGGCTCGCTCCTACAGTTTGACCGCGTTCAGCTCTCGAACCACTCCCGGCGTTCATTGAAGGTGTTATGGATTAGCTCAACGATCATCTGCACACCGGCCTGCCCTTGTGATTCGGCATTCACTGCCATCCACACCTGACGTTGCATCGGCTGGTCGAACAGTCCGGGCAACGCAATCAGCTCTCGGTCGAATTGGCTCATGTAACGCGGTAACAGCCCGATGCAGGCGCTGCAACGGATCATCTCCAGCATTAGCGCATAGGAGTGCAATTGCACCACGCCGGCCAAACGCTGATCCACCACGCTATTCCACGTCCGAAAGCTCTCGACCTGACGATCATGCTGCCATTGCACCAACATGAAGTCGGCCAGGTCGTCGAGGCTGTCTGGCCGGGCCGCGACTCGCGAATAGCGCTTGGCGATGTGCGGCAGATACTCCAGACGTGCCAGGCGTTGCGGTTCGCTCACTGCAAAACTCGGCCCCGGCAGTGGCGAATCAGTGCCGGCCAGCCACAGCACTACATCGGCGCTGATCGCTTGCAGGCTCAGCTCACTGTCGAGAGTAATGATGTCCAGCCGCACGCTGGCATTGCGGCGCAACAACGCGATCAGGTCACGACCGAAAATGTCGTGCAGGATCGACTCGGCCACCGCCAGGCGAATCAGCGGTTGCTCAATCACCGGCGCATCGCGCTCATGGGCCAACGCGATCAGTTGCGCCTGAAGCGCCAACCCTTCACGACTCAGGGCCAGGCCATTGTCCTGATGATTGAACAGCGAACATTGCAATTGCGCCTCGAGCTGCGCCAAGTGTTTGCGTAACTGCGTGGATTTGAGATTGAGGCTGCGAGCGGCCTGCATGAAGCTCCCGCAACGGGCGCTCACCCGGAAGGACTGCGCCAGCACCGGATCGATACCGGCAGCGCAAGTGGATTCCATGAATGACATCAATGACTCCTTGTCGATCTGTCCTTGAAACCCTCATCCTGCGCAGTGTTTATGAACCTGACGTGACACTGGGCGCGGATAATCGATTCAGCCGCCAGGGGTTTGCCGAAAACTCACCGCCAGTCGATTCCAGCTGTTGATGGTGGTCACGGCAATCGTCAAATCGACCAGCTCCGCTTCACTGAATTGCTCCCGGGCCAGTGCGAACACGTCATCCGGCACGTGGCTTTCGGCAAGCAGCGTCACGGCTTCGGTCCAGGCCAGCGCAGCGCGCTCGCGCGGGTTGAAAAAGCCGCTGTCGCGCCACACGACGATCGAGTACAGGCGCCGGTCGGTCTCGCCGAGGCGTCGTGCATCCACCGAATGCATGTCGGTGCAGAAAGCGCAGCCATTGAGCTGCGAGGCGCGGATCTTGATCAGGTGCAGCAGCGCGGGTTCGATACTGAGGTTGCTGGTCAAGGCTTCCATGGCAATCATCGCTTTCATCGCTTTTGGCGAAGCGCTGTAGTAATCCAGGCGGGAACTCATGGGGCGACCTCAGGGATCGAATAGTGACCTCCACGTTAGGCGGTGATGCACGTACGTTACAGTGCCAATTCAACGAAAAAGCCCGGGACCATTCGGCAACAGACCAATCTGAGGTTTTTGGCCCACGCAACTTCTGCACAGCCACTCTTGCAGGTAATCTGGCGCGACGCACACGCGCCACAACCGCAGCAGGAGCCCCGCCGGTATGGAACTTCATGTTGTCATCAACGGCCGCAAGGACCTGGCAGGCCAGTTGTACAACCAACTGCGCAGCGCCATCGAATCCGGGCGCCTGGCCGCCGGGACACAGCTGCCGCCCAGCCGCTTGCTGGCCGAACAACTGGGAATTTCGCGCAAGACCATTTCCGACACGTACTCGCAACTGACCTACGAAAACTTCCTCATTGGTGTGATCGGCAAAGGCACCTACGTGAATGCCCGGCCGTCCAAAATCACCCGTAAACAAAGCCATTCCGAGCTGGCGAGTTTTGAGGTCATCGAATCCTGGCGCAATCTGCCGGTGTTCCTGCGTCATCCGACACTGGAAGGGTCGTTGCGCTATGACTTCATTGGCGGCGCCGTCAGCAAGGGCCAATTCCCGCAGGATGACTGGCGTCGCTGCACGTCCCACGCCTTGCGCCAGATGGCGGGCTCAAAAGGCCTCTACAGCCTGCCCGAAGGCCTGCCGGCGCTGCGCAATGCCATCGCCCGGCATATCGCGTTTTCCCGCGGGGTCATTTGCCAGGACGAGGACGTGGTGGTGTGCAATGGCGCGCAACAGGCGCTGGACCTGATTTCCCGGGTGATGACCCACCCCGGCAGCATTGTCGCCATGGAAGACCCTGGCTACCCGCCGGCACGCCTGTTGTTTGGTTCGCACGGCGCCACGGTGATCGGTGTACCGGTGGATGCCGAAGGCATTCAGGTAGACCAAATCCCCCTCGGCACGCGGCTGATTTACGTCACACCGTCCCATCAGTTCCCGCTCGGCCTGCCGATGAGCCAGGAACGCCGGGTAGCGCTGCTGGAACGGGCTTATGAACTGGGCGCAATCATCATCGAGGACGATTACGACAGCGAATTTCGCTACGAGTGCCGCCCTGCCGATTCGCTGCAAAGCATGGATGAGCGCGGGGTCGTCGCGTACGTCGGGACTTTCTCGAAAACCTTGCTGCCGGAGTTGCGCCTCGGCTATGCGATTTTGCCCCCGGCGATTCTCGAAGCGGTGATCCGCGCCAAGCAACTCACCGACCTGCACACCTCCACACTGCCACAGTGGGCGCTGGCCAAATTCATCGCCGAAGGCTGCCTGCTCAAGCACATCCGCCGCTGCCACACGATCTATGCCGGGCGTCGCGAACGGATTCTGGCGCGCATGGCGGGCGACCTTTCGCCATGGTTCGAGCCGGTGCCCACCACGGCCGGGTTCCACCTGGTAGTGATGTGCAAAGTGCCTATCGATCTCCCATTGGTAATCGAGTTGGCCAAAAAGGTGGAGGTCGGGCTCTATTCCATCGAAGCCTTTTACTTCCAGCAAGCGCCGCAGGCCGGGCTGTTGCTGGGTTTTGGCGCCATTGAAACCCTGGACATCGACACCGCTCTGGACCGTATGCGCGACATTCTGCAGCAGGTGGCCTGACGGATTGGTCTGCGGCTTTACCGGGCGTTTGGCTATTGGCGGTCCGGGGAAGCAGGCCTATCCTGCCTAAGCGTTATCCCTCAATGAGCAGGATTCGTCCGGCCTGATTCAGGAGCGTGAGCAATGTCCAACGAAGTGATTAATACCGTACAGGTGCAGGCTGCCCCCGGCCGCTCGGATGAGCTGGGTAAGCAACTGCAAAAGATTGTCGAAACCCTGCGCGAACTACCGGGCTGCGACTCCTATATGGTCGACCGTTGCCCCGAGGACACCAACCGCTGGACCGTCAGCGCCCACTGGCAATCGGAAGCGGCCATGCGGCAGCATTTCAATTGCCCTGAGGTCCAGGGCTTTATCGGCCTGATCGACAATCAATTGGCGAATGCTGTGGATTTCAACAGCTTCCCGATCCGCTAAAACGCCCAACATTGCGGTGTAGGATTGGTCCCCCAAGCTTCCCGAATATTGGCTGTTTGATTGCCCTACCCTGCGGACTATCGTTGCTCCTGACGATAACCACCGCAGGTAATGACCCATGAAAACGTTGCGTTTCCTTGCTGCCCCGCTCGCTGCCCTCGCCCTGACCATTTCGGCTGCTGCCATTGCTCATGAAGGCCCTTCTGAAAAGGTCACGGTGCTGCAGGATCAGATGCTGAAAAATGTGCCCGGCAAAAAGGCGTTGATGATCGAAGTCGATTACGAGCCCGGGCAATCGTCCATTGCCCACAAACACGAAGGCACCGCCATGGCCTACGTGATATCCGGGGAGATTATTTCCCAGGTCAAAGGTGAACAACCCGTCACTTACAAGGCCGGCCAATACTGGTATGAACCGGCGGGATCGGAACACTTGGTGTCAAAAAACGCCAGTGCCACCCAGCCTGCCAAACTGCTGGTGTTTATGGTGTTGTCTCCGGATGAAAAAGTGTTGATCCCATTGGAAAACTGATACCTGTACGTACAGCTATAAATAAAACGGCTCGAACTTCGATTTCGGGCCTTTTTATTTCTCTACGTAATCAACCGCCCCTGTTTAAACCCAATAAAACTATTCACCTCCCGAGAAGCGCGCATTTTTGCTATTTAATTCAGCAAAGACAGGTTTAGTCTGGATTTACCGCTGGAGAACACCGGCACACTAACTTTCCGACACAAGATGTTTCACGGGAGTAACACCATGAAACTTGCGCTTGCCAGTACCCTGACGATGACCGTTGTTTTAACAGGCTGCTCGATCCCCACCGCGCCGAGCGCTGTATCTTCTCTGGAGGGCATCTTTACCGAGCCCGTTGGCCGCAGCAATGCCACGCTCATTCCGAATGGCAGTAACGTCTCGCTGGGCATTGTCTACAGTCAAAACACCCAAACCAATCGCGCCTACCTCCAGGACTATCGAGCCAACGCTGGCACCGGTTTCGGCCAGAGCCTGTTGGTTCAGTCGATTCATGACGCCTTCGTGACAACCTCCAACCCCGACCTCGCCGTGGATTGGGTCAAAGCATCGTTGCAGCGCCAGTTCGGCTCGGTCACGGTGTACCCGGACATGCAAAGCCTCAAGGCTGCGAAACCGGATGTGACCGCCATTGTCGACAGCCGCAGCCAATTGATGACCTCGCGCAGTTCGGATTTAGAGGCTCACGTCAGTGCAGATTTCTATGACGCCAACTTGAATTACATTGGCACCGCACAAGGGCATGACGCCAAAACGGTGAGCCCTCTTTGGGCGGACTTTGAACCGAGCCCAAAGATAGTGGCGGATATTAACGAGCAACAGAATGTGCAAGTTAGAGCACTGCAAAAGTTTGACCAGTCGCTCAGCAATTTATTGACCAAGCCGGCAGACAAAGTAGCGATTATTGATAATAAAACCAGCGGAAAGTTGTATTAAGGCTAATGGCCCCATCGCGGGCAAGTCGGATCGCCGCACCGCCGTTCCTACAGTTGGAACACATCCCACTGTAGGAACGGCGGTGCGGCGATCCGACTTGCCCGCGATGGGGCCTGAACAGACACCCAATAACCATCAGACAAAAAAAAGCCCCGCATGTCGCCATGCGGGGCTTTTTCATTCAGCGCCTGATCAGGCCGCCGGCTCCAGCTCTTCGCTGACAGGTGCAATGGCAGTCACCACCGCTTGCCCGCTCAACGCCAGGTCCAGCAGTTCGCGGTTGGCCACCGCGTACATGGCGTAGTCCGTACCGCTGGCGGCACGGAGTTCCACCAGCATGGCGCGCCAGCGTTCGATCATGCCTTCGTGCTCTTCCATCCACAGCGCCAGGCGTGTTTCCACGTCCTGAGTGCCGTCGCCCTGTTGCAGGACGGAGATGGTGATCGCACGTTGCTGCCAGTCGACGTCATCACGGAACGCTTCACGGGCCAGGGCTTGCCAGTTGTTTTCAACCGGCAGAGCGCTGATCTGTTGCAGGTACCAGGTGATGTCCAGCGCGCTACCAACGGCGAAGTAAGCCTTCGCGACGTCTGCTGCGTTCTGACCGGTAACGTCCGACGCTTCGATGATCGGCAGCAAGGTGTACAGGTGAGTGGTGCCTGCAACCATGCGCGCCAGCAACTCAGGTACGCCAGCCGCGACGTAGGCCTGATAGCGGGTCTGCCAGCCTTCGCGAGTCGGGCCTTCCAGCAGTTCGTCGAGCTTGAGGCCCAGCGCTGCCAGATGTGGACCGAAGTGCGCGACGTCACGAGCCGCATTCTGCTCGTTGCGACGGCTGCGCAGGAACCAGCGCGTGGCTCGGCGGCCCAGACGCATCAGCTCGTCCATCAGCTCCAGTTGCACGTCAGCGGAAACCTGGTAATCCAGGGCCTCTATCTGCCGGAACCAGTGCGGGAGGTGGAAGATATCCCGAACTATTACATACGCACCCGCAACATTCGCCGGGCTCATGCCGGTCGACTCTTTGAGTCGTTGAACGAAGGTGATGCCCATGTGGTTGACCAGGTCGTTGGCGATCTGGGTGCTGACGATTTCGCGCTTCAGACGGTGACGGCGCATGGCTTCGGAGAACTTGCTCACCAGGGTCGGCGGGAAAGCGGTTTCCATGTCACGGGTCAGGTAGTCGTCATCCGGCACCAGGGAGTTAAGCAACTGCTCCTTGAGGTCGATCTTGCTGTAGGAGATCAGCACCGAGAGCTCTGCACGGGTCAGGCCGTGGCCTGTCGCAATGCGCTCGTTGATCGCTTCTTCCGCGGGCAAGAACTCGATGGCGCGATCCAGCTTGCCACGGCCTTCCAGATCGTTCATCAGGCGCTTGTATTCAGCGATACGCGGCAAGGCACGACGCGCTGCCAGGGACAGGGCCTGAGTCTGCTTGTAGTTGTTGCCCAGCACCAGATTGCCGACTTCGTCGGTCATGCTCGCCAGCAACTGGTTACGTTGCTTGTCGGTCATGTCACCGGCGTGAACCACTTCGTTCAGCAGGATCTTGATGTTTACTTCGTGGTCGGAGCAGTCAACGCCACCGGCGTTGTCGATGAAGTCGGTGTTGGAACCGCCGCCATTGAGACCGAATTCGACACGACCCAGTTGGGTCATACCGAGGTTACCGCCCTCGCCCACGACTTTGCAGCGCAGTTCGTTGCCGTTCACGCGCAGTGCATCGTTGGCCTTGTCGCCGACATCGGCGTGGCTTTCGCTGCTGGCTTTGACGTACGTACCGATACCGCCGTTCCACAACAGGTCTACTGGTGCCTTGAGCAAGGCATTGAGCAGTTCGGTCGGGGTCAGTTTGTCGGCCTGAATGTCGAAGCGCTCTTTCATCTGCTCGGAGATGGCAATGCTCTTCGCGCTACGGGAGAAGATCCCGCCGCCTTCGGACATGATGCTGGTGTCGTAATCCGACCAGGCCGAACGCGGCAGGTCGAACAGGCGCTGACGCTCGGCGAAGCTGTTCGCCGGCTCCGGATTCGGGTCGATGAAGATGTGCAGGTGGTTGAACGCAGCCACCAGTTGCAGCGTCTCGGACATCAACAGACCGTTACCGAATACGTCACCGGCCATGTCGCCGACACCGACCACGGTGATGCTGTCTTTCTGGACATTGATGCCGCGTTCGCGGAAGTGACGTTGAACGCCAACCCACGCGCCCTTGGCGGTGATGCCCATTTTCTTGTGGTCGTAACCGGCGGAACCGCCGGAAGCGAACGCGTCACCCAGCCAGAAGCCGTAATCGATGGCGATACCGTTGGCGATGTCGGAGAAGGTCGCAGTGCCCTTATCCGCAGCAACGACCAGGTACGGGTCATCGTCGTCATGACGCACGACGTTGGCCGGCGGAACCAGCGCGCCGTCTTTCAGGTTGTCGGTGATGTCCAACAGGCCCGAAATGAAGATGCGGTAGCAGGCGATGCCCTCGGCCGCGATCTCGTCACGGCTGCCGCCCAGTGGCAGGCGACGCGGCAGGAAGCCGCCCTTCGCGCCGACTGGCACGATGACCGAGTTCTTCACTTGTTGGGCTTTTACCAGGCCCAGGACTTCGGTGCGGTAGTCTTCTTCACGGTCGGACCAGCGCAGACCGCCACGCGCCACGTTGCCGAAGCGCAGGTGCACGCCTTCGACGCGAGGCGAGTAAACGAAGATTTCGAACTTCGGTACTGGCTTCGGCAGCTCTGGAATCTGGTGCGGGTTGAACTTGAAGCTGAAGTACGACTTGTTATGGCCGTTGGCGTCAGTCTGATAGAAGTTGGTGCGCAGGGTGGCCTTGATCAGGTCCAGGTAGCGACGCAGGATGCGGTCTTCGTTCAGCACCTGGACGTCGTCCAGTGCGCTCAGAATCGCGTGTTCCAGACGTTGCTGCTTGTCTTCCAGGTCGTCGTCGGACAGCTTGCGTGCCAGATAGAAACGGGTTTTGAACAACCGGGTCAACTCGCGAGCGATGTCGGTGTGGTTGTTCAGGGTGCTGGCGATGTAGCCCAGGTCGAAGCCCAGACGAATCTGCTTCATGTAGCGCGCATAAGCACGCAGCAGCGCCACATCGCGCCACGGCAGGCCGGCGGTCAGCACCAGGCGGTTGAACGCATCGTTCTCGGCATCGCCACGCACGATGTGGACGAACGCGTCCTGCAAGGTGTCGTTGAGTTGCTGAATGTCGAGTTCCAGGCCTTCAGCAGCGGTGAACGCGAAGTCGTGAATCCAGAACTCTCGGCCATTAGTGTGGCGCAGGCGATACGGGAATTCACCCAGCACGCGCAGGCCCAGGTTTTCCAGGATCGGCAACACGTCGGACAGCGCCAGCGGCGTATCGGCGTGGTACAGCTTGCAGTGCAGCATGCGCTGGCCGGACACCTGACCCAGTGGCTGATAGAAACTCATCACCAATGGATTTTTTTCGTTCAGGCTCAGCAGGTGTTGCATGTCGACCACCGCCGAGTGGGCGGCGAAACGCTCACGGTAACCGGCCGGGAAGCCTTTCGGAAAGTCGGCCAGCACATTGGTGCCGTGGGCTTCGCCGAAGCTTTCCACTACCAGACTGGCGTAGTCGTCCTGCCAGCTGCGGCAAGCCTGAACCACTTCTTTTTCCAGCAGAACCGGGTCGATGTCGAGGCGGTTTTTCGGGTCGACGCGCAGGATCAGTTGCACGCGGGCCAGCACGGACTCGGAGAAGAATGTCCAGAACTCGCAATCCGAGGCTTTCAGGCGATCCATCAGCACTTGCTGGATTTTCTGGCGCACTTCGGTGGAGTAGATGTCGCGTGGCACGTAAGCCAGGCAGTAGCAGAAACGGCCGTACGGGTCTTTGCGCAGGAACACGCGGATCTTATTGCGTTCCTGGATCTGCACGATCGACATCACGGTGCTGAACAGTTCGTCGACCGGGGTCTGGAACAGGTCATCGCGCGGCAGCACTTCGACCACCTGCGCCAGTTCCTTGCCCAGGTGAGCCTTGGCCTGGAAGCCGGAACGGCGTTCGATTTCTTCGACCTTGCGGCGGATGTACGGAATAACCCGCACGCTCTCGCCATACACCGATGAGGTGTACAGGCCCATGAAACGGCATTCCTTGATGACGTTGCCGTGAGCATCGATTTCACGGATCGACACGTAATCCGGGTAAGCCGGACGGTGTACACGGCTTGGGTGCGCGGCCTTGGCGAACGACAACAGGGTCGGTTCGCGCAGGTAATTCACGGCGTAGTCTTCGATGCGCAGGTCATCGTAGGTCAGGCCGGTGCGCAGCAATTTGGTCAGGCCGAGGAAGGAATCCTGGTCGTAGACGATGTGGCCGCCGTCGGCTTCATCGCGAACCACGAACTCTTCGTAGCCCAGGAACGTGAAGTGGTTACCCACCAGCCATTCCAGGAAGCTTTTGATTTCGGCTTTTTCTTCAGGGTCGACCGCAAACTGACTGTTATCCAGGCCAGTGAGGATTTCCTGGACCTTGGTTTTCATCGGCTCGAAATCGGCGACCGCGACGCGGACTTCACCGAGGACCTGTTCCAGCTCTTTGCTCAGGACATTGAGCTCGGCCGTGTTGGCGCAACGGTCGATTTCCAGGTACATCAGCGATTCTTGAAGAATGCCTTCGCCCTGGGTGCCTTTGGGCAGGATTTCCAGCAACTCGCCTTTGCTGCCGCGACGAACGCTCAGCACAGTGGTTTGCAGGGTATGAATGCTGTAGCCGCGACGGTTCAGCTCGGTACGCACCGAGTCCACCAGGAATGGCAGGTCGTGGTGCAGCACTTCGACCGCGGTGTGGGTCGACTGCCAGCCGTGGCGTTCGTAATCAGGGTTGTAGACGCGCACTTGCGGTTGCGCGTGATCGAAGCGCTCAAGCAGGCGCCACGCAGAAAGGGTGCAGCCGGCGAGGTCGGACAACCGACGTTGGGTCAGCTCGTCCAGGGAAATGATGCCGAAGAATTGTTCAGCGAACAACGCCACTTGTGGCAGTGCCTGTTCACTGATGTGCTGTGCCAGTGCCGCTTGCAGTTGGTGCTGGAAGTCGGCTTTGCTGGCTGCGGTGAAGAACGCCATCTGTGGTACTCCGCTTGGGCTTGTTATTGATGGAAGCGTCGCGTGCAAAACCCCTTTCGGGGCGATCCGTCACCCTGCTCCTGATTCTCGGGCAGAGGAAACAGGGGGACAGGTGGGTGAAGCTGGACGAGACACTCGGGTCACATTCACCTTCCATGAATGGGCATCTGCAAAAGCGACTGAACTGCGTGCAGCGCAATGCCTTTACAGGTGCTCATCCGTTGCGCAGCTTAACGAGTGCGGCAAGGCCCATGCTTGCGGTGCTGCGACATATTCGGTCATCGGTACGCTACTGGCGGCACGCGCCTCGAACAACACTAGCAGCCGTGGGCAAAAACGGGCGTTTTATCCCCGGTTTTCCGGCACCCGCGTACCAGAAATGACCAGTAACACTCTAAGCGTCCGCGCCCCTCCTCTGACACTCAACCGAGCAGAAATTCCCTTGTGCTGGCAGAATTGTGTTTTGTTCGTCTTCACCATGCTCGTCGAGCCAGGAATTCCCCATGCAAATGACCACCGCCCTCTTGATTGTGAACCCTTGCGATGACGAGGAAGACAACATGGCCATGCTCTGCTGCCACAGCGATCAGGGCGATATGTTCCTGATGACCCGCTACCCGGACGAGGACGAACTGGAAATCACCCTCGACGACGAACCTTCGACGCTGGACGGCGTGAAAGTCACCCTCAGCCCTACCCGCCTGCTGATTGAAATCGCCGCGGCGGATGTGGATGCGCTGAATGGGGATGATTCTTTGGAAATCATTCACAACACGGATGCGGGTGATTTGGCAGAAGTGGAAGAAACCTTGCAGAACATTCTCAAGGGGACTGGTACCTATGTAAGCCAGCTCTGAATCTCAGCGCCTGTGCCGGCCCCTTCGCGAGCAGGCTCGCTCCCACATTTGATTGCATTTTCATGAAACAACCCGGTCACCTGTGGGAGCGAGCCTGCTCGCGATGAGGCCAGAGAGCTCAACGTCCGCCCCCCCGCCCTGCAAACTTCGTAAAGTTTCGCCAATCATTTCCCGCACTTTGCACAAAATGCCGTTAGTCGCCGCCCCCCGCGATGGATTAAAGTAACGCCCCCAGCCCAGGCGTTATTCGAACGCCTTCGGCCACCTTCTCCAGGAACAGTCATCGATGGAACATCGTGAAGCGCTGCTCGCGCTGCGAACCTTTCTTTCAACGCAGATTCTCGGCCAGGAAAAACTCATCGAGCGCTTGCTCATCGCGTTGCTTGCCGACGGCCACATGCTGGTCGAGGGCGCCCCGGGCCTGGCCAAGACCAAGGCCATCAAAGAGCTTGCCGAAGGGATCGAAGCACAGTTCCACCGCATTCAGTTCACCCCTGACCTGCTGCCCGCAGACATTACCGGCACCGAAATCTATCGGCCGGAAACCGGCAGTTTCGTGTTCCAGCAAGGCCCGATTTTCCACAACCTGGTGCTGGCGGACGAAATCAACCGTGCCCCGGCCAAGGTTCAGTCCGCATTGCTGGAAGCCATGGGCGAGCGCCAGGTCAGCGTCGGGCGCAGCACTTACGAGCTGTCGCCGCTGTTTTTGGTAATGGCCACGCAAAACCCCATCGAGCAGGAAGGCACCTATCCGCTGCCCGAAGCCCAACTCGACCGCTTTCTGATGCATGTAAAAATCGGCTTCCCTGATGCCGCCGTCGAACGGCGAATCCTGCAACAGGCCCGTGGTGAAGCGTTGAACGGCGAAACCAAACCCGAGCGCAGGGTCAGCCAGCAGGCGATTTTCGCCGCGCGCAAGGAAATCCTCGGCTTGTACATGGCCGACGCCGTGGAGGAATACCTGGTGCAACTGGTCATGGCCACACGCACACCGGCCAAGTTCGACCCGGAGATGGCCGAGTGGATCGCCTATGGCGCCAGCCCGCGCGGTTCGATTGCCCTCGACCGCTGCGCGCGGGCCCACGCCTGGCTGGCCGGTCGCGACTTCGTCAGCCCGGAAGACATTCAAGCGGTGTTGTTCGACGTGCTGCGCCACCGCATCATTCTGTCCTTTGAAGCCGAAGCCGCTGGCATCGATCAGGACCGGGTGGTCCAGCGGATTCTCGACGTCGTAGCCGTCGCTTGACCCCGATGAACGCCATCCTGCCAGCCGAACCGGGCATCCGTGTCAGCCTCGCCGAACTGATCGAGATGCGCCATCGCGTGCGTGAAGTGCAATTGTTCTCCACGCCGAGCCAGCGCAGCCCGCTGATCGGCCTGCACCACTCCAAACTGCGCGGGCGCGGAGTGGACTTCGATCAGGTACGGGTCTATCAGGCCGGTGATGACGTGCGAAGCATCGATTGGCGCGTCACCGCCCGCACCCAGGAACCCCACACCAAACTGTTCCATGAAGAGCGTGAGCGGCCGATTTTCATCATGGTCGAGCAAAGCCGTCGTCTGTTCTTCGGCTCGGGACTGATGTTCAAGTCGGTGCTCGCCGCCCAGGCCGCGAGCCTGATTGGCTGGGCGGCGCTCGGCCATAACGATCGGGTCGGCGGACTGGTGTTTGGCGACAATGAGCACTACGAGATCAAACCCCGCCGTAGTAAACAAAGCCTGCTGCAATTGCTCAACCGTCTGGTGCGGGTCAATCAGTCGCTGCACACCGAAAGCGAAACGGACCGCGACGCCTTCGGCATTGCCCTGCGGCGCGCCCGGGAAGTGCTGCGCCCCGGTAGCCTGGCGATCGTGATCTGCGACGAGCGCGCCTTGAGCGAGGGCGCCGAGCAACAGTTGAGCCTGCTGTCGCGTCATTGCGACCTGTTGCTGCTACCCGTGTCCGATCCACTGGATCACGCCCTGCCCGCCGCCGGCTTGCTGCGATTTGCCGAACGTGGCGCGCAACTGGAACTCGACACCCTGAATTTCGACCTGCGCCAGACCTATCGCGCGCAAGCAGAAGCACGCATCGCACGCTGGGAATTGCTTGCCCAAAAACTACGCGTATTACTGATGCCATTGAGCACCCAGAGCGAGATGGTCGAGCAACTGCGCGAGTACCTGAACCCACAAAAACCGGGGAAAGGTCGATGAGCAGTCTCGATCAACTGCAGCCGCTGATTACCCCACCCCCCATCGAATTCTGGCCTCCTGCGCCGGGCTGGTGGTTGTTGCTGTTATTGCTGCCGCTGATCGGCTTTGGCCTGTGGCGGATGCGACACTTGATGGCACGCAAACGCCCTATCGTTCGCGCCGAACAGCCGCTGGACCCGGTGCGCGTCGCTGCGCTGGCCGAACTGGCGCGGATGCCTAAACCCTACGACGGCGCACCGGCCGGCGCCTGGTTGCAGCAGCTCAATGGGTTGCTCAAACGCCTGTGTCGCAATCATTACCCTTACAGCCAGAGCCACACACTCAACGGACGCAAATGGCTGGCGTTTCTCGACAACCGCTGTCCCGCTGCCGGCCTGACACGCTGGATGGTCCTGGTTGAAGGCGCCTACAAACCCGAATGCAAACTCGACGACAAGGCCATCGCGGGCCTGACCCAAGCCGTCGACACCTGGATTCGCAAACATGTTTGAGTTTGCCTGGCCGTGGATGTTTGCCTTGCTGCCCTTGCCGTGGTTGATGCGCGTACTGTTGCCGATGGCCGACAGTGGCGAGCCGGCGCTCAAAGTCACGTTCCTGAATGACCTCGAAGGCCTGACCCGCCGCCGCGCCCGGGCAAACCTGCCGGCCTGGCGCCAGCAGGCACCGTTCATACTACTTTGGCTGTTGCTGTTGATCGCCGCCGCGCGCCCGCAATGGCTGGGTGAGCCGCTGCCGATTGCGGCCAGTGGCCGCGATTTGCTGGTAGCGGTAGACGTGTCCGGCTCGATGGATTTTCCCGACATGAAGTGGCAGGACGAGGACGTCAGCCGTTTGAGCCTCGTGCAACATTTGCTCGGTGACTTCCTGGAAAGCCGCGATGGCGATCGGGTCGGCCTGATCCTGTTCGGCAGTCAGGCGTACCTGCAAGCGCCGCTGACCTTCGACCGGCACACCGTAAGGGTCTGGCTCGACGAAGCGCGGATCGGCATCGCCGGCAAGAACACCGCCATCGGCGATGCCATCGGCCTGGCCCTTAAACGCCTGCGCCTGCGTCCGGCCCAGAGCCGTGTGCTGATTCTGGTCACGGACGGCGCCAACAACGGCGGCGAAATCGACCCGTTGACCGCTGCGCGCCTGGCGGCTAACGAAGGGGTGAAAATCTACCCTATCGGCGTTGGGGCCAACCCGGAGGAAAGTGGCACGCTGGGCTTTCTCGGCGTCAACCCGAGCCTGGACCTCGACGAACCGGCGCTCAAAGCCATCGCTGAAGCCACCGGCGGTCAGTATTTCCGCGCCCATGATGGCAACGAACTGCAAACCATCAAGGACACCCTCGACACACTAGAGCCGGTCACGCAACAACCCACCCAGGCCCGTCCGGCCCAGGCGTTGTATCACTGGCCGCTGGCGTTGGCGCTGCTGTTGAGCATGCTGTTGGTGGTGCGCGAGCGCTGGCCGGATAATCCGCTGCATCGTCTGTTCACCAAGGATCTGTACTTGCAATCGCCCCTGCCTGACTGGCGCCAGCGACTCAAACGCCTGCGCCTGCGGAGACGCCGATGAGCGTGCTCTGGCCTTTCTGGTTCCGCCCCTGGTGGCTGTTGCTGTTGCCTGTGCTGGGCTGGTTGCTGTGGCAACTCTGGCACCGGCAAAAGCGGGCCGGGCGCTGGCAGATGATTCTGCCGCCCGCCTTTCACGCCGCCTTGCTCAGTGGCGGTAACGGACGCGACAGCAAGCTGCCATGGGTCGTACTCGGGTTGGCCTGGGTGCTGACCGTCCTGGCGCTGCTGGGGCCGAGCTGGCAACGGGTCGAACAGGCCAGTCAGAAGCCTGCCGATCCACTGGTCGTGGTGCTTGAACTGACCCCGGAAATGCTCGCCACCGACGTGGTGCCGAATCGGCTGGAACAGGCGCGGCGCAAGCTGTTTGACCTGCTGCAAGTGCGCAGCGACTCGCAGACGGCCATCGTCGTTTACTCCGGCAGCGCACACACGTTGGTGCCGTTGTCGGATGACCTCTCGACCAGTGGCAACCTGCTGGATGCGCTGAAACCTTCGCTGATGCCTGAGACCGGGCATCGGGCTGATCTCGCGGTGAACAAGGCACTTGCCTTGCTCAATCAGGCCGCTTTGGGCGATGGCCGGATTCTGCTGATCGGCTCCACCCTGACCGAGCAAGAGCGCCAAGGCATCCGTCAGGTACTGGATGGGCATTCGACGCAATTTTTGATGCTTGGCATCGGCACTGACGAGGGTGCGCCGGTTGCTCAGGAAGACGGCAGCTTCCTCAAGGACAATGAAGGCGCGATTCTGGTGCCGCGTCTGGACAACTCAAGCCTTAAAGCCTTTGCCCACGATCTCGGCGGACGCTATCGCCAGGCGCAACTGGACGATGCCGACCTGCGCGCGCTCGGCCTGCTCGATGGCCCGCGCACGTTGCGTAACGACGGGCAAACCTTGCGCCTCGACACGTGGGCCGACCAGGGCTACTGGCTGTTGCTGCCGCTATTGCTGCTGGCTGCGTGTGCCGGGCGCCGCGGCTGGTTGTTCTGCCTGCCGTTGCTGTGGGTGCTGCCGCAACCAAGTTACGCCTTCGACTTCGAAGACTTGTGGCTGCGCCCTGATCAAAGGGGCCTGCACTTGCTCAAGCGAGACCACCCGGCCAGGGCTGCGCAGTATTTCCAGGACCCACAATGGCAAGGTGTGGCGCTGTATCAAGCCGGCGACTACAGTGGCGCCGCCCAGCGGTTCGCCCAAGGCAGTGACGCCCACGCCCACTACAATCGTGGCAATGCCCTGGCGAAAAGCGGGGAGCTGGAAGCCGCGCTGGATGCCTACGAACAAGCGTTGGAACTTCAACCCGATTTGCGCCCGGCCCTGACCAACAAAGCGCTGGTGGAAAGTCTGCTCAAGCAGAAACACACCCCGCCGCCGGTTGAGCCGGATTCCACCGACGACAGCGAGGCGCAGAACGCCGAACAGGAACAGTCGCCCGGAGCGGCCACGCAACCGACGAGCGACGGCGAACCGAAAACCGATGCCCAGCAAGCCACACAGGACGCCCAGCAACAGGCCACAGCGCCGCCAAAACCGGGTACCAATGAAGTCCCGGGCAGCGAGTTGGCAGACGAGCAAAGCACCAGGCCACCGCGGCGCCCGGCCAGCGGCACGATTGAAGGCGAACAGCGTCAGGCGCTGGAGCAATGGCTGCGCAAGATCCCGGATGATCCAGGTGAACTGCTCAGGCGCAAATTCTGGTACGAACAGCAACAACATCAGGATCAGGGAAAAACTCGATGACCCGCTTCACCCTCTTCATGCTTGCCCTGCTGTTCTGCGCCGTTCAGGCCCAGGCGTCGGCGCTGGTGGCCAGTGTCGATCGCAGCCGCCTGAACTCCGGCGAGACGGTCGAACTGACCCTGGAAACCAGCGACGTGACGCAGTTTGGCAAGCCGGATCTGACGCCACTGGAGCCGCTGTTCGAAGTGCGCGGTACCCGCCAGGTCAACCAGTTGAACACCCTCAGTGGCGAAAACCGCGCGACCACGCGCTGGATCATTACCTTGCTGCCCAAGGCAAACGGCAGCGTGACGATTCCGTCATTGCAACTGGGCGAGGTGCAGAGCCAGCCCATCACGGTGCAAGTGGTCGAGAGCGAAAGCCAGGACACCGCGACCAAACTGGCCCCGGTATTTATTGACACCAGCCTCGATCAGACCAGTGTGTACGTGCAGGCCCAGGCGGTCCTGACCTTGCGCATCTACCATTCCGTGTCGCTGTACGACGACAGCAGCCTGACCCCTTTGCAGGTGCCTGACGCGCGTATCGAACAACTGGGTGAGTCGCGCACCTACGAAAAAGTCATCAACGGTCTGCGCCATGG
Source organism: Pseudomonas sp. GL-B-19 (assembly GCF_019956415.1). GTDB lineage: Bacteria > Pseudomonadota > Gammaproteobacteria > Pseudomonadales > Pseudomonadaceae > Aquipseudomonas. Next base: position 131,334 of record NZ_JAHBDK010000075.1, read on the forward strand.
CGTGATCGAAATGCGCTACGCGATCTATCCGCAACACAGTGGCGAACTGGCCATTCCGGCGCAGATCTTCAGTGCCACTCTGGTCGACACCCAGCCCGCGCAGGACGCTGCGGCCCAAGCGCCGAAATCCGGGAAACTGATGCGCGTCAGCTCCACGCCCATTTTGCTGTCGGTCAAAGCCAAACCCATCACCTACCCTGCCGACCTGCCCTGGCTGCCGGCCCGCAGCGTGACGCTGAGCGAAAGCTGGAACCCGGAGCCGGACCACGCACAAGTGGGCGACTCGCTGACCCGCAGCCTGATCCTCAAGGTGGAAGGCCTGTCCAGTTCGCAACTGCCGCCGCTGCCGGCCACCGACGTCAATGGCTTGCGGCGCTATCCGGATCAACCGGTAATGAACAACCAGAGCAGCGAACGTGGGCTGATCGGCAGTCGCGAAGACCGCGAAGCCCTCGTTCCCACCCGCAGCGGTGCAATCGAGTTGCCGGCGGTCGAAGTGGTCTGGTGGAACACGTTCGAAGATCATCTGGAACACAGCAGCCTGCCGGCGCGTACCCTGCAAGTCGCCAACAACCCGAGCATGGTCGTCGATACACCGGCCGGGATACCTCAAGTCAATTCCGCTGCCGACAGCGAAACCCTGCGGCGCTGGAAACTCAGCACGCTGATCCTCGCCTGCACCACCCTGCTGGGCTTCGGCCTCTGGTGGCGTGCCCGCTGGCAACCGGCGATCCTGCGTGCTGCGCAGACTGGTCCGAGCCCGCGCACCGTCCTCGACGACCTCAAACGCGCCTGCCTGGCGAATGATTCACACGCCACCCGCCAGGCGCTCGACGCCTGGGCCCGTCAACAGCCGGAAACCCTGGCCGACATGGCCGCCCGTTTCGTGCCCTTGTCTGATGCGCTGGACGGCTTGAACGGCGCACTCTACAGCGAAACCGGCCAGCACTGGCAAGGCGAAGAACTGTGGCGCGCGATCAAGGCGATCCCGATTGCCGAGCGGGTTCAGGACCTGGTGGGTGATAGCGGGTTGCCGCCGCTTTATCCCAAATAATCACCGCCCTGTAGCAGCTGCCGAGCCTGCGAGGCTGCGTCCGACTGCGCAGCAGTCGCAAAATCAATACATGCGGTGTATCAGACAAACAGCGTATGCAGGATTTACGACTGCTGCGCAGTCGGACGCAGGCTTCGTCTGCTGCTACAAAGAGTGCGTCGCCACATCAGGTGTGTTTGCCAGTAAACTCCCTCCCCTTTAGCCGCCATCATTCCCCCCGCGGCCATCACCTTACTTCCAACGGAGTACGCCTTGCGTCTGTTCCACACCTCCGACTGGCACCTTGGGCAGAATCTGCACGGCCAGGAACGCGATTTCGAGCACGCCTGTTTTCTTGAATGGCTGTTGCGCCAGCTGAAGCTGGACCAGCCCGATGTGCTGTTGATCGCCGGCGATATCTTCGACACGGTCAACCCGCCGGTCAAAGCCCAGGAACGCCTCTACGATTTCATCGTCAGCGCCCACGAGCAGCAGCCCTTGCTGACCATCGTGATGATCGCCGGCAACCACGACTCCGGCTCACGGATCGAATTGCCCGCGCCATTGATGCGCCGCTTGCGCACCCATGCGCTCGGTCGGGTGCTGTGGCTGGATGACGGTCAACTGGATGCCGAGCGCCTGTTGCTGCCGTTGCCCGATGACAGCGGTGAGATTGTCGGCTGGTGCCTGGCGCTGCCGTTCCTGCGCCCTGCCGAAGTCACCGGCGCGCAGTTGGGCGACAACTATTTGCGCGGGATTGGCCAGGTTCACGAATGGCTGATCGAAGCGGCCAACGCCAAACGCAAACCCGGCCAGGCGTTGATTGCGATCAGCCACGCGCACATGGCCGGCGGTTCGGTGTCGGAAGATTCCGAGCGCAGCCTGATCATCGGCAACGCCGAGGCCCTGCCCGCCAGCCTGTTCGGGCCAAGCATCAGTTACGTTGCCCTCGGCCATTTGCACAAGCCGCAGAAGGTCAACGGCGAGGAGCGCATCCGCTACAGCGGCTCACCGATTCCGCTGTCGTTTTCCGAGATCGGCTATCAGCATCAGATTCTCGACATCACCCTCGATGGCGAAACCCTGGTCAGCGTCGAGCCGAAGCTGATTCCACGGGCAGTCAACCTGCAACGCATCGGCCCGGCGCCGCTGGCGGAAATCCTCCTGCAACTGGCTGACCTGCCCAACATTGATTTGCTCGCCGACATCCAGCGCCAGCCATGGCTGGAAGTCCGGGTGCGCCTGGACGAGCCGCAACCCGACCTGCGTCACCAGGTAGAAACCACCCTGCAAGGCAAAGCCGTGCGTCTGGTGCGTATCGCCGCCGAATATGCCGGCAATGGCAGCCGCGAGGGCGTCGATGACGGCACCAGTCTGGTCGAACTGGACCAGCTAACGCCTCAGGAATTGTTCAGCCGCGCCTGGCAGGACAGCTATGGCAGTGAGGTCGATGAGCAAACGCTGAAGGACTTTGCCGAGCTGTTACAGGACGTGCAGATGGAGAGCGAACAGCCATGAAGATTCTCGCGATCCGCCTGAAAAACCTCGCCTCCCTGGCCGGGCCCTTTGAGATCGACTTCACGGCCGAACCGTTGGCCAGCGCTGGTCTATTCGCAATCACCGGACCCACCGGTGCCGGTAAAAGCACTTTGCTTGATGCCTTGTGCCTGGCACTTTTTGGCGCCGTGCCCCGTCTGAGCAATGCTCAAGTGTCCGCGAAAGCGCCGGACGCCGATGGCGAAATCAGCACCGGCGACCCCCGTACGCTGTTGCGACGTGGCACGGGTGAAGGCTATGCCGAAGTGGATTTCGTTGGCATTGACGGCCGTCGTTACCGCGCTCGCTGGGAAGCCAACCGCGCCCGGGAGAAAGCCGGCGGCAAGCTGCAAGCCAGTCGCCAGAGCTTGCGCGACATCGATCAGGATCAACTGCTGGCCAGCCAGAAAGTCGAGTTCAAAACCCAGCTCGAATCCGTACTGGGCTTGAACTTCGAGCAGTTCACCCGCGCCGTGTTGCTCGCCCAGAGCGAATTCAGTGCCTTCCTCAAGGCCAACGACAACGAACGCAGCGAATTGCTGGAAAAGCTCACCGACACCGCGCTCTATACCCAGCTCGGTCGCCGCGCGTTCGACAAGACCAAAGAGGCGCGTGAAACCCACAAGCTGTTGCAGGACCAGGCCACCGGCGTGACGCCGCTATCTCCCGAAGCCCGCGCCGAACTGGATGAGCGCTTCAATGAGGCGCAGCAGCAACTGAAAACTCAGCAGGCGCAACTCAAACAGCTTGAGCTGCAACACACCTGGCTCAAAGACCTGCGCCAGTTGCAGGACGAGCAACTGAGCGCCACTGAACAACTGAACAGCGCGCAGCAGCATTGGGACAGTCTGGTCGGTGAACGCCTGAAACTGACGCGCCTGGAGCAGTTGGCCCCGCAACGGCATCAGTTCGCCCGCAAAACTGAACTCACCGCTCAGCTCACGCCGCTGGCTGCGCAGATTCAACAACACACGCAACAGCAACAGGAACTCACCGAGCGCCAGACTCAACTCGGACAGAGCCTGAGCAGCGCCCATACCGCGCTGACCGAAGCGCAAAACCAGCACACCCACAGTGCGCCGTTGCTACGCCAGGCCTTTGAAGCTCAAAGCACCCTCGCCCGTCTGGTCAAAGACACCAGCCTCAGCGCCGATCTCAAGCAGCAAGCAGAACTGGCCTGCACTCAGGGTCAGAGCACGATTCAAGGTTTGCTTGATCAGCAAAAACAGGTTGCCGAACGTCTGCAACGCATCGCCGGGGAGCTCGAATACAGCACGCCTCTGGCACCGCTGAGCGAGGCGTGGAACGCCTATCGCGATCGCCTGCAACAGCTGATGTTGATCGGCAATCGCTTGAACAAAGGCCAGGCCGAACTGGCGGCCCTGGAGCAAAGTGCAACAGGCGCAGCCGAAGCGCTGGCCTCGCAAAAACAGCAGCTGGAAGTGCTCTACAAAGAGGCCGGCGCCGAACCTGAAGCCGTGGCTGAACAAATCCAGCTGCTCGGCAATCTGTTGCAGGACAACCGCAAGCAACTACGGGCTTTCGAAGAACTGACACGGCTGTGGGCCAGTCAGCTGGAACTGGACCACCGCGGCGCGGAGCTTCAACAACGCCAGCTGGGCGCTCAGCAAGAACGCGATCGCCTGACCCAGGACGGGGTAAAAACCAAGAACGAACTGACCATCGCCGAACAGACCCTGACCATTACCCGCGAACTGCTGGAACGTCAGCGTCTGGCCCGCAGCGCCAGCGTCGAAGAATTGCGTGAGCAGTTACAGGACGATCAGCCGTGTCCGGTTTGTGGCAGCCCCGACCATCCCTATCATCAGCCGGAAGCGCTGCTGCAAAGCCTCGGTCGCCATGACGAAAGCGAGCAGGCCAACGCGCAGAAAGCCGTCGACCAGTTGAAGGAAAAACTCACTGATCTGCGTGCAGAAGTCGGCGGCTTGATCGCTCAGCAAAAAGAGCTGTTACAGCAGCAAGAGCAACTCGCCACCCAGCAACAAGCCCTGACGCCAAGCCTCGAAGCGCATCCATTGTCGACGCAATTAATGACTCAGGACGCGAACAAACGCGATGCCTGGCTGACGCAGCAAAACAATCAGTTGAACCAGAGCATCAGCCAGGACGAGCAGCGGCAAACCGCCCTGCTGACCTTGCAACAGGACGCCGCGCGCCTTCAGCAACAACTGCGCAGTGCCGAGACCGCAAGCCAGCAGGCGGCGCAGCACCTGACCAACCAGCAACGCGAGTTGAGCAGCGACCGTCAGCGTCTGGATGAAGAACTGACCGCGTTCAGCACCCTGCTCCCGACCGAGACGCTGGAGGCATTGCGCAACGAGCCCGCCGCGACGTTCATGCAGCTCGACCAGCAGATTACCCAGCGCCTGGAGCAACTCGACCAGCAACGCGATGAACTCAGCGAACAGCTGCAACGTCAGCAGGCGCTGGAGAAAGAACAGGACCGTCAACAGACACGCGTTCAACAACTGGATGCCGCCCGACAGCAGTTCGATGCCCTCGCCGAGCAACAGCAGGCCAGTCAGCAAACACTGGCTCAATTGTTGGGCGAACACACCAGTGCCGAGCAATGGCAGCAGCAACTCGATCACGCCGTCGAACAGGCACGCACTGCCGAATCGACGGCCAATCAGGAACTGCAAACCGTACGCACGCGCCTGGTGCAACTGGCGGCCGAACTCAAGGCCCGGCAGGAACGCGCGCAGGCAATGGAAGCCGAAGACCGCGAGTTGAGCAGCAAGATTGGTGATTGGCGCGCGCAGCATCCCGAGCTGGATGACGGCGGTCTGGACGCGTTGCTCAGCGTCGACGATCAACAGCTCAGCGAACTGCGCCAGCAATTGCAACACAGCGAAAAAGCCATCGAACAGAACAAGGTCTTGTTGCAGGAGCGGGATAAGCGCCTGCTCAGCCACCAGGCACAGCACAACGGTAATCTCGATGCCGAACAACTGGCCACCGCACTGACCGAACTGCAAAACCTGTCTTCCGCCAGTGAACACCGCTGCGCCGAACTGCGCGCCGAGCAGACCGAGGATCAGCGCCGGCAAAACGCCAATCAAGCCCTGGCCCAACAGATCGCCGACGCCTACACCGAGTACCAACGCTGGGCGCGTTTGAATGCATTGATCGGTTCGGCCACCGGCGATACGTTCCGCAAGATCGCCCAGGCCTACAACCTCGATCTGTTGGTGCACCACGCCAACGTACAGTTGCGGCAACTGGTGCGCCGTTATCGGTTGAAACGCGGCGGCAGCATGCTGGGGTTACTGGTGATGGACACCGAGATGGGCGATGAACTGCGTTCGGTGCATTCGCTGTCTGGCGGCGAGACGTTCCTGGTGTCTCTGGCACTGGCCTTGGGCCTGGCTTCGATGGCGTCGAGCACGCTGAAAATCGAATCGCTGTTCATCGACGAGGGCTTCGGCAGCCTCGATCCGGAATCCCTGCAACTGGCCATGGACGCGCTGGACGGCTTGCAGGCTCAGGGCCGCAAAGTGGCGGTGATTTCCCATGTGCAGGAAATGCATGAACGGATTCCGGTGCAGATTCAGGTTCGTCGTCAGGGCAATGGCCTGAGTACCCTGGAGGTGAAATGAATACGCTGTATTCCTTCCGCCGCTGCCCGTACGCCATGCGCGCGCGGATGGCGCTGCGCTACTCCGGCGTACCGGTGAACATCGTCGAAGTCAGCCTCAAGGCTAAACCCGCAGAGATGCTGGCGTTGTCGAGTAAAGGCACGGTACCGGTGCTGAGCGCTGATGGCCGGGTCATTGATGAAAGCCTGGCAATCATGCAATGGGCGTTAGCACAAAATGATCCGCAGGACTGGTTGCTCAAGGATGATCCCGCCGGACAAGCGCGCATTGCGGCCCTGATTGAGTCGAACGATCAGACCTTCAAAGTACATTTGAATCGCTACAAATACGCCGAACGTTATCCCGAACAACCGATGGAGGTTTATCGGGCCGACGGTGAGGTGTTTTTGCGCCAGCTTGATGAGTTACTGGAGGGGCGCGACTACTTGCTGGCGGCGCATCCAAGTCTGGCAGACATAGCGCTGATGCCGTTCGTGCGGCAGTTTGCGCATGTCGATCGCGAGTGGTTCGCGCAGACGCCTTACGTGCGGTTGCAGGGCTGGTTGCAGCGGTTTCTGGAGTCGGACTTGTTTACTGGCGTAATGAAGAAGTAACTGCATCGATCCCTGTAGCAGCTGGCGAAGCCTGCGTCGGCCGGTCCGCGCTCGGGCGCAGCAGTCGCAAAATCAGCACATGCGGTACATCAGACAAACCATGTAAGCAGAATTTACGACTGCTTCGCAATCGGACGCAGGCTTCGCCAGCTGCTACAAGGTTGCGTCGCACGATGCATCAGGCAAACACTTCACACATCTTCAACACCGAACAATCCACATGGAACGGCCCGAAGAAATCGGACTGACGTTTGATCGGTGGATTGCCCGCCAGCAGCGCCAGCGCCTTCTGCGTTTCAATATTGCGTGCGAGGTTGTGATTGGCTTCTATGGATCGGGCCACGGAACCCGCCGAACCCTGCCCGATGCCCAGCAACGAAGAGCCGTTGGTGATGAACGCCAGGAACGCAATCACCCAGAGTCTGCGCCCTTTCATGCCCCGACCACTCCCGCCAGTTCTACGTGCTCGCCCCCCGCGTTTTGGGCGCGGTGTTCGAACTGGATGCCGGGATAAGCGACCTCAATCGGTGCTTCTACGGTGCGGTGCGTTTGAGCCGAAAGGCTGACGACCAACACCAGGATCACGTAAAGACCGATGGCCAGGTAGGCGCCGTGTTTGGCAGAAGTGAGGATTGAGCTGGCCATGGTGTTCTCCGTGGGCATGTTTCGATGCCCACAGAATCAATCAAAAAAGCTGGGCTAACCACTCAGGGATATCCATAGTGACCATCAGCTTCGTTGATCATTAAGCCAGTCTATTTCAGTCTTCGATAAAACTCATCATGCGCTCGCGGGCCGCGTCCGGCTCGTCTGGAACGGGCTGGGCATCCGAAAGTAGGGGGGTGGAATACAGAAAAAGAAGAACCACTGCCACGCGCATCGCCATGTTGTCGATCCTTGTTATTAGAATTGGAATCAAAAACCGAGCGCCAAATCTAAACTCGCGGCCATGTGTTATCAAGTCGGGAGTTGATGGCAATGTGATGCTGTCGTAAACGCGTTATGCAGGAGCGACATCACTCAGGTTTCTCGAAGCTGTTCAGCTTGATCGACGCAAGTGACTTCACTCCTGCATAAAAGGTGCAGGGCTTGTATTTCAGGCTTGGGTTTTGTGATCCAGAGCGGCGTAGAAATTGGCACTCTGTTGCAGGTATTTCTGGGTGTAGCTCTGGGCGTGGGATTTTTTGTCGCTGATTTCGACGTTGGCACTGGCTGGCAGAGCAACGGAGGCAGAGATTGCAGAAGCAGCAATGACAGAGAAGAGATTGAAGTTCATGGCGGTATTCCTCGCATTCAGTTGGCTTGCTTGCCCGGTGGGGCCGTGAAGCAAACTTAACCTTCGAGTGTTCTCGCCTGAAATCCTTTGTAGCATTAGCAGATATCAGCGTCATTAATACAAGGATGCAGGCCCCATCAACCGGGGCCTGCGGCCTATTGACGCAGCAGAAACTTGAGGTCGCTCGGCGCGTCCATTGGCAGTTTCTGCACGGTTTTACCCAGCAGACCGGTCTTGGCGTCACGTTCGACGACGACAACCTGGTTGCTCTTCTGGTTGGCAATCAGCACGAACTTGCCACTGGGATCGAGGCTGAACTCGCGCGGATGGTCCCCTTCCACGGAACGTCGTTGCAGCTCCTTGAGGTGGCCGGTCGCGGGATCAATGGCAAACACCAACAATTGATTGGCGGTGCCACGGTTGCTGACGTAGAGGAACTTGCCATCCGCCGAAGCATGCAGTGCTGCCGCCGCTTTATCGGACGCAGGCTGGCCCGCCGCCAGGTCGACCAGTTGCGTTTGCTCAAGCTTGCCATTCTGGTAATCGAACACTGCCACCTGCGCACTCATTTCCATGGTCAGCCAAACATGCTTGCCGTCGGCACTGAACAGTAAATGACGCGGCCCGCTGCCCGGCGGCAACTGCACGGACGCCGGTGTGGCGGGCGTCAACGGCAGATCCGGATTGGCCTTGGGGTCGAAGAGGTAGACAAAGACCTTGTCTGCCCCCAAATCATTGGAGAACACGTAGCGGCCGTCTGGTGAGGAGACCGTCGAGTGCACGTGTGCCGACATCTGCCGCTCAGGGTTGACCCGACTCGCTGGATGACTGCTCATCTGCTCGACGTTTTCAAGTTTGCCTTCAGCGCCCACCGGCAACACCGCGAGGGTGCCGCCCGGATCTTCAGCCACCGAATAGTTGCTGACAAACAGATGACGGCCATCGCCGCTGAGGCTCGAATGCGTTGGCTCGTTGCCCAGGCTCTGGACCTGATTGATCAGGCTCAACTCATGGGTCTTGGAATCAATCGCATAACTGCTGACACGCCCGACCGGATCTTTCTGACCCGGGCCGTTTTCATTGACCACGAACAGGTAACGCTGGTCCTTGGACACAGTCAGCCAGGACGGGTTTTCGCTTTGCACCACTTGCAGTGGCCTGGCGTTGATCTGCCCGGTCGAACTGTCGAAGTTCAGACGATAAATCCCCTGACTCTGACCCGCCGTGTAGGAACCCACCAGCAACTGATAATCGTCGGCCAAGGCAGCCTGAACGCCCATCGCGCCGACACTACCGGCGATCAACAGCGGCCAGAGATTACGCCCCCTCAAGCTCATCGTCCTCGTCGTCATGACCACCGATAGCGGTCAGGCACACCAAGCGGTGCTCGCCGGAATCGCCGGTGATCAACCAGCTTTGCAGGGTTGGGTCGAAGGAGGATGCCTGAATCTGCGCCGGGGTGAACTCCCAGTGCTTGGCCGCTCGCCCATCCATGCACTCGATGTGCAGGTTGTCGTCTTCATCGAGGGCGAATTCGAACGCGTGCAACCCGTCGATTTCCACCATGTCGCAGTGTTCGAGGGTGTTAAGCAAGGTAACGGCTTCGGTAGTCATGGCGATCAATCTTTGAATGGGAAAGATGCAATGATAACTCAATGTGTGGGCGGCCCAGTGCTGACCTCACCCCCACACACAACACCGAGCCCATGTGGGAGCGAGCCTGCTCGCGAAGAGGCCATCACATCCAACATCAATGGTGGCTGATACTCCGCTTTCGCGAGCAGGCTCGCTCCCACAGGGGGGATTTGTGTTTAACCGTTAGAGGGCTTCGCGCGAGGGCTGTCCATCCACCAAGCGCTGGATGCGCAGCGGATTGCCATTCTTCAACGCGTCCGGCAGCAGATTATCCGGGTAGTTCTGGAAGCACACCGGGCGCAGGAAGCGGTCAATCGCCAAGGTGCCCACCGACGTACCGCGCGCGTCGGACGTCGCCGGGTATGGCCCACCGTGGACCATCGAATCGCAGACTTCCACGCCGGTCGGATAACCATTGAGCAGAATCCGCCCGACCTTTTGCTCCAGCAAAGCCGTCAATTCGCCAAACTGTTCAAAGTCCGCCGGATCGCCAATGATCGTCGCCGTCAGCTGCCCATGAAGCCCGTTCAGCGCCGCAGTGAGTTGCGCCTGATCAGCCACTTCCACCACCACCGTTGTCGGGCCGAACACCTCTTCCTGCAAGACTTCATCTCTGTTGAGCAACAGGCTGACGTCAGCCTTGAACAACTGTGGCTGAGCCTGTTTACCCTGTTGCGCGTTGCCTGCCAGGTGCGTGATGCCGGAATGCGCGAGGAGTTTTTCCAGGCCTTTGCCATAGCTGCTCAAGGTCCCGGCATTGAGCATGGTTTGCGCCGGCTGATCATTGATCAGCCCGGCGACCTGCTGCACGAACGCACTAAACTGCGCTGAACGAATCCCGATCACCAGCCCGGGATTGGTACAGAACTGACCACAGCCTTGAACCACCGACGCGGTCAGGTCACGGGCGATTGACTCAACCCTGCTCTGCAACGCCTGCGGCAATACAATCACGGGGTTGATGCTCGACATTTCGGCGAACACCGGGATCGGCTGTGCACGTGCCGCGGCCATGTCGCACAAGGCACGCCCGCCCTTCAGCGAGCCGGTAAAGCCCACGGCCTGAATCGCCGGGTGCTTGACCAGCGCTTCGCCGACCCCGCCACCGTAGATCATGTTGAACACACCCGCCGGCATGCCGGTTTTTCCCCCGGCACGGAGGATCGCGTCAGCCACCCATTCGGCCGTTGCCATGTGACCTCCGTGAGCCTTGAACACCACCGGGCAACCGGCCGCCAGGGCCGAAGCGGTATCGCCCCCAGCCGTCGAGAACGCCAAGGGAAAGTTGCTGGCACCAAACACCGCCACCGGGCCGAGGCCGATGCGGTATTGGCGCAAGTCCGGACGCGACAGCGGCGTGCGGTCCGGTAGCGCCCGATCAATGCGGGCACCATAGAAGTCACCGCGACGCAGCACTTTGGCGAACAAGCGCATCTGGCCGCTGGTGCGACCGCGCTCGCCTTGAATGCGGCCAGCCGGCAGCGCGGTTTCGCGGCAGACCACGGCGACGAACTCGTCACCCAACGCGTCGAGCTCATCGGCTATCGCATCGAGAAATTGGGCACGGCGTTCCGCGCTCAAGCTGCGATAGGCCGGGTAGGCCGTAGCGGCGGCCTTGGCGGCGGCGTCCACTTCTTCCGGGGTTGCCTGGAAGAAATCATGCGGTAACCCTTCGCCGGTGCTGGCGTCGACGCTCTGAAGTTTGAGCGAACCGGCGGCGCTGCGCTGGCCGCCGATGTAGTTGTGTCCAAGAATCCGGGTCATGCCTATCTCCTTAAAGGGTGCCGACGGTGCCAGGCAGGAACGCCGCTTCAGCCGGCGCAATGCCGTTGATCAACGGCGCGCCGAACTCGGTCTGGCTGATCTCGAAAACGTCTCCCGGTTGGGTGCGGATGCCATCGGCGAAGGACAAGGTCGCGGTGCCGAAGAAATGAATGTGCACGTCCCCGGGACGCAGGAACTGGCTGTATTTGAAATGGTGGTACTCAAGGTTTTCCAGGCTGTGGCACATGTTGGCCTCGCCGCTGAGAAACTCGTTCTGCCACAGCACTTCTCCGTCCCGCAGGATGCGGCTGGTGCCGGCCAGGTGTTGCGGCAATTCGCCGACCCGAAGTTCCGGGCCGTAGCTGCAACTGCGCAGTTTGGAGTGCGCCAGGTACAAGTAGTTTTTACGCTCCATGACGTGATCGGAGAACTCGTTGCCGACCGCATAACCGAGGCGATAAGGCTTGCCATCGTGGCCAATGACGTAGAGGCCGCTGAGCTCCGGCTCTTCGCCGGCATCTTCGGCGAAGGGCGGCAGCGGGAACGGCTTGCCCGGCCGAACGACGATGCTGCCGTCACCCTTGTAGAACCATTCCGGTTGTACGCCGGCCTGCCCTGCTGCCGGTTTGCCGCCCTCCACTCCCCATTTGAAGATGCGCATGGTGTCGGTCATTGCCGCTTCGTCACCGGCGTGTTGATGCATCTTGTCCCGTGCCGAGGCGCTGCCCAAGTGGGTCAGGCCGGTGCCGCTGACCAGCATGTGCGCCGGATCCGGGTGATCCAGCGGCGGCAGGATGCGTAACGTGGCCAACAGTTCGGCATAGTCGTGGCTGATGCCCAGGCCCAGGACTTTCACCTGCTGCTCCAGATTCGTGCCCGCCTCGATCGCCGCCAATGCCAGGTCACGAACGGTATGCGCGTCCTGCACTTCCTGCACCAGACCGTCCTCAACAACGCCAACGCGGCGCTCGCCGTTACTCAATTCGAATTGAACCAAACGCATGATTTTCTCCTGTTGATTCGAAACACCACCGATCCCTGTAGGAGTGAGCCTGCTCGCGATAGCGGTGTGTCAGTCGCCATCAATGTTGAATGTGATGGCCTCATCGCGAGCAGGCTCACTCCCACAGTTGATCGGTGTTAACCCTGAGATTCAGGTGCGGGTGGCGCCACGCGCGCTGGCCGCAAACTGATCCGCCGGCAGCACGTGTTTGCGCTCCAGCAACCGATAAACCACGCCCGTCAGCAGCAGCCCGAACACCATCACACCGGACAAGAAATACAGCCCAGAAGCCAGGTTGCCGGTGTATTCCTTCAGCGCACCAATCACGAACGGACCGATGTAACCGCCGAGGTTGCCCACCGAGTTGATCAAGGCGATGCCGGCTGCCGCACTGGCCCCGGCAAAGAACCGACCCGGCAACGTCCAGAACACCGCGGTGCAGGAAAACAGAGCAAACGCCACCAGGCACAGGGCCGCCAGTTGCAGCACCGGCACCGTCAGCCAGGCGCTGAGGAACAGGCCAATGGCACCCAGTACATACAGCACGGCGAGGTGACCGTAGCGGTCATTCAAACGGTCGGAACTGCGCGGAATGATCAGCAAACCGACGATCCCGAAAATGTACGGCACCGCGGAAACGAAACCGGTCACCAGATCGGTGCCGCCAAACTGCTTGATCAGCGTCGGCAACCACAGACCCAAGCCATAAATGCTCAACGTCACAGGCAGGTAAAACAGCGCCAGCAGCAACACACGCTTGTCTTTGAGCGCGTGCAACGGATTGCCGTGACGGGTCTGACCGTATTCCGCAAGGTCCTTTTTCAGTTCGCCAGAGAGCCAGTCTTTTTCGGCCTGGTCCATCCACTTCACTTGTTGCGGGCCATCAGGCAGGTAACGCAACACAGGCCAGGTCAGCAGGATCGCTGGCGTACCGATGACGATGAACAGCCACTGCCAGCCGTGCAATCCGAGGGTGCCGTCCATGCCGAGCAAGCCGCCGGACACCGGGCCGGTAATCATCATCGCGATGGGTTGGGAAAGAATGAACAGACCGAGGATCTTGCCGCGATGGCGAATCGGGAACCACTGGGTGATGTAGTACAGAACGCCCGGGAAGAAACCGGCTTCCGCCGCACCGAGCAAAAAGCGCATCACGTAGAAGCTTTGCGGCCCCTGAACGAAGGCCATGCCGATGGTGATGGCGCCCCAGGTGACCATGATCCGCGCAAACCAGCGTCGCGCGCCGAAACGGTCGAGCATCAGGTTGCTGGGGATTTCAAACAGGAAATAACCAATGAAGAACAACCCGGCACCCAGGCCGTAAGCGGCGTCTCCGAGGCCGATGTCAGCGCCCATGTGCAGTTTCGCGAAGCCTACAGCGGAGCGATCCACATAGGCGATCAGGTACAGCAGGATCAGGAAGGGAATCAGTTTCAGTGTGATGCGACGAATAAGCCGCAGTTCCTGGCTCATGAGATCGGTCTCCGATTGTTGTTGTTATAGAACCTCGGGAGACGCCTCTCGCAGAAAATCGCCAGGGCCATCCCTCCGTTGAAAACGACTATATAGTAATACTAATTACCCAACAACACTTCCAAACAGAGGAATTTACGCCTATGTTAGGCCTCTGATTTAACTGAATAGTCATACAATAAGAGAATCGATCATGTCTGATAAGAAACCCAGCCTGCGCTCCGCCCAATGGTTTGGCACCGCCGACAAGAACGGCTTCATGTACCGCAGCTGGATGAAGAATCAGGGCATCGCCGACCACCAGTTCCAGGGCAAGCCAATCATCGGCATCTGCAACACCTGGTCGGAACTGACCCCGTGCAACGCGCATTTCCGCCAGATCGCGGAGCACGTCAAACGCGGGGTGATCGAGGCCGGTGGGTTCCCTGTGGAATTTCCGGTGTTCTCCAACGGCGAATCGAACCTGCGCCCGACCGCCATGTTCACCCGCAACCTGACGAGCATGGACGTCGAAGAAGCGATTCGCGGCAACCCGATTGATGGCGTGGTGCTGCTGACCGGTTGCGACAAAACCACCCCGGCACTGCTGATGGGCGCGGCCAGTTGTGACGTCCCGGCGATCGTCGTCACCGGCGGACCGATGCTCAACGGTAAACACAAAGGCCAGGACATCGGTTCCGGCACCGTGGTTTGGCAGCTCAGCGAGCAAGTGAAAGCCGGCACCATCACCATTGACGATTTCCTCGCGGCCGAGGGCGGCATGTCCCGCTCGGCCGGCACCTGCAACACCATGGGCACCGCATCGACCATGGCCTGCATGGCTGAAGCACTGGGCACTTCCCTGCCCCACAACGCGGCGATTCCAGCGGTTGATGCGCGGCGTTACGTGTTGGCGCACATGTCCGGCATGCGCGCGGTGGAGATGGTTCGCGAAGATCTGAAACTGTCGAAAATTCTCACCAAGGAAGCTTTCGAAAACGCCATCCGCGTTAACGCCGCGATTGGCGGTTCGACCAACGCCGTGATCCACTTGAAAGCCATCGCCGGCCGTATTGGCGTGGACCTGGAGCTGGACGACTGGACCCGCATCGGTCGCGGCATGCCGACCATCGTCGACCTGCAACCGTCCGGGCGTTTCCTGATGGAGGAGTTCTACTACGCCGGTGGTTTGCCAGCGGTATTGCGTCGTCTCGGTGAAGCCAACCTGATCCCGAACCCGAATGCCTTGACCGTTAACGGCAAGACCCTCGGCGAGAACACCAAAGACGCGCCGATTTACGGTCAGGACGAGGTGATCCGAACCCTCGACAACCCGATCCGCGCCGATGGCGGCATCTGCGTGTTGCGCGGCAACCTGGCGCCACTTGGCGCGGTGCTCAAACCGTCCGCCGCCACGGCTGAATTGATGCAGCATCGCGGCCGGGCCGTGGTGTTCGAGAACTTCGACATGTACAAGGCACGGATCAACGATCCGGAGCTGGACGTGGACGCCAACTCGATTCTGGTGATGAAGAACTGCGGTCCCAAGGGTTATCCGGGCATGGCCGAAGTCGGCAACATGGGTTTGCCGGCCAAGCTGCTCGCCCAAGGCGTGACCGACATGGTGCGTATCTCTGACGCACGCATGAGCGGCACCGCTTATGGCACCGTGGTTCTGCACGTCGCGCCGGAAGCGGCAGCGGGCGGACCGTTGGCCGCCGTGAAAGAAGGTGACTGGATTGAGCTGGACTGTGCCAACGGGCGTTTGCACCTGGATATCCCGGATGCTGAACTGGCGGCACGCATGGCGGATCTGCAGCCACCACAGCAAATGATCCTGGGCGGCTATCGTCAGCTGTACATCGACCATGTGCTGCAGGCGGATCAGGGCTGCGATTTCGACTTCCTGGTCGGCTGCCGCGGTGCTGAAGTCCCGCGCCACTCTCACTAACTCCACCAATCCCCCTGTGGGAGCGAGCCTGCTCGCGATGACGGACTGTCAGTCAACATGGATGTTGGATGTTAGACCGTCATCGCGAGCAGGCTCACTCCTACACATTGGTTCTTCATCTGATTCAGGACCGTGCCCGCGCCTGTTATCATGCGCGACATACCCTCGCACAGGACCGCGCCGCTCCCCATGGATTACCGCAAACCGTCCGACCGTAAAAGCATGCACTCGCGCATAGTCCAGGAACTGGGCATGCAGATTGTTTCCGGGCGTTTCAAGCCATGTGACAAGCTGCCCGCCGAGGCCCTGCTGTGTGAGGAGTACGCAGTCAGCCGCCCGGTGCTGCGCGAAGCCACCCGAGTATTGGTCGCCAAGGGCCTGGTGTATTGCCGTCCGCGCGTCGGCACGGTGGTCAAGCAGCGCAAAGAGTGGCACATGCTTGACCCGGACGTTTTGCACTGGTTGATGCAAAGCAGCCCGCAGAATGAGTTTTTCGACCTGTTGACCAGTGTGCGCAGCATCATCGAGCCCGCCGTCGCCGCATTGGCCGCACAGTTCGCCACGGAGGCGGACATCGCGTCCATTGGCGAAGCCTACCAGCGCATGGAGGCCGCGCCGACGCCGGAAGCCTTACTGCAACCTGATCTGGATTTCCACAGCCGGATCGCCGATGCAACCCACAACGACTTGCTGGCCAACCTGTGCAACATGCTGTCGGTGGCGATAGCCGAAGCGTTGAAGCATTCCAACCAACGGCCGAACCTGCATGAACTGGCGCTGCCTCGACACAAAGCAATCCTCACAGCCATCGAGAACCGCGATCCGCTCGGCGCACGGCACGCGACGCTGGTGCAACTGGATGATGCGCGTAGTGCGTTGAATGTGGTGCTGGGCAGCGATCCCAACTGACCCAACACAATCCAAATTCCCTGTAGGAGCAGAGCTTGCTCGCGATGGCGGAGTGTCAGTCAACATAGATATTGAATATTCTGCCGCCATCGCGAGCAAGCTCTGCTCCTACAGGGGGAGTGTTGAATTCGGGATATAAAAAAGCCGCAACCTGGGTTGCGGCTTTTTTATTTCAGGCAAGAATCAGTGAGCGAACAGCGAGTTGCCCTTCTGTCCTGCCAGTTTCTCCGGCTTGATCAGGAACCGCGCCAGCGCAGGCAGCAGCCACAGCGCGCCGAACATGTTCCAGAGCAGCATGAAGGTCAGCATCAGGCCCATGTCGGCCTGGAACTTGATGGCCGAGAAGATCCAGGTGCACACACCGATGGCCAGGCACAAACCGGTGAACAGCACCGCTTTACCGGTGGATTTCAGCGTCTGGTAATAGGCTTCCTGCAACGGCAGACCAGCACGCAGGAAACTTTCCAGACGGCTGTAGATGTAGATGCCGTAGTCCACGCCAATCCCCACACCCAGCGCCACCACCGGCAGCGTCGCGACTTTCACGCCGATGCCCATGAACGCCATCAAGGCGTTGCCCAGTACCGAGGTCAGCACCAGCGGCAATACGATGCACAAGGTCGCCGCCCACGAACGGAAGGTGATCATGCACATGGTCGCGACACAGATGTAGACGAGGATCAGGATGGTCAGCTCGGATTCCTTGATCACCTCGTTGGTGGCCGCTTCGATCCCGGCGTTACCAGCCGCGAGGATGAATTCCAGGCCGTCCTTGTTGTTCTCCTTGGCGAATTCCTGCACCGCATGTACCGCGCGATCGAGCGTCGCCGCCTTGTGATCGTTGAGGAACACCAGCACCGGCGCCAGGGAGCAACTGTTGTTGTACAGGCCATCAGCACGGGAGATGGAGTTGTTCAGCACATCCGGGTTACGCGACAGGGTTTCCCATTTCAGGTTGCCCTCGTTCATGCCCTTGATCATCTGCTTGGACACGGTCACCAGGGAAATCGCCGACTGCACGCCCTCGGTGTTCTGCATCTTCCACATCAGCTCGTCGATCGGCGCCATGGCTTCATAGCGTGAGCAGCCTTCAGCCTTGGTCTTGACCATCACCACCAACACATCGGAACTGGTGGAGTAGTTGCTGATGATGAAGTTGTTGTCCTTGTTGTAGCGCGAGTCCGGACGCAACTCTGGAGCACCTTGATCGAGGTCGCCGATTTTCAGGTTCTGGCTGTACCAGAGACCGCCACCGAAGGCCAGCAAGGCCAGGACGATCGACACCGGTGCGACTTTCGCGCTGGCAAAGTTCGACAGCAGGCGCCAGAACGGGTGTTCGCGGGTTGCATCCTTTTTGCTGCGTTCCACTGCGCGTTTGCTGATACCGACGTAGGAAATCGCCACCGGCAGCAGGATCAGGTTGGTGAACACGATTACCGCCACGCCGATGGACGCGCCGATGGCCAGTTCATGGATCACGCCAATGTCGATGATCAGCAGCGTGATGAAACCCACCGCATCCGCAAGGATCGCAATCATCCCCGGCAGGAACAGCTGACGGAACGTGCGTCGCGCAGCGGTCAGCGCGTTGTCGGCCTCACTGGACTGCAAGGCGATACCGTTGATCTTCTGTACGCCGTGGGAAATACCGATGGCGAAGATCAGGAACGGCACGAGCATCGAGTACGGATCCAGCCCGAAACCAAAGAAGTGCATCAACCCAAGCTGCCAGATCACCGCCACCAACGTGGTACTGAGTACCGCCACGGTGCTGCGCATGCAGTTGGTGAACCAGTACAACAGAATCAGCGTAATAACGAAGGCGACACCGAAGAACATCACCACCATGACCAGACCATCGATCAGGTCGCCGACTTTCTTGGCGAAACCGACGATATGGATCTGCACGTTAGGGTTCTGTTTTTCAAACTTGTCGCGGATTTTTTCTTCCAGCTCGTGGGAGAACTTGCGGTAGTCCAGCGCCAGCAACTTGCCCTGGTCCTGCGGGTCCGGGTAGGACTCCAGCAGCGGGATATCGACAATGCTCGACTTGAAATCGTTGGCCACCAGACGTCCGACTTGCCCGGACTTGAGGACGTTGTTGCGCAGCAGATCGAGGCTTTGCTGGGAGCCGTTGTAGCTCTGCGGGATCACTTCACCACCGGCGAAGCCCTCCTCCGTCACCTCGGTCCAGCGCACGCTCGGGCTCCATAGCGACTTGAGGCCGGAACGGTCGACGCCGGAAATGTAGAACACCTCGTCGTTGATCTGACGCAGGGTCTCCATGTATTCCTTGGAAAAGATATCGCCGTCAGTGGCTTCCACCGAGATCCGCACCGTGTTGCCCAGGTTCGCCAGATCGTTGCGGTGCTCCATCATCTTTTGAATGAACGGATGATCGAGCGGGATCATTTTTTCGAAACTGGTGGACGGCCGGATCAGCGTCGCCTGCCAGAACAGGAAAATACTGACCAGCAGGCAGATGAAGATCACCGCCGGGCGGTTGTTGAAAATCAGGCGCTCAAGAAACGTCGCCTTGTCTTGGTGATGGCTTGTCATCGATGTCATAGCTCCGCCCTTCTTATTATTTGCCCAGCTCTGAGCCGGTTGGCGAAGTAGCGCGAACGCCGCCCTGTCCTGCCAGAATCAGATTGCCGTTGCCCGCCGCCGTCACTGCCGATACGGAAATGCGATCCGGACGGTTGAACACGCTGAAGGTTTCGCCATTGTCGTTGCTGCGTATCACTGAGCCGCCGTTGCCGACGATCACGATGGAACCATCGTCGAGCAGCGTTGCGCCAGACAGCCCGAACTCCAGTGCGCCGCGAGCGGCTTTCAGCTCGACCTGTTCCCAGGTGCTGCCGAAATCCGTGGAGCGGTAGAGATTGCCGCGCAGGCCGTAAGCCAGCAGCGTATTGGCTTGCGCCGTGCCGATGACACCGAAGAGCGAGCCTTCGTACGGGCCTTCGAGTTTCTCCCAGGTCTGCCCCCAATCGGCCGAGCGGAACATGCTGCCCTGCTCGCCAACGATGAACAGCCCGGCATCCTTGACCGATGCGATGCCATTGAGGTGGAACTGGTCCTCGTTGTCCAGGCGGTCGCTGGCGTCTTCCCAATGCTTGCCGCCGTCGGTGGTTTCCAGCAGCGCGCCATATGCACCCACGGCATAGCCGTTGTTGGCGTCCTTGAACCAGACGTCGAGCAGCGGCGCTTCGCGTTTCAAATCGTCGAATTGTTTGGTCCAGGTGACGCCACCGTCCTCACTCGCGAGGATCTGTGCGTCATGGCCGACGGCCCAGCCGTGTTTGTCATCGACAAAAAACACCGACGTCAGCAGTGCCCGGGATGGCACCTTGGCTTGAACCCAGGTCGTACCCTGGTCATCGGAATACAGAATGTGCCCGCGATCGCCGACCGCCACCAGGCGTTTGCCGGCGTGAACGACATCAAGCATCAGGCTTTTGGCAGCCTTGGCAGACTCAATGGAATAAACAGCATCGGATGCTGGCGCGGCAGCGGCCAGCACAGGTGCCGACAACACGGCACAGCCCAACAGCGAGAGCGCTGTAGCCAGCAACGCGATTTTGCGTAATGCCGGCGGGCGGCAGATACCCACACCCATGACAGGCTCACTCATAGACCTTCCCCCATTATTATTGTTAGGTCGTTCAACCTTTCAGGGCGCCGTAAGGTGGCTCGTTGTGATTGGCTGTTTTGGAGCTTGGTCCTGAAACGCGCAATCTAGAGCCCCTTCGGAAGCTGGCTTATCCTATCGGGGTTTGGAAAGGTCTGACAATCGACGCCACGTTATGTTTTGTTAACCTGAGAGATATGCGGTTTGGCTGAATGATTGGGTATTAGGTGGGGTGATTGGGGCTTCTCTGGTTGGTGGTTAGAGTACATATCCGTTTCTGCGGTAACGGCGGCTTATGGTTTCGCTCTTACAGCGACTCACTTTTCCAAACGCCGAAAAGTAAGCAAAAGGCTTCGCCCCGGCGTACGGCACTTCGCTAAGGCTCAGTGTTCCCTCGCTACGGTGTCCATCAGGGGGCATCGCCTACGGTCTGCTTCGCTACGACCTCCTCTCGATGTGTGCGGCTTCGCCGCACGGCGCTACGCGCCTACCCCCTGATGAACACCTACGCTCGGCCTGCCGAAGGGGCGAAAGATCAAAAACAGATCAAGATCAAGATCAAGATCAAAAGCCAAAGCCAAAGCCAAAGCCAAAGCCAAAGGCAAAGGCAAAGGCAACGGCAAAAGCTTCGCGAGCAGGCTCGCTCCCACAGGGAATGGATGCATCTGCAAGAAGCTGGTCGGTTGGCAGGCCGCCTTCGCTGGCAAGCCAGCTCCTACAGTAGATCGGTGTACCGCCCTTGCTTTTCACCACTCATCAGGCCGAGCGTTAGCTCGCCTGCAGCTCTTGACCTTGATTCACCCGCCCCTTCGGGAGGCTGAGTGGAGGTGTTCATCCGGGGAGTGGCGCGTAGCGCCGTTCGACGCAGTCGAACACGCTGCATGTAGGTCGTAGCGAAGCAGACCGGAGGGCAGTGTCCCCGGATGGATACCGGAGCGAAGGTACGCCGAGCCCAGGCGAGGGGCCGGACGCTCGGGGCGAGACCTTTTGGTTCCTTTTGGCTGGGCCGGCACTCCGGGCGTTTGCCAAAAGGGACTCGCTGTAAGAGCGAAACCATTAGCGGCCGTTACCGCAGGAATGGATATGTACACCAAGGAAGAGAATGGTCGGCTGTCAGGCCGCCTTCGCTGCGATGCGGCGATCCGACAAGCCAGCTCCTACAGGTGGAAGGCCGCCATCGCAAACAAGCCAGTCCCACAGGGTTCGAGCGAACCCTGCGGGAGAAACGTCAGACTCAGGCCAGGCTTTTGCTGACCACTTCAAACACATCGCTGGACAGCTGACCCGAAGCACGTATCCGCTCCAGCTCGCCTTTCATCAGCGCCTGACGCGCGTCGTCGTATTTGCGCCAGCGCGTCAGCGGCGCCAACTGCCGGGAAGCGATCTGCGGATTGAACCCGTTCAACTCAATCACCAGATCCGCGAGGAAGCGATACCCCGAGCCATCAGCGGCATGGAAGTTGATCAGGTTCTGCCCGGCAAACGCACCGACCAGCGCGCGAACCTTGTTCGGATTCTTCATGTTGAACGCCGAATGCTGCATCAACTGACGCACCCGCTCCAGACCACCCGGCAACGTGCTGCCCGCTTGAACACTGAACCACTGATCCATGACCAGCGGATTGTCCTTGAAGTGCTCGGCAAAACTCGCCAGCGCCTTGGCTTTCTCTGCTTCAAACGGCGAATTGACCAACACCGCCAGCGCGGTCAGGCGCTCGGTCATGTTGTCGCTGGTTTCGAATTGCTCAAGCGTCGCCGCCAACACTTGCGGTTTCCCGCTGAGCATCAGGTACGACAGCGCAATGTTCTGCAACGCGCGACGAGCGAAGTGCTCGGCCTCGGCCACGTAAGGGGTTTTCTTCGACAGTTCGCGATTGGCCTGATAACGCAGCCACAACGCTTCGAACAATTCGTCTGCCAGTTGCTTGCGAGCAAACTCGCGCGCGATGTGAATCGCATCGACGTCAGCCACTTCGCTGATTTCGGTCAGATAGGCCTCGCCCGGTAGCGAAAGCATTTCCGCGACCATGGCCTGATCCAGCGTCTCGTCCGACAGCACGGTGCGCAGGGCAGAAATCAGGCGCTGATCCAGCACCAGGGTTTCACCTGCCTGATGCTGGGCAATCAGCTCTTGCAACACTTGCACCGACAGTTGCTGACCGGCATCCCAACGGTTGAAACCGTCGCTGTCATGCTGCATCAGGAACATCAGTTGATCGCGGTTGTACGGGAAGCTCAGTTTGACTGGCGCCGAGAAACCACGCAGCAGTGAAGGCAGCGGTTGTTCAGCGATGTCGACGAAGGTGAAGGTTTGCTCAGCTTCGGTCACCGAAATTACCCGCGACGTGCCCTGAGCGCTGGCTTCGCCGGACAGACGCAAGGCAATCGCCGCGCCTTTGGAGTCCAGCAGGCCCAACTCAACAGGAATCACAAACGGCAGTTTTTCAACCTTGTCCGGGGTTGCCGGGCAGCTTTGACGGAACGTCAGGCTGTAGGTTTTCGCCGCAGCATCGTAAAACTCGCTCACCGCCAACCGCGGCGTACCCGCCTGGCTGTACCAGCGCTTGAACTGGGTCAGGTCGACACCGTTGGCATCTTCCATCGCTTTGATGAAGTCGTCGCAGGTTACAGCCTGGCCGTCGTGGCGGTCGAAATACAGGTCACTGCCTTTGCGGAAGCCTTCGGCCCCGAGCAAGGTGTGGATCATGCCGACCACTTCCGAGCCCTTTTCGTACACCGTCAGGGTGTAGAAGTTGGAAATCTCGATAAAACTGTCCGGCCGCACGGCGTGGGCCATGGGACCTGCGTCTTCGGCGAACTGGTGCGTGCGCAGGTAGGCCACGTCCTGGATGCGCTTGACCGTGGCCGAGTTCATGTCCGAGGAGAACCCGGCATCGCGGAACACCGTGAAGCCTTCCTTGAGCGACAGCTGGAACCAGTCGCGGCAGGTCACGCGGTTGCCCGACCAGTTGTGGAAGTATTCGTGGGCGACGATGGCTTCGACACGCTGGTGCGCGGCGTCGGTGGCGGTTTCGGCGCGGGCCAGCACGGCGCTGGAGTTGAAGATGTTGAGGCCCTTGTTCTCCATGGCGCCCATGTTGAAGTCATTGACCGCGACGATCATGAAGATGTCCAGGTCGTACTCGCGGCCGTAGACCTCTTCATCCCAGCGCATCGACTTCTTCAGGCTGTTCATGGCGTGCTGGCACTTGTCGATGTTTTCCGGCTCGACGTAAATGCGCAATGCCACGGAACGCTCGGTCATGGTGGTGAAGGTGTCTTCGACGCACCACAAATCACCGGCCACCAGCGCGAACAGGTACGCCGGTTTCATGAACGGGTCTTCCCAGGTCGCCCAGTGCCGGCCATCTTCGCCGGGGCCGCTGGCAATCGGGTTGCCGTTGGACAGCAGCACCGGATAGCTATGCTGCTCTGCGACGACCGTGGTGGTGAACTTGCTCATCACGTCCGGGCGGTCGAGGTAATAGGTGATCTTGCGGAAGCCTTCGGCCTCGCACTGGGTGCAGAACATGCCGCTGGATTTGTACAAGCCTTCCAGCGCGGTGTTGGTTTCCGGGTGGATCTTGACGCTGGTGTCGACCGTGAACGTGGTGCTGGCCGGGTGCAGGGTCAGGTGCTGCTCTGTTAATTGATAGCCCGTCAATTGATCGTCGCTTTCGCTCAGCTCGCGGTCGGCCAGGGTGACCGACAGCAGCTCCAGTTGCTGACCGTCCAGCACCAGCGGCGGCAAACCCGGGCCGCGCTCGGGATTGCGGCGCATCACCAGTTGCGCATGGACCAGGCTGTGGTCCTCGAACAACTCGAAGGTCAGGTGCGTCTCGTCGATCAGGTACTCGGGCGCCTGATAGTCTTTCAGGTAAATCATCTTCGGTTGTTCGGTGCGCATGCTGGAGTCCTTACTGATGCACGGCGAGCTGATAAGCCGTGTATTTACGAATATTGATCACGCCGGTGTCGAAGATCAGGTATTGGCCCTTGACCCCCAGCAGCGTGCCTTCGGCAATCGGATTCTTGTCCAGGTTGAAGCTGACGATTTTGGCCGGGTATTGCTCGACCGGATAGCAGATCTCAAGGGTTTCTACGTCGGTAATCGTCTGAATTGCTTGTAGTCCAAATCGTTCCTGCAAGGTTTGCAGGCCCTCGGCGCAACTGTCGAACAACTGGTCGCGAACCTCGGCCAGATTGACCGATGCCGCTTCGCCCTTGAGCAAGGCACGCCAGTTGGTCTTGTCCGCCACCTGGCTGCGAAACAGGTCCTCGACGAAACCTGACTGCTGACGGGTCGACACCCGCACGATCGGCAACGCCTGACGGGCGCCTTGATCGATCCAGCGGGTCGGCAGCTGGGTGGCGCGGGTAATCCCGACTTTCACCCCCGACGAGTTGGACAGATAGACGATGTGATCGGTCATGCAAAACGTCTGGCCCCACTCCGGCTCACGGCAAGTGCCGGCGTCAAAGTGGCAACGCTCCGGGCTCATGATGCAGATGTCGCACTGCGCCAGTTTGGTCATGCACGGGTAGCAATAGCCCTGGCTGAAACTGGTTTTGGTCTTGCGTCCACAATGGGTGCAATGAATCGCCCCCAGGTATTCCAGGCGCACGGTGGTGCCGATCATTGGATTGACCGGCACCTCAAGGTCGCCCAGACGAAACGCGTACTGCACGTCAGACCCGTCAAGGCGGGCCGACATTTTGCTGATTGCACCACGGCCAATCTCGATCAATGGATGGCTTCCGACTTGAACAGGATGTTCGGCACGCTGATCGACTTCGAACTGCATTCCTGCGGCCCCATGTAACCGGTGCGCTCTTCTTCGGGCAGGTTCTGGATTTCCCAGGCGATCATCGCTTGCAGCGACAGTTCGCGTTGCTCGGCGGTGAGCTTGTTACCGTCCGCCCATTTACCGATTTCCACCGCCAGTTTCAGGCTCTGGTAGATATCGGGGGTGATGTTTTTGATCATTTCGTTAAAAGAGGACATCAAGGTCTCCGCGCTCTTTAATACATAAACTGTTTTAGGCGGCCAGTTTACGGCGGTTGTACAAACCACCCAACAAACCGGTGAAGCATCCGATGAGTAACCCGCTGACATGGGCTGCGTTGGCGATTTCACCGAAGCCGATCATCGAGATCAGCCCGGACAGGCACAGCACCAGCCAAACCAGCATCATCACCAGCACGCCGCGCGGCAGGCGATAAGCCGGGTTCGGCGCCAACAGCTGGAAGATCCAGCAATGCCCGAGCAGGCCGTACAGCACACCGGACAACCCGCCGAACAAGGTCGGGCCGCTGAAATAATACTGGGCGCAGTTGGAAACGAGGCTGAACAGCAACGTCAGGCCAATCAGGTTGATGCTGCCCTGGCGCGATTCGATGCGCCGGCCCAGCTCCCAATACCACATGCCGTTCATGGCCAGATGCAGGATGCCGAAGTGGATCAGCATCGGCGTCATCAGTCGCCACCACTGCCCCGCCGCCAGGCTGTCAGCCAATGGCACGAAATGGATGTACTCGCCAACCACGCGAAAATCGAGGAAGGTCAGCCAGCGCATCGTGTCGAGATTCTCGCCCAGCAGCGTCACCGCGCCGACGAGGATGCTCAGCAGCAAAACCAGCGCTGTCGCCTTGGCGTAGCGCAGCTGCTCGACGAAACCGGGGCGCTGGATGGTTAACACCGCCGGAATGTCCAGCTGCTGATCGGGGTCACCGGCGGGAAAGCGTTCGTACAGCGAAAGCACGTCCTGACTGATGTTGGCCGGCACCCAGAGCACCTGTTCTCCCGACTCTTCGCTGACGCGATGCGGCACCTGCATGCGTTGCAGCAGTTTGACGAACCCGCTCAAATCCACCGCCAGTGGCAGACGCAAAACAGCAACAGCACTCATTGCAGCACCTCCGGCCGTTCGACATCGACCCAGACAAATTTATTTGGATCAAGCCGGGTTTCCTGATCCAGCCGATAGGCGACCAGTTTGCCGTAGAGCACGGCGCTGTAATCCAGGCAGGCCAGGTTCGGGCGTATCGGCACCGGTTTGCCGCTGCGCCAGTAGTGGCCGACGAACAACAGCGGTTCATCGACGCCGTAACGCAGCAAGGTGTTTTTTTCCGTGGACGTCAGGGGCGTCTGCGCCACGGGTTCGGGCAACGCGTCAGGCTGGAACACGATGTCTCCGTAGGTTTGCGGGTCGTCTTCCCAGAATTTGGTACGGAAGAACGAGCGCACCAGGCCGTCACCGCTGGTCATGGTCAGCCCATGGGGCAAGCGCATGTCGGTGCCGCGCAGCAGCCGGTCGAACACGGTGCAGGCGAAACTGCCCGGCACGGCCGACGCCTGGAGGAAATGCTCATCGACGCAGCCGTTGGGGAACAGCCTGCGCAATGGTTCGATCAGGCCCGCATCCCAGCAGGCATGCACCACCCGGAAGCGGCCGGCGTCAACGAACAGTGGCAACTCGTAGAACCACTGAAGGAAGTCATGCCAGTCGCCGGGATGGTCTTGGAACTGGGTCAGGGTTTCACCGAGCAATCGGGCATGGCGCGGCGTGTGTTCCCGGACGAACTGCTTGCCGCTGCCCGGTGGCGCTGGCGTGCTCCAACCCAGTGCGTTGAATTCATGATTGCCCATGATGCACAGCGCCTGGCCGGCCTCGACCATGTCATGGACGATGTGCAGCGCCTCGCGAATGCGAGGGCCGCGATCAATGATGTCGCCCACAAACACGGCCATCCGCGACGGATGCCGCCAGACGCCACGTTGTTTTTGATAACCGAGCCGGTCGAGCAAGTGCTCAAGGGTCAGAGCGCAACCGTGCACGTCACCGATCAGGTCGTAGCTACGCGCGGGATCGAGCATCAGTCGCCTCCACCACCCAATCGACTGCCCCATCCGAGTTTGGTCCGGCAGACTTCATAGTAGTTGTGGTCAAGCGGATGAATCAGCCGCAGCTTCTGCGCTTTCTTGCTGATGGTGATGGTGTCGCCGGGGGCGCAGGTGAAGTGGTTCTGCCCGTCACAGGAGACTTGCGGGTAAATCTGCATATCTTTGGACACGACGATTTTCAGCTCACTGTTGCCATCGACCACAATCGGCCTGCCCGACAAGGTATGGGGGTACATCGGCACAATCACAATAGCGTCGAGCTTGGGATGCATGATCGGTCCGCCCGCCGACAGCGCGTAGGCGGTCGAACCGGTGGGCGTCGCAACGATCAGGCCGTCGGCCTTCTGGCTGCAAACGAACTGGCCGTCGATGTACAGTTCGAATTCGATCATTCGCGTCGATTTGCCGGGATGCAGCACCACGTCATTGAGGGCATCGCCCTGACCGATAGCCTCGGCGTGACGGCGGACTTCGGCTTGCAGCAGAAAGCGGTTTTCCACCAGGTAGTGGCCGTCGAGCACTTCGGCGACCTTGACTTCCAGCTCGTCAGGACGAATATCGGTCAGGAAACCGAGGCTGCCACGGTTGATGCCGAGCACCGGAATATTGTGCTTGGCCAGCGCCCGGGCGGCGCCGAGCAGGCTGCCGTCACCGCCGACCACAATCACCATGTCACACACTTCGCCGAGCATCTTGCGTGACGAGGTTTGCAGGCCGTGACCGGGAAGGACTTCGGCGATGGTGTCTTCGAGGATCACGTGCAAGTGACGATCGAGCAGAAACCGTTTCAGTCGGCGGACGGTATCCAGCACCTGAGAACTGCCCAGGCGACCGATGATGCCGATATTACGAAATTGCTCCATGGGGTTCCTGCGAGGACGGCGAAAAAGACGATTATGGGCGAAAGCGCGGGATAGACAAAATCCTTTCAGCCACAAGGGTGTACTCATGTTTAGGGCTATGCTCGCAAGATGATCCTATTTCCCGATTTGCTCTCGTTGCCCCATCAGTTGCGCCACCCCGAAGTGCGCGACCTGGCTTGGGTCATCCTCGCGCCGCCGATGCTCATCGATACACCGTGGCCGCAACGCCATCCCCTGACCGGCAGCGAATGGGTGCAAGAGCCTGAGCGCCTGGAGCGCTGGCTGCGGCAACTGGACCGTGACAGCTACGACTTGCTGCACTGGCTGTCCCAGGCCCGAACCCGGCGTCTGGGCCTGTATTACGAGCGCCTGTGGCAGTACGCGGTGCGTCACGCGCCGGGGATCGAGCTGATTGCCGCCAACCTGCCGATCCGCCGTGAAGGCCACACACTGGGCGAACTGGACATGCTGCTGCGTGACCGCGACGGCGTGCAGCACCTGGAACTGGCGATCAAGCTCTATCTCGGGCCGCAAAATGGCGACGGGCATGACACCGCTCAGTGGCTCGGCCCCGGTTGTCATGATCGGCTGGACCGCAAACTGGCACACCTGGCTCTGCATCAACTGCCCATTTCTGCCCGCGGCGAAAGTCGCGAAGTGCTGGCGGCCCTGGATATTCAGCAGTTCAGTGCACACTTGTGGCTCGGCGGTTACCTGCTGTATCCGTGGCCGGGACGCGCCGCGCCACCCGGCGGTGCGCATCCGCAGCATTTGCGCGGTAGCTGGCTGCATCAGAAAGACTGGGCGGACTTTGTCGTGCAGCGCCCCTTCGGTCGCTGGCAACCCCTGCCCCGCCATGCCTGGCTGGCACCGGCGCATTATCCTGCGGAGCACACCTGGAGCCCGGAACAGTTGAATGCCTGGCTGAACGACCTCGAACCCCAGGCCCCGGCGCAGTTGATGGTTCGCCTGATCGAAAATACCGATGGGGAATGGGAGGAAGCGGAACGGTTGTTTCTGGTGGCGGATCTTTGGCCGAATGTGCCGGGTAGTGGTTGAGATTTGTGGTGGCTGGGCCGGCCCTATCGCGAGCAGGCTCACTCCTACATTTGATCTCCTTATGGCGCAGATCCAGTGTAGGAGTGAGCCTGCTCGCGATGAAGCCGACTCGGTCTAGAGAGATAACCGCACAGCCAAAGCCGCCAACGTCACCAACAATACCGGCACCGTCAACACCACCCCGACCTTGAAGTAATACCCCCACCCAATCCGGATGCTCTTGCGTTCCAGCACATGCAGCCACAACAACGTCGCCAGACTGCCAATCGGCGTGATTTTCGGCCCAAGATCGCTACCGATGACGTTGGCATAAATCATCGCCTCCTTCACCACACCATTGGCCTGACTGGCATCGATCGACAGCAAACCGATCAGCACCGTCGGCAAATTGTTCATCATCGAAGACAGAATCGCCGTCAGCACCCCCGTGCCCATGGCCGCGCCCCACACGCCGTAATGTGCAAACCCGTCCAGCCAACCCGCCAGATACCCAGTCAACCCGGCATTGCGCAGGCCATACACCACCAGGTACATACCCAGCGAAAAAATCACGATCTGCCACGGCGCTTCTTTCATCACCTTGCGCGTTGAAATCTTGTGGCCCCGGGCGGCGATCCCCAACAGCAACGCGGCGCACACCGCAGAAATGGCGCTGATCGGAATACCCAGCGGCTCCAGGGCAAAACAACCCACGAGCAGGATCACCAACACTACCCAACCAGCAAAAAACGTCGCCTTGTCATGTATCGCAGTCGCCGGCAGCTCCAATTGCTCGGGGTCGTAAGCCTTGGGAATGTCGCGACGGAAGAACCACATCAACACCGCCAGTGTTGCCGCGACGCTCACCAGGTTGACCGGGACCATGACCGCCGCATAGCGGTTGAACGTGATATGAAAGAAGTCGGCGGAAACAATGTTCACCAGGTTCGACACCACCAGCGGCAGGCTTGCAGTGTCGGCGATGAAACCGGCGCCCATCACGAACGCCAGCGTGGCTGCCGGGGAGAATCGCAGTGCCAGCAGCATTGAAATAACGATGGGAGTCAGAATCAGCGCCGCTCCGTCATTGGCGAACAATGCCGAGACCAACGCCCCCAGCAGCACCATATAAGCAAACAGCTTACGCCCGCTGCCCCGCCCCCAACGCGCCACATGCAAGGCGGCCCAGGCAAAGAAGCCCGCCTCGTCCAGCAACAGACTGATGATGATCAGCGCCACGAACGTGCCGGTGGCGTTCCAGATGATCTGCCATACGATCGGGATGTCGCTCAACTGCACCACACCGAAAATCAGCGCCAGCACAGCGCCGAACACCGCACTCCAACCGACGCCCAGGCCTTTGGGTTGCCAGATCACCAGCGTGATGGTCAGCAGGAAAATGAGTGAAGCGATGAGCATGCAAAACAACCTTGAGCGAAAAACAAACCGCGATTCAGCCGCAATGCACGAGCGGAGTAAAGCGCAAACGTGTTGCACACCCCATTATCCCTGTGGGAGCGAGCCTGCTCGCGAAAGCGGTATGTCAGTTGGCATTGATTTGACTGATACACCGCTTTCGCGAGCAAGCTCGCTCCCACAGGGGGGGGTCAGGCCTTTTTGTGTTGTTCGACCCATTGGCCGTAGGCGTTGATGAATTTCTGCAAGAACGGTTTGACCGACTCTGAGGGTTTTCCTGACTCGTCGAACGCTGAACCGGCACCACTGAGGTAGGCTTCCGGCTGCTGCATGCACGGCACATCCAGAAATACCATGGACTGACGCAAGTGATGGTTGGCGCCAAACCCGCCGACAGCACCCGGCGAAGCACTGATGATTGCGCCCGGTTTGCCGCTCCATGCGCTCTGGCCATACGGCCGCGATCCCACGTCGATGGCATTCTTCATAGGCGCCGGCACCGAACGGTTGTATTCCGGGGTGACGAACAGCACTGCGTCGGATGAACGTACTTGTTGTCGGAAAGTGCTGTAGGCTGCCGGCGGTGAAGCGCCATCGATGTCTTCGTTGTAGAGTGGCAAGTCACCAATTTCGACGATTTGAAGTTTGAGATTCGCGGGAGCAAGGTCGGCCAGCGCCAGTGCCACCTTGCGATTGATCGATGCCTTTCTCAAGCTGCCGACTATTACGGCGATCGTATAGACGTTGCTCATGGAAGATGTCTCGACTGTCCGATGGAAGAGCTTGTAGTTATAGATGACGAATCACCCAGCGGGCTGTTGAATTTCACTGCCCCTGACTATTTTTTTCTTGCAGGAAAACTTACTTCGCCCAAGCACGGTCTACAGAACCGAAATTTGAGTGATTTATCTCCAGAGGTTCTAAACAGATGGCAGCAGTACTTGTCGGTCAGTTCCACGCAAGAGATGCGGAAGGCCGCGTTTATTCCGTGCATGAGTTCCAGGAATCCATCCCGTCGGCAGACGGTTTCGGCAGCACGGAGCCTGTCACCACCTACAAACTGGCCATTGGCGACCGTATCAAGAAACTGGATGACAACCAGTTTCTGCTGGTTCAATCGGAAGTGACCATCGTGCGCGAACCCGACACGTTTGTCGGCAGCGTGCCAGTAGCCACCATCGCGTCATAACCCCGCGTTATGAGCACAAGTCATGGGCGCGCACTTGAGTTAGGATTCAGTCACTGATTCCCTCACCTGCCGAACATGGACTTCACGCATGCGTTTACGCCACATCGAAGTGATCCACGCGCTTGTGCAGACCGGTCACCTGGGCACCGCTGCCGAATGGCTGCAGTTGCCGGTGGCCGAGGTTGAAGGCATTTTGCGCGAGGCCGAGGGTCAGTTGGGTTTCATGCTGTTTTCCAGCGTGCGCGGACGCTTGCAGGCGACCCGCGAAGCGCGGGAGCTACAGGTCGAAATCGCCCACGTCTACGAAGCGCTTGAACCCGTTCAGCGCCTGGCTGCCAGCCTCAAGCAATACCAGGCACCGCCCCTGCGCATCATCTGCACCCCGCCGTTGGCCCAACAACTGTTGCCTCAGAGCATCGCCGTCCTGCGCCGACGCCTGCCCGATGCACCTTGCAGCCTGCTGAGCCAGCCGACCCGCGAGATCATCAAAACCCTGTTGTTGCGCGAAAGCGATCTGGGGTTGAGCCTGCAGGATCCCGACCACGCCGACATCCATTGCCAGATGATTGCCCAAGGCAAGCTCCAGCTCTTGGCGCCCCATGGCTGGCTGCAGCCCAAGCAGAAATACATTTCGTTGCAGGATCTGGCGGGCCAGTCGATGGTCGGCCTGGAAGGCCACGACCCGCTGAGCCCGGCACTCGAGAACAAATTGCAGGCCTTGCGCCCGGCCCCGCTCGTGCATATCCGGGTGCAGACGCATCAAATGATGCGCAGCATGGTCGAGGCCGGTGAAGGCCTGGCGATTGTCGACCCGTTTACCGCCCTTGGCGCCAAATCCAGCGGACTGGATGTTTGCCCGCTGGCGCCGGCAGTGCCGGTCAGCCTCTACGCCCTGACCCTGAAAAACGGCGAACCATCCGCCGCCGTTCAGACACTGCTGGACATCATTACGGAACAAGCCGCGGCGATGCTCGCGAACTGAGCGGGTTTTCCGGCGAGTTATAGAACAAGCGATACCAAAACAGCGCCACTTCGGCGGTGTTCGGATCGATCCCGCGATAGCGTAGATGATCGATCCCGCCAATCACATAACCACACCGCTCATAAAGCCGACAGGCGCCCAGGTTGTTGTTCTGGGTTTCGAGCATGATGCCCGGCAGTTTTTTCTTGCGACTCCAGAACTGAGCCACGTCCAGCAGCGCTTTGGCCACGCCATGGTGCCGCGCCGGGGCATGCACCGCCAGCTCGTCGATATGGGCAAAGCCGTTCCAGTTGGTGCTGACCACTAGATGGCCGACGGGCTCATCATCGAGATAGGCCATGAAAATCGCACTGTCGGCGGCGTCGCGAAAACTGCTGAACTCTTCAGGGTCGATGCCGTAACACTTTCGATAAGGGGTGATCGGCGTGATCGGCCACTGCTCGACCGGTTTGCCCATTTCGGCAGCGCCATAGGCGGCGACTTCAAAGCTGAAATCACTGCCCCAGATATAGGCCGCGAAGCCGTCATCGGCGACACGCACCGAAAGGCCGGGGTACTTCGGATTAATGACAGGTTGCATACTGGGAAAGGTCCTCATTCCTTGATGCAATCGACGGTGTAGTGCCGTCCATTGCCCTCGTCTTCGTGTTGCAAGCCATGCACATCGACGACGAATCCTGGGAAACTGCTATCAAACGTGCGTGCAAATGAAAGGTAGTCGATGATTGACCGGGTCGCCTCTGTGAACCGCTCGCCCGGCATGATCAACGGAATGCCCGGCGGATACGGAACCAGCATCACCGCAGCGATCCGCCCGTCCAGCGCATCGATCGACACCGCCTCTACCTCGCCCCGCACCAAATGATCATAGGCGTCGGCCGGCTTCATGACGATTTCCGGCAGCTCGGTGTACATGCGCTTGAGGTGTTTGGCCGTGGCATTGCTGCGATAGCAGGCGTGCAATTGATCGCACAAATCGCGCAAGCCCATGCCTTGATAACGCCCGACGCTCGGTTGCGCCACACAGGGCAGGCAAGTTGTCAGGCTGACGTTGGCATCGTAGCTGCGCTTGAACTCCAGCAACTCGGTCAACAGCGTGCTCCATTTGCCTTTGGTGATGCCCATCGAGAACAGCACCAGGAACGAATACAGCCCGGTCTTTTCGACCACCAACCCGCGCTCCCAGAGAAATTTACTGACCACGGCCGCCGGAATCCCGCGCTCACTCAGCGCACCGCCTGCGGTCAGGCCGGGCATCACCAGGGTGACTTTGATCGGATCGAGCAACACGTAATCGTCGGTCACGCCGCCAAAGCCGTGCCAGTCGGCATCGGGTTGCAGCAGCCAGTCTTCGGTGACCACGCGATCGATGCCTTCCACCGACGGCGGCTGCCAGATGGAAAACCACCAGTCATCCGCCGCAATGTGCTGCCGCAAATTGGCCAGGGCGCGACGAAAACTCAGGGCCTCGTCAAACATCTCCTGCAATAGCGAACGCCCGGACGGACCCTCCATCATCGCCGAGGCCACGTCCAGCGACGCAATGATGCTGTATTGGGGCGACGTGGAGATGTGCATCATGAACGCTTCGTTGAAGCGGTCGCGGTCCAGTTGCCGTGCGCCACCGTCCTGAACATGAATCATCGAGGCCTGACTGAACGCGGCCAACAGCTTGTGCGTGGAATGCGTGGTGAACACCAGTGGACTGTCTTCGCTGCGCGTAGTGCCCATACCGTAACGCCCGGCGAAAAACTCATGGAACGCCGCGTAGGCGTACCAGGCCTCGTCGAAATGCAGCACCTCGACGCTGTTGCCCAGGCTCTGCTTGATCAACTCCGCGTTGTAGCAAAGGCCGTCATAGGTCGAGTTGGTGATGACCGCTAATTTGACCTTGGGCGCGAGACCTTTGGTCAGCGGGCTGGCGTCGATCTTGGCCTGGATCGACTCGCGGCTGAATTCGCTCAACGGAATCGGGCCGATGATCCCCAGTTCGTTGCGCTCCGGGCACAGGTACAACGGGATCGCGCCGGTCATGATGATCGAATGCAACACCGACTTGTGACAGTTGCGGTCCACCAGCACGAGGTCATCGCGGGCGACCATCGAATGCCAGACGATTTTGTTGGCAGTCGAGGTGCCATTGATCACGAAAAAGGTGTGATCGGCGCCGAAATTGCGCGCGGCTCGCGCTTCCGCTTCGGCCAGCGGACCGGTGTGATCGAGCAAGGAACCCAATTCGGGAACCGACACGGACAAATCCGAACGCAGGGTGTTTTCCCCAAAAAACTGGTGAAACGCCTGCCCGACCGGGCTCTTGTGGTACGCCACGCCACCGCCGTGGCCAGGTGTGTGCCAGGAATAATTGGAATCGGCGGTGTGTTGCACCAGCGCCTTGAAAAACGGTGGCAGTAGACAGTCCAGGTACTTGCGTGCGGCCCGGGCCACTTGCCGGGCCAGGAACGGCACCGTGTCTTCGAACAGATAAAGAATGCCGCGCAACTGATTGAGTTCGGCCATCGCATCGGCGGGCGCGTTTTCCAGCGTCACTTGTTCGCCGAGGGCGAAGATCGGCAGGTCCGGCGCACGCACTCGCGCCAGGCCGATCAACTCGGCCATGTTTTGCAATAAATGCGAGTCGGTACTGGCGTCTTCAGCGGCAATCAACATGCAAGAGAGGCCGTGATGGGTCGATGCGACCAGCCGCCCTTCGGTGTAATCCACCGCCGAAACAATGCTGAAGCCTTCCTGCTCCAACTCCCGGGCGATGCCCCGCACGCGATCACCGGCGACGGTGTCGGCCTTGATGTCGCGGTGGACGATCAGGACCGGGAACTTCAAATCTTTATACATGGGCTCAGTGTCCTGAGGCGGCAGACCGCAGCCTGCCAATACCCTCAGGGTAGAGGGTTGATGCGGATGTGGCGAGTGCCGATGCCCTGAAGTGGGTCAATTGATGCACGCTAATGTCGCAAGCGAACACGACCTGTAGCAGCTGCCGAGCACCGCGAGGCTGCGTCCGGCTGCGTAGCCGTCGTAAACCCAGAGAACGCGGTATACCTGAAACACCGTAGTGTCTGGTTTCACGCCTGCTTCGCAGCCGGACGCAGCCTCGCGGTACTCGACAGCTGCTACGGATTCAGGCCTGCGCCTTGGCATCCGCCAGTTGCTGCCACAGCGACGGGGCGCCGGCGGCTTTCGCGATGGCTTCAAGACGCGCCACGTGCTGGGCCAGGTCATCTTCGCTGGCGCGGATGATGCGGGCGCGCGTGCGGTCGGCCGGCAAGCGGCGGATTTCGGTGGCCGAGTTATCCGCACCTTCGCCGGAGCCATTACCGTCGGACGCATTACCGGCCAGCGACAGGCTGGTCTGGCCGCCGGTCATGGTCAGGTAAACGTCAGCCAGAATTTCGGAGTCGAGCAAAGCGCCGTGCAGCTCTCGACCCGAGTTATCGACGCCATAACGTTTGCACAAGGCGTCGAGGCTGTTGCGCTGCCCCGGGTGACGTTCCCGGGCCATCATCAAGGTATCGAGGATCGAGCAGTGTTGCGTGATGTCCGCACGATCGTGCTGGCCCATCAGGGCGAATTCGTTGTTGATGAAGCCAACGTCGAACGCCGCGTTATGGATGATCAGTTGCGCGCCTTTGATGAACTCGAAGAACTCATCGGCCACTTCAGTGAAACGCGGTTTGCCCACCAGAAATTCGTTGGTGATGCCGTGGACGCCGATGGCGCCTTCGTCACTCTCGCGATCCGGTTGCAGGTAAACGTGAAAATGCCGGCCGGTCAGGCGCCGACCGATCAACTCGACACAACCGATTTCGATAATCCGGTGGCCGTCGGTCACCGGCATGCCGGTGGTTTCGGTATCGAGTACAACGGATCTGGTGGCCATCAGTGCTCAGCTCTCAACGGGTCATTCGTGCAAAAGCGGCGATGTTAACACGCTCGCCGGGGTGATTCAGATAGACCGAGTCGCGGCCATCGCGAGCAGGCTCGCTCCCACACGGGATCTCCATTGTTCGAAAATCCCCTGTGGGAGCGACGGTGCGACGATTCGACCTGCTCGCGAATAGCTGCGCCTCGGTCAAACTGACCTATTGAAATCAAGCCTGCTTATACCCGCGCACTTCATCCACACCCCGGTTGGCCAACTGGTCTGCCCGTTCGTTACCGTGGTGACCGATGTGCCCCCGCACCCATTTCCAGGTGACGTTGTGGCGATTGACCTGCTCATCCAGCAACTTCCACAAGTCGGCATTTTTAACCGGCTCTTTCGCCGCCGTTTTCCAGCCGCGCTTCTTCCAGTTGTCCATCCATTCGTTGATGCCTTTCATCACGTACTGGGAGTCGGTCACCAGCAGCACGTCGCACGAGCGCTTGAGCTCTTCGAGGCCACGAATAGCGCCCATCAGCTCCATGCGGTTGTTGGTGGTGTTGGCTTCGCCGCCCCACAATTCCTTTTCAACGCCTTTGCACACCAGCAGTGCGCCCCAGCCGCCAGGGCCAGGGTTGCCTTTGCAGGCGCCGTCGGTGAAGAGTTCTACGCTATCGCTCATGCCAATCTATCCAGAAAATGCGGTGGCTCGACGATCAGAGATCGACGATGCCCGAGGCCGGGACTGACCCGACCGGGAATATTAAAAAGGTATTACGGATCGATGCGGCGACGATTGACCTTGGCCATCGGCAAGGGAATCAGCTTGCCCATCGGTTCGCGCCGTTCCTGACGTAGCGGACGCAGGCCCACCACGATCTTGCGTGCCACCAATAAATAGAAACCGCCGCCCGACAGTTGCCAGTCGCCGGCCTTGCGCTCCCAACCGGCCAGACGGGCCTGCCAGGCGGGTGAAGCAAGCGGCGGACGATAGCACCCGAAGCGGCGTTTCTCCAGCGCGAAACCCAGCAGGTTCAGCCAGTCGGCGACGCGCGACGGCGAAATGCAACGCGCCTTGCGCATGGCGTCATGGGTGAACACATGGCGCAAGCCCCAAGTGCTCCACGGATTGATGCCGATGATCAGCAAATGCCCGCCGGGCCGCACGCTACTCGCCGCTTCGCGCAGCAAACCATGGGGCGACAGACAGAAATCCAGCCCATGCTGCAACACCACAACGTCTGCGGCGTGCTCGCTCAACGGCCAGGCCTGTTCTTCACAAACGATTTCGACACCGGGCAACGGCGCACCGAGCCGTACATTGCGCTGCACTTGGGGCGCCGACGGCGGCGTCTGGGCCGACGGACCGTAATGCACCAGATAACCGCCGAAGAAGCGCCCCAACTCGTCTTCGAGCATGCGGCGTTCTTCATCCAGCAAAAATTGCCCGATAGGGCCGGACAGCCATTCACGGGCCGCGCTGATCAATGTCAGCCACTCGGGGTCAGCCTGAGCGAACGCTTTATCGGTCATTGCATTCTCCAACGCGCCAGGAAGTTCTAAGATGCACCATTGTTTTCCGCTTGGCGAATCCGACGATGATACAGATCAGTGCCCTGCCCGCCTTCACCGACAACTACATCTGGTTGTTACAAGACCACCGCACCCAGCGTTGCGCCGTGGTCGATCCGGGTGATGCCGCCCCCGTGCAGGCCTGGCTTGCAGCGCATCCGGGTTGGGCATTGAGCGATATTCTGATCACTCACCACCATCATGACCACGTCGGCGGCGTCGAGCGGCTGAAAAAAGCGACTAACGCGAAGGTCTATGGCCCCGCCAGCGAAACCATCCCGGGCCGGGACGTGGCGCTCAAGGACAACGACCGTGTCAGCGTGCTGGACTGGGACTTCGATGTTTTCGCCGTCCCCGGTCACACCCTGGGGCACATTGCCTATTACCATCATGGCCTGTTGTTCTGCGGTGACACCCTGTTTGCCGCTGGTTGCGGACGGTTGTTCGAAGGCACGCCCGAACAAATGCACACCTCGCTGACACGCCTGGCCGCATTGCCGGAAGATACGCTGGTGTATTGCACCCACGAATACACCCTGAGCAACCTGAAATTTGCTGCCGCAGTGGAGCCTGACAATCCGGAAATCGCCGCTCGCCTGGCCAAAGTAACCCAGCAACGTGAAGCCGGGATCATGACCTTGCCGTCGACGCTGGCCCTGGAAAAGCTCACCAACCCGTTTTTACGCGCTTCTGAAACATCTGTTAAAGAAAAAGTGGACGAACGGATTGGCCCCGATAACCGGGCACCGAGTAAGGTTTTTTCTGCTTTAAGGGCTTGGAAAGATACGTTCTAAGCCGTCTTCGTTTTGTAATGAAAATACTGAATGGTTGACCGCAGGGGGGACGCTTTCTAGAATCGACCGACATTTTTGCCCGGAACTTACTTCCAGCCAATGTCGTCATCTATTAGTAAAGTCATCAATTCAGACGCATTGACCCGCTTGGCTCAAGCCATAGCGGTGGCTGTGTCCGCCACTCTGGCGGGTTGTTCCAGCCATGTGCCGCAGACCGACGCGACACATACCCCGAATATCGCCGCCCGCGCCAAACAGAAGCCCATTTGGCTCAGTGAAAAGCCAAGCCCTCTTGCCGCACAGGACGTCTGGGAGCGCATGCGCCTGGGCTTCCAGTTACAGGACGGCCTGGGCGTCAACCCGCGCATCGAGCAACAGCGACTGTGGTTCGCCAGTAACCCGTCCTTCCTCGAAAACGCCGGCGAGCGCGGTAGCCTGTACATTCACTACATCATCGAACGCCTTGAAGAACGCAACATGCCGCTGGAACTGGCGTTGCTGCCAGTGATTGAAAGCTCCTACAACCCGATGGCTTATTCCCGGGCCAACGCGGTGGGTCTTTGGCAATTCATCCCTTCCACCGGCCGTTACTACAACCTGCGCCAGACCAGTGCCTATGATGGCCGACGCGACATTACTGCATCGACCACCGCAGCCCTGGATTACCTGACCCGCCTGCACGACATGTTCAACGGTGACTGGATGCTCGCCCTTGCCGCCTACAACGCCGGCGAAGGCACGGTCAGCCGCGCTATCGAGCGTAACGAAAGGCTCGGCCTGCCGACCGACTACTGGAACCTGCCACTGCCGTCGGAAACCCAGGCCTACGTGCCCAAGCTGCTGGCCTTGTCGCAAGTGGTAATGGCACCCGAAGCCTACGGCGTGAACCTCAACCCGATCGCCAACGAGCCGTATTTCAAGGTCGTCGAAATCAACCAGCGCATGGACCTGTCCACAGTTGCCGCGGTGGCCAACATCGACGAAGACGAACTGTTCCAGCTCAACCCGGCGTTCAAACAGCGCACCACCCTTGACGGCCCCCAGCATCTGCT
Source organism: Pseudomonas sp. GL-B-19 (assembly GCF_019956415.1). Taxonomy (GTDB): domain Bacteria; phylum Pseudomonadota; class Gammaproteobacteria; order Pseudomonadales; family Pseudomonadaceae; genus Aquipseudomonas. The sequence continues at coordinate 171,427 of NZ_JAHBDK010000075.1, forward strand.
GGTGCCCACGTCCAAGGCGCAGTTGTTGACCACTAGCCTGTCGACCATGCGTCCGGAAGAGTTGATCAGCAAGAAGCCACTCAAACCAGTCTTCGAAGGCGCAGACGGCTCTCAAATCGCCAGCGTCAAGCGCACTTACCGGGTCAAACGCGGCGACAGCCTCGGCACCATCGCCAAGGCCAATGGCGTCGACGTCAAAGACCTGCAGCGCTGGAACAAGCTGACCGGCAAGAACCTCAAGTCGGGTCAGAAGCTGGTGATCCATGACACCACCAAGCGCGGTAGTGGTCGTGTCAACACGGTCGTGGCCGCCAACAGCAAAGCCGACCAAAAGAAGCCACAGACCCAATACAAGGTTCAGCAAGGCGATTCGTTGTACATCGTCGCCAAGCGCTTCAATGTCGAGATGCAGCATCTCAAACGCTGGAACCCGCGTGTCGGCAAGGCGTTGAAGCCTGGGCAAGTGCTGACGGTATCTTCGCCACACTAAAAAGAACCCCTGATGTCAGGGGTTTTTTTTCGCCTGAAGCTTGCCAAAACCCCTGTAGCAGCTGGCGAAGCCTGCGTTCGGCTGCGAAGCAGTCGTAAAACCTGAGTTTGCGGTCTTCCTGAAACACCGCATTGCCTGATTACGCGACTGCTTCGCAGCCGAACGCAGGCTTCGCCAGCTGCTACAAGGGCCGCGCAAGCTCAATTAACAGTGCATTAACCCCCTGTCTTTTTCCTGTCGATACAAGCTGTTACTGTACGGACCATAAAGCCCAAGCCGCCTGGATCGGATCTCTGACTTGAAGCGTCCCCTCCTTCTGCTCCTGATCAGCCTGGCCTTGAGCTCTCCCGCAAGCGCGACGATCAGCGAAAGCCACGGTTATGCGCAGTTCGGCACGCTCAAGTACCCGGCCCGATTTACCCACTTTGACTGGGTCAACCCGCAAGCGCCCAAGGGCGGCACCTTGCGGGTGATGGCGTTTGGCACCTTCGATACGCTCAATCCTTATACCTTCAAGGGCTCAAGCCCGGTCTCGACGCCGAATTTCCTGCAATACGGGATCAATGAGCTGAATGAGCCGCTGATGGTCGGCACCGGCCAGTACGCGCCGTCCGGCGACGAGCCGACCTCCAGTTATGGCCTGATCGCCCAGTCGGTGGAATACAGCGAGGACCGCAGTTGGGTGGTGTTCAACCTGCGCCCCGAAGCGCGGTTCCACGATGGTTCGCCGATTACTGCGAAGGACGTCGCGTTCTCCTACCGTCTGTTGCTCAAGGAAGGTCATCCACAGTACCGGACCAATCTTCAGGAAGTAGCGCGGGTCGATATTCTCAACCCGCACCGAGTTCGATTCGTCTTCAAGCGCACCGGTAACCCGTTGTTGATCCTGCGCTTGGGCGAATTGCCGGTCATGTCTGCGCAGTACTGGAAAGGCCGCGATTTCAAGGCGACCACCTTCGAGCCACCCTTGGGCAGCGGGCCGTATCGCATCACCTCAGTGACGCCTGGGCGGCAGATTGTTTTTGAGCGGGTCAAGGACTACTGGGGCAAGGATCTGCCGGTCAATCGCGGCAAGTACAACGTTGATCGCATGGAGGTCGAGTTTTACCGTGACAGCGATGTCGCCTTCGAGGCGTTCAAGGCCGGCGAGTTCGACGTTTACATCGAGCACCAGGCCAAGAACTGGGACAACGGCTACAACTTCCCGGCGGTCCGTCGCGGCGACGTGATCAAAGCGCAGATCCCGCATCAGATTCCGACCCAGAGCCAGGGCCTGTTCATGAACACCCGGCGCCCGACCTTCGCCGAGACCAAGGTCCGCGAAGCGCTGGGGCTGATGTTCGACTTCGAGTGGACCAACCGCACGCTGTTCAGCGACGCCTACAAGCGCACCCTGAGTTACTACCCCAACAGCGAATTCTCTGCCACCGGCCTGCCGGTCGGTCATGAATGGCTGATGCTCAAGCCGTATCGCGAACAGTTGCCCGCCAAACTCTTCACCGAGCCGTTCAGCCTGCCGCAAACCGACGGCCGCGGCATTCCAAGGGAAACCCTGCGAAAAGCCCTTGGACTGCTTGCCGAGGCCGGCTGGAAGCTCAATGGCCAGCGTGTGCAGAACGCCGCCGGTCAACCGCTGCAACTCGAGATCCTGCTGGTCAACCCGAACCTGGAACGCATCCTCCAGCCCTACGTCGAGAACCTCGCCAGCATTGGTATCGACGCGCGCCTGCGCACCGTCGACCGCGCCCAGTACAAACAGCGCCTGGATCAGTTCGACTTCGACATGATTTTGATGACGCTCAACCAGACCCTCAGCCCGGGCCTGGAGCAGTGGCAGTATTTTCATTCCAGCCAGGTCGGGATCAAGGGCAGTAAAAACTACGCCGGTATCGCCAACCCGGTGGTCGACCATTTACTCGAACAACTGCTCGCCGCCCAGAGCCGCGACGAACAAGTCGCCGCCGGCAAAGCCCTCGACCGCGTGTTGCTGTGGCAGCACTACAGCATTCCCAACTGGTACCTCAATTATCACCGCCTGGCTTACCGTAACCGGTTAGCCTTTGTCACCACGCCGCCCTACACCCTGGGCCTGAGCGCATGGTGGCTGAAGTCTTCGGAGAAAGATCGATGAAACCCGTACGCGCCCTGCTGTTGCAGGCCAGCGGTTTGCTGTTCGCCGGGCTGGCCTGTGCCGCCCCGCAACACGCCGTGACCCTCTACAACGAACCGCCAAAGTACCCCGCTGACTTTAAACATTTCGACTATGTGAACCCGGATGCGCCCAAGGGCGGGATCTTTCGTCAGGCCGGTTTCGGCGGCTTCGACAGCCTCAATCCGTTTATCAGCAAGGGCGTTCCGGCCGACGACATCGGCATAATCTACGACACCCTCGCCAGACAAGGGCTGGACGAGCCGTTCACCGAATATGGCCTGGTGGCCGGCCAGATAGAGAAAGCCCCGGACAACAGCTGGGTGCGTTTCTACCTGCGCCCTGAAGCGCGTTTCCACGATGGCCATCCGATCCGCGCCGAAGACGTGGTGTTCAGCTTCCAGATGCTGACCAAGGACGGCGCGCCGCTCTATCGGGGTTACTACAACGACGTCGAGGAAGCGGTCGCCGAAGACCCGCTGACCGTGCTGTTCAAGTTCAAGCACACCAATAACCGTGAGTTGCCGCTGATCCTCGGCCAGTTGCCGGTGTTGCCCAAGCATTGGTGGGCCGACCGCGATTTCAACAAGGGCAACCTTGAGATACCGCTGGGCAGTGGCCCGTACAAAGTCAGTCAAGTGAAGGCCGGGCGTTCGATTCGCTATGAGCGGGTCAAGGATTACTGGGGCAAGGACTTGCCGGTCAATCGTGGGTTCTACAACTTCGACGTGATGACCACCGATTACTACCGCGACAACACCGTGGCGCTCGAAGCGTTCAAGGCCGGGCAGTTCGATTACTGGCTGGAGATGACCGCGAAGAACTGGGCAAATGCTTACAACGTCCCGGCCGTCACCGAAGGCCGCTTGATCAAGGAACAGATCCCCAACGGCAACACCACCGGCATGCAGGGTTTTGTGTTCAACCTGCGCCGCCCGTTGTTCCAGGACGTGCGCGTGCGTGAGGCCCTGGCGTTGCTGCTGGACTTTGAATGGACCAACAAGCAATTGTTCAACAGCGCCTACGCGCGCACCCGCAGCTATTTCGAGAATTCGGAAATGGCCGCCACCGACCTGCCGGATGCCGATCAACTGGCGATCCTCGATCCGTTCCGCGGCAAGATCCCTGAGCAAGTGTTCAGCGAGGCGTTCCAGAACCCGGTGACCGACGCCAGCGGCATGATTCGCGACCATCAGCGCAAAGCCTATCAATTGCTGCAAGAGGCCGGCTGGCGGATCGTCGATGACAAAATGGTCGATGCCACCGGCAAACCGGTGACCATCGAGTTTCTGTTGGCGCAGACCGAATTCGAGCGGGTACTCCTGCCGTTCAAGCGCAACCTCAGCGACCTGGGGATCGACTTGGTGATCCGCCGGGTCGACGTCTCGCAGTACATCAACCGCGTGCGCTCACGGGACTTCGACATGATCGTCGGCAGCTTTCCGCAGTCCAGTTCTCCTGGCAACGAACAGCGCGAATTCTGGATGTCGGCCGCCGCCGACAAACCCGGCAGCCGCAATTCCATGGGCCTGAAAGACCCGGTGGTGGACCAACTGGTCGAGCAACTGATCAACGCCGATTCGCGCAAAAGCCTGGTGGCGCATGCCCGGGCACTGGACCGCGTGCTGCAATGGGGTTATTACGTGATCCCCAACTGGCACATCAAGACCTGGCGCGTGGCGTACTGGAACCACATCGGCCATCCTAAAACCTCACCCCTGTACGACATCGGCACAAACACGTGGTGGATCAAGCCAGACGCGAAACCTGCGATAGAAGTCGAAACCATACTGCAAGCCTCCCCTGCGGCCACGGAGTAATCAGATGCTGGCGTATATTTTTCGGCGACTGCTGCTGATCATTCCGACCTTGTTCGGCATTTTGCTGATCAACTTCGTGATCATCCAGGCCGCTCCCGGCGGCCCGGTAGAGCAGATGATCGCCAAGCTCGAAGGCTTCGAAGGCGCCACCAGCCGCATCGCCGGTGGTGGTGCCGAAGTGTCGGTGGCCGGCTCCGCCTATCGCGGCGCCCAAGGCCTGGACCCGGCGCTGGTCAAGGAAATCGAGCGCATGTACGGCTTCGACAAGTCGGCACCGGAACGCTTGTGGATCATGGTGAAGAACTATGCGTCTCTGGATTTCGGCGACAGCTTCTTTCGCGATGCCAAGGTCATCGACCTGATCAAGGAAAAGATGCCGGTGTCGATCTCCCTCGGGTTGTGGAGCACGCTGATCATGTACCTGGTGTCGATCCCGCTGGGGATCGCCAAGGCCACGCGACACGGCAGCCACTTCGATGTCTGGACCAGCTCGGCGATCATCGTCGGCTACGCGATCCCGGCGTTCCTGTTTGCGATCCTGCTGATCGTGGTGTTCGCCGGCGGCAGCTATTTTGACTGGTTCCCGTTGCGCGGGCTGACATCGAACAATTTCGATGAGTTGAGCATGGGCGGCAAAATCCTCGATTACTTCTGGCACCTGGCCTTGCCGGTGACGGCGCTGGTGATCGGCAACTTCGCGACCATGACCCTGCTGACCAAAAACAGCTTCCTCGATGAAATCAACAAACAGTACGTGGTCACCGCCAAGGCCAAGGGCCTGACCCGTCATCGTGTGCTTTACGGCCACGTGTTCCGCAACGCCATGTTGCTGGTGATCGCCGGGTTTCCGTCAGCGCTCATCGGGATCTTCTTTACCGGATCGTTGCTGGTGGAAGTGATTTTCTCCCTCGACGGCCTCGGCTTGATGAGCTTTGAAGCCGCGATCAACCGCGATTACCCGGTGGTGTTTGGCACGCTGTTTATCTTCACCTTGATGGGCCTGGTGGTGAAACTGATCGGCGACCTCACCTACACCTTTGTCGATCCGCGCATCGACTTCGAAAGCCGGGAGCATTGAGATGAACCTGTCCCCGCTCAATCGACGCCGTTTCGAACTGTTCAAGGCCAACAGGCGTGGCTGGTGGTCGCTGTGGCTGTTTCTGCTGTTGTTCGGCCTGAGCCTTGGCGCCGAGCTGATCGCCAACGACAAACCGCTGGTGGTGCATTACGACAACAGCTGGTACTTCCCTGCGCTCAAGCGCTACCCGGAAACCACTTTCGGCGGCGAATTCCCGCTGGAAGCCAATTACAAGAGCCCGTACATCCGCGAACTGCTCAAGGCCAAAGACGCCTGGGTGCTGTGGGCGCCGATTCCCTACAGCTATCAAAGCATCAACTACGACCTGAAAGTCCCGGCCCCGGCGCCACCGTCGATGGAAAACCTGCTCGGCACCGATGATCAGGGGCGCGACGTGCTGGCGCGGGTGATTTACGGCTTCCGGATTTCGGTGTTGTTCGCCCTCACCCTGACCATTCTCAGTTCGATCATCGGCGTGATTGCCGGGGCCTTGCAGGGTTTCTATGGCGGCTGGGTGGACCTGGCCGGGCAACGTTTTCTGGAAATCTGGTCCGGCTTGCCGATGCTGTACCTGCTGATCATCCTGGCCAGCTTCGTACAGCCGAATTTCTGGTGGTTGCTGGGGATCATGCTGCTGTTTTCGTGGATGAGCCTGGTGGACGTGGTGCGCGCCGAGTTCCTGCGCGGGCGCAACCTTGAATACGTGCGTGCGGCGCGGGCGCTGGGGATGCAGAACGGTGCAATCATGTTCCGCCACATCCTGCCCAACGCCATGGTCTCGACCATGACGTTCATGCCGTTCATCCTGACCGGCGCTATAGGCACCTTGACCGCACTGGATTTCCTCGGTTTCGGCTTGCCACCCGGCGCGCCGTCACTGGGTGAGTTGGTGGCCCAGGGCAAGTCCAACCTGCAAGCCCCATGGCTCGGCATCAGCGCGTTTGCGGTGCTGGCGATAATGTTGAGTTTGCTGGTGTTTATCGGCGAGTCCGCTCGCGATGCCTTCGACCCGAGGAAGTGAAATGAATCAGGACAATCTGATCGAAGTGCGCGACCTGTCCGTCGAGTTTGGCGTTGGCGAGCGCGTGCAACGGGTGGTCGAGGGCGTGAGCTTTGATATCCGGCGCGGCGAAACCCTGGCGTTGGTCGGTGAAAGCGGCTCGGGCAAGTCGGTTACCGCCCACTCGATCCTGCGACTGCTGCCCTACCCGATCGCCCGGCATCCGTCCGGCACCATCAAGTACGCCGGGCACAACCTGTTGGACCTGAAAGAGAAGACGATCCGCCACATCCGCGGCAACCGGATCGCGATGATCTTCCAGGAGCCGATGACCTCGCTCAACCCGCTGCACTCCATCGAAAAGCAGATCAACGAGGTGCTGGGCATCCACAAAGGCCTGACTGGCAAAGTGGCGACCAAACGCACACTGGAGCTGCTGGAGATGGTTGGGATTCCCGAGCCGGAAAAACGCCTGAAAGCCCTGCCCCACGAATTATCCGGCGGCCAGCGTCAGCGAGTCATGATCGCCATGGCCCTGGCCAATGAGCCGGAATTGCTGATCGCGGACGAGCCGACCACGGCGCTGGACGTGACCGTTCAGCTGAAAATCCTCGAATTGCTCAAGGAGTTACAGGCCCGCCTGGGCATGGCGCTGCTGCTGATCAGCCACGATTTGAACCTTGTGCGAAGAATTGCGCATCGCGTATGTGTCATGCAGCGCGGTTGCATCGTCGAACAGGCATCGTGCGAAGAGTTGTTCCGCGCGCCGCAGCATCCGTACACTCGGTTACTGCTGGCAGCGGAGCCCAGCGGCACGCCGGCGACCAATGTAATCGGGCCGCCATTGCTGCAAGTCGAGGACCTGAAAGTCTGGTTCCCGATCAAGAAAGGCCTGCTGAAAAAGACTGTTGACCACATCAAAGCGGTGGACGGGATCAATTTCAGCCTGCCCCAGGGGCAGACCCTGGGGATTGTGGGTGAAAGCGGTTCCGGCAAATCGACGCTCGGCCTGGCAATTTTGCGGCTGATCGGCAGCAAGGGCGCGATCCGTTTTGAAGGCAAGCAGCTAGACTGCCTGACGCAGAACGAAGTTCGACCGTTGCGCCGCGAGATGCAGGTGGTGTTTCAGGACCCGTTCGGTAGCCTGAGCCCACGGATGTGCGTGAGCCAGATCGTCGGCGAAGGCCTGCGGATCCACAAGATGGGCACCGAGGCGGAACAGGAACAAGCGATTATTGCGGCACTCAAGGAGGTAGGTCTGGACCCGGAAACCCGGCACCGCTACCCCCACGAATTTTCCGGCGGGCAACGGCAGAGAATCGCCATTGCCCGGGCATTAGTGCTAAAACCGGCGTTGATTTTGCTGGACGAGCCGACCTCGGCCCTCGACCGCACCGTACAACGCCAAGTGGTGGAGCTGCTGCGGTCACTGCAAACCAAGTACAACCTGACGTATTTGTTTATCAGCCATGACCTGGCTGTCGTCAAAGCGCTGAGCCACCAGCTGATGGTGGTCAAGCAAGGCCAAGTGGTCGAACAGGGAGACGCGCAAAGTATCTTTGCCGCCCCCAAACATCCGTATACACAGCAGTTGCTGGAAGCCGCTTTCCTGGCACCAGCCACTGCGTAATAACCTGAAAGAGAGGAGCAACACATGGGTTTTCTCGCCGGTAAGCGCGTACTGATCGTCGGTGTCGCCAGCAAGCTGTCCATCGCATCCGGCATCGCTGCCGCCATGCATCGCGAGGGCGCTGAGCTTGCCTTCACTTATCAGAACGACAAACTCAAGGGTCGAGTCGAAGAGTTCGCACAGAGCTGGGGTTCGAGCCCTGAACTGTGCTTCCCGTGCGACGTGGCCAGCGATGAAGAAATCGCCAAGGTCTTCGTTGAGCTGAGCAAGAAGTGGGACGGCCTGGATTGCATCGTGCACTCCGTCGGCTTCGCCCCGGGCGACCAACTGGACGGCGACTTCACCGAAGCCACCACCCGTGAAGGTTTCCGCATCGCTCATGACATCAGCGCCTACAGCTTCGTGGCCTTGGCCAAAGCCGGTCGCGAAATGATGAAAGGCCGCAACGGCAGCCTGCTGACCCTGTCGTACCTGGGCGCCGAGCGCACCATGCCGAACTACAACGTGATGGGCATGGCCAAGGCTTCGCTGGAAGCTGGCGTGCGTTACCTGGCCGGCTCCCTGGGCCCGGACGGCACCCGCGTCAACTGCGTATCGGCTGGTCCGATCCGCACCCTCGCCGCTTCCGGCATCAAGAACTTCCGCAAGATGCTGGCCGCCAACGAAGCGCAAACCCCGCTGCGTCGCAACGTCACCATCGACGAAGTCGGCAACGCCGGCGCCTTCCTGTGCTCGGACCTGGCGTCCGGCATCAGCGGCGAAATCATGTACGTAGACGGTGGTTTCAACACCACTGCGATGGGTAGCCTGGAAGAGTAATCTTCAGCTAGCCCAAAAAAACCGCCTGTTCAGGCGGTTTTTTTGTGCCCGTTGTTTCAGGTTGGACAGGATCAATGTAGGAGCGGGCTTGCCCGCGAAGGCGGACTAACATTCAAAATGGATGTTGACTGATACACCGCATTCGCGGGCAAGTCGGATCGCCGCACCGCCGCTCCTACAGGGGATTTGTGTTTAGCCTTCGAAGTGTGTGAGGCATTGGGCGAACAGCTGCTGAATCGGCTGTGTGCGCTGGCTATAGCGCTGCAACAGTACGATCTCCCGGTAAAACGTTAGCTCGCCCAACGGGATGATCCTGACCTTCGCCCCATACTCCAGCCACAGCCCTGCCTCGGGCAGCAGCGACACGCCCAAACCGCATTCGACCATTTTCACAATGGCTTCCAGCTCATCCAATTCCAGCGCCACCTGCACGTCAATCTGCTGTTCACGTAAAAACCGCGTCACCAGACGTCCGCCGAACGAATTGCGGTCGTAGCGCACCTGCGGATGGTCGGCGAGTATCGGTAACGGCTCATCGCCCTCAAGGTCCATCGGCACGATCAGTACGAACGGCTCACGGCGAATGACCTGCGCCGATAACTCCTTGGGCAGTTCAAACGGCGGCTTGATCAGAATCGCCAAGTCCACCTCACCGGTGTCCACCTGGCTCAATAGATTCAGCGACACACCCGGCACCAGTTTCGGCTCCAGCAACGGTGCCTGCTGCCTCAACCGCAACAACGCCTGGGGCAGCAACCCGGTCTGAGCCGTGGCCACTGCACCAATCTTCAACTCACCTCTGTATTCACTGACGTCATCACTGATCGCCATGCGGCTGAAGGTGTCCAGCATCTCTTTGGCCATCGGCAAAGCCCGCTGGCCTGCGGCGTTAAGAATCGCCTGACGCCCGGTGCGGTCGAACAGACGGATGCCCAGCGCCTGTTCCAGATTGCGCATCTGCGCGCTGACCGCCGACTGCGTCAGGCCGATGTGCATGCCGGCGGCAGCGAAGGTGCCGTAACGCGTGACGGCGATGAAGGTTTTCAGTTCCCGCAGCATCGCACTCTCGATTGATCGAAATAATTTGAGCTCGATGCAAAAACTATCGTCTTTCAATCAAAAAGCACAGCGCTAAACTCAGCCTCACACCTACCACCATCCGAGGCTCGCCCTATGCAACTGTCCCCTTTTCACTTGGCGATTCCAGTGTATGACCTGACCGCCGCACGGAATTTTTATGGCGAGGTGTTCGGTCTGGAAGAAGGTCGCTCCAGCGACCACTGGGTTGATTTCAACTTTTTCGGCCATCAACTGGTGATTCACCTGGCACAGAAAAGTGCCTCCCAGGAAGCCGCGCACACCAATGCCGTAGACGGCCATAACGTGCCTGTTCCGCATTTCGGCGTGGTCTTGAGCATGAGTGAGTGGGAGGCGCTGGCTCAGCGTCTGACCGCGCTGGGCACCTCGTTCGTGATCGAACCGGGTATTCGCTTTCAGGGCCTGGTGGGCGAGCAAGCAACGATGTTCCTCTTCGACCCTTGCGGCAATGCGCTGGAGTTCAAGGCGTTCAAGGACATCAGTCAGCTGTTTGCCAAGTGAACGCGTCCGCCTCGGCCAACAGCCCTTCGATTGAGCCGTGAAGCAGAGGGTCGTATTCGATCTGGCCGAGGCTGAAACGCAGGTCGTTGGCGCGATGGGCCGCGGCATTGCGCTCGGCGAGTATTTCTTCGAGTCGGGCCTTGATCGCGGCGAGTTCGACCGCGCCTGAACCCGTGAGCAACGCGACAAACTTATCGTTGCCCAGTCGACCGATGACATCGTTTTCGCGAAAGGCGATGCGCAGTACGTCAGCGAAGACTTTCAGCGCTTTGTCGCTCGCGGCCCGACCATACAGGTAGTGCGTGCGCTTGAAGTCATCAAGGTTGAACAGCAACAACGTAGCTGGTTTCTCCAGTCGCTGACAGGCGTCCACGCCTTGTTCGGCCAGCGTGGTGAACCCGTGGCGGTTGGGGAGCAGGGTCAACTCGTCCATGCTCGCCATCTGTACGCCGGACAGTTCTTGCTCGGCCTTGCGCGCCAAGTCACGCAGCCATTCACGCTCTTCTTGCGGGGAACGTAAAGGACTGGCACCAGCACCTGGTTTGACCGGTTTGCCTGGGATTAGCATGGCTCACTCCATTCGCAGGTATGGTCTTTAGAGTCGGTCATACCCGCATTGACTCAGTGTTAACGGACCGCCGGTCAACCGCCCACCAGCGGACACGGCCCTCCCGCCTGCGCCCACAGCTTGAACTGCGTGACGAAGACGTCGTGAGGCACCGGCACCGGCGCCCTGCCCTCGCCGGGGTTCCAGCCCCACAGCACCAACTTGTCGTCGCTCACATGCTTGATCAGTGCGGCGAAATCACGGTCGCCATTGCTGGAGCGGTCTTTGATCATCGCGCATAACTTGTCGGCTGGCAGACCGATCCAGGCCATTTTGTGCGACGCGGGCGGCAGGCTCCAGTGCGGTGCCCCCGGTGGCGTATGCGGCCCGTAGCTGGCCGGCGGGTTGGACTCGGCGTGACACGTTACGCACGGCAAACCGGCCGCGCCCTTGCCGTCCATCCCGCGTACCACGTTCATGGCGTGGGGAATCCCGGCGTCGAACTGCAACGGCGAATCATCCGGAATATGGCAGTTCTGACAACGCGGACTTTGAAAGACTTTCTGCACCGTATCGAATGCCTTGATGGCTTCCTTGTCGTCCGCAATCAGGTACTCGGCATAGCACGCCAAGCCGATCAACAGCACCGCGCCCAGTATCAGATGTCGTTTCATGTCACACCCCCGACAGTTGCAGCGGTAGCTCACGCAAGCGCTGCCCGGTCAAGGCGAACACGGCGTTGGCGACCGCCGGCGCTGTAGGCGGAACACCGGTCTCGCCGATGCCTCCGGGCTTGTCGCTGCTCGGCAGGATATGCACCTCGACCACCGGCATTTCGTTCAGCCGCAGCACCTTATAATCGTGGAAATTGGACTGCACCACCTGCCCGCCCCTTAAGGTCAGTTTGCTGTGCAAAGCGAAGCTGAGGCCGAAGGTGATGCACGATTCCATCTGCGCGGCGATGCTCTGCGGGTTGACCGCAATTCCGCAATCCACGGCGCACACCACCCGGTGCACGCGGATTTTCAGATTGTCCTGGGACACTTCAGCGACCTGCGCCACAAAGCTACCGAACGACTCGTGTACCGCTACGCCCAATGCGTGACCGTCGGGCAATGGTGCGCCCCAGTTGGCTTTCTCGACCGCCAGATTGAGCACGCCCAAGTGGCGCGGGTGGTTTTTGAGCAAGATTCGTCGGTATTCCACCGGATCCTTGCCGGCCGCCTCGGCCATTTCATCGATCAACGACTCCATGACGAACGCCGTGTGAGTGTGCCCGACCGAGCGCAGCCACAACACGGCGATGCCGGTTTTCGGTGAGTGCAGTTCCACCTGGTGATTGGCCAGGTCTTCGATGTATGGGCTATCGGCGACGCCTTCGACCGAGGTCTTGTCGACGCCACCCTTGACCATGCTCGCCTCCAGCATCGTGTCGGCCATAATCGACTGCCCGACCAGCACATGCTTCCAGGCCACCGGTAAACCGTCGGCATCCAGCCCGATGTTCGCCTGGTGCAGGAACATCGAACGGTAGTAACCGCCGCGAATGTCGTCCTCACGGGACCACACGGTTTTCACCGGAGCGCCCGCCGCCTTGGCGACCTGCACCGCTTCAGCGACAAAATCGGAAGTCGGATTGGCCCGGCGACCAAAACCACCGCCGAGAAACTCGGTATGAATCTCCACCTGTTCGGGTTTGAGCCCGGTAATTTTTCCGGCGATCATTTGATCCAGCGTCTGAAACTGGGTGCCGGTCCAGATCTCGCATTTGTCCTTACTGATTTTCACCGTGCAATTGAGCGGTTCCATCGGCGCATGGGCCAGGTACGGCACGCTGTATTCGACGTCGAGCTTCTTCGCCGCTTTGCTCATTGCGGCAGTTGCATCACCCGCCTTGCTGGCCGAAATACCTGGCGTGGCGGCGAGTTTGCGGAAACTCTCCAGCAGTTTCTGGCTGTCCAGGCCGGTGTTCGGCCCAAGGTCCCAGTCGACTTTCAGCGCATCGCGCCCCAGCTTTGCCGCCCAGAAATGATCGGCAATCACCGCAACGCCCGTCGGCACTTGCACCACTTTATGCACGCCCGGCACCGCCAGCGCTTCGGCGCCTTCGAAGGATTTGACGCTACCACCGAAAACGGGCGGCCGGGCAACCATGGCGGTCATCAAACCGTCGAACTGCACGTCCATACCGAACTTGGCCTGGCCCGTAATTTTCTCCGGCGTGTCTAGGCGTTTGGTGGGTTTGCCGATGATCTTCCAGTCCTTGGCCTCCTTGAACTTGATCGAGGCCGGATCCGGCACCGGCAGCTGGCCGGCGTCATCCGCCAGCTCGCCATAAGTGGCGCGCTGGTCGCCCGCGATGACCACGCCAGATTCGGTGCGGATCTGCGAAGGTGCAACATCAAACCGCTTGGCTGCCGCTTCGATCAACATCAGGCGTGCTGCCGCCCCGGCCTGGCGGTAGCGGTCGAACTCCATCCAGGTCGAGGTCGAGCCCCCGGTGATCTGCATGCCGCCAAAACCAGGCATCCCGTACTCAGCGGCCGAGGCCGGTGAGTGTTCGACACGGATTTTCGACCAGTCAGCGTCCAGTTCTTCGGCGATCAACATAGTCAGGCCGGTCCAGATGCCCTGGCCCATTTCCGAATGGCCGAGCAGTACGGTGACGCTGTTGTCGTTGCCAATCCGCAGGAAGGCATTGGGCGCAAAAATGTTGCCTTGATTCTCCGCGCCCAAGGCAAAGCGATGGGCACCGGGGATGACAAACGCCACCACCAGACCACTGCCCAACAGGGCGCTGCCCTTGAGAAAACTACGGCGCGACAACGGGTGGATGCTGTTCATGGTTTCAGCCCCCTCAACGTCAACCCATCCCGGCGGCACGTTTGACCGCTGCGCGAATCCTTGGGTAGGTGCCGCAGCGGCAGATGTTGCCGGAGAGCGCCTGATCGATGTCGCTGTCGGTGGGTTGGGGAATCTTCGCCAGCAACGCGGCGGCGGACATGATTTGCCCGGACTGGCAGTAACCGCACTGCACCACATCGAGTTCGGCCCAGGCTTGTTGCACCGGGTGCGAGCCGTCAGTGGACAGGCCTTCGATGGTGAGGATTTTCTGTCCGTGGGACACGGCTGTAGCGGGCGTAATGCAGGAACGTAACGGCGCACCGTCGACGTGCACGGTGCAGGCGCCGCACTGGGCCATGCCGCAGCCGAATTTGGTGCCGGTGAGGTGCACAACATCGCGTAGCACCCAGAGCAGCGGCATGTCCGCCGGGACATCGAGCTCCTGATCCTTGCCATTGATGTTGAGGGTCAGCATTGTGATTGTCCTCAGACTCACGGTGTTCTGAAGGGCGTCGCTGTGACAATCAACTGCCTGTGCGCGCCTTGGGGTTCTCCCTTCAGCTAAGCGCAAAATGTCGGGCGAGACCGGTTCATCGACCACCGGTCACCCCTTCAAGACCAATCTGATGGCTTGTAGCAGTTGCCGAGCAGCGCGAGGCTGCGTCCGGCGACAAAGTCGTCGTACACCCTGCGAATGCGGTTTTTCTGTCACACCGCAGTGTCTGATTTTACGGCGACTTCGTCGCCGGACGCAGCCTCGCGCTGCTCGGCAGCTGCTACGGGGTGGCTTGGGGCACTAGACCCTTGGCGTGAACAAGATTGCCGTGTATCGCGTCAGGAACAGGCCAAACGCCGCGCACCACAGCAGCGCCGAGAGTCCCAGCCCTACCCCGGAAAACGGAACCAGCAACACCCGGCAGACGCCAGCGACGATCAGCAAGGCAAAGCCCAGCACCACGGTTTTCGACGGCTGCAACAGTCGCCCGGTGTGGCCAAGGCTGACGCGGGCAATCATCGCCAGGATCAACCCGCCGATGCCGCCCACGGCCAGCGCATGGGTGGCCAGACTTTGTTGTGACATCAGCCCCGCATGCCACAGCGCCATCGCCAGCGCGGCCATCAGCAGCCAGGCATACGCCAGGTACAGCGACCACAGCAGTGGCACCCGCCAAATGCCTCGATCATGCCAGCGCCACAAACGCAGCAGATGCAAAGTGCCCATCAGCAGAAACAACGCTGCCAACCACACCCTCGGGATATCGTTCAAACCACTGGCGAAGGACACCGCCGCCAACAACGAACTCACCAGCAGGATTTTAGTGGGCAGCGGATGCGCCGCAGGCGTGGCGGGACGGTTCAAGCCGCGCTGAATGAAAAACGGAATGACCCGCCCGCCAATCACTGTCATCAACGCCGCCACCAACCACAAGGCCGCCAGCACACCACGTCGCTGCAGCACGACGTCATCGGTAGCGATCCCCCATAGCGTCAACGCCTGGCAGCCGGCTATCAGGGCCACCACCAATAAAATCGGGTAGTTCTCGCGCTTGCCGGCCGCAACCAAATCCCGCCCCAACATCCAGGCCAACAACGGTAGAAAAGGTGTCTGCAAAGCAATCAACAGGGGCGCCGGGATCGGCAGCAACCACGCCAATCGCGCCAGCAACCACACCAGCACCAGCCCGATCAACGGCCAGCCGCTCAAGCCGGGACGCCCGGTCCAGTTAGGCACCGCCGTCAACAGAAACCCGGCGATGATGGCCGTGGCAAACCCGAACGGCATCTCGTGCCGATGCCAGCTCAACATACCGCCCATCGGTTGCGCACCGGGCAAGCGGCCATACAGCCAAAGTGCCCAGATCGCCACAGCGACGGCCGCAAACACGGCGCCGGCGAAAAAGAACGGTCGAAATCCGAGGCTGAATACCGGGGCAGCGGCGATTTTTCTCATCTCAAGCCACCGCATGGGTCAGGCCTTTACCCAACCGATACTGAGCCAGCAGGCGCATGACGTAGCCAATCTTGATTAAGGTCGGCCCGATGATGGTCATGGCATGCATCGACACCAACACCACGATCGGCAAATGACCGCCGTACAGGTAGGCGCCATAGATACCGGCCAACAGCATGGTCAGGCCAGCGCCGAGCACTTTGCTCGACAGGTTCAGAACGGTCAGAGGGTTATCGAAAAAATCGAACATTTTGCCGTACTCCTGAAGCGGGTCAGTTGTACGTTTTGAGTATCAAGTCTCGTGCCAGGAATTTAACCCTTTTAAATCAATATCTTGAGAAATATGAAGTCATATCGACCACACCGAAAAATAGTCTATATGACCTTACATCTAGTCACTTTGACTTCTATTTCCATCAAGTTATCGATCTACGGTCCAACTGATCGTCGACAGGCTGACTACGCTGATAGTCCAGCATGAGTAACCCGTAGAGGAGCACCACCATGCAACGCGTGCAAAAACTGACTCCCTGCCTTTGGTTCAACACTCAGGCCGAAGAGGCGGCGAAGTATTACTGTTCGATTTTCGATCATTCAAAAATCACCGGCACCACTCATTACGGCAAGGCTGGCCAGGAGGTTCACGGCATGCCTGAAGGCCTGGTGCTGACAGTCAGCTTTGAGCTCGATGGGCAACCTTTTACCGGCCTCAATGGCGGCCCCCATTTCAAGTTCAATGAAGCGGTTTCCTTTCAGGTCAACTGCCAGACACAGGAAGAAATCGACCATTACTGGGGCACGCTTTCCGCCGGTGGCGAGCCGCAGGCCCAGCAGTGTGGCTGGCTCAAGGACAAATACGGGCTGTCTTGGCAAATCGTCCCGATCCCGTTCATGGAGATGTTGAAAGACCCGAACACGACCAAGTCCCAGCGCGCCATGCAAGCCATGATGCAGATGAAAAAGCTCGACATCGCAGCCTTGCAACGAGCCTTTGACGGCGAGAGCTAATACACTCCAGGGCTGACCTGCCGAGGACGCTGACGATGAAGCACGCCGCTGCCAAAAACGCTGACAAGGCCCCGCGCTTCTGGCGTGATGACGCCCTGCCCTTCATCGAAGCCCGCTCCATCGCCGACGGTCGTGACGTCTGCTACACCCGGCACGCCCACGAGCACTTTTCCATCGGTGCGATCACTGCCGGGTGCAGCACCTACCTGCATGAGCAAGCCGCGTTTCAGGTCAGTACCGGCACCGTGGTGCTGATGAATCCGGACGACGTTCATGCCTGCAATCCGATCGACGACCAGCCATGGTCGTACCTGATGCTGTACGTCGAGACACCCTGGCTGACCGACTTGCAGCATCAGCTTGGCTTCAGCCAGGACTCGGCGTTTCGACGCTTTTCCACCACCCATACCCGCGATATCCAGCTGTTTACCGGCCTGAAAGGTCTGTACGAAATACTGGTCGATCCCCTGCAGGACGTGCTGTGCAAACACAGCGTGGCGGTGGAGTTTTTCACTGATGTACAACAGCGGCTCAACCCCGTTGACCAACCGCTGCGCGAACCCAATTTCAAGCTGGAACGCGCTGCTGACTACATCCGCGACAACTGCACGCAGCTGCTCAAGCTTGAGGACATTTGCGAGGCGGCTCAACTGTCGCCGTCGTACCTGATTCGCGCCTTCAAACAGCATTACGGCATGACGCCCCATGCGTTTCTGGTCAACCGACGTATCCAGTTCGCCCGCGATCAATTGCGCAGTGGCAAGTTGATTGCCGATGTAGCGCTGGAAGCAGGGTTTGCTGATCAGGCGCATTTTCAACGGGCGTTTAAACAGCATCTGGCGGCGACACCGGGGCAGTATCGCGGTTAATGTTTTAACCTGGGCCCAGCCTTGCATGATTAAACATTCGTTACATATACACCAACCAATCTCTCCAACTATTTCTGAAGAATGAAACACGCCGTCATATAAGTGCGACGACACTTCTCCACGCATTCACTTAAGCTCGCCCCACACCGAAACCAGAAGACGGAGCTTCCAACTTGAGTGATTTAAACAACACCCTCTTTCAATCTAAAAACCAACATCAAAAACAATTGATCACCGAAGCCATTTCCAACTTTATCGGCGATCAAGGAGTAAAAGAAACCATTGAGTGGGAATGGGACCGCCTGGCAACTTCCCGGGTAGAAGACACCGATTTTGATGATCTGCATCGTCCGGGGGCTTTTAGTCTGGTGAGACTTATCCGGCATCCAGACTTTGTCAGGATTCGATCCGAACAATCTCTCCCACAACCAGTGGCCTTTTACGTCGATGAAAATGCTCGTATTTATTACGCCTACGAAAATCTCAGCAGCCACCAAAGTGAGGACACTCACGTCACCGTCCCTTACTTTTCCGCGGGTGTAGACATCACCCAGCATTTCTCCGGTGTCGCGGATTTCGATGAAAGCCTTAGCCTGTTGGCCAGCATCGCAAAGATGACCGGCGGGATGGTTACGTCAAGCAAACAGATTACAGTCGGTCAGTGGTTGCGCTTCCACGAATTGCCACTTCCCACCACTGAAGAAGGTGCCAATGAACTCATTGATTTACTCCATTTCGCCACCCTTCCCGAAAACTCACCGTATGAGAACTACTGGCAGTTGCTGGATTGCCCCGAGGACTCACCGTTCAAGCTGACGGAAGAAAACCGCGCAATCATTCGTCGAGTCACAGAAGAAGAAACTGAAGGCTTGATCTCGTTGGCTGCGCTGTACGCTCGATCGGTGGTACTCGAAAGCGGTTCTCCAGACCGGGTACCTGCCCGACTGAGCCGTCTGATCGACAGCGCGGTAGTGTCTTCGGCCAATGGGCAAGCGTATATCGACGCTCTCGGCTGGTTCGCCGAAGACAAAGATCCCAAGCCGACAGAGCAGTTCATAGAGCAACTAATGATTGCAGTGATGCTGCTTGACCTTGACCCTGACGCCGACATTGCCAACACCACGTTTGCAGGCTTTGACTTGTACTCCAAGCGTTACTTGTTGAGCCGGCCAGCGCAGGTGCGCCGGCAACTGGAACTGCATCTGGTCGATACGCTCAGGCTCGACACCCTGATCGCACCGCTGGTGGCCGAGTTGATTCTGGGGGGGATGGCGCCGGAGTATCTGGCCCTGGATCTGCCGGAGAAATTGCGGATCGGTACCCCTGGCTGGGTCGTCTTCACCCAATCCGTGCACTTTGCAGAAGCTGTCGCCCCTGGTATTTCTCGAAGCATGGGCTATCAGCACTTGCTCGGTTTCAGTCGGCTGTCGAAGCTCTCCCCTCAACTGGAGGCAATGTTTGCTGCAACCTCGGCTGACCCGGTGATGACCTGGGCAGTGATGAACAACCTGATCACCCGGGACGTCGGGGGCAAACTGAGCCAGGAAGCCGTTACCCTCGCGTTTAGTAAATACAACCAGTACGTCGATTTGATAACGGATGCCGCGAGCAAACTTGGCAACCCATTACCCCATCGCAAGCCGCTGGCTCTAAAAGCACTGAAAGCAGAGATACCTGACTGTGACCCTGAGGAGCTCCTGGTTAAACATCGCGGCACGGGGGGTGGCGCAGGAAGGAAGGTATCGGTTATCGATCTGTACTTGGGGGATGAACTTCACACCGAGGATTGGGACCGCCCCGGGGGAAACAGCATTTACCACTCATTCCCTCAACTGAGCAGCCTGTTTCCGATTGCCGATATATACGAAGAAGCTATAGACAAATATTACAGAGAAACAACCGAGGCACTGACCAGCAACATAGTCATTGCACTGTCGCAATTAAAACCCGAAGACGCCGACTACGTAGAGTACGGCGCTCTTGATATTTATTGCATTCGACAATATACAAAAACCACCTTTTCAGCTGCACGACCAGGCATTGTGACTGATCCTGTTGTTGCCCCGGGAACGACGGGGCGTTTTGGTGTCATCCTGTGTGCCAAATGGCGCGATAACGTTCGGTGTTATGAAGTTTTTCCATTAAGACTGGAATGCAATCCCAATCAACAACTTGAACCCCTGTTCCGTCCGCTGTTGGGTCGGAATCTGAATGACTTTGAGCCAGACGTTGCTCACCACAAAGTTATCGAGAACATACCGGTCGACGTAGACGCCTATCTTCAAAACCTTGAACCACGGGACAATGCCCATTCCAAAGTGTTTATCCGAAAGATCGGTGAACTCAAGGCGCCACTGAATGAAGCAGAGCCGGCATCTCCCCCCGCTTATTTGCGGTCGCCGCGCCAAAAGGCCATCGGCCAGCTAATGGCTGAAGAAAACCCATATTTCACCGAAGATGAGCTGAAGCAATTGGGTTTCGATCAAACGGTACGAGAGCGGGCCATAGAAAAGACCGATGCGGTCTTCAATTCCATTCTCAACCTGATCATTCCCTTCAAGGAGTGCATCGAGGAGCTGTCCTCGGGTGTTCCATCCAGGCAGAAGAGCGCAATCTCCGGGTGCGTCATGGACGCGGCACTGGTCGCTATGTCGTTTGCAGCCGTGCCGGGAAAAATTGCCGCCACCACCGCCAAAACTGCAACCGTGGCTACCCGGCTATTGTCTGCTTCCAAAGTGCTCAGCCGGACAATCCTCAGCCTGTTCAACCCACTGGACGGCCTGCCGCCATTGCTCCAGGGGGGCGGCAAATTACTGGGTAGAGGCGTGAAAAAACTCGGAGCGCATGCTCTGTCTGCCCCGCATCTGGCAAGGCAGCAATTGCGCTATTTGACCGGCGCGAACACCTATGATCTGCTCAGCGCCGTCGACCATACGGGCGCGGCAACGAAGATCCGTATGTCGCTGGACGCTGTCAGTCATGCACGCACGATTTTCAAGGCTGATGGCATCGAAACCGCCGACCAGGTGCTCAAGCATCTACGCGCACCTGATGCGAACCTGCTGAAGAACATTCCAGAACAAGAGCTTCAACATCTGCTGGAGCATTCACTGGTCGACATTGCCCTCAAGTCCGAACCTGCCTGGTTGCTCGAAGAAGTCCTGGACCCAGGCGTTGTCGACAGGCTGATCCGGCGTCAGGCTGAAAAGTTTTCCCTGACCAACCTGCGTCAGTTCCAGGAACACACAACGTTGGCGGAAATCTTCCATGGCCTGCTGAAGGTAGAAAACAAAAATCTGAGGGCGATGAGCTTGCATCAGAGTGCCTTGATCGCCAAAGACCTTGGCAAGGCACCTTTCGACGGCATCCTTGATGAACTTACCTTTAATCCCAGTGGTTTAACTGGCGACAGTGAACGTGCCAACGCCTGGATTCTCAAGGCTTCCAACTCTCGAAACCAGGCGGACAACATTAGAGACGTGCTTGGAGAATACAGCGCCAACAACCTGCCCCTGACTTCCCCTTCGGTCTATAACGAATTGCATCGGCGTATCGCGCCCGAGGTGACGGGGAGTTTCCGTAGCCCGACCGCAGAGGCCCGTTATCCTTCAAATGTCTCGGGTGCGGCGCTGTTGGAAAAGCACCTCGCAACACTTGATCCGGATCACCAGCATTTCGCGAAACAGATGCTGGGAGCATTCCTTGGCTACCACAGCTTTGTCGATGGCAATGGCCGTACCGCCCGTGCGATCTACGCGATTGCAGAATTGAGGAAGGGTCGATTCACCCCGCTGAGTGTCGCGACCGAAAGCGCCTTGAGCGGTTTGAGTTGAGGTTCGCTACCCGACGCTCCTAATGACTCCACACCTCGTTTGAAGGGGTGTGGTTTCAGGAAAACATCAATCCGACCGCACACACTGCCAACAGCAACGCCATGGTCCGATTAAACAGGCGCATGCCCGCCGGGTTGTCCAGATAGCCACGCAAAAATGTCCCGGCGTACGCCCAACAGCCGACGGACACATAGCAGATCACCAGATACACCGCTGCAAACTGCCACACCAACCGCGCCTCGCCGTCTGCGACGAAGGCGCCCATCCCCGCCACGCAGGCCAGCCAGGCTTTCGGGTTGAGCCATTGCATGACCGCGCCATACACCATCGATGGCGCCTTTGCCGACGCCTTGGCATCGAGACGACCATCGTCCGCCGCCAGTTTCCAGGCCATGAACAACAAAAACGCCACGCCCGCCCATTGCACCACCCGCGTCAACGCTGGCCACAACCGTAATATTTCATGCAGCCCCAGGCCCATCAGCACCAGCAACAACACGAACCCCAGCGTTGCCCCTGCAACGTGACGTTGACTGGCGCGAAAGCCAAACTGCGCGCCCGAACTCAACGCCACAATATTCACCGGCCCCGGCGTTATGGACGCCACCAGTGCAAACGTTGCCATGGAGATAATCAGACTCATCGCACACCTTCTTCAATTCAGGGAAATCAGCGCTCACGGTACTGAGCACCCTGCCCCGCGTATTGAAGAAAACTGCCTAA
This sequence comes from Pseudomonas sp. GL-B-19, assembly GCF_019956415.1. Classification (GTDB taxonomy): domain Bacteria; phylum Pseudomonadota; class Gammaproteobacteria; order Pseudomonadales; family Pseudomonadaceae; genus Aquipseudomonas. The sequence goes on from NZ_JAHBDK010000075.1 coordinate 193,787, forward strand.
TCATCCTCATGCAATTTGATGCCCCGAGCGTGGAGCAAATGCGGAACGATCAACACCAAAAGCGTCAACGCGAGGAACGACGCGGCGATGGGTTGCGTGACAAAGATCAGCCAATCGCCTTCGCTAATGGACAAGGCGTTGCGCAATTGTTTTTCAGCCATCGGCCCCAGCAACATACCGACGATCACCGGCGCCACGGGGAAATCGAAACGCCGCATCAGCACCCCGCCCCAGCCGATGCCGAGCATCAGCAGCAGATCAAACGAAGAGTGGCGCATGCCGTACACGCCGATGGTGGCAAACACCAGAATGCCGGCATTCAAGTACGGCCGGGGAATTTGCAGTAGTTTCACCCACAACCCCACCAACGGCAGGTTCAACACCAGCAGAATAACGTTGCCGATGTACAGCGAGGCGACGAGGGTCCAGACCAGGTCACCCGAGGTCTGGAACAACATCGGCCCCGGTTGCAGGTTGTAGTTCTGGAACGCTGCCAACAGGATGGCCGCCGTCGCGGAGGTCGGAATGCCCAGCGTCAGCAGCGGCACCAACGAGCCCGTCGCGCTGGCGTTGTTGGCCGCCTCGGGGCCAGCAACCCCTTCAATCGCGCCCTCGCCCTTGCTGCCCGCAAACTCTTTCGGGTACTTGCTCAGCTTGCGTTCGGCCGAATAGGACAGAAACGTCGGAATCTCGGCGCCACCCGCCGGAATAGAGCCGAACGGGAAACCGATCAGCGTGCCGCGCAGCCAGGCCGGAACCGAGCGTTTCCAGTCGGCGCGGGTCATCCACAACGAGGTCAAGCGGTGCCGACCGCTGCTTTCTTCTTTTTGATACAGCAGGCTGTACAACGCCTCTCCCACGGCAAACAAACCGACCGCCACCAGCACCACTTCGATGCCATCCACCAACTCCGGCACCCCCAGCGTGTAACGGGCGATGCCCGAGGTTGAGTCCAGCCCGATCAAGCCGATGGCCAGGCCAACCCCAAGCGAGGCGAAACCGCGCAGCATCGACGCGCCAAGTACTGCCGACACGGTGGTGAACGAGAGCACCAGAATCGCGAAATATTCCGCCGGGCCAAATTTCAGCGCCAGCGTGGCGACGACGGGGGCAAACAGGGTCAGCAGAATTGTGGCGATGGTCCCGGCCACGAATGAACCGATTGCCGCCGTGGCAAGTGCCGGCCCGGCCCGGCCGTTGCGGGCCATCAAGTTACCTTCCAGGGCCGTGACCATGGAGGATGACTCCCCCGGCGTGTTGAGCAAAATGGAGGTGGTCGAGCCGCCAAACTGCGCGCCGTAGTAGATGCCGGCGAACATGATCAGCGCGCCAGTGGGATCGACCTTGGCGGTGATTGGCAGCAACAGCGCGACGGTCAGCGCCGGTCCGATACCGGGCAACACACCAATCGCCGTGCCGAGCAAACAGCCGATAAACCCCCACATCAAATTGATTGGTGACAGCGCGGCGGAAAACCCCATCGCCAGGCTTGCGAGAATATCCACCGGTTTGATCTCCTTCAGCCCGGCTCAGATCCAGGCGTTGACAAGGGGCGGCAGGGAAACCCCGAGCCCGACGTTAAACAGCCAGTAAATCGGCAACGTCAAGGCAATGCCGATGGCCAGATCCCGCAGAGGATGGCGACTGCCAAACCCGCGCGCGGAACAGGCAAACAGCAACCCCGCCGCAAGGACGAAACCGATGAGGTTAATCAACAACGCCACCCCCACCAGCCCCGCCGTCACCCACGCCGCACCGAGTTTGCCGCCGGGCAACGCTTTGGCCGACTCGTCTTCGTGGTCCGCCAATTCACGAAAACCACCGGTGCAGGCTTGATAACTCAGCAGCAACCCGACGACACCCAGGAACACTGCCAGCCCAGAGGGATAGACATACGCGGGCAAAATGACGAAGCCCATCTCGGGCGGAAACCACCAGGCACCGACCGCCAGTACCGCACTGATGGCGATCAGGCCAAGGCCTATCGCCAACTGTGGCGGCACAATCTTGCGCATCCCGGTCATGTCAAAGCAGCCCGACGTTAACCAGCATCGCCCGCAGCCGCACGTGTTCTTCGTCGACAAACTTGCCGAATGCGTCGCCGGTCAACACGCTCGACGACCACGCGTTGGTTTTAATGTTGTCTTGCCAGGATTGGCTGTTGGTGGCAGCGACGACAGCGTCGGTCAGCTCCTTACGCTGCTCAGGGCTAAGACCTGCGGCACCGTACACACCGCGCCAATTGCCAATGATCACGTCGTACCCTTTTTCTTTGAGGGTCGGAGCATCGATACCGGCAACGCGCTCCGGCGCGCCGATGGCGAGGACGCGGAACTGGCCGTTCTTGATGTATTGCCCCAATTCGGCATAACCGCCGGTGATCACTTTGAGCTGGCCGCCGAGTGCCTGAGCAACCACTTCGCCGCCACCGCCGAAGGCGACGTAATTGACCTTATTGACCGGGATATCCATTTTGCCGGCCAGCTCGGCGATACCGATGTGATCGACCGAGCCCTTTGAGCCGCCGCCCCATGTGATGCTGGTCGGCTTGGCTTTGAAGGCAGTCAACAAGTCGTCCAGGGTTTTGAACTCGGACTCCTTGCGCACGGCAATCACGTTGTATTCGGTAAACAGCCGGGCAATCGGTGTCACGTCCTTCAGGGTAATTTGCGGTTTGTTCTGTTCAATGCCCGAGACCATGATCGCGCCCACCACCAGCAGCGCACTCCCATCTCCTTTGGTGCTGTTGGCAAACTGCGCCAGGCCCAGCGTACCGCCTGCGCCACCCTTGTTTTCGAAGGTGACGGCCTTGGCAACTTTGGCCTCGATCATGGCTTTGCCCAGATCTCGTGCGGTCTGGTCATAGCCGCCACCGACAGAACCGGGGGCCATGAACTTGACGGTATCCAGCGCCAGGGCGGGTGTTGCGAGTGCGGCAGCGGTGATAGCCACGGCAGCGGCGAAATTGAAACGACGGAACAAAGCGAACATGAGTGGACTCCTGATCTTGTTTTTGTAGGTGCCGGTTGAATCTCGCTCAGGAGCAACCCCTGCTCACTGAACATGCGCCTGAGAACAAGCGTAGGTCATGGATTCGTTTGGGGGCGTCCTGTTACCGAAGAGACACGTCCTTCGACCCGTCAACCAACTCGGGGGCAAGAGTTTGCGCGGGTTTCGTCAGGCGGATCTTGCGGGCGATGTCCACGAATGGCGTAACGATCAGGCTGTACACCGTCAGGTAACGCTGGTGATCCGCGTCGCTGGTGCCAAAGCGGATCGCCTCGGGCTTGGTGGTGGTGACGTAGAGCGTGCCGAACATCCAGTCCCAGAGTGACAGGTTGATGCCGAAGTTCTTGTTGAAGTGTTTTGGTGCGTCACTGTGATGAATCTGATGCTGGGCCGGGCTGTTCAGCACATGTTCGATCACGGGGCCAAACGACAGCCATACATGGGTATGGCGCAGGTTGGCGGCAAAGCCGTTGAGGATCAACACCATCCAGGTCACGCCAAACAGGGTGTAGCGACTGATTTCGCCACCACAGGCGTACCAGAAGATCCCGGCAAAGGCACCGATGCACAGCGTATTGGTCACCTTCTCGACAATTTTTTCCATAAAGTGAACCCGGCTGGCAGTCGCCGGGACCAGCACCGGCGCCGAATGATGGACCTTGTGGAAATCCCAAAGCCAGCGGGTATGAAAGGCCCGGTGGCCCCAATAGTTGGCGAAATCCTTGACCATGAACACGCCCAGGCCATAGATCAGCGACAACGCTGGGTGTTCCTCGACTTGCAGGCGCGCGCCCCACAACTCAGTGAAAAAACGCACGTAGTCGCCGGAGCGCAGGATATAGGCGTCCACCAGGCCGAAGATGGGCAGCACCAGCATGACTTTCAGGATGGCGCGGACGAAGTAGTAGCGGTAATCCAGCAACGCCGAGCGATGCAGGTGAACCCGACGGCCACCGATGAACTGCCAGAACGTAGAGGCGTGGGTCAATCCACGGGATTTGCGGTAGTGGAACAGCGCATAGGCGACGCTGTAGGACGTCATGAGAAACAGCAAGCCGAAGCGGCCGTTCAAATCGAAAATGCCGAAAAACTGGTCGGCGACCGGCTCGATTACCCACCTGGACAAATAGTCATAAAAAAAAGTCAGTACTTCCACGAGCGACGGGCCTCCGGCAACGGAAGCGAAGTGTAGATCATTCTCAATTGCAAAAGAAACGTCGTTGCGCCAGTTCCGTTACGTATAAGCCCCGACCACTCGCTTCACCGCCATCAGCGCCTCTCGAAGCGTGTCCATACCCACCGAGCCAAGCGCCAGGCGGATCGCATGCGGCACATGGACAGAGGTGGCAAACGGCTCGGCGGTCGAGACCGAAACGTGCTCGCGCATCAAGGCCATGGCGATCTGGTCCGCCCGTGCATCCTCCACCAGAGGCAGCCAAAGAAAATAGGACGAGGGATGGCGAACCACGCGCAGTCCCGCCAGCACCTCACTGGCCAAAGCCTGCCGGGCCTGGGCATCAGCGCGCTTTTGCGCTTCCAGCGTGCTGACCGTTCCATCGTCGAGCCATGCGCAGGCGATGGCCGTCATGACGCCCGGAGTGTTCCAGGTGGTCGCCCTGATCGTGCGCTCCAGTGCGGCCACCCTTTGCGCCGGTGCCGCGATAAAACCCACGCGCAGACCGGTGGCGACGTTCTTGGAAAAACCGGACACGTAGACGGTCCGTTCCGGGGCCAGTTCAGCAATGGGCGGCGGCGCTTCTTCGGCGAGAAACGCATAGGCCCCGTCCTCAATGATGTGCAGGTCATGCTTGCGCGCAATCGCCACCAGGTGTTCGCGTTGATCGGCGGCCATCACCCAGCCCATCGGGTTATGCAGGGTCGGCATGGTGTAGACGGCACGCACTGTCCGGCTGCGGCACAGTTTTTCCAGCGCCTCAAGATCCGGCCCCTGCGCTGTGACGGGGATGGCCACGATTTCAAGATGCAACGCTTCGGCCAGCACCTTGAAGCCCGAATAGGTCAGCGCATCGGCCGCGATCACGTCACCCGGTCGCAGCAGCGCCATCAACGTCACTGCCAGGCCATGCTGCGCGCCACTGACAATCAATACCTGCTCAGCTTGAACCGTCAAACCACGGCTACTCAAATGGCGGGCGATGGAGGCGCGCTCATGCGCACGCCCGGCATGGGGCTGATAGCGCAAGTGTGATTCCAGGTCGCCGGACAACGCCAGTTGACGCAAGGCATTGCGCAACAGATCGCCCTGCCCCGGCAGCGAGGGATAGTTGAAGTTGAGGTCGATAAACCCTGCCGCGACATCTGGCTGATCAATGCCATGACTGGGTGGCAACGAGGTCTCGCGGACAAAGGTCCCGCGCCCGGTTTCGCCACTGACCAGCCCCATGGCTTCCAGCTCGGCATAGACCCGGCTGGCCGTGACCAGCGCCAGGCCTTCGCTGACGGCCAACTGGCGGTGCGTCGGCAAGCGTGTGCCGGGCAGTAAGCGCCCCGAGTGAATATCAGCAGCAAAAGTGTCAACCAGCGACTTGTAGCGAGAGCGTGGCATCGTGGGATGTATCCATGACAATTTTTTGATTGTTCTTAATCCTGGATCATAAGATGCCATTCACGCAACCCGACACGGAGACGCAAAATGGAAAGGACCTCAACGCTCAAAAGCCCGACGCTGGACAAGCACGCAAGCGGACTGATCAATGGCTTCTTCGGCGTGCTGATCTTCAGCGGCTCGCTGCCCGCTACTCGCGTGGCCGTGCTTGAATTCAACCCCGTGTTTCTGACGGTCGCCCGCGCCACCATCGCCGGCGTGCTGGCGCTGTGCATGCTATGGCTGTTCAAGCAACAGCGGCCAGCGCGCAGCCAGTTGCTGCCTTTGGTCATCGTCGCAATGGGTGTGGTGATCGGCTTTCCGCTGCTGACGGCGCTGGCGTTGCAATACGTGACGTCGGCGCATTCCATTGTCTTCGTCGGCCTGCTGCCACTCGCCACTGCCGCCTTCGGCGTGTTGCGCGGTGGCGAGCGGCCACGGCCGGCGTTCTGGTTTTTTTCGGTGCTTGGGAGTTTGCTGGTGATTGGCTTCGCCGTCTCTCAGGGGCTGAGCGCTTCTCCCGTCGGTGACGTCCTGATGCTGCTGGCGATTCTGGCGTGTGGCCTGGGGTATGCCGAAGGCGCCAAGCTCTCCAGAACACTGGGCGGCTGGCAGGTGATTTGTTGGGCCTTGGTGTTGTCGCTACCGTTGATGGCCGCATTGACCTGGTGGCGGATGCCCGTTTCGTTATCCGGGATCAGTGTGCCGGCCTGGTTGAGCTTGGGGTATGTGTCGCTGTTCAGCATGCTGATCGGTTTTGTGTTCTGGTACCGCGGGCTGGCGCAGGGCGGGATTGCGGCGGTGGGACAGCTTCAGTTGTTGCAGCCGTTTTTTGGCTTGGCGCTGGCGGCGACGTTGCTGCACGAACAGGTCAGCCTTGGCATGCTCGGGGTCACCGTGGCGGTGATTTTCTGCGTCGCGGGCGCGAGAAAATTCGCCAAATGAAAGTGTACTGCGGCTTGCGTTCATGGCTGTACCGGGCGAGCCGCACACCGTCCATGATAAAAATGGCGCTCTCGTTTGCGGAGACTCGCCATGGACCTCGCCACCCTCACCCTTTTCCTGCCGGCCTGCTTTGCCCTGAACATGGCACCCGGCCCGAATAACCTGCTGTCGGTCAGCAACTCGACGCGTTACGGCTATCGGGCCTCCTGCGTGGCCGGGATCGGTCGGTTACTGGCGTTTGCCGGCATGATCGCCCTCGCCTCCGCAGGATTGGCGGTGGTGCTGCAAACCTCCGAAATGCTGTTCTACGGAATCAAGATCCTCGGCGCGGCCTACCTGTTTTACCTCGCCTGGCAATTGTGGCGCGCTGATCCTGGTGCCGAGCGCATTGACACCCGCGCCCCCGTCGGCGTGCTGGCCTTGGCGCGGCAGGAGTTTCTGGTGGCGGCCGGCAATCCCAAAGCCATCCTGATTTTCACCGCATTCTTGCCTCAATTCGTCGACCCGACCCGCGCGGTGACACCGCAATTCGCGCTACTCGGCGCGCTGTTCTTGATGCTGGAATGGATCGCAATCAGTGCGTACGCCTACATGGGGCTGCACATGCGTCGCTGGTTCGCCGAGCCTTCCGGCAAGCGGATCTTCAATCGGTGCTGCGCGGGGTTGTTGTCGGCGGCGGCTTCGGTGTTGTTGATGGCGAAGCGGGTTTGATCAAGCGGGTGCGACGGTCCTTTCAGATGCAATCCTGTGCGGCGCGTTCAAAACTCGAAGGCAGGAAGTTCGAGGCCAGCAAATGGCGCTCGTAGATGAATACCTTGCCACCCTTCCCGGCCTTGTAGGCTTCCAGCACGTTGTCCGTCGATACCTTACTAGGCACCACGATTCGATAGCTGCGCGAGGTTTGCGAGACAGTCGGGTTCAACGCACTGCCCTGCAATTTCGGCACGACGCAGTCGGCGTATTGAGCAGGGGTCTTGCTGGTCTGCAAGGTCAGGGTCGGCGCATTCGGCGCGGAGGCACAACCGGCGAGCAACAAAGGGGCAAACACCATGGCAGGCACGAATAAAGGGCGCATCAGTCTCATCCTGAAAATAAACGGTTCGGTTCATCAATGGAGGCGATTTTCCGACTATCGTCGACAAAGCAGAACTTGCGTTTCGTAATGGTCACTATTACTCCCGGCAATAGTTGCGCGCCGTGCAGACGGATACGCACCCGATTACAACTGGAAAAGATTGATGAGGATCTCTCCTTGAGGACTTTTGACTTGATCCGCGACGCCGTTTTACCCGATTTCCGTGACCGGGTGGCCGAGTACCTGGTCGAGTACGAAACCGTACTGTTGTGCGAAAACACGCCTGACTCGGAGCTTGTGCGGGCCACCGCCAATCAGTTGCGCGGCTATTTGCGCGGGTTGAACACCACGCGAGTGCTGGGCATGGCGGATTGGGAGGAACTGGATCGGCGGGTGGTGAATACGTGGCTTTAGCGCACGCACATGCGGACTTACTACCTCTCCCTCTGTGGCGACGAGCTAGCCCTGCGCCACAGAGGGTCTGTGTTTACTCCTTAAGCTCGACGTTATCCAACGCCTGATTCACTGCCAACTCCCCCAACATGACCACTTGCGTAATACCCAGCAGGGTCTTGCGGTGTGAGTTCTCCAGTAGCGCCGCAAAATTGCTGAGCATGGTGGTGGCCGATCCCAGTGATTCGCTGGCGTTGGCCAGCAGGGATTCGGTGTCGTACTTCGGGTTGGCGAGGAACATGGGTTCGGGTTCGTGGGTGCTGCCCATGATTTGGGCCGCCGGGTTGAGGTAATGGTCGAGGGCGCGTTCGGCCGCTTCATGGAATTTTTTGGAATCGAGGGATTCGTAGGGCGATGCCGGATCTGTTTCCGGTGGGTTGGGTGTTGGTTTGATCATAGTGAAACTCCTACTGCAGATTTGAAGGAGCCATAACCCTTGCTACCAAACGAGGGTGGCGGCCATACGCGGGTTGGTAGACCGGCTGCAATAGGAAACCCGGCGCTCACAAAGGAGCCCCACGCATGACCACCATATATAGCCGAGCCCCAAAAAAGAGACTGCATAAGGTGTCGCCATACGACTATATTGCAGACGGGCTACCAAACCCGATCACTGTTTTTCAGTGACCGGGAAACGATATAGCCGGCCCAACAGTCGCACAAGCCGGCGGATTCTGTCTTACCCGTAGGCGATGACGCAAGGCGTTGTAGCCTTTGGGTGGTAACAGGAGGCTTCGTTTAAACAGGCAGGATTTTTGTTGTTTAAGCGCCAGCGAGACAGAGGAATTCTCTCGCTACGTCAGTCGATCGAAATCCGGGTGGGAGCGAGCCTGCTCGCGATGGCGATGTGTCAGCCAACATCCATGTTGAATGTGCTACCGCTTTCGTCGGAACGCCGCCCGGAGCAAGCTCCGCTCCTACAGGGTTTTTTGTTTTATCTGATGGCCGCTTTAACCGGTCCCTGATAATAAGGCAGCTTATCAATCCGTGGTTTATAGGCGCCCGTGGCTACACTGCGCTGGACATGCGCGGCGATCTCATCCATTCGTGCAAACCAGACATCACCTTTGGCCATCATGTATTCGATCAACTTCGACACTTCATGCCATCGTGACAAACGACCGGAAAGGAAAGGATGCCAGACCGGTACGAAGAGAGCGCCATACTCCCAGGCTGCATCGAACTCGGCCTTGAAAACCTCGACGGCGCGTTGCGGCGACTGAATCGGCATCTGAAAATCAAGGTCGATGCTGTGCATGTACTGAGGCCAGTCATCCAGCGCCCAACTGGATGGAAGCTCCACCAGCTCGCCCACACCCGTGCGCAACAGGTAAGGCACGTCATCCCCCATCAAAGAGGCGTCATAACTGAAGCCTCGCTCGATCAGCAGGTCAGCCGAGTGCTCTGACATATTGTAGAGGGGAGCCCGCCAGCCTCGCGGTGCCTGGCCGGTGAAGCGCTTGATGGTGTCGCAACCCCGATCGAGCCAATAAGCTTCTTCTTCCCGGGTCAGCTCGTTTGGATGTTCATGTATGTAGCCATGGTGAGCAATTTCGTGCCCACCTTCGACGATCGCCTCAATGGCCTCGGGGTATTGTTCGATGCACCAGGCCGGGATGAAAAACGTTTGTTTAATTTCGAAGCGCCGATAGGTTTCCAAAATCCTTGGAATGGCCACTTTCGGTCCATAGTGCAGCATGGAAATACTGGCAACCCGTGTCGCGGAATCTTTGGGGTGCGCCACATGCAGAATGCTGTCCGCATCCATATCAAAGGTAAAGGCTACAGCGCAGCGTGCACCGTTTGGCCAGACAATAGGATTCGCAATCATGCTTAATCACCCGTTGATATTAAAAGTTAATGAATCACCAACAACAGCGACCCAGCCCCCTATCAATACTCGTGATCGAGCAACCAATTGGAATAATGCGTGAGTCCTTTTTCCAGCGACCATTGCGCTCGATAGCCCAACTCCCGCTCGGCCGCACTGAGATCCCATTCCCCATGGCGATCGAGATGCCAATAACCATCGCCAACTTCGATGCGCGCATCAGGAATAATTTTCCTGATAATTTCAACGGCTTGATGCAGCGTCCAGGAGCGATCACCGGCAATGTTAAAGACTCCGCCTTTCAGATCTCTGGTTTCGGCCGCCATCAGGACGGCACGCACAACGTCTTCCACATGAATATAGTGGAACCGATGATCTCCGCCGGAAGGCAAGGTAAATGCTTCACCACGATGGACGGTTTTAAGGATATCCCTGAGAACTTGCGGCATTTTATTTTCCGGGCCATACACTTCCGCAATTCGCAGTGAGATGACTTCCATGCCATAAAGGTCATTGTAGACTCGGCCAAAGTGCTCGGTGGCAACCTTGGTTACACCATAGGGTGTCGTTGGGTAAGTCGGTGTTTGTTCATTAATCACGCCCTCGAAATGCCCATACACCGTTTCCGAAGAAAAGTTTACTAACTTTTTGATTCCCGCCAATCGCATTGCTTCAAGCAAATGGATTGTGCCATCGATATTCGCCGTCACCGTCGTAATGGGCAGATCTATGGACAAGTCGGGATGTGACATGGCCGCCGTGTGAATGACACGATCAACTCCATATTCCTGGATAGTTCTGACAATCCTGGGTATATCGAATAACTCCCCCTGTACAGGGGTCATGAATTCAGACTTGGCTTCGGAGTAGTCACGATTGTAACTCACCACTTTGACGCCTTGCTCGCTGAGCTTTTTAGTCAGGTATCTGCCCACATAGCCTAAACCACCGGTAATCATTACAGCGCTCATTTTGTATCCTTCTTGTTATTAGCAGAATAAGAGCCACTTACTTGACTGGGAAATTAATGACTCAGTGAAGTTAAACTTCGAGATACCCAACTAGATCGCAGCGCCGCCATTGGGGCTGATGATCTGTCCAACCATATAGTCACCCGCGGGCCCGGCCAGGGCCTCGACCATGGCCGCGATTTCATCCGGTTTGCCAAAACGCCTCAATGGAAGGGTCGCGCGGGTCTCATCGTTGTATTCGATCGTGTCGTTGATCAGCATGTCTGTTTCAATCGGCCCCGGCGCTACCGAGTTGACTAATACACCTCGGGGGGCAACTTCCTTGGCAACCGCTTTTGTCAGCGCAATCACCCCGCCCTTGGATGCGCAGTACGCGGCGTAGGTCGGAAATCCAATCAGCCCCAGCTCGGAACTGATGTTGATAATCCGCCCCTGACCGCGTGCCAACATGCCCGGTAACACGGCTTGCATGCAGGCCCAGGTCCCCCCGAGATTGGTACTGATCATCTGCTCCCACTGCGCCCAGGTCGTTTGCTCTACTGTCGCCGAAACCAGTCTCCCGGCATTGTTGACAAGAATATCGACCCTTCCGTAGCGACTCTCCGCCTCCCGGATGATTGCGGCTGCGGCTTCGGGATTACTGATATCCGCTTGAACAGTGATCCCATCGCCACCGTTCTCTTCGGCAATACGTAGCACGGGGTCCAGTTGGTCCTTGGTGTCGAAGTAATTGAGTACCAAATGATCGCCACTTGCAGCAAAACGTTTGGCGATTGCCAGCCCTATGCCCTTTCCAGCTCCAGTAATAACGACAACACGTTTCATAAATTCACCCATGATGTTTTAAATGAACGCCGCGCGTGGAAATCAGGACTCTTGCGCTTTGGAAAGCACGGGGCGCCTGGAGACACGCGATTGCCACACCAGAATCAGCGCCCCAGACAGGATCGTCAGCGCGCCAAGGTACCAGGCCGTGTATTGGTCCTCTGGCGAAACTGGATTAGCGCCGGCGGTATAACCGATGTATCCGAGAACGAGGATGGCGAGAGCCGCAGGGATCGACAGTGCTAACGCGATGCCGAAACGCTGACGTCGGAAAGTCATGACAATAAAGGCTGCGATAGCCGCCATGTAGGACATCACCAGCGTGATAGTCACGACATCGTAGTACCAGACAATCTTATCCAGCGGTTTCCACCAGAGCAGGGAAATAGCGACGGCCGCGACGATAACGCTGGCGAGCCACGGCGATTTTGTTTTGTTAACGGCGCTAAGCGCTACTGGCAGATGCCCTTCTTCACTCATTCGATAGAGCGTACGCGCCGCCGCACTCGAAGAGATTTGCATACCGGCACATGCCGAAGTTATCACGACGAACAATGCAATCCAGGCCATGGCCGGTGGCAAGTAAACGTTCGCGACCGCTGCGATTGGCCCACCGTTGCCGTCCTCAATGATTGCCGCCAATTTCTCCACAGGCACGGCGTACTGCCAGCCGATAGCCGCGAGGGTGTAAATAACAAAGGCGGAGGTCAGAACGAGCAACATGGAGCGTTGTACGGTTCGAACGGGAATACGCGATTCCTCGATGTAGTTGATCGCAGAATCGAAGTTGGCGAGCATCCATACTCCGAACAGGACCCCTGGCCCGATTGCTGACCAGCCACCCGAGCCTTCCAGCGTATACATGGACATAACCGACAAATCGGGAACCTGAGGGTTGATGATGCCCATCAACCCGAGCCCGGCAACAACACTGATCTCGAAAATCAGAAAGATGCTGGCGATTTTGGCGGTGGCATTGACGCCCTTGCAGGAAATGGCCAGGAAGATCAGAACCATACCCGTCCCGATCAATTTGGCGTTAAGCGGACCCGCCAGTGCCGGGATCAGCGCCTGGATATATTCGGTTCCGATGATTGCGCACATGGCCATCACTGCCGTGCAGGCAACAGCGTACGCCCAGCCGAGAATGGTCCCGACGCTGGTATGGAGAAACCGCGACGTGAAGGTAAACACTCCGCCTGCCGACGGTGCTTGTCGAGTGAGGGAGATCATGCAGAAAGCCATGACCAACATTGGAAAGAAGTACGCAATTAAAATGGCCAGCGGAGCATGGTGGCCCGATATTGAGTAAAGAATCGACATCGAAGAGGCTGCAATCCAGCCTGGAGCATTAAAACCAAGCGCTGAAAACGTCACATCCCTGGTGGTTAAAGTCCCCTTGTTTAGCGCCGTATCAAGTTCACGAACAGTTCCGTCACGGTCATAACCGATGAGTTCATAGAAGTTCATTTTTCAGGCTCTGATTAATAGCTATAGAAGATTTGTAGCATCAAACCGTCTGAGTCGATTTGAACACTGCTCTTATTATTCAACTAAGCAAAATGCAGATACTCAAAACCCGAACAAGCCAGACACCAATAGCTTATTCAGATTTGATTTACAGCTTTCTTGTTTTTATCGCCCTCCAGGAAAACTCTCCAGCCGAGAATGATTTTTTCAGCCGCCAGCAGTCACTTCAACTGCATAGCTACGTGCGTAACCGTTGTGATGCTTAAACCTTTGAGTGGGGGGGCCAGTATAGAAACAGCCAAAAAATAACTACCATCAGAGATTTCCGATGTTTAAATCTGAATGAGCGAAGTAAGTCCTTGTCAGAATTGGCCTGCTCACAGGAGAGTCGGAGAAAAGAACGCCACCACAGCCAAGGTGAACACGCACATCCCGGATGAGGTGGCAGATAACGGGCCCAGCGCTTACTTCGTTGTATCGAGGGCTAGCCTGCCCCGTAAATGACGACTCATGCTTTTCTCGATCGCCCCTTTCGCATCAGCCAAGGGGTATGCCTCGACATCGACCGTGAGGTGTCCCTTGTCGAACAGTTCAGCAATGAGCGCGAGCTGCCGGCCATCCGAGCGGGTAGCAAAATTTGCGGGGATCACACCATAGTCATTTGCCAGCGACATGTTCGGCAGGCTCACAGGCGATACCAACACGCCGTTTCTTTTCAGTACCGCAAACGAACGGGTTTGTGTTTCGCCGCCAACCAGATCCAGTACGACATCGACGTCAGACACCCACTCATCAAATGCCTGAGTCGTATAGTCGAGGGTGTAATCAGCACCGAGGTCTTTCAGATAGGCATGATTGTGTGCAGAGGCTGTTGCGTAGACTTCAGCGCCAAAGTATTTGGCAATCTGCACGGCCATGCTGCCCACGCCACCGGCTGCGGCGTGGATCAACACTTTCTGGCGCCGTTGCACACTTGCATGTTCAGTGAGCGCTTGCCATGCCGTCAAAGCAGTTGCGGGCACAGCACTGGCCTGGAGTGCACTAAGCGTACGAGGCTTCAAGGCCAGTTTTGAAACCTGGGCAACCGCTTTGGTCGCATAACCACCGACGATATTGATGAAGCCGAACACTTCATCGCCGATGCTGAACTCAGTGACGCCCTTCCCCAGCGCGACAACAGTACCGGCCACTTCAACCCCGGGTGTAAAAGGCAGCGGCAGTGGGATGAATGCTTTCATCGCCCCGGAAAGGATCTTCCAGTCAATCGGGTTGACCCCGGCTCCGGCGACATCGATCAGAACCTCACCTTCACCGGGCACCGGGTCCGCCATTTCATCCAGGCGTAACACTTCAGGGTTGCCGTATTCGTACACACGTATGGCTTTCATGGAGACCTCGACTATTGAAAGGACGGGAGACAAACACTGCGCTGCGAGGGAACCGGCCTTCGCAGCGCGAGGCATCAACGACGACGAGCGTCGAGGCTGAAACGACCGGCACCGAAGGCCACGACTTGTAACAGGCCACCGGCCATCGCTATGTTCTTGAAGAAGTGGATGAACTGGTTTTGATCGGCCAGTGCGCTATGGAAAGCCAAGGCGGTAAACACACTGAACAGCGCCAGGACGGCGGCGACGGTGCGGGTGCGGTAACCAGCGATCAGAGCCAGGCCACCACCGATTTCAACAATGATCGCCAGCGCCAGCGCCAACTGGGGAAATGGAAGCCCGACGGAGCTGATGTAACCGACCATCATGGCGGGAGCGGCGAGCTTCGAAAATCCGGAGAGGATGAAGATGGCGCTGAGCAGAATGCGACCGATCAACGAGGCCGAGGCCTGTGTCACGTTGGAATGGCTATGTTCAGAGGTGGCTGATTGAGCGATGTTTGCAGAAGTAGTCATGGGGGACATTTCCTTCAATTGGGTGCGATTCGACATGAACCGCCCTAGTGAAGAAATCCTGCGCCTCGTCAGCTAATCTGAATAGCTGGCTAATTTAGATCATTAGATTCGATAAAATAGGCAAGACATCCCCAGACCTTCCATCTGCCAGCTTCATTCCATCTCGACCACCGGCTTGTAGATGAACCGCTCTGCGACCCGCCACTCTGCGGGCTAATATCGGCCATTACGCTCAAGGAAACAGGCATGATCTCTGACCCCGGAACACCAACACTGGACCAACTGCGTGTGTTTCTGACGGTCGTGGAGGTCGGCAGTTTTGCAGCGGCCGCCAGAAAACTGCATCGGGCCACCTCGGTCGTCAGCTACTCAATCGCCAACCTGGAAATGCAGCTCGGTGTATCGCTGTTTGATCGCCAGACAACACGCAAACCCCAACTTACCGATGCGGGGCGCACCGTGTTGGTCGAAGCCAGAACAATCGCCAACGGTATCCATGGACTGCGCGCCAAGGTCAAAGGCCTGCTGCAAGGACTCGAAGCCGAAGTTCACGTCGTGCTCGATGTGATGCTTCCCGCCGAACGTGTGGTGGACGCCCTCAAATCCTTTCGAGAAGAATTCCCCACGGTCGCACTCCACCTGCACATGGAAGCGCTTGGGGCTGTCACTGATCTGGTGATCAACCGCGGCGCGATAGTCGGCGTGAGTGGGCCAATGAATGAGGGAATCAGCGGTATCGAAAGAATTGGCGTCGGCAGTGTCGAATTGATTCCGGTGGCAGCCCCGAATCATCCACTGGCCTCAAGCGACTCTAATGTTCCGGGTGCCGGGCGAGAGTCCACTCAACTGGTGCTGTCTGACCGCTCACTTCTGACCAAGGACAAGGATTTCGCCGTTCTCAGTAACCGCACCTGGCGGCTAGCGGACCTTGGGGCCAAGCACATGCTGCTGCGTGAAGGCATTGGCTGGGGGAACATGCCCGCCCCTATGATCCAGGAAGATCTGGACAGCGGCCGACTCGTGAAGCTGAACCTGCCGGAATACAAAAGCGGAAAATATCCCTTCGACGTCATCTATCGCACGGATTTACCACCGGGCCCCGCCGCGAGGTGGTTGATTGACCGTTTCATTCAACAAAGCTCGGCGCAGGCGGCACCCGCTTGATCGTACTGCTTATCGATTTTCTAGAACCTGCGTTGCGGCGTACCGCAGTTTCTGGTTGATATCTGACGCAACGATGACGCCGTACACGTTGTTCTCGCCCGCAAGATGCTCTTTCACCCAGCCCATATAACGAAGAATTTGGCCCAATGTCGCGTCTGGCCCACGGCCGACTTCAGACCAAGCTGACCATCAGCTTGCGCTGGATGGAAAATCCACGTCATAGCGCCGGGTGTTGTTTGGATGGATCTAAATGATTCCATAATGCTGGCGACTCTCGCTATTGGTCAGCGTAGACGCCTACCCACCGAAAAAACCCCACCTCTAACACTGTGTACGTAGGTAGCTATTTGTTGAAGAAAGTCTGAAGTATTCATTTGAACTTTCAGATTCTTTCACGCCGCAGCCTATGCCTAACATCGGCACCACAGCGAACCCGCCACGGCATCGCTGGGTGGGCTCAGGTTGCGCCCAGAGTTTTTTGAGGATTACCGATGAAGCTGGAAATTTTTCGCACGCTGTGGGGTTACACCGCCAGCAAGGCCCAGGCGCTCGAGGAGCTGCTGCAGGCGGGCTTTGATGGCATGGAAGCACGCCTGCCTCTGGACGCCCGTGAACGGGCTGAGTTCGGCGCCTTCCTCCAGGCCAATCGCCTGGGCTATATCAGCACAGTCTTCACCGCGTACGACGTGCTGCCAGACCAGTCGGCAACACCTGCCATTCACCTCAATGACCTGCAGCAGAAACTCGCCTGGGCCGGCGAACTTGGCCCGCGCTTCGTCAACGTGCTGGCGGGTAATGATCGCTGGTCCCTGCCACAACAAGTGGAGTTCTTTGGCCAAGCGCTGGAACTGGCGCGTAAACATGGCCAGGTCTGCAGTTTCGAAACCCACCGCTCGCGGTCGCTGTTCAACCCGTGGGTGACGCTGGAGTTGATCCGGCAGCTGCCCGATCTGTTGTTCACCAGTGACATCAGCCATTGGGTCGTGACCTGCGAGCGTCTATTGAACGACCCGGCCGATGACCTGAGCGCCTTCATCGAGCGGGTTCACCATATCCAGGCCCGGGTCGGTTACGACCAGGGCCCGCAGGTTCCGCACCCGGCGGCTCCCGAATATGCAAAAGAACTGGCCTTCCATCAGCAGCACTGGGAAAGCATTTGGCGCTCGCAGCAAGCCCGCGGTTACCAGATCAGCACCCTGACCCCGGAATTCGGCGCTGACGGCTACCTGCATCATTTGCCCTTCACCAATGTACCCGTTGCCGACCTGTGGTCATTGAACGTGTGGATGGGCCAGACCGAGCGGCAACACTTCAGCCGCTTCCACCACTCAAGCAATCCTTAGGGAGCCGATGCGTCATGCCTGACAATAAAAATAACAGCGCCAGCACTGACACACACAAAGCCAATTTCAACAGCATCCCGGTAGTTAACATCGCCGGTCTGCTCAGCTTTGAACTGGAACATCGCCTGGCCGTGGCCGAACAGTT
This sequence comes from Pseudomonas sp. GL-B-19, assembly GCF_019956415.1. Taxonomy (GTDB): domain Bacteria; phylum Pseudomonadota; class Gammaproteobacteria; order Pseudomonadales; family Pseudomonadaceae; genus Aquipseudomonas. The sequence continues at coordinate 211,526 of NZ_JAHBDK010000075.1, forward strand.
GGGGCGCGCTGCCAGCGAGGTCGGGTTCCTCTATATCACCGATCACGGTATCGACCCGCAGCTGATCGCCAACCTGCGCAAGGCTGCCAAGGACTATTTCGACCAACCCCTCGACACCAAGATGCGGCATTACATCGGCACTTCGCAAACCCACAAGGGCTTTGTACCCGAAGGCGAAGAGGTCTATTCCAAAGGCAAGCCGGACCACAAGGAGGCCTTCGACGTCGGCTTCGAAGTGCCGGCTGATGACCCGCTGGTGCTGGCCAACACCCCATTGCTGGGGCCCAACGACTGGCCGCAGTTGCCAGGTTTCAAGGCGTCGGTTCAGGCCTACTATGAAGCGATCTTCGCCTTGGGCCAGCGCCTGTTCGGCGGCTTTGCCCTGACCCTGGGGCTGGAAGAAAACTATTTCGACAGCCTGGTCACCCGTCCGCCGTCCAAGCTGCGCCTGATCCACTACCCCTTCGACGGTGCCGCCCATGACGCACCGGGTCTTGGCGCCCATACTGACTATGAGTGTTTCACCATCCTCTTGGCCGACAAACCAGGCCTTGAGGTCATGAACAATCTTGGCCAATGGATCGATGCACCACCGATGGCCGATGCCTTTGTGGTGAACATCGGTGACATGCTGGAAGTGATGACAGCAGGCGCATTCGTTGCCACTGCACACCGGGTTCGCAGCGTGAGCGAGGAGCGTTATTCCTTTCCACTGTTTTATGCCTGCGACTACCACACCCAGATCAAACCGCTTCCCGGGTTCGCCCAGGCAAGTAAGGACTACGAAGAAATCACGATCGGCGAACACATGTATGGCCAGGCACTGCAGACTTATCAATACCTGCGCGCGAGGGTGGCCAATGGGGAAGTTCAACTGCCAGGCAAGGCACGCAAGCCCGCCAGTTTCGGACATTTGAAAAATCAGGCTCAACCGTCCTGATTGAAGTTTTCATCTACACCCTTACCTACGCCGGAGTCAGTAAAAAATGAAAAACAATAAAAAGAACCTGTTGAGCTTGGCTGTATTGGCAGCCGGTATGCTCGGTGCCTCGGTGAGCATGGCCGCGGCAGACACGTTCAAGGTCGGCATGGAAATCACTTACCCTCCTTTCGAGTCCTATGACAAGGACAAAAACGTGGTGGGCTCGGACCCCGAGATAGCAGCGGCACTGGCCAAGCACATGAACGCCAAGGTGGAATTCGTCGACACCAAGTTCCCGAGCCTGATCCTGGGCCTTAACTCCGGCAAGTACGACGCGGTCATTTCCGGCATGTACATCACGCCGGAGCGCCAGACTCAGGCCCAGACCATCGCCTATGCCAACACCGGTGCCGCGGTCATGGTGCCCAAGGGCAGCGAGATCAATGCGAAAACACCTGAAGACCTGTGCGGTTTGAAATTGGGTCTGGAACAGGGCACTACCTGGGTCAAGGAATTCAGGAAATTATCCGATGAATATTGCGTGCCGAACAACAAAGGCGCCATCACCGTCAGTGAGTACCCCTCGGCGCCTGAAGTAACCCAGGCTCTGCTGTCCAAGAACATTCAGGCCCAGGTTGAAATCGCCGGCGCCGCAAAATTGATCGCGGAAAAGACCAACGGCCGGGTAGTCATCACCACCGATCACCCGATCTATCAGCAAACCTTGGGCATCTTCGTCAAGAAAGGTAACGAAGAAACCTTCCAGGCGGTGCAAAAGGCCTTCGAGGAGACCAAGAAGAGTGGTGAGTACGCCGCTATTCTTAAGAAATATGCCTTGGAAGAACCGACTGCCAACTAAGAACGTGTCCTTGTAGTTTGGTCATCTGCCTCCCCTGCATCGGGGCGGCAGATCGAGGTGCCCTATGCAATTTGATTGGTCGTATTTCTTCTCCCTGTTCTCCCTGCCAGACTTCTGGAGTGCCTGCGTCACGGTGGTCCAGCTCAGTGCCCTGGCCTGGTTCATCGGCATGCTGCTGGGTTTTGTTCTGGCCACGGCCAAGCTGTCCCAGTCGCCTTTGCTGCGTATTCCCGCAGCGGTCTACATTTGGTTCTTCCGCAGCATCCCGTTGCTGGTGCTGGTGGTCTTCGTCTACAACTTGCCGCAATTGTTTCCCGGCAGTGGACCGATACTGTCCAACCCCTTCTACTCTGGCTTGCTGGCCCTGGTGGTCACCGAAGCGGCGTACATGGCGGAAATCCACCGTGGTGGTCTGATCTCCGTGGCCAAGGGCCAAAAAGAAGCCGGGCGCGCGCTGGGTGTCGGCCTGTTCGGCATGCAGCGCTTGATCGTGATTCCCCAGGCTTTCCGTATCTCGCTGCCCACGTTGATCAATGAATACATCACCGTGGTCAAACTGACCTCGCTGGTGTCGGTGATCTCCCTGACGGAAATTCTCACTGTCGGCCAGCGCCTCTATGCCACCAACTTCCTGGTCATGGAAACCCTGGCGGCGGTAGGCGTCTACTACGTGTTGATCGTCACCGTGTTTGGCTACTTCCTGCAGCGTCTGGAGCGCTACCTGGACCTGAACTTCCGCAAGCCGCACACACTCGATGACGCCGCCGTGGCCAAGTTCAAGGCCTGCGCCGAAGCCTTGCCAGACAGTGCGCGCAAAGCAGCGGGCAACAACGCGACGCCTATCCTGCAACTGAAGAACATCCAGAAGAGCTATGGCACGCACAAAGTGCTGCTGGGTATCGACCTGAATGTCGAATACGGCCAGGTTGTCTCGATCATTGGCCCATCCGGTTCCGGCAAGACTTCGCTGATTCGCACGGTCAACGGCCTGGAAACCATCGATACGGGCGACATTCTGTTGTTCGGCGAAAAATTCATCGAAGCTTCGGACAAACCCGATAGCTCCCGTTTGCGCAAAGGCGTGCGGCACATTGGCATGGTGTTCCAGAACTTCAACCTGTTCCCGCACCGCACCATTCTCGACAACGTCACTCTGGCGCCGCGTTACCACGGCCAGCCGGGCGAGCTGAGTGAACATCGCGCTTATGCGCTGCTGGACAAGGTCGGCCTGCTGGCCCATGCCCACAAGTACCCGCATCAACTCTCCGGCGGGCAGCAACAGCGCGTGGCGATCGCGCGGGCTCTGGCGATGGAGCCGCAGATCATGCTGTTCGACGAGCCGACCTCAGCCCTCGACCCGGAACTGGTCAACGACGTGCTGAATGTGATCCGCGACCTGGCCAAGGAAGGCATGACCATGCTGATCGTGACCCACGAAATGGACTTCGCCATGTCGATCTCCGACCGGGTGATTTTCATGGAGAACGGCAATATTCAACTCGATGCCGCGCCTGAAACCATACGATGCGATGCCGAAGGAGAGCGAGTGCGGCGCTTTATGGGAATCGATGCGCCATCGCCAAACCGGTCTGCAACGGTGGATCTTGCATGAATAGGCAACTACATTTTTTGAGCTTACTTCTTTCAGGAAAACCCGCATGAATCTAGGAATAGCAGGACGCTGGGCGCTGGTATGCGCCGCCAGCAAAGGTCTGGGCAAAGCCTGCGCACAGGCACTGGTCCACGAAGGCGTGAACGTGGTGATCACTGCACGGGGCGAACAGACGCTGAATGAAACAGCCCGTCAACTCAGAGCGATAAATCCTGAAGTGACTGTCATCGCCGTAGCCGGAGACATTTCGACGCCTGAGGGTCGGGCGGCAGCGCTCATGGCCCATGAGCATTTCGATATATTGATCAACAACGCTGGAGGCCCTCCTCCCGGGGATTTCCGCGAATGGAACCGCGACGCCTGGCTCAAGGCGCTGGATGCCAACATGCTCACCCCGATCGAGTTGATCAAGGCAACGGTAGACGGTATGGCGGCACGTGGATTTGGCCGAATCATCAACATCACGTCGAGTGCCGTGAAGTCCCCTATCGAAAGCCTGGGTCTGTCCAATGGCGCGCGCAGTGGTCTGACGGGGTTCATCGCCGGGCTTGCCCGGCAAGAAAACATTGCCAGTCGTAATGTGACGATCAACAACCTGCAACCGGGCTCCTTCGATACCGATCGACTGCGTGACAACCTGGTCGCGGCCGCCCAAGAGTCGGGGCAAGACAGTGAGGTATTCCTTGACGAATGCCGTCACGAAATTCCTGCCAAACGCTTCGGCTCACCCGAGGAGTTCGGTGCGCTGTGTGCCTTCGTTTGCAGCAGCCATGCGGGCTACCTGACCGGGCAGAATTTGTTGATTGATGGAGGGGCCGTTCGCTCCAGCCAATAATGACGGCAGGCACCATTGGAGCGTATGGCATGGATGTTTTCGCCATTCGCTCCGCACTTCTCAAGAACAGGCCCTCCAACAAACCCGACGATTTATCGAATTTTTACGCGAGCAACTTCAGGCTACCTAAGGCTGATCAGTAGTGTTTTACGTGGACGGCCCTTTGAGCTCGACCTGATTGCCATCCGGATCAAAGCAATAAAGCGACAAGCCATAGCCTTCGGCGCCGAAGCGTGTGGCCGCTTTCTCAGGCGCCAGACCGAACGACTGCAAGTGGCTGATGAGTGCCGCTTCGTCGAAGGGCTCGATGCGCAGGCAGACATGATCGAGATTACGCCCCTCTTGCCCGGCGGCGGCACCGCCCTTGCGCCCGAGTTCACCGTCCAGGCTGACGAGGTCGATCATGGAGGTCCCGGCACGCAGATGCACCAGCCCCAGATTGTCTTGGCGCTTGACCAGTTCAGCGCCGAACACCTGCGCGTAGAACGTGATGCTTCGCTCCAGGTCCTGGACGCGCAGCACGATGTGATCGATGTGTTGAATCGTAAACGGTTGCATGAAATCACTCCCTGTTTGGCTGCCTGATCAGTAACCCGATCACTGTAGTCCAGAGCCACAAAAATTCATTGTCGATTTTCCGGTGGAGACACCGCCCACAGGGTTTTATGCTCAGCCCATGAACATACAGACCGCTTTACTGCCGCCCCATGCTGAAATGGTTCGCGCCATGCTCGAACGCGACACTGCCTACGAGGGGGTGTTCTTCACGGCCGTGAAAACCACCGGGATTTTTTGCCGTCCCGGCTGTACGGCGCGTTCGCCAAAACCAGAGAACGTCGAGTTCTTTGCGCACGCCGATGAATGCCTGGCAGCGGGTTATCGCGCGTGTCTGCGCTGCAAGCCGCTGGACGCTGCGGCCATCGCGCCCGACTGGGTACAGACGCTGCTGAAGTCGGTGAATGCCGATCCCGAGCAGCGCTGGACCGACACCCAGTTGCTGGCCGAGGGCATCGAGCCGTTGAAACTGCGGCGCTGGTTCAAGCAGCATTTGGGCATGACCTTTCACGCCTGGCTGCGCACGCGCCGTCTCGGCATGGCGCTGGGCGGGATCAAACAGGGCGATTCCATCGACAGCGCGGCATTCGACTCGGGATATGAATCCCTCAGCGGTTTCCGTGACGCCTTTCAAAAGTCGTTCCACATCACCCCGGGCCGAGCCGCGCAGAGTGAACCGTTGCTCTACACTCGACTGACCACACCACTGGGGCCGATGATCGCCATGGCCGAGCGCCGTGGACTGGTGCTGCTGGAATTCCTCGACCGTCCGGCGTTGACCCGTGAAGTCGAAGAACTGCAGAACCGATATGGCTACGCGGTCGCGCCAGGGCACAACGCGCATCTACAGCAGATCGAGGTGGAACTGGCGCAGTATTTCGCCGGCAAACTCACCGAGTTCACCGTCGCGCTGCACCTGCCTGGCAGTGAATTCGCCCGGCAGGTCTGGGGTGAATTGGCGAAGATCCCGTACGGCAAGACCAGCACCTACGGCAACATCGCCAGGCTGTTGGGCAAACCCGGTGCCAGTCGGGCGGTGGGCCTGGCCAACGGGCACAACCGACTGGCCATCGTGGTGCCTTGCCACCGGGTCATCGGTGCGGATGGCTCGCTGACCGGCTATGGTGGAGGACAACCGCGCAAGGCGTTTCTGCTCCGGCTGGAAAACGCAGCGATGCTGGTCACCCAACAACTGGCGTTCTGATTGCCTCAACCGTCATCAGGAAGGACATTCGATGGACACACAATTCCACCAACTGCACCACGAAGGCTTGTTGATCCTCACCAACGTCGCGGATGCCACCGGGGCCCGTATCGTCGAGCAACTGGGCTGCAAAGCCGTCGCCACCAGCAGCGCGGCGGTGGCCTGGGCTCATGGTTATGCGGACGGTAATGCCCTGCCCCTCGAACGACTGGTATCGACCGTCGAGTCCATCGTCCGCGTGATTTCGTTGCCGTTGACCGTGGACGTCGAGGCTGGCTATTCCGATGACCTGACGCGGGTTGCCCAAGTGATTGAGGCAGTAATTGCCGCCGGGGCGGTCGGGATCAATATCGAAGACGGTGCGTCTGCGCCCGAGTTGCTGGTGCGCAAGATCGAGGTGGCGCGCAAGGTTGCTGATCAGCGCAATGTGAAGCTGTTCATAAATGCCCGCACCGATGTGTACCTGCGAGGATTGGTGCCGGCCGAAGATCGCGTCGCCGAAACACTCAAGCGCGCCGCGCTGTATCAAGCGGCGGGTGCCGACGGGCTGTTTGCCGCGGGTGTCTCGGCGGAGTATGAAATCGCCGCGTTGTGCCAGGGCACGACGTTGCCGGTGAATGTGCTTGGGCTGCCGGGGTTGCCATCGCTTGAAGCATTGAAAGCACTGGGCGTGAGGCGTTTGAGTGCCGGTTCGGGCATCGCCGAGTTTTTGTATGGCGCCATGGCCGGGCTGGCCAAGAGCTTTCTGGAGACCGGCAAACTCGATAGCAGCCACCTCAAGGCTTTTACTTACGGTGAAGTTAACGCCTTGCTGAAATCAACCGGAAACACTTGATCGCCATGCCCGATCCCTATCTGCCGGCGACCCGGTTTTTAGCGTCCCTCGACGCAGACTGGGCGCGCCACATCGCGGCCATCGGTCCGTGCCTGCACCAGCCCCATGCGGCTCGCGATCCGTATGAGTCGCTGGTGCGGGCGATTGCCTATCAGCAACTGCACGCCAAGGCCGGGGATGCGATTGTCGGGCGGTTGCTGGCCCTGTTTCCGTCGGTGGCATTCCCACGGCCGGAACAGATACTGGCGACCGGGTTTGATCAGATGCGTAGTTGCGGGTTTTCGGCGGGCAAGATCGCGACCATTCAGGGGATTGCCCAAGCAACGCTGGACGGCGTGGTGCCGGAATATGCGACGGCGTTGGCGATGGAGGATGAGGCGTTGATCGAGCGCTTGATCACCTTGCGCGGGGTCGGCCGCTGGACGGTTGAGATGCTGCTGATTTACAGCCTCGAACGGCCGGATATTCTGCCGGCCGATGATTTTGGCGTGCGTGAAGGGTATCGCCGGCTGAAGGGGCTGGAGGTGCAGCCGACGCGTAAGCAAATGGTAGAGATCGGGGTGGCGTGGAGCCCGTATCGGACGGTGGCGGCGTGGTATTTGTGGCGGGTGCCTACCAGATAGACCGCGTTATCGTTCATCGCGAGCAGGCTCACTCCTACACTGGATCTCCAGTGTCCACAAATCCCCTGTAGGAGTGAGCCTGCTCGCGATGGCGGAATCACATTCACCACATTACTCAAGGCCAATCACAACCCCGACTTCAACCGACTAAACGCCCGAATCAACGCCCGGTTAAACACCTTCCCATTGTCGTTCTTGCTATACAGCGATGCCCTCACCTGCTCCGACGGATACGTCCCCGGGTCATTGCGAATCGCCGGATCAATCAAGCCATCCGCCGCTGTAATGGCGTTGGCGTAGTGAATGGTGTCAGTGATCGGCGCGATCACTTCAGGCGTCATCAGATAATCCATCAACGCCAGCCCCGCCTCGGGGTGTGGCGCGTCCTTGGGAATGACCATGGCGTCAAACCAGATCAAGGTGCCTTCCTTGGGTATCCGGTAGTTCAACGTGAACGGTTTCTTCGCCGCCTCGGCCTGCCCCGCGGCGATCGCCACGTTGCCGTTCCACGACATCGCCACGCAGGTGTTGCCGTTGGCCAGGTCGCTTATGTTCAAGTCATTGTCGAAGTAGCGGATATACGGGCGGATCTTCGCCAATTGCTGCTCGGCCAGCTTCAGGTCATCGAGGTTCTGGCGGTTGATGTCCAGGCCCATGTACTTCATGACCGCCGCAAACACCTCGTTGGGATCGTTGAGCAGGCTGACTCCGCAACCGGCAAATTTCGACACCACGGCGGGGTCGAACAGCATCGCCCAACTGTCCCGGGGCGCGTCGGGTAAGCGCTGCTTCACCGCCTCTTCCTGATAGCCGACGCCGGTGGTGCCCCAGGCATAGATGCCGGCGTAGCGATTGCCCGGATCAAACACCGCCATGTGCTGACGGAACTCCTCGCCGACGCCTTGAAAATGCGGCGTATGCTTGCGGTCCAGCGTCTGGATCGCGCCGCTCTGGATCGCCCGGGACAAATGCTGTCCCGCCGTCAGCACCAGGTCATAACCGCTGCGACCCGTCAGCAATTTGGTCTCGACGGTTTCCAGTGAATCGAAGTGATCGGCGACCACATGGATGCCGGTTTTCTTCTCGAAATTGGTCAGCGTATCCGGCGCCAGGTACTCGCCCCAGATGTACAGGTTGACCACCGGTTTGGCGGTGTCGGCGGCCTGCACACACAGGGGTGCAAGCACCAGCAATAACGCTTGAGTCAGTTTGTGCAGGCCCATATTCAAACTCCCTTTTTGTTGCTGGCAGGCGCCGCGTATTGCGGCATGGTGATGCAAGCAACGTTGCCACCACCAAGGAGGATCTCCCGGGAGTTTTCAATGCCGACGATTTTGTGCTGCGGGAACAGCTCGGCGAGGGTCGCCATGGCGGCCTGATCGTTGCGGTCACCGAACAACGGCACCACGATCGATGTATTGCCGGCGTAGTAGTTGATGTACGACGCGCAGATTTGCGTCCCGGCCTGACGCGTGTGCGTGCTGTCTTGCTGATCCAGGCCTTCGGCTTCTTCGGCGGTCCACTCCAGCACGTCCGGTTGCGGCAGTTTGTGCACGATCAGCTCGCGGCCACGGCTGTCGCGGGTGCTGCGCAGGATGTCGTAGGCCTCCTGATAGATTTCCCACTGCGGGTCATCGCGGTTGTCGGTCCATTGCAGCACCACTTCGCCGGGACGCACGAAACAGGCGAGGTCATCGACGTGACCGTCGGTTTCGTCGAATTTGCAGCCCCGAGGTAGCCAGATGATTTGCTCGGCGCCGAGGTAATCGGTCAGGCGTCGCGTGACTTCATCCTTGCCCAAATGCTGGTTGCGATTGCGGTTGAGCAGGCATTGCTCAGTGGTGAGGATGCTGCCTTCACCGTCACTCTGGATCCCGCCCAGCTCGGCGATCAGCGGCGCACGGTAACGGTCGAAACGTTCGATTTCGAGAACCTTGCTGGCGATCTGATCGTCCTTGTCCCACGGGTAGTACAAACCACCGTCGAGACCGCCGTAAGCGTTGAATTCGAAGTCGACACCGCGCACTTCACCGCTGTTGTCATTCACCACGAAGCACGGGCCGCTGTCGCGGAACCAGGTGTCGTTGCAGGTCATTTCCACCACACGTACTTGCGGCGGCAACTGGCGGCGGGCCGTGGCGAACTGCGTGGCAGAGGCGCAAACGGTGACCGGTTCACTGTGCGAGATCGCGGTGACAATTTGCACCCAGACTTTCTGCGCCGGCTTGGCGCCATTGCGCCACACGTCGGTTCGCTCCGGCCAGCCGAGCCAGCAACCGGACTTGGTTTCGAATTCGCCGGGCAAACGGAAACCGTCTTGTTTAGGGGTTGAATCGAGCAAACGTGCCATGGTCAAACCTCATCAGCGGGGATTGGAATGACCACAGGCTAAGGTTGCTGGCGCCTTGCTCGCCAACGACGATTATTTCGGAACAGTTGAATTCAACTCATCAATCGATCAGTTGATCGTTGAACCATTCCAGCATCTGCGCCACCGCCGGACGCTCCAGCCGCACTCGTTCGCACACCAGCGCGTATTGCCCGAGGGCGGTCATGCTGGAGGTGAACGGCCGGACCAGACGACCGCTGAGCAAATCTTCCTGTGCTGTCAGGTTATCGCCCATCGCCACGCCCTGCCCTTGGGCTGCCGCTTCCAGTGCGAGGCCGGCATGTGCGAAATACAACTGTCGCTCGGGGCGCTGGTCACCGGCATGGCTGGTCAGCCAGGCAGTCCAGGTCTTGCCGTCCTGGTCATCGTGCAGCAGGCAATGGCGTGCCAGATCCCTGGGCGCTTTGAGTGTGCCCTGATTGAACAGGCCGGGGCTGCACACCGGAAAGAACTGCAATGCCGGCAATGGCCTGACAAAGTACGCACTACTGTCCACCGGACCGGTGCCGTAGGTGATCGCCAAGTCGATGTCTTCCCCCGGCGCCGTTGCATCGATCGGTTGTTCGTACAGGTGCAAGGTGATGTGCGGATAGCGCGCGTAGAAATCCGTGAGGCGGCTCATCAACCACTTTTGGGCCAGTTCGGCGGTAACAGCCAGACGCAACACCGCCAGCGATGACGGATCGCGCAACTCATCGCAGGCATCGCCGATCAGTTCAAAAGCCTGCTGCAAACTTTGCATCAGCCGCCCGGCAGCCATGGTCGGGCGAATCTGCCGGCCTTCGCGGATGAACAGCGAAACGCCCAAGTGTTCTTCGAGTTGGCGGATTTGGTGGCTGACAGCGCTGTCGGTGACACACAACTCAACGGCAGCCCGGCCGAAGTGCGCGTGGCGGGCGGCGCATTCGAAGGTTCGCAGTGCTGCCAGTGAAGGTAGTCGTCGCATGAGTCAGCCCCGGTGGTGAAGGCGCTCATGCTGCCTTGGCCATTAGCGGGCGTCCAGCAAGACCGCGTCATCGTTCATCGCGAGCGAGCTCGGCTCCTACAGTTGATCTTCAGTGTTCACAAAACCAATGTAGGAGCCGGGCTTGCCCTAATGCCGATCAGTTAAGCCATAACGCGATCCGTAGCAGCTGGCGAAGCCTGCGTTCGGCTGCGCAGCAGTCGTAAAACCTGAGTTTGCGGTCTTCCTGAAACACTGCATCGTCTGATTTCGCGACT
>NZ_JAHBDK010000065.1 GCF_019956415.1 Pseudomonas sp. GL-B-19
CGCGGCCCAGCTGGATATCTTGAAAGAACCCGGTTTTGAACAACGCACGAGTGGATTCCACCAGGCGACGATCATCCGCCTGTTCACCGACGTTCAACGGCAAAGCACCAAAGACGCTACCCGCGGAAACCCGCTGGAGGCCATTGACGCGAATATTGGAGATTTTGAAGCCTTGGGCGTGCGCAAATGTGGCATTGAGCAGCAGCGCAACCGAGCAGAGAAGGTGCGAAAAATTCATCAAGTTGTTCCAGGATACATCGACAAGCAGCGCAGGCACGCCTGGATAACTCGCCGTAGACGGGTCACCGCACAGGGGCCAGGCGGGTGGACGTCAAGCATAAAAGCGCGGGATGTTTGGTGCGGTTAACCAAGTGTCAAGTTAGGTAAAGGTTGGACTGAAACGATGACGGTGCGCGGGGCAATAGAGATAATGCGACGATGTTCACTCAAGAGCCCGCCATGATCTCCGTATTGCTAGTCGACGATGACCAGGAACTGACGGCAATGCTCTGCCAATACCTGGAGAGAGAAGGCTTCGAGGCGACTGCCGTACACACCGGCGAGGAGGGCGAACACCAGGCGCTTTCGGGTCGTTATGGCATTGTGGTGCTGGATGTGATGATGCCGAGACTGTCAGGTATCGAGGTTCTCAGGCGTATCCGGGCCAGCAGCCAGGTGCCCGTAGTTTTGCTCACGGCTCGTGGCGACAATATCGACAGGATCACCGGCCTGGAACTTGGCGCCGATGACTACGTGCCCAAGCCCAGCTCTCCGGGTGAACTGGTGGCACGTTTGCGGGCGATCATGCGCCGGGTGCGATCGATGAGCCCGCCAGCCATGGAAGTCATCGAGAGCGGCACTCTGACCTTGTGGCCGGGCAAGCGTCAGGCTCGGTGGCATGGGCGCGAGCTCAGCCTTACCAGTACCGAGTTCAGCTTGCTTGAAGAATTGGCCCGACGGGCAGGACAAGTGGTGAGCAAACAGGAGCTGTCGCTCAATGCCTTGGGGCATCCGTTGACCCGCTATGACCGGCGCATCGATGTGCACATCAGCAGCATTCGACAAAAACTGGGGCCGCGTCCCGACACCAGCGCGTGGATTCAGAGTGTGCGTGGCCTCGGTTATCTGTTGATCGCGGAATGATGAGACCAAGCCGCTTGTACTGGAAACTGTTCCTGGCGTTCTGGCTGGCTACCAGCCTGACCTTCTTTGTCGGGCTGGGCATTCTGATCCTGGAAAACTTCCGCCCCGGCGATCCTCATCTGGAGGTTGTCCTGGTCAGTGAGGAACAGCTGCTGCAGCAATTTGGCATCGAATCGGGCAAGCAACTCCTGGCGGTGTGGCAGCATCCTCCTGGTCAGGCGATTGGCGTATATGACGTTGCTGGCCAGCTGCTGGCCGGCTCACCGGTATCGCAACCGACTTATGAGCGCTCGTTCATCAGTAAAGAGGGGGTCACACTTTCGCTCAGGTCCTCTCGTTCTCCTGGTCGTGACGATAATGGCAGGCCCGGGCGTTTGACTCCGCTGATCGTCGGCACCGTGATGAGTGCGCTGTTTAGCGGGTACCTGGCCTACTATCTGGCTTGGCCGTTGGCCTACTTGCGGCGGGCGATGAGCGATGTCGCGCAGGGGCACTTCGATACCCGGGTCAAACCGATGATGGGCAGGCGCCGCGATGAAATCGTCGACCTGGCCGAGGACTGTGACCGAATGGCCAACCAGTTGAAATTACTGGTGGAGGCTCAGCAGCATCTGTTGCACGACATCTCCCACGAACTACGTTCACCGTTGACGCGCATGCAGGCCGCCATTGGGCTGTTGCATCAGGTCCCGACTCGCCTGGAAATGATCGAGCGCATTGAGCGCGAGTCGGTACGCATGGATACGCTGATCGAGGCCCTGCTGACCCTGGCGCGCTTACAGGGCCGGCCCGAGAGTTTCGAGTGTGAATCACTGGATGTCATCGAGTTGTTGGCGGAAATCGTCGAGGACGCCCAATTCGAGGCGAAGATAAAAAATTGTCGGGTCAGTCTGCAGGCCTGTCCGGCCTTCGTCAGCCGTGTCAACGGCGAGCTGTTGTATCGGTGCTTCGAGAACGTCATTCGCAATGCAGTGCGTCATACCCGGTCGGTGAGTACAGTGCGGGTCTGCGCCGCGGTCGATCTGCCAACACAAAGCCTGACCGTACAAATTATCGATCAGGGGCCAGGAGTCGAAAGCAGCAGACTGCAGAGCATTTTCCATCCCTTCGAGCGTGGTATCGGCGAGCACAGCGGTGGTTTCGGCCTGGGACTGGCAATCGCCTCCAGGGCGGTAGAGGTGCATGGCGGCACTATTGCGGCGTACAACGAGCCGTCCGGTGGGTTGATCATGGATATTCGTTTGCCCCATCGGGCTTGATCTTTACACGAAATTACATTGCCTTGACCGCCCTGTACGCACTGTCTCAGTAGACTTCTCACTGAAGCTTACTCAACGTTTGCTGATTTTCTGAGTGATGCCATTGAGAGGAGGTCGGCATGTTTCTGGTTCATAAAAAGGGATTTGTATCTGGGCAGAAAATGGTCGACGGGCTGGTACCCTATGATTTCTTCTGCGAAGACAATCCGGATATCAACCTGTTTGTATTCACTGGTTCTGCCACACCGGGCAAGGCGGTCAAGGAACAGACGCTCTGGGGGTTTACCCGCATGGAACGTTTTGAGGCGCTGAGCCACACCTTGGTGGCGAACAAAAGGAACGACGGCTGGTTTCAAAATGTGAGCGTACTCACCGGACCAACCCGCAACGGTACTCAGGCTGTGATGTTTCAGCGAGTACTGAAAATCATCAAGCATACCGTTGCATTGGGCCATACTGCGCCCCAAACGGATTATGAGATCCACACCGTTGAGGGTGATACCTACTTCACTCGTCGTCCCACTACATTGGATACTGCACAATCTGTCATCTATGCAGCAGATCAATAACCTGGCCGCGTCAACCACCATCCACGCCGTGTCATAAAAACCGATAGCCTCAGTGTCAGACAGGCTCATGAGAATGTTATAGGTTCAGTGTTGATTGTCGCGATACTGACTCGGCGACAAACTGGTCAACGCCCGAAACTGCCGGCTAAAAGCACTATGGTCGGTATACCCACAACGCAAGGCAATCTCGGTAATCGGCAAATCGCTATGCAACAACAACCGTGAACCCTCTTCCAGCCGTGCCTTGTGAATCATCTGCCGCGGTGTGAGCTGGAATACCCGTTTGCAATGACGCTCCAGTTGCGCCACCGAATACCCGGCAATGTCCGTCAACTCGGCAAGGCTGATAGGTCGGGCAAAGTGATCACGGATATGCGAATCCACCGCGGCGAGCTTCTGATAAGCAGGATGACTGGATTGTGGCGATTGCAAATCGCGGGAAATGCCGGCCAGGCCAACGATGCGACCTTGTTCATCTTTGAGGGCTAGTTTGTGGGTCAGGCACCAGATCGGCTGGTTGCCGAAATACAGGTGCAGTTCCAACTGGTCGGCTAGTACCCGGCCGCTGGAGAGCACCCGTCGATCCTGTTCGGTGTACAGCGGGCCGAACTTTTCCGGGAAGACCATTTCAGCGGTGCGTCCCAGCAGTTCCTCACTGTGTTTGAAACCGCATCGCCGGGCCAGGGTCTGGTTGACGAAGGCGTAACGGGCCTCGCGATCCTTGATGAAAAACACCACGTCCGACAGGGTATCGAGCAGCGGCGCGATCGGCTGAAGACTGTTCAGCAGCGTCGGCAAGTCGCAGGGTTTAAACGTGGTGAGCGAGGGGTACATGGCGTTGGGGGCCTGATGTCGACCCCCGGGATCATAGTGGCTCGGCAGCGTGGCCGAAACCCCCGATGCGATCATCACGCGGGCGGGGTGTCGTCCAGGCACATCAAAGTTTCGATTCGCGCCGGGCTGAACGGTGGGCGCGGCGCTGAGGGTTGCCAGCCAAACAGATGCTGCACCGCACCGCCACACACACGCCCCTGGCAGGCCCCCATGCCGCAGCGACTGGCCAGCTTGGCCTCACGCCAGTCCGTGTGCCCGGCCAATGCGGCGTATGCCACATCTTCGCAACGGCAAACCAAGGTGTCGGGGCGCACCAGGGATTTGAGTCGCGGGTCGAGGGCGAATGCCTGATTCAGTGCATTGGCGAACCCCTGCCAGCGTGCCCGGCGCGGCCACAGTTGGCGGGCTGCTACAACGTCGCCCACTGCGGCGTGGCCAGCAATCGCACCTTCCACCAAGGCCAGTTCACTGCCACCGAACCCGGTGCATTCGCCCGCTGCGTAATGATCGGCGCGGTTGCTGGCCTGCCAGATGTCCACCGCCAACGCCTGTCCTTCAATGGCGTAACCCAGCGCCTGACCCAATTGGATATTCGGGATCAGGCCGAATCCACAGGCCAGCCGATCACATTCCAGTTCGACGATTTTGCCTTGCTGTTGCAGGCGTACGCCTTCGAGTCGGTCAGTGCCAAGGGCTGCGATTACATGAGTGGCTGCACGGTAATGACGGTTGAACAAGCTGAACGACTGCAACCATTTCGCCGGCCAGCGCGGCAGTTGCGCAGCGAAACCGGAGACCGCCGTGAGCGAAGCTTGCTCGGCGATGCGTAGCACCGATGCTCCGTGTTTTTTTGCGGTAGCCGCACTGGCCAACAAGAGCGGCCCGCTTCCGGCGATTACCACGCGCTCATCACGCACCGAAAGTCCGGATTTGATCAGTGCCTGCAAACCCCCGGCCCCGGTGACCCCAGGCAGCGTCCAGCCGGGGAAGGGCAACAGCAACTCTCGGGCACCGGTGCACAGAATCAATTTGCCATAGCTGATCAGCCAGCCGTGATCGTCGTCTTCGACCAGCAAATGTTTCAGGCCGGGATTGGCGATCACCCGAGTGCCGCTGTGATGGCGGATATTGCCGTGGGACTGTAACCGCTCACGCAGGTGTCGGGCCTGAGCGGGGAGACTGGCTTGAGGGCCGTCGCGCCAGATTTGCCCGCCGGTAAACGGGTTGTCGTCGAGCATGACAATGCGTGCACCACTGGGTGCTGCTGCCAGTGCGGCGGCCATGCCGGCGGGGCCGGCACCGATGATCAACAGATCGGCGTATTCGTTCATGGGTGTGTCTCCACCTGCATGCCGTCACGGCACAGGGTCTGGCACGCCAGGCGACGGCGACCGTCGATGGTCACCCGGCATTCCTGGCAAATGCCCATGCCGCACAGCGGTGCGCGCCGTTGACCGCTGACCGAGGTGCGGCTGCAACCGTTGCCGCCCAACGCCAGGGCTGCGGCGACGCTGGTACCGTCGGCGACCCTCAGGGCATGACCGTCGAGCATCAATTCAGGCATACACAGGTTCTCCGAGGAAACGTTGGGGCAGATAGGGTTGCGCAGCCAGTGGCGGGGTTTCGTTGAACAGTTGCGCGACCAGCAAATCCGCGGTGCCGGGCGCGGTGGTCACCCCCAGTCCTTCATGACCGACCGCCAGCCATAAGCGCTGACGTTGTGGGTGCTGACCCACCAGCGGCAAGCCGTCGGGGCTTGCGGCACGAAAACCGGTCCAGGCGCGGATGCCATTGAGCCGGGCCAACCCCGGCATATATTCGGCCGCACGCTTGAGCATTTTCGCCAACATCCAGCCTTCGACCTGCGGGTCGGTCGTGCCGAATTGCCGCGAGGCGCCAATGAACAATTGCCCGGTCGGACGCGGCTGAATATTGCAGGCCACCGACGGGCCTTTGGTGTTATGGGCGCTGGTGACATAACCCAGTTCCACCAGGGTGTGGGTGACGGTGGCGGGATAGCGGTCGGTGATGAGCAAGTGACCTTTTTTCGGCTCGATGGGCAACTCAGGGCACAGTTCATTGGCCTGAATACCGTTGGCCAGCACCACCGCTTCGGCACTCAACCAGTGGCCGTCATCGAGGCGTACCCGATGGCCATCGACCTCCGTGACATGTGCCCGGCGCTGGCGGATGTTCGGTGTGTCGAGCATCCAATTGGCCGTGGCGGGCGCATACAGAATGCCGTCACCCTTGATCAGCAATCCCCCTTCAAGGCCCTTGCGCAGTTCCGGTTCACGCTGGCGCAAGGCACTGGCACCGACCAGTTCACAAGCGATTCCCTGAGCCTGCAGGTTCAGGCATTTGCTGTGGGCCACCGCCATTTCCTCGGCGTTGGCGGCCAGCCAGAGCGTGCCGTTGTTACGGTAAGCGCAGCCGTCGGGCAAGTCCGGTGCGTGCTCGCGCCAGCGTTGCAGGGAATAATCACTCAGGGCCAGTTCGGCCGGGTTGTCGTCGAGCACCAGTAAGTGGCCCATGCCCGCTGCCGTCGCGTTATGCAGGCCGGCATCGAGCACCAGCACCTGCAAGCCGCGACGCGCCAGCGCCTGGGCGCAAGCCGCGCCGATGATGCCGGCGCCGATGACGATCACATCGGCCACACGGCCCTGGTTCATGGGCGAATGCCCCAGGCGAATGGATCGTCCTGTTCAATGATTAAGCGGGCTTCGGCACTGATGAAGGCGCGGCCACGAATGGTCGGCACGATACGCTCACCCTGCCATTCGAAGGAGCCTTCGAACTCGCTGCCAATCACACTGGCCTGGCGCCAGATCTGCCCTGGCTGCAACTTATCGTCAGCCGCCATGCACGCCAGTTTCGCGCTGGTACCGGTGCCGCACGGTGAACGATCGTAGGCCTTGCCAGGGCAAAGTACGAAGTTGCGGCTGTCGGCGTGATCGTCATCGGCGAACAGCTCGACATGATCGATCAGGCCGCCGTCTTCACCGCGAATACCCTGGGTTTCCAGTGCCTGCTGCACCGCGTAGGTGTAAGCGGTCAGCGCCTCAAGGTTGTCCCCGGACACCCGCAGGCCGTGATCGGCGATCAGGAAAAACCAGTTGCCGCCCCAAGCGACATCGCCGGTCACCTGACCGATACCCGGCACCTGCAATGCCAAATCTTTGCGATAACGATAGGCGGGGACATTGCGTACGCTGACCGAATGGTCGTCGTGCAGGGTAGCTTGTACCGTGCCCACAGGCGTCTCGATGCTGTGCACGCCAGGACCGATCTTGCCCATATGCGCCAGAGAAGCCACCAGACCGATGGTGCCGTGACCGCACATGCCCAGGTAACCGCTGTTGTTGAAGAAAATCACTCCGGCACAGGCGCTCGGGTCTACGGGTTCGCAGAGCAGGGCACCCACCAGCACATCACTGCCCCGTGGTTCCAGCACGCACGCCGCACGCCATTGGTCATGCTGTTCGGCCAGGATTTTGCGCCGTTCAGCCATGCTGCCACTGCCCAGATCAGGAAAACCGGCGGTCACCAGACGGGTCGGTTCGCCGCCGGTGTGGGAGTCGATGACGGAGATGTTTTTCATGGGAGGGCCACGTCCATTCGGTTGAGTGAACGCTAGAGTGGCCCGTGCGGTCGGGTGTCGGCTTGATGGATTTAACCTGTGCCGATGACGAAATCAGCACAGTGTCCGCAGCGATCAGTGAGCGTGGGGCAGATGCTCGAAGAGGGTCTTGCAGACCCCGGCAATGTGCTCATCCAACAGCTTCACCGCCAGATCCACATCCCCGGCACGGCAGGCCGCAAGAATCTCGCGGTGCTCGTGATCGGCGCGCTCCTTGCCGGCGGACAGGCTCATCTGCATGCGCAGGTAGCGCTCCAGTTTGTCGTTGACCGAACGAATCAGACTCACCAGAAACGGCCGCTGCGCCGGTTCGTAAAGACAGGAATGCAACTCCCAGTTGAGCTCGGCCCAACGCCCGACGTCGTCTTCGCCGATGAATTCCTGGCAGATGCTCTCGGCACGGGCGAAGGTCTGTTCGGTCATGTTGGGAATGGCCAGGCGCAACACCTTGTCCTCCAGCAACATACGCACTTCGAACATCTGCGCCAGTTCCGCATCGGAAATCCGCGTGACCATCGCCCCGCGATTGCGCTGGAACATCACCAGGCCTTCGGCCTCCAGCCGCTTGAGGGCCTCGCGCACCGGGATTTTGCTGACGTTGAACTGGCGGGCAATGTCGTCCTGGCGAATCGGTTCATCCTCGGCAAAATGCCCGGCGACGATCGCGTCCCGCAAATGACGGGTGATGATTTCCGAGGTCGAAGGCGTATTGCCAAGGTCGGGAGCGTTGAGTTTGGGTAGGTTCACGTCGGCGGTCGTTTGGAGTGAGATAGCGCTAGGGTATACGAAATTCTTTAGCCGATCTTCCTCTCCGATGGCGCCGGGTACCGAAGTACCGGCGCAGCGGCTGTTTGAATGCCAGGTTCTAGTCTTGATCTTCCGAGACTTCTTTCCAGCTGTCATCCGGGTCAAAGAGCTTCATCGACTGCGCCAACTTTTCACCATCAGGCCCCAGGTCTTTTTCAAATATCTGGCCGTCATGACTGATCATGAAACTCATCACACCGGTATCATCGTATTTCGCCGGCCAGGCGATCAGTGCAAAACCTCGGCTCATCTTGTCACCGATGAGGTAGCTGTAGGCACCACCCGGTGCCGAAGGGCCTTGGCCAGTCAGGATGCGGAAGTGGTAACCATGCCAGGCTTCTCCGGCAATGGTTTTGCCGAACGAGGGACCCAACGGGCTGATCTGACCGCTATCGTCGTCTGCCCAATAAAGTCCATCGTGCTTGCCGGGGGCGCTGTAGAGATTCTGCGCATACTCAAGTGCGCCGTCACCGTCACGATCCACTGACGCATAATCCATCTGGGCGTCGTGATAGGCCTGTGCCGATTGCAACGCGGCGAGTTCGTTGCGGCCAATTCGACGTGCGCGAATTTCGGCACTGCCGGCCTTGATGTCGAAGTGCCAACCTTTCGTGCCTTTTACGATGGGGACAGGCAGTGTCCAGTTGTTGGTTCCGACCGACAGGATCGCCTCGCCGTCGCTGGTTTTTTCAATGTGGTTTTGCTCGTGGTACAGCTTCAAAAATGCATCGACATCTTTGCGCTCCGCGCCTCCGCGAGGGATGTAACTACGCCATTCTTTACCCAGTAACTCTGTCAGGCGTTCATTATTGGCCTGTTTCGTACCCAGTGCTTCGACGAACGCTTGAGCGGCCTTTTCGGGCGTTGGAAATTCCTGATGTGCCATGACCATGCAGGACCACGCAACGCCTGCCGTTATCGCCAGGGACTGACGAAGCAAGCCCATGAGTGTCTTCACTCGAGGATTGTTATTCAACGACGGCCACCCCTTTGACTTTGACGCGCTGGTGGATTGGACGGCCGACTGACCTGTTTGCCGGCTGATCGCGAGGCACTCGGGCGCTGGGCCGATGCCTGGCTGGCCCGGCCACGATTCGCTTGTGCGTTGACTTGGGACGGTGAGCGCGTGCCGGCAAATGCGTTGTTGCGGGCACTGCCCTTACTGGCGACCTGCGTGGTCGGCCGACTTTTCGTAGTTTGGCGCGCCTGTGCGTTACCCTGTCCGCGCTGTCTGGCATCAGCGGTCTGTTTCCTGGGTTGCTGATTTTCCCGTGTGTTTCTGTCAGTGCCCTGGCCTCTGTTAGAAGCCTGCTGTCTGTCAGTTGCACTCTGTCTTTCAGCCGCTCTCTGTCTGTTGGCTGCGTTCTGCCTGGCAGCATCCCTGTCTGTACCACCTTGTGCCCGATTGCTGTCCACGCCTCTGGCCTGGGCGTCGCGCGCTTGATCACGGGCTTCGCGGTTGGTGGTGGGAGGTCGTTCGATACCGGCCCTGTCCATCGAGCTACGGGCATTTTCACGCTGCTGGGCTCGCTGGGCGGTGTCCCCTCTATAGGCTTCACGCTGATTGGCACCGTTCAGTTGACGACCGTACTGCTCGCGGCTCCTGCTGTCGCGATAGGGAACGCCATTGCGATGCGCGGAGTTATGCTCCCACTTGCTCTGATTGACGTTGATTCGGTTGTTGCCATTGATGTTGTTGTAGCGTTCGACGTCGATGTCGACGTCGTTATTACCCCAGTCACATTCGCCCCACAACGAACCGACGATGGCCACACCGGCACCAAACGCCAGCCCGGTCAACAATGCCTGGCCGGGGTAATAGGCGGGCGGCGGTGGGTAGTACGCAGGAGGCGACGCAGGATAAGGCCAGGTGCCGTAGGTGGTTGTCGGGTTATAAGTGGGTACGTAGACAACCTGTGGATCGGCCGGCTCAATGATGATGGTGGAGGAGCTGGCCGGAGCCGGGGCCACAGTTGTGGACGTGGCTGCCGGTGCCGGTGCCGGAAAATTCTGAACCGTCACGTTCTGATATTGGTTGCTCTGCAGGTTGCCTGCTGCCTGCGCCTGATGACGCAAGCGTTGCACCGCTGCCATGAGATCGTCGGGCTGCGCCAGGAAGGCATCACCCAGGCGTTGTACCGCCACAGGATCCTGTCCCAGCGTGGCCAACACCTGCGGGAAGGCGACGAGCGCCTGTACACTCGGATCCCAGGGCTTGTTCTGCACTTGTTTGACTGCATCATCGCCCTTGGCGTTCGGGTTGGCTTTAGACCAGGCGACTGCTTCGCTGAATTCCCCGGGATACGTACTGGCCATCAGAATCTGTGCCAGCAGTGGATCCGGGTAAAGCGCAATGGGCGCCAGCAGTTGATCCAGCTGTTCCTGGGTAAACACGGCATCTTTAAGCGTCGAACTGGCGGGCGCTGGCACGGCAGTGGTCGTGCTTGAGGCCGCTTCCACTGCCTGCGATACGCAGAAAGATCCGCTCAAAATAAGGACAGCTGACAACGTGTAGAGTGATGGAATGCGCATTGCAACTCCATGTGGTCAGGCAGGTTTGGAATGAGTGGATCAATGCCACAGAGGTGAGGTCCGACTTTGCTAACCCCAGACCTCAGCTTCGATACCGCTCATTAAGCGTAGCAAACAAAAAAATTCTGCTATTTATTTACATTCGCTCGATCCGCTCTGGAAACTCATACCAAACCACTCAGTTTGTAGCTTGCGTCATCACCGGGCACTGGCATCGGTTTCGTGCTCGTCTGCAAACGCCACGAGCACCTCCAGGTCGAGCACATCCAGCTTGATCCGAGCGATAAAGGCTGAGAAGGCGAGGTTGGCGGCGAGCAGGCGCAGATCGCTGGCCCACGCTGGAAGATAGACCGGCCCCTGGAGCCAGCCCGACTCGAACAGTGGCGCCAGGCGTACGGTATCCCCCAGGCTGAGGCGCCCGGCAAACAAATGGCCAACCAGTTCCGGCCGGTTATCGCGAATCGCGATGCGCAGCAGGGTATGGACGCCGAGCAAGCCAGTCAGGTAGGCGGCATCCTTGGTAAACGCTGACCCACCGTGCAGGTCGGCGCCGCGGAACACCCGTTGGGTGGAGCGAAACGACTCCTCCTGCGACTGACCGGCCGCCAGAAAACCTTCGAATACCTGGATGAAATCGGCGCCCTCCAGCGCCTGTTGGACGGCGAGCACGCGCAAGGCGAGGCGACGCAAGCGGTTGATGTCCATGCTGCCGGTGAACAGCTCGGCCAAGGTAGCAATACCCTCCTGAGTCTGTGTCGTGCGGGGAGCCCCAAGGCCGAGGCTTTTGAGGTTGGGTTGGCGCGCGCCGTTTTGTGCCGTGGCGATATGCACGAACGCCTCGTGCTGCAATAGCTGATTCTTGTCCAGTTCAGAGAACATCGCGCTGGCGCGCAGGCGGATGCGGCTCGCCCCGGCGATGGCCTTGGCGGCCAGGGTCGGATCGAGTATCACCGTGACCTGGCCCTCGCCGAAGAATCGGTCCAGTTCCGGCTGCATCCAGGCGGCAAAGGCCTCGGCCGGGATCTCGGCCGGGCTCGGTGGAATCCGGGCACTGCCCAGAAGGGCGTCGGTGGTGTCAAGGAAGAACCGGGCGGCGTCCAGCATGCTCAAGTTGAGGCGTGGGTAATGGAAATCCGGGCGCCGGTACAGCGCTGATGAATAGTCAGTAAAGGCGGGAGTGCCAATGGCCCCCAGCATGCGTCCGGCCGTGGCATAGCTTCGCGCTGTCATGGCGAGGTAGTTCCCGGCGGGATGCGCTTCATCACAATGGTCAACAAAGGATTCCAGCGCGTCGATGTCGGCGCTGTGGTCACGCGGACGCAGTTCGACGTTCGGCAACTGTGCATGCCCGCTGCGCCAATTCGCCAGGAAGGCTTCTTCGACGCCATCGGGCCACGCCAGGGCATCCAGCACGCGGATCTTGCGGGCCAGACCGGGCAGGGCGGCATCGAGTTCAGACAGGGGCGTGGCGATCATCGGAATCTCCTGGGGAGACAAGACTTACCAGTAAAAGCTTAGTCGTTGCTGATGCAGCGCGTTGTTACAGGTCAGGGCGCTGCTTGCGGGAGATTGATGCGAACAGGCAAGGCAGGCATTCGCGTGCTAACCGTTATAGAGGCTGCATCAGGTGCGCCGTTGTAGACATCGCGCTCGAAGTCGGCGACAAATTTTTTTGTCACTACAATTAAGTGAAATCGAAAAAGAGCACCGCCTGATAGCGCTGTGCTCTGGCCTATGAAACTTGCACACGTGAGTACCTTTCAGCGAGGTAGGACGCATGCCAAACACCGAAGGACAGAAGCGGGCACGGATCCTCGACCCGGTCGATCGTGTCACAGAGGTCATATTCGGCCTGCTCATGGCGATGACGTTCACTGGAACGATCAGCGTGGCGACATCGGGCCAGGAGGCTGAACGTACCATGATGTTTGCCGCGCTCGGTTGCAATCTTGCCTGGGGGCTTGCAGACGCGGTGATGTATCTACTGCGCGCGTTGATCGACCGCACGCGTAAAAGCACGTTATACGAGAAACTCGGCGGGGCGGACGCGGCCACCGGCCAGGCGCTGGTGGCGGGGGCTCTGCCGTCGCACCTGGCGGCAGCAGCCAAGCCCGAGACCCTGGAATTGTTACGCAGCCGCCTGGTCGATTACCCCGCCACGTCGGTACAGTCGCGCCTCGGTTGGGATGATTTCAAAGGTGCACTGGGCGTTTTTCTGTTGGTGGTGGCATCGACCTTTCCACTTGTAGTGCCTTTCCTGTTACTCGAAGAGACGGCGCTCGCCGTTCGTCTATCTAATTTGGTCGGGCTCGCGGTGCTGTTCATCGCGGGTTGGATACTGGCGCGATACGCCGGCGCAAAACCGTGGCAAGGCGGGGTTGCGATGGCGGTCACTGGCGCGGTTCTGATCGTCGCGATCGTCGCGCTCGGCGGATGACGAACAAAAGCGGATTCGGCAATTCTGCAGCTGCCTCTAAGCCATTACGCGCTGTACACCAAGGGGTTACAGTTCTATGAGCGATTCGAATTCTGTACCTTCCGCCCCCGAACCGGGCCGTATTGCACATCGGGTAGCCGGCGCCGAACAGAAACACTGGAGCCGCTGGCTGCCTGGACTGAACACGCTACTCACCTATCAAATAGCCTGGTTGCGAAATGACATCGTCGCCGGACTCGTCCTGACCACCATGCTGGTGCCAGTGGGTATCGCCTACGCGGTGGCCTCGGGCGTACCCGGCATCTATGGTCTTTACGCGACGATCATTCCGCTGCTCGCTTATGCGTTATTCGGGCCGAGCCGGATTTTGGTGCTGGGGCCGGATTCCTCGCTGGCGGCCGTCATCCTTGCCGTGATCCTGCCACTGTCGGGCGGCGACCCGTACCGCGCCGTCGCCCTGGCGGGAATGATGGCTATTGTGTCGGGGGTGGTCTGCATTCTGGCCGGCATAGCGCGCTTGGGTTTCATCACGGAACTGCTCTCCAAACCGATTCGCTACGGGTACATGAACGGTATCGCGCTGACCGTATTGATCAGCCAATTGCCCAAATTTTTCGGCTTCAAGATCGAGTCCGCCGGGCCGCTGAGAAATATGTGGGCGATCATCACCTCGGTGCTGGACGGAAAAACCAACTGGGTCACGTTTGCCGTCGGTGCCGCCACGTTGGTGGTGATCCTGTTGCTCAAGGGGCACAAACGCATTCCGGGTATTTTGATCGCCGTGGCAGGCGCAACCATCGCCGTCGGTGTGCTGGACCTTGCCTCGAAATACGGAATATCGGTCCTCGGCGAGCTTCCACAAGGCATGCCGGCGTTTGCCATTCCCTGGATCACTCAAGCCGATATGGTCCCGGTCCTGATCGGAGGCATTGCCGTCGCGCTCGTTTCGTTCGCCGACACCAGCGTGCTCTCGCGTGTCTATGCGGCACGTTCGCGTACTTACGTTGATCCGAACCAGGAGATGGTGGGGCTCGGCGTCGCCAATCTGGCGGCCGGTTTTTTCCAGGGTTTTCCAATCAGCAGCAGTTCGTCACGCACACCGGTGGCCGAGGCCGCAGGCGCCAGAACCCAATTGTCCGGTGTCGTCGGAGCGCTGGCGGTTGCCTTGCTGTTGCTGGTGGCGCCGAACCTGTTGCAGGACCTGCCCAACAGCGCGCTGGCGGCGGTCGTGATCGCATCGGCCATCGGCTTGATCGAGGTCACGGATCTGCGACGCATCTATCGCATTCAGCAGTGGGAGTTCTGGCTGTCCATCGCCTGCACCGTCGGCGTCGCTGTGTTTGGTGCAATCGAGGGGATCGCCCTGGCCATTGTAATTGCGGTGATTGAATTCCTGTGGGATGGCTGGCGGCCGTACTCCACGGTGCTGGGACGTGTCGATGACGTTCAGGGCTACCATGACATCAAGCGTTTTCCTGACGCACGACTGCTTCCCGGCCTGGTCCTTTTCCGCTGGGATGCGCCTTTGTTTTTCGCCAACGCCGAGTTGTTCAATGAACGGGTGCTGGACGCGGTGGCCACGTCCCCTACGCCGGTACGCTGGGTGGTCGTTGCGGCGGAACCTATGACCAGTGTGGACGTGACCTCTGCCGACATGTTGGCTGAACTGGACGAAACTTTGCGCGCGGCGGGCATCGAGTTGTGCCTGGCCGAGATGAAAGACCCGGTCAAGGACAAACTGAAGCGATTCGGGCTTTTCACCCAGCTTGGCGAAACCGCGTTTTTTCCGACGTTGGGCACTGCGGTCAACAGCTACCTCGCGACGTATCCTGTGGAGGGGGCCAAACGGCAGGATGAGAATCAGTGAGGTGGTAGAGATGCACGAGTTTTGACGACTATCAGCGACCGAAGCGCCTTGCACGAATGCCTGGGGAGTCCTATCGTCAGATTTCAGGCGTCACAAAAGCTTTTGTGGAGTATGAGTGAACAATGTAAGTGCAGTTTCCCCTGAACATGCTCGGTGAGCGAGCCGACTGAGCGTTTTTGAAATGGAGGAACATCATGATTCGCAAGCACGTCTTGATGGCCTTGGCGACACTGGCCGTCGCCGCGGGTGTGCAGTGGGTCTCGGTGCCGGCGTATGCGACAGAGCAGGGAGAACAACGGCGTGAAGCGCGGGATACGAGGCAAACAGGGCGCTCCGACGCACGGCAAACCAAGTACGATTGCAGAAAGGCCAGTGACAAGAACAATGCAGAATGTCGCCAGGACAAGCGCAGTACCAAGCAGGACACGCGCCGCACCGCTCGGGACATCAAATATTGATCGTTAATGTAAATCCCGCTTCCATCCGCCAATGGGTCAATCTTTCCAGAAAACGGTCAAGGCAGAACGACTACATCAAGCAATGAAAAGCGGACAAATTTATTGTCCGCTCGATTTGCTTGAGCTGCTACTTAGCCGTAAAAAGCGGCTATCACAATGAGCGCGAGAAAACACACCAACTGGACGCAAAAGAAGGTAAACCGAATTGCCACGAACGTATCGGTTTGCACATGGGATACGTGAACCAAAGACTGGCACACGCGAGCGATCAGGACGAGTGTGGACAAGTAGTTCACTGCAGGGCCGCTGACACCAAGGGCTGAAATCACGAACACGATGACAGCAAAGACAGGCAGATTTTCCACACAGTTGGCGTGTGCTCGTGTCCCGCGCCGATACCAATCTTCGCCTTCGAGCTGATCGCTTCGGAACGAGGCAATCGGAACATTCGAGAACAAGATGGCGACCCAGCGGTACACTCCGACGGTTGCCATCAACAGCAGCAAAGTCCAGGTCGAAAACCCAAGTAGCATCCACATCGGTATGGTCATGGCCGCCATCCTCAATAAATCATTTTCAGCACGTCTTCCCACAGCCGCGCGGCCGACGAGGCGTCGGTCGCGCGCTGTCGATCAATGGCTCATGATGGGTGCCAGTGCAGTCTGAATCCTGGACATCTGTGCTGGCGTTGTCATGCTTGTAAGCAGCCGGCCAAAGTGTGGATGCAGCACGCCCGAGACAATGTATTGCCAGCGGTAGGCGCTCAGCACGCAGGCTTTGATTTGCGTTGTCTCATCGACACTGAACGGTTGTGAAACATTGCGAATAAAGTAGTCGGCATCGGATGCCGATTGCGCCTGAAGAATTCCGTCGACGGCCGCCACCAGCGCAATCAGATCGTTCACCGCCTGGTCGCACTCGGCTGGCGAGAGTTGCGCGTGCTCCGTCTTCCACTCCAGTTCATCGAGTACGACGTGCCGGCTTTCATCCTTCCAGTGAAATTTGAAGACATCCTTGAACAGTGGGCACAACTCCTCGCGCGGTGCGATGCTCTGTACGTAGTGCGCCTGGACAAACAGCTCGATATGACAGGTCAGCGCCAGAACCGACCACGTGCTGGCCGCCAGTACCGCACGCGCCACATCGTTGGGATCGGCCACTTGACGATACCCCGCTGGCAAGTGCGTACCCATCATCATCTCCATGCGCCGAAACAACTCCTGGTGCTTGATCTCGTCGTTGGAAAAGCGCACCAGCGCTTCGAGTGCGAGCTGATTGTCAAAGACATGGGCCCGACCTTGATCGAGCATTTTGGCACTGATAAAACGCTCGACCAGGCCAAAGATATACGCATAGGTCCGGCCCTGAATCTGGCTGAGCAGGCGCGCCTCGGCCCCGGCGAGAAAGGTCAGGCGGTCGATCTGTGATAGTCCATCGGGCAAGAATTTGCGCGAGAAGTCGAAACTCCTGTCCTGTAGCAAATCGCGATCGATCTGCCATTCGGCCTTTTTCGATGATCTGACAATTTGAGCATAACGGTCGGCGTTGTCTGACTCTGAGCTGGGTAGGGTAGCGACGCTGTTCATATGGATCTCCTGCTGCCTTGGTCGGTTGAAACGGGGCAATTACGGTTGACGTCGGAGCCAATGACCACAGGTGAAGCGTCGGGGGGATAGTCTCGATCGCTGAGTCCGCGTTGGTGCTAATCTAGGTCTCGCCGTTCAGGCGGTGAATGACCAGTGCGCCGGATTACATGCTCAGGCGTCCGGAAAAGAGGGCAGGCAAGTGTTGGATGCGCTTTCTGATGTCTTGCGTGTGATTCGGCTGTCTGGAGGAGTTTTCCTCGAGGCGGAATTCACTGCGCCCTGGTGCATCAACGGAAGAATCTCGGCGGATGATTGCAAACCGTTCCTGGCGGCACCTCGGCATATCATTGCGTCGCATTTTGTCGCCGCGGGGCACATGCAATTGCGCATCGACGGTGGTGCCTCCATCGACGTGGAGGCAGGTGAACTCGTTCTGCTTCCTCGCAATGACCCTCATACTTTTGGCAGCGACCTGAGTATTGCGCCCATGTCGGCGAGCGAAGTTGTTCAGCCGCCAGAAGTCGGCGGCATTTCACGAATCAAGTACGGTGGGGGCGGCGAGGCCACGCAGTTATTGTGCGGATTCCTCGGCTCTGAAACACCCTTCAGTCCGTTGCTTTCGTCGCTGCCATCCGTATTGAAATTAGACATTCGCGCGACGGCTTCGGGAGCCTGGATCGAAAGCTCGTTCCGTTTTGCTGTCAGCGAAATCGCGGCGGGACGCGTCGGCTCGGCGACGGTCATTGCCAAGCTATCCGAACTGCTATTTGTCGAAGCCGTCAGCCAGTATGTCGCAAGCCTCCCCGTTGAGCGGCGCGGGTGGCTGGCGGGTTTGCGAGATCCGCATATCGGGCGCGCACTGGCGCTACTCCATGCTCGCCCAACCGAGGGCTGGACTGCAGAAGCCCTGGCGCTTGAAGTGGGGATGTCGCGCTCGGTATTCGCGGAGCGATTCACGGCATTGGTCGGACAGCCACCGATGCAATACCTGACGCTCTGGCGTATGCACGTGGCAGCTCAACACCTGCGCGAAGGTCGCGGCAGTGTGGCGCAAATCGGCTTTGCAGTTGGCTACGAATCCGAAGCCGCATTCAGTCGCGCCTTCAAACGTCAGTTCGGCACGTCGCCCGGCACTTGGCGCAGACAATCAGCGTGAGAGCTGGAGGCCGGTGTGTATGAACATGGACGCGCTTAAGTTTCGCCAGCCACGCCTTCATCTATGCATGTTTGTGTGTCACATAGTTATCGGGTGAAGATGAGCAGGAACGGGCAGAAATAGTGGCCCCCCCGATATCGGAGTGAACGCCCCCATTAATGGGGGGTATTGCTCTGCAGTATTCGCGCCTCCATTAGCACGTTGTTTCAATCCGTGACCAATGTTTGCGGAGTATTCAAGTCATCACACATATTTTACACAACGCTGGCAGAGTAATTGCTGACTGAGCTTATCCCGTTCATGCAAGGTGCAGAGTCGGGAAGCAGTGCCGCTGTAAGTACCCCATTGAGTGATTACCTAACCATCGGTTTGCTTCACGCATTACCCCTGGCCACTCAATAGAAGTGCAGCAGTTATTCACTGCAACCGTCTAGGGGAAACGCTTATGAGCCGCTCTAAGCATACGTGTGCGCAGCGCTTTTACCAGATACGCAATAACTCGCCCAGGCCGGGTGAAATACTGGCAGCCTTTGTCCACAACCTGATCTACCTGGTGATCAGACCTGTTGTTCGCCGTCTTTTGTTCTTTCTCGCCTGCCTATTTACGATAACTCTTGTGGCGGCCGACGAACCTCAGGGTAACGACAATCAAGGTAATGAGAAGTGGGTGGAGCCGGCTCGCTCCAGGCTCATGCATGTGATTGGCGGGATGCCGTTCTTTCCGCATCGGGCCAATACCCCCGGCAACCTGGTTTTGAATGTAAAAGACTTCGACAATGCTCAGGTGTGTGGCGCTTGCCATACGGAGATCTACAAGCAGTGGCGCTCGTCGATGATGTCCCAAGCCTGGGATGAACCCATCTATCGGGCCTTGCTCACGCGTGCAAGTTCGGCCACCGAGGGGAAGGTCGATAACTTCTGCACCGGCTGCCATACCCCGATCGGTCTCACGACCGGGCAGATCAATTCGCAAGTCAACCGCTCCTCGATTGAAGACAGCGAGAAAAATCATCCGATGCCGGGGGTCGATTGCGAGACCTGCCACAACATCAGCGCTCGCACCGGCCTCGATAACGGCGCCTATGTCTTGAGCCCTCGAGCGCACGGTAGGCCGACCAAGTTCGGCCCGCGTAAAGATGCCATTTCGCCTTATCACGACACCGTGTATTCCGCTCTGCACACACGCTCGGACTTTTGCGCCACTTGCCACAACGTCACGCACCCGTTCAGCAGTGTGGCGGTTGAGCGCACCTATGACGAATGGCAGGAGAGCGCCTACAGCTTTAACAATGTGACCTGCCAGAGTTGCCACATGCCGGGTTTTGCGGGTAAGGCCGCGATCATGGGGCCAGACCGCGAGGAGGTCGCCTCGCATTGGTTCAGCGGCGCCAATGCCATGATGCTCAAGCATCTCGGTCAGGAAGAAGGCGCGCAACGCGCGCGCGACATGCTCGCGCGTGCGGCGGAAATAAAGTTCGAGCAACTGCCGGCAACCATCATTCCCGGGCAATACACCTCGGTCGCAGTCAAAGTTGCCAATGTCGGCGCCGGGCACAAGCTGCCGACCGGCTTTCCGGAGGGACGGGAGATGTGGATCGATTTTCGGGTGCTGGATGCCAGTGGTCGCGAGCTCTATCGACTGGGTGCGATCAAGGAAGGCAAGACCGAGGACAACACGCGAAATTTCAAAGTGCATATAGGCGACAAGGACGGCAATCCGTTGGATGTCGAGGTCTGGAACGCCACGCAAATTCTCTCGGACAACCGCATTCTGCCCAAGGGCTACGATATTCGGGAGTTTTCCTTCCTGGTGCCGGCCGACGCCGTCGGGCCGCTGACCGTGACTGCCGACCTGAACTACTGGCCGTTCTCGCAGAAGCTGGCTGACTACCTGCTCGGCAAGGATAAGTTGCAAGTGGAAATCACCCGGATGGCCAAAGTCACGCAGAGCGTACCCCTGTGGACAAGCCTGCCCGCCGCCGGGCCAGATACTGCGCACTTTTAGCTGCGCAGTGTCGATGTCCAGCCTGACCCCGATCACTCACCGTAAAGGCTGCTAATTCAGGCTTTCGTGGCCGGCTGCAAGCGACACATAGCTGCCGGCACATGTTAATGAACGGTTATCTTGTAAATGCAATTGCCAATTTGTATCATTCGCTTTCAATCAGCGAAGCAGGGAGCGCAACGCCCAAACAATAATAAGGTCAAGGCAATGCTCAAAATGCTTCTCGTATACGGTCATCTGCTCGCTACGTGTATTGCCCTGGGGAGGGTGTTACAGGCGGATCACAAACTTTGGAGTTGGCGCAAGGAAATACTGGACCAGGCGAGGCTTGAGTACCTTGATGAAACTCAGAAGATCGTCAGCCTCGCACTGCTGGCCCTTTGGGCAAGCGGACTGTTGCTGGTGCTTCAGGGTTATCTCAATGAAGGCGACGCGTATCTGCTCAATCAGAAACTCTGGGCCAAGGTGACTGTCGTCGCGCTGCTTAGCTTGAACGGTGCATTACTGCATCGAATCGGCTTCCCGCTTTTGCAAAAGGCTCCATTCGTCGCACTGCGCAGTGCAGGTCGCGCGCGGCTCGCCTTGTTGGGAGCGCTTTCCATGAGCGGTTGGTTATTCGCTGCTTTCCTGGGGGTGGCTCGAGCCTGGAATCACGTGCTGCCTTATCTACACGTGATGGGTGCATTCGCCGCATTCTCGTTATTGGCTTGTTGCGTGGCACTTGCAGTCGCCGGTAGGGCGGGCAGTGTCGGTGCGCCAAAAAACTCGGTACCGGGGTAGCTATCCATAACGTGCAGCCGGTAGCCTGGTATTTGTCGAGCCATGGTGGTCATTGTCCGCTGCTGCGACCACCAGCGCTCGAACCTGCTCCCGTCCCTGTGCCGCTGCCACGAACCGCCCTTCTGGCCGAGTTTGTGTAAAAAATCCGTTGGCCTCTACCCAAACAATTTGAAGGTTGCCGAAGCCGTAAGGCTTGGCTTTCTGAATGGGGGGCGTTTTTTTAGACCACTGCACATCGCCCCTCGGGGACGCACAAGTTCAGGAACTGCTGTTGCGGAAACTACCGGGGGTGATGCCGACTACCTTTTTGAAGGCTCGGGTCATGTGGCTTTGATCGAAGAAGCCGCAAGTGAATGACGCTTCTGCGAGACTGGACCCGGTGCGCAACAGTTTTTGGACCTGGGCGATTCTTTTCTGGATTTGATAGCTGTGGGGGGAGACGCCAACGCTTTTTTTGAACACCCGGATCAGGTAAAGAGGGTCAAGGTTGACCAGTTGCGCCAGTTCTTCCAGAGACAGATGTTTGTCGAAGTCGTCTTCGAGCTTCCTCTTGATCCTTTGCACTGCGTGCTGCTCAGTCGCACTGACTGGTTCGATAGGCGCTCCGCTGCGCTCGAAGAGCTGCGTCACCAGATCCAGCAGGATAGTTTCCCGCTCAAGGCTGGAGGGGGATTTTTCAATGAGTTGATGTTGATGCAAAAAGGTCCGAGCGAAGTCGGGGGCCTGGCTCAGAGCTGTTTGAAAAAGATGAATATGATCGTCTGAAAAACGCCCTTGAAACACCATCCGATTGACCCATTCGGGGTCGATATAGAGCATTCGATACATCCAGCCCTCATCATGGCCTGGCAAGCCGTCGTGGATCTCCCCGGGGGTAATGGTGACCACACTGCCAGCGACCCCCATGTAGTAACTGCCGCGATAAAAAAGTTTTTCAACACCGCTACTTATAACGCCGATAGCGTACCGGTCATGTGAATGTCGGCCAAAAGATTGAGTGCTGTAACGCGCAGATAGCAACTCACAGTCGCCTTCGGGTATACGCCAGAATTGAACAAAATCCTTGTCTTTTTGAGGGGGTTTGTTACAGCGACTCTTGTCCATGAATTGTCCAGTTTTGTGCAATACGTATGAAAAAAAGGTCGCTAAATTTAGCACCTGTTTCATAACGCAAGCTAGGGGATACGATGTCTACAAAACTGGTAGTTGGGGATTTTAATAAGTCTTCATGGTCATTTCGTGCGTGGTTGGTTCTTGTGACAGCGGATGTTGAATTTGAAACCCTTCAGATCAAACTGGAGCAAAGCGACACCCGCCAGCGCATTCTGGAGCACTCGCCTTCAGGCAAAGTACCGGCGCTGCTGCTTGATGATGCCGTCATCAACGACAGCCTGGCCATCAGCGAATACATTGCCGGCACATACCCGGCCGCCAACCTTTGGCCCCAAGATTCACGGGTCAAGGCCCTGGCACGAGCTGCTGCGGCAGAGATGCACTCCGGTTTCACCCACCTGCGCACGCAGATGTCGTTTGGTCTGAACACCGGTGACATCCCGGAAAGCCTGACCGCCGAAACCCGATTGGAAATCATGCGGGTATTCGCTATCTGGAGCCAGCTTCGTGAAGTGAGCGGTTCAACACAGTTCCTCTGCGGTGACTTCGGCATTGTTGATGCGATGTTTGTTCCCGTGGTATTCCGCTTCCGTCGTTATGGTATTGCCATCCCAGCGCAATTGCAGGGTTATGTCGAAAAAATTCTGGGCTATGCGCCGGTACAACAATGGTTGGAGTTGGCTGCGCAAGAAGTCTAAAGAGTTGTGTAGCTGCTAACTATTACAGTTAATAAAAATATTAGTTGTTGTTTGGCTCGTGGCAGAAAAGGCCGTTGTGGCTTTTCTGCTTTGTCGAGATTCACGTTTGTTACAGGGCGGAAAAAGTTATGAGCGTTCATAAAGTTAATGCCAGGGGTTCGGAGCCTGGAGGACAAGTCCATGATGTAATCGGCATAGGTTTTGGGCCGGCTACTCTGGTCTTTATCAATGAGGTTACTCATGTCGATTAATAGCGATCGGGCAATCATTGAATTGACCATCGGTGGACTGATGCTAAGTCTGTCTGCTCTAGCCGTCGCTTTCGCTCATATCGGCGCGGGTGGCGCAGGGTTCTATCGGATGTTGTTCGCCTCGATCCTGTTCTTCCTGCTGCTCAAAATGCGCAAAACACCGGTGCTGCTCAAAAGCGCCAAGGCGCACTTGTACACTGCATTGGCGGGGGTGTTTTTGGCCATCGATCTGGTGCTCTGGCACCAGAGCATCTATATCGTCGGCCCGGGCATCGGCTCGATCCTGACTAACTGTCAGGTGTTCTTCATGACCCTACTGGGGTTGTATCTGTTGAAGGAAAAACCTTCGCTCTACTTCCTGGTATCCATCACCTTGGCATTTGTTGGCCTCTATCTGTTGTTGCTTCCCGAGATGACCAGTGCGATAGGAATCACAGGCGTGGTGTATGGAGTGCTGTCGGGGCTGGCGTATGCCATCTGCGTGTACTTTCTGAAGATCAATACCCAGTTACCTGACGGCGGGGGTGACAAGATTGCACAGATGCTCAATTTGAGTCTTTGGGCGGCACTGGTTCTGTTGACATACACATTGGCAGCTGGGGAAAGCTTGGCCATCGTGGATGGGCAAACTTTTCTGATGCTGATCATATACGGAGCACTGGTGCAGTTTGTCGGCTGGCTGCTGGTCAACCGTTCGATCGGAGCCATTAGCCTGGGGTTGGCCGGTCTGATCTTGTTGCTGGAGCCGGTGATCACGTATTTCATTGATGTCACCTTTCTCGGCAAGGCCAGCTCCACGCTGCAGATTGGCGGCGCGCTGCTGACTATCTTTGCGGTTTATATCGGCTCAATCAAACCGCCTGAGAAAGCGCATTCTTTACCCGAGGCGACATGAATCACGGCGATATCGTGAACGACGGACTGCCGGGACCGTAGCCAATAGGTTACGCGCGGACCCGCAAGGTCTGCGTGTAGTCGTTACTATCCGTTGCGGCCAACTTCCTGGACTTGGCAGATCGTGCAAGCTCGCGAAGAAGGATGAGAAGTAGCTTCATGGCTTTTTGCAAACTACCTAGACCTATCCTAAAGGCTGCTTTTGGCCGATATTTGCCTTCCACGACCGGCTCAAACCGACCCAAAGCAGCCGGTTAGCAGGATAGAAACTGGCCAGACGCGGACGTTTGGGTACCTCTAAAAACTCAAAAATGGTTCAGCTTTTAAACTACCTTTCAAGGTATTCATGAACATTGGTTAGTCAGCCGCAGACTGTCCCGGTCTTTCTTTTTCAGGAATTCTCAGAAGAATGAATACAGAGCTGGTTAAAAAATATATGACTGCGTTATGTGGATCGTCACGACCATTGGTGCGGGACCCGCGACTACTGATGGATACAAGCGGAGACCTTAAAATCTACTATGCGCCGTTCGAATATATCAATCCGAGTGCACGCATTGTCTTAGTCGGGATCACTCCAGGCCCCACTCAGATGGTCAATGCCAATAACGAGGCTCGGCTCTCGTTGCAAGCTGGAAAATCCCACGCAGAAGCTATCCAGTCCGCTAAAAATGTCGGTGCGTTTAGTGGTGAACCGCTAAGGGGAAACCTGATCAAGCAGCTAAACCACTGGGGCTTCCACCAGTGGCTCGGCCTGAGAGATTCAACTGATTTTTTCTCCACATCGCGCCACTTGGTGCACACTACATCACTACTGCGCTATCCCGTGTTCGTCAATGACGGCGATTATCGTGGCTCTCCAGACATGACCAAAAACGCGTTGTTACGAAAGTATCTCTTGGATAACTTTGTAGCAGAAGTCGAAACACTAAAAGACGCCGTCTTTGTTGGTTTGGGCCCTCAGGTTCAGAGGGTCCTGGATCGCCTAATTCAAGAACACGTTTTGAAAGCCGATCGTGTCGTGGGCGGAATGCTACACCCATCGGGTAACTGCACCTACCGAATCAACTACCTCATCGGTGACCGAAAAGGACCAGTCCCTCATGCGACCAACCCCGAACCATACGACCAGGGGCGGAGAGCATTTCAGGAAAGGTTTCTTGGCAGCAGGCCCTAAGCTAGGTTAGCCCATCAGGCTTTAATTCTAATGGGCTCTCGCGCTCATTCTCACTCAGCTATCTCCCATTGGAAAAAATCAGCTTCGGGGAATACATATGACTGATCAAGCGGTATTTGAGGGCGCTCATTTTCAAACGATACTTACACAAGAGCCGTTGAAAGAAGCCACCGTCTTTTCCCAAGGCTCAAGCAGCATGTTGTTTGAGCGCGGTGACAGACTCTATCGCCTTACTCTTGAAGGATGCGGCCATAACTTCCTCGCCCAGCAGTGGGCTGAAGGCAACCGCCATGTTGTCGAGATCATTCACGATTACGGCGCAGTCGGCCCCTCCGACTCCTCACTCCCAGGAAGCGCAAATGAGTTTTATTGGTTGGCCGAAGTGGAAAGGTTAGTGAGCGTAGATGAGAACAATGAACCTTTACTTGCCGGCGTAATGTCGGGGTTGCTGGACGACAATGACGATTTACCAGCCAACTGCGCGCTTTCTGAACGATGCCGGTCCTTAGCCGATGAGCATCCAGATTTGGCAGGGGTATTAATAACTCTCGCTAAGTCGGCGGAATTTGCGGAGCGCCATGACGGTAACGTCGATACCAAGCTTGACAACATTATGAGACGACCCGCTACTGGAGAACTGGTCTGGACCGACCCACTGGGCGGGTGCCTTTATGAGCCATAAATCAAAAGAGGGGCCAATTACTGAACACCAGCCGGCTTCCTGGCTCCGCGAAGTCCCGAGCCCAAAATGACCGCTTCTGGCCCAGAGTGTGTAAAAACGCTCATGACCTCATCGCTTTCGATCATCGACGTTCGTTGACTGAGCGATTGTGCAGTCGATGCCGCGGATCGCATTAGTCGCGACCTGGAACACGCCAACGCTGTT
>NZ_JAHBDK010000066.1 GCF_019956415.1 Pseudomonas sp. GL-B-19
ACCGATATGTGGCGCGCTACAACAATGTAAGGCGCCACAGCTACAACGGTTACCACTCGCCGGTAGCGGCAGAAAAGATGGCGGCGTGAGAACCGAAAACAATGTCCAAAATTACTGGACCAGATCAGGCTCGCTCCCACAGGGTTTTTGTGGTTCTACATGATGTGTTTTTCAGGTTCAGGGATGTGGCTTGCGCCGAGCATCGCCGGCAACAACCCGGCCCGTAAATCACCACCACTCGGCTGCTGGTAAAGATTCAACCCAAACTCCGGCAGCACCGCCAGCAAGTAATCGAAAATATCCCCCTGAATCCGCTCGTAATCCGCCCACGCCGTGGTGCTGGTGAAGCAGTAGATTTCCAATGGAATGCCCTGCGCGGTGGTCTGCATCTGGCGGACCATGCAGGTCATGCCGGGTTGAATCTCAGGGTGACTTTTCAGATACGCCAGCGCATAAGCGCGGAAGGTTCCGATGTTGGTCATCCGCCGACGGTTGGCCGACATGGCGGCCACATTGCCCTGGGCTTCGTTCCAGGCTTTGAGTTCAGCCTGTTTGCGACCGATGTAATCAGTCAGCAAATGCACCTGCGACAACTTCTGCTCTTCGTCATCGCGGATGAAACGCACGCCGCTGGCGTCGATGAACAGGCTGCGTTTGATCCGTCGACCACCGGATTGCTGCATGCCGCGCCAGTTCTTGAACGACTCGGACATCAAGCGCCAGGTCGGGATCGAGACGATAGTTTTATCGAAATTCTGCACTTTTACCGTATGCAACGTGATGTCGACCACATCACCGTCAGCGCCGACTTGCGGCACTTCGATCCAGTCGCCCACCCGCAGCATGTCGTTGCTGGTCAGTTGCACACTGGCCACGAACGACAGCAGGGTGTCTTTGTAGACCAATATGATCACCGCCGACATGGCGCCCAGACCCGACAGCAGCAACAGCGGCGAGCGGTCGATCAGGGTGGCGACGATGATGATCGCCCCCAGCACATACAAGACCAATTTCGTCAGTTGCACGTAGCCTTTGATCGAGCGGGTGCGGGCGTGTTCTGTACGTGCATAGATGTCCAGCAAGGCGCTGAGCAGGGCGCTGAACGCCAGCAGCAGAAACAGCATGGTGAACGCCAGCGCCACGTTACCGAGGAAATTCAGGCTGGTCTTGCTCAGCTCCGGCACGAGTTGCAAGCCAAACTGAATCACCAATGACGGCGTCATCTGCGCCAGGCGATGGAAGACCTTGTTATGCCGAAAGTCGTTGATCCAGTGCAGGGCCGGTTGACGACCGAGCATTTTGGTCGCGTGAAGAATGAGGTAACGCGCCACTCGTCCGAGGGCCAGCGCAATGACTAACAACAGTATCAGCGCCAGGCTTGAATGCAGGAGCGGGTGCTGATCGAGGGTGCCCCAAAGGTCTTGAACGTTGAGCCAGAGCTGTTTGATATCCATGGGCTAAAACGATTCTTCTGTAGGACGCGATCGGTCGATTAGAGCATTTAAGTGGGTTTGGATGACGTTTGAAGACAAATCAGGCAACAAAAAGCCACTGTTTATCGTCGTTTTCACAAAGAAACTCGGCCTGAGCGCTCGAAACCGTTACCCTATGCAGCTGTTTTTTTGTATTTCTTCGAGGTAGCACCCGTGTTTTCCCAATTCGCCCTGCACGAACGCCTGCTCAAAGCCGTGGCCGAGCTTAAATTTGTCGAGCCAACGCCAGTGCAAGCAGCGGCTATTCCGCTGGCGCTCCAAGGGCGTGACCTGCGGGTGACAGCGCAAACCGGTAGCGGCAAAACCGCTGCTTTCGTTTTGCCGATCCTCAACCGTCTGATCGGCCCGGCGAAAGTCCGCGTCAGCATCAAGACCCTGATCCTGCTGCCGACCCGCGAGCTGGCTCAGCAGACCATCAAGGAAGTCGAGCGCTTTGCACAGTTCACCTTCATCAAGTCCGGTCTGATCACTGGCGGTGAAGACTTCAAGGTCCAGGCTGCGATGCTGCGCAAGGTGCCGGACATCCTGATCGGTACGCCGGGCCGGATGATCGAGCAACTGAACGCCGGCAACCTCGACCTCAAAGAAGTTGAAGTGCTGGTGCTCGACGAAGCCGACCGCATGCTCGACATGGGCTTTGCCGAAGACGTGCAGCGTCTGGTCGCCGAGTGCACCAACCGCCAGCAGACCATGCTGTTCTCCGCCACCACCGGCGGTTCGGGTTTACGCGACATGGTGGCCCAGGTGCTGAACAACCCTGAGCACCTGCAGGTCAACAACGTCAGCGACCTGAACGCGACCACCCGTCAGCAGATCATCACCGCTGACCACAACGTGCACAAAGAGCAGATCCTCAACTGGTTGCTGGCTAACGAGACCTATCAGAAGGCCATCGTGTTCACCAACACCCGGGCCATGGCCGACCGCATCTACGGTCGCTTGGTGGCGCAGGAATACAAAGCGTTCGTGCTGCACGGCGACAAAGACCAGAAAGACCGCAAACTGGCCATCGACCGCCTGAAGCAGGGCGGCGTGAAAATCCTCGTCGCCACCGACGTCGCCGCACGCGGCCTGGACGTGGATGGCCTGGACCTGGTGATCAACTTCGACATGCCGCGCAGCGGCGACGAATACGTTCACCGTATCGGTCGCACCGGCCGCGCCGGCAACGAAGGCCTGGCCATCTCGCTGATCTGCCACGGCGACTGGAACCTGATGTCGAGCATCGAGCGCTACCTCAAGCAGAGCTTCGAGCGCCGCACCATCAAGGAAGTCAAAGGCACCTACGGCGGACCGAAAAAGGTCAAGGCCTCAGGCAAAGCCGTTGGCGTGAAAAAGAAAA
Source organism: Pseudomonas sp. GL-B-19 (assembly GCF_019956415.1). Lineage (GTDB taxonomy): Bacteria > Pseudomonadota > Gammaproteobacteria > Pseudomonadales > Pseudomonadaceae > Aquipseudomonas. The sequence goes on from NZ_JAHBDK010000066.1 coordinate 2,836, forward strand.
AAGTCGACGCCAAAGGCGACAAGAAGAAAACCGGCGCCAAGGCACCGACCAAACGCAAAATCGCCAACCGCCCGAAGACCGACGCCTTGTCGCTGGTCAGCAAAGACGGCATGGCGCCGCTCAAGCGCCGCAAGCCGGAAGCGCCGGCGGCTGAATAAGCTGTTTTCGTGACCCCAAAAAAACCGGACTGATGTCCGGTTTTTTTATGCGCGGGATTCCTGAGTCGATCAGCTCTCGGCCTTCTTATCTGCCGTCTCCAACTCTTTCAACCGCTGATCAATTAACTGGCACTTGTCCGGTAAGTCCTTGCTGGCCGTGACCAGATCCATCTTTTGCAACTCGGCGTTGATCTCTTTGGCTTTGGCCGGATTCTGCTCGGTCAGCTTGGCCACTTCCTGAGCCAGTTGTTCACGCTTGGCGGTGGCGTCCTCGGGGGTGCAAGCCCAAACGGGGAGGGCGCAGGCGAGGGTGGCGGCGAGGGTGATTTTTAGCAGGGATTTCATAAGTGAGCCTCGATTCCGGTTAAGGCGGGTTAACCGGTTGAGGGTTGAAGCTCGGAAAAAGTTCAGCGAAGTTACCCGGAGCAAGTTCGCTCCCACAGGGGATTGTTAGCGAACACAAATCCAATGTGGGAGCGAGCCTGCTCGCGATGGCCGCAACTCGATGTTGTGTTCTATCCCCCATGACAGCAGCTGGCCGCGGCTTTCTCTTCATATCGATCGTGATGCCGCACCCACTCCATGATTTCCTCTTCATTACGACCCTTGGGTGTGAGGTCGAGGTAGTTGTAGGCGCCGACCAACAGGTCCAGGCCTCGGGCGTAAGTGGAATAGGTGTGGAAGATGTCGCCAGCTTCGTTGCGATAAAACACGCTGAGGCCGGGGAGTTCTTCTTCGGCGCCGTCGGATTTTTCGTAGTTGTAAGTGGCTTTGCCGGCGGCGACGTCTTCGGCTCGGGCTGTGACGCCAAAGTCGTAGTTGAAGTCGCAGCCTTCTGACGACACCCAATCGAATTTCCAGCCCATGCGCCGTTTGAAGGCCTGGAATTCGGCGAACGGTGCGTGGGAAACCGCCACGACGGCAATGTCATGGTGCGCCAGGTGTTGGTTGGCGCCGTCGATGTGGTCGGACAGGAACGAGCAGCCAGGGCAACCTTCGTCCCATCCGGCGGCGAACATGAAGTGGTAGATGACCAATTGACTGCGGCCGCCAAACAGATCGGCCAGTTTCAGTTCGCCGTGGGGCCCCTGAAAGTGGTAGTCCTTGTCTATTTTCACCCAGGGCAGGGCGCGGCGTTCGGCGCTCAGTTTATCTCGTTCCTTGGTGAAGGCTTTTTCGTGGGCCAGATGTTGTTTGCGCGCGGCGAGCCATTCTTCGCGGGACACCACGGGATGATTCTGAATGTTCATTGGCATTGCTCCTGCGGGAGGCTGGGAGGTGACTTACACAGCCTAGTCGTTTGGCCTGCGCCAGATTCGACATACCGCCGGTCGGTGCTGCCCAAAACCTCGGCTGAACGGCTGCGCCCGGTGTCGGTCACAACCTGAGAGGGCCCTCTCAATCACGCGGTCTGGAGGCTGAATCAGGATGACCACTTATAACTGGGATTTGATTGAACGCTTGCTGCACGAGGTGCAAAACGGTGCCAGCAGCTTCACGCCACGGCCCTATGCCGAGCAATACGTGGCAGAGAAAACGGCGGAGGGTGAGCAGACGGAAAACCTGGATCACTTGAAAACAGTGGCCGGCGAGTACGAAAAATTACTGCTGGGACGTGGCTACATCGAGCCTCGGCCAGAGGAGCAGGGCGGTACCGGCTCGAATTACATTTTGACGCTACGCGGCTCCAGTTTATTGAGCTTGATCGACAGCAGCATTCCGGGCAACGACCATCCGCGGCAGGTGTTGGATGAGCAGGAGGATGCACTGGATGAAGTGACGTTTGATGACGTGGCGTCGAGAGCGCAGATTGCCTGAAGAACACTGGGTACCCATGTGGGAGCGAGCCTGCTCGCGATTGCGGTGTATCAGTTAACAGTGATGTAACTGGTGTACCGCAATCGCGAGCAGGCTCGCTCCCACAGGGGATTTGTATTGGGATCAGCTTTGTTTGGCTGCCTTCAGACACTTCAGGTCGTTGAAGTCTTTGCGCACTCCTTCGATTTTCTTCAACAACCGCTGACGCTGAACCGGCGTGCTCTCGGCCATCAAATCCACGATCAACCCCCGGGCCTGAGCCTCGGTATTGGCGTAGGCCTGGCGATAGGCCGGCGTCCACAAACTCTCGCGATTCACCAGAAGCGTCTCGATTCTCTGTGGGAAGTCCGGACTATGACGCTGGGCAACGGCTGCGCTGAATTGCGTCTGCCAGTGTGCGCGGTTGGCGATCCATTGCGTGTTCTGGTCACCCAAGGCCTTTGACCAGGTGAACACCCGTTGTTGCTGGGTGGGGCTCAGCGGGCCAAGCCAGTCATCCAGACGTTTCTCCATGCGTTCGGCACGCTGTTTGATCTGCTGATCGAGGGACGGTTTGAGGTATTCCTGCTGCCGTTTGCGCAGGTCCTTGGCGAAGGCGTCGTTCATTTCCGCGACCTGCTTGTCATCCAGCCCCTGTAACAACTCGACCGCCGACGGGGTGATTTCCCGGGCGGTCTGGGCGATGGCGGCTTTGGCTTCCCGCGTGCGGGCTTGCAGCGCGGCGTCGGTGACCTGGTTGGTTTCGACCATGGTTTGTAAGCGGTCCAGCCAATCCAGGTAGCCCGGCAGTTGCGTGGTGCAATGCCAGCTCAGGTGTTCCTTGAGACGTTCGTTGAACCAGTCTTTCTGCTCGCCGCTCATGTCCAGATAGTCGTTGAGCGTCCACGGAATGATCACGTCGAGATTGCGGTAGGCCAGGCCCACTCGACTGCACGCGCCGAGGGCGAGGCTCAGGATGAGTAGAGCGGCGAAACGAATGAGCCAGCGCGACATGGGCAGATCCTTGCTAAGCGTAGGTTCTCATGTGAACGCAGGATGACTCCGGCAGTTCAGCTGTTCAATAAAACGCGTGTTCAGCCTTGAGAGTGACCAGTCCGTCGCATTGACTGTTGTGCCCGGAATAGGCCGAGCAGTTGCTGCCACTGAGACTTGAATCACTGTAGATCAGGTCCAGATCGATGCCCATGAACGGCCGTGAAAGTTGCACCGACCAATCGGTAAAACTGCCGATATACCCACTGTCGACCGACGCCGGTGTATAGAGTTGGTGGGTGGTGTACTTCATGCTGATCCCGATGCCGAATGGTTGATTGCCGCCGAGGTCGGCAAACAGTGTCCGGTTCAGTTTGTCCGGGTCATTGCTGAAGGCGGCGCCAAAGCGGCTGCCGAGCAGGGTCAGGCCGCCGAAGAGCTCCTGGCTGTCGAGGGTGTCCACTTTCGGATAGCTGTAGTGGATCATGCCTACTTCGTACCCGAGGGTTTGATCGAAGGGTTGTTTAAACCCCACGTAGGAATCCACTTCAAGGTTCTTGCCTGGACTCAACCCCATGCTCGGGGCCCATTGGCCGACGTAGAAGCCGCTGTCGTGGGTCAGGTCGAGGCCACCATGGAATGAACCAGTACTGGAAGGCTTGACCAACCCTTGGGCCATGCTGCGGCTGGGCGTAGTGCCGAGCTTGAGGTCGAAGTCGCCCAGTTCGCGCTGGAAAACCTGCGCGTTGGCAACCGGACATGCCAGCAACGTACAGAGCACTATGAGAGAGGACTTGAGCATGCGTCACTCCATTGACAGCGAGGAGCAGGAATCGAAAACCTGCTGAAACGCTTGTTCTAGACGTGTGCAAGCATACCGGCGAATGCTCGGCATCGAGGGCCGTTCGTCGATTTTTGAAAAATTGAGGAGTGTCGGGGTATTGCGGGAGGGTTCCAGTCCAAGCGCTTCGAAGCTCAAAGCGCTTAGGGACCAGTTGACGCGGCGGATCTTTGGGGGATGTTACTTCTTGCCCAAAGTGATCTGCTTGGACGGGCCGAACGTCTGGCCGCTGACGCCTTTGGCAATTTGCTGGATTTCACCACCGGACTTGAGGAACGCAGCGATCTGGTTGTTGATCGATTCGCTGGTTTCAACGGCCGGAGCTGGCTTTGCTTTGCTGTTGGATGCTTTTACACGCATGGCGGCCATTAACCTGTAGAAAACTAACTTGGCCAGGCATCGTACAGGAAATACTTGACAATTGCTTGGCTAATATCCCCTCAAAATACACATCGCAGGGCTTTGATTTATCTCGGATCATTATCTGAAATAGGTCTCTAACCCGCTGTTTTAAATAAGAACGTTGACGAAAATAGCCCGCGCATGAATGGACTGGCAGGTGAAAAACCCACCTCGTCGGGCTGACGAGTGGCGAGGGCCTCGGAGGCAACGCCCAGGAAAATCAAGGTTCGCAGAGTATTTTCTTTCACCACCGGGCCGGCCAGCGAACGTCGTCCGCAAAACCGGGTAGAATGCGCCCACGTAATGAGGGTATTTGAAATGGCTTTAGTCGGGCGTTACAACAGTTTGCAAGTGGTTAAACACACTAACTTCGGTTTATATCTGGACGGTGGGGCGGATGGCGAAATCCTGTTGCCTAATCGTTATATCCCCAAAGATATTCCCAGCGAAGATGAAGACTGGCTCAACGTTTTTATATATCTGGACAGCGATGACAAACTCATCGCAACTACCGAAAAGCCGAAAGTTCAGGTCGGTGAATTCGCCAGTTTGAAAGTCGTTGAAGTCAACAGCATCGGCGTTTTCCTGGATTGGGGTCTGCCGAAGGACCTGCTGCTGCCGTACTCCGAAGAAAAACGCCAGATGACCGCCGGTGAGTATGTGGTGGTGCATGTCTACCTCGACAAGCATACCCGTCGTATCACCGCGACCGCGCGTCTGGACCGCTACCTGGACAAGACCCCGGCCAGCTACACCCCTGGCCAGGAAGTGGATTTGCTGGTGGCCGAAGCGACCGACATGGGCTTCAAGGCAATCATCAACAACAAGCACTGGGGCCTGATCCACAAGAACGAAATCTTCAAGTTCATGCGTGCTGGCAAAGAAGAGAAGGGCTTTATCAAAGAAGTCCGCGCCGACGGCAAGATCAGCCTGAGCCTGCAGCCCGTAGGCGAAGAAGCGGCCACCAGCCTCAACTCGAAGATCCTGGCCAAGTTGCGAGAAAACAGCGGGAGCCTGCCGGTCAGCGACAAGAGCGACCCGACAGTGATCAGCAGCATGTTTGGCGTCAGCAAGGGCAACTTCAAGAAGGCCATTGGTGCGCTGTACAAGAATGGCCAGATCGTCATTCATGCGGATCGCATTGAACTAAGCTGACCTCGCAGCCGGTCACTTAAGCTGACGCCCACTTTGTAGCAGCTGTCGAGCCCCAGCGAGGCTGCGTCCGGCTGCGAAGTAGGCGTAAACCCAGTACGCGCGGACTTTCTGAAACACCGCATTGCATGATTTTACGACTGCTGCGCAGCCGGACGCAGCCTCGCCGGGGCTCGACAGCTGCTACAGAGACGGACGCAGGCTTCGCCAGCAGCTACGGATTGTGGCGTTTTGTTTTTATTCTGCCGAGTTTCTGCCATGGATTGTGTTGTCGAGGTGTCACGGTGAGCGCGAGCCGGCGTAGCGCCGACGGATTTGCCCTGCAAGTGATGATCGGGTTGTGTCTGATCTGGGGCGTACAGCAGGTGATCATCAAGTGGGCGGCGCCCGACATCGCGCCGGTCATGCAGGCGGTGGGGCGGTCGGGCATTTCCGCATTGCTCGTAGGATTGCTGATCTGCTGGAAAGGCGGCTGGGATCAGGTCGGCGCCACGTGGCGCGGCGGCTTGCTGGCCGGTGCGCTGTTTGGTCTGGAATTCTTCTTCATCTCAGAAGGCTTGCAACTGACCACGGCGGCGCACATGTCGGTGTTCCTTTACACCGCACCGATTTTTACCGCGTTGGGCGTGCATTGGTTGCTGCCGAGTGAGCGTTTAAGGCCTTTGCAGTGGCTGGGGATTTTCCTCGCATTCGTCGGGATCGCCATCGCATTTGCCGGTGGCGTGTCCTGGGACAACCTCGATCACCGCATGTTGATGGGCGATGCGCTGGGCGTACTGGCCGGTGCCGCCTGGGGCGCAACTACGGTAGTGGTGCGCGCTTCGCGCCTGTCGGAAGCGCCGGTGACGCTCACGTTGTTCTATCAACTGATCGTCGGTTTCGTCGGTCTGATGCTGATCGCGATTCTCAGCGGCCAGATCACTCACGTCAGCCTGACCGCGGTGGCAGTGACCAGCGTGCTGTTCCAGGGATTGGTGGTGTCGTTCTTCAGTTACCTGACCTGGTTCTGGCTGTTGCGTCGTTACCTGGCGGCGAACCTGGCGGTGTTCTCGTTCATGACGCCACTGTTTGGCGTCACGTTCGGGGTGGTGTTGCTGGGGGAAGAACTGAGCCTCAACTTTGTCATCGGCGCCGTGCTGGTGCTGCTTGGCATCACGTTCGTTAGCGCTGAACAGTGGGTTCGCCGTCGATTGCGCAAAGCCCTCGGGCAGTCCTGACCGGGCGCAGCAACAGGCTGCCGGCAATGAGCAATCCGCTGCCGGCAACGATCAAGGCGGGCTGCAAACCGCCACTGAAATGGCTGCTCAGGGCGGCCAGCAACGGCCCGGCGAGCTGACCCACGGCAAAGCACGCGGTCAGCAACCCGGCGTTGCGCTGGGTGGCGTGGGGCGCCAGTTCGCGGGAACGTTGCATCACCAATTGCATGCACGCCAGAAACGGCGTGCCGCACAGCATCACCCCCAGCGCCAACCCCGTACCGCTCCCCAACAGGCAGGCGAAGACCCCGGCGGCTTGTAACCACAAAGTCACCATCAGCCAATGGCGTGTGCCATTTGGGGAATGTCGACGCAGGCTCACCAGTACCACGCCGACAGCCGACGCCAGGCCGAAGCACGGCCAGAACAGGTCGGCCTGCCACTGTCCGTGAAACTGCGTGTTGGCCATTTGTGACAGGAACGTGGCGGGGATGATGTAGCCCAGACCGTACAAGCCATAGATCACACTCAATCGAGCGATGCCTTGATGATTCGACGAGACGGCGATGGGGGCGGCCGCTCGCGTCGCCGGAGGGTGTGGCAAAAACGGCAGAATCCCCAGCAGCATCGCCAGCGCTACGCCGGCATACACCAGCCACAACGTTGCGGAGGTCTGCCCCAACAGGTTCGAACCCAAGGCCAGTAAACCCGTGAGAAAAATCCCCAGACCTGGTCCGGCAAATACCAGCGCGCCCAACCGTGGACGACCGGCCGCTGCCGCCAATGGCTGGCTCAGTGCGGTGATCATCACCAACACCCAGGCGCTGGCCACGCCGGTGCCAAAGCGCAACAGCAGATGCGACCAGAACCCGTTGGCCCAGAACGACGCCAGGGTCAGCAGCACGCAGAGCCACAACCCTCCCAGCAGGCGCTGACGGACTTGCGCCGGTCTGCGCGAGAACATCGCGTCCAGTGCACCGACGAAGTAGCCAAGGTAATTGGCAGCGGCAATCAGGCCCGCTGCGGTCAGGTCGATCTGACCTTCGCTGAGCAAGTGCGGCATTTGCGGAGTAAGCGCGAAGCGCCCGATGCCCATGGCCATCATCAGGGCGATAAAACTGGCGAGTAAGCGAATCAGGGGGGACATAGTCTGAGTTCCGGTAAAGGATCAATGACCGTCAGGCTAGGACTGTTTGACTTTCTTTAAAAATGAATAATAGTGAGTAACTTGTTCTGAATTGGAGAAGATCGTGGAGTTCAGCCAATTGCGCATCTTCCAGGCGGTGGCGCAGGAGGGTTCGATCACCCGTGCTGCCGAACGTTTGCATCGGGTGCCGTCCAACCTGTCGACACGGCTGAAACAACTTGAGGAGCAGCTCGGTGTAGAACTGTTCGTCCGCGAGCGTCAGCGTTTGCAGTTGTCGCCTGCGGGAAAAGTCCTGCTGGACTACACCGCCAAGCTGTTCGCCCTACATGACGAAGCCAGTGCGGCAGTGCAGGGCGGGCAACCGGCCGGGGACTTCGTGCTCGGCACTATGTACAGCACGGCGGCGATTCATCTGCCGGGTTTGTTGGCGCGTTATCACCGCAATTACCCGGCGGTAAACCTGCAGGTGCAATCGGGGCCAAGCGGCGAACTGCTTGAAGGTCTGCTCAGCGGTCGGCTGGATGCGGCGCTGGTGGACGGCCCGCTGGAGTTCGCGGGGCTGGACGGCGTGCCATTATGCGACGAACGGCTGGTGCTGATCACTGAGGCTGATCACCCTCCGGTGCGCAGTGCGCTGGATGTGGAAGGGCGCTCGGTGTTTACCTTTCGCCAGGGCTGTTCCTACCGGATGCGCCTGGAGGCCTGGTTCGCGCATGACCATGCTGCTATGGGCAGGGCGATGGAGATCGAATCCTATCCGGGAATGCTCGCCTGTGTGATTGCAGGCTCGGGCGTGGCGTTGATGTCGGAGTCGATGCTCGCCAGTCTGCCGGGCCGCGAGAGCGTGGCGGTGCACCCTTTGGCGGAACCATTTGCCAGCGCGACGACGTGGCTGATGTGGCGCAAGGGCATGGTCGGGGCCAATTTGAACGCGTGGATCGAGCAGCAACAGACGGTCTATCCGTCGGCACCGATACAGGCCCAGGCGATTGCTTGAACTATCGGTCAGGTATTTTGTTCAATTCAGTAACAGATCATTGCGACTTTTGATGAGCATTGCGTAGGACTTCGGACTATTATCAGTGCGAAGCGGCCTCAGAATTCCGGTCGCTCGGCACTACCCTGAAGGGGGCACCATGAAAGAGAAAATCCAAAACTGGCTGCACGATCTGGGTGTTGCACTCGGTTTGATCGAACCGCCTCTGCAACCTGTGCCTATTCGTACGGACGACGAGCAGCGCCGACGCCAGCAACGCCGCCGGTAGTCGCGACGCATGTAGCAGCTGTCGAGCACCGCGAGGCAGCGTTCGGCTGCGTAGCAGCCGTAAACCCTGCATGCAGGATCTACCTGACACACTGCGAAGTCTGATTTCACCGACGGCTCCGTCCGAACGTGGACTGGCCCGAACGCAGCCTCGCGGTGCTCGGCAGCTGCTACAGATCAGCCAGATGCCAGAGACCGGGCAAACTCAACGCCGCCCTATCTCAATCAAAAACCGACTCAAATCATTCGCCGTCCTGGCGGTCTTGAGCAGCCGGTCTTCCTCCGCCGTAAACGCCGTCAACCCCAGCTCATCCTCCAGATGGAAGATCAGCTCTTCGATGTCCTCTTTATCCAATCCCAACTCCGCCAGGCTGGCGTCGTCGCTGAAGTCATCCCGGCCCTCCAGCACGCGGCTGATGAGCTGGTGGACGGCGAGGCGAACGGCGGCTCTTTTCATGGTCGCTCTTCGAGGGCGATAGAGTTGTTGGCCCTGCGCTTGAGTACAGCAGGCTTCAGTCGTGTGAGCGCTGCCACTCGTCAATCATCGTGCGCAAATGCTCCCCCGGGAAACTGCCGAAATGCCCGCCATGCACCGTGCGCACAGGCAACTCACGCAGGCGTTTCAGGCTGCGGGCGTAGTCGTCGAGGTTGGAATGGTAGGCGTCTTCGACCAGTGGGCCGTCGTAGATGATGTCGCCACTGAACAGCGTCTCGGTCGCCGCTTCGTAGAGGCTGATGCCCCCCGGTGAATGCCCCGGTGTGTGCAGCACTTGCAGCACGCGGTCGCCCAGGTCCAGCACATCGCCTTCTTCTATCAAACCCGTGGCCGGTGCGGCTTTGACCCGGTATTCGGCGTAGCACAACGGGCAATCGGGGTGAGCTTCGAACATGTCGTCACCGACAAAGGCTTTGCTCAAATCGTTGTCGCCGTCCGGCGCGGCGAGGATGTCCGCCTCAGCCGGGTGCACTAGCCGTTCGGGGAACTCGTGATGCCCGGCAATGTGGTCGAAATGGCAATGACTGGCCACCGCCACCAGTGGCCGTTCGGTGATCCAGGGCAGTTGCTCGCGCAGGCTGACCAGCCCGGAACCGCTGTCCAACAGCAGATCCTTGTCGCGGCCCTGAATGTGCCAAAGGTTACAGCGATAGAAAGGCCGGATGTAGGGCTCGTGAATCAGGCGAATGCCGTCGCTGAGCTGTTTCACCTTGAACCAAAGATCGCGAGAAACAATCTTCATCAAAGGTTTTCTCCAGACGAAAAAAAACGGGTGTGGCAACCGACGCCACACCCGCCGAAGAAAGCATCAAGTTGTTATGTTCAGCTTAGGCGGCGCTGGCCTGAGCTGCAGGGCGACGGGACATCAGGCTGACCAGCACGAAGCTCACCAGACCGACGCCGAGGCTGTAGTAGATCGGAGTATTGGCATCCATACCGTCCTTGAACATGAACACCAGCGCAGTGGCGAAGCCCATGCCCATGCTGGTGATCGCGCCGGCGGTGGTTGCGCGCTTCCAGAAAATCGCACCCATCAGCGGGATCAGCATGCCGCCCACCAGCAGGTTGTACGCCAGGGTCAGGGCGCTGATCACGTCATTCACGACCAGAGCGATGCCGAGTACGACGATGCCGGTCAACAGGGTGAACAGGCGGTTGATGCGCAGGCTCGACGGTTTACCGCCACGCAGTTTCGGCAGCATATCTTCGGTCAGGGTGGTGGCAGCGGCGAGCAGGCCGGCGCTGGCGGTGGACATCATGGCGGCCAGGGCCGCGGCGATTACCAGACCACGGATACCGTCCGGCAGGGACAGTTTGACGATGGCGGCGAAGGCGTTGTTGACGTTGTCCAGGTCCGGGATCAGCACGTGAGCGGCCATGCCGATCAGGGCGCAGGCCAGTCCGTAGAGGATGCAGTAGAAGCCTGCGAATGTACCGGCGACCTGAGCCACTTTGGCGGTCTTGACGGTGAACACACGCTGCCAGATGTCCTGGCCGATCAGGATCCCGAAGAAGTAGATCATGAAGTAGGTGATGATGGTGTCCCAGCCAATCGTGGTGAAACTGAAGGCGGTGGCCGGCAGTTTCAACACCAACTCATCCCAACCGCCAACGCGATACAGACAGATTGGCAACAGGATGAACATCAGGCCTACGGTCTTGATCACGAACTGGACGATGTCGGTCAGGGTCAGGGACCACATGCCGCCGATTGCGGAGTAGATCACCACCACGCCACCGCCGACCAATACCGAGACCCAGAACGGTAGATCGAACAGCACTTGCAGCACGGTGCCGATGGCCAGGATCGAGGTCACGCCGATCATCAGTGCGTACGCCAGCATGATCACCGCGCTCGCGGAGCGGGCCATCGGGTTGTAGCGTTTTTCCAGCACTTGGGTAACGGTGTAGATCTTCAGTTTCAGCAGCGGTTTGGCGAGGAACAGGTTCAGCGCCACGATCCCGCAACCGAGGGCCGCGCAAAGCCAGAAACCGGAAATGCCATGGACGTAGCCCAGGCGTACGGTGCCGACGGTGGACGCGCCGCCCAGAACGGTGGCGGCCATGGTGCCCATGTACAGGCTCGGGCCGAGGTTACGACCGGCGACCAAAAAGTCTTCGTTGGTCTTGGCCTTGCGCATGCCGTAGTAGCCGAGTATCAGCATCGCGGCGGCGTAGATGAGTACGACGAATAAATCCAAAGCCATGACGGCGTGTCTCCAATTGTTTTTTTTATGGTGAGGCGAAAATCAAACCCGTAGGAGCAAGGCTTGCCCGCGATGAAGACACCGCGGTCAATCAGGCGGACCGCGTTATCGTTCATCGCGGGCAAGCCTTGCTCCTACAGGTAACGCGTTTATCAGGTGGTTTGTCGCAACGCCGGTTTAGCGAGCGAATCCATCCTTAGCGGTGGACCACACCCGGCAGTACGCAGAGCATTTCGTATAGCAGGTTGGCAGCCAGCAGCGAGGTGTTGCCGGTGGTGTCATAAGCGGGCGAGACTTCTACCAGATCGCAACCGACCAGGTCGAGGCCTTGGCAGCCGCGAACGATTTCAATTGCTTGAATGGTCGTCAGACCGCCGATTTCCGGGGTGCCGGTGCCAGGCGCCCAGGCCGGGTCGATGCCGTCGATGTCGAAACTCAGGTACACCGGACCGCCACCGACTTTCTCGCGAACTTCGGCCATCAACGGGGCCAGGGACTTGTGCCAGCACTCTTCGGCCTGAACCACACGGAAGCCCTGATTACGGCTCCAGTTGAAGTCGTCAGCGGTGTAGCCTTGAGCGCGCAGGCCGATTTGCACCACGCGGTCGCAATCCAGCAGGCCTTCTTCGACGGCGCGGCGGAAAGTGGTGCCGTGGGCGATTTTCTCGCCGAACATGTGATCGTTCACATCAGCGTGCGCATCGATGTGCACCAGGCCGATCTTGCCGTGCTTTTTATGAATGGCACGCAGGATCGGCAGGGTGATGGTGTGGTCGCCGCCCAGGGTCAGGGGGATCACATCGTGTTCGAGGATCTTGTGGTAGGACTCTTCGATGATCCGTACCGCGTCCAGCAGGTTGAACGTGTTGATTGCCACGTCACCGATGTCGGCCACCGACAGAGAATCGAACGGAGCAGCGCCGGTCGCCATGTTGTACGGGCGGATCATCACCGATTCAGCGCGGATTTCGCGAGGTCCGAAACGGGTGCCGGGGCGCAGCGAAGTGCCGATGTCCAGTGGCACGCCAATGAAGGCAGCGTCCAGACCGGCAGCGGTATCTAAATGGGGGAGTCGCATCATGGTGGCGATGCCGCCGAAGCGCGGCATTTCATTGCCGCCCAGTGGTTGGTGAAGAATCTTGTCCACGGGTAGGGCCTCATCGTCGTTGTTTTATTTATGTCGGTTGCACAGGTCCGGATAGACACAGGCACCGTTGGGAGACGATTCTGCGAAATGTAGTGGCCGGGAAGAATCGCTACGGGCAAATACTTAGTTCAGATTTTTCTAAACTAATGGTTCGGGCAGCGATAGACTCGCAGAGCTCATGTAGCAGCTGCCGAGCCTGCGAGGCTGCGTTCGGCTGCGAAGCAGTCGTCAAACCTGGACGCGAGGTTTTCCTGAAGCCGCATCGCCTGATTTCACCACTGCTTCGCAGCCGAACGCAGCCTCGCGGTGCTCGGCAGCTGCTACAGGTGTCATCGTCTGCGTTTTTTTGCTGGAGAGCCCCATGGCCAACGCTTTACCCGACCTGAAACTATTGCGCATCTTCGTCAGCGTGGTCCGTCATCAAGGGTTCGCCAACGCCCAGCAAGAACTCAACCTCTCGACGTCGGCCATCAGCACCTACATGAGCCAGCTTGAAGCGGCCCTCGGTCTGGTGCTCTGCCATCGCGGTCGTGGTGGGTTCAGCCTGACCAGCAAGGGCGAACTGTTTCATCAGGAAACCCTGCGTCTACTGGGCGAGCTCGAAGGCTTCGAGCAATACGCCGCAGCGCTCAAGGGCGAACTGCGCGGCACGCTGAACCTTGGCGTGATCGACTCAACGGTCAGCGACAAGGCCTTGCCCTTCGCCGAAGCCATCGGCGCCTACAGCCAGGAACACCCGGCCGTGCATTTGCACTTGTCGGTCATGAGCCCGTACGAACTGCAACTCGGCGTGCAGGACAATCGCCTGGACCTGGCCATCGGTGCGTTCTCCACACGCATGAGTGGCCTGGTCTACATGCCGCTTTACCGCGAGCAGCACTGGTTGTATTGCAGCAGCAGGCATCCGCTGTTCACCGAGCGGCGTATCCCCGAGCAAGTCATCACCCAGCAACGGATGGTTGGCCGGGGTTACTGGAGCCAGGCGGAATTGGCGCGTCACGGTTTCAAACACAGCGCGGCGACGGTGGAGAGTATGGAAGCACAACTGATTCTGGTGCTGTCCGGCGCCTACATCGGTTACCTGCCGGAGCACTACGCTCAGGCATGGGCGGACAAGGGCGATTTGCGTGTGTTGCTGCCGGCGACCTTTGGTTATCAGGCGCCGTTCTCGATGATCGTGCGCCGCGGCCGCAGTCGCGAACCGCTGATCCAGACCTTTCGCGATTTGCTCAAAGCACAACTGAATCAGGCCTGATCCATGTCCAGAATCCAGTGTCCCCGTTGCCTGCGCCCGCAAACTCATTGTTTGTGCCCGCTGATCCCGAGCCTCGATAGCCGCACCCGAGTGCTGTTGTTGCAACATCCGAGCGAAGTGAATCACGCATTGAACACGGCGCGATTGGCGGCGTTGGGCTTGAAGAATGCAGAGCTGATCGTCGGTGAGGTGTTCGAGGATTTGCCGGCGCTGTTGAATCAACCAGGGTATCAGGCGCGGTTGTTGTTTCCGGGCGAGGACGCGCAACCGATGCCAACGTATACGGCGACTGACGAGCCGCTATTGCTGGTCGTCCCGGACGGCACCTGGCGCAAGGCGCGCAAGATGCTGCACCTCAATCCACTGCTGGCAGCGTTGCCACGGGTGACCTTGGCGGATGGCGGGGTATCGCGATATCGATTGCGCAAGGCACCGGGGCCGGGGGCGTTGTCGACAGTGGAGGCGATTGTGCAGGCGCTGCAAACGCTGGAAGCGCCGGGCACGTTTGAGCCATTGTTGAAACCGTTCGAGGCGTTGATCGAAGGGCAGATCGCGGCGATGGGGGAGGAGACCTTCCAGCGTAATCATGGGCCGAAATAGTCGTTGAATTTAAGGGCCTCATCGCGAGCAGGCTCGCTCCCACATGTGACCGAGTTCTTTCAGGATAATCGCGATCAAATGTAGGAGCGGGCTTGCCCGCGAAGAGGCCCTGACAAACACAGAAGATCCAGGCCAGAGACTACCTTTCCCGCATCGCCTCGGTCCGCGCTTTAAGCACCGGTTTGAGCAGGTAATCCAGCACGCTCTTCTCACCCGTGATGATATCCACCGTGGCAACCATCCCGGGAATGATCAGCAACGGTTTCACATCCCCGCCCAAGTGGTTTTTATCCGTCCGAACCTGAATCAGGTAGAAGCTGTTGCCCTTGTCATCGGTGATGGTGTCGGCGCCGATCAGTTCGAGTTTGGCGCTCAACCCGCCATAAATCGTGTAATCGTATGCGCTGAACTTGACCATCGCTTTCTGCCCCGGATGCAGGAACGCCACGTCCTGCGGCCGCACTTTGGCCTCGATCAGCAAGTTGTCTTCCAGTGGCACGATTTCCACCATGTCGCTGCCGGGCTGAACCACACCGCCGATGGTGTTGACCTTCAGCACTTTGATAATGCCGTGAACCGGCGACACCACTGTCGTGCGCGTCACGCGGTCATCGATGGCGATACTCGATGCCGTGATTTTCGACAGGTCGGTGCGTTTCTCATTCAGCTCCTTTGCCGCGTCGGAGCGGAAGGATTGTTCCGACTCGTCGATTTTGCTTTTGATCTCGTTGATCGCCGCTTCAGCCCGGGGAATCGCCAGCGTCGTTGCATTCAGCGAGCCGCGGATCTCCACCGCACTGCGTTTGAGACGCAGGATTTCCACCGGTGAAACCGCCCCGGTGCTCACCAGTGGCGTGGACATGTTCATCTCTTGTTGGAGCAGCGCCAGGCTGGAGCTGAACTGTCCCTGTTTGGAGCGGAATTCTGCCAGTTCCTGGGTTTTTTGCCGAAGTTGTTCGCTCAGCGTGCGCTGTTCACTGGCAAGTCGACGCTGGCGTTGTTCGTACAGCGAGCGCTCATCCTCGGCCACTTGCGGTGCCTTGGCGATCACTTCATCTGACAGCTTGAACGGGCGTCCCTCCGCTTCTGCCGACAGCCGTTCAACCTGCGCCGTCAGTGCATAACGATCCGCTTCACTCTCACCTTTGTTCGACAGAAACCGTGTGTCATCCAGGCGCAGCAACGTGTCGCCCTTGTTCACCATTTGCCCTTCGCGAACGAAGATCTCGGTGACGATACCGCCCTCCAGGTTCTGGATCACCTGGACCTTGCTCGACGGAATCGCCTTGCCTTCGCCCATGGTGACTTCTTGAAGCACCGCGAACTTGGCCCATACCACCGCACTGATAATCAGCCCCGCCGCCAGCCACACGGTAATCCGCGACCAGCGGGGGGAATCCTGCAACGAGGCGCCGGCGGTTTCCGGCATGAATTCACTCTCGGCGGTTTTACCGAAACTGCCGAAGTAGCCCCGGTCCTTTGGTGTGTCGGATGATGAACGGGCCATGGGGTTCTCCTAGACCGCCGCAGAGCCGACACGGCCCTTGCGCAGTGCATCAATGACCGCTTCCTTCGGACCGTCGGCGACGATTCGCCCGTTATCCAGCACGACCAATCGATCCACCAGGCTGAGCATCGCAGTGCGGTGAGTGACCAGCAGCAGGGTTTTGCCCTGGACCCAAGTGTGGAGTTTTTGCCGCAGAACGTCTTCGCTGCTGTTGTCCATGGCGCTGGTCGGTTCGTCGAGCAGCAGGATCGGTGGGTCGAGCAACAAGGCCCGTGCCAGCAATACCGCCTGACGTTGCCCTCCGGACAGCAACTGCCCACGCTCGCCTACCGGCCGGTCGAAACCCTGAGGGTGCTGGCGCGCCAGTTCGGTGACGCCGGTCAGTTCGGCGACTTCGAGCATCCGTGAATCGCTGATGTAGCGGGCGCCCAGGGTCAGGTTGTCGCGCAGGCTTCCGGCCAGCAGCGGCAGGTCATGGGCGACATAACCGATCTGTTGGCGCAGGTCCGCGACATCCAGTTGCCGCAGGTCCAGACCGTCGAGCAGCAACTGGCCTTCTTCCGGCGCGTAGAACCCCATCACCAGTCGCGCCAGGGTGCTTTTGCCCGAACCACTGCGACCGATGATGCCGATGCGCTCGCCCGGTTTCATGCTGAAACTGACGTTGGCCAGTGCCGGTGCGTTCTGGCCGTTGTAGTGGAAGGTCACGCCGCTGACGTCGAGCGCGCCTTGCAGTTGTGTGCGCTCCAGCGGCCGCTGTTTCGCGTCGCGTTCCTGCGGCAGGCCCATCAGCGCATCGGTGCTTTTCATGGTCAGTTGCGCTTGCTGGTAGCGAGTGATCAAACCGGCGATCTGCCCCAGTGGCGCGAGCACGCGGCTACCGAGCATGTAAGTCGCCACCAGTGCCCCCACGCTGAGGTTGCCGGCGATGATGCTGTAGACCCCGGCAACAATGGTCGCCATGCCGGAGAATTGCTGGATGAACAGTGTGCCGTTGGTGGCCAGCGCCGAAAGGTGGCGTGCATGGCTGTCGAGGCGGGTGAGGGCGCCGTGGGTGCTTTCCCATTTGTGCTGGCGCTCGCTCTCGGCGCTACAGGCCTTGAGGGTTTCGAGGCCGCCGAGGGTTTCGATCAGCAAGGCCTGGCGTTCGGCACCCAGGCTCAGGCTTTTTTGCACGGTGTCGCGCAGGCGCATCTGGATCACCATCGCGAAGATGATCGTGATCGGAAACGCCAGCAACGGAATCACCACCAGCCAGCCGCCGAGCAAGCCGATCACCACCAGCATCAGCACGGCGAAAGGCAGGTCGATCAGGCTGGTCAAGGTGACTGCGGTGAGAAATTCCCGCAGGCCCTGGAAGTCATGAATGCTCTGGGCAAAACCGCCGATGGTCGCCGGGCGGGCTTTCATCGACATGCCGGTGATGCGCTCGAACAAGGTCGCCGACAGGATCACGTCGGTTTTCTTCCCTGCGGTGTCGAGCAAATGTGCGCGCACGACCCGCAGCACCAGTTCAAAACCGGTGCCGATCAGCAAGCCGATCGACAACACCCACAAGGTCGAGGTGGCCTGGTTCGGCACCACCCGGTCGTAGGTCTGCATCACGAACAGCGGCACCATCAACCCGAGCAGGTTGATCAGGAAGCTCGCCAGGATCGCATCGCTGTACAGCCATTTCGACAGTTTCAGCGTGTCGCGAAACCACGCTTCCACACGCGGCACTAGAGGCGAGCGCAAGTCTTCGAGTTCATGGCGTGGCCGGGCAAACAAGGCTTGGCCACTGTAGTTTTCGGCCAGCTCTTGCGTGCTGACCCATTGTTCACCGCCGTCGGCTTCGCTGGGCAGGATCAGCACCTGACCATCATCGCCGAAGCGTCGCAGGATGGCCGTGCGGCCGTTGTTGAGGATTAACATCACCGGCAAGTTGAGGGCGCAAATATCCCCCAGTTCACGGCGAAGTACACGCGCCTGCAAACTGGCCCGGGCCGCTGCGCGCGGCAGCAGGTCCAGGCTCAAGCGTTGTTTGTTCAGGGGTAGCCCAGCACTCAGGCTGGCGCGACTGACGGTCGCGCCGTGGAGTTTGCAGAGGATCAACAGACCGTCCAGAAGCGGGTCATCGAAGCTGAGGCGCGGATCGACACCAGTGTTGCCGGATTCCATGCTGGTCACATTGATCGCTCCCAGTGAGCTACTTCATTTCAGGTAAACGGGCTTCGTTCTTCACTTCTGAGGAGGCGATTGCATCGGCGGGCAACACTACCCGTTGCTTGCTCAGCAACTCACCCATACTGGCCAGCACGCGGTACATCGAGAATTCCTCGGTGTAGCGCACTTCGGTGTAGCGGCGGTTGGCGTTGTAGAGCTCGTTTTCACTGTCGAGCAAGTCGAGCAGTGACCGCTGACCCAGACCGAACTGGTCCTGATAGGCAATGCGCACGCGTTTACTGGTTTCAGCGTATTCGCGCGCGGTAGGCGTTTGCTTCTTCGCATTGACCATGGCGTTCCAGGCCAGGTTAATGTTCTCGTTGAGCTGGCGCAGGGCGTTGTTGCGGATGTCCATCGCCTGGTTGATCTGATGCGCATCGGAGGCCAGGCGCGCCTTGTCACTGCCACCGCGGAACAGGTTGTAGTTCATCACCACACCCACACGCCACTCGTTGTCGTGACCTTCATCGCCCTGCACGTTGTTGTTTGCGACCACCGCGGCTTCGGCGTCGAGGCGTGGGTAGAACGGCGATTTGGCGACTTCATACTGGCTCTCGGCCGATTGCACGTCGGCCTGGGCGGATTTCAGGTACGGGTTGTTGGTCACCATGCTCTGCTGGGCTTCCGGCAGGGTGGCGGGCAGTTCGCCGCGGGTCGATGGCGGCGTTTCGAGCTCATCGGGCAGGCGCCCTACGACGCTGAAGAAGTTTGACTCGGCGTCCGCCAGGTCGACTTCAGCGGTGTCGAGGTTGTTTTGCGCCAGTGCCCGGCGCGCGCCGGATTGATCGGAGTCGGCGGTGCTGCCGACGCCACGTTGGGTACGCAGGCCGATCTGGTCGTTGACGCGCAAGTGGGCTTGCAGGTTGTTCGTGGCCAGGGTCACCAGTTCGCGGCGCTTGAGCACTTCGAGGTAAACCTCGATGGTGCGCAGGGCCAGATCCTGGGCGGTGCCTTGTGCGTAATAGGCCCGGGAGTTGACCACGTCTTTGGTGCGATTAACTTCGTTCGAGGTGCTGAAACCGTCAAACAGCATCTGCCGCAAGCGCAATTCCGACTGGGTGTAATTCATGGTTTCGGTGTTGTGTTTGTCGAATTGCCGGGTGTTGGTGTTATCGCTGCGCGCCCGCCCGTAGGCGCCAGTCAGATCAACTGATGGATAAAAGCCCCCTTTGGCAACGTTCACCTGTTCATCCGCGGACAGGCGCGAGTCCACCCGCGAGGCCAGTTCCGGATGGGTTGCGATGGTGCTTTGGATTGCCTCGGTCAACGACATGGCTTGAGCGCTGGAATTGCAAGCAACGGCCAGCAGAACCGCGCTGCAAAGAGGGGTTAAAACGCGCATGGGTGCATCTCCCTGAATTCCTGATGGTGCTTATCAGTCGCCAATAATTTGACGGCATTTATAGGTAAAATCGTTTCACCCTTGTAACAACAGAGCTAAGAACATTCTAGAGGATAGTTAAGAAATATTTCTCATTACTTTTATGACAAAAAAAACTTATGCCATCAGCAAAATCCAGCACATTGTTCACTGCGAAAGGCTTTGAATTATCAGCTTTAGGGAGCTTTCAAAGGTTTTTTGAAAAGTTCAGTCCACTTATCGATTTAGGGCTGGGAAGTGCTGGAGGGGAGGGCAGCGTAACGGTTCTTGAGTGACGGTTTTTTGTCACTTGGTTGATTCAGGACTGTTACGCATCGTTCACCAGGCTAGTTGCGACGCAAGTGGGCCCCGAAGCCATTGATTGCAGAGGGTTTTATCCCGCTGTCGCCGACGCTGTGGTAGAGCGACACGCTGGGCGAGCATATCGCCAGGGCAGCGGCTTACTCAGGTAAACGCGCTCTGCAGGCGATCTGCTCGGTTACCTGCTTTAAACCATGAGCACTTTCTTCGAAAAAACAGGATGCCGACAGCTGTTGGCAGCGGAGGAAGTGCACATGGCTACGCTCATCGGTATCGTCAGTAAAGTCATTGGTCAGGTGTTCGCGGTGGCGAGCGACGGCACCCGGCGCGCATTGGTCGAGGGCGATCGATTGTTCGCCGGTGATCAACTGGTCACCGGAGCCGAAGGCGCGGTGGCGGTCCATCTGCAAAATGGCGAGGAACTGACCCTTGGGCGTGGCAGCAATCTGCAGATGAGCCCGCAGCTCCTTGCGCATCAGTCGCCCCACGTTGGCACCTTAGAAGCGGTGACGCCGAGCGAAGTGCAGCTGACCGATGTCGAACAACTGCAAAAAACTATCGCGGCGGGCGCTGACCCGACGCAGACCGCTGAAGCCACTGCGGCAGGGCCTGGCTCGACCCCGGCGGGCGATGGTGCATCGGGCGGCGGCCACACTTTTGTCTTGCTGGAAGAGGTGGGCGGGCGGGTCGATCCGACGATTGGCTTCCCGACAGCAGGGTTTGGCAGCATCCCGGAATTTCCCGAAGAACGGCACAACGCCGATATCCAGAACTCCGATGGCACTCCGGCCGTCGTAGCGCCCCCGCCAACACCCGTCAACAATCCGGTCACGCTCGTCGGCCTGTCGGCAGCGGGCGGGGAACTGACCTTCAACGAAGCCAACCTGCCCAACGGTTCTGCGAGTAATCCAGGCGCGTTGACACAGAACGGCACGTTCAGTGTGTCGGCGCTCGACGGGCTGAACAGCCTGAGCATCGGCGGCATCAACGTCATCACGGGTGGTGTGGCTGCAGGCGTTCCTCAATCAATCACCACGCCACAGGGCAACACCCTGACCATCACGTACGACCCGGCCACTGGCGTGGTGAGTTACAGCTTCACCCTCAACGGAAGCGTCATCCATCCGGCTGGCGACGGCACCATCCCCCTCATCGAGCAGATCACCGTGATGGCCGGCGATAGCAACGGTGACACCGTCACCGGCACGCTGGACGTCAACATCACTGACGACGTGCCCAAGGCCGTCGATGACAGCAACGCCAGTACCGCATCGGAAACCCTGCTGACCCTGACCGGCAGTGTGCTGCCGAACGACACGCAGGGCGCAGACCGCATTCCTGTTGGCCCCGACAGCGGCCCAGTCATTGGCGGCACCTTCACCGGAACCTACGGCACCCTGGTGCTCAATCCCAACGGCACTTACACCTACACGCTGAACACCAGCGATGTCGATTTCAAAGCGCTGCACGGCGGTGGCAGCGGCACGGAAACCTTCGCCTACACCCTCACTGATGCCGACGGCGACACCAGCACCGCCAACCTGGTGCTGCAAATCCACAACAACGATGACCCGGTCACCCTCGATGGCCTCAACGTCAACGGTGGCGAACTCACCGTCTACGAGAAAAACCTCGGCGACGGCAGCAGCCCCGATGCTTCGGCGCAGACCCAAAGCGGCACCTTCGCCATCACCGCTTTGGACGGCGTGACGACGCTGACTGTCGGCGGCATCGCGGTAGTCACCAACGGTGTGGCGACTGGGTTCCCGCAATCTGTCACGACTCCGTTGGGGAGCACGCTGACGATCACCGGGTTCAACGCCACGACTGGCGTCGTGAGCTACAGCTACGCCCTGGCCGACAACGAAGCCCACCCCACCGCTAACGACGCCAACTCACTGCCAGAGCAGTTCGCCGTGACCGTGGTGGACGACAACGGCACCACCGCCAACGGCACGCTCGACGTCAACATTGTCGACGACCTGCCTCAAGGCGTGAACGACAGCAACGCCAGCACTGCATCGGAAACTCTGCTGACCCTCAACGGCAACGTCCTGACCAATGACGTGCAAGGCGCCGACCGCATACCGACCGGCCCCAGCGCCGGCCCGATCACCCCCGGCACCTTTGCCGGGACTTACGGCACGTTGGTGCTGAACGCCAACGGCACGTACACCTACACCCTGAACACCAGTGATGCCGAGTTCAAAGCCCTGCACGGCAATGGCAACGGCACGGAAACCTTCGCCTACACCATTACCGATGCGGACGGCGACATCAGCACCGCCAACCTGGTGCTGAAAATCCACAACAACGATGACCCGGTGACCCTCGATGGCCTCAACGTCTACGGCGGCGAACTAACCGTCTATGAGAAAAACCTCAGCGACGGCACCAACCCGAACATCCCGGCGCTGACCCAGAACGGCACTTTCACCGTGACCGCGCTCGACGGCCTGCAAACCCTCGATGTCGGCGGCATTCATGTGG
>NZ_JAHBDK010000067.1 GCF_019956415.1 Pseudomonas sp. GL-B-19
CGTGAGCTCAACCAATGTTGGCCAGAAGCCAAAGATGGCTTCCTCGAATAGGCCTTATACATAGATGCAACCGGGTAGCAGTGTTTGAAAAGCAGGTAGACAGTGGGGGCGAGTCCATACATAGGAGCGAGCCTGCTCGCGAAGGCGGCGGGGCAGTCGACTCAATTTTAGAAGTCGCACAGTAATCTCGAACATTTCCCAAACCCATAAAAAAACCCGGCATAAAAGCCGGGTTTTTTGTCTGGCATCGATCTTAAGCGGTGAAGGTTTTGCCTTCGAACTGCTCAGCCACGAATTTCCAGTTGACCAGGTTCCAGAACGCTTCGACGTATTTCGGACGAAGGTTGCGGTAGTCGATGTAGTAGGCGTGTTCCCAGACGTCGCAGGTCAGCAGCGGGGTGTCGCCGTTGGTCAGCGGGTTGCCGGCGCCGATGGTGCTGGCCAGGGCCAGGGAACCGTCAGCCTTTTTCACCAGCCAGCCCCAACCGGAACCGAAGGTACCGATGGATGTCTTGCTGAATTCTTCCTTGAACTTGTCGAACGAACCGAACGCAGCGTTGATGGCATCAGCCAGCGCGCCGGTTGGTTGACCGCCGGCGTTTGGCGCCAGGCAGTTCCAGTAGAAGGTGTGGTTCCAGACCTGAGCGGCGTTGTTGAAGATACCGCCGGAGGAAGATTTAACGATTTCTTCCAGAGTCTTGCCTTCGAACTCGGTGCCTGGCACCAGGTTGTTCAGGTTCACGACGTAGGTGTTGTGGTGCTTGTCGTGGTGGTATTCCAGAGTTTCCTTGGAAATGTGCGGCTGCAGGGCGTCGTGTGCGTAAGGCAGCGGCGGCAATTCGAAAGCCATGATGATTCTCCTAATCAGGTCAGTTGCGGTGAGCGCAAGGCCGATCACGGGCGGCCAGACAAGCGCCGGGGAGTTTGTACTCTTTGCGGCGCAGGGAATCGGATCATAGCACCGGGGTTGCCGCATAACCACGCAACAACTGTGTGGAATAGAGGTTCAAGGGGATGCCCTCACTAAATGGCGCGACCGTCATTTAGTGAGGGCATCCCCTTAGCCTTTTGGAATAATCAGGGGGCAACGATTAATTGAAAGGCCACTGCAAACATCATCACCGCGACCAGCAGATCGAGAATCCGCCAGGTGCTCGGCCGCGCGAGCCAGGGTGCCAGCCACGCCGCGCCCAACGCCAAGGTGAAGAACCACAGCAACGACGCACTCGCCGCGCCCACGACATAAGCACCAGGTTCGGTTTGTTGCGCACCGAGGGAGCCGATCAGCAAAACCGTGTCCAGATAAACGTGCGGGTTAAGCAGTGTCACCGCCAACGCACTGAGCATGACGGCGCGCAGTGAGCGAACGGTTTGGTTTTCTCCCTGTTGCAGGCTCTGTTTCGAGCAGGCGCGGCGCAATGCCTGGCTGCCATACCAAATCAGAAACACCGCGCCGCCCCAGCGGGCAACCGCCAGCAATGTCGGGTTTTGCGCGAGCACGGTCGCCAGACCGAACACGCCCGCGGCGACCAACAGTGCATCGCACGTCACGCACAATGCCGCCACCGGCAGGTGATGTTCACGCCGAAGACTTTGCGCCAGCACAAACGCATTCTGCGTGCCGATCGCCATGATCAGCCCGGCGGCCACTAGCAGGCCGTTCACATAGCTTTGCCACATAAGGTTTACTCCGCGTTGGCTGCAAGGTCGCGCAGCACTTGCACTGCACGTTCGGCGTCGGCCTGACCGACAAACAGGTGATCGTGGTAGTAACCGGCGATCACATTGCAGCTGATGCCGGCCTTGCCTAACGCGGTGGCGAAGGCGGCGGTCAGACCGACGGCTTCCAGCGCCGAGTGAACATTCAAGGTGATCCAGGCCGCGACGTAGTCGAAGCTGAAACCGGCTTGTTCGGCGTGGGTACGTTCCAGAATGACGGTCAGACCTTCCTGCTCGCGAAAGCTGCCGACGATCTCGAGGCCCGCCGGCAGCTTGCCGTCGCGCAGGGTGCAGAACACGTATTCGCCGGCGTTGAGTTGCGGGCTCATGCAGCGCAGCAGGGTTGCCAATGATGTTTCGCCAGCCATGTCGGTGTTCCTTGTTCAAGAGATCTTGATGGGCATTCTCTGCTGCTAACCTGTATAAGAAAAACCAATCATGCTGATCGCTCATTAGGAAAACTGATGTTCGACTATAAATTACTCTCTGCCCTGGCCGCCGTGGTCGAGCAGGCCGGTTTCGAACGGGCCGCGCAGGTGCTCGGCTTGTCGCAATCGGCGATCTCCCAGCGGATTAAGCTGCTGGAGGCGCGGGTCGGCCAACCAGTATTGGTTCGGGTCACACCGCCCACCCCGACGGAAATCGGTCGGCGCCTGCTTAACCATGTGCAGCAGGTGCGTTTGTTGGAGCGCGACTTACAGTCCCTGGTGCCGGCGCTGGATGAAGAAGGCCTGCCGGAGCGCCTGCGCATCGCATTGAATGCCGACAGCCTGGCCACGTGGTGGGCGCAAGCGGTGGGCGATTTTTGTGCCGAACAACACCTGCTGCTGGATCTGGTGGTCGAAGACCAGACCGTCGGCCTCAAACGCATGCGTGCCGGCGAAGTGGCGGCGTGTGTCTGCGCCAGTGAGCGCCCGGTGGCCGGGGCCCGCAGCGTTCTGCTGGGGGCCATGCGTTATCGGGCGTTGGCCAGCCCGGCGTTCATCGCGCGCCATTTTCCGGAAGGCGTTCGCGCCGACCGATTGGCGAAAACCCCGGCGCTGGTCTTTGGCCCGGATGATTTCCTACAGCATCGCTACCTTGCTTCGCTGGGTGTGGATGGCGGTTTCGAACACCATTTATGCCCCTCGTCTGAAGGCTTCATTCGCTTGACCGAGGCCGGTCTCGGTTGGGGGCTGGTCCCGGAATTACAGGTGCGCGAGCAACTGGAACGCGGTGTATTGAGGGAGCTTTTGCCAGATAAGCCCATCGACGTGCCGCTGTACTGGCATCATTGGCGCAATGGCGGTCAACTTCTGGGGTTGTTGACCGATCAATTGGTGCGTTCGTCGAAGCAATGGCTGGTGCCGTTGGATTGACGGACAGCGTCAAGACCTCTCGAAATACGCAAAACGAAAGACATCGGAGCACTACATGAAAATTCTGGTCACCGGCGCAAGCGGCTTCATCGGCGGACGTTTTGCGCGTTTCGCCCTGGAGCAGGGCCTGGACGTGCGGGTCAACGGTCGCCGGGCCGAAAGCGTCGAACACCTGGTGCGCCGTGGCGCGGAGTTTATTCAGGGCGACTTGAGCGACCCGGAACTGGCGCGCGACCTGTGTTCAGACGTCGAAGCCGTGGTCCATTGCGCGGGGGCGGTGGGGCTGTGGGGGCGCTATCAGGACTTTCATCAAGGCAACGTCCAGGTCACCGAAAACGTGGTTGAGGCTTGTTTGAAGCAGCGCGTTCGTCGGTTGGTGCACTTGTCCTCGCCGTCGATCTACTTCGATGGCCGCGATCACTTGGGGTTGACCGAAGAACAGGTGCCCAAGCGTTTCAAACATCCCTACGCGGCGACCAAATTTCTGGCCGAGCAAAAGGTCTTCGGCGCCCAGGAATTCGGCCTCGAAGTCCTGGCACTGCGCCCGCGTTTCGTCACGGGCGCGGGTGACATGAGCATTTTTCCGCGATTGCTGAAAATGCAGCGCAAAGGACGCTTGGCAATCATCGGTAATGGCCTGAACAAGGTCGATTTCACCAGCGTGCAAAACCTCAACGAAGCTTTGCTCAGCAGTTTGCTCGCCAGCGGCTCGGCCTTAGGCAAGGCCTACAACATCAGCAATGGAACGCCGATTCCATTGTGGGATGTAGTCAATTACGTCATGCGCAACATGGAAGTCCCACAAGTGACGCGCCACCGTTCCTACGGTTTGGGCTACACCGTTGCGTCGCTCAACGAAGGGGTGTGCAAACTGTGGCCGGGGCGTCCCGAGCCGACCTTGTCGCGCCTGGGCATGCAGGTCATGAACAAAAACTTCACCCTGGACATCAGCCGCGCCCGGCATTATCTGGACTACGATCCGAAAGTCAGCCTCTGGGCCGCCCTCGATGAATTTTGCAGTTGGTGGAAGGCTCAGGACATCCGCTGACGTGACAACCCCGCCTGCCAGCACTGAACCGAGTTGGGTGTAGAGAGTCAATCGGTGCGGCAGTGGGGGTTATACTCGCCGCATAAAGCCATCACCGCGTTCCACAAAGGTTGACTCAATGTCCATGCGTAACGATGCCAACGACGATTTCGAGAATGTACCTAGCCTGCGTGCTGACAGCCTCGACGATGATGATTTTCCGCCCACCGTTCGTACCCGCGTGCATTCGCGGCCGGCGCCGGCGGTCCAAGTCAAAAGCGCCAGCACCGGCCCGCTCTGGGCATTGGTCGGCGCGTTGTTTATTGCGTTTGCCGGCCTTGCCTGGTGGAGTTTTCAGCAGATCTCGCTGATGGAACAACAACTGGTAGCGACCCAGGAAAGTTTCGCGCGTATCAGTGAAGAAGCGGCGGGGCGTTTGCAGGACATTTCCGGCAAGGTCGTCGCCAGCCAGACCAACGTCACTAGTGACAGCGAAGCGTTGAAACTGCAAATCAAGGACCTGGAGACCAAACTGCTGGATCAAGGCAAACAGCAGCAAGGCGTTGTCGGTCAGGCCTCCGATCTGGACAAGCGTCTGGCACAGATGACGGCACAAACCAGCGATCTGGATAAGCGTCTGGCGCAACTCACCGCCCAGGACACCGAGCACCAGACGGCCAATACGCAATTGCAGGTTCAGGTCAAAGCCTTGAGCGCTGAGTTGACCGCCCTGAAAAGCGCACCGGACGACAGCAGCAAATTCGACGCTCAGCTCAAAAGCCTCGGGGCCGACATTGTCGCGCTGAAAAAACAAGGCAATCCAAGCGCCGCTATCGAGCGTCTGGAGCAAGAGATGATTGTGCTCAAAAGCGAGCAGGACAACCGCCCGGCCGCTTCGCAAGGCGCCACCAATACCGCCGAGTTCGACGCGTTCCGCGGCCAGGTCACCCGCAACATCAACACCCTGCAGGCGCAGATCCAGAATCTGCAGCAGCAGCTGCGCGCCCGGGGGCAATAGCCTGGCCGATCAACACCTGTAAGGTTGAGGATAAGCATGTCTACCTGAAAAAGGTCGGGCATTTTCTGGTGGCTGTCGGGTATTACAGCCCTTGATTTTCAGTGACTGATAAACTGCTTTCGCGAGCAGGCTCGCTCCCACAGGATTTCCTGTCGTATACAAATGCTGTGATCACTGGAGATCCACTGTGGGAGCGAGCCTGCTCGCGATGGCCGCAACTCGGTGCAACTACCGGACCTTATCCTCCCGCCCCCGCAACAACATATTCGGCATCGCAACCGCTGCCGCCAGCCCCAGCAGCGACACCGCCGCACTCACCATCAGCAAATGCCTGAAAGTCAGCAACAACTCGGCGCGCAAGGCGTTTTGGGCCTCCCCCGGTGCGGCGTTCAAGCCGTCGAGCAAGACATTGCCCGAACTGCCCTCGGCAATCAGCGACGAACCGGCGATGTGGGCAAAGCTGGAGTCCTGCAACAATGCCAGCAGCAGCGCCGACATCAACGCCACCCCCACCGCTCCGCCCAGCGAGCGAAACAGGTTGGTGGTGCTGGTGGCGACACCGATATCACGCTGTTCCACCGAGTTCTGCGTGCCAACCAATGACGTCGGGAATTGCATGCCGCTGGCGATCCCGCATAACAACATAAACAGGCTACTGAGCCAAAAAGTCTGCGGTGGGCTGAACGCCATGCCCAGAATCGCGATCGGCATCAGCGCTGCACCGGTCAGGATCATCGGTTTGTAGCGGCCGGTCACCGAGGTCCGGCGTCCGGCAAAGTACGCGCCGATCGGCAAACCCATCGCCAACGGCAACAGGTGCAGCGCAGCGCTGTCGGCCCCGGCACCAGTGACACTCTGGAAGCGCAGCGGCATCAGCACGATCAGCGAGATCGCCTGGAAGCTGGTGAAGAAAATCGTGCACCAGCACAGGATCGCATTGCGATTGGCGAACAAATGCATCGGCAGCAACGGTTCCCGCGCTCGGCGTTCATGCCAGACGAACACCCCAAGCACCAGCACCGCACAGGCAAACAGTCCCAGCACTTCGGCGCTGCGCCACGAATGACCTTGGCCGACTTGAGTGATGCCCAGCAACAACGCGGTCAATCCGATGATCATCAGCAAGGTGCCGAGGTAGTCGATGATCGGCTTGCGCTGCGGCACCGGCAGCCCGACCAGTGTGCGATTGGCCACCAGCCAAGCCCCAACGCCCAGCGGCAGATTGATCAAAAACACCCAACGCCAGGACAAGTACTCGGTCATGTAGCCGCCAAGCACCGGGCCCGCCACGCTGGCCACGGCGTACATGCTGCTGAAATAGCCTTGATAGCGCCCGCGCTCCCGGGGCGGGACGATGTCACCGATGATCGCCTGACTGACCGAAATCATCCCGCCCGCGCCGATGCCTTGAATGATCCGCGCAAGGACCAATTGCTCCATGCTCTGGGCCATGCCGCAGAACAACGAAGCGAGGGTGAACAGCCCCATACCGAACAGCATCAGCTTGCGACGGCCATACAAATCGCCGAGCTTGCCGTAGATCGGCACCGCCACTGTCATCGCCACCATGTACCCGGAAATCACCCAGGCCAGCAGGCTGACATCCTTGAACTGGGCGGAAATCGCTGGCATCGAGACGGCGACGATGGTCTGGTCCAGCGCCCCGAGAAAGATCGCCAGCATCAGGGCGATCAGCACGCTGCGAATGGCCGGTTTGGGCGTGTCAGGCTGGTTGAGATTGGTCACGGTAAAACCTGTGGGCAGTGATGGACCCGCCAGGAGCGAGGCGAGCGGTAATGCTCGCCAGTGTAAGTCGGTAGCTAGCTATTCGATAGCCTCGTATGGAAGCCCAACGTAATTTTCTGCGATGGTTTTTCGACCGGCTTCGGAGCAGACAAAGTAGTCCAGCTCCGACTCGCTGATCCGCTGACTGAAAGCGTCATGGTCATCGAATCGGTGCAGCATCGACGTCATCCACCAGGAAAAACGCTCGGCTTTCCACACCCGGCGCAGGCAGATTTCGGAGTATTTCTCCAGCAAATCCACGCGTCCTTCCCGATATACCTTCAACAGAATATTGAACAACGTGCTGACGTCACTGGCGGCCAGGTTCAGGCCTTTGGCGCCGGTGGGTGGGACGATGTGCGCCGCGTCGCCGACCAGGAACATCCGCCCGAACTGCATCGGTTCGACCACAAAACTGCGCAACGGCGCGATGCTTTTTTCGATGGACGGGCCTGTGACCAACGACGCTGCCAACGCTTGCGGCAGACGCGATTTCAGCTCATCCCAGAAACGCTGATCAGACCAGTCCTGCACCTGATCCTCGGCCGGTACCTGGAGGTAATAACGGGTGCGGGTTGCCGAGCGCATGCTGCACAACGCAAAACCGCGCTCGTGGCGGGCGTAAACCAGCTCTTCGTGCACCGGCGGCGTGTCGGCAAGAATGCCGAGCCAGCCAAACGGATAGACCCGCTCGAAGACCTTGAGGCAGTCGTCCGGGATCGATTGGCGCGCCACGCCATGGAATCCATCGCACCCGGCGATGTAGTCGCAATCGAGGCGATACGTCTCGCCATCCTTCTCAAATGTCACAAAAGGTTCTGCGGTTTTCATCCCGTGCGGTACGACGTTGCTGGCGTTGTAAATCGTCTGCGCACCGGCCTCCCGACGAGCGGCCATCAGGTCGCGGGTAACCTCGGTCTGGCCATACACCACCACGGTTTTGCCGCCGGTCAATGCGTGCAGATCGATGTGCACCTGGCGACCGTCGAGCGCCAGTTCGAAGCCGTTGTGCACCAGCCCTTCGGCATCCATGCGCTGACCCACCCCGGCCTGACGCAACAGCTCTACCATGCCTTGTTCAAGGACGCCGGCACGGATTCGCCCGAGCACATAATCCGGGGTCTGGCGTTCAAGAATGAGGGTGTCGATGCCGGCGTTGTGCAGCAACTGACCGAGCAGTAAACCGGAGGGGCCAGCGCCAATGATGGCAATTTGGGTCTTCAGTGTTTTCATTGTTTTTAAGACTCGCAAGCTCCACGCGGCCACGGCCGGTGAATTATTTTTATGGATCGAGTGCTTGCATTTTTCCCTTGCGAGTCTGTCAATTGAAGGTGAAAACTGAGCGGATACCTGTACATTCTGCCAATCGGTGCGATTATCGCCCGTAACCCACGAGGCCTGGATTGAAGTGATGAACAAGCCTGACCTGCCTTCGATTCCAGTGTTCAAGCTCTATGGTGAAAGCCTGGACTGGCCAACCCCGGACTTGTTGCACTGCGAAACCATTTCCAAACGCAGCCGCGAACACCAGTGGGAAATCAAACCCCACCGCCACGCCGATTTGTGCCAGTTACTCTTCGTCTTCAAAGGTCAGGCAGAGCTTGAAATCGAAGGGAAACGCACGCAACTGACTGAGCCGGCGATCCTGATCCTGCCGCCGTTGTCGGTGCATGGTTATCGGTTTACCGAGGACGTCGAAGGGTTTGTATTGACCCTGGCCGCGCCGCTGGTTGCCCATTTGCAGGCGCAACTGGGCAACTCGGTGAATGCGCTGGCCCAGCCCGAAAGCTACCCGGCGGGCAAGGACGGCGACTACCTCAACAGCCTGTTTTCAGCACTGCAAGACGAATACACCGGTCACCAGCCGGCGCGTGAAATGCTCATGCATTCACTGGTCAGCGTGATCATGGTCTGGGTCAGCCGGCAGGTGATCACTCGCCGCAACGCGAGCCAGCGTCCGCAGCGCGCCCGGGAATACCTCAACGGGTTTATTCAACTGGTGGAAGAGACGTATCGCCAGCACGTCAAGGTCGAAGACCTGGCGCATCGGCTGGGGATTTCCGTGTCCCACCTCAACGGCACCTGCCGTGAGTTGGCGGGACAACCGGCGTTGCAGATCATGCACGAGCGGCAATTGCTGGAGGCCAAGCGTTTGCTGACCTACACCAGCATGACCATTTACGAAATGTCCGACGTGTTGGGATTTTCCGATCCGACCAACTTCACGCGCCTGTTCCGGCGTCGAGTGGGGATTTCGCCCAAGGCGTTTCGCGACCGTTTGAAGGCCGATCAGGACAACGAGGCCTGATCCCCTTCGTCACCGCAGGGCGTTGAGGGTCGCGTTGTGGGGGATGCAGCGCTCGAAGTTGCAGCTCGCAAACTCGCGGGGCAGTAGACGCGCTTGCTCGACCCGCCAGGCCGCGGTGCCATACAGCGCCAGTGTCACCGCGCAGGTGATGAAGATGGTGAGGTACCTTCTCGTTTTGATGTTCATGGCGTTGACCTCTGAACAAAATACCCTCGGGTATTACTTTGAGCATAGGTCAGCGCCAGTGAGTTGCCATTAAAACAGGCATCGCCTGTACCCGATATTCAGAACACTGATGTGCCCCTTGTAGGAGCTGGCTTGCCAGCGAAAGCGGTTTGTCATCCAACATCTACGTTGATTGACCCACCGCCTTCGCTGGCAAGCCAGCTCCTACAGGGGATTGGTGTCGAACCCCATAGGCTGTGGCGCCCCCTATCAAACTGTAGGAGCTGGCTTGCCAGCGAAGGCGTCGTCACATCCAACATTGATGTTGGATGACAAACCGCTATCGCTGGCAAGCCAGGCTCCTACAGGGACGGTATTTACAGGCCTAGATCCCAATCCGGTTTTTGCGGGAACCTCAAAACGAGAAAATCCAGCAGGCTGCGCAGCGCCGCCGGCATGTGTTTGCGTGAGGCGTACACCGCGTAGATGTTCATTTGCCGGGGCTCGGCCTGGGGCAGCAGGCGGATCAGTTCGCCGCTGTGAATATGCACGCCCGCCTGATAGGTGGGCAGCATCGCCACCCCCGCGCCGGCCATCGCCGCGCGCAGCAACGTGCTGGCTTCGTTGGCGCTGATGTTGCCTTGTACCGGTACCGAGACCGGTTCGCCGTCCTCCTCGAAATGCCAAAGGCTTTTGCCGAAGTAGGAATGGGTCAGGCAGTTATGCCGGCTCAGATCCTCCACCCGCTGCGGCGTCGGATGTTCACGCAGGTAAGCGGGGGAGGCGCAGATCACCGAGCGACAGACCGTCAGCCGCCGGGCAATCAGGTTCGGGTCCAGGTCGTTGCTGGTGCGAATCGCCAGATCAATGCGTTCATCCACCAGGTTCACCGTGCGGTCGAGCATCTGCATGTCGATGCTGACGCCCGGGTATCGTTTGACGTAGGCCGCCATGGCGTCCGCCAGTTGTGCCTGACCAAACGAGGTGCTGACGCTGATTCGCAGTAATCCTCGTGGCGTATCGTCCGGCTCGCTGACGGCGGCTTGCATGTCCGTGGATAAGTCGAGCATCTGCCGACAGCGGGGCAGCATCTCGGTGCCGGCGGCTGTCAGGCTCAACTTGCGGGTCGTGCGGTGCATCAGCCGGGCGCCGAGCCAATCCTCCAACTCCGCCAGATAGCGCGACACCACCGGGCGTGACAGGTCCAACTGGTCAGCGGCGGCCGACTGGCTGCCGAGGTCGACCACCGTGACGAACACCCGCATTGCTTGTAGACGATCCATGATTTGCACGCTTTCAGAAACAAACTATGTTCCAGCATCGCATTTTTTGTACTGAGTCATGTAACTAAGCTCTGTCCCACCGTAGGAGCTGGCTTGCCAGCGAAGGTCGTCAACGATGACGCGTGCAGGATGGATGAACGCGGCGCGCTGGAATGCTTCGCTGGCAAGCCAGCTCCTACGAAGGGCGAACCGCATCGCCCATTTAAAGCCATGGGACAACGGAGCAACAGATGATCGGTTTCACCACTTTAAAGCGCATTTTACTGGCAGGCGCCACCCTCGGTTTCGCCGCCCATGCAGCAGCATCGACCCTGACGCTGGATGTCTACAACCCCGGCGACAAGGCGATCTTCCCGGTGACTTCGGTACTGGTCAGTGGCGAAAAGGAGGCGATCCTGGTGGATGCGCAGTTCGGCAAATCCCAGGCCGAACAGGTTGTCGAGAAAATCCGCGCCAGCGGCAAGCAACTGACCACTATCTACATCAGCCACGGGGACCCGGATTACTACTTCGGCCTCGACACCCTGACCGCTGCGTTCCCCAACGCCAAAGTGCTCGCCTCGCAGCCGACCGTGGACCACATCAAACACACCGTCGACGGCAAACTGGCGTTCTGGGGACCGAAAATGGGCACCGACGTACCGGCGAAAACCATCGTGCCCCAGGTACTCAAGGGCGACAGCCTGATGCTGGAAGGGCAGAAGTTGCAGGTGGTGGGACTAGAGGGGAAACAGCCGGATCGCACCTTTGTCTGGATTCCGTCGATCAAAGCGGTTGTCGGTGGGGTAGTCGTGGCAGAGAACATCCACGTCTGGATGGCCGACACGCAAACCCCGCAGTCTCACGCCGATTGGTTGACTACGCTGCACTCGATCGAAACCTTGAAACCGAACACCATCGTGCCGGGGCATTACCTCGGTGACAGCGCTCGCTCCCTGGCGGCCGTGCAGTTCACGGCGGATTACATCAAGGCCTTCGACGAGGAAACCGCCAAGGCCAAAGATTCCACCACACTGATCGCCGCGATGAAAAAACGCTTCCCGACACTGGGCGAAGAAAGTTCGCTGGAGCTCAGCGCCAAAGTCGCCAAGGGCGAGATGAAGTGGGGTGAATGATCGTTCCGCATGCACTAACTCACCTGAGCCAACTGGAGAATGTCATGAGCAAAATCGCAATCATCGGGGCCACCGGCCGTGCCGGCAGCCAACTGTTGGAAGAGGCGCTGCGTCGTGGTCACAGCGTCACCGCCATTGCCCGCGACACGTCGAAAATCGACCAGCGTGCCGGTGTGGTCAGCAAGAACGTCGATGCCCTGAATGCCGAAGCGTTGCAAGCAGCTGTTGCGGGTCATGACGTGGTAATCAGTGCCGCGCATTTCTCGACGCTTCCCGCCGCTGCCGTGATCGGACCGGTGAAAAAGGCCGGGGTGAAACGTCTGCTGGTGGTGGGTGGTGCCGGTTCGCTGTTGTTGCCGGATAGCACCCGCGTAATCGACAGCAAGGGCTTTCCCGAGGCGTACAAGGCCGAGGCGGGTGCCGGTGTTTTGTTCCTTGAGAACTTGCGTCAGGAAAACGAGCTGGACTGGACCTTCCTGTCGCCGTCGGCGGAGTTTGTCGAAGGTGAACGCACCGGCGTGTTCCGGATCGGCAAGGATGATTTGCTGGTGAGCAGTGCAGGGCGCAGCTGGATTACGTTTGCCGATTATGCGATTGCGATGATCGATGAAGTGGAAGTGCCAAAGCATTCCCGTCAGCGGTTTGCAGTCGGTTACTGATCCCCGCAACACCGCAAACTCTGTAGCAGCTGGCGAAGCCTGCGTCCGGCTGCGCAGCGGTCGTAAACCCTGTATCCACGGTTTTTCTGACATACCGCGGTGTATGGTTTTACGACTGCTGCGCAGCCGGACGCAGGCTTCGCCAGCTGCTACAAGGTTACGTTCAGCGTGCCTGAGCCTGTTCCACCAACCACCCCAACAATTCCTGCAACTTCGGCGAAGGTGCGGGCTTTTGCGGCAATACCAGGTAGTACGCCAACCCCGTCTTCACCTTCAGTTCAAACGGCATGACCAGCCGCCCGGCGCTCAAGTCATCGCCAATCAACGACCAGTCTCCGATCGCCACACCCGTCCCTTGGGACGCCATCGACATCGCCAGGTCCAGGGTTTCGAAGTGCTGACCCTTGCTGACATTGCTCAGGCGAACATTGGCCGTGGCCAGCCAGGCTTTCCAGTCCCGCTCATCACGGGTGGGATGCAGCAGCATGTGCTGCTCAAGATCTTCGGGTGTCAGCAACGGCACCGGACCTTCGAGCAACGGCTTGGAACAGACCGGTGTCAACTGCTCATCGAACAGGCGTTGAGACACCAATGCACTGTCCGGCGGCGCGCCGTACATCACCGCCGCATCGAACTGTTCGCGATGAAAATCCACGCCGTGCTTGACCGTGGTGGTCAGTTCCACCGGCACGTCCGGACGCTCCCGTTGCCACTGCAAAAGACGCGGCAACAGCCAGCGCATGACGCACGTCGGGGCCTTGAGTTGCAGGGTTTCGCGCTTCTGGCCGATCTGTTCGACCGCCTCGTCGATCAGCCCGAAAATCTGCTGAACCCGTGGCAGCCATTCGCGTCCTTCGGCCGTCAGATCGAGGCCGCGAGCCTGGCGGATAAACAGCTCATAACCCAGATGATCTTCCAGCCCGGCGATCTGTCGGCTTACCGCGCCTTGGGTGATGTGCAGCTGTTCGGCGGCCCGGGTGAAATTGCAGCACTGCGCGGTAATCAGAAAGCTGTACAGCGCCGGCAGGGGAGGCAGTCGTTTCATTGGGATCCAAGGTATGACGTGAGGACATGGCTAGTATGACTTTTTATCCATTGTTGCGGCTACGTGTCGCCCGTTCCAATGAGGCCATCCCTGGACCTGCCCACCCATCATAAACACTGCGCAGGCCCGGCGTCTCAAACGAACAAGAAGGGCAAAACACAATGGCGACGTGCGGCGAAGTATTGGTCAAGTTACTCGAAGATTACGGGGTCGAGCAGGTGTTCGGTATTCCCGGGGTTCACACCGTGGAGCTGTATCGCGGGCTGGCCCGTTCGAGCATCAACCACGTCACTCCGCGTCACGAACAGGGTGCCGGTTTCATGGCCGACGGTTATGCACGCACCAGCGGCAAACCGGGTGTGTGCTTCATCATCACCGGCCCAGGCATGACCAACATCACCACTGCGATGGGTCAGGCTTATGCCGATTCGATCCCGATGCTGGTGATCTCCAGCGTGCAATCGCGCAGCCAGTTGGGCGGCGGTCGCGGCAAGCTGCATGAACTGCCGAACCAGGGCGCATTGGTTGGCGGCGTGGCGGCGTTCTCCCACACCTTGATGTCGGCGTCCGAGTTGCCGGGCGTTCTGGCCCGTGCCTTTGCACTGTTTCAGGCCGGTCGTCCGCGTCCGGTGCACATCGAAATTCCGTTGGACGTGCTGGTTGAAGAAGCCGATGACCTGCTCAGCAGCGTACCGGTGAACATCGACCGCGCCGGTGCATCGCCGACTGCTGTTTCACGCATGACCCAATTGCTGGCCGGCGCCAAGCGTCCGCTGATTCTCGCCGGTGGCGGTGCCATCGATGCCGCCGCTGAACTGACTGAGCTGGCCGAACTGCTGGACGCGCCGGTGGCACTGACCATCAATGCCAAAGGCATGCTCGAATCCAGCCACCCGTTGCTGATCGGTTCGACTCAGAGCCTGGTCGCGACCCGTGCACTGGTGGCCGAAGCCGACGTGGTATTGGCGATCGGCACCGAGCTGGCCGAGACCGACTATGACGTCACCTTCGCCGGTGGTTTCGAGATCCCTGGCCAATTGCTGCGTGTGGACATCGACCCGGACCAGACCGTGCGCAACTATCCGCCGCACCTGGCGCTGGTGTCCGACTCGCGCAACGCCGCCCAGGCCTTGCTCAGTGCCCTGTCGCACGAGTCGCTGGCCGAACGCCGCAACGATTGGGGCCAGGTTCGTGCTGCCCGCTTGCGTGAAGAACTGGCCGGCACCTGGGATGCCCCGACACTGGCCCAGACGCGCTTCCTGGAAACGGTTCTGCACGAATTGCCAGATGCCGTGTTCGTCGGCGATTCGACCCAGCCTGTTTACACCGGCAACCTGACGTTCAACCCTGAGCGCCCGCGTCGCTGGTTCAACTCGTCCACCGGCTACGGCACCCTCGGTTACGCCTTGCCGGCCGCTATCGGCGCCTGGCTTGGCGGTCGTGTTGAAGGCGGTACACGTCCTCCGGTGGTGTGCCTGATCGGTGACGGCGGCCTGCAATTCACCCTGCCGGAACTGGCCAGTGCCGTAGAAGCGCGCACCCCGGTGATTGTGCTGCTGTGGAATAACCAGGGTTACGAAGAGATCAAGAAATACATGGTCAACCGCGCCATTGAGCCGGTCGGCGTGGACATCTACACCCCTGACTTCATCGGTGTGGCCAAGGCACTGGGTTGCGCGGCGCAAGCCATCTGCGGCGTCGAGCAATTGCGCACGGCGCTGCGTTCCGCGGCCGACCGTCAGGGCCCGACCCTGATTGAAATCGATCAGACCCAGTGGATGCAGGCGGTGTCGAAATGACGTTTCCTACGACGCTGGACGGTCTGTTCATCGATGGTCAATGGTCGGCCGGCAACGAACACCTGCGCGTAATCAACCCGGCGACCGAAGCCCTGTTGACCACGGTCAATGGCGGCGATGCACTGGCCGTCGATCACGCGGTGAGCGCGGCGACCAAGGCCTTCGCCGACTGGTCGAAAACCACCGGTGCCGAGCGTGGCGCGATCCTGCGAAAAATCGCTGCGGGCGTGCAGGCTGGTCGTGAGCAACTGATGCATTTGCAGTCGAGCAACAACGGCAAGCCGTTGTTCGAAGCGGCCATTGATGTCGATGACGTGATCGCCACCTTCGAGTATTACGCCGGTCTGGCCGAAGGACTCGACGCTAAACAAGACAGCGCCGTTGAATTGCCGAGCGAAGATTTCAGCGCTCGTCTGCGTCGCGAGCCTGCCGGTGTGGTCGGCCTGATCGTGCCGTGGAATTTCCCGATGGTCACCACCGCCTGGAAACTCGCCCCGGCCCTGGCCGCCGGTTGCTGCGTGGTACTCAAGCCTTCAGAGGTGACACCGCTGCCGGAGCTGGAACTGGCGGCAATCATCGCCAATGCAGGCTTGCCCGCCGGTGTTTTCAACCTGGTTTGCGGCACGGGCCTGGCGGTCGGTGCACCGCTGTCGGCGGATCCGCGCATCGCCAAGATTTCCTTCACCGGCAGTAACGCGGTGGGCGTGCAGGTCATGCAACGCGCGGCGGAAACCGTTAAAGGCGTGAGCCTGGAACTGGGCGGTAAATCGTCGTTGCTGGTGCTGGCCGACGCCGATGTCGACCTGGCGGTGGAAGTGGCCTGTGGCGGCGGTTTCTTCAACGCCGGGCAAATGTGTTCCGCCACCAGCCGCGTGCTGGTCGCCGATGAACTGGCCGATGAATTCCTGTTGCGTCTGAAGGCGCGCACCGAAGCTATTCGCGTGGCCGACCCGTTCGACCCTGCCGTGGAAATGGGCGCACTGGTCAATCAGGCGCAATACCAGCGTGTGCTGGGCCACATCGATCGTGGTTTGAGTGCTGGCGCCAAGTTGATTTGCGGCGGCAATCGTCCGGCAGACCTGCCGCACGGATATTTTTTGCAGCCGACGATCTTCACCGAAGTGCCCCTCGACAGTGCGCTGTGGTGTGAAGAGATTTTCGGCCCGGTGATCTGTGTGCGCAGTTTTGCTTCTGAAGCCGAGGCGATTGCCCTGGCCAACGACAGCCAGTTCGGCCTGGTGGCCAGCGTGGTCACGCGCAATGCCGAGGCTGCTGATCGGGTCGCCAACGCCTTGCAGGCGGGGCTGGTGTGGATCAACGCGCCGCAGGTGATCTTCCCGCAGACCGCCTGGGGTGGCTACAAACAGAGCAGCATCGGCCGCGAGTTGGGGCCGTGGGGCTTGCAGGCGTTCCAGGAAATCAAACACGTGATTCGGGCTGTCTGACGGCACGAAAAAGGTGAGCGCATGCCTCTTGTTGAGGCATGCGCTGGCGTCATGGCTTCAATGAGTTTTTATCGATAGTCAGGTGTTTTGCACGACCTCAGGATGAACCCGCCGGCGCAGCTAAAACCCCGTGAATACGGGGGTTTTAAGCTGAACAGGCCGCGCGGATGCAACGGTTGCGACCAGCCTCATACCTACAAAAACAAAGGGAGTCCGTAATGGGCGAGCATGATCTGAACAGACGTCAATTCATCAAAACCGTAGGCGTAGCCTCGGTGGCAGCAGCGGCCATGAGCATGCCGTTCATCAAGGCCAATGCCAGCGATACTCGCTTTGCGGGCAAAACCCTGCGTTTGCTGACCTGGTCCGATGACACCGGTCTGGCAGCCCTGCGCAACATCGCTGCGACCTTCGAAGACAAGTACGGCTGCAAGGTCATCGCTGACCGCACCGGCAGTACCTCGGAAATGGTCGCCAAACTCAAGGCCGGCGGTGATCGTCCGCAGTACGACATCATCACCCTGGCAGGCGTCGGCGCCGAAGGTCTGGCCGCCGCCAACCTGCTGGAAAAACCCGACCTCAACCGCATTCCCAACCTGGTCGACGTACCCGAGAAATACCGCACCGGCGCCAATGGCCACGGTATCGGTTACCTCCTGTGGTGCAACAGCCTGGTCTACAGCACCCGCACCCAGAAAGAAGCGCCGACCAGCTATGCCGCCCTGTGGGATGCCGAGCAGTCGCCGAACATCTTCCTGCCACCGCCAAACTGGACCGAGGCCATGGACCTGATCATCATCGCCGCCAAACTGGCCGGTGGTGACGAGCACAACATTGAGCCGGGCTTCAAGAAACTCGCCGAGCTGAAAGACCGTGTGGTGACCCTGGGTGAAAACCCGAACCAGATCGCCGAGCTGTTCCGCACCGGTTCCCTGGACATGGGCGGCCTGTACGCGCCAGCGTTCTTCCCGAAACAGATCCGCGATCCGGCCTACGGCCTGGGCGCCACGTTCGGCATGAAGGAAGGTTTCTACACCGACCTGATGCTCTCCGTGATGCCGAAGAACCGTCCGGGCGACACCGACATGGCCTACGCCTTCATCAACCACTCTCTGGACCCTGTGGTGCAGGGCAAGATGGCTGAAGACATCTACAACGGCCCGGTCAACGCCAAGGCGATCATCTCCGCCGAAGCGCGCAAGAGCCCGTACATCCTCACGCCAGAGCAGATTGCCGAGAAGGCGATCATGCACGACAACGCCTTCCTGGCCACCGTGCATGACCAATGGATTCGTCGCTACACGGAAATCTTTTCTTCCTGATCGAGTGACGACCACAAGTCTTTAGAACACTGCAAAACCCTGTAGGAGCTGGCTTGCCAGCGAAGACGGTCTTCCTGTCGACAATGCTGTGACTGACAGATTGCTTTCGCGGGCAAGCCCGCTCCTACAAGGGGTCGATGTGGTTTCAAGACCTGTGTTTGTCAGCTGCTTTCCATTGACGAGACCCTTGCTATGGAACACCAACCTCTGACTCATCCGGTAAGTGTCGCCCCCGAGCGTACGCAACGGGGTGTTTCGCCGACGACCCGCGCCTGGTTTTTCCTGACGCCGTCGATGCTGTTTCTGGGTGTACTGATTGCCGCCAGCCTGCTGGTCCTGCGCATGAGCGTGGGCACCAAAGGCGCGGAATGGACCGGGTTCAGCCTGGCCAGTTACGCCCAATTGCTGGAACCGTATTACCTCAAATCCTTGCTGCTGACCCTGCGCCTGGCGCTGATCAGTGCTGTGATCGCCGTGGTACTGGCGATCCCTGTGGCCTACACCATGTCGCGCCTGACCTCGCCGTTCGTGCGCCGGATTTTCCTCGCCGCGGTGCTGTTGCCGTTGCTGGTCAACCTGCTGCTGCAAAGCTACGGCTGGCTGGTGATTCTCGGCCCGGGCGGCATGCTCAATCAGGCGCTGATGGGCCTTGGTCTGATCAAGCGCCCGATCATGCTGCTCTACAACCAGAACGGCGTACTGATGGGCCTGGTGCAAACCGCGTTCCCGTTGGCCGTATTGCCGATTGCC
This sequence comes from Pseudomonas sp. GL-B-19, assembly GCF_019956415.1. Taxonomy (GTDB): domain Bacteria; phylum Pseudomonadota; class Gammaproteobacteria; order Pseudomonadales; family Pseudomonadaceae; genus Aquipseudomonas. The sequence goes on from NZ_JAHBDK010000067.1 coordinate 18,799, forward strand.
AGCGCCATGCGCGGCGTCGCCCGTACTTACGAAGAAGCCGCCGCGACCCTGGGTGCAAGTCGTTTGCAGGTGTTCCGTCAGGTGGTGCTGCCGATGAGCATGCCGGGGATTATTACCGGCGCGACGTTGGTGTTTGCCTACAACGCGAGCAGCTTCGTGGTGCCTTTGCTGCTGGGTGGCCGACGCGTGCCGATGCTGGCGGTGATGGTCCATGACCAGATCGCGCCGCTGATGAACTGGCCCGCCGCCTCCGCTGCCGGTGTGGTGCTGATTGTTACCACGCTGGCGATCATGACCTTGTCCGAATACATCACTGGCCGCCGTCGGCGCATGCTGGAGGCTTCGCAATGAGCACCCTGATCAAAAAGCGTTATGGACTGCTGCCGGGCGAAACCGGCAAGTTCGCCGGCATCCTCTCGGGCTTCATCTTGCTGCTGGCGGTGTTGCCGATCCTGACCATGATCGTGATGTCGTTCAGCGGTTCGTCGAACCTCGACTTCCCGCCGAGCAGCTACAGCCTACAATGGTACAAGGCCGCCTGGCACACCTTCGTTTCGCCAGACGCCAGCGATGTGCTGAGCCTGGGCAAAGCCATGACCACCAGTTTGATGGTGTCCTGCCTGACCATGGTTTTCGCCACGATCATCGCGGTGCCGGCCGCTTATGCGCTGACCCGTTGCGAGTTCCGTGGCAAAGCCGTGGCGCTGCAACTGATGTCGCTGCCACTGGTGTTTCCGATGGTGGTGTTGGGGCTGGCGTTGCTGCTGGTGTTCGACAGCCTGCCGTTCCAGATGACCACCTCGCGGCTGGTGATTGCCCACGTGATCCTGGCGTTGCCATTCGTGGTGAAAAACTGCACCGCGGCGATGCTGTCCATCGGCACCGAAGTCGAAGAGGCCGCGCAAATGCTCGGTGCTTCGCCGACCCGGGCGATTGTCGATGTGGTGGTGCCGTTGATGAAGTCGGGGATTCTGGCAGGCATGCTGCTGGCGTTCATCGTCTCGTTCAACGAATTCACCGTGACCTATTTCCTTTACACCATCGACGTCATGACCGTGCCGATCTGGATGTACAGCCGCACCGTGTCATCGCTCGACCCTACCGTTTTCTCGTTTGCCGTGCTGATCGTGCTGATCGACTTCGTCCTGATCTGGGCATTGGAGAAGCTGGTTGGTGAAGGTGGCGTTTCGTTCTGATTTCTTGAGGTGATTCATATGTCTGGTCTGATTTTGGAAAACGTCGAGAAACATTACGGCTCGGCCTGCGCGGTAAAGGATGTAAACCTGCATTTGCCGGAAGGCAAACTGGTGTGTTTCCTCGGCCCGTCGGGCTGCGGCAAAACCACGTTGCTGCGCATGATTGCCGGCCTTGAAACCCTGACCGGTGGCGAGATTCGCCTGGACGGTGAAGACATCGGCCACACCCCGGCGCATCAGCGTAATTTCGGCATGGTGTTTCAATCGCTGGCGCTGTTCCCGCACATGACGGTCGGGGAGAACATCGCCTATCCGTTGAAGCTGCGTGGCGTCAGCAAGGCTGACCAGCAGGCGCGGGTGGTGGAGTTGCTGGAGCTGATCCAGTTGCAGGAAATGATTGATCGCCCGGTGGCGAAGCTCTCCGGCGGTCAGCGTCAGCGCGTAGCGATTGCCCGAGCGATTGCTTCGCGACCAAAAATCCTCCTGCTGGATGAGCCGCTGTCGGCGCTGGACGCCAAGCTGCGCGAATCGATGCAGGTGGAAATCCGTCAGCTGCAACAACGCCTGAACATCACCACGATCATGGTGACCCACGATCAGCGTGAGGCGATGACCATGGCCGATATCGTCGTGGTACTGGGCGAGCACCGCGTGCAACAAGTCGGCACGCCGATTGAAATCTACCGGCATCCGGCTAACGAATTTGTCGCGGACTTTATCGGTTCCGGCAACATCTTCCCGGCCACGGCGTTGGGCAACGGCAAAGTCGGTTTGCCGGGTGGCGATGCACTGCAAGTGCCGATTTGCAGCAGCATTGTGGTCGGCGAGAAAGTGAAGATGCTGATTCGCCCGGAAGACCTGCAACTGTCGCACCCGCAGGCGACGGCGGGGAATCGCTTGCTGGGCAAGGTGACATTCGTGCGTGATATCGGCGCGACGATTGAAACCACCGTGGAGTGTTCCGGGGTGTCGTTTACCGCGCTGAGCACGCCGTGTCAGGGGTTTGGGTTGAACATTGGCAACCCGGTGTCGGTGACCTTGCCGGCTGAGGCTTGCCGCGTACTTGGCGCCTGATCCTGATTTGATGTTGGCCTTGCTGGCCCCATCGCGAGCAGGCTCGCTCCCACATTAGACCGAGTTGTTCATGAGAACGCGGTCAACTGTGGGAGCGAGCCTGCTCGCGATGAGGCCGGCAAAACCAACACAAACTCTGGATCAGACTGACAACCGCAACCGCGCCAAATCCCGGAGCGGCGGCGCCCCGAACAACCGGCTGTACTCACGGCTGAACTGTGAAGGGCTTTCATACCCCACCCGATACCCCGCCGCCGAAGCCTCCAATCCTTCGGCCAGCATCAACCGCCGCGCTTCCTGCAACCTCAGTTGCTTCTGGTACTGCAACGGACTCATCGCCGTCATCGCCTTGAACCGGTGATGCAACGTCGACACGCTCAGGTTCACTTCCTTCGCCAAATCATCGATACGCAGCGGTTGTTCATAGTTGCCGTTGAGCCACTTGATCGCCTGGCTGATGCGATGGCTCTGGCTGTTGGCGATTGCAATTTCATACAACCGATGACCCTGCGGGCTGCGCAACAACCTGTACAGAATCTCCCGACGAATCAGCGGCGCGAGCATGGCGATGTCTTTCGGCGTGTCCAGCAAACGCGCCAGACGCAGTACGGCGTCGAGCATGGCAGTGTCGATCCGCTCGACATACAAGCCGCGACCGGTGGGGCGGGTCGGCACGCCCAAGGGGCCGGCATCGGCAATCAGCGCGGTGATTTCCGCTGGGTCGATGTCCAGCCGCACCGCAAGGATCGGCGCCTCGGGCGAGACGTTCACCACTCGCCCGCTCAGCGGCATCGAAACCGACACCACCAGGTAATTCAGCGGATCGTAGTTGAAATGCTCATCGGCCAGCCGGACCTCTTTGCGCCCCTGCGCCATGATGCACAGCGCCGGTTGGGCGAGCCCTGGGGTAAATTCATGGGACTGGCTATGGCGTGACATGAAGAGCGAACCGACGGCCGTCGCATAATTGCCATCCTCTTGCGTATTGCGGCGGATGATCGCGGCCAGTTCTGCGCGCTGTTTCTCCATGTCGGCGTCCAGCGGGGCTTGAAAATGATCGAGCGACGACATGCAAGGCATCCTCGGTGGGGCGTGGGTTATGAGCCGAGCTTATGTTTGTGCAAGACGATGCGCTAGACACATCCTGCCTCAACCTTGCCTGATTCTGCACGGAGTGGATTAACGGTGCCTCTAGCGCTTGGCGGCCCAAGGAAGACTTGCTTGAAAGCCCAGTTTCTTTGGCGTGAAAGCGTGTTGCCGGGCATTACAGGTTTTTTGAGACGCCATGCAGGATTGTGCAACACCCCGGCAGGAATCGACTAACCGCGCTGGAATGTGCGCGCTTAACCTTGGATCCTGTCGCAGCCCGTCCCAAGGCTGCCACTCGAGTACCTGGGAGGGTTGAACATGTCTACACAGATCCCCGTCAGTCATATGGCTTTTGTCCGCGCCCGCACCGGGCGTTCGGTGGAACTCGGTGCGCGCCTGAGCGCCTTGATCGAGCCATCGCGCAATGCACCGGGTTGCCTGAGCTTTGCCCTGCAACATTCGCAATGCGATCCCGAGTTGTGGCTGGTGTCCGGTTTCTGGATGAACCAGCAGGCCATGACCGCGTATTTCAGCACCCCGGCGATGGAAGTGTTTGCCGAGTTGGTGCAGGACCTGGTGGTCAACAGCCTGGATTTTCATACCTTCAAGGAGGTATCGGCCGCCCAGGCGTTGGGTCAGACCCAGTCGTGGGTACACAAAATGGCGGGTTGAGGGTTTAATGAGGCCATTCTCAACCAGCCAGGATCCGCGATATGGCACGTAAAGCCTTTGATCACTTCGAAGCTGTTTCCGCTGTAGTACCGGGTGAGGGTGGTTACCACGCCGCCATCGCCGTCAAAGCCCTGGGTGGCGCGGGCGCTCCGCGTTTCCACAAAGTCCTTGAAGACCGGACCTTCAAGACGGCTCATGAGGCCGATGAAGCAGCCGCCAAAGAGCTGACCCGCCTCAAGGACGTCAAAGAAAACACCGATTTGCTTTGGTAATTATTTGTTCGCCACGGGGCGATACATCTTGAACAACGCCTCCGGCCCCAGCTGAAAGTAATCCGCTGGCCCACCGCCGCGCAGAATCGGTTCTGCCGCGGCGGTGTCGTAGACCCCATCCTTCAACAGCCATTTGGCGATATGCACGGCGACCACTTCGCCGAGAATCAGCCAGCTTGGCACCACATTCCCGTCCGCGCGCTGCAACTGAATGATCTGCGTGACCTTGCATTCGAAGGACACCGGGCTTTCGGCGACCCGTGGCACTTGAATGATTTTCGAAGGGGCGGGCGTCAATCCGGACAACTCGAATTCGTTGACCTCAGGACCGACCATCGCGCAGCTCTGGTTCATCTGCTCGGCCAATGGGCGAGTGGCGAGGTTCCAGGCGAACTCGCCGGTTTGCTCGATGTTGTTCAGGCTGTCTTTGCGCCCGACGCTTGCAAAACCAATGATCGGCGGAATGTAGTTGAACGCGTTGAAGAAGCTGTACGGCGCCAGGTTCAAGCGGCCGTTGGCATCCTGCGAGGAAATCCAGCCAATGGGGCGCGGGCCGACGATGGCATTGAACGGGTCGTGGGGCAGGCCGTGGCCGTTGGCGGGTTCGTAGAAGTGGATGTCGTCAGGCATGAAGGGATTCCTGGGCGGTGTGCGGATGGCGTTTATAGTGCAAGGATGACCCCATAATTTCCAGCGGCCGCAATCCCTGTAGGAGCCGGCTTGCTGGCGATGGTGTGTCAGCGACATGGGGTTGGCTGACACACCATCGCCAGCAAGC
>NZ_JAHBDK010000068.1 GCF_019956415.1 Pseudomonas sp. GL-B-19
ACCACCACCACCACCACCACCATCCTTCGCAAAGGCGGAGTTCATGATAGACAGGTCAGCAGGGAGTAATGGGGCGGCTGCAAGCATCAGGGCGCAGGACATTACAGCAACGAGACTCTTGTTTTTTAAAAGCATGATTGCTTCCATAGGGTTGATATCGCGTGTGTTAAGACGCATCAGCCCCCAGACAGTTCAAGTCCTGCGACAGACGGAATGCAGTGCACCCTACTGCGCCGCATTCGCAATTCAAGCATCAATCAAAAGCACCGTTGAGCACTTCGTAAATAAGCCCGGTTGCCAGTGCAACCAATATCAAATCGGTGCCCGCTTGTTGCCATTCATATCCATCATAATGAGGCAGTGTGCCGACTAACCGACCGTCCAGTTTTTTGGCAATCCCCGGTGGAAGTGGCTTGCCTCGCGCAAGGTTCTTTTGAATGCCAGGTGGCAGTGCCGGTCCGGGACTCCAGTAGTCCCGATACCCATTAACAATCCCCAGAACGCTTGCGTGATTGATGCTTGGGCCGTTATCCCAGTCACTGTCACTGGAATGCTTGCCTTTACCTCCCTGGTTGCCTTGAGCCTCGCTGTTATGTGGGTTTCCCTTGCCGTTTCCCTGTCCCTTTCCATTGCCAGGGTCAGCTATTGCTGTGGTTGAGCCGCAGAACAGTGCAAGGCATGTAACGGTTGCAATCAATGAGCGAAATCTGAACATCTGTCTTTCCTTCATCGTGACGGGACATCTCTTTGAAATTTAGCGCTGCGCTGCAACAAGTACACGTAATTGGGTTCGGACAACATCAGAGCGGCGATTAATGAGCTATACCGGCTAATCACCCGTGCAGTTCTTCGACACAGGAGTTTGGCCATGAAGCTCAGACACTCACTTGCAGCGCTACTGGTCAGCGCAACCCTCTTCGGCTGCGCCACATCATCTACCCCTAGTGTGAACGTTCCTTTGGTTGCCACACAGCGCAACGCCGGTCAGATCGGCAATGTAACGTTGACGAGTTTTGACAATAAAACCGGATTAAATTTCTTCATCAGCGGCGCTCCAATGGGTGTCACCCTGCCCTTGCGCCTCTACACCTTCGTTTATAAAGGCAGCTGTCAAAAACCCGGGCCGGTCGCCTACTCGATGAACGAACAGGTCAATACCGAACGCCAGCCCATACGCGGCTGGACGTTATCAAGAACCGCGCCTGTAGAAATGTCGGTTCTGCTTTCCGGTGAGTACTCCATCCTCGTGCGCACGGCACCGTCGGATGGCAACGTTGATATCTATTGTGGGGATATCAAGCACGGTGTCACGACGAAGTAGCCACGATCCTTGGGATTCGACAACTAATCTTCAAAGCGCCCCGTGGCGTCACGATCGCGCTCGTATTGTCTTGTCAGCGCAAACGCCGGCAACCAGGACTCGCGGCGCACAATCCAGCTTTCATAGGTGGGCTTGAGTTGGTCTGGAGCGTCCAGGGAGCCCAGGTTAACTTCGACTTCGTCGGCGGTGCGGGCGAACACCGAGGAACCACAGCGAGGGCAGAAAAACCGCCCGGCGTAATCGCGTGTTTCGCCTTCGATCATCACCGCCTCCTGAGGGAATATTGCAGAGGCGTGAAAAAGCGCCCCATGGTGCTTGCGGCAGTCCAGACAATGACAAAGGCCGACCCGGTATGGGCGCCCCGATGCCACAAACCTGACATTGCCGCACAGGCAGCCGCCGGTGAATCGGTCCATGCTGCACCTCCTCTGAAATCAAGCACTCGCTGGCTACCTGGCCATTGTAGGTCAGGCTCAGGTCGACTTCGATGTCTGGCCTGTTCGACTTGCTGCAGCAACTGCGCTGACATAGAAGCCCGACTGTGCTCCGACGAGGAATACGTTCCGTCTTGACGTTCAAGGGGGCGTTTCATAGCTTTTCAGCGCTTTTCATCGGATCTGTTCGACTGCATCAGGGGTTTTCACAGCAGCGGAAAAGGCGCCGCGGTTTACTGCGTATCTAAGCTTCCGGCGCGTGTTCGGGACTGTTGTCGCAGGAGAGCCCATGAGCCTGGAACGTCTGAGCAAACTCATCTCGATAGGATTTGGTATGGCGTTGGTTGCCTGCCTGACTACCGTGGCACTGGATGAGTACTTTGGTAAGCAGGCCGACCAAGCCACTGATCGACGCCATCAGACCATCACCAGCGTTGCCCGATTGGGTACCCTCAACCGCGAACTGACTGAACTGGCTCGCCTTTATGTCACCACGGGCGACGAGCTGTTTCTGACCGAATATAACCAAAAGTGGCAGGAAGGCCGGATATTCCGCGAAGCTGCGCAGGAATTCCGAGCGATTGGACTGAACGCCGCCGAAACCAAATTGCTGGCCACGGTCGAGGACATGGATATCAAGCAGACGGGCATGGAGCGCCTGGCAATGGAGCAGAGCTGGCACCGAGGGAGTTCGTCACTGCTTTCAAATACCACTTACATCAACTCCGAGTGGAATTATGCTGATGCGCTTAACAAGCTGAGAGTCTCAACCACTCAACGCTTCAATAGCGACTTCGAGGCGGCTCGGCACAAAGCCGCGCTGGCCAGCTACGTCAATGCCTTGATGCAGTTGACTATATTGGTTGCGGGCCTACTGGCATTTTTGGTCATCCTGCGTCGCCAATTGGTGAAACCTCTGCTGAGTCTTTCCGAACGCATTCGCCGCCTGCATGCCGGCGAAACCCTTGGAGAGTCGGTGCAGCACCACGGACTTGCCGAAGTCGTGACCCTGGCCAAAGCATTCGATGCCTATGTCGATGTCAATGAAGAACTGCAACGAAAGCACTGGGTCAAGGTGCGCCTCAGCGAACTGGTGCAGGCGTTGCAGTTGTGCACCAGTCGGGAGGCGTTTACCGCAACGTTGCAGCAGAAACTGGGCGAATGCCTGGGTTGCAAGACGGTTGTGCTATTCGACGCAGAGCCCGTCGTCAAGCGTACTGGCCAAGTGCACTACAGTTTGCCACTGCTGCAAGCGGGGCAGCAGCTGGCCAGCCTTGAACTCGATTTCGCCCATCGCCCGGATCTCGCCCAACTCAAGCTGCTCGACAGCTTGCCCAACAAACTCGGCACACTGCTGAATTTGCTGCAACAGCGCACCCACAATCAGCAGTTATTGCAGCAGGCCCGCCTGCAGGCCCGGCAATTGGAGTACCAGGCGGTGAAACTGCAACAGCGCCAGCAGTCCCTGGAAGCCACCGAGAGCTGGTATCGCGGCATCGTCGAGGTTGCCCCTAAAGCGCTGTTGGTGTTCGACGAGGACAGTGTGATCCTGGCCAACCAGGAAAGTGAAGTGACCTTTGGTTATGCCCCTGGCCGCCTACTTGGCCAGAACTACCGGACACTGATACCTGACAGCCAGCTCGGGGCCATTGATTCGATGCTCGAGCGAGTGCGTGTAACCAAGGTGCTCGACACGGGCGAACTGATTGCCCGTCGTGCTGATGGTAGCGAGTTTCCTGCTGAGTTGCGCCTGAGCCTGCTGCCGGCGCGAGAGGATCGAGGGCAATGCCTGTGCGTTGCGATTCTCGATCTCAGCCAGCGCAAAGCTGAAGAACGCAGCTTGCGTGAAGCGCACGAACAGCAGCAGGCCATTGTTACCGCTGCGCCCTATGGAATTGCACTGGTGCGCGGTGGTTTGATCGTACAGAGCAATTCGCGACTGGATGAGTTGCTCGGTTATGAACCGGGCGAACAGTTGCAGCGCTCTCCGCTGGCTTGGCTTGATCAAGTCGTTTGGGCGGAGGCATTACTGGAGCTCAAAGCGGAAATTCGAAGGACTTTGGACCGTGGGGACATCTTTCAGCAGCAGATGCAGCTTTGCCGCAGGGACGCCAGCAGCTTCTGGGCAAGCGTAAGTGCGCGTGCTGTTGCGCCCGGATATCTGTCTTCGCGTGGTTCGATCTGGATCATCGAAGATATAACCGCCCAGCATGCGGCGGCGGTCGAGATGCGGCAGGCGCGGCAACTGGCCGAGGACAGTGCACGCATCAAGACCGAGTTTCTGGCCAACATGAGCCACGAGATTCGCACGCCGATGAACGCCATCATCGGCATGACGTACCTGACCTTGAGGACGGAGCTGAACGAGCGTCAGCGCGATTACCTGAACAAGGTACAAAGCTCTAGCCGGCATTTGCTGGGTGTCATCGACGATGTTCTGGATTTTTCCAAGATCGAGGCGGGCAAGCTTCAGCTAGAAGCTCGCGACTTCAGCCTGGCGCAATTGCTGGAAGAGGTGCTCGATCAGGTGCGTCCACGTATTGCCGATAAAGGCTTGAACATGCGGCTCAACGTTGCTGCGGATGTGCCTGAACGTTTGTGTGGCGATCCGCTTCGACTGCGGCAAATACTGCTCAACTACCTGAGCAATGCAGTGAAATTCACCGAACGTGGTCATATCAGGGTTGAGGTGAGCCTGCGTGAGGCCGGCGCGGATGACGCTTTGCTTTACTTCAGCGTGACCGACAGCGGCATAGGGCTCTCGACCGAGCAGTTAAAACATATGTTCCAGAGCTTCGAGCAGGCTGATACCTCCACCACACGACGCTTTGGTGGCACGGGCCTGGGGCTGGCCATTGCCAAACAACTGTCCGGGTTGATGGGTGGCCAGGTCGGTGTTCAGAGCGTGCTGGGTGAAGGCAGCAACTTCTGGTTTGAGGTCCGTTTGCTTTTGGCCCAGAGCACGGACATTGATGACCTGTGCGCAGGGGAGCAACCCTGCGACTGGCGAGTGGCCGAAGGGACTCGTGTTTTACTGGTAGAAGACAACGAGTTGAACCAGCAGGTCGCTGCCGAATTATTGCGGGTGGTCGGTTGTTCCGTCGATATCGCGGCTGATGGCCGTCAGGCGCTCAATCGGTTATCTGCGCAGCGTTTTGACCTGGTGTTCATGGATATGCAGATGCCGGTGCTCGATGGTCTGGCGGCCACTCGCCTGCTCCGTCGGCAGCCCGGATTGAGCAACCTGCCCGTTATCGCGATGACCGCCAACGTCAGCAGACATGATCATGACAATTGTCTGGCGGCTGGCATGAATGATTATGTCAGCAAGCCCTTCGAACCGAAGACGCTCTACGCGGTTTTGCGACGCTGGCTGGCTGATACACCGGCGCGCCCAAAGCGCATCGTGGCGCCGGAGTCGGATGCGAAGGTGAGTGGCGCTGAGGCGGGCTTGAAACTCGACGGCGTGGATACGGTTGCCGGACTCCGAAGGGTATTGGGCAGGCACAGCCTGTATGCGGATGTGTTGCAAAACTACCTGACCAGTCAGGGCCCCTTGCAGAGACAGTTGAGCGCGGCGCTGGCGGCAGGCGAGCTGGATAAAGCCGAGTTGTTGGCGCACAGCTGCAAGGGCGTATCAGCGACTATCGGTGCCGACACCATCGCGCAGGCAGCAGATGTTTTGGAGCAGGCACTGCGCGCAAAGCGACCACCTGATGAGTTGCAAATCTGTCTGGAGGCGTTGTCTGAACCCTTGGAGGCCCTGCTGAGGCAACTGCGAGAAAAGTTGCCCAGTAAGGTCGAAGTAGCGCACGTAGTGGTCGATTTTGGCGAGCTGCAACAGATCTGCCAACATCTCGATAACCTGCTGGATGACTTTGATGCGCAAGCAGTGCCCTACTTTTCCTTACATGCGGGCGTACTGCGCGGCGCATTTGCGAGCAGCTTCCAGTTCCTGGAAGGCGCTGTGACACGGTTCGATTTCGAGCGGGCGCGGGCCTGTCTGAGCGAGGTCCTGCAGGCTTGTGGAACTGGCGCAATGAGTGAATAGAAACATAAGGGCAACACGCAGTTCATGCCTTTAAAAGCGCGTTGTTCAGAAGTTTTCAACGTTTTTCAGCGCCCGGCAGAGACGGTTCAATCCATTTCAGAGCAGATGCGTGGGTGGCATGCGTTACTGCCAGTCACTTGGCAGATTCGACGGGCTGTACCTTTCCCCGCCGTGCTCCCGCGGTAGAAGCGCCCCCGGCCGCTTTACCGCCCCCTCTGTGACCCCGTCGAGAGAACGTCCAGTTGAACAACTCAACCCCTAGACCCACCGTGCTGGTGGTCGACGATATGCCGACCAATCTGCAGCTGATCAGTGAACTGCTACGCGAGCTTTATCACGTCAGAATTGCGACCAGCGGTGCCCAGGCGTTGCAGATCGTCGATCGGGCGAAACCGGATCTGATCCTGCTGGATGTGATGATGCCCGATATGGATGGTCATGAGGTCTGTCGTCGTCTCAAGACTGATCCCAAGACATGTGATGTGCCGATCTTGTTTCTGAGCGCCCGCAATCACGACGAAGATGAATGCCTGGGGTTCGAGCTTGGAGCGACTGACTACCTGTTCAAGCCGATCAACCCGCCCATCCTGCTGGCGCGGGTGCAGACACAGTTGCGCCTGAAGGCGACAACGGACCTGTTGCGCTCGCAGAATACGTATCTCGATCAGGAAGTACTGGCACGAACCCGGGAGCTGCAAGCCACCCATGACGTGACCATCCTCGCCCTCGCTTCATTGGCCGAGACTCGCGACAACGAAACCGGCAATCACCTGCGACGCACGCAGCACTACGTCCGGTTGCTGGCCGAGAAACTGCGCGATCACCCACGATTCAGTCTGTATCTGAATGATAAAAACATTGAGCTGATGTTCAAGTCGGCACCGCTGCACGATATCGGCAAGGTCGGTATTGCTGACCATATCCTGCTCAAGCCGGGGCGCTTTGAGCCTGCCGAGTTCGAAATCATGAAGACCCACGCCCGGCTGGGTTATCAGGCGTTGGTGCATGCCGAGGAAATGTTGGGCGCGCAAGTGCCTTTCCTGCGCATCGCCAAGGAAATTGCCCTGTGCCATCACGAAAAATGGGATGGCAGCGGTTACCCCAATGGCCTGGTCGGTGACGCCATTCCTGTCAGCGCCCGCCTGATGGCGGTCGCCGATGTCTATGACGCGGTCATTAGCCGGCGGGTGTACAAGTCAGAGATGAGCCATGAGACGGCCGTCGCGATCATCCGCGACGGTGCCGGTCAGCATTTTGATCCAGATGTGGTGGCGGCCTTCATTGCCCTCGAAAATGAGTTCGAAAAAATCGCCGAGCACTACGCCGATACCCCAACCGAGGAGCCCCTTGACGCCATGGCCGGTTAACCGCTGGCGAGCAATGGTAGATGCAAGACAAAAGGTGCCGGTTGTTACATCGGAGTAAAGATCATGAGTTGGGTCGTTAACCTGCGTGGACTTCTGGTGCTCGGTAATGAACTGGTCTCAAATGAGCCTGCGAGAAGGCTCGGCTGTTCCAGTAACGCCACGTGTGCAGTTTTGCGATCAGCATTTAAGCCGTGAAAACACAGTGGCAGTTATTTTCGGCACCTGTTCCACGAAGATGTTGGCCAAAGCAAAGAATGACCGCTTAACTCTAGAGGTCGACGACACGTCTTCGACTTACCTTTTTGCCTCATACAGATGGTCGACATGGGTCAACTGCTAATTGATGAACATCTGGTATTCGACGAGAACAACTTTCTGTTATTTCGCGTTGAATCTGCCAATGAGGAGCCTTTGCGCATAGGTGCAATCGCCAGCCGATGCCTGGCCATGCTGCTCAGGTCGGGTGGGGAGGTGGTGCGCAAGCGCGAACTGATGGCCGGGGCATGGGGGCAATACGGCCTGGAAGTGACCGACAACAGCCTGGCCCAGGTTGTCCGGCAATTGCGCCTGGCGCTGGAGAAACTGCAGCCCGATCGCGAATTCATCCAGACCTTGCCACGCATAGGTTACAAACTCGCCGATGGCGTGAGAGTCGAGGAGTTGCCAGCCACTGCGAATGCGGCGTCTGCCCCGCGTGCGGCTGAGCCTGACAGCGAGGCGCCCGCCCCCGCTACGTCTCCTGTATCGACCCTGGCCGATGCAGAGGACGAACCCGTCGAACCGCCACCATTCATGGCAATGCCGGCGTCAGCTGATCCAGATTCGGGGGCGCTGCCCGTGCACTCGATAACATTACCAAGGCGTTGGGGGCTGTGGCTCGCACTACCCCTTTGGGGCGTATTGGCATTTCTGTTGGGAAAAATCTGGCTGGCACCGACTCTTGAGGTGGTACCGCCAGCGTTCGACGCGCCCGTAATGATGGAGGATGTGCATGTGCATCTGTCCACTCTAGAGCCACAACCCCCGGAGGCGTTACACCTGAAGCTGATGGTTCAGCACAGCCGGAAACTGGCGGAGCATTTGGGCATTTCGGCGCAAAACATCCACCTATACTTGTTACCGTCGCGTCGTGGGGCAGATCAGATTCTTTGCGATGGCGAGCTGGAAACAGCGAGTAGTCGCTGCATTGGCGTACAACAACATGACTAGACGTGCCGCAAACGCAGGTTGGTGCCTGGCCTTCGCACTCGTTGGTCTGTTGGGTGTGGCACTGGGGCGCCTGTCGGGTGAGAACCTGGCGAACCTGGACCTTTGGTGCGCCGGAGAGAGCGCATATCAAGTGCCATCCCCATCGCGCCCTTCATGGCTGACGACGCGTTACAGACTGGACTTGAGACCCTCCGGGCTCAGCCATATGCGCATGGCGGCCCAACTGATCGATGCCAACTCCGGGGCGGATATGGGCACCCTGCGCCGCAACAGCGCCTTTCGAGTGCAAATACAGGGGCACCGTTTGCAGGTCAAAGTTGAACGCAACGCCAAAGGCGAAACGGACAGCACGACTCCTGAACTGACGAACACACTGGGCCTGTTTATTTTCCGGCCGGACAGCAGCCTGAGTTACTGGATGCGATCGTTGTCCGAGACGCGTTACCTGTTCGATGATGGCAATGACATGTTCATTCTGTGCAGTAAACGGTGACACCGGCGAACGCCATCGTTCAGGACCAAAAACACACCTAATCTCTTGATACAGGGGAAACGGGATGACTGAAAAAACAGCGCACCAATGCTGGTCATGGGTCCTCCCCTCCCTGCTCGCCATCAGCCTCGTGCTGACCGCAGGATGTGCAGGCAAAGCGTCCAGTCATCGCAATTCGACCGCAAGCACAGGCTCCAATTGCTATGCAAAAGCGCTACCCACTGTTGGCGAGGGCGGCTTGGCGTGGGGCTCCACCCTGAGCATTGCTCGCAAAAAATCCCTGGATAACTGCATACGCTATGCCGGCCGCTCCGGAGGCACACCGGACACCTGCAAAGTGGTGATGGCGGAGTGCAAAAATCAATAGGGGGTAGTGAAACCCCTTGAGCGAAAGCAGGCGCTGACAACGAACCCGGCCGTTCCACAGTGGTCACAACAAGTGATGGCATCGCGCCTTGGGTTTCCTGTATTCCAGCGCGACGCTTGCGATCCACACATTTCAGGGTGCGCCGGATAACTTCAGTCGGTTCGGTTCCTGTCTGACACAGGCGCTGACTGCTGCTCTGATCCAATGCTCCCCTCTCGGAGTACGGAAATGACTCAATCAATGCGCTTCTTTCTATCGATCTTCCTCGCGTTAGCTACATTGGCCTCGACGAGCCTGTTGAACAGTGCAAGTGCAGAAACCGCAGAGGATCTGAATAAAGACTCTCTGCAAGCATTGGATATGCTCTACAAGGCCAATCCAACAGCCAAATCCATCTCGCAACAAGCCAAGGCCGTGCTGGTCTTCCCCAACATCATCAAGGCGGGCCTGGTATTCGGCGGCAGCTATGGCGAAGGCGTATTAATGAAGGGTAAGACCGTCGTGGACTATTACAACTCCGTCAGCGGGTCATGGGGACTACAGGCGGGCGCCCAGTCCTATGGCTATGCAGTATTTCTGATGAATGATAAAGCGCTGAAATACATAGCTGAAACCAAGGGTTGGGAAGTTGGCGTGGGGCCAACCGTGGTTGTGGTGAATGAAGGGATTGCGAAGAACCTGTCCAGCTCTACGCTGAAAGACGATGCGTATGCGTTCATCTTCGACCAGCAAGGGTTAATGGCCGGGGTCAGCATCGAAGGCTCGAAAATTTCCCTGATCAAACGCTAAAAGCGGCCGTTTGGTTAGGCAAATGAAGCACCCCATCGGTTGCCTCCAACCGTTGGGGTGCAGCCCATTAAGTGGAAGCCATCAAGTGCGGCCCACGGAACCTGTGACCGGTAGGTTGCCCAGCAACTTGAGCCCCGTGGTTTTCACGAAAGCGTCATAGTCCATCGGTCTCTCAATACGGGTTTCTGCATTGGGTAGCACGTACGCCCAGGCACGCTGGGACGATGCGTCGTAGACCAGCTTGAACAGGCGCGTCGGCACCCAGACCTTGTTGTTGCCAATGGTGGTGTGACCCGGGTCAAACAGCGGACCGGTAAACACATAAACATTGCCCTCGGCGCGCTTGGCGAACTTCCTGACGTCAGACTCGACCTTGCTCCAGATCTTCCGGTTGTTGGTAGGGTCTTGCGGCACCATGTTCGACAGCGCAAAGGATTGGGCCATTGCATTGGGGTTCGGTGCATCGGCTGCAGGGGATTGATGACCGCGGTCCACCGCCGGATGTTGGCTACGGTAGTCGCTCAACTCTGCCCGTCCACTCTTGGGAATGCGTGGGTCCGGATAGAACTGGTTGGTGCGCTCCTCCCCTTTGGCATCCTGAAGCTGGGCGGCATTAAGACGCTCGACGACTACCAGTGGCGTCTTGCTGGTCTGCGAGTACAGCACCGCGAAGTGGTCGGAACACAGGGCCAAGGGGTTCATGGTTGCTGGCACAGTGGCCATGTTGATCGGTTTGGCTGCCGGGAACAGATCTGCACAGCCGTCGAACGATGCCTGCTTCTGCTTGTTTGAATAAAGGTCCAGCGCCGCGTTCTGGCTGATCGAGCCCGAGCGGGACGATTGTTCCTGTTGCTGGGTGGGCGGCTTGATGAGATCCAGCAAGCTGCGGGCTTCTGCCCCGGTCGAGAGCAAAACAAGGGCCGACAGCCCAACTGCAATTTTGCGTAGGTACATGCGTTAGATCTTCGAATGGGATTGAGAGGTAAACGTACGGCGGTCCCGATTCACGGAACCAGGTGCAGGCGGTTGCTGGTTATATTGCGGGGTACATGCTTTCACTGTCCTTGATCAAAATACCGGGGCGGATCCGGTTGGCGCCGAAAGTACGACCGCTGAAGGCCGTGCGGGGTTTATTGACCCTCACAACCCCTTTTAGTGCAGAGCGGCGGCTGCATTCTACTCGCAGATTCGAAACCCATAACTTTCTGCGACCTATCACATTCGCTCTCATTACGTTACTGCGCCTGAAAGGTTTGCAAGTAAGCCAGCAGATTGTCGATCTTTTCCGGATCGCTGAGCCCCCAGAAAATCATGCGGGTACCGGGGACCACTTCTTTCGGTGCTTCGAGGTACGCGGTCAGTGTTTCGCGGGTCCAGACGATATCGGCGGATTTCATGGCGTCGGAATACTGATAATCCGTAGTGCTGCCCGAATGTCGGCCAAAGATGCCGTTGAGCTGCGGACCAAATGAACCACGTGCCGATTCTCCGACCTGGTGGCAACCCCCGCAGATCCGTTTGAACAGTGTCGCACCCGCTTCAGCATCGCCGGCCGCGTGTGCCGGGAGGCTGAACAAACCTGCATTGAGAAAACAGGTGAAGGTGATGAATACGGCGGATTGCTTCATGTTCTGTTCCCGAACTTGTAGAGCCTGGCGCGAGTGAATCAATGGGCGCCTACTTGCAGACGCAAAAGTCTACGTAAAGAATGGCGGTCTTCGTAGCCCGACGCATCAGCGCCTGACAAACACTTCACTGGAGACAGCCGTGCCACCCCTGACTGCCCGCGAGGTTTACCAGACATTGCGCGACGCCGCCCTGGGCATTCACCCTTTGCGACGCCTCGATAAACCCTCCGGCGCCGGCCAGGTGCAGGTCGACATCGAGGGCTGGCAGCTAACTCTCGACGTCGATGGCGTCCATGTGCGGCACTGCCAACGCTGCCACAGCCCCGACGGCCGCGAGGGTGATCTCGACAGCTGGCAACGTTACGGCACCGACCCGGTCAGTTTTCTCAGCGCGTGGGAGCTGGCGCAGATTGAGCGGCTGCTGACCGGGCAAACGCCACCGATGGAAAAGCCCGGTTAAACCGTGATGCCGATCAGTTAAGCCATCGCGAACCTCGTAGGATTGTGTCGCTGCTTAAATGAACAGCAATTCGGCTAAGTCAGGTTGTACCCGCCAACCGAAAGGATTCTGCGCTTTCTACTGGTTCATTTGGCCGGTTTACGCCGAGCTGCCGCCCGCGACAGATTGAGTTCCACGGCGGCACCAATCAGCGCCTTCAACGCTTTGTCATCCAGCGTTTCACCCTCATGCACATCAATGGCACGTCGGGTATTGCCTTCGAGACTGGCATTGAACAAACCTGAAGGGTCCGCCAGCGAGGCGCCCTGGGCGAAGGTCATTTTGACGACGCTCTTGTACGTCTCTCCGGTGCAGAGGATGCCGGCGTGAGACCACACTGGTACGCCTCGCCACTTCCATTCCTCGACCACGTCGGGGTCGGCCTGGTGGATCAGCGTTCGGATGTGACCGAGCATCTCGCCCCGCCAATCATCCAGCGCCTTGATTCTCGCGTCTATCAGTTGCGAGGCCGCGTCTTGCGCCTCTGCAGACGTCGTGTCCTTATTCATCAGAGTGATCACCTTCTTCATGAGGGTTTTGACCCGCCTCATGATAGTTGTCGCTTGCTCATCACTCGAGTGTCACTGACTGACGGCGCCCACATCAGGCTCGCACCGCGGACAACGTTTCCTCTGCTCCCGGCTTAATGCCAAAATGCAACGCTCAGGTCACCCGTCCAGCCCCTGTCGCGTAATGCAGTGCAACGAGAATCGATATGAACGCCCATTTTCAGATAAGTGATGCCCCTGAATCCCACGTCTCCCATCAGCAGCCGGCGGTAACAGCATGATTGAGGTCACTGAGGTTTCCATTGCGCAACTGCGTGCTGCGCTCGAATCCGGCCAGACAACGGCGGTCGAGTTGGTGCAGGCTTATCTCGCCAGGATCAATGCCTACGACGGTGCCGACACCCCTACCGCGCTCAACGCGGTCGTGGTTCAAAACCCCGACGCGCTCAACGAAGCGCAGGCATCCGATGCCCGCAGGGCCAAAGGTGAGACGATGGGGCCGCTCGATGGCATCCCCTACACAGCGAAGGACAGTTATCTGGTGAAGGGGCTGACCGCTGCGTCCGGAAGCCCCGCCTTCGCCAACCTGATCGCTTATCGCGATGCGTTCACCATCGAACGCCTGCGCGGTGCCGGCGCCATCTGCCTGGGCAAGACCAACATGCCGCCCATGGCCAACGGCGGTATGCAGCGCGGGGTCTATGGCCGCGCCGAGAGCCCGTACAACGCTGACTACCTCACCGCGCCGTTCGCCTCGGGTTCCTCCAACGGTGCCGGAACGGCAACCGCCGCCAGTTTCGCCGCATTCGGCCTCGCGGAAGAAACCTGGTCGAGTGGACGCGGTCCCGCCTCGAACAATGGTTTGTGTGCCTATACGCCATCGCGCGGGGTGATTTCGGTGCGCGGCAACTGGCCGTTGACACCGACCATGGACGTAGTCGTGCCGTTTGCCAGAACCATGGCGGACCTGCTGGAGGTGCTCGACGTGGTGGTGGCCGAAGACCCGGACACACGCGGCGATTTGTGGCGGATGCAACCCTGGGTGCCGATTCCGAGTGTCACCTCGGTCCGTCCTGCCTCCTATCATGAACTGGCCGCGCAACCCGAGGCTCTCGCCGGGAAGCGTTTCGGCGTACCGCGCATGTACATCAATAAAGACCTCGAGGCAGGCACCAGCGAGGCGCCGGGTATCGGCGGGCCAACGGGGCAGCGAATCAACACCCGTGCCTCGGTGATCGGTCTGTGGGAAGCGGCTCGCCAGGCGCTCGAAGCGGCCGGCGCGCAAGTGGTCGAAGTCGATTTTCCGCTGGTTTCCAATTGCGAAGGCGACCGTCCGGGTGCACCGACCGTGTTCAATCGCGGCATCGTGTCCAAAGAGTTCCTTCACCATGAGTTGTGGGACCTGACGGCCTGGGCGTTCGATGACTTCCTTCAGGCCAATGGCGATCCGAAGTTGAACCGCCTGGTCGACGTCGATGGACCGCTGATTTTCCCCCACGACCCCGGCACGCTGCCCAACCGCGAAGGAGACCTTGCGGCCGGCATGGATGAGTATGTGCGGATGGCGGAGCGCGGCGTCACGGCGTGGAACCAGATCACCACGGTGCCTGATGGCTTGCGTGGGCTCGAACACACGCGGCGTATCGACCTTGAAGAGTGGATGGATCGCTTGGGGCTCGATGCAGTGCTGTTCCCGACGGTCGCCGATGTGGGTCCGGCGAACGCCGATGTCGATCCGGCGTCTGCGGACATCGCGTGGAGTAACGGCATCTGGGTCGCCAATGGCAACCTTGCCATCCGCCACCTGGGAGTGCCCACGGTCACCGTGCCGATGGGCGTGATGCCGGACATCGGCATGCCCGTCGGGCTGACCTTCGCCGGTCGCGCCTATGACGATTCGTCGCTGCTGCGCCTGGCATCGGCGTTTGAAGCGACCGGGTCAAAACGCTTGATCCCGCCGCGTACCCCGCCACTGCCGGGTCAGCCGTAAACGTGGATCGGGATTGGGGCGTTGCTCGCTCCAATCCCGGTCAACGAATTAGCCCTTGGCTGCCATTGCGGTGACTTCCACACGCATGCCTTCGACCGCCAGAGCGGCCACACCCACAGCCGCGCGAACCGGCCACGGCTTGGCGAAGAAGCGCTTATAGACTTCGTTGAATGCAGCGCGGTCGGCCATGTCGGTGAGGTAGATGGTCAGGTGCAACACTCGATCCATGGAACTACCGGCGCGCTCCAGTGCAACTTTGAGCGCCTGCAGCGTGCATTCGCTCTGCTCGACGATCCCACCCAATTCCAGACTGCCGTCAGCGCGGGTGGGGATCTGCGTGGAGACCAGCAGGCCGCCGAAACCGGCGACGTCGGAGGAGATGGAATCCTGGTCCGGGTCAGGGGTGAATGTGATGTCTTGGTTGGCCATGGGGATCTCGTACTTGAGTGATTAGGGCTGTCGCGTATCAGGCGCGCAGTTTACAACCCCACGGCGCAATGCTGTTCATGATCGAGTCGAGAAGTTCGGCGCGATCACCTAGTTCGGGTCCAGCAACCCGCCGCTCCAGTTGCGTGAAACCCGGCTGCCGGTGAATTTCGCCACCACCATGCCCAGAGGCACCAGCCGATCCCGATAGCGGGTCACCATGCGCCCCGCTTGCTCGGCCACCAGCACCACTTCGGAAGACGGATCGCCCGGTCGCCGAAGAATCCGCGCAAACCGCTGCCCTTCTTCGACGAAATCGCCGAGCTCTTTTTCAAAGATCAGCACGCCGGGATGCGGCGCCAGAATGGTTTCCATGTGGCCCATTTCCATCGCCTCGACGGGCCAGTCAGCGGGGGCCTGCGCCCCATCAATTACTCCGCAACCGCACAGCCACACGTACAATCCCTCGGCATCCTGCTCGGCAAACCGGTCACTGACATCGCCCTGCCCGCGTAGCTCCAGCGTTGCGGCCATGCGCTGGTCGGTGGCGCCGTCGCGCAGCCACGGCGCAATGATGGTTTCTTCAAAGGAGCCATCGCCGCCGTCATCCCAGATGATCGCCACGTCCATCTTCATCGCGGCGGCCAGTTCGCGGCCACGGGGCCAGAAACGGCGGTGAACGTAGAGGTAGGGCAACGCTTCGTCATCGGTGTGCAGGTCGAGCATCACATCCGCCGGGGCCGCCAGTTGCACCAGTTTTTTTTGCCATTCCTGAACGTTGGTCGACGGTTGGGCCATGGCGGCCGACTGGTCGAACGAGCGGTTGAAGTTATGCCCGGTGGCGTCGTGAAAACGACCGAGAATTCGCCCCTGGCGAAACTGCCCGATGCCCAGCGGATTGGCTTGCGGCACCACCGTCACACGGCCGTTGAGCCGACCGTGGGCCTCGGCGATCGCAAGCTTTTGCATCAGCAGATGCAGCACCAGCATCCCGGCGATTTCATCGGCATGTACCCCGGCCTGCAAATGCACTTTCGGCCCGCTGTCATTGCCCTCGAAGCGCCACGCACTGACCTGCACCGGGTCGCCGTTGTTGTTGCGAACACTGAACGAAACATCCTGCGCCATCTGCTTGTCCTCCCGCGTCACGAACGTTTAAAACCGAAACATTGCCATGGCCGAGACTGGAGATTGAACGCAC
The DNA here is from genome assembly GCF_019956415.1 of Pseudomonas sp. GL-B-19. Classification (GTDB taxonomy): domain Bacteria; phylum Pseudomonadota; class Gammaproteobacteria; order Pseudomonadales; family Pseudomonadaceae; genus Aquipseudomonas. The sequence goes on from NZ_JAHBDK010000068.1 coordinate 16,285, forward strand.
GTTCAACTAAGCTCGCCAACCAGGCAACACACCCAAGGATTCCCGTGTGACAACTGCTCCTGCAAAAAACCGCCGCGCTGAGCCCGATGAGCGTCGCGAGATGCTGGTGGCCGCCACCCTGCGCTGCCTGGTGCGCGACGGTCACGCCGGCATTTCCGTGCGCCGCATTGCCACCGAGGCCGGGGTGTCCGTGGGGCTGCTCAATCACCATTTCGGCAGCATCGATGCGTTGATCGCCGACACCTACCAAAAGATCGCCAGCGAACTGACCACCGCCCTGCTCCAGGAAATCCAGCAAGCCGGCACGCCTGCGCAAAAGATGGATGCATTCCTCACCGGCTCCTTCTCGCCTCGGGTCATGGACCCGCAATTGCTTGGGGTCTGGGTGGTGTTCTGGAGCCTGATCCGACACTCCGAACACGTCAGCCAATCCCACGAAAAAAGCTATCGCGCCTACCTCGACCTGCTTCGCCAGTTGCTGGATGACATGGCAGCCAGCGAAGGGTTCGTGATCCACGACACGCGCCTGGCTGCCATCGGACTATCGGCGATGCTCGACGGACTCTGGATCGAGTGGTGCCTGAACCCCGAAACCTTCAGCCCCGCCAACGGCCTCCATATCTGTCGGTGCTGGATAAAGGGGCTGCGACACGGAGCATTCAGCTCCGACGACGTCTTGTGAAGGGTGTCGCCCGAAGATCATCGCCAGAGTGCCGCTGACCGCGATCAACCCGGCACCGACCATCAGCGACACGTCCATCAGCGTGCCCCAGATCAGGCTCGACAGCAGAAACGCCCAGATCAACCCGGTGTATTCGAACGGTGCCAGCAAGGTTGCAGTGGCCCGCTGAAAACTGGCGAACAGCAGAAACTGGCCGATACCGCCGACCAGCCCGGCACCGAGCATCCCCAGCCAGGCCGGGGTCGGCGCTGGGGTGTAGGTCCAGGGCAACGCAATCGTCATGCAAATCACAAACACCACGTTGGTGATCAACATCTGCTCCAGCACGGACGTCTGCTCATCCACCTGACGCAACTGGATGTAGGTGAACGCCCAGCACATCGCCGCCAACAGCGTCAGCACCACCGGCACGGGATCGGTCATATTGCTGGGGCGACAGGCGATGATCACGCCGACAAAACCTATGATCAGGCTGAACCACTGCCAGGCGCTGGCGCGCTCCTTGAGAATCACCGCCGCCAGCACCGTGACCATGATTGGTGCGGAGAAATACAGCGTGGTCATCTCTGCCAGGGTCAGGTCCCGGGCCGCCGTGTAATACAGCACCCAGGCGACAATCGACAGCAGCCCGCGCACCACCAACAAACGGCGACTCGGCGAGCGCCACGCGCGCTGGACCAAGCGCAACCGCCCCACCAATAGACAGGCCAGCACCACCACGAGGGCGCGCCAGAACAGAATGCTGACCACCGAATAATCCGCCACCAACCACTTGATGGCGGCGTCCTGCAACGCCAGGAACGTATAACCCAAGGTGCACAGGCCGATGCCTTGCAACGACCGATCGACGATCCGTGGTGCGTTCATTACATCGACCTGCGCACGGGCGTCCCGCGCCGTTCGGCAAAGGCAAACAGCGCTTCGATCATAAACGTCAGGCAGACATACACGCCGGCCACCAACAACAACGGTTCATACACTTGCAGGGTCTGGGCTCGCACCACGTTGGCGGCACCCAACAGGTCGATAATCGCAATGGTCGAGGCCAGTGCGGTGGACTTCAGCAGCATCACGGTCTCTCCGGCCAGTGTCGGCAACAGCAAACGCAACGCCCTGGGCAAACGCACTCGTAGCAACGACTGGCGCGGGGTCATGCCAAACGCCGAAGCCGCTTCCATTTCACCCTTGGGCACCGCCAGCAGCCCACCGCGTATCACTTCGCCGACATAGGCCCCCACCGACACTACCAAGGCAAACACGATGTACCAGTAACCGTCGCGCAGGTACGGCCAGAGGAAGCTGCTGCGAATCAACGGGAACTGCGCAAACAGGCTGCCGAGGCCGTAGTAGAAAATGTAGATCTGGATCAGCAACGGCGTTCCGCGCGTTACGCTGGTATAGAACAGGCTGACCTTGGCGATCACTTTGTTTTTCGATATCCGCGCCAACGCCACCAGCACCGCAAGCGCATAACCGAACACGCTGGAAATCAACAAAATGGTGATGGTCGTTTGCAGCCCCCGGCCCAACAGCGCCGCGTATTCAACTATCCACGCTGGAATCATTTCATTCACTCAGCCAAAGGCATCCAGCGACGGATGCGTCGCTCAAGCCGTCCAGACAGGTAGTTGGACGCCAACGTCACCGCGTAATACATCGCCGCGGCAGTGAGGTAGAACAACAGGTAGTGACGCGTGGAACCCGCGCCTTGCTTGGCGGTGTACAGCAGCTCGTTGGTGCCGACCACGCTGATCAATGCACTGTCCTTGATCAGGTTGATCCACAGGTTGGCCATCCCGGCCATGGCGTAAGGCGCCATGATCGGCAGCGTGACCCGCCGGAACAGGCCGAACCCGCTCAAGCCAAACGCCTTGCCCGCCTCGATCTGGCCAAAAGGAATGGCCTGGATCGCTGCCCGAAAGATCTCCGAGGCGTAAGCGCCCTGCACCAGGCCCAGCACCACAATCGCCGCCAGCGGACCGCTGACATTCACGGTGCCGTATCCCATCTGCACCATCAGCGAATTGAGGAGCATGGAGCCTACGTAGTACAGCAGCAGGATCAGCAACAACTCCGGAACCGCCCGGAACAAGGTGGTGTAGCTGCGCATCAGCGCTGCGATCGGTTTGGGCGCACTCAGCTTGAGGCAGGCCACCACCAGCCCGATCATCAGCCCGAGCACAAACGCCCCGGCGGAAATCTGCAGGGTCATCCAGAGCCCCTTCAACAGCGCACTGCCCCATCCCTGCTCACTGAAATTGATCAACTCGAACATTGCCGGCATTTCACTCTCCAGTTAGCGCACTTCACGGCATCACCTGGCCCTTGTAGGAGCCGGGCTTGCCCGCGATGCTTTGTGGCGTATTCAAAGGCCCCATCGCGGGCAAGCCTTGCTCCTACAGGGATTTTTGTTGAGGTCAGAACGCGGGTTTCACGCTGGTACCGAAGTAGTGTTGGGACAGGTCTTCATAGTCCTTGCTCGCCAGCAGGCCCTGAATCGCCTTGTCGAGTTTGGCCTTGAGCTCGGTGTCATCCTTGCGCAGGCCGGCGCCCACACCTTTGCCGAAAATCGGGTCATAAGGCACCGCGCCGAGGTATTCCAGGTTGCTCGCATCCGGTGTCTGCACGAAGGCCGCCATGGCCGTGCCGTCGGCCATCATCAGGTCGATACGACCGGCAATCAGGTCGGCGTTGGCCGAATCCTGGGTGTCGTAATACTTCACGTCAGCGATTTTTTCGTAGTACTGCTTGAGGTAGCTGGCGCTCACGGTGGAGTTCTGCACGCCGATGATCTTGCCCTTGAGATCGTCCGGGTACTTCTTAACGGAAGTGCCCTTGGGCCCGACAATCGCGATCACCGAGTCGTAGTAGGCCTTGCTGAATGCGATCTGTTTTTCGCGTTCTTCAGTCACCGACATCGAGGAAAAAATCACGTCGATCTTCTTCGCCAGCAACGATGGAATGATGCCGTCCCACGCCACTTCCTTGATCTCACATTCGGCTTTCATTTCGCTGCACAGCTTGTGGATCAGGTCGACTTCAAAGCCTTTCCATTCACCGTTGGCCTGTTTCTCGGTGTACGGTGGATAGGGTTCGGCTGCGACCGCGAACCTGATTGGCTGCGGCTGAGATTGAGCTTGGGCCGCGCTCATCCCGGCCAGCAGTAAGCAGGCTGCGCCGGTAAACCAGTTTGCCAAACGTCGATTTCCCATGATTTTTCCCCGTCTTTTTTTAGATTTATTAGCGAGTCTGATGAGCGTTGACGAATTGTCGGCAACGTTCGCTGCGTGGGTGTACGAACACTTCATCCGGCGAACCGGTTTCCTCGATCAGCCCTTGGTGCAAGTAGGCGACTTTGGACGAGACATCGCGGGCGAAGGCCATCTCATGGGTCACCAGGATCATGGTCCGGCCTTCTTCCGCAAGAGAGCGGATCACCCGCAGCACTTCGCCGACCAGTTCCGGGTCGAGTGCCGAGGTGGGTTCATCGAACAGCATGACCTTGGGCCGCATGGCCAGGGCCCGGGCGATGGCCACCCGTTGTTGCTGTCCCCCGGAGAGAAACGCCGGGTACTCGTTGCGCTTGGCCGCAAGCCCCACGCGTTCAAGCAAGGCTTCGGCCCGTTCAGTCGCCTCGGCACGGCTTTCACGCAAGACCTGGGTCGGCGCTTCGATGAGGTTTTCCAGCACCGTGCGATGGGGCCAGAGGTTGAAATTCTGAAACACCATGCCCAAGCTCGAACGGATCCGCACCAACTGTTTGGCGTCGGACACCAGCGGCGCGCCGGGACGATCATGGTTGAGCTTGATGCTTTCGCCGTCCACCAGAATGCGTCCCCGGTCCGGCACTTCGAGCATGTTGATGCAGCGCAGCAAGGTACTTTTGCCCGAGCCACTGGCGCCGATCAGCGAAATCACATCGCCTTCGCGAGCCGTCAGGGACACACCTTTGAGCACTTCGATATTGCCGAAGCGTTTGTGCAGGCCATCGACTTCGATCATGGTCTTGGACGTGACCGGTGCCACGGTGGCTTGGCTGGTGACGCGACTGATCACAGCGCGTGGCGCTTCACCTTTGAGCACCAGGACAAAATCGCGAATACGCTGGCAAGCCTGGGCCAGTCGTTCTTCACCCAGGGTGAAGGAGAGCCGCACAAAACCTTGCGCCGGCTCGCCAAACGCCGCCGCATCGAGGACTGACACGCGCGCCTCGCGCAGCAGGCGCCAGGCGAACTCCAGCGAGGTCAGCCCGGTGTCACGCACGTCCACCAGCACGAACATGCCGGCATCGGGATTGAGCACTGAAATACCCGGGCAATCCGACAGGCTCGCGACCACCAGATCGCGGCGACGGCGATAGATGTCGCGCATGCCATGAGTCACGTCGTCGTGGGCCTGCACAGCTTTCAGCGCTGCTTCCATGACAAACCCCGGCAAGCCATACAGCATGCTCAGCACCAGGGTTTCAGCGTGAGCGATCAAGGCTTCGTTGGCGACAATCCAGCCGATCCGCCAACTGGTCATGGCATGGGATTTCGACAGGCTGCCGATTACCACGCAGCGCTCGGCCATGCCCGGCAAGGCGGCGAGGCTAAGGTGTTCACGTTCAAATGAAAGGCTTTCGTAGACTTCGTCGACCACCACCCACAGGTCATGTTCGATGGCGAGGTCGGCGATGGCTTGCAGCTCCTCGCGGTTGAGCACCACGCCGGTGGGGTTGTTCGGGTTGGAGAAGAAAATCGCTCGGGTACGCGGGGTGACGGCCTTGGCCAGCACGGCGGCATCGAGCCTGAAACCTGAATCCGCCGAGCATGGCACTCGCACCAGCGTTGCACCGGAGGCTTTGAGCGTCGCCTCGTAGGTCACGTACATCGGGTCCAGGGCGATCACTTCATCGCCGGTGTTGAGCAGGCACATCGAGGTGATGAACAGCGCGTTCTGCGCCCCGGCCGCGACGATTACGTTGGACGCTTGCACCTCACGGTCGAACAGGGGGCTGTAGCGGGTGGCGATGGCTTCGCGAAGGGCCTGACGACCAGCGATCTCGGTGTAGTGGGTGTCGCCCTCGCGCAACGCTTCAATAGCGGCATCGGTGATGAAATCTGGCGTGGGGAAATCCGGGTCACCGACACTTAGGATGATTACATCCTCGCCACGGCGCTGGGCTTCAAAGGCTGCATTGTGAATATCCCAGGCGGCCACACCGTCGCCTGAAATCCGCTCAACAAAGGGTGAAAACCGCATGCCAGTGCCTCGTTCGAATTGAAGAAACGCAAGCCCGCGCAACCAGCCGGGGGAGGTGGCCACCAACATAGTCGAAGCTGAACAGTCGTTCAACAGAAAAGTCGCGATGCTTCGCGTTCAGCTCAAACAGGTCGTTTTCACGACAGTCGCGACGTTTTTCAATTGTAAGGGATCCATGAACCCCACATTCAAAGTCCCAAGTTGACCCCCCGATGCTGTGCTCCCGATCTCTTTCTAGAGCCTGCACGTCATGATGCGACCCGATGCAAAAGTGGAAAAAGTGTATCTGTACCCCAAGCCAGTGGATTTTCGAAAATCCATTGACGGTCTCGCTGCCCTGGTCGAGCTAGATATCAAAGTCGCTGTGTTCGACCCGGTGCTTTTCGTCTTTCTGAATCGCCACCGTAATCGAGTGAAAATCCTCTACTGGATGCCAATGAAGAAGTGTTTGCTCCAGCTCCGCGCCGTGGCAAACGCAAGCCACTATCGGCTGATCTGCCGCGTATCGAAGTCATCCACGAACTACCCGAACACGAACTGACCTGTGCCTGCGGTTGCCGCAAACACGCCATCGGCGAAGAAACCAGCGAGCAGTTGGACATCGTGCCGATGCAGATCCGGGTGATCAAACACATCCGCAAAGTCTATAGTTGCCGCGGTTGTGAAACGGCTCCGGTCACCGCTGACAAACCCGCTCAGTTGATTGAAAAAAGCATGGCCAGTCCGAGCGTGTTGGCGATACTGTTGACCACCAAATACGTCGATGGCCTGCCGCTGCATCGTTTCGAGACAGTGTTGAGCCGACACGGTATCAATATCCCGCGCCAGCCCTTGGCACGCTGGATCATCCAGTGCGGCGCGCACTTGCAACCGCTGCTCAATTTGATGCGCGACCGGTTGCTGGAGAGCCCGGTCATCCACTGCGATGAAACCCGCGTTCAGGTACTTAAAGAACCGGATCGAGACCCGACCAGCCAATCCTGGATGTGGGTGCAGGCCAGTGGGCCGCCGGATCGAAAAGTCGTGCTGTTCGACTACACCTCCAGCCGGGCGCAGGAGGTGCCGTTGCGCCTGCTGGAAGGTTATCGCAGCTATGTCATGACCGACGAACGGGCAACAGCAGGAGGATCCGTTCGGCGCGTTAGGGCAGATAGTCAATGCAGCAGCCGTTGAGATCACGCAGTTCGCGGTAGGAATGGTAGGTAACTGCCATCCTACCGCGACCGTCACGCAAACGAACTTGGGGGTGAAATGCTACAGGATGACAGGAGCCTGGCGATTCCCCCATTAACGGCGGGTCAGGAGGACGATGACAGCCGGCACTGAAAATGGCGGCATAAAAAACACGGCTGACGCAACAACTACCTTGCAAAACGCCGAACGA
>NZ_JAHBDK010000069.1 GCF_019956415.1 Pseudomonas sp. GL-B-19
GCTCCCACAGGGTTATGCAGCAGGATCGACGTTATCCAGCGCCTTGTTCACCGCCAGCTCGCCAAGCATCACCACCTGTGCAATACCCAGCAACGTCCTGCGGTGCGTGCCTTCCAGCAGCGCGGCAAAGTCACCGAGCATGACCGTGGCCGAGGCCAGGGATTCGCAGGCGTTGGCCAGCAGGGATTCGGTGTCGGCTTCGGGATTGACGAAGAACATTTTGTTGGGGGTGTATGGCGTGGCCATGATTTTGGCGGTGGGGTTGAGGTAGTAGTCGAGAGCGCGGTCGGCGGCTTCGTGGAGTTTTCGGGTGTCGACGGAGGCATAAGGGGATGTTGAGTCGGCGTCCGCAACGGCGTCTGCTTCGGGAGGGTTGGGTGTTGGCTTTTTCATAAGTAACTCCGGTGTGGCGGTGGAGCTGACCCGTTCGGTTCCAATCGAAGGGGTGGCAGCTGTACGCAGGTTGGAACCCGGGCCACCGAAAAACCCGACAGACTCTAAGTCTCCCGCGCACAGCTGCCATAACGGAGTGCACACCATCAAGGTGCGCAAGTATACGTCATGAAAGCCACTTTTGCGCTTTCGGGGTTCCGGGGTTCCAATCCCGATCGCTGAATTGGCAGCGACCAGCACAGGCTAGAGACCGGACGTCCGACGGACAACCTGAAAACATTGTGGGAAGGTTCTGCTATTCAGTCACAGCCTTAAACATCGCGAATTGAAATACGCGATGTAGGCCTCATCCTCCGCCCTTACGGCAATCGCCTGCCACGGTGTATTTGAGGGTGTTGAGCTGGCCTTGCGAGTCTTCGTAGGTCATGGCGGCAGGCACCACGGCGCAAGCAGTCTGCGGGCGCACTACGCTGACCACTTTCACCACATCCAGCTTCATCCCGTATTCATAGTCCTTCACCACCGGCGCCGGTTTGCCCTGGCTGGCAGCGTATTGCTCCATGGCTTTGGTGTTGGCGCTCAGCATTTTCTCGAACGTCCGGTCACCGCCGCCTTCAGCCAGCACATTCAGGGACATCGCCATCACGCCGGCGAACGCAATCCATTTGAAAATTTTCATATCCAATACCTTCAGATCCGGGCTCATAAAAAAAGCCCGCCATCGACCTTCGATGACGGGCTTGATCAAGTGCGACACGCTTACAAGTCTTTAGACTTTTCGTCCTTCTTTTCATTGACTACGACGGGGTCACGCGCCTGTTCTTTGGCCACATTCAGTGCCATCACGCGGTCATTGGCCGCCATCATTCTTGCGAATGTCCTGTCGCCGCCACCGGCCGCCATGACCAAAGAAGACATCATCAACGCCACCGCAAACGCACCGATTTGTACAAGTTTCATGTTTGATTCCTCGTTTAATTAATTAACGGGATCAAGGTAACAATTCGAACCTTTCGTGACGGTGGCGCCGAAATTACATATCCGTTATGTGCCAGAAAGAACTGTGGGAGCGAGCCTGCTCGCGAAAGCGGTGGATCAGTCAGCATCATTACCGACTGATAGGCCGCATTCGCGAGCAGGCTCGCTCCCACAGGGGGTCACCTATTGGGTTGAGGTAGTGTCTTCGTCTCGTCGATGGGCGAGCTGATACAGCGCCGGCAAGATCAGCAATGTGAGGATGGTCGAAGACAGTATCCCGCCAATCACCACCGTCGCCAGCGGACGCTGCACCTCCGCCCCGGTGCCAGTCGCCAGTGCCATCGGAATAAAGCCCAGGGACGCCACCAGCGCCGTCATCAACACCGGCCGCAAGCGGGTAAGCGCACCTTCGTTGATCGCGTCACTGAGAGAGCGCCCCTCCTCACGCAGGTTGCGGATGAACGCAATCATCACCAGGCCGTTGAGCACCGCCACTCCCGACAGCGCAATAAAACCGACGCCCGCCGAGATCGACAGCGGGATGTCCCGCAACCACAACGCCAAGACGCCGCCGGTCAAGGCAAACGGAATCCCGGTAAACACCAGCAGCCCGTCCTTGAGGTTGTTGAACATCATGAACAACAGACCGAACACAAGCAGCAACGCCACCGGCACCACGATCTGCAAGCGCTTGGCCGCCGACTGCAACTGTTCGAACTGCCCGCCCCAATTGGTCCAGTAACCCGCCGGAACCTGAACATCGCGCTCGATCACCTCGCCCGCTTCTTTAACAAAGGAGCCAATATCGCGCCCACGCACGTTGGCGCTGACGATGACCAGGCGCTTGCCGTTTTCGCGGCTGACCTGATTCGGCCCCAGCACCAGATCGAGGCTGGCAACATCCTTGAGGGCGATGAAGCCAATCTGATTGGCAGCACCATTGAGCGGCGCCGGCACCGGAATCAGCAGCGCCGACAAGCCTTCGATGTCCTTGCGCATGGCATCGGACAGGCGCACCACCATGTCAAAACGTCGGTCCCCTTCATACAACGTGCCGGCCTGACGCCCACCCACCGCCACCGCAATAGTGTCTTGCACATCACCGACGTTGAGCCCGTAGCGCGCCGCCTTGTCGCGGTCGATGTTGATAGTCAGCACCGGCAGGCCGGTGGTTTGCTCCACTTTGACCTCGGACGCGCCGTTGACCTTCTGCATGGCGGTAGCGATTTGTGCCGCCGTGGCATTGAGCACGTCCATGTCGTCACCGAACACCTTGACCGCAACGTCGCTGCGCACGCCGGAGATCAGCTCGTTGAAGCGCAACTGGATCGGCTGCGACAGCTCATAGTTGCTGCCCGGCAACGTCGCGGCGGCTTGTTGCAGTTCAGTCATCAGGGTTTCACGGGACTTGCCCGGGTCCGGCCACTGATCTTTTGGCTTGAGCATCACGTAACTGTCGGAGATGTTCGGCGGCATCGGGTCGGAGGCGATTTCGGCGGTGCCGGTGCGGGCGAACATGCGCTCGACTTCCGGCACTTTGGCGAGGATCAGAGTTTCCAGACGCTGCTGCATGTCCACCGACTGGGTCAGGCTGGTGCCCGGCACGCGCAAGGCTTGCAGGGCAAAATCGCCTTCACTGAGGCTCGGCACAAACTCGCTGCCCATGCGGCTGGTTACCGCACCGCTGAGCACAATCACGCCCAATGCCATGCTTACGGCCAACGCCCGATGGTTCATCACCCAGGCCAGCGCCGGTGCATACACCCGCCGCGCGCCGCGCATGACCGCGCCTTCCTCTTCCTTGACCTTACCGGTGACAAACAGCGCAATAGCCGCCGGAACAAACGTCACCGACAACAGCATGGCGCCCAACAACGCGATGACCACAGTGAACGCCATCGGGTGGAACATTTTCCCTTCGACACCGCTCAAGGCGAAGATCGGCAGGTACACGACCATGATGATCAACTGGCCGAAAATCAACGGTCGCCGCGCTTCTTTGGCTGCCGCAAACACTTCGTGAAAACGCTCGGAACGGGTCAGCAAACGCCCCTGATGCTGCTGCGCATGGGCCAGCCGTCGCAGCGTGTTTTCAACGATCACCACCGCGCCGTCGACGATGATGCCGAAGTCGAGCGCACCGAGGCTCATCAAGTTGGCGCTGACTTTGTTACTGAACATCCCGGTGAAGGTAAACAGCATCGACAGCGGAATCACCATTGCAGTGATCAGCGCCGCGCGGATGTTGCCAAGGAACAGGAACAGAATCGCGATCACCAGAATCGCGCCTTCCACCAGGTTCTTCTTCACCGTGGCGATGGCTTTGTCCACCAGGTGCGTGCGGTCGTACACCGGCACGGCGATCACGCCTTTGGGCAAGGAGCGGTTGATCTGTTCAAGCTTGTTGGCGACAGCCTGGGACACGGTGCGACTGTTTTCACCGATCAGCATGAACACCGTACCGAGCACCACTTCGCGACCGTTTTCGGTGGCTGCACCCGTGCGAAGTTCACGGCCGATGTCCACGGTGGCGACGTTCTTGACCCGGATCGGCGTGCCGTCGACGTTGGCCATCACGATATTGGCGATGTCTTCGGTGCTCGCCACTTGCCCCGGCGCACGAATCAGCAATTGCTCGCCGCTGCGCTCGATGTAGCCGGCGCCGACGTTGGCGTTATTGCGTTCCAGCGCCGTGACCAGATCGGTAAGGGTCAGTTTGTACGCCGCCAGCAGTTTCGGATCGGGGGCAATCTGATACTCCTTGGCAAACCCGCCGATAGTGTTGATCTCGGCGACACCTTGGACGTTGCGCAACTGCGGCTTGATGATCCAGTCCTGAATCACCCGCAGATCGGTCGGCGTATAGGCTGTGCCGTCGTCTTTGAACGCACCGTCCTGCGCCTCCACTGTCCACAGGAAAATCTCGCCAAGACCGGTGGAAATCGGCCCCATCATCGCATCCACTCCCTCGGGCAAATGCTCCTTGGCGATCTGCAGTCGCTCGTTGACCAACTGCCGGGCGAAGAACAGATCGGTGCCGTCCTTGAAAATCACCGTGACCTGCGACAATCCCGAGCGCGACAGCGAACGGGTCTGCTCCAGCGACGGCAGGCCGGCCATCGCGGTTTCAATCGGGAAGGTGATGCGCTGCTCGGTTTCCAGCGGCGAGAACCCAGCGGCTCCGGTGTTGATTTGCACCTGGACGTTGGTGATATCCGGCACGGCGTCGATCGGCAGTTTTTGATAACTGGCGATGCCGAGGCCGGCCATGAGTAAAACGGCGAGCAGCACGATGATGCGCTGCTCGATGGCAAACTGGATCAGGCGTTCGAACATGAGAACCTTCTCGTCGAGGGGTCGGATCAGTGGGAGTGCTCAGCCGAGGCTTTGCCCAATTCCGATTTGAGAACAAAGCTGCCGGCGCTGGCGACTTGCACGCCGGGCTCCAACCCCTGGGTGATTTCCACCTGACCGGCCGCGCGACTGCCCAGCTCCACTGCTTGCGCCTTGAAGCCGTCGTCGGTGCGCACGAACACTGTGGGTTTGTCCTCGACCGTCTGGATCGCGGTTTCGGGCACGGCGACTTTGGCTTGTCGGCTGTCAGTGGCGACCAACGCATTCACGAACAACCCCGGACGCCACGAACCTTGCGGATTTTCCAGGGTGACGCGAACCGTTGCGGTGCGCGTCTGTTCGCCCAGTAAACTGCCGACGTAAGCCACGGTGCCGACGACTTCTGCCCCCAGCTCCGGAGCGCTGACAGAGACCGGTTTACCAACCTGCACTTTGTTCAAATCCTTGGGCGAAACGCCGAACGTCACCCACACCCGGGACAGGTCCGAGAGCGTGTAAGCAGCCGTGGTTTCATCGACCACCTCCCCCGGCGTCAGGTGTTTTTCCACCACTACGCCGTCAAAGGGCGCACGCAATTCGTACCGATTGCCGCCGCTGGCGACCACGCTGCCACTGAGTACGCTAATTTTCTGTCGAGCATTGCTCAGGGCGATTTCGGCCTCTTCCAACGCCTGACGGGCCTGGAGGAAATCCTGCTCGGGGGAAATCTTGTCCTGCCACAACTGCCGCTCACGCTCGAACGTGGTGCGCGCCAACGCCAGACGCCGCTGTGCGGCCGCCTGTTCGCTGCGCTGATCGGAAATCTGCTGACTGGCGATCACCGCCAGCAACTGCCCCTTCTTCACCGACTGCCCGAGGTTGACCGACACCGACTCGACCACCCCCGGCACGCGAGGCACCAGGTGCGCGGTGCGGTCTTCGTCAAAGCGCACTTCGCCGGGGAACGGCAGGCCAAGACTGATGTTCTGCGCCTGTGCTTCGGCCAGTTGAATGCCGGCCGCCGCGATCTGTTCGTTGCTGAGTGTGAGGTGTCCTTCTTCGCTTTCACCTTCGGCATGTCCGCCGTCGGCTGATGCGCCTTCTTCAGCATGGTCGGCATGCTCCGACACTTCATCGGCATGGGCGTCAATGGGCGAGTTACCCACCCACAACGAGCCGATACCAATGCCCAGGGTCAATGTCGCCACAGCGACCACGATCAGTTTTTTATCCATGGAAACTCCTCTGCGTCAGGCCATCGCGCAGTGATTTAAAAGATGAAATTCAGGGGCTGACGCCGAACGCGCCGAGATCGCCGAAAATGCGTTCGATGCGCACCCGCGCGTCTGTCGCTTCGGCAACGGCCTGGATGTATTGGGTGCGAGCACTGATCAGGGTGCGCTGGGCGTCGAGAACGTCGAGGAACCCGAACTTGCCCATTTCGAAACCGCGCGTAGCGCTGTCGACCGCACTTTGCGCGGCGGGCAGAATGGTCTGGTGGAACGCTTTGACTTCGCCGTTGGCGGTCTGCCATTGCGCAAGCGTGGTCTGGATTTCCGTGCGCAAGCGCAGTTCGGTGGCGTTGCGCAGATCCCGCGCCTGGTCGGTGCGCCGCGCCGCCGCCAGCACGTTGCCCTGATTGCGATTGAACAGTGGGATCGGCATCGATAGCCCGACCACATTCACTCGCTCGCGATCCAGTTCGCTGTACTGGCTGCCGACACTCACGGTCACATCAGGAATCCGCTGGGTCTTCTCCAACGCCAAGGAGGCTTCACGCTGGACGATCTGCAATTTGGCCAGGCGCATATCGGCGGTCTCCTTCAGCCGTTCCAGCAAACGGGTAGGCGGCGGCATGGCGGGCATGCCTTGAGTGGCCGTTTGCACAGTGGTCGACGTCGGCAACGGTGCCCCCATGACCTGCGCCAATTGCTGGTACGCGTTGGCCTGATCGCGCTCGGCGCGGCTCATTTCCAGACGCACTTCCGACAGTTGCACCTGCGCTCGCGTGCCTTCGACCGGCGATGATTTGCCCGCCTGGATGCGGCCTTGCGCCACCCGCAGCCCCTGCTCGGCCAGCTCCAGTGACTGGCTGGACAACTGCAAGCGCTGCTGCGCCGTTTGTGCGCTGGAGAACGCCTGAATCACATCGGCGCGCAAAGCGTTGCTCCTGCGCTCCAACTCGATTCCGGCGGCATCCTGCGCACGGCTGGCGACATCGATCCGCGCACCGCGTTTGCCGCCCAGTTCAATTGGCTGGCTGAGCATCACCGTGGTGGTTCGCGACTCACTGCGCGTGTCTTCGGCCTCCCACGACACTTCAGGGTTGGGGATCAAACCGGCCTGCTGTCGATCCCCTTCGGCAATTCCGATCTCCCATTGGGCGGCCGCCAACTCAGGGTTACCGGCAAATGCCGTTTTCAGGGCCTGATCCAGTGTCAGTGTCGAGCCGGACGAAACAGCCGCCAGACACGGGCCGGCCAATAACAAAAAGCAGGTGGCCGTCACCACGCCTGCTGTTTTTTTCAGGCGTGATCGCGCCGTCAGTTCTCTTAAACCGGGCAATGGAATACTTCCTTTTTAAATCAAGAAAATTCAATGTCGCCACGGTAGGGTTTTGAGCTTATCGACAAGGTGACTGAAACATTACAAATACGTTATCCACGGTTCCAGCAAGTTGTTTTGCTCTACCATGCGAAGTGCAAACCGCTATGTAGCAATACTAAGAAACAAATGCCCGGTATTTATCCGCCGAACAGTACTTGCCCGATTTCAATTCCCATGAGGTTGAAGCACTTTCGAAGCAGGCCTCTGCGTCAGGCTGTCGCATCAGGCCATTTTCAAGGCTAGAGGCCTAGCGTTGCGGTTGACCCTGTAGCCACTACAGACTTTATCGTGCACGCCCTGACCGGAGAACTCTCTGCAGGAAAGCAAGAACCCATTCAACTCGCCGTTATAAATAAACGTCCGGAAGCCTCTATAAGAACAACAACTTTCCCGACCACCTTAATTACATGTCTTTTAAATAAAAGTGGTGATTGATCATGCGAATCCTTGTCGTCGAGGACGAGCTTAAAACTGCCGAATACTTACATCAGGGACTGACAGAAAGTGGTTATATCGTTGATCACGCGGCCAATGGAACCGATGGGCTGCATCTGGCCCAACACCAGGTTTACGACCTGGTGATACTGGACGCCAATCTGCCGCAACTGGACGGTTGGGGCGTGCTGGAACAACTGCGCCGCACCCGCTCTACTCGCGTGATGATGTTGACCGCTCGAGGTCGTTTGGCTGACAAGATTCGCGGTCTGGATCTGGGCGCCGACGATTATCTGGTCAAACCGTTCGAGTTCCCCGAATTGCTGGCACGGGTGCGTAGCCTGATGCGCCGCAGCGAAAACATCCCGGTGCCGCAAGTACTCAAAGTTGCCGATCTGGAACTCGATCCGGGGCGTCATCGCGCCTTTCGCGGCGAGCAGCGCATCGACCTGACCACTAAAGAGTTCGCCCTGCTGCATCTGCTGATGCGCCAGTCCGGCGAGGTGCTCACCCGCACCCAAATCATTTCGCTGGTGTGGGACATGAACTTCGACTGCGACACCAACGTGGTCGAAGTCTCGATCCGGCGTTTGCGGGCGAAAATCGACGACCCGTTCGACAACAAGTTGATTCACACCCTGCGCGGTGTCGGTTACGTGCTGGAAGCGCGGGAATGAAGCCGGCGAGCCTGTCGCTGCGCCTCGGTCTGACGGTCAGCATTGTCGGGGCGCTGCTGGTGGTGTTCCTGGCGATCCTCGCTTATTTCACTCTGACCCACGAGCTGAACGCAGTATCCAGAGACAGCCTGGAAAAGAAGATGGAGCAAGTTGAACACAGCCTGGCGCTGTACACCGATCCCGGAGAAATCAGTTCGAAGCCGCACATCTTGCTCGACCAGGTCATGGGGCATGACAACCTCACTCTGACCATTTATGAGCGCAGCAATCTGCGCGCACCGCTATTGAAGTCCGGCACCGGCATGGCCGATCCGCGCCTCGAACTGAAGGCAGTGCGGGCGGCCACCGATCAGTTGGCTTACTCCACCAGCACCGACGCTCAGGGCACGAAGTTCCTCACAGTCTCCAGACTGATCCGCATCAAGGACGGCACCCGCGTCCCGGTGCTGTTGTCGATGGACAATGCTCACGATCAGGCGTTGCTCAGCGCTTATCTGCGTTCGACGCTGATGGCTTTGCCGTTACTGCTGATTTTCATCGGTCTCAGTGCCTGGGTGGCGGTGCTGCGAGGTCTGGCACCGATGCGCGAGTTTCGCCAGGTGGCGGCGATGGTTTCGACGCAGGACCTCGACCATCGACTCTCGGTGGTGAACATGCCACAGGAACTCAGTGAACTGGCGCAAGGTATCAATTTCATGCTGCACCGCCTCGACAACGGCGTGCAGCAGTTGTCGCAGTTCTCCGATGATCTGGCCCATGAGCTGCGCTCGCCGATCAACAATTTGATGGGCAAGGCACAGGTAACACTGTCTCGGGAACGCACGACTCAGGAATACAAAGATATTTTGGTGTCGTGTACCGAAGAACTGGAACGCGTCGCGCGAATAGTCTCGGACATGCTGTTTCTGGCGCAGGTCAGCCAGCCGGCGGCGCTTACGCCTTTCGAGCTGATTGCGCTGGAAGATGAAGCCCTGAAAGTCGCCGACCTGTTTTCCCTTTCGGCGCAGGACAAACAGATTCATTTGACTGTGGTGGGCAGTGCTCGGGTGAAAGGCGACCGGTTGATGATCCAGCGGGCGATCTCGAACCTGATGTCCAACGCCCTGCGTCACTGCCCGGCCGGGCAAACGGTTTCGCTGCTGATTGAACAAGGCGCGACGCAGGTTTCCCTGCTGGTCAGCAACCCCGGTGCAGGCATCGAAGCGCAGCATCTGCCGCATCTGTTCGACCGCTTTTACCGCGTCGACAGCAGCCGTTCCCGCGCCCAGGGCAGCACCGGACTGGGCCTTGCCATCGTGCGCTCGATCATGAGCCTGCATCAGGGGGTGGCGGAGGTTAAGAGCATGCCGGGGGCGATGACGGTGTTTCGGTTGGGGTTTCCTGCGATTGAGGGGGTGGCGCATTGAGGCCACAGGCGGGGGGATCTTCGCTGTGAGGGATGGCCTCTTCGCGGGCAAGTCGAATCGTCGCACCGCCGCTCCTACAGTGATCACCGTCGTCCGCAGAATGTGTGAACACCACTGAAACCTGTGGAGCGTGGCTTGCCCGCGAATGCGGTGGATCGGGCAACAGCAATGGTTAATGTCAGTCCGCTATCGCGAGCAGGCTCACTCCCACAGGTATTGCGTCGGTCACAAATGCTGTGAACATCGCAGATCATTGTAGGAGTGAGCCTGCTCGCGATGACGGACTATCAGGCACAAATAAAAACGGCACCTTTCGGTGCCGTTCGCCTTTCTCAGTGCAGAAGTTTACTTAGGCGCGTTCGCCCACGACTTCAGCAGCTCGTTGTAGTTGACGGTTTCACCCTTAGGCTTCTCGTTCGCCAGTTTCGGCTTCGGTGCACCCGGTTGATCGAACCAGTATTGCGCATCGCGCTCGGGGTTCATTTTCGGTGCGCAGGTGGTTTGCGCTTTCGAACGTTCCAGGCGGGACATGATGGCGTCCTGATCCTTGGCCAGACCGTCCAGTGCCTGTTGCGGAGTTTTCTCGCCGCTGGCCGCTTCGGCGATGTGGCTCCACCACAGTTGTGCCAGACGCGGATAGTCCGGCACGTTGGTCCCGGTCGGGGTCCATTGCACGCGGGCCGGGCTGCGGTAGAACTCCACCAGGCCACCGAGTTTCGGTGCCAGGTCGGTCATCGCTTGCGAGTTGATGTCCGACTCGCGTATCGGCGTCAGGCCGACGATGGTTTTCTTCAGCGACACGGTTTTCGAGGTCACGAACTGCGCATAGAGCCAGGCGGCGAGTTTCTGTTTCTCAGGCGTGGACTTCAGGAACGTCCAGGAACCCACGTCCTGGTATCCCAGCTTCATGCCCTCTTCCCAGTACGGGCCGCGCGGCGACGGCGCCATGCGCCATTTCGGCGTGCCATCGGCATTCACGACGGGCAGGCCCGGCTTGGTCATGTCGGCGGTGAACGCGGTGTACCAGAAAATCTGTTGGGCAATGTTGCCTTGGGCCGGCACCGGACCGGCCTCGGAGAAGGTCATGCCCGCCGCTTCCGGTGGCGCATAGGCCTTGAGCCAGTCGACGTATTTCTGCGTGGCGAAAACTGCCGCCGGCCCGTTGGTGTCGCCGCCGCGGGTCACGCTGGAGCCCACCGGGTGGCAGTCCTCGACTCGAATGCCCCACTCGTCCACCGGCAAGCCGTTGGGGATGCCCTTGTCGCCGGCACCGGCCATGGAGAACCAGGCATCAGTGAAGCGCCAGCCCAGGGACGGGTCTTTCTTGCCATAGTCCATGTGCCCGTAGACCCGCTTGCCGTCGATTTCCTTGACGTCTTCGCTGAAGAATTTGGCGATGTCTTCATAGGCTGACCAGTTCACCGGCACGCCCAATTCGTAGCCGTACTTTTCCTTGAACTTGGCTTTCAGCTCCGGCCGCTCGAACCAGTCAGCGCGGAACCAGTAGAGGTTGGCGAATTGCTGGTCAGGCAGCTGATAGAGCTTGCCGTCCGGGGCCGTGGTAAAGGAGGTGCCAATGAAGTCCTTGATGTCCAGCGTCGGCGAGGTGAAGTCCTTGCCTTCGTTGGCCATCAGGTCGGTGATCGATTCAGTCTTGCCGTAGCGGAAGTGTGTACCGATCAGGTCCGAGTCGTTGACCCAGCCGTCATAGATGCTCTTGTCCGATTGCATCACGGTCTGCAGCTTTTCCACCACGTCGCCTTCCTGCAGCAAGTCGTGGGTCAACTTGATGCCAGTGATCTCGGTGAAGGCCTTGGCCAGGACCTTGGACTCATATTCGTGGGTGGCGATGGTTTCCGAAACCACTTTGATACTCATCCCGCGAAACGGCTGCGCCGCCTTGATGAACCACTTCAGTTCTTCCAGCTGTTGATCGGCTGTCAACGTGGATGGCTTGAATTCACTGCCAATCCATTTCTTCGCAGCGTCTTCATAGGCGTCGGCCCAGGCCGCAGCACTCAACCCACTGAGTGCCAGCATGGCTGCCAATGAAATGCTATGTCGCAGCTTATTGTTTTTGTCGAACATAGAGACCTCCTGTTTGAATTTCGGAGCAACATTGCCGAGCGATTCGACTAGCCCCAACGCATCACAGCCAACAGCCACACCAGGGACAACGCAGACGCTACCCAGATGCTCCAGTCGGTGACGCCAATTACCAGCAAATGCAGGTAGGCGCTGCCGAGAAGACCGATAAACAGCCGATCGCCACGGGTGGTGGCAATCGGCAAGAAACCTCGCTTGAGAATGCTCGGCGAGCGCAACTCCCAAGTCGTCATGCCCACCAGGATCAGGGCAATGACGCAGAAGAACGCCGCTGTAGGGCCGGTCCAACTCATCCATTCCATCATCAGCTCCTCATACCCGACCCAGGGCAAAGCCCTTGGCCACGTGGTTGCGAACAAACCAGATCACCAGCATGCCCGGCAGGATGGTCAACACCCCTGCCGCCGCCAGCACGCCCCAATCGATGCCCGACGCCGAAACCGTGCGGGTCATCACCGCCGCAATCGGCTTGGCATTGACCGACGTCAGCGTGCGCGCCAGGAGCAATTCAACCCAGGAAAACATGAAGCAGAAAAACGCGGTGACGCCGATGCCGGAGCCGATCAGCGGGATAAAAATCTTCACGAAAAACTTGGGAAAACTATAGCCGTCGATGTAGGCGGTTTCGTCGATTTCCTTGGGAACACCGGACATAAAGCCCTCAAGAATCCACACCGCCAACGGCACGTTAAACAGGCAGTGAGCCAAGGCCACCGCGATGTGGGTGTCAAACAGGCCGATCGAGGAATACAGCTGGAAGAACGGCAACAGGAACACCGCCGGCGGCGCCATGCGGTTGGTCAGCAGCCAGAAGAACAGGTGCTTGTCGCCGAGGAAGCGATAGCGCGAAAACGCATACGCCGCCGGCAGTGCCACGCTCAAGGCAATCACCGTGTTCAGGCTCACGTAATACAGCGAGTTGAGGTAACCGGTGTACCAGGCCGGATCCGTGAAAATCACCTTGTAGTTATGCAAGGTGAAATCCGCGGGGAACAACGTCAGGCCGCCGAGGATTTCAGTGTTGCTCTTGAACGACATGTTCAGCAGCCAGTAGATCGGCACCAGCAGGAACAGGATGTAGACCAGCAGCGGAATAAGCTTTCTCTTGCTCATGGCGGGCCTCAGCGGTTGGCGTCAGAGTGAGTCATGGCGGTGTAAAACAGCCAGGACACCAACAGGATGATCAGGAAGTACACCAGCGAGAATGCCGCTGCCGGCCCCAGGTCGAATTGCCCTACGGCCATCTGGGTCAGGGTCTGACTCAGGAACGTCGTGGCATTCCCCGGACCGCCACCGGTCAGCACGAACGGCTCGGTGTAAATCATGAAACTGTCCATGAACCGCAGCATCACCGCGATCAACAGCACGCTTTTCAGCTTGGGCAACTGGATGTGTCGGAACACCGCCCAGGCCGAGGCCCGATCAATCCGCGCCGCCTGGTAATACACGTCGGGAATCGCCCGCAATCCGGAGAAGCACAACAGTGCCACCAACGACGTCCAGTGCCACACGTCCATCACCAGCACCGTGACCCAGGCGTCCATGGTGTTCGCCGCATAGTTGTAGCTGATGCCCATGGCTTTGAGGCTTGCCCCCAGCAGGCCGATATCGGCGCGGCCAAAAATCTGCCAGATCGTGCCGACCACGTTCCATGGAATCAGCAACGGAATCGCCAGAATGATCAGCACCAGCGACGACCAGCGCCCCTTGGTTGGCATCGTCAGGGCGATGGCGATGCCCAGCGGGATTTCGATCAGCAGCACGCAGCCGGAGTAGATGAACTGACGCAGCAGCGAGTCATGCAGGCGCGGATCGAGCAGCACTTGCCTGTACCAGTCGGCGCCGACGAAGTAGCGGCTGGACTGGTCGAAGATGTCCTGCACCGAATAGTTGACCACCGTCATCATCGGGACCACAGCGCTGAAGGCCACCAGCAGAAACACCGGCAACACCAGCCACCAGGCCTTGTTGTTTTGCACCTTGTTCATGGCAGTGTCTCCAGCAGGAATTCATCGGCATACACCATCAACCACTGCGCCGGAAAACTGATGTACGCCGTGCCTTCCGGCACCGGTTTATCTTCGGCCAGGCGCACTTTCAATGGCGCGCCGTCGAGGTTCAGGGTCAGGATCTTGTAGGTGCCGAGGTCTTCGATGTGCACGACCTGCGCCTTCATCGCGTCATCAAAGGGTTCTTCCCACACATGCACGAACTCTGGACGAATACCGACCTTG
Organism: Pseudomonas sp. GL-B-19; assembly: GCF_019956415.1. Taxonomy (GTDB): domain Bacteria; phylum Pseudomonadota; class Gammaproteobacteria; order Pseudomonadales; family Pseudomonadaceae; genus Aquipseudomonas. The sequence continues at coordinate 14,170 of NZ_JAHBDK010000069.1, forward strand.
AGGGTTTTCCACTCGGATTCAGCGATGCGTTTCTGTTGAGCTTCAGACAACGCTAGATGCGTCGAGGCGAACCCCACGCCACCCGGTTGCGGCTTGACCTCGATCAGGTTCATCCCCGGGCTGCCGATGAAATAGCCGACAAAGGTGTGGCTCGGCCGTTCGAACAATTCTCGCGGCGTACCGAATTGCACGATCTGCCCGCCGTACATCACGGCGATTTTGTCAGCGAAGGTCGAAGCCTCCAACTGATCGTGAGTGACGTAGACCATGGTGATGTTGAACTGCTCGTGGATCTGCTTGAGCTTGCGCCGCAGCTTCCACTTCAGGTGCGGGTCGATCACGGTCAGCGGTTCGTCGAACAGGATCGCCGAGACGTCATCGCGCACCAGCCCACGGCCCATGGAGACTTTTTGCTTTTCATCGGCGGTGAGGTTACTGGCCTTTTTGCTCAGCAGCGCCTGAAGGTCCAGGACCTCGGCAATTTCTTGCACCTTGGTGTGAATTCTCGCCTCGGCCATGCCCTGATTTCGCAGCGGAAACGCCAGGTTATCGAACACCGTCATGGTGTCGTAGACCACGGGGAACTGAAAAACCTGGGCGATGTTGCGCTTCTCCGGCGTCAGGTTGTTGACCGCTTTGCCGTCGAACAACACATGCCCTTGAGAGGGGCTGAGCAGCCCGGAAATGATGTTGAGCAAGGTTGACTTGCCACACCCGGAAGGCCCGAGTAACGCATAGGCTCCGCCTTGTTCCCAAACGTGGTCCATCTCGCGGATCGCGTAATCCTCGGGTCCGGCCGGGGTTTTGGTGTAACTGTGGGCGAGGTTCTGCAAACGGATTTCGGCCATCAGGCAACCCTCGCAATACGGCGGCCAGGCGCCTGGATCAAACGCCCCTGCGCATCGAACACAAACAGTTTATGGGTCGGGATATAAATGCGGATCGGCGCATCGACGTCGTATTCGTGAACACCGGGCAAGTGCAGCACCAGCAGGAAATGCTCGTTGCGCACATGCAGGAAGGTTTCCGAACCGCTGATCTCGGCGACTTCGACCGTCACAGCCAGTTCCAGATCATCGTCATTGCTCGGCACCAGTGAGATGTGGCTCGGACGCACGCCAAAGCGGAACTCGCCTTCACCCACCGGCCGCAGGTCGACGTTCAACGGGAAGTGCACGAAATTGGCGAAGCTGACTTCGTTACCGGCAATCCGCCCCGGCATCAGGTTGATCGGCGGCTCGGAGAACAGCTCCGCCGCCAGTACGCTTTGCGGCTGGTGATACACCTCGGAGGATTTGCCGCTCTGGATCACCCGGCCTTCGTGAAGAATGGTCGTGGTGCCGCCCAGCGCCAGGGCTTCGTTGGGTTCGGTGGTGGCGTAAATCGCGATGGTGTGCCGCGCCTTGAACAGCTCGCGCATTTCCTGGCGCAGTTCTTCGCGAAGCTTGTAATCGAGGTTGACCAGTGGCTCGTCGAACAGGATCAGCTCGGCATCTTTGACCAGCGCGCGGGCCATGGCCGTGCGCTGTTGCTGGCCGCCGGAGAGTTCGAGGGGATGGCGCTGGAGGAACTTCTCGATGCGCAGCATCTTCGCGGTTTCCAGCACTTTGCTCTGGATCAATTCGTTGGAAACACCGCCCTGGCGCAATGGCGAGGCAATGTTCTCGAAGACGGTCATGGTCGGGTAATTGATGAACTGTTGATAGACCATCGACACGTTACGCAGCCGCACCGGGCGCTGGGTGACGTCGACGCCATTCATCAGGATGCGGCCGCTGTCGGGCTTGTCCAGACCGGCCATCAGGCGCATCAGACTGGTTTTGCCGGACAGCGTGCGCCCGAGCAAGACGTTGAAGGAACCGGGTTCAAAACTCAGGCAGGCATCGTCGATCCAGGTCTGGCCCTCGACGGTGCGGCTGACGTGTTCCAGGGTTAATGACATGGCTCGGCCTTTTTTATTATTTGGAGTCAAGCGACCGGAGCTACAGAGCGACTTTCGTGCCAAAAATTGCAAACCTTTGATCTGGCTTGAAAATCTGTGAGTGAGCGGAGTCATCGCTTTCGTTGCTGAACAGAAATGAACAACCGCGACTGAACAACTGAACAACCCAGCCGTTGACAATGAACAATAGTGAACAACACTCTACACACCGTTTTACTGCAAAATATTCTGAATTACGCACGGCCTTGTAGCAGCTGCCGAAGGCTGCGTCCGGCGGCGAAGCCGTCGTAAAATCAGGCGCCACGGTGTATCAGGATGACCGCGTATTCAGGTTTTACGACGACTGCGTCGCCGGACGCAGGCTTCGCCAGCTGCTACAAGGGTTCCCGTTGGCAGCATGCATCACCTAAAACCTGGTTTCGCCCATAACAAAAACAATAAAAGCTTGCTCAGAGATCGACTGCCATGGCCGCACCCGCCTCGCCGCTCTCCCACGACGCCGTCATTCAGGACTCCTGGTCCCGCTGCCGCGCGTTCGGCCTCAACCATCAGAGTGTCCCTGCGTTCGATCAACTGCCGGCCGAAGGCATCGCGCAATTGCTGGAGAGCCAACATTCGCTGGTGCAGACCACACACCAGGAAGTGCTGCCGTATTACGAAAACATCCTGAGCAATTCCAACTGCCTGATCATGCTCGCCGACAATCAAGGCCAGGTCCTGACGTCATGGGGCACCCAGCGGTTTATCGAGCCGAGCCTGACCCGTGGTTTCAGTGCGGGCGCCAGCTGGATGGAGCGTTGCAGCGGCACCAATGCCATCGGCACCGCGCTGGCCTGCGAGCAAGCCGTGCACATCGAACACGATGAACACTTTCTGAAAGCCAACCGCTTCATGACCGGTTCCGCCGCGCCGATTTTCGATGCCGAGCGCAAAGTCATCGCGGTGCTGGATGTGTCCAGCGACAGCTACCTGCCGCCGTCGCACACCCTGGGCATGGTCAAAATGATGAGCCAGACCGTGGAAAACCGGCTGATTCTCAACCTGTTCCAGGGCCAGCATTTTCAACTGACCTTCAACACCGGATTAAACAACCTCGACAGCCAATGGGCCGGGCTGTTGATCTTCGATGAGACCGGCCAGGTGCTCTCCGCCAACCGCCGGGCCGACAATCTATTGGGCATCAGCCTGTCGCGGGTCAGCATCGAGAGCCTGTTCAAGGTCTCGTTGCTCGAACTGTTGAACCAGCCCGACGGCCTGCCGTTCGCCCTGCAAGCTTCGGGGCGCAACCGCTTTCAATGCCTGTTGAGGCGGCCGAAACTAGTGCCGATTCAGGCGCGACTGTTTTCTGAACCCAAGAGCGCCGAGCCGGCCGCGGCGGCACCCGAAGCAATCAGCCTCAACACCTTGCACTTCGGCGACAGCCGCGTGGAAAAAGCCGTGCGCCAGGCTGAACGTCTACTGGAAAAGGACATTCCGCTGTTGATCCACGGGGAAACCGGGGTCGGCAAGGAAGTGTTCGTCAAAGCCTTGCACCAGGCCAGTTCCCGCAGTAAAAAACCGTTCATTGCCGTTAACTGTGCAGCGATCCCCGCCGAACTAGTGGAATCCGAACTATTCGGGTATGAAAAAGGCGCGTTCACCGGAGCTAACCAGAAAGGCAGCATCGGGCTGATTCGCAAGGCGGATAAAGGCACCCTCTTCCTCGATGAAATCGGCGACATGCCGTTGCCGACTCAGGCTCGGTTATTGAGGGTCTTGCAGGAACGCTGCGTGCAGCCGGTGGGCAGTAGCGAGCTGTTCCCGGTTGATATCCGGATTATTTCGGCGACTAACCGTGCGTTACGCGAGCAAGTGCAACTGGGGCGGTTTCGTGAAGACCTGTATTACCGGATTGGTGGCTTGACCCTGGAATTGCCTCCCCTGCGTGAACGCAGCGATAAAGAGGCATTGTTCAAACGCCTGTGGGAGCAACATCGCGAACCTACGCAGTGGGCCGGGTTGAGTCGTGAAGTGTTGGAGTTGTTCGGCCGTCACCCGTGGCCGGGGAATTTGCGTCAGGTCAGCAGCGTGATGCAGGTGGCGCTGGCCATGGCCGAGGAGCAACCGGTGCGACCTGAGCATTTGCCGGATGATTTTTTTGTCGATCTGGAGATGGAGCCAGTGGATTCGCCGGAGACTCTAGCGGTGGATTTGAATGATGTTGAGGATTTGAATCGGCAGTTGCGGGCGGCTGGGGGGAATATTTCGTATCTGGCCCGACGGCTTGGGGTTAGCCGCAATACCCTTTACAAGCGATTGCGCCAGACTGAATGATGGGTTGGCCGGACGGGCCCCTTCGCTGGCAAGCCAGCTCCTACAGTGTCCGTGGTGTACGTAATTTTGGCGAACGGCGCGACCTTGTAGGAGCTGGCTTGCCAGCGAAGACGCCAGCCCTGTCACCGCAGAATTAGCGAACAGCCCTTAAAAACAAAAACCCGCACAAGGCGGGTTTTGTTTTGTAGCGGATAACGCGATCAGTCAGCCAAACGCCAAGTCGTACCGCCCTTCCCATCTTCCAGCACCACGCCCATGGCGGTGAGCTGGTCGCGGATGCGGTCGGATTCGGCCCAGTCTTTAGCCGCACGTGCCGCCAGACGCGCAGCAATCAGCGCATCAACTTCAGCCGCATCCACCCGCCCTTCAGCGCCGGCCTGCAAGAAGTCATCGGCCTCAAGCTGCAACACACCCAGCACGCTCGCCAGTTCTTTCAAGCGCGCTGCCAGACCCGCCGCCGCATTGAGATCGCTCTCGCGCAGGCGGTTGATCTCGCGCACCATCTCGAACAGCACTGCACAGGCTTCCGGCGTGCCGAAGTCGTCGTTCATCACCTGGGTGAAACGCTCGACAAAGGCTTCGCCGCCAGCCGGGGCCACGTTCGGCAGGCCTTTCAACGCGTGGTAGAAACGCTCGAGTGCGCCTTTGGCGTCCTTGAGGTTGTCTTCCGAATAGTTGATCGCGCTGCGGTAGTGGCTCGACACCAGCAGGTAACGCACGACTTCCGGGTGGTACTTTTCCAGCACGTCGCGAATGGTGAAGAAGTTGTTCAAGGACTTGGACATCTTCTCGCCATTGATGCGAATCATGCCGCAATGCATCCACGCGTTGGCGTAGGTCTTGCCGGTGGCCGCTTCGCTCTGGGCGATTTCGTTTTCATGGTGCGGGAACTCGAGGTCGCTGCCGCCGCCATGAATGTCGAAGGTCTCGCCCAGGCAGCAGGTCGACATCACCGAGCACTCGATGTGCCAGCCCGGCCGGCCGTCGCCCCACGGCGACGCCCAGCTCGGCTCGCCCGGTTTGGCGCCTTTCCACAGCACGAAGTCCAGCGGGTCCTGCTTGGACTCGTCGACTTCGATCCTCGCGCCGATGCGCAGGTCTTCGATTTTCTTGCGCGACAGCTTGCCGTAGCCCATGAACTTGGCGACGCGGTAGTACACGTCACCATTGCCAGGGGCGTAGGCGTAACCCTTGTCGATCAGGGTCTGGATCATGGTCTGCATGCCAGCGATGTGATCGGTGGCCCGTGGTTCCATGTCCGGCTTGAGGATGTTGAGGCGCGCCTCGTCCTCGTGCATCGCGGTGATCATGCGCTCGGTCAGCACGTCGAACGGCTCGCCGTTCTCCTTCGCCCGATTGATGATCTTGTCTTCAATGTCGGTGATGTTGCGCACATAAGTCAGGTTATAACCGCTGAAGCGCAACCAGCGGGTCACCAGGTCGAACGCAACCATGCTGCGGCCGTGGCCAATGTGGCAGTAGTCGTACACGGTCATCCCGCAGACGTACATGCGCACATTGTTGCCATCCAGCGGCTTGAAGACTTCTTTGCTCTTGGTGAGCGTGTTGTAGATCGTAAGCACTTTAGTTTCCTTGAATCACTGGCCCCACGAATCACGCAAGGTCACGGTACGGTTGAACACCGGATGACCTGGTTTCGAGTCCTTGATATCCGCGACGAAGTAGCCTTCGCGCTCGAACTGGAAACGGTCTTCCGGCTGTGCATTGCCCAGCGAAGGTTCAGCACGACAACCGGTGAGGACTTGCAGCGAGTCAGGGTTGATGTTGTCCAGGAAACTGGCGCTGTCTTCGGCCTTCTCAGGGTTGGCCGAACGGAACAGGCGATCGTACAGGCGCACTTCGCACTCGACGCTGGCAGCGGCCGGCACCCAGTGCACTACGCCTTTGACCTTGCGGCCTTCAGGGTTCTTGCCCAGGGTTTCCGGGTCGTAGGAGCAACGCAGTTCGACGATGTTGCCATCGGCGTCCTTGATCGCTTCGTCGGCACGAATCACGTAGCTGCCGCGCAGACGCACTTCACCGGCCGGTTCCAGGCGCTTGTAGCCTTTTGGCGGCTCTTCCATGAAGTCTTCACGGTCGATGTAGATCTCACGGGCGAACGGCAGAACGCGCATGCCCATGTCTTCTTTCGGGTGGCACGGCAGTTCGAGGTTCTCGACCTGGCCTTCCGGGTAGTTGGTGATCACGACTTTCAGCGGACGCAGCACGCACATGGCCCGCGGAGCGCTGTGGTCGAGGTCGTCACGGATGCTGAATTCGAGCATGCCGAAGTCAACCACGCCGTCGGACCGGTTGGTGCCGATCATTTCGCAGAAGTTGCGGATCGATTTCGGCGTGTAGCCACGGCGACGGAAGCCCGACAGCGTGGACATGCGCGGATCGTCCCAGCCATTGACGTGCTTCTCGTCCACCAGCTGCTTGAGCTTGCGCTTGCTGGTGATCGTGTAGTTCAGGTTCAGGCGGCTGAACTCGTACTGACGCGGGTGCGCTGGCACGGGCAGGCTGTCGAGGAACCAGTCATACAGCGGACGATGGCTTTCGAATTCAAGGGTGCAGATCGAGTGGGTGATGCCTTCGATGGCGTCCGACTGACCGTGGGTGTAGTCGTAGTTTGGGTAGATGCACCACTTGTCACCGGTCTGGTGGTGGTGAGCGTGACGGATGCGATACATGATCGGGTCGCGCAGGTTCATGTTCGGCGAGGCCATATCGATCTTGGCCCGCAGCACACGTGCGCCGTCCGGGAACTCGCCGGCACGCATGCGAGCGAACCAGTCGAGGTTTTCTTCCACGGAGCGATCACGGAACGGGCTGTTTTTGCCCGGCTCGGTCAGGCTGCCGCGGTATTCCTTGGCCTGATCCGGGCTGAGGTCGTCGACGTAAGCCTTGCCGGCCTTGATCAGCTCAACCGCCCAGTCGTGCAACTGGTCGAAATACTGCGACGCATAGCGCACTTCACCGGACCATTCGAAGCCCAGCCATTTGACGTCGCTTTCGATCGCGTCGATGTATTCCTGGTCTTCCTTGGCCGGGTTGGTGTCGTCGAAACGCAGGTGGGTGACGCCGCCGAATTCCTGGGCCAGGCCGAAGTTCACACAGATCGACTTGGCGTGACCGATGTGCAGGTAGCCATTGGGCTCAGGCGGGAAACGGGTGACGATCTGCGTGTGCTTACCCGAGTCCAGGTCCGCCTGGATGATCGGGCGCAGGAAATTGACCGGCACGGCAGGGCCGGTCTTGGCATTCGAGGTAGGGTCGACAGTGGGCTTGCTCATAGGATCCTTGAACGTACAAGTGCGCGGCCGGAAGAAGGCCAAGTAAAACAAAGCCGCTATCATAGCCGATGCTGTCAAGTAGCTGACAGAGCGCGCCTGCAAACGGTCGCATTTAATCGGCCGCAAATGAAAAACAGCCTCGAAATTCGCGCCTGTCACGCTAAACTGCCCTCCTTGGCCAAAAAAGGCTGAACAGGTGATGGGCCTTAATGTCCCAACATCCACGAATTCCTTGAAAGAGTAGTAATCATGACCCAAGTCAAACTGACCACCAACCATGGCGACATCGTCCTGGAACTGAACGCTGAAAAGGCCCCGATCACCGTGGCCAACTTCATCGAGTACGTCAAAGCCGGTCACTACGAAAACACCGTTTTCCACCGCGTCATCGGCAACTTCATGATCCAGGGCGGCGGTTTCGAGCCAGGCATGAAAGAAAAGAAAGACAAGCGCCCAAGCATCCAGAACGAAGCTGACAACGGCCTGCCGAACGTGAAGTACAGCGTTGCCATGGCCCGCACCATGGAACCGCATTCGGCTTCCGCCCAGTTCTTCATTAACGTGGCTGACAACAGCTTCCTGAACCACAGCGCCAAGACCACTCAGGGCTGGGGCTACGCCGTGTTCGCCAAAGTGGTTGCAGGCGAAGAAGTCGTCGACAAGATCAAAGGTGTTTCCACCACCATGAAGGCCGGCCACCAAGACGTACCAGCAGAAGACGTGATCATCGAGAAAGCCGAGATCATTGAGTGATACTGCTGATTTCAGACTTGCATCTGGAAGAGGAGCGCCCGGACATAACCCGGGCGTTTCTGGATTTGCTCGCCGGACGCGCCCGCTCGGCGAGTGCGTTGTACATCCTGGGCGACTTTTTCGAGGCGTGGATTGGCGACGATGCCATGACGCCCTTTCAACGCTCCATCTGCCAAGCCCTGCGCGAACTTAGCGACAGTGGCACGGCCATCTTTTTGATGCACGGCAATCGCGACTTCATGCTGGGCCAGGCCTTCTGCAAACAGGCCGGCTGCACGTTGTTGAAGGACCCGAGTGTCGTGCAGTTTTATGGCGAGCCGGTGCTGTTGATGCACGGCGACAGCCTCTGCACCCGAGACGAAGCCTATATGAAGCTGCGTCGCTACCTGCGCAACCCCATCAGCCTGTTCATCCTGCGGCACTTGCCGCTGCGCACTCGGCATAAACTGGCGCGCAAGCTGCGCAGTGAAAGCCGTGCGCAAACGCGGATGAAGGCCAATGACATCGTGGATGTCACGCCGGAAGAAATTCCGCGGATCATGCAGGAATATGGCGTGAAGACCTTGATCCACGGCCATACCCATCGCCCGGCCATCCACAAATTGCAGCTGGGCGAGCAAGCGGCCAAGCGCATTGTGCTCGGGGATTGGGATCGTCAGGGCTGGGCGTTGCAGGTGGATGAACAAGGGTTTGCCCTGGCACCGTTCGACTTCACCCCGCCACCGCAACTGGCCGCCCCCACTCACTAACTGCCGAACACAAAACTCCTTGTGGGAGCGAGCCTGCTCGCGATAGCGGATTCACATTCAACATCTTTACTGACTGGTCCACCGCTATCGCGAGCAGGCTCGCTCCCACATTTGGCCCCCACGGGGTCAGCCAATTTTCGGACTGACACCAATCCCCTGTAGGAGTGAGCCTGCTCGCGATAGCGGACTCACATTCAACACTTTTGTTGATAGACCCACCGCCATCGCGAGCAGGCTGATCTGGCCTAATGAAATTGGACACATCAATAGGGCGCTATGATGGCGCCCAAATCTAAGGTGTGCATGATGATGCGAAAGTCCTATTCCAGCGAGTTCAAGCTCAATGCTTC
>NZ_JAHBDK010000070.1 GCF_019956415.1 Pseudomonas sp. GL-B-19
GCTGAAGCCCCCGCCTCCACCGCCACCACCAAAACCGCCGCCGCCAAAACCACCGCTCGAACCGCCCGACCCACCTCGGCCGGCGGGCAGAATCCCGAGCATCTGCAAGACAAAAAACGTCAGGATGAACAGCATCACCAGAAACACAAAAACGCCGGGATGGCGCGCAACGAAGTCGCTGTTTTCATCACCTCGCGGTTCATAGACCGTCGACGGTTCATCCAGCGAACTGCCACCCAACACCACCAGCATCGCCGCGACCCCGTCGCTGATGCCCTTGCTGAAGTTGCCGGCCTTGAACGCGGGGGTGATTACCTGATTGATGATCACCGAACTTTGCGCGTCGGTCAGGCGGTCTTCGAGGCCATACCCGACTTCGATGCGCAATTTACGCTCATCACGCGCGACGATCAGCAGCGCGCCGTTGTTTTTATCTTTCTGACCGATGCCCCAGGCGCGCCCTAATTGGTAGCCAAAATCCGCGATATCGGTGCCTTGCAAGTCCGGCAACGTGACCACCACCAACTGCTCGCCGGTGGCGGTTTCGTGGGCCTTGAGTTGCTGGGTCAGCTGCTCGCGCACCGACGGCTCGATCATCTGGGCGTTATCGACCACCCGGCCGGTCAGCGGCGGAAATTTCAACTCGGCCTGCGCCGTCAGGGCACACACCCAAAGCACCAGCATCAGCCCCACTTTCAACACGCGCATTGGCCACCTCATCCGTGGTGATGCTTCAGCCGATCAAAATTTCACTTCGGGCGCCTTATCGGCATCCGGCGTGGTCGCCTCGAAGGTTTCGCGGATCGGCAAATCGCTGTACATCACGGTGTGCCACAGGCGACCGGGAAAGGTGCGAATTTCAGTGTTGTATTTTTGCACCGCAAGGATGAAATCGCGCCGCGCCACGGCGATGCGGTTCTCGGTGCCTTCAAGTTGCGACTGCAATGCGAGGAAGTTCTGGTTGGCCTTGAGGTCCGGATAACGTTCGGACACCACCATCAAACGGCTCAAGGCTCCGGTCAGTTGATCCTGGGCCTGTTGGAACTGTTTGAGTTTTTCCGGGTTATCCAGCGTCTTGGCGTCCACTTGAATGGACGTCGCCCTGGCCCGTGCCTCGATCACCGCGGTCAGGGTTTCTTCTTCATGTTTGGCGTAGCCTTTGACGGTTTCTACCAGATTGGGGATCAAATCGGCGCGGCGCTGATACTGGTTCTGCACCTGGCCCCACGCGGCTTTGGCCTGCTCGTCGAGGGTCGGAATCGTGTTGATGCCACAGCCCGCGAGCACAGTGGTCAGCAACATCAAGGCTGCAACCTGCAGGCTTGAGCGATAGTGGTGTCTTGCATTCATCTGGGTCACTCCCTGGCACATTCCATTGAAAAACAACCTGTACCCTTCTGAGCGGGTACTTGGGGCATAATCTGCCGCCGCCACTGGATTGCATCGAGCCAATGGGCTAAAAGATGCCCCTAGCGCAAAACACTGCGCAAGTGTGCATGCATTTACCTGAACAACAATAGTCGCTCCCTAACTTTTGGCTGACCGGCGCGTATTCACGGCCGTTTAGGCTTTTGAGAAAACCATTCATGAAGAAGCTGTGTTTGCTGGGCCTGTTCGTCAGCCTGGCCAGTCATAACGTATTGGCCGCCACGACACCCGCACCTCTAGAGAACAAGGACGCCTTCATCAGCAACCTGATGAAGCAGATGACCCTCGATGAAAAGATCGGCCAGTTGCGCCTGATCAGCATCGGCCCGGAAATGCCACGCGAGCTGATCCGCAAGGAAATCGCAGCCGGCAACATCGGCGGCACGTTCAATTCGATCACCCGCCCGGAAAACCGTCCGATGCAGGACGCGGCCATGCGCAGCCGGTTGAAGATCCCGATGTTCTTCGCCTACGACGTGATCCACGGCCACCGCACCATTTTCCCGATCCCGCTGGCCCTGGCCTCGAGCTGGGACATGGACGCCATTGGCCTGTCCGGGCGCATCGCCGCCAAGGAAGCCTCATCGGACGGCGTCGACCTCACCTTCGCGCCGATGGTCGACATCTCACGCGACCCGCGTTGGGGCCGTACTTCCGAAGGCTTCGGTGAAGACACCTACCTGGTGTCGCGCATTGCCGGCGTCATGGTCAAAGCCTTCCAGGGCACCGGTGCGAACGCGGCCGACAGCATCATGTCCAGCGTCAAACACTTTGCCTTGTATGGCGCGGTCGAGGGCGGTCGCGACTACAACATCGTCGACATGAGCCCGGTCAAGATGTACCAGGATTACCTGCCGCCATACCGCGCCGCGATTGACGCCGGTGCTGGCGGGGTGATGGTTGCGCTGAACTCGATCAACGGCGTGCCGGCCACGGCCAACACCTGGCTGATGAAAGACCTGTTGCGCAAGGAATGGGGCTTCAAAGGCCTGGCCGTCAGCGACCACGGGGCGATTTTCGAGCTAATCAATCACGGCGTTGCCCGTGACGGTCGCGAAGCCGCGAAGCTGGCGATCAAGGCCGGCATCGACATGAGCATGAACGACACCTTGTACAGCAAAGAGCTGCCGGGGCTGTTGAAAGCGGGCGAGATCGAGCAAAGCGACATCGACAACGCCGTGCGTGAAGTGCTGGCGGCCAAGTACGACATGGGTCTGTTCAAGGACCCGTACCTGCGCATCGGCAAGGCCGAGGATGATCCGGCCGACACCAATGCCGACAGCCGCCTGCACCGCGCCGAGGCCCGCGATGTCGCGCGCCGCAGCATGGTGTTGCTGAAGAACCAGAACGAAACCCTGCCGCTGAAGAAAACCGCGAAAATCGCTTTGGTGGGGCCGCTGGCCAAGGCACCGATCGACATGATGGGCAGTTGGGCCGCCAACGGTCGCCCTGCGCAATCGGTCACGCTGTTCGACGGCATGACCGCTGCACTGGGTTCGCAATCGGCGCTGATCTACGCCCGTGGCGCCAACATCACCAGCGACAAGAAGATGCTGGATTACCTGAACTTCCTCAACTTCGACGCCCTGGAAGTGGTGGATGATCCGCGTCCGGCCAACGTGTTGATCGACGAAGCGGTGAAAGCGGCCAAGGACGCTGACATAGTGGTGGCAGCGGTTGGCGAGTCCCGTGGCATGTCGCACGAATCGTCGAGCCGCACGGACATCAACATTCCGCCAAACCAGCGTGAACTGATCCGAGCCTTGAAAGCCACCGGTAAACCGCTGGTGCTGGTGTTGATGAATGGCCGTCCGCTGTCGATTCTCGAAGAGAAAGAACAGGCTGACGCGATTCTGGAAACCTGGTTCACCGGCACCGAAGGCGGCAATGCCATCGCCGACGTGCTGTTTGGCGACTACAACCCATCGGGCAAACTGCCGATCACCATCCCGCGCTCGGTGGGTCAGATTCCGACCTACTACAACCACCTGAGCATTGGCCGGCCCTTCACGCCGGGCAAACCGGGCAACTACACCTCGCAGTATCTCGATGACACCACCGGTCCCCTGTTCCCGTTTGGCTTCGGTCTGAGCTACACCGACTTCAGCCTGAGCGACATGGCCCTGTCGTCGACCACGCTGAACAAGACCGGCAAGCTCGACGCCAGCGTCACGGTGAAAAACACCGGCAAGCGTGACGGCGAAACCGTGGTGCAGTTGTACATCCAGGATGTGACCGGCTCGATGATCCGACCGCTCAAAGAACTGAAGAACTTCCAGAAAGTCATGCTCAAGGCTGGCGAACAGAAAGTCCTGCACTTCACCATCACTGAGGATGACCTGAAGTTCTACAACACCCAGCTCAAGTACGCTGCCGAGCCGGGCAAGTTCAACGTGCAGATCGGCCTCGACTCCCAGGACGTGACACAGCAGAGCTTTGAATTGCTGTAATTATTCAAACACCGCATGAACCTGTGGGAGCGAGCCTGCTCGCGATGAGGCCTTAACATTCAGCATCTTTGTTGACTGTTACACCGCCATCGCGAGCAGGCTCGCTCCCACAATTGATTGGTGTTGCAAACAAATTTTGTGATCGACGCAATATCCATGTGGGAGCGAGCCTGCTCGCGAAAGCGGTCTAACATTTAGCATTTTCGTTGAATGTTATTCCGTCTTCGCGAGCAGCTCGCTCCCACAATGGTTTTAGGGTGTTGCAGAGATTGGTATCAACCCCTGAGATTCAGCAGATTCACCACCAACCGATCCACCCATCCCCAGACTCGTTGCTTGACCCGCTTCCACAGCGGTCGGCTTTGCCATGCTTCGAGGCTGACCTCCTGGCTCTGCGCAAAGTCGCGCTCGAAACTCCCCGCCACGGCCCGCGTCAGCCCTGGGTCCAGCGCTTCAAGGTTGGCTTCCAGGTTAAAGCGCAAATTCCAGTGGTCGAAATTGCACGAGCCGATGCTCACCCAGTCATCGATCAAGACCATTTTCAGGTGCAGGAAACACGGCTGGTATTCAAAAATTTTCACCCCGGCCTTGAGCAGTCGTGGGTAGTAGCGATGCCCGGCGTAGCGCACCGATGGGTGATCGGTGCGCGGCCCGGTCAGCAGCAGGCGCACATCGACGCCTCGACTGGCGGCACGACGCAGTGAGCGGCGGACTTTCCAGGTCGGCAGGAAATACGGAGTTGCCAGCCAGACCCGTTGCTGGCCGCTGTTCAACGCGCGAACCAGTGATTGCAAAATGTCGCGATGCTGGCGGGCGTCGGCATAGGCCACCCGGCCCATGCCCTCACCCATTGCCGGCACCCGTGGCAGGCGCGGCAAGCCGAAATGCGCGACCGGTTTCCAGGCCCGTCGATGGCGGTTGGCGATCCATTGGCGGTCGAACAGCAACTGCCAGTCGATGACCAAAGGCCCGGTGATTTCCACCATCACCTCGTGCCATTCGCTGGTGTCCTCACCCGGCGTCCAGAACTCATCGGTGACGCCCGTGCCACCGACCACCGCCAGGCTTTGATCGACCAGCAACAGTTTGCGGTGATCGCGGTAAAAGTTGCCGATCCAACGGCGCCAGTTCAGGCGATTGTAGAAACGCAATTCGACCCCGGCCGCCATCAGGCGCTGACGCAGGGTCAGGGTGAACGCCAGGCTGCCATAGTCATCGAACAGGCAGCGCACACGCACACCGCGCTCAGCCGCCGAAACCAATGCTTGCACCATGGCTTCGGCACAGGCGCCCGCCTCCACCAGATACAACTCCAGTTCGACCTGTTCTTCGGCGCGAGCAATTGCGACCAACATGCGTGGGAAGAACTGCGGACCGTCGATCAGCAGTTCAAAATGGTTGCCTTCACGCCAGGGAAAGATTGCGCCGGCCATGTCAGCGCGCCGTGAAAATCAGTACCGCACCCACCGGCACCGACAAACTGATGGCCGACAAACCGGCGACCTTGCGCAATGCTTCCAGCCCAGGTGCCAAATCGAAGTCTTCGGCATTGATGACCAGTGGTTCGAGCGTTACCACCTGAAAGCGTCGATCGTCGAGACGCGTCGCCAGCAGTTCGGCGTTGTATGAGTGTTGCTTGCCATGCAGGTTGACGGTCAGCGGCAAGCGCAACTCTAACTGCGCGCCAGGCGCGAGGTCGTTGATGGGACGCAGATCAATCTGCGTGGTGATCAACGCTTCGGGGAAGGTCTGGATCTCGAACAACTCCTTGCGCATGCGTTCATCGCGCAACGGGATGCCACTGTTGACCGACTCCAGCTCGACTTCCACCTCGGCCAGGCCATTGGCATCGACCTTGCCGTGCAGCACCAGAAAGCGCTGCACTTCGGAAATGTTGGCGTTTTTGGTGCTGATGAACGACAGCCGCGAGGACTCGCCGTCCAGATACCAATCGGCCTGGGCCGACAGCGTGGCGCCGGCCAACAGCAGGAACGTGAGGGTTTTGCGCAGGGAGCGGTTGAACATAGAGACTCGTGGGGCAGATAAACCTGCACGAACCTTAACCGCCCGGCAGCCAATTGCAAAACTTGCTACGGAATCAGACGGCATCCTTGGCGTTCGCCGAGCCACGCCGCGCTGTTGCTGCGGCCCATTCCGCTGACTGTCACGCGTTTGCTGGCGGCGTCATCGACAAAGCGGCTGGTGGGCAGCCACTGCTTTACATAGCTGTGGCAATAACCGGCCTCGTTGTTCATCACATACCGGCACGAGCAATACTCCTTGGCGGTGTAGGCGCTGATGATGTCGGGGAAGGCCCACAGCGCCACTCGCTCCTGCCAGCCCCAGCCAAGCAAGGCGATGAGCAGGATCAACAGCAACGTGCTGAACGGCCGGCGACGAAAAAATCCTCGACGACTCATGGCTGCACCTTTTGCGCAAATGCCTTGAGCGCAAGTTTGAGCAAAACATTGTGCTGGTAGCTGCCGTCGCGATCATCGCCATAGCGCACGATCACCAAACGTTCACTGCGGATCACATACAGCGCCTGGCCCCAATGGCCCAGCGCCGCGAAGGTGTCGGCAGGAGCATCGGGCCAGGGTTGTGTCGCCCCTTCCACCGCGCGGTTGAGCCACCATTGACCACCGGGCACAGCGTCATCCTGATGGGCTTGATAGTGGGCGAACGGTTCGCGATTGAAGGCGACCCAGTCTTTGGGCAGCAACTGACGATCCTGCCAGCGCCCGTCGCGCGCCATCAACAAACCGACTCGCGCCAGATCCCGAGCCGTGAGGTAAGCGTAAGACGAAGCAACGAAAGTACCCGTGGCATCAGTTTCCCAAACGGCATGATAGATGCCCAAAGGCTCGAACAGTGCGGTCCATGGATAGTCTGGATAACGCGTCGGACTGACGATGTTTTTCAGCGCGGCGGACAGTAGATTGCTGTCACCGCTGGAGTACCGAAAGGCCTGACCGGGTTTGGCGTACTCGGCGTGATCGGCAGTAAATGCGGCCATGTCCTGATGTCCACGGGTGTAGAGCATGGCCACCACCGAGGACTTTAACGGTGCGTATTCGTAGTCTTCCTGCCAGTCCAGCCCTGAGGCCCAGTGCAACAGGTCAGCCATGGTCACAGCGGGGTGTTTTTTCATCGGTGGATAAAACGTCTGCACCGAATCCTGGAGTTTGAACAGGCCTTCGCCATACGCAACCCCCAGCACCGCGGCCATGAGGCTTTTGCTGATGGACCACGTCAGGTGTGGCGTGTCGGCGGTGGTCGGGCCGGCGTAGCGTTCGTAGATCAACTGGCCGTCGCGGATCACCAGCAAGGCGTCAGTGCGGATGCCTTTGCGGGTGCTGTCGTCGCGGGGTGGGAAGGCGTAGGTTTCCAGGGCCTGGAGCGCTGATCCTGAGCTTTTCGGGCCGATGGACCATTGCTCGGCCGGCCAGTTTTCGGCGTGGGCCGTGAGGCCGAGCAGCAGCATGACAATCAGAGACAAGCCTTTGAACATGGCGTGGGCTCGGGAGGATTAACGTGCAGAGCCTAGTTGAGGTTGATGACAGTTTTGGAATTTGTGTTGTCAGTCAGGCCGTCTTCGCTGGCAAGCCAGCTCCTACAGGGGAATGCATTTCAAACTGTAGGAGCTGCGGTGCGACGATTCGACTTGCCAGCGAAGGGGCCAGTCAGATCACCGCCAAAGCCTTGACCAATCGCTTCCCCCTGGCCCCCGCCGCCAAATCCATCACCAGCCGATCGCGCTGCCACATCGCCGCCCAATGCGGCGGCCCGTCGGCCAGCGCCTGATCAATCTCAGCCTTGAGCCCCTCGAACTGGGCAAACAACCCACCCAGCAACACATGCCCGGCGGGATTGTTCGGTGCCTGGCGGCTGACTTCCGCGCACCCGGCCAGCAGCGCCAGTAACCGCAGTTGCAAGGCTTGCGGCCAGTCACTGTCCTGGCCAATGCCATACAGCCACGCGGTCATGGCGCTCAATACGTACACATCTTCAAGGGTGCGGAACGGTTTGACGTAAGCGTCCCAACCGTCCCCCGCCAACAACTCGCACAGGGCGTTGTCGAGAAACAACTTGCCATGACTGATGTCCGGTATCAGCGCAATGGCCGGGAGTTTTTCCAGGCGCACGCCCGGTTCATCGGGGTAGACCACGGCCAGGCTCAGGCGAGCTGCCTCGCCGGGCGCTTCACTGCGGGCGGCGATTAACAGCCACTCGGCGGCATCACCGGCGGTGACGAAATCCTTGCGCCCGCTCAGGCGCAAATCGGTGAGACGGGTTTGCATGTCTGCCGGCCGCAGGCTGCGCTGTTCGGTCGCGCACAACGCGCCGAGGCTCAGCGGCGCGCTGGGCCAGAGCATCCGCAACGCTGCCTGATACCCCACCAGAAACGCCAGCCCCGGCGTGGCCATCAGGCGCGCGCCCGCCACTGCCAACTCGAACGGCGTCACCGTGCCCAATTGATGCAACAAGGTCGCGAAACCTTCCGCCAGGTCCGGGTTGGCGGGCAGGCGTTCGCGGCGCTTCAACAGGGTTTGCCAGGGCATAAGAGGCTCCTCGTGGGCTGTCATATAAGCATCACCAAAGCTTAATGGCGATGACACTGGGGCTACATAGCCTGACCTTGCACAAAACGGCTACATAAAGAAAGTCGATCCGCTGTAACCCACGTCAAGTGAGCAGCCCGCAAGGAGATTTGCAATGACTCAGATCGCCCGCATCAGCGACACCGGCAACGACCGCCGCCTGCAAGCCGAACGACTGATCGGCAGCGAGGCCTTGCAGGAAGCCCAGGCCTTGCGCTTCAACGTGTTCAGCGGCGAATTCAACGCCAGGCTGAAGGGCGCCGAGCTGGGTCTGGACATGGATGACTATGATGTTCACTGCGCCCACATCGGTGTGCGTGACTTGAACACCGGACGTCTGGTGGCGACCACCCGTTTGCTCGATCACACGGCGGCCAGCAGCCTGGGCAAGTTCTACAGCGAAGAAGAATTCAGCCTGCATGGCCTGGTGCACCTCAAAGGCCCGATCCTGGAAATCGGCCGTACCTGCGTCGACCCGGCCTACCGTAACGGCGGCACCATCGCCGTACTTTGGGGTGAACTGGCCGAGGTGTTGAACCAGGGCGGCTACAGCTATTTGATGGGGTGCGCGAGCATTCCGATGCAGGACGGCGGCATTCAGGCCCACGCGATCATGCAGCGTCTGCGCGAACGCTATCTGTGCACCGAACACCTGCGCGCCGAGCCGAAAAAGCCGTTGCCGACCCTGGATATCCCCTCCAACGTCATCGCCGAAATGCCGCCACTGCTCAAGGCATACATGCGCCTCGGTGCGAAGATCTGCGGCGAGCCGTGCTGGGACGAAGACTTCCAGGTCGCCGACGTGTTCATCCTGCTCAAGCGCGACGAGCTCTGCCCGCGTTACGCCAAGCACTTCAAGGCGGCCATGTGATGAACCGCCTGCGGGTGTACGCGCGGATTGCGCGAGTGCTGGTGGTGGTCGCACTGGGTTTGAGCATGGCCAGCGTGTTCGGACTGTTCGAGCGTATGGGCATCGCCCACTCGATGGTCCGCCGCCAGCGTTGGTCGCGATTTTTCATGGCGCGATTGAGCAATGCCCTGCCCTTCCACATCACCGTGCATGGCGAGTTGCCCAAGCAACCGATGCTCTGGGTCAGCAATCATGTGTCCTGGACCGACATCCCACTGCTGGGCATGCTCACGCCGCTGTCATTTCTGTCCAAGGCCGAAGTGCGTACCTGGCCGGTGGCGGGCTGGTTGGCGGCCAAGGCCGGCAGTCTGTTTATCCGTCGTGGGTCGGGTGACAGTCAGCTGATCCGCAAACAAATGACCCGCCACCTGGAACAGGCCCATCCGCTGCTGATGTTCCCGGAAGGCACCACCACCGATGGCCGTTCGTTGCGTACCTTCCATGGTCGCCTGCTGTCGGCGGCGATTGATTCAGAGGTGCTGCTGCAACCGGTGGCGATTCGTTACCTGCGCGATGGCGAGCTTGATTCGCTGGCACCGTTTATTGGTGACGATGATCTGCTGTCGCACTTGATGCGCTTGTTTGCCAATGACCGGGGGAATGTGGACATTCACCTGCTCAAGCCGATTGCTTGCGAAGGCCGGGAGCGTGCGGCGCTGGCGTTCGAGGCACAGCAAGCGGTGCAAACAGCGTTGTTTGGTGAAGTGGCGAAACCTGCCGAACCGCGTCGTGCTGGCGAACTGATCGCCGCGTAACCGCTTTTCTGTAGGAGCAAAGCTTGCTCGCGATTGGGGCCCCGCGGTTTAACTGATGACCGCGTTATCGTTCATCGCGAGCAAGCTCTGCTCCTACAAGATTTGTGTCAGCGGTTTTGGGCGAAATCTTGAAGCTGTGGATAGAACAACCGAAAGTCTTCGCTCAACGGTTCATACAACACCCGCAACTCCTGCATCGCCCCCGCCAGTTCCTCAGGCCGGGTCAACCGCCGCGAAATCCCCCGCAGCACCTGCTCCAGCACCTCGAACTCCCGGTAGGAACCCAACCAGTCATTCGCCACCATGTACGGCGCGATCTTTGCCAAACGCTCCGGCAATTGCGGCTCGGCCGTCAGTACCCGGTACACATCTGACGTGAACAATGCCAGTGGCCGGTCGGCGTACAGCGTCCAGTCGCGTGCCAGGCAATGGTCGAAAAACACGTCGAGCACGATCCCGGCGTAACGTCGGCGCGTAGTGGAAAACCGCGACAACGAAACATCCACCAACGGATGGCGGTCGGTAAACACGTCGATGCTGCGATGCAGCTGGATGGCCGCCTCAATCTCCGGATCGTATTGCCCTTGCAGCCGTCCTTTGACGAAATCGCCATACAGACTGCCGAGCAATTGTCCGGGACGCTGGCCACCGAGGTGAAGATGTGCGAGATAGTTCATGGGCGCAGCTTAGCACTGCACCATTGTTTCTTTACACCCATGTATCGCTATAACCCGATATACCGATTTATGCGGTCATCAGACCAAAATCATATTTGTATATCGCGAAATACCGATTTAAAGTTCGCCTCATCGCGATATAGCGTTTTACTAATCACGAGCTCCCAAGCCATGAACCTCGACCTCGACGAAATAATAAAAGCCCTGGCACACCCAGTACGGCGAGAAATCCTGCACTGGCTCAAAAACCCGGACGTCGAATTCCCTGACCAGTCCCACAGCAACGAGCACGGCGTTTGCGCCGGGCAGATCGATCAACGTTGCGGCTTGTCGCAGTCCACCGTTTCCGCGCACTTGGCGACCTTGCAGCGCGCCGGCCTGATCAGCAGCCGCAAAGTCGGCCAGTGGCATTTTTTCAAACGTAATGAGGAAACCATTCAGGAGTTCCTCAAGACCTTCAGCAAAGAGCTCTGACCCTTAACGTCAGTCAGCCAACAAGGAATCAACAATGCCCCTCTCGCTCCTCATTCTGGCCTTGAGCTCCTTCGCCATCGGCACCACCGAGTTCGTCATCATGGGCCTGCTGCCCGACGTGGCGGCGGACCTCGGTGTGTCGATCCCAGGCGCCGGCTGGCTGGTGACCGGTTACGCCCTGGGCGTGGCCATCGGGGCACCGTTCATGGCACTGGCCACCGCCCGGCTGCCACGCAAGGCTGCACTGGTTGCGTTGATGGGGATCTTCATCGTCGGCAACTTACTCTGCGCCCTGGCCAGTGACTACAACGTGTTGATGTTTGCACGAGTGGTCACGGCCCTCTGCCACGGTGCCTTCTTCGGTATCGGTTCGGTGGTGGCGGCAGGTCTGGTGCCGGCCAACAAACGCGCTTCGGCCGTGGCCTTGATGTTCACCGGCCTGACCCTTGCCAACGTGCTCGGCGTTCCACTGGGCACCGCGCTCGGTCAACAGGCCGGCTGGCGTTCGACCTTCTGGGCCGTGACCGTGATCGGTGTGATCGCCTTGATCGGTCTGATCCGTTTCCTGCCGGCCAAGCGCGATGAAGAAAAACTCGACATGCGCGCCGAACTGGCCGCACTCAAGGGCGCCGGGATCTGGCTGTCCCTGAGCATGACCGCGCTGTTCGCCGCCTCGGTCTTCACCCTGTTCACCTACGTCGCTCCGATGCTGGGCGAAGTCACCGGTGTCTCGCCACGTGGCGTGACCTGGACCCTGATGCTCATCGGCCTGGGCCTGACTGTCGGCAATATTATCGGCGGCAAACTGGCGGACAAAAGCATGGCCGCAACGCTGATCGGCGTGTTCATCAGCATGGCGGTGGTGTCCACCGTACTGACGTGGACCAGCGTCGCGCTGATCCCGACCGAAATCACCCTGTTCCTCTGGGCCACGGCATGTTTTGCCGCCGTCCCGGCCTTGCAAGTGAACGTGGTGACCTTTGGCAAAGCGGCACCAAACCTGGTGTCGACCCTGAACATCGGCGCTTTCAACATCGGCAACGCACTCGGTGCCTGGGTCGGCGGCAGCGTGATCGCCCACGGCTACGGCCTGACCAGCGTGCCCCTCGCGGCCGCCGCACTGGCGGTGCTCGCCCTGCTGGTGACCCTGATTACTTTCCGTCAGAGCGGCAATCCCGAACTGGCTCCAGCGACTCACTAAACCACTGAGACCTCACGAGGGTGCATTCATGACGACTATTTTCGATCCGATCAAACTGGGCGACATCGAGTTGGCCAACCGCATCATCATGGCGCCGCTGACCCGCTGCCGCGCCGACGAAGGCCGCGTGCCAAACGCGCTGATGGCCGAGTACTACGTCCAGCGCGCCTCCGCTGGCCTGATCCTCAGCGAGGCCACGTCGGTCACGCCGATGGGCGTCGGCTACCCGGACACCCCCGGCATCTGGTCCAACGATCAGGTACGCGGCTGGGCTAACGTGACCAAAGCCATCCACGGCGCAGGCGGCAAGATCTTCCTGCAACTGTGGCACGTCGGCCGGGTTTCTCACACGTCGTACCTGAACGGTGAAGCGCCGGTCGCACCGAGTGCCATCCAGCCAAAAGGGCACGTCAGCCTGGTTCGCCCATTGGCCGATTACCCAACCCCGCGTGCCCTGGAAACCGCTGAAATCGCCGACATCATCGACGCTTACCGCACCGGTGCCGAGAACGCCAAGGCCGCGGGTTTTGACGGCGTGGAAATCCATGGTGCCAACGGTTACCTGCTCGACCAGTTCCTGCAAAGCAGCACCAACCAGCGCACCGACCAATACGGCGGTTCCCTGGAAAACCGTGCGCGCCTGCTGCTGGAAGTGACTGACGCTGCTATCGAAGTCTGGGGCGCCGGCCGCGTCGGTGTGCACCTGGCACCGCGCGCCGATTCCCATGACATGGGCGACGACAACCTGGCCGAAACCTTCACCTACGTCGCTCGGGAACTGGGCAAGCGTGGTATCGCGTTCATTTGCTCGCGTGAAAAAGAAGCCGGCGACAGCCTTGGCCCACAATTGAAAGAAGCGTTCGGCGGCCCGTACATCGCCAACGAACGCTTCACCAAGGACAGCGCCAACGCCTGGCTGGCCAACGGCAAGGCCGATGCGGTCGCCTTCGGTGTGCCGTTCATTGCCAACCCGGACTTGCCTGCACGTTTGAAGGCCGATGCGCCGTTGAACGAAGCGCGTCCAGAACTGTTCTACGGCAAAGGCCCGGTGGGTTACATCGACTACCCGGCGATGTAAGCATTAATCACTGAAATGCAAAAAAGCCCCGACTCGTGAGAGCCGGGGCTTTTTTCGTTTTCAAGTGGCGTGCTCACACGCATTCACACCCAAGACACAAATTCCCTACAAATTACGTAGCTCGCTACCTGTCATCCTGGCGAGTGTGCGTATATAAAAGCACCCCAAAGTAGTTAGGCGAGCGCCGAAGGCGTCAGCGCCTGCCTTGACAGCTGACACAAGCGAAACCATTTACGCTTTTTGTTTCATTTGCGCAGGCTTGGGCTCAAGCGCAGCATCTCCAGCCCGGTCTCCACCCAACGCTCGGCGTCGGTGTGCAATTGAAAACTGTCAGGCGCCAGCAGCCACTGGTACAGGATGCCATCGACATACGCATGCAGACTGATGGCAGCGCGCGCCGTGTCGAGGTCTTCGGGCATTTGCCCCCGATTCACGGCATTACTCAAAGCCAGGGCGATTCGCACATTGCAATCCAGGCTGACCGTTCGACGCTGCTGACGCAGGTCGCACATTTCATCGGTGAATTCGCACTTATGAAACAAAATCTCATTGATACGTCGGGTCTTTGGATCCAGCGCAACTTGATGAAACAAATGAATCAGCAGCTTGCGCATGCAGCCGAGCGGATCGAGCTCATCTTCGCTTTCACTGGCCCTGGCCATCTCATCCAGCGGCTCATGCAAGGTATCCAGCATGGCCTGCACCAGATCAGCCTTATTGCTGAAATGCCAGTAGATAGCACCGCGAGTCACGCCGGCCAAGGTAGCGATGTCCGCCAGTGTCGTGCGCGCCACGCCCCTTTCATAAAAGGCTTTCTCTGCCGCTTCAAGTATCTGGCTGCGGGTTTCTTGGGCTTCCTCTTTGGTGCGACGGACCATGGCAGTAAAACCTCAATCAGGATGCTTCAGCGATGTCTGAACATCAGCTGAATAAAAGTGGAGTGACCGCTCTTGGGCGCCGTCCCCGTCTTACAATTCAAACCTTTGAACGGCTTTTGTAGCGATGTGGGTACACAGCCAAGGTGTTTACAAACAACCATGAACGTAAGTATATTCCTTAGCAAGCTACTTATCCACTCAGCACCCCATTTTTACCCTTCCACCTTTCTCGTGCGCATTCTGCGCGCCTGACCCGAGGATTTTCATGCAATTCAAGCCAGCTGTTACCGCTCTGGTCACTGCCGTCGCCTTGGCATCGCTGCTCAGCGGATGCAAAAAGGAAGAAGCCGCACCAGCCGCACCGCCTCCTCAGGTCGGCGTTGTTACCCTGCAAACTCAAGCCTTCACCCTGACATCCGACCTGCCGGGCCGTACCAGCGCCTACCGCATCGCCGAAGTTCGTCCTCAGGTGAACGGCATCATTCTCAAGCGCATGTTCAAGGAAGGCGGCGACGTCAAGCTTGGCCAGCAGCTGTATCAGATCGATTCGTCGGTGTATGACGCTACGTTGAAAAGTGCAGAAGCCAACCTGCAGCAGACCAAGTCGATCTCCGACCGCTACAAGCAACTGGTCGCCGAACAAGCGGTGAGCCGTCAGGAATACGACACGGCCGTGGCCAACCGGATGCAATCGGAAGCCGCCCTGCAAACCGCCCAGATCAACGTGCGCTACACCAAGGTTTACGCACCGCTGACCGGTCGTATCGGTCGCTCTAACGTGACAGAAGGCGCGCTGGTGACCAGCGGCCAGGCCGATCCGATGGCGGTGATCCAGCAAATCGACCCGATCTATGTCGACGTGACTCAGTCCTCGGTGGAATTGCTGCAACTGCGCCGCGAACTGGAAAGCGGTCGTCTGCAAAAGGCCGGCGACAACTCGGCGACGGTGAAGCTGACCCTCGAAGACGGCAGCCAGTACAAGCTGGACGGCAAACTGGAATTCTCCGAAATCTCGGTTGACCAGACCACCGGTTCCGTCACTCTGCGTGCCGTGTTCCCGAACCCTGAGCACACCCTTCTGCCGGGCATGTTCGTTCACGCCCAGTTGCAGTCCGGTGTAAACGCGGCAGCGATTCTGGCGCCGCAACAAGGCGTAACGCGCGACCTTAAAGGTACGCCGACTGCACTGGTCGTCGGCCCTGACAACAAGGTCGAACTGCGTCAGCTCAAGGCCAACCGCACCGTCGGTAGTCAATGGCTGATCGAGGACGGACTGAAGGCAGGCGATCGCCTGATCACCGAAGGGCTGCAATTCGTCAAGCCTGGCATCGAAGTCAAAGCCACTGAAGCGACTAACGTTGGCGTAAAGAACCCGGCCCCCGCACAGGCAGCTGACAAAGCTTCCAGCGGCAAAGGGGAGTAAACCATGTCGAAATTTTTTATCGACCGTCCGATTTTCGCCTGGGTGATAGCCCTGGTGATCATGTTGGTCGGGGCACTGTCGATCCTCAAGCTGCCGATCAACCAATACCCGAGCATTGCGCCTCCGGCGATCGCCATCTCCGTGGCCTACCCGGGTGCTTCGGCACAAACGGTACAAGACACCGTGGTGCAGGTGATCGAGCAACAGCTCAACGGTATCGACCACTTGCGTTATGTGTCCTCGGAAAGTAACTCCGACGGCACCATGACCATCACCGCGACCTTCGAGCAAGGCACCAACTCCGATACCGCGCAGGTTCAGGTCCAGAACAAACTGAACCTGGCCACCCCGTTGCTGCCGCAAGAAGTGCAGCAGCAAGGTATCCGTGTCACCAAGGCGGTGAAGAACTTCCTGTTGGTGATCGGCGTGGTCTCGCGTGACGGCAGCATGACCAAGGACGACCTGTCGAACTACATTGTGTCGAACATGCAGGACCCGATCTCGCGGACAGCCGGTGTCGGTGACTTCCAGGTATTCGGCTCCCAGTACGCCATGCGTATCTGGCTCGACCCGGCCAAGTTGAACAAATACAACCTGACCCCGATCGATGTCAAAACCGCCATCGCCGCACAGAACGTCCAGGTGTCATCCGGTCAGCTCGGCGGCTTGCCTGCCCTGCCCGACACACAGTTGAACGCCACGATCATCGGCAAGACTCGCCTGCAGACCGCTGAGCAGTTCGAAAAAATCCTGCTCAAAGTCAACAAGGACGGCTCTCAAGTTCGCTTGAAAGATGTCGCTGACGTCGGTCTGGGCGGTGAGAACTACAGCATCAACGCCCAGTTCAACGGCGCTCCGGCGTCCGGCCTGGCCGTGAAGCTGGCCACTGGCGCCAACGCCCTCGACACTGCAAAAGCCTTGCGCACGACCATCGACAGCCTCAAGCCGTTCTTCCCTGAAGGGATGGAAGTGGTGTTCCCATATGACACCACCCCGGTGGTGACCGAATCGATCAAAGGTGTGGTTGAAACCCTGGTCGAAGCAGTCGCACTGGTGTTCCTGGTGATGTTCCTGTTCCTGCAAAACTTCCGCGCCACCATCATCACCACGATGACCGTGCCGGTGGTGTTGCTGGGAACGTTCGGCATCCTCGCGGCAGCTGGTTTCAGCATCAACACCCTGACCATGTTCGGTATGGTCCTGGCCATTGGCTTGCTGGTGGACGACGCCATCGTTGTGGTGGAAAACGTCGAACGGGTGATGAGTGAAGAAGGCCTGTCGCCCAAGGAAGCCACCAAGAAATCCATGGGCCAGATCCAGGGCGCACTCGTCGGTATCGCCCTGGTGCTGTCGGCGGTTCTGCTGCCAATGGCGTTCTTCAGCGGCTCCACCGGCGTGATCTACAAGCAGTTTTCGATCACCATCGTCTCGGCCATGGCCTTGTCGGTACTGGTTGCACTGATCTTCACCCCGGCGCTTTGCGCCACGATGCTCAAGCCGATTCCGAAAGGCGAGCACGGCACCCCGAAACGCGGTTTCTTCGGCTGGTTCAACCGCAACTTCGACCGGGGCGTCAAAAGCTACGAGCGCGGCGTAGGCAACATGCTCACGCAGAAGGCGCCGTACCTGTTGGCCTACCTCATCATCATTGTCGGCATGATCTGGTTGTTCACCCGTATCCCGACGGCGTTCCTGCCTGAAGAAGACCAGGGCGTATTGTTCGCCCAGGTGCAGACACCGGCCGGTTCAACCTCCCAGCGCACCCAGGTGGTCGTGGACGAGATGCGTGAATTCCTGCTGCGTCCGGGCAAGGATGGCGGTGAAGGCGATGCGGTGAACTCGGTGTTTACCGTGACCGGCTTCAACTTCGCGGGTCGTGGCCAGAGCTCGGGTATGGCCTTCATCATGCTCCGGCCATGGGACGAACGTAACGCCGACAACAACGTATTCAAGGTGGCGGCCCGTGCCCAGCAGCACTTCTTCACCTTCCGTGATGCCATGGTGTTTGCCTTCGCACCACCGGCGGTACTGGAACTGGGTAACGCCACCGGTTTCGACGTGTTCCTTCAGGACCGTGCCGGTATCGGTCACGAAAAACTGATGCAAGCACGCAACCAGTTCCTCGGCATGGCAGCGCAAAGCAAGATTCTGACTCAGGTCCGTCCGAACGGCCTGAACGACGAACCGCAATTCCAACTGGAAATCGATGACGAGAAGGCCAGTGCCCTGGGCATTACCATCGCCGACATCAACAACACCCTGTCGATCGCGCTGGGCAGTAGCTACGTCAACGACTTCATCGACCGTGGTCGAGTGAAGAAGGTTTACGTACAAGGTCAGCCCGGCTCCCGTATGAGCCCTGAAGACCTGCAGAAATGGTATGTGCGCAACAGCGCCGGCACCATGGTTCCGTTCACGGCGTTTGCCAAGGGTGAATGGATTTATGGGTCGCCGAAACTGGCCCGTTACAACGGCGTAGAAGCGATGGAAATCCTCGGCTCCCCGGCGCCGGGCTATTCCACCGGTGAAGCCATGGCCGAAGTCGAAGCCATAGCCGCCAAACTGCCGGCGGGTGTCGGTATTTCCTGGACCGGCCTGTCGTACGAAGAACGGTTGTCCGGTTCGCAAGCGCCAGCGCTGTACGCCCTGTCGCTGCTGATGGTGTTCCTGTGTCTGGCGGCGCTGTATGAAAGCTGGTCGATTCCGATTGCGGTGATGCTGGTGGTGCCTTTGGGGATCATCGGTGCATTGATGGCGACCAGCCTGCGCGGCCTGTCCAACGATGTGTATTTCCAGGTGGGCCTGTTGACGACCATCGGCCTGGCGGCGAAAAACGCCATTTTGATTGTCGAATTTGCAAAGGAACTGCATGAGCAAGGGCGCAGCCTGCGCGATGCAGCGATTGAAGCCAGCCGGATGCGTTTGCGACCGATCATCATGACCTCGCTCGCCTTCGTCCTGGGCGTGGTGCCACTGGCCATTTCCACCGGTGCAGGTTCGGGTAGCCAGCATGCCATCGGCACCGGAGTGATTGGCGGTATGATCACCGCCACCGTTCTGGCGATCTTCTGGGTCCCACTGTTCTTTGTCACTGTGTCTTCCATCGGTCAGCGCAAAATAGTCGACCCGGATGACGCCACTGAAACTCCTAAAGAGGCTGGCCAATGAGCAAGTCGCTACTCTCCCTAGCCGTCGCCGCGTTTGTGCTTGGTGGTTGCTCGCTGATACCCGATTATCAGCAGCCTGAGGCACCAGTGGCGGGCCAATACCCGCAGGGCCCGGCGTATTCGCCGGCCCAGGCGCCGAGCCAGGCTGCGGCGGAGCAAGGCTGGAAGCAGTTTTTCCATGACCCGGCCCTGCAACAGCTGATTCAGGTCGCACTGGAAAACAACCGCGACCTGCGTGTCGCGGCGCTGAACATCGATGCCTTTGCGGCTCAATACCGCATCCAGCGTGCCGACCTGTTCCCGGCCGTCTCGGCCAATGGCAGCGGCAGCCGCCAGCGCGTTCCCAATAACGCTACGCAGAACGGCCAGTCAGGTATCGTCAGTTCCTACTCGGCCACGGTCGGCATCAGTGCCTATGAACTCGACATGTTCGGTCGGGTTCGCAGCCTCAGCGAAGAAGCGCTGCAAAAATACTTCGCCACGGAAGAAGGTCGACGCAGCACGCAGATCAGCCTGGTGGCCAACGTGGCCAACGCCTACCTGACCTGGCAAGCCGACAAGGAACTGTTGAAAGTGACCCTGGACACCCTCGGTGCGTTCGAGGAGAGCTACAAGCTCACCGCGCGCAGTGCCGAAGTCGGTGTGGCGTCGGCACTGGACCTCGCCCAGTCGCGCACCTCGGTGGAAAACGCCCGGGCGCAATTGGCGAAGTACACCCGCCAGGTCGCTCAGGATCAAAACAGTCTGGTGCTGCTGCTCGGCACCAGCATCCCGGCCAACCTGCAAGCCGCCAAGCCGCTGTCTGACGATTTGCTCAGCGACGTGCCGGCCGGCTTGCCATCGGACTTGCTGCAACGTCGTCCGGACATTCTCCAGGCCGAATACAACCTTAAGGCCGCCAACGCCAATATCGGCGCGGCACGGGCTGCGTTCTTCCCGAGCATCAGCCTGACGGCCAACGCCGGCACCCTGAGCCCAGACTTGTCCGGGCTGTTCAAGGGAGGTTCGGGGACCTGGTTGTTCCAGCCGCAGATCAACTTGCCGATCTTCAACGCCGGCAGCCTGCGCGCCAGCCTGGATTACTCGAAGATCCAGAAAGACATCGGCGTGGCGAACTACGAGAAGTCCATTCAAACGGCCTTCCAGGAAGTCGCCGACGGCCTGGCCGCCCGCGAGACCTACACCGCTCAGTTGCAGGCTCAGCGTGACTTTGTCACCGCCAACCAGGACTACTACCGTCTGGCCCAGCGTCGCTACCTCATTGGTGTC
The DNA here is from genome assembly GCF_019956415.1 of Pseudomonas sp. GL-B-19. GTDB lineage: Bacteria > Pseudomonadota > Gammaproteobacteria > Pseudomonadales > Pseudomonadaceae > Aquipseudomonas. The sequence goes on from NZ_JAHBDK010000070.1 coordinate 20,312, forward strand.
GACAGCAACCTGACCTTCCTCGATGCCCAGCGTCAGCTGTTCAACGCCCAACAAGTGTTGATTACCGACCGTCTGGCGCAACTGGTCAGCGCGGTCAACCTGTACAAGGCCTTGGGTGGCGGCTGGAATCAGCAGACCGCCAAGGTCGAACCGCTGAAAGAAGAAGCGCCGAAGATGAAGTTGTTCTGATAGCGCGGTGAAAACAATGAAGCCCACCTTTTGGTGGGCTTTTTGTTGGGTGCGAGAAAAAGTGGGATGACTGGGCGGGCCTCATCGCGAGCAGGCTCGCTCCCACAGTGGATTTTCAGTGAACACACTATTAATGAACAACGGAGATCAATGTGGGAGTGAGCCTGCTCGCGATGAGGCCACAACAGACAACACAAATCCCCGACCCAATCTTGCGTTCGATAATCGCACAAATCCCGCCTTCGCCGATTGAACCATCCAGTACATTCACCGCACCATTCCTCGCACAAGACCAACAACATCAGGTTCACCCTATGCCCCCGCGCCCTGCCCTGTCCGGCTGATTCCGCTCCGTTTAATCAATCCGTTCTTTTGACTGCAACCCGACGTTGCGGCAGCGCCCTGTTTCATCCCCAACAATTAGAGAGACCCGAGCCCATGACGCCTTCTTCCGCGCAGTATTTGTTCCCCGGCCTGATTGCCATTGCTGTGGCCACGGCGGCCCTCCCCGCCCAGGCCGAGGATTCGGGTTTTGTCGAAGGCGCCAAGGTCAACCTGAACCTGCGCAACTTCTACATCAACCGCAACTTCACCAACCCGACTTACCCGCAGAGCAAGGCCGAGGAGTGGACGCAGAGCTTCATTTTCGACGCCAAGTCCGGTTTCACCCAAGGCCCGGTGGGGTTCGGCGCGGATATGCTGGGACTGCTGTCGGTCAAGCTCGATGGCGGTAAAGGCACGGGCGGCACCCAGCTGCTGCCGATTGGCAGCGACGGTCGCCCAGTCGATGACTTTGGTCGTCTGGCGGTGGCCGGGAAGATGAAAGTGAGTAAAACCGAAGTGAAGGTCGGCGAGTGGA
>NZ_JAHBDK010000071.1 GCF_019956415.1 Pseudomonas sp. GL-B-19
GGGTAGAGCCGCAGGGCGCGGTCCAGGTAGAACAGGCCGACTTTCTCCGGCGCCTTGTAGTTGCGCTCGATCAGCGAGGTCATCACGAAACCGCTGATGATCAGGAAGGACATCACGGCAATCACGCCGGGGTTTAGCCCCATGAACGTCTTGCCCATATGAGAAACGGCCACCAGAACGGCCAATAGCAGACGATAGACTCCCACTTACACCCCAAAATTCCTTGTCGTTATGGCGCGTAAATTACGATGCTTTGCGCTGGGAGAACAGGCTTTTCGCCGGCTCCGGAGGTTCTTCACTCAGGGTTTGAAACCCTGACCCAGCAACCAGCTGCGAACCATCCGCCCCTGCTCCACCGTCAACCCCGCCAATACCCGTTCCGCCGGTTCAGTGCGCAACCGCCGCACCAACGGCGCCACCTCGACCCCTTGCACATGCCAGATCCCCAATGGCTGATCCGCCGTGATCACCACTTCGGCCTCATCCACAAAACCATCCCGCAGCACCGGCGCTCGCTCAATCTTCAGCGCCGCAAAATCCGCCTCGGCATGGGCAACCTCAGCATCCGGCCAGCACCGCCGCGCCTGCCAGAAGGGCTGATCCAGCCAACGCTGTTCATCGGCGTAAAAATCGCGACCGATCCGCGCAAAGCGCAAAAACAGCTGCTCCACTCGCTGCTGATGAAAGCGCTGTGCCAGGGCCGTTCGCTCGGGTTTTCGCAACAGCGTGTTGATCACTGCAGGCGCCTGTAGCGCCGAAGACAGTGACTGAAAAATCCCGTTGCCCGACAGCGGATCCACCGCCATCGCCGCATCCCCGACCCGAATCCAGTGTTGGCCGCACACCTGCGGACACAGGATTGCGGTGCTGCTGCGGGCATGCAGTTGCACGTCGATTTCAGGCGTAGCCCCGAAAAACGCCTGAGCCATCGCCGAGCCCTGGCGCCGTTGACGACAATAGTCGAGCAATTGCGCCTTACCGGGCAGCCCGGCGCTGGCCACGTCCACCGTCCACTGCCAATAACACTGGCCGTCAGCCCGTCGCGCCATCCACGCCCAGCCATCCTCAAGGCTTTCAACCGCGCTGGCGGTGCTGCCCGGCATGGCCTGCCAGCGATTGAGCAGGCTGACCGTCTCCGGCCCTCTCAGGCCTTTGCCGAGCGCCGGCGCCTGACGCCCTCGGGCCTCCACCAGAAAGTCCGCGACCAGCGTTTCGCGCCCTTCGATCTCGATTCGATGCCCCGTCGCGTCAGTCTGAACCGTCAGCACCCGACCTTCGAACACCTCAACGCCCGCCAGGCGCAAATCTTCGCGCAGGCCTCGGTCGAAGCCTGGACGGTCCAACAAAAACTCAATGTTCTGCGCATGCTGCTGACCATTCCACGACACCTGCCGCTGCGAAGGCAACGCCGCCTCCGCCAGCGCCTGATGCAGACCCGCGCCGCGCAAGGCCTCCAGCACACGCACCGAAACACCTTCCAACGCCGCAAACCGGCGCCACTCGCTGACCAGCGTCACGGGATAACCAAGCCGCCGCAAACCCAGGGCCACCGCAGCCCCCGCTGGCCCGGCGCCGAGAATCACAATCATGGCCCGATGCGCCGTTCAGGGCCGCGATAACGCGCGTGCTCGCGCAGCCACTCGACCACCTGTTCGTTACTCGCCTCAGGGTGTGCGACCAGAAAAGCGGCGATGTGCCCGCTCAACGCCGCACACCCCAGGCTGGCGCCGGACTGCCCCGGATAAGTCCCATGCACACACGCAGCGAAATCCGCTTGAGCACTGTTGAGCCACGACCATTCCTGCTCGGCACAGCGCGCATCGCCGGTGACGCGCAGCACCTGCGGATAATTCGCCGGAAACACGCCTTCCCCCTGCGCCGGGCTCGATGCGCAGAGTAGAACCCCTCGCGCTACTGCCGCTGCACAGGCTTCGCGCAACAGGCTGCGATCCTGACGCAAACCGAGGCTCAAATTGATCAATCGGACGTCCTGTGCCACCAGCCAGTCGATGGCGCTGGCGATCTGCAAGGCGCTGGTGACGCCGCGCTGGTCAAACACCTGGCCCACGCAAAACACCGCTGAAGGTGCCCGCCGTCCGATGGCTTCGATCACCGCGCTGCCGTGGCCCAAGGGATCATCGCGCAAGTCGCTTTCGACCAACCCATCCTCCAGCAACGAGAAGCGCCGGCCGGCGACGACCTGTACCCGTTGCGCCGCCGAATGGCCGCTGTCGACGACGCCGATTCGCAGTTCAGGCTTCATGCAGTACCGTTTTTGAGGTGAGCACGCCGTCGAGTAATTCAAAACGCAGATCGGCATCGGCCAGGGTTGAGGGGCGGTGGCTGATCAAGATTCGTGTACGCCCGGCAAACAATCGGTCGATGGCTTCGATCACATCGCGTTCGGTGGCTTCATCCACCGCCGACGTGGCTTCGTCGAGTACCAGAATCAGCGGGTCCTGCAACAGCGCCCGGGCAATGGCGATGCGCTGTTTCTGACCACCGGACAACTGCTGACCACGCTCGCCCAACGGACTGTCCAGACCTTCGGGCAATGACTCGATCAGGCTGTCGAGTTGCGCCAGCCGCGCGACTTCGGCTATCGATTCGCGGCTGGCGTCCGGCACGGCATAGGCCAGGTTGTCGGCGAGGCTGCCGCGAAACAAAACGATGTCCTGACTGACCACAGCAATCCGCCGACGCAGCTGGAACAGGTCCAGCTCCCGAAGGTCAACCTCCCCCAGCAACACTCGGCCCGACTGTGGATCATGGTGGCGTTGCAGCAAATCGATGAGGGTCGATTTACCGACCCCGGAGCCGCCGCTGAGGGCGACTTTCAAACCGTAGGGAATGCTCGCTTCGATACCGCGCAAGGTGCTCGGGCGGCCGGGATGGCTGAAGTGCACATCGTCGAATCGCAGGTCACCGCAGGCAGGCATCGGTTGCGGTTGGACCGGCGTCAGAACGGTAGGCTCTTCACCGCGCAATTCCATCACGCGTCCGAGGCTGACGGTCATCCGTTGAACGGCGACGTAGAGGCCGAGCAAGCTCTGAACCGGTCCGACGGCCATGCCCAAATACGTGGAGAACGCGATCAGAGCGCCGAGTTGCCAAGTCCCCTGCACCACCCAGTAACCGCCAATTAAAAACGCACAGGCCCGGGACAACGACGTCAGTGTGCCCGGTACGGCCTGGGTAAAAAACTCGGTGACTTGCAGACGCAGCAATTGGCTCATGTAGCCGTGGCCCAGCGTCTCCAGCCGTCGCGCTTCCCGCTGTTGCTGACCGGCGGACTGGATGAACTTCATCACCGGCAGCGTCTCGACCATGAACGAGGACATATCCGCCGAGCGCTCGCGCAATTGCCGCACATCGCGCTCGACCTTACGTCGCATCCAGCGCAGCCAGAGCACGTCGAGGGGGATCAGCACCAGCGCGAGCAACGAGAGTTTCCACGACAGGGTCAGCAACATCGCCACCGCGCAGACCAGGCCGATCACGCTCGACACCGCCGAGAACAGCGAGTCCACGGCGAAACGCTGGATCTCGGCGACGTCGCCATCCAGACGCGACATCAGGTCACCGATACGCCGCTGCCCGTAAAAGCTCGGCGAGAGCGTCTGCAAATGCCGATAGAGATCATCGCGCAGGGCAAACAGAATCCGCCCGGACAATCGCGTGTGCAGGTAGCGATTGATGCCCGACAGCGCCGTGCCGAGCAGTCCGGCAATGATCATCAGCCCGGCAATCAACACCAGCATCGAAAAATTGCGCGCCAGCAGACCATCGTCGATCAGGAGCTTGGTTAGCCACGGTTGCACCAGCACCAGCAACGAGGCGCACACCGATAAACCGAGCAGCCCGGCGATGGCCAAACGATGTGGCCGCACGAAGCTGTAGAGCCAGCGTAATGCCGCTTGCAAGGCCTCTGGATTCTGGCTGTCGATCAGCCGAACGATCAGGCGCTGCATCACGAGCGCAACTGTTTGAGCTTGCGATACAGAGTCGCGCGACTGATGCCCAACGCGTCGGCGGCGGCCGAGACGTTGCCCTGGTGGGTGTCCAGGGACTGGCGAATCAGCTCCAATTCATTTTCACGGATGCTGCCGGCCTGGGGCCGTTCGGTCGCGGTCAAGTCGTCGAGCATGCTGTCGGGCAAGTGGTCGAGGGTGAGGACGGTCTCCCCCGGTTCGCGCATGGCCAATGCGGTGCGCAACACCATTTCCAGTTGGCGGATGTTGCCGGGCCAGTGATAACCGCCGAGCAAGCGGCTCAAATCGTCATGCAGGACAACGGTCGGGGCATCAAGCCTGGCCAGCAATCGCCCGACCAGGGCACTGAAATCTTCGCGCTCGCGCAGGGCCGGGAGCATCACGCTGATGCCGTTGACCCGGTAGAACAAGTCTTCGCGGAAGTGTTTTTCTTCCACCAGGCGCTTGAGGTCGCGGTGTGTGGCGCAGATCAACGCGACGTCGATGTCCTGCTCTTCGCCTGCCCCCAATGGTGCGACTTTGCGGTCTTGCAGTACCCGCAGTAAACGCGCTTGCAGGGCCAGCGGCATGTCGCCGATTTCATCGAGAAACAAGGTGCCACCGTGGGCCTGTTGCAGGCGACCGATCATGCCGCCACGGCGGGAGCCGGTGAAGGCACCTTCTCGGTAGCCGAACAGTTCCGACTCGATCAGGCCTTCGGGAATCGCCGCGCAGTTCACCGCGATGAAGGGTTTGTCGCAACGGGTTCCAGCCATGTGCAGAGCGCGGGCGATGACCTCTTTACCGGTGCCGGTTTCACCGAGCAGCAACACCGGTAATTCATTGGCCAGGCCTTGCCGGGCCATGCGCAAGGCTCGGGCATAACGCACGTTACTCCCGGCCAGGGACTCAAGGTCCGGCTGGGGCTTGACGGTTTTGGCGGTGCTGCGCGGTGGGCTGCTGATGCCGATCGAGCGTTGCGGCGCGCGCAAGGTTTTGTAGAAGAATTCGCCTTTGGCGGTTTGCAGGCTGCCGACGCCGCCCTGATGCAACCGCGACAAAAGCTGGAGCCCGTCGACCCCGAGAAATTCTTCGCACCGCCGACCGACCAGCGCCGAGCGTTCGGCGTTGAGCAACTGACAGGCCTGGGCACTGACCGCGAGGATCTGACCGCCAAGGCTCACCGCCAGCAGGCCTTGCCACGGGGATTCGAGGTATTGGCGACGGCTGTGGAAGGCCAGCACGATTTCGTCGGGATAACTGGCGTTGAAGACGCGGCTTTCAATCTGGCTGACGGCCATGGCCAGCAACGCGGTGCTGTCGTGAGCGCGACCGAGCGGGCCTTCGCGGGTCAGGTCGAGCACGCCGAGCATGCCGCCCTGCGGACAATGGATCGGTACCGAGGTGCAGGAGAAATCGGTCAGGCGATCGAGGTAATGCTCGCCGCAATCGATCATCGTAGGTCGGGCTTCAACCAGTGCGGTGCCCAGCGCGTTGGTGCCGCGAGCGGCTTCGCTCCAGCAGGCGCCCAAGGTGATGTCTTGCAGGCCGCTGCCTTTGAGGCGATCGGCGCGTCCTTCGACGGCGAGAATGGTGGCGTCGGAGTTGGCGAGGATGATCAGCCCTTCCTTGCCCTGACGTTCGGCCAGGTAATCAATCGCCGGCAATGCCGCGTCGATCAGCAGTCGGTTGCTGGCCAGCAGCACGTCGAGGCTGGCGCTCGATTCCAGCGCCAGCTCGTGCTTTCCATTGAAATGCACGCCATGACTGAGGCTGCGCCGCCACGACGCATCGATTTCCGCGCGCAATACGCCATCGGGAACTTCGCCCTCCAGATGGAGTTTTTCCCGGGCCAGCCGGGCTTCGTGGTGACGTTTCGGTGGTGTTGTTTTTATTGGCGTCATCAAGCGCTCCGAATCGGTCCGCCCTGCGCTTTTTTTAGTTCAGCGCCCTGCCGCAATGTTTACGTTAACGTCAGGGGGATGGCAAGTGCCTTACGGCGCTTGTGTTTCATCTGAAGGACCGCGTCATCGTTCTTCGCGGGCAAGCCTTGCTCCTACAGGGATCGAGCCGAGCCTGGATTCGCATTCAGCCTCGGCCCTTGTAGGAGCATGGCTTGCCCGCGATAGCGATCGACCAGACACCAGAGACCTCAGAGTTGCCACACCTCGGGGCTCACAAAAAACGCCCGCGCATTATCCTCCAGACTCTCCAGGTGATACCCACCCTCCTGCACAATCAGACATGGCAGCCCAAGGCTGCGAATCCGCTCTCCAAGCACCGCAAACCCTTCTCGCGTGACCGCCACTTTGCTCTGCGGGTCCAGTTCGAAAATATCGAACCCGAGGGACAGCACCAGCACTTGGGCTCCGAAATCCTTCACCGCCGTCAACGCGATATCCAGTTGATCGAGGAAGTCTGCCTCGCTCGCACCATGGGCCATCGGCAAGTTCAGGTTAAAACCTTCTCCTGCCCCGACACCTCGCTCATCACCAAAGCCTGCAACCCCCGGATAGAAATTGGTCGGGTCGCCATGCACCGAGACGTAGAGCACGTCGTCACGGTCGTAAAAAATCTCCTGAATCCCCTGCCCATGGTGCATGTCAGTATCGAGCACCGCGACTCGCTCAAACCCGCCGCGTAACACCTGCGCCGCAACCGCCGCATTGTTCACATAACAGAAACCTCCCGCCGCTTCGGCCCGGGCGTGGTGACCCGGTGGACGACACACGGCGTAAGCGGCTGGCTCGCCATCGAGCAACGCCCGAGCCCCCGCGATCGCGCTTTGCGCCGACCAATAAGCCGAGCGCCAAGTCTGTTCCCCCACCGGACAGCTGCCATCGGCCAGATAGCGGGCGGCCTGGGCGAGAACCCCGCGCAACGCATTGGGCTCGCGCACGAAGATGTTCGACATCACCTCATCGCCCCAATCCTCGGGGATTTCCTTCCATTGCTGATGGGCTTCCTGCAAGAACGCCAGGTACGGCGCACCGTGGACAGCCAGCAGCGGATCGAGCCCGGCATCGGCGGGTTGCTCAACCGTAAAACCCAGCGAGTAAGATGCCTGCACCAGTCGCTGAGCCCGCTCCGGCACTTCCTGCGGCGTACGCATTTGCCCACGGGAATAGTAGCTGCGTGGATGGTGAAGCAATTGTTCGGGGTGGAAAAAACTGCGCATGGGGTTGATACCTGTCAGTTAACGTAGATCTCGAAACCGGGTACGCCCTCCTACACGGATTGCGTTTATTCGGCTTTGCCTGCGCGGGACAGCACGGCGTTGAGCAGCACATCGGTGCCCTGACGCACGTCTTCGGGCAGCACATCTTCCGCTTCGTTATGGCTCAAGCCGCCGACGCACGGGATAAACACCATCGCCGTCGGACAGAACCGCGCCAGGTGAATGGCGTCGTGGCCGGCACCGCTGACAATCGATTGCTGAGCGTAGCCGAGTGCGTCCACCGCCTGCTGCACCGCCGCCACGCAGTCGGCGTCGAACGGCGTCGCCGGACTGATCCAGTGCGGGGTGATCGTCAGATTCAAACCGCGATCATCGGCAATGGCCTGAAGTCGCGCACGCACCTGCTGCTCCATCGCGTCGATGGCTTCGTCGCGGTGATGACGCAGGTCGACGGTGAAATTCACCAGCCCTGGAATCGTGTTGCGCGAGGATTTATTGATGCTCAACTCGCCGACGGTGGTCAGACCTTCGGGGGCGAAATCGCCGGCCAGGCCTTCGATCGCCTGAATCATTCGCGCCACACCGTACAGGGCGTCCTTGCGCAGCGGCATCGGCGTGGTGCCGGCGTGGGCCGCCATGCCTTCGACTCGCACGTCGAGCCAGCGAATCGCCTGGCCACCGCTGACCACGCCGATGCTTTTGGCGTTGTCCTCGAGGATCGGACCTTGTTCGATGTGCGCTTCAAAGTAAGCATCCACCGCACCGCCCAACGGACGCTCGCCGGCGTAACCGGAGCGCTGCAGCGCCTCGGCAACGCTGATGCCGTCAATGTCACGCACGGCCAGCGCGGCGTCCAATTCCATAATCCCGGTGAACACCGCCGAGCCGAACATCGCCGGAGTGAAGCGGGCGCCCTCTTCGTTGGTCCACACCGCCACTTCCAGCGGCTTGCGGGTCTGGATGCCGAGGTCATTCAGGCAGCGCACCACTTCCAGACCGGCAAGTACGCCGTAAACACCGTCGAAACGCCCGCCTTCAGGCTGAGTGTCGAGGTGGCTGCCCATCATCACTGGCGCGGCATCGGGGTCGGTGCCGGCGCGGCGGGCGAACAGGTTGCCGATGGCGTCCACGCTCAGGGTCATGCCGGCTTCGCGGCACCAGTGGGAAAACAGTTCGCGACCGGCCTTGTCTTCCTCGCTCAGGGCCAGGCGGCAACTGCCGCCACGGGCGGTGGCGCCGATTTCGGCCATGGCCATCAGACTCGCCCAGAGGCGTTCACCATTAATCTTCAACATAAAATCACTCCTGGAAACTTCGATTAAGCGTTGGCCATTTCGACGCGTTCAGCGCTGGCATGACGACGGGCAAGGGACAGGACACAGATCAACGAAGTCGCGGCAATCAGGCTGTAGAACACCGCCATCGGCCACCATTGGCCGGCGAACTTGTGCGCCAGCAACGTGCCGATCAATGGCGTCAGGCCACCGGCCAGCGCACCGCAAATCTGATATGCCAGCGAAATCGCGGTGTAGCGCACGCGGGTCTCGAACATGCCGCTGACGTAACCGGCGATCACCGCGTAGAACGACGCCATGCACACCACCGCCAGGGCGATGCCGAGGATGATCAACGGCGCCTGGGCCGAGCTGACCAGTACGAACATCGGGTACGGAGACGCCATGGCCAACAACGACACCAGGCACAGGAATCGCGTTGCGCCCATTTTCTCGGCCACCCACGCTGCCAAGGGTTGGATGCAGAACTGAATGATCGCCACCACGAACAGGCACTCAAGAATCAGCGAGCGCGGCAGTTCAAGTTGCTGGGTGGTGTAGGCGATCATGAAGGTATTGGTGAAATACACCCCGGCGATCCCGAGGGTGTTGGCGCCGATGCACAACAGCAGCGGACGCCACGCGGTGCGCAAGACTTCCATGACCGGAGCCTGCTCTTTACGTGTGCTTTTGCGGGCCAGTTCGCGGCTGGCGAGGAACTCCGGCGACTCATTCACGCCCAGGCGAATCGCCAGGCCCACCAGCAGCAGCAACGAACTGGCGAGGAACGGCAGACGCCAGCCCCAGCTCATCAGGTCTTCTTCCGGCAAACGGGTGACTGCGCTGAACGCCAGCAGAGACAGAATCAAACCGGCCGGGCTGCCGAGTTGCGCAAAGGATGCGAAGAAATTGCGTCGACCTTTCGGCGCATGCTCGCCGGCCATCAACACGGCACCGCCCCACTCGCCACCGACGGCGATGCCCTGGACGATGCGCAGCAAAATCAGCAGCACCGGCGCCGTTGCACCGATTTGTGCGTAGGTCGGCAGCAAGCCGATGCAAATCGTGACCACGCCCATCATCAGCAACGTGATGATCAGCGACTTTTTGCGGCCAATGCGATCGCCGATGTGGCCGAAAATAATCCCGCCCAACGGCCGCGCAAAAAAGCCCACAGCGAAAGTGCCGAACGCAGCCATGGTGCTGAACAGTTTGTCGTCGGAGGGGAAAAACAGCGCGCCGAATACCAACGCGGCAGCGGTCGCGTAAATGTAAAAGTCGTACCACTCGATCATGGTGCCGATGAAGGCTGCGGCTGCCGCACGGCGCGGCTGAGGAGAAGCTTGGGGCTTCATGGGTCGGTCTCCTTTGGTTATTTTTTTGGCAGGAGTGAAACAGCAAAATCAAGGCGCTCTGACGGCGCCTGTCTGGAGATGATTTATCGTCCCGGGGCTATGATTAGTCAATTTTCTATTTATTATGCGGACTATTACATCAGCTTATAATCGAGAGCCGCCATGGCCGAACGCGATCTGCAACGCTTGCTCAATGACCGCCTGGACTGGAACCTGCTGCGTACCTTTCGGGTGATCGGCCAGGAGCTGAGCATCAGCCGAGCCGCCGCTCGCCTGCACCTGACGCAACCGGCGGTGAGCCAGGCGCTGAAGCGTCTGGAGGAGCAACTGGGCCGACAACTGATCGCCCGTCGCGGGCCACGGTTTGCCCTGACCGAAGTCGGTGAACAGATTTTCGCACTGGCCGGGGAAATCTACGGGCAGATGTCCCAGGTCAGCAGCGTGCTGGAACAACCCGCCGACGAAGTGATCGGTAAGGTTCGGCTGTTGATCATCAGCCGGATCTTTTCGGAGCGCTTCGATAACTTCCTCGCAGACTTCCACCGCCAGCATCCACGCGTGGATCTGGAAGTCGACGTGATGCGCAGTTCCGACATCGTCAGCGCCCTTCAGGAAAAAACCGCCACCCTCGGCTTGAGCCTCAATCGCCGCCCGCAACCACGCCTGGAACAGCGGCTGTTCCTGCGTCAGCGTTATGCGTTTTTCTGCGGCAAGCATCATGCAATGTTCGGTCAACAGAACGTCGCCGAGGGGGATTTGCAGCGGGAGAATTTCGTCAGTTTCACCAGCGACCAGATTGGCGGGATGCTCTCGCCGCTGACGATTTTTCGTGACCAACAAGGCTTCAGCGGGCGGATCGTCGCCTCGTCACCGAGTCTGGAGGAAGTCCGGCGACTGGTGATCGCCGGGTTCGGAATCGGTTGTTTGCCCGAGCACGTGGTGGCGGCGGACGTCGAAGCCGGATTGCTCTGGCGCCTGCCGCCCCACGAAGGGATTGCCGATGTGGACATTCATTTGCTGTGGAACCGCGAGCAGCGCATGAGTCGGGCCGAGACGATCTTTCTCGAGAGCCTGCAACAGTGCTTGCTGGACTGAGTGGCCCGATCAGAACAACGGCAGACTGTAGCTGACCACCAGACGGTTCTGGTCCGCATCGCGCGATGCTTCGCTGCGCGACATGCCGTTGCGCCAACCCAGTGCGACGTTTTTCAACGGCCCGCTCTGGATCACGTAGTCGAGGCTCAGGTCCCGCTCCCATTCCTCTTGCTCAGGTCCGGCCACCGTTTTAATTCCGCTGCCTGAGAGGTACATCGCCGAAGCCTTGAGCCCCGGCACGCCAAGGGCGGCGAAATCGTAACTGTACTGGGCGAAACCGGTACGTTCACCGGCGCGGGTGAAGTTCTGGATGTAACGGTCGGTCAGCAGGTAGACGCTTGCGCCTCCAGCGCCTTTGTCCGGCAAACTACCTTGGTTGAGCTGCACAAATCCGCTGTCACTGGACACCTGCTGATAACCGGCCATCAGCGCGTGAGCGCCGATGCTCCAAGTGAACGCCAGGCTCCAGGTGTTGTTGTCGATCTTGCCGTCGCCGTTCTCCGTAAAGCCACTGGTGCGGTAGCCGCTGGCCCTCCCGGTGACTGAGTCATTGGCACCGTCGGCGGAGGTTTTGAAGTAGCGCAAATCGGTTTTCAGCGCGCCGAAATCCCCCAGTTTCAGGTTGTGAACCAGACCGGCGAAATGCTGTTGGTAATAGTTTTCGAGATTGGCGTAGTAGTACTGCGCCAGAAGCGCATCGGTGACCTTGTAATCGGCACCGGCAAAATTGAACACGTTACTTTGCCGGGTGCCGCCGGCCACGGCCAGACCGGTGCGGTCGCTGGAACCGCGGCCCGTGGCCTGTTCGAGATGACCACCGGTCAGGGTCAGGTGCTCAAAGTCATTGGAGACGATCTGCCCACCCTCGAATGTCTGCGGCAGCAGCCGGCCGTCGTTGGCCTGCAGAATCGGCAACTTCGGCATCAGGGTGCCGTAACGCATTTCAGTCTGCGCAAAGCGCATCTTCGCCGTCGCACCGAAACGCGACCATTGCTCGGCTGCACCGTTGCCATCGTTGGGGATCATCGAACTGCCAACATGGCGACCGTCACCGCTGTCCAGGCGAATACCCTGCAGGCCTAACGCATCGACACCAAAGCCGACGGTGCCTTCGGTGAATCCGGACTGATAGTTGAGCATGAAACCCTGCGCCCACTCTTCGGTTCTGGAAGGGTTCGCGGCGCCATCGCGATTATCGTTATTGAAGTAATAGTTACGCATCCCGAGGGTCGCTTTACTGTCTTTAATAAAGTCCGCCATGCTTAACGGACTGAATAAAGCACTGCCGATCGCAATCAGTGCCAACGGTTGTTTGTTCATTGATTTTGAAGTTCCTGAGCAGCCAGCTTTTGGGCTGGCTGCCGGTCATTAAGAGAGTTTGATACTCAAGACACTGGACACCGGCTCGCCCGCCATTAACCGGGTCAGCAGTTGCGGTTCTGCCCGGTCCGATGCCAGCGCGCGCTCGATGACCTTTTGCGCGGTGACCGGATCGAGAAACAGCACGCCGTTGTCGTCCGCCAGCACGAAATCCCCGGGATGCACCGTGACGCCGGCACAGTGGATCGGCTGATTGATCTGACTGTCGCCACGGCCATGCAACTTGGTGGTCAGCAGGCTGGTACCGCGAGCGAAGACCGGCAACCCGGCCTCGCGCAGTTCGAGCAAGTCGGTCACCGCGCCGTCCACCACAATGCCCACCGCACCAGCGCAACGCGCCGCGCAACTGGTGACGGCGCCCACCGGGGCGTGTTGCCAGTCACCGTCGGTGTCGATCACCAGCACATCGCCGGGCTGGATAAGCGCCAGGGCCTGGTTGACCGCGATGGCATCGGCGCCCACCAGTTTCAGGGTCAGCGCGCGGCCGACCAGTTTCACATTGGGCACCATGGCCCGCAGTTGCGAGTCGGCAAAGCCCTCCTCGAGAAAATGCCCGAGGGTCGGAAAGCTCACCGCGTTGAGCTGCTCGATCAGCTGCGATTCATCCATGTTGCGCCTCCTTGGCAATCAACTCGGCGACACAGTCGATTTCCAGCGACACGCCCCACAACGCCACACACACCGTGGTGCGTGCCGGCGGCGCGTGGCCGAGGAACTCGCGATACACCGCGTTGAACGGCTCCAGTTGTGCGGGATCAGTGAGGTACGCGTTGACCTTGATCACGTGGCTGAAGTCCGACCCGGCTTCAATCAGGATCGCCTCCAGGTTGCGCAAGGTTTGTCGCACTTGTTCGGTGAAATGGGCCGGTTGGTCATCGAGCCCGCTCTGGGCCGGAATCTGCCCGGCGGTAAACACCAGATGGCCGCTGACCACCGCTTGCGAGTACGGGCCGACTGGGCCGATAAAGCCCGGCGCCGATTGAATTCTGCGCATGTTGTTGAACTCCATGGATCAGGCCGCAGCCGATTTGAAAGGTTTGCGAGCAGGTTGATCGTCGCCCGGCACTGCCGTCGGTACGTCGCTGATGTCTCGCTTGAAGGTCTCGGTCAGTAGCAACAGCGCCACCAACGAAATCAATGCCGCGCCGATCATGTACCAGGCCACCGAAGAGCCTTTGCCGGTCGCTGCCAACAATGCGGTGGTGACAATGGGCGTCGCCGCACTGCCGAGCAGGCCGGACAACATGTAGCTGATGGACAGTCCCGAATAACGCACACGTGTGCCGAACAGTTCAGCGAGGAACGTCGCGATCGGCCCGTAATTGGCCGCAAAGGCAGTCATCAACAGCAGGTAGCCGAAGATCACACAGGGCAACTCTTTGGTGTCCATCAACCAGAACATCGGGAACGCGACCAACGCTTCGGCCACGATGCCAGCGACGATGATCGGCTTGCGTCCGTAGCGGTCCGACAGCGCGCCGAACACCGGCAACATGACGATGCACCAGGCGCAGGACAGCAACACCACACCGAGCATCACGCTGCGGCTGAAACCGAGATTCTGCGTGCCGTAAGTCAGGCCGAACGCAACGATGATGTTGAACGACGCCCCGGTTGACATGGTGGCGATCCCACCCAGCACGACTTGTTTCCAGTACTTGCGAAACACTTCCGCCAGCGGCATTTTCACCTGTACCTCGGCTTCCTTGACCTTGTTGAAAGCCGGGGTTTCAGCGATGTTCAAGCGGATGTACAAGCCCACGGCGATCAGCAGCACGCTGGCCAGGAACGGAATACGCCAGCCCCAGGCCAACAGGTCTTCCGGGGACAGCCACGCGGCAATGAGCAGGAAGGCCAGGTTGGCAATCATGGTCCCGGCCGGGACGCCGATCTGAACCCAGGAACCGTATAAACCGCGTTTGTTGGCCGGCGCATGTTCCACCGCCATCAGCACCGCACCGCCCCACTCGCCACCTAACGCCAGGCCTTGAATGACCCTCAGCAGCAACAACAGAATCGGCGCCCAGATACCAATGGCCGCGTAGTTAGGTAATAACCCGATGGCGAAAGTAGCGGCCCCCATGGTCAACAGTGAAACCAACAACATCGACTTGCGTCCCAAGCGGTCACCGAAATGACCGAACAGTGCCGCGCCGACAATCCGGGCCAGGTAGGCCGAAGCAAACGTCCCGAAAGCCAGTAATGTCCCGATCAACGGATCGAAATCCGGAAAGAACACTTTGTTGAACACCAGCGCCGAAGCCGTGGCGAACACAAACAGGTCGTACCATTCCACCGTGGTGCCAATCACACTGGCCACCGCTACTTTCTTCATGCTGATTGCAACTTCCGGAGGTGCGCCGGACTTTTCTACAGGCGATAGATCGCTCATTACTGTCTCCAGGAGTTCATCAAGAACTCGTATTTAATTGTTTTAACTGGCAGTAAAACTTTCGAGGTGAGGGAGTGTTGTTATAGATCGCCCAACTCAATGGGCGAGTTCGCAAGGCGCTTTCTTATTAATAACCGAGTGTTCGGTCCGCACAATTCAATAACGGTTCACCGGCATTTAAACGGCGAAAGTTCTCTGCTACTTGTTCGGCGATACAGTCGTGAGAGGCCGCCGATGCCATGTGCGGGGTGATGGTGGCGCCGGGCATTGTCCAGAGGCGGTGATCGACCGGCAGCGGTTCTTGTTCGAAAACATCCAGCAACGCACCGCGCAGTTTTCCTCGGACCAGGGCCTGTTCGAGGTCGTCGATATTCAGATGACCACCCCGACCACAATTGACCAGCGCGGCGCCATTGGCGAGCCGCTCGAACGTTGCACTGCCAAGGATGCCGCGGGTTTCGCTGGTCAGCGGCAACAGGTTGATCAGCAACTCCAATCCATCGAGAAACGGGTTCAGCTTTTCCGCACCGGCGAACGTCTGTACGCCCGGCAAGTCCTTGCTGCGGCGCGCCCAACCACGAACGTCGTAACCGGCGGCGGCCAAGTCCTGGCCAATGGCGCTGCCCAACGACCCAAGCCCCATCACTCCGACCTTGAACTGCCCCGCCGCCCGTTGCAGCGGCCGCTCCCAGCGCTGGTCCTGTTGCTGCAACAGCACCTGATCGAAGCCGCGGTGATAGTGAATCGCCGCCCAGCGCACGTATTCAGTCATGCCTTGGCGGTGGCCGGGATCGACCACTCGGCAGATCGGCAGATCCGGGCACGACGGGTCGTGATCGAGGTGATCGATGCCGGCGGCCACCGAGTGGATGACTTGTAGGTTTGGCAACGCGGCGAGGCTGCCTGGCAAGGGAAACCAGCACGCGGCAATCTGCGCATTCCTGGCCAGCGGATCATCCGCCAGCACGGTTGTGAGCTGCGGCGCACTGCGGGCAAAGGCTGCCTGCAATTGCTTGAGTAACAGGTTGTCGCGGGACAGTAAAACCACGGTGTTGGTGACGGTTTTCACGATAAGTAGGACTCGCGCTGGGATTCGATCAGGGTCAAAGCGGCCTCCCAGGCCAGGTCGATGATGTTGTCCTGTTCATCGCGGTCAAACTGTTCAGCGGTATGCGCACAGACTTCCGGGGACGGGTAATGCAACGCCGAACCACCGGATAACGCCGCAACTTGCGCCTGACAGGCACGCTCCAGAAAGTGAATTTCCTGGAACGCCTGCGCCACGCCGGAGCCGCCGACTAACAATCCGTGATTGCGCAGGATCATCGCCCGGTGAGGCCCGAGGTCGGCGATCAAGCGCTCGCGTTCATCCAGCGACAGCGCGATACCCTCGTAGGTGTGATAAGCCAGCTTGCCGTAGAACTTGAGCGCGTGCTGAGTGATCGGCAGCAAGCCTTGCTTCTGTGCGGCGACCGCCATGCCAGCGGCGGTATGGGTGTGAATCACGCAATTCAAATCGGGGCGGGCCATGTGGATCGCCGAGTGAATGACGAAGCCGGCGGCGTTGACCCGATGACCTTCATACTCCGGATCGACCACTCGCCCGTCCTGATCGATCCGCACCAGGTCCGAGGCGCGCATGCGGTCGAAAATCACCCCGTAGCGATTGATCAGAAAGTGATGCTCAGGCCCCGGAATCCGCAGGGTGATGTGAGTGTCAATCAAGTCGGTCATGCGAAAGTGCGCGACCAGGCGATACAGCGCAGCCAGCTCGCAACGGGCTTGCCATTCAACCGGGCCGATGTGTTCAGGTTTACTCACGAATACACCTCTTTAGCAGCGTGGGTGACGACCGGGTTGGCGCGCAGGCGGGCCAGGCCGCAAACACCGATCAAAGACAGGGCCGAAAGCAAGGTGAAGAACACCGCCAACGGCAACCATTGTCCGGAAAACTTGCTCGCCAGCAGCGTGCCGATCAGCGGCGTAGTACCGCCGGCCAGCGCACAGCTGAGTTGGTAGGCGATAGAAATGCCCGAGTAGCGCAGGTGCACCGGGAACGCCTGAGTCATGTAGCCGGCGATCACCGCGTACAGCGCAGAGAGAATCACCACCGCCAGAGCAATGCCGACGGTCATCAGCACAATGTTCTGTGTGCCCACCAGCATGAACATCGGATATGGCGTGACCATGCACATCAGCGCGACGAGTTTGAGGAAGCGGCCTTCGCCGATGCGCTCGGCCAGCAACGCAGAGAGCGGTTGCGAGAGCAGTTGAATAACGGTCACCAGGAACAGGCAATCGAGAATCGTCGAACGTGCGATGCCCTGATACTGGGTGACGTAGGTGATCATGAAGGTGTTGGTGAAAAAGAACCCGGCCGAGCCGATGGTCACCGCGGCGGCGGCGAACAGGATCTGCCGCCAGCAGGTGCGGATGACATCCTTCACCGGATACTTGGAAGTCTCGTTGTTGTCACGCGCCTTGGCGAACTCCGGCGACTCGTGGACACCGGAACGGATCATCAGGCCGACCATCATCAGCACACCGCTGGCGAGAAACGGCAGACGCCAGCCCCAGGCGAGGAAGTCCTCTGGCTCAAGGGAAGTCACCAGACGAAAGGCAATCAACGCCAGCAGTAAACCGGCTGGGCTGCCGAGTTGAGCGAACGATGCATAGAAAGTCTTGCGCTTGGCCGGTGCGTGCTCGCTGGCCATCAACACCGCCCCGCCCCACTCGCCACCAACTGAAATGCCCTGGATCAAACGAAGCACAATCAGACCGACCGGCGCCCAGATGCCGACGCTGGCGTAGCTGGGCAACAGACCGATGCCGGCGGTCGCCAAACCCATCAGGGCCATGGTCACCAGCAACATTTTCTTGCGACCGAGGCGATCACCCAGATGACCGAAAACCATGCCGGCCATTGGGCGAGCGATGAAGCCGACGGCGAAACTGCCGAAGGCTGCCAGGGTGCTCATCACCGGATCGCTGCTGGGAAAGAACACTTGCCCAAGCACCAGCGCCGCCGCCGTGGCGTAGATGTAGAAGTCGTAGAACTCGATGGTCGTGCCAATGAAGGCTGCCGCCGCGGCTCGTCGCGGTTGAGGGGTAGTGTGCATGCAAGGACCCTGTGTATTTATAGTTTTGGGCAGGTACTGAAGGCTGTATACGGTTGCACTCTGTGGCGCTTGTGGGCTTTATCGCTTCCGTGGCAGGATTAGTCAATTTTCATATTCTTATCTTTACTATTAGCTCTGCTACTACCTGGACTATTTATGCCCTCCACTTCCAACCCATGGGTCGGTCGCCGCTTTCTCAATGACCGCCTCGACTGGAACCTGTTACGCACCTATTTGGTGATCGGCCAGGAAGGCAGCATGAGCCGGGCCGCCGCGCGATTGCACATCACGCAGTCAGCCGTCAGTCAGGCGCTGAAACGACTGGAAGAACAATTGGAATGTGTGTTGATTGCCCGCAGCGGGCGGCGGTTTGATCTGACGGAAACCGGGGAGGAAGTCCTGCGCATTGCGGCGGACATTTACGGAGATATTTCACGACTGGGCACGGTAGTGGAGAGTCGTAACGACGACGTGGTCGGTAAGATTCGCATCCTTACCGTCAGCGGCGTGCAAGCACGACATTACGACGAGTTCCTCGCCGATTTCCACGAAACCCATCCGAAAATCGAGTTTGAAGTCGAAGTGATGGGTAGCTCGAACATCATCAGTTCACTGCTGCAAAAGACAGCGACCATTGGCGTCGGCCTGTGTCGTTTACCGCAGCCGCGATTGGAGCAACGGGTGCTGTTTCGTGAGACTTATGCGTACTTTTGTGGGCAGCGTCATCGGTTGTTTGGGCAAGAGAATCTAACCCTGGAACAGCTCGCGGCGGAGAACTTTGTCAGCTTCACCAGTGACCAACTCGGGGGCAATCTTTCGCCCCTGACATTGTTCCGCGACCAGCAAGGCTTTACCGGCAAGATCGTCGCTTCATCGACGAGTTTCGAAGAAATTTATCGCTTGATCTGCTCAGGGTTCGGCATTGGCTGCCTGCCGACGCATCTGGTACGAAGGGATGTCGAGCAAGGGTTGCTCTGGCGTTTGCCGCCGGAAGATGGCGTGGTGGATTTCGATATCCAACTGTTGTGGAATCGCGAGCAGAAGATGAGTCAGGCCGAAACCGTGTTCCTCGAAAGCTTCCAGCACATGCTCAGCATTCGTGAGCCTGTGCTGTGAAGCCTTGCCCTCTTAGACGTGAGGGTCGCCCGGGGCTTTGCTCGGGGCGGCGTATTGCGGTTTCAGGTGACCGTCCTGATCAAGTAGCCAGGCGTCCATAATCTGTCGGACCACAGGACCGGCAACGCGACCACCAGCCTCGCCATTTTCGATCATCACCGAGATGACAATCTTCGGGTGCTCGGCCGGAGCGAAGCCGACGAACAAGGCATTATCGCGGTTACGCTCCAGGGTTTTCGCGCGGTTGTAGCGCTCGCCCTGTTTGATTGCGACAACTTGCGCGGTACCACTCTTGCCGGCAATGCGGTATTGAGCACCCAGCGCTGCCGCCCGGGCTATCCCGCGAGCGTCGTGCATCACCATCTGCATGCCGTGGTTGACCTGCTCCCAGTCACGCGGGTCCTTGAGCAGGATGTTGGGCATCGGATGCTCATCGACCGGCGCAACACCGTCCACAGTCTTGGCCAGATGCGGTCGATTCCACACGCCTTTGTTGGCAATTAGCGCTGTGGCCTGGGCCAATTGCAGCGGTGTGACCTGCATATAACCCTGACCGATGCCGAGGATCACCGTTTCGCCAGGAAACCAGGCCTGACGGCGCGTGGCGCGCTTCCAGGCCTGGGATGGCATCAGACCGGCAGACTCTTCGAACATGTCCAGCGAGACCTTCTCGCCGAGGCCGAACATCGCCATGTAGTCGTGCAGGCGATCGATGCCCAGCTTGTGGGCCAGGTCGTAGAAGTAGGTATCGTTGGAGCGCATGATCGCCGCGTCCATGTCCACCCAACCGTCGCCGCTGTGGTTCCAGTTGCGGTATTTGTGATCGTAGTCCGGGAGCTGGTAGTAACCCGGATCGAAGACACGGGTCTGCGGGGTGACGACACCCGTATCGAGACCGGCAATGGCCACCTCCGGCTTGATGGTCGAACCCGGCGCGTAGAGGCCTCGCAGCACGCGGTTGAACAGCGGGCGGTCGATGGAATCGTGCAGCGCCGCGTATTCCTTGAAGCTGATCCCGGTGACGAACAGGTTCGGGTCGAAGCTTGGCTTGCTGACCATTGCCAGCACTTCACCGGTCGACGGGTCGAGCGCGACAACTGAACCTCGACGATCACCCAAGGCTGCTTCGGCGGCTTCCTGAAGTTTGACGTCCAGGCTCAGAACGATGTTTTTGCCGGGGACCGGATCAGTGTGCTTGAGCACACGCAACACACGGCCCTGGGCGTTGGTTTCGACTTCTTCATAGCCGACCTGGCCATGCAGCTCGGACTCGTAGAATTTTTCAATACCGGTTTTGCCGATGGATTGGGTGCCACGGTATTCCACCGTGTCCAGGGCTTTGGATTCTTTCTCGTTGATGCGACCGACGTAGCCAATCGAATGCGCGAAGTGCGCGCCCATCGGGTAGTGGCGCACGAACTGAGGCTCGACATCGATCCCCGGCAACCGGAACTCGTTGACCGCCAGTACCGCGATCTGCTCTTCGCTCAGTTCATAGAACAGGGTGACCGGCACGAACGGATGACGGGCCTGCTTCATTGCCTTGTCGAACAACGTTCGATCTTCTGTCGACAGGTGCAGGAGGTTGACCACCTCATCCAGCTCCTCTTTGACATCGGAGGCGCGTTCGCGGGTGATCGTCAGATTGAAGCTCGGCCGGTTGTCCGCCAGAACCACGCCATTGCGGTCGTAGATCAACCCTCGAGTGGGCGTGATCGGCAGGACGTGGACACGGTTGTTTTCGGAGATGGTCGAGTGATAGTCGAATTCGACCACCTGCAGGACATACATGCGCACCATCAGCGCGCAGGAAATAGCCACGACGAACAAGCCGCAAGCCATCAGTCTTTTGTTGACCAGGCGCGTCTCTTTTTCGTGGTCCTTGATCGGTATCGGTTCGGGCATTTCCGCAGCAGCTCTTTAACTAAATAAGGATGCCGATCCGTAGGCTTGAAATCAGTCCGTTTAAAAACGAGCTGCACCATACCAAAAACCGCCCGGTCACTTTAGTTCGATTTCCTCTAACGGTTGTCCTTAACGATCAAAACGACAGTCACCTGCTCTGTGTTCCCATTCATAGGTTTTTCTTGCTGATGAGCGTGTGAATACGGGACGCACAGCACTTTCCTGCGGACAAAACAAAACCCCTGTCTGCGTTAGCAGACAGGGGTTTCGGAATTTAATCTTGACGATGACCTACTCTCACATGGGGAAACCCCACACTACCATCGGCGATGCATCGTTTCACTGCTGAGTTCGGGATGGGATCAGGTGGTTCCAATGCTCTATGGTCGTCAAGAA
>NZ_JAHBDK010000072.1 GCF_019956415.1 Pseudomonas sp. GL-B-19
TCGTACAGGCCGACACATCGGTTGAAGACAGGGACTGTTTAAGCGTCGTATTCTTTTTCATGGACTCGCCCTCGCTGCCGTTGGCTTCTTAGACTGCCACCGTGGCGCATTGACGCCTCGGCGTGGGCGAGTCCATCCAATTACAGTGGATCCGTGTGATCCGCTTAATTGTTTGCGTCAGGCCGGTTTTGTTTCTGCCAACGCCTCTTGCGCCATCTCTTTCTCGGCTTCCTTGAGATCTTCTTCGCTGATCATTTCCGCGATCACGCGCAATCGTTCCACCACCCGCGCATTGACGCTGCCTTCCGGAAACTCGCCATTCTCATCCGGCGCACCGGCAGGCTCGCCGACCAACAGGCTCAAGGCCTCGTCCGCCTGACGCACCGCGTAAACATGGAACTGCCCCGCGCGCACCGCCGCCAAGACCTTCTCGTCGAGCATCAACGTGGCAACGTTCGCATGCGGAATGATCGCCCCTTGCTGACCGGTCAGCCCGCGTGCTTCGCAGAGCCGGAAGAAGCCTTCGATCTTCTCGTTGACCCCGCCTACCGCCTGCACTTCGCCGAACTGGTTGATGGACCCTGTGATCGCAAAGCACTGCTTGAGCGGTGTTTTCGACAAGGCCGAAATCAGCGTACAGGCCTCGCCCAGCGACGCACTGTCGCCATCGACATAACCGTAGGACTGCTCCAGGGCGATGCTCGCGGAAATGGCCAGCGGGAATTCCTGGGCGTAACGACTGCCCAAGTACCCCGTGAGGATCATCACGCCTTTTGAGTGAATCGGCTGCCCGAGGTTGACCTCACGCTCGATGTCGACAATGCCACTGCCGCCCGGATACACCGTGGCGGAAATTCGAGCAGGCACACCGAAGGCCGAGTCGCCGACTTCCAGCACCGTCAGCCCGTTGCACTTGCCGACGGCCGCGCCATCGGTATCGATCAGGATAATCCCGGCCAGCATGTCGTCGAGAATCCGCGCCGAGACGCGTCCGGTGCGGGTCGCCTTGGCCTTGAGCGCACGCTCGATGTGCCCCGCGTCGGTCATTTCATCACCGGCCAGGTGGCGAATGAAATCCGCTTCGCTGACCAGCTGGAACAGATCACCGATCCGCGCCGACAAACGCTCCTGGTGTTCGGCCAGGCGCGCGCTGTAGGTGGCCAGACGCGCCACGGCATCCGCCGTCAACGGGGCCATGCCTTCTTCGGAGGTGCGGGTTTTGAGCAACTGGGCGAACTGCTCCAGGCTCTCGTCGACCATCGGGATGTCTTCGTCAAAGTCCACCAGGACGCGGAACATCTCCTGGAAGTCCGGATCGAGGTCTTGCAGCGTGTAATACAGCTGACGGGCACCGATGATGACGACTTTTACCTGCAACGGGATGTGTTGCGGCGTCAGGGTCACGGTAGCCAGACGGCCCAGTTCACCTAATGGTGATTCCATTTTCAGCTTGCGCGATTGCAGGGCGCGCTTGAGCGCATCCCAGACGAACGGCTCGCTGAGCATTTTTTCCGCTTCAAGGATCAGAAAACCGCCGTTGGCCCGGTGCAAGGCACCCGGCCGCAATTGCCGATAGGTCGTGTACAGCGCGCCCTGATCGGTGCTGTATTCAATGCGGCCAAACAGGTTTTCGTAAGTCGGGTGCGGTTCGAACACCACCGGCGCACCGCCGCTGGCCGAATGCCCGACCACCAGGCTCGGTGCGTATTGCTCTTCCAGCAGCTTGCGGGCAATGGCGTCGGTCTTGCTGTCGTCCACCAGTTGCTCGACCACCGTTTTCAGCAGGTAAACCTGCATCGCCTGCAGGTAACCGCACACGGCTGCGTTCTCGGCGTACTTCTCCGACAAAGGCGACAGCAACGGCTGCAACGCCAGCGTGATGGTTTCTTCGTTGAGGTGGCGCAGTTGATTGCTCGACTCACGCTTCCATTGCGGCAGGCTGGCGAGTTCTTCGTTCAGACGCTCTTCCAGGCCGGAAATGTCCTCGTGAAAACGTTCGCGATCGGCTTCCGGCAACTGGGCGAATTCCGCTTCATCCAGCGCTTTGCCTTCGCTCATCGGGGTAAAGGCGATGTTGCTCGCGTCGCGGTACAGGGCGACTTCTTTTTCCAGGGCCAGCCGCTCGATGACGTCCAGCGCCTTGTCGTAGCGTTGGTTGAAGGCACGGTCGATGGCGCTTTTCTTCTGCTGGTAGGACGGGTGTTCAAACACCGCCGGAAAGGTCGCCAGCAGGTTGTCGATCAAGCCATTGATATCGCCGATGAAAGCGCCCGCGGTGCCAGACGGCAATTCCAGGGCGCGTGGCTCGCGCGGTTCATCGAAATTGTTGACATAGACCCAGTCCGCCGGGGTCTGCAGGCGCTTGCCTTCGGCTTTCAGGTAACGTTTGACGAACGAGAACCGGCCGGTGCCTGGCTCACCCATGACAAAGACGTTGTAACCGGGGCGTGGCATGGCCACACCGAACTGCAAGGCTTCGACCGCACGTTCCTGGCCAAGCACACCGCGGAAGGGCTCCAGATCATTGGTGGTAGAGAAGCTGAACTGTTCAGCGGAAAACGGACGGGTCAGCGCTTCGGGCGCTAGACGCAAGCTGGCAGCAACAGGGTCAGGCATCGGGCTTCCTTACATCAGGCGGGGCAGATAGCGGCATTCTGGCGCTGCCCATACCTCACTTGCAAGGCGCACCTCCAGCCAAAGCATAGACAAACTGCCATCCCCTGGCGGGCCGGGGCTAAATCAATGATTTCAGAGGGCGTTTTGCAAAAAATCACGGAACCCCAGGATCGCGCCTAAACTCCAAACTGCGCGGCTGGACCAATAACCGGCCTAACTGACGCCAGAGTGGCACCAGTCTCCCTTGTCCATCGGTATGCACACAAAGAGAACTTTGCTATGAAACGGATTCTTCTCGGTACTCTCTTCACCGTTGTATCCCTCAATGCCATGGCGCAAGCCCCAGGTGGCCCGGATTGCGGCTGGGGCAACATGCTGTTCACAGGTCAGCGTGGCACCCCGGCTCACATCATGGCCTCCATCACCAACGGCACATCCGGCAACGCAACCTTCGGTATGACCTCCGGCACCAACGGCTGCGCAACGAATTCGTCGCTGACCTACGGCGGAAAATCCTGGTTTGCCATGAATGGCATGATGAACGAGCTGTCCGAAGACATGGCTAAAGGTCAGGGCGAAGCGCTGACCACTTACGCCGTGGTCCTGGGCGTGGCACCGGAAGACCGTGCGCATTTCGCCGCCGTGACTCACGAGCATTTCCAGCAAATTTTCAGCAAGGCGGATGTGACCGCTGAAGACGTGCATACCAACACCCTGGCCGTTCTGAAGAACGATCCGCGTCTCGCCAAGTACGCCACTCAAGCTTAAGCTCGACCCGCCCGCTCCTTTCGGGGAGCGGATTTATTTTTTTGGCCCGCCCCTCTTTGGGTCTTTGTTTTTTCGACTTAAGTTGCCCACTATGCTCAAACGCCTTGCCTGGCTGGCGCTCTGTGTCTGCGCCCCGCTGTCTGCTGCGCCGCACATCGACCCTCAACGTTTGCAGCAATTGGCCAATGACCCCTTCTGGATTTCTCTGGGACACTACGAAACCGCCAAGCTCGGCGGCTGGCGCAGTTATATCAGCGACAAGGCGTTCTTCCTGGCGCCCGACGGCAACGAACACCCCGACCGTGAACTGGCCGCCACCGTGCAAGCGTTGTACGCCTCGGCCAGTGCTGGCGAACAACACGCCCAATGTGTCTATCCGGCCCGTACCCGCTGGCTGAAGGCGCAGCTCAACCTGACCGGTCTGCCGACGCTTGCCTGCACTGAGTTCAAGCAATGGTTCAAGGACGTCTCGCCGCACAGTGCGGTGATGATTTTCCCGGCGGCTTACTTGAACAGTCCATCATCGATGTTCGGCCACACGTTGCTGCGCATTGACCAAGCGGATGTGCAAAGCGACCACACGGCCCTGCTCAGTTACGCAATCAACTTCGGCGCCTTCATCGAAGGTTCGGACAACAGCATCCTCTTCGCCTGGAAAGGCTTGATGGGTGGCTATCCGGGGCTTTTTTCGCTCGTGCCCTATCAGGAAAAACTCTCGGAATACCGCAGCCTCGAGAACCGTGACTTGTGGGAGTACCGGCTGAACCTGACCCCGCCAGAAACCGAACGCATGGTCGAGCACGTCTGGGAGCTGAAGCAGGTCCGGTTCGACTATTTCTTCTTCGACGAAAACTGCTCCTATCGCTTGCTTGAATTGCTGCAAGTGGCGCGGCCCAGTCTGCGGCTGACTGAGCAATTCCCGCTGACAGCGATTCCTACCGACACCGTCAAAGCCGTGAAAGCCGCCGGTTTGGTGGAATCGATTCAATATCGCCCGTCCCGCGAGCGTGAGTTGTTAAGTCGTGCCGAACCGCTGAATCCTGATGAACTGCAATGGGTGTTGAAAGTCAGCGCTGACCAGAAACAGTTGCAAGAACCCGCTTTCAAGGCGCAACCCAAGGATCGCCAGGCGCTGATCATCGACGCGGCCTATCGTCTGGAGCGCTACCGTGCCAACGGCCAGGAACGCGACCCCGCGCAGGCTCAGCGCAGTTTTGAATTGCTGCGGGCGATCAACCAGAACCCGGCACCGGAACTGGACATCCCGCAACCCGGCCTGCCCGAGGACGGTCATGAATCCCGCACCTGGCAGGCCGGCGTCGGCACCCGGGGTGACAAGGCGTTCGGCGAATACGGTCTGCGCATGGCCTATCACGATCTCAACGACAACGCCGAGAGCTTCCCGCTCGGCGCACAAATTGAAATCCTGCAAATGAAACTGCGCCAGTACGAAGACAATCACTGGCAGTTTCAACAGCTGGATCTGGCGACGATTCGCTCCTTCACCCCCCGCAGCGAGCTGCTGCAACCGTTGTCATGGCAGGTGACTGGCGGCCTGGAACGCGTGCCGGGCAAACATGACGACGAAACCCTGGTCAGTCACATCAATGGCGGAGGCGGCGGTACCTGGCAACTGGGCGACGACATGCTCGGTTTTGCCTTGGGTACCGCGCGCATTGAACACAATAACGAATTCGCCGGTTTCATCGCCCCGGCGGCGGGTTTCAACACCGGCGTGCTGTGGAAAAACCCGCTGGGCAATTTCAGTCTGGAGACCAAAGGCGATTTCTTCAGCAATGGTGAAGTGCGCCGTAGCATCAGCCTGAATCAGCAGTGGGAGCTATCACGCAACCTGGGGCTGCGCCTGAGCGCCCAGCGCGAATTCAGCCACCTCGCCACCCCCGAGAACGAAGTGATGCTTGAGGTGAAGTGGTATCACTACTAACCACCCCGCGTAACCTGTAGGAGCCCAGCTTGCTGGCGATGGCATCAATGCGGTTATTCAGATAGACCGGGTGATGCCATCGCCAGCAAGCTGTGCTCCTACATACCTGCCAAAATGGCCCAAACCCTATAACGGGAGAAAATCATGAGCCGGGCATTCGTCAACGAAGATAACGCCGCCGCGCAAGCCGATCAGCCGGTCGAACGGCAGGTCAGCGCGCAGCCCAATTACGTCACGCCCACGGGCCTGGCCCAATTGCAGGCGAAAGTCGCCGAGGTGCAAAACCTGATCAATGAACAGAGCGCGAAAGGTGAACTGGCCGACAAACAGCGCCAGGCTGATCTTGAGCGTGACTGGCGGTATTTCAATCAGCGCCTGCAAAGCGCTCAGTTGGTCGTGCCGGCCTCCTCGATCAACAAGGTACAGATTGGCGCCTGGGTGACCTTTGCCGATGAACAGGGCAGCGAGCAGCGTGTGCAGTTGGTGGGCGAGGATCAGGCGGATGCCGCCAGCGGGTTGATCAATTGGGGCTCGCCGTTGGGGCGGGCGTTGCTGGGCGCGCAGGTGGGGGATGAGGTGGTGTGGAAGCGGCCGGTGGGGGATTTGGTGATTGAGGTTTTGCATATAGAGATTGGGTGACCTTTTGGCCGCCATCGCTAGCAGGCTAGCTCCCACAGGGGTTATGTGATCGACACAAATCCACTGTGGGAGCTAGCCTGCTAGCGATGGCCGCACCACGGTATCACTGAGCGCCCATAAAAAAACGGAGCCCGAAGGCTCCGCTTTTCATGCAACCAGCCCCGATCAGGCCAGTTTTTTGTGCCGTACACGATGCGGCTGAGTAGCCGCTTCGCCGAGACGCTTGCGGCGATCGGCTTCGTATTCGCTGTAGTTACCTTCGAAGAACACCGCTTGCGAGTCGTCTTCGTACGCCAGGATGTGCGTCGCGACGCGGTCAAGGAACCACCGATCGTGAGAGATCACAATGGCGGCGCCCGGGAAGTCCAGCAGGGCTTCTTCCAGAGAACGCAGGGTTTCAACGTCAAGGTCGTTGGACGGTTCGTCGAGCAGCAGGACGTTGCCGCCCTCTTTCAGGGTCAGGGCCAGGTGCAAGCGACCGCGCTCACCACCGGACAGGTCTTTGACGAACTTCTGCTGATCGCCGCCCTTGAAGTTGAAGCGACCGACGTAGGTACGCGACGGGATCTCGTAGTTGCCAATGCGGATCTGATCCGAACCTTCGGAGATTTGCTGGAATACAGTCTTGCTGCCATCCAGGTCTTCGCGGCTCTGATCGACACACGCCAACTGCACGGTTTCGCCGACTTCGATGCTGCCCGAGTCCGGCGTTTCCTTGCCCATCAACATGCGGAACAGGGTCGATTTACCGGCACCGTTACCGCCGATCACGCCAACGATGGCGCCTTTAGGCATGGAGAACGACAGGTTGTCGATCAACACGCGATCGCCGTAGCCCTTGGTGACGTTCTTGAATTCGATGACCTTGTCGCCCAGGCGCGGACCGGCCGGGATGTAGATCTCGTTGGTTTCGCTGCGCTTCTGGAATTCCTGCGATTGCATTTCTTCGAAGCGTTGCAGACGAGCCTTGGATTTCGACTGGCGGGCCTTGGCGCCTTTGCGCACCCACTCCAGTTCTTCCTTCATGGCCTTTTCGTGAGCCGACTGCTGCTTGGATTCGGCCGCCAGACGATCGGACTTGGCTTCGAGCCAACCCGAATAGTTGCCCTCGTACGGAATACCGGCGCCGCGGTCGAGTTCCAGAATCCAGCCGGCAACGTTGTCCAGGAAGTAACGGTCGTGCGTGATCGCAACCACGGTGCCCGGGAAATCGTGCAGGAAGTGCTCCAGCCAGGCGACGGAATCGGCGTCCAGGTGGTTGGTCGGTTCGTCGAGCAGCAACATGTCAGGGGCGGACAGCAGCAGGCGGCACAGGGCCACACGACGCTTTTCACCACCAGAGAGAAATTCGACCTTGGCGTCCCACGCCGGCAGACGCAGCGCATCGGCGGCGACTTCCAGTTGGCGGTCAAGGTTGTGACCGTCGCTGGCTTGCAGGATGGCTTCGAGCTTGGCCTGTTCTGCCGCCAGTTTGTCGAAGTCGGCATCTTCTTCAGCGTAAGCCGCGTAAACCTCGTCCAGGCGTGCCTGGGCGTTCTTGATCACGCTGACCGCTTCCTCGACCACTTCACGCACGGTCTTGGTCGGATCCAGGATCGGTTCCTGTGGCAGGTAGCCGATGTTCAGCTCTGGCATCGGGCGGGCCTCGCCCTCGAACTCGGTGTCGACGCCGGCCATGATTTTCAGCAGCGTGGACTTACCCGAACCGTTGAGGCCGAGTACACCGATCTTGGCGCCAGGGAAGAACGACAGAGAAATGTTTTTCAGGATTTCCCGCTTCGGCGGAACAACTTTGCCCAGCCGATGCATGGTGAAGACGTATTGAGCCATGGAGAACCTTGGGTCAGTGACAGATGAATGATTGGAGCGCAGGCGAAGCCCGACCAGACCGTGCGCGTCGTCCGATTGATGGGGATCAATGCGTGCGCGCTGAAAAAGTCTGAGTTTAGGGGGCGTTCTCAATTAGTTTCCGCGCCGTGTTGTCGCCTTAAAGCGGGCCAGGCAAGGCGCAGGCCGCTGGGAATGGTTGCTCCCTTTCCAAGGCCTGCTGTTGTGCAGGGCTGCGTTGCTCGAAGCTTATTTGGAATGACCAAACCACGCTTCTCGCGCCTTGCCCTGCACAACAGCAGACCCGGCGCGGCGCGGAAACTAATTGAGAATGCCCCCTAAGAGCTGGAACGCTCCCGCGTAACCGGCAAAGCTACCTGATTGACGGAAGGCAGTCCAGCCGAGCGGGACTGGCACTTCGCCACAACTCAAGGCATGCTAGCCGCCCTTCGGGCGCGCGACTTATAGTGCACGTCGCGCCAGCCCAGCCAAACCGCAGGATTTCAGTTTGTCTAATGCCACTCCGCCCGTTTCCGTGAGCGCCCCCAGTCCTGCGACCGGCTCACCCCTGCGCGGAACCTTGAAGGGCACACTGGCCACCCTCGTCCTGTTGCTGCTCGCCCTGCTGTTCTGGCAGTTGCTGGATCAGCTTCGCGAAACCCAGAAAAGCCAACGCCAATACACCATCGATTACACCGCCGATCTGGCCGCGCAAGTCAGCCTGAACATGGCGCTCAACGCTCAGATCGCCCTCAACCTGCTACCGATCGTCGAACAACCGCAAAGCGCCGACGAACAGCAGGCGCTGCTGCGCAAGCTGCAACGGTCATTGCCCGAGCTGCGCAGCCTGGTGTTGCTCAGCCCTTCCGGAAAAATCCTCAGCGACAGCGCCGATGACAACCAGGACGCCGATTACCTGAGAGAACTGGTCCGGCGCAGTCATGCCCAGGCGCACTACTTCAGCAACGCCGATGACGGTTCGGTGGTGCATCTACTGTTGCATCAAGCCAGCGGTAGCACCCGAGGCTATTGGGCCCTGCGCCTGACGCCGACCTTTTTCTCAGGCCTGATCAAACAAGACGAAGCCGGTATCCGCCCGCTGTGGCTGGTGGAAAACCGGGTCAATCGCCAGATCATCAGCCGCAATGATGCATTGCCCTCAAGCAAGCCAACCGTGCTGACGCCGGATGAACTGGCCAGCAGTGTGCTGACCGTTCCCTTGAGCAACAGCGACTGGCAACTGCGTGGGTTGTTTGATCGGCATCGCGTGCTCGAAGACCTGCTGCCGGCGTTCATTGGCAAATGCCTGCTGGGCCTGGCGCTTTCTCTACTGCCATTCATTGCGCTGCTGAACATGCGCCGGCGTCAACGCCAACTGAATGAGGGCCGTCGACGTTATCAGGACATTTTCGAAGGCACCGGCGTTGCCCTCTGCGTACTCGACGTGGCCGGGCTCAAGAACTTTTTCGACAAGGCTCAGCTGCACAGCCGCGAACAATTGCAAACCTGGCTTGATTCCCCGGAACAACGTCGGCAACTGCTTCAGCAATTGCACATCACCGAGGTCAACCAGGTTGCCCTGCAACTGCTCAACGTCAAATCTTGCGATCAAGCCTGGAACCTGCTGATCGACGGCAACCCGCTGGACGGCACCGCCATCGGCAATCAAGTGCTCGAAGCGGTGTTCAACCAGCAGAAGCAGCTTGAGCTGGAAATCAAACTGCAGGACGCCCATGACCGCGATCAGCATTTGTGGCTGGTCCTGCACCTGCCGGTCGATCAGGACGACTATAAAGCCGTGATCCTTAGCATCACCGACATCACCAGCCGCAAACTGATCGAGCTGTCGCTGCTGGAACGTGAAAGCTTCTGGTCCGATGTGGTGCGCACCGTGCCGGATCACCTGTATGTGCAGGACGTGATCAGCCAGCGGATGATTTTCAGCAACCACCACCTGGGGCACACCCTGGGTTACGACCGCACTGAACTGCATCAAATGGGTGAGTATTTCTGGGAGATCCTGCTGCACCCCGAAGACGCCGATTTTTACCACCGCTCACGCCAGATCCAGCGCCAGGGTGGTTACAGCCAATTGATGCAGTGCCAACTGCGCTTCCGCCACCGTGATGGCCAATGGCGGCGGTTCGAGATTCGCGAACAAGCCTTGGCACGGGACAAGCACAATCAGGTCACGCGCATTATTGGTGTGGCCAAGGACATCACCGATCAGATCGAAGCCAGTGAGTCGTTGCGCGATAGCGAGCAGCGTTACCGGATGCTCGCCGAAAGCATCAGCGACGTGATTTTCTCTACGAACAGCAAGCTGTCGCTCAACTACGTCAGCCCTTCGGTGCAGGCAGTGCTCGGTTACGACGCGGAGTGGATCTTCCAGAACGGCTGGCAATCGATCATTGCCAACCCGCAGCAACTGACCGGCATCTTCAGTCTGATGGATCGGGTTGGCAAAGCGCTGGATAAACCCGAGCAACTGGCGCTGTTGCGCAGCCAGGTGCAGACCCAATTGTTTCTGTTCGATTGTCTGCGGGCCGACGGGCGCAAGATTCCCATCGAGCTGCGGGTGGTGCTGGTCTGGGACGAACACGGCGCATTCGAAGGCGTGCTCGGTGTCGGTCGCGACATCAGCCAGCAGCGTCGGGCCGAGAAAGACCTGCGCATGGCAGCCACGGTGTTTGAACACTCGACCTCGGCCATTCTGATCACCGACCCGGCCGGTTACATCGTTCAGGCCAACGAAGCCTTCAGTCGCGTCAGCGGGTATGCCGTGGAGCAAGTGCTCGACCAGTTGCCGAACATGCTGACCGTCGACGAGCATCAGGAATCGCATCTGCGCTACGTGCTCAAGCACCTTCATCAGCACAGCACCTGGGAAGGCGAAGTCTGGCTCAGACGACGCAACGGCGAACACTACCCGGCCTGGGTCGGCATCACGGCCGTGCTCGACGATGAAGGTGATCTGGCCAGTTACGTGTGCTTCTTCAGCGACATCAGTGAACGTAAAGCCAGTGAACAGCGGATTCACCGCCTCGCCTACTACGACGCCCTGACCCATCTGCCCAACCGCACGCTGTTTCAGGATCGCCTGCACACCGCGCTGCAATCGGCGGAAAGGCAGAAGTCCTGGGTGGTGTTGATGTTCCTCGACCTGGACCGTTTCAAGCCGATCAACGACTCCCTCGGTCACGCCGCCGGCGACCGCATGCTCAAGGAAATGGCCACGCGCCTGCTTGGCTGCGTCGATGATGACGACACCGTGGCACGCATGGGCGGCGACGAATTTACCTTGCTGCTGCAGCCACGGGTCAACCGCGAAATCGCTCTGAATCGGGCGATTCATGTGGCCGAACAGATTCTCGCCAGCCTGGTGAAACCCTTTGTGCTGGAAGGCCGCGAGTTCTTCGTCACGGCCAGCATCGGGATCGCCCTGAGCCCGCAAGACGGCAACGAACTCAGCCAGTTGATGAAGAACGCCGACACCGCGATGTACCACGCCAAGGAACGCGGCAAGAACAACTTCCAGTTTTATCAGGCGGACATGAACGCCAGCGCCCTGGAACGTCTGGAGCTGGAAAGCGACCTTCGCCATGCCCTCGAACAGAACGAATTCGTGCTGTATTACCAACCGCAGTTCAGCGGCGATGGCAAACGATTGACTGGTGCCGAAGCTTTGCTGCGCTGGCGTCATCCGCGACGCGGGCTGGTGCCGCCGGGGGACTTCATACCGGTACTCGAAGAGCTCGGCCTGGTGGTGGATGTCGGTGACTGGGTGATCAGCGAAGCGTGCCGTCAGCTCAAGACCTGGCACCAGACGAAGGTCCGTGTGCCGAAGGTTTCAGTGAACATTTCGGCGCGGCAGTTCTCGGACGGCCAGTTGGGCACGCGAATCGCCACCATCCTCAAGGAAACCGGCCTGCCGCCGGCGTGCCTGGAGCTGGAGCTGACCGAAAGTATCCTGATGCGCGAAGTCAGCGAGGCGATGCAGATTCTCGCCGGGTTGAAAAACCTCGGCCTGAGCATCGCGGTCGACGACTTCGGCACTGGTTATTCATCGCTCAACTACCTCAAGCAATTCCCGATCGACGTGCTGAAAATCGACCGTACGTTTGTCGATGGCCTGCCGTCCGGTGAACAGGATGCGCAAATTGCCCGGGCGATCATCGCCATGGCTCACAGCCTGAATCTGGCGGTGATCGCCGAGGGCGTGGAAACCCACGAGCAACTGGACTTCCTGCGTGAACATGGTTGTGATGAGGTTCAGGGCTATCTGTTCGGCCGGCCGATGCCACCCGGCCAGTTTGAAGCGCAGTTCAGCAATGATGCGCTGTTCATGTTCGACTGATTCTTTCAGTGGGGCAGATGGCCCCTTCGCGAGCAGGCTCGCTCCCACATTTTGAAATGCATTTCCCTGTGGGAGCGAGCCTGCTCGCGAAGGGGTCGGCACGTTCACCGCTGATCCCCGCATGAACACCACTTGTCCGCGACATGATGTCCTTTCATATGCCATCTAAAACCCATTGGGTTAGAATGCCCCCCTTTTCTGCCCCCGATCCTTGAGGACCGCCATGTTCAGCCGTGATTTGACTATTGCCAAGTACGACGCCGACCTTTTTGCCGCCATGGAGCAAGAAGCTCAGCGCCAGGAAGAACACATCGAGCTGATCGCTTCAGAAAACTACACCAGCCCAGCGGTGATGGAAGCTCAAGGCTCGGTACTGACCAACAAGTACGCCGAAGGCTACCCGGGCAAGCGCTACTACGGTGGTTGCGAGTTCGTCGACGTCGTCGAGCAACTGGCCATCGACCGTGCCAAAGAACTGTTCGGCGCCGATTACGCAAACGTTCAGCCACACGCCGGTTCCCAAGCCAACAGCGCCGTTTACCTGGCCCTGCTGTCGGCTGGCGACACCATCCTGGGCATGAGCCTGGCCCACGGTGGTCACCTGACCCACGGTGCCAGCGTTTCGTCCTCCGGCAAGCTGTACAACGCCATCCAGTACGGCATCGACGCCAACGGCCTGATCGACTACGACGAAGTCGAGCGTCTGGCGGTTGAGCACAAGCCGAAAATGATCGTGGCCGGTTTCTCTGCCTACTCGCAGATCCTCGACTTCCCGCGTTTCCGCGAAATCGCCGACAAAGTGGGCGCTTACCTGTTCGTCGACATGGCCCACGTGGCCGGTCTGGTCGCCGCTGGCGTCTACCCGAACCCGGTGCCATTCGCTGACGTCGTGACTACCACCACGCACAAGACCCTGCGCGGTCCACGTGGCGGCCTGATCCTGGCTCGCGCCAACGCCGACATCGAGAAGAAGCTGAACTCCGCGGTATTCCCGGGCGCCCAGGGTGGCCCGCTGGAGCACGTGATCGCCGCCAAAGCGATCTGCTTCAAGGAAGCGCTGCAGCCTGAGTTCAAGACCTACCAGCAACAAGTGGTGAAAAACGCCAAAGCTATGGCCGGCGTGTTCATCGAGCGCGGTTTCGACGTGGTCTCCGGCGGTACCGAGAACCACCTGTTCCTGCTGTCGCTGATCAAGCAGGAAATCTCCGGTAAAGACGCCGACGCCGCTCTGGGCAAAGCGTTCATCACCGTGAACAAGAACTCCGTGCCTAACGACCCTCGCTCCCCGTTCGTCACCTCCGGCCTGCGCTTCGGCACTCCGGCTGTGACCACTCGCGGCTTCAAGGAAGCAGAGTGCATGGAACTGGCCGGCTGGATCTGCGACATCCTGGCAGACCTGAACAACGAAGCGGTGATCGACGCCGTTCGTGAGAAGGTCAAGGCTATCTGCAAGAAGCTGCCGGTGTACGGCGCCTGATCAGCCCGCTAAACCGCAGCAATGAAAAAACCGGCCAGTGAATGGCCGGTTTTTTTTCGTCTGCGATTTATCGCTTTCCCCCTGTAGGAGCTGGCTTGTCGGATCCTACAGGGGTCGGCGCAACCGGTCAGACCGGTCATGCCAATTTTTGTATCCACTCTTGTAATCCTGAAAAAACCCAGCGTACACTGCGCCTGCACTGGACATACCGGTAAGACCACAATAATTAAGTCCTGAATCTGATGCGCTTAAGCGTAAGGCCGCCAGGACACCGACCAGGATTCCTCCCATGCTCAGATGGTGCTCGCGTTCAATCTTCCTTCAAGTGGTTCTCGGACTGGTGCTCGGCATCGTCTGCGGGCTGACCCTTCCTGAATACTCGGCCCAGCTCAAACCGCTCGGCGACGGTTTCATCAAACTGATCAAGATGCTCATCGGCCTGATCGTGTTCTGCGTGGTGGTCAGCGGCATCAGCGGTGCCGGCGACCTGAAGAAAGTCGGCCGCATCGGCCTGAAATCGGTGATCTACTTTGAAATCCTGACCACCATCGCCCTGGTGATCGGCTTGGTGTTCGCCTTCAGCACCGGCATCGGCAGCGGCGCGAACATTCATCTGGATCAGCTCTCCGCCGCCGACATGGGTGACATCGCCCAGCGCGGCCAGCACATGCACACCACCACGCAATTCCTGATGGACCTGATCCCGACTTCGGTGATTGGCGCCTTCGCTGACAACAACATTCTGCAGGTGCTGCTGTTCTCGGTGCTGTTCGGCAGTGCGCTGAACCTGGTGGGTGAAGCGGCCTCGGGCATCTCCCGGCTGATCAATGAGCTGAGCCACGTGATCTTTCGCATCATGGGCATGATCGTGCGCCTGGCACCGATTGGTGTGTTTGGCGCCATCGCTTTCACCACCAGCAAATATGGCCTGGATTCGCTGCAGCATTTGGGCAGCCTGGTCGGCCTGTTTTACCTGACTTGCGTGGCGTTTGTGTCGCTGATTCTGGGGCTGGTGATGCGTCTGTCCGGCCTGCGGATGTGGCCGCTGCTCAAGTACCTGCGCGAAGAACTGCTAATCGTCATGGGCACCGCTTCATCCGACGCCGTGTTGCCGCAAATCATGCGCAAGCTTGAGCATCTGGGCATCGGCAGCTCGACGGTCGGGCTGGTGATTCCCACCGGTTACTCGTTCAACCTTGACGGTTTCTCGATCTACCTGACCTTGGCCATCGTGTTCATTGCCAACGCCACCGGCACGCCGCTGGCCATGACTGACCTGCTGACCATTTTGCTGGTGTCGCTGATCACCTCCAAAGGTGCCCACGGGATTCCCGGCTCGGCGCTGGTGATCCTGGCGGCAACATTGACCGCGATCCCGGCGATTCCGGTGGTCGGCCTGGTGTTGGTGCTCGCGGTGGACTGGTTCATGGGGATCGGCCGCGCGCTGACCAATCTGATCGGCAACTGCGTCGCCACCGTGGCCATCGCCCGCTGGGAGAAGGACATCGATATCCAGCGCGCGAACAAGGTGCTTTCTGGTCAGGTGGGTTATACCTTCCAACCGAGAAAACCGGTCGCGCCGGCGCATCAGCAGGAATTTTGAATCATGTGGGAGCCCTCCAGACGGCGGGCTCCCCTGCCTTTATCCATGGAGCAACCCGTGATTACCACTTCAACGGTCGTCAATTCAGTCGTAGAAAAACTTCGGGCCGCACTGGCCCGCGGTCAGTGGCGCTCCGGCGAGATGTTGCCGGGACAGCGTGAACTGGCCGAACAACTGGGTATCAGCCGTCCGAGCCTGCGGGAAGCGGTGATCGTGCTGGAAACCCTGGGCCTTGTGCGTTCCATGCCGGGCAAAGGCGTGGTGGTGCTGGACGCCCACCTCAGTGACAGCCAAAGCCACGACAGCGCAGTGGCGGGCGCGAGCCTGGAAGACGTGCTGCAACTGCGCTACACCCTTGAGCCGTTCATCGTCGGTCTGGTGGCGCAGTCGATCAGCAGCAAGGAAGTCGGGCAACTGCGCCTGACCCTGATGGATATGCGCGAAGCGCTGGAAGCCAACGACGCCGAGGCCGGGGTCAACGCCTACATCGCCTTCCACGAAGAATTGTTCACGCTGACGTCGAACCCGATTTTCCAGAGCGTGGTGCAGCAGACCAGCAACGCACTCAAGCAAAGCGCTGAAGTGTTGCGTAACTCGCCGGAACACTTGGCCGAACGTCTTGAAGAAAACGAAGCCGTGGTGCGCGCGATCCGCAGCAAGAACAGCGCCCAGGCCAGCGCCGAAATGCGCCGACACATTCTTCGCGAAGGGCAGCGGATGGGCATCGAATTGAACATCCCGGACGACAACCTCGGCAGTTGAAACCTTTGGAACCGGAGACAGGCCATGAACAGCTTCGCTTCACCGCAGACTCTAGTTGCCCTGCCCTTCCCAAAGCGGGAGGAAGATCTGTACTCACGGGTTTTCGATGCGATTCTCGAACAGCGCATTGATGCGGGCAGTCGCTTTACCGAAGAAAGTCTGGCGCAGATGTTTGGCGTTCGACGCAGTGATATTCGGGGGGTGCTGGCGCAATTGGCTCATCAACAGATTGTCGTACTTCGGGCGAATCATCGGCCTCGTGTTGCTGCGCCGGATGTCGAGCAGGTCCGGCAAACGTTGCATGCACGGCGGCTGGCCGAGATCACGTTGGTGCAGTTGGCCTGCCAGCACCGGCGTCTGCAAGACTTGATAAGCCTGAGTGCCTTGATCGATAGCGAGCGCGAATGTACCGAGCGTGGTTCGGCGATTCGGTTATCGGGGGAGTTTCATTTACAGCTGGCAAAAATGGCTGGAAATGCTCCATTGACGCATTTTCTGGACAGCCTGGTGCCAGTGACGTCGCTGGCGATTGCGCAGCTTGATGGACGGGTAGCGAATTATTGCGATTGGCAGGTGCATCAGGGGATTTTGGTGGCGGTGGAGCATAGGGATGAGGTGAAGGCGGTCTCTTTGCTGAGTCAGCATCTGGATCATTTGGAAGAGATGTTGCTGAGCTCGGAACTGTCACTCAGCCAGAATCGTGTGGCCGGTTAAATCGCCATCGCGAGGAGGTTTCGCTCCCACATTTGGAATGCATTCCCCCTGTGGGAGCGAGCCTGCTCGCGATGACGGCATCAGGCCCACTGAACATGCCTGGCCTTACTCCGCCGCCACCCGCGCAAACCCCTCACGAATCTTCTCTTCCGGCAAATCATCGGCAATAAATACGATCACACTTTCCCGCGCCTCGCCCTCTGCCCAATCCGTGTCCCAGTCGAATCCGTACAATTTCAGGACACCTTGAAACACCATCCGTCGCGGCTCACCCAGGATGTTCAACACCCCTTTATAACGCAGCAACTGCTTGCCATGGTCTTCCAGCAGTTCGTTCATGAACTCACTGAGTTTGTCGATATCCAGCGGCTTGTCGGTGCGCAGCACCAGACTGGAAATGCGGTCAATGGAAGGTGCTTTGCTCACCGGGCGCAAACTCACGCCGCCGCCGAGGTCGGCATTCAGGTTAAAACCGCGTACGTCGAGCAATTCGGCCAAATCGATCTTGCCATGATCCACCACGCGGATCGGTGCGCGTCGATTGATGCGGGTCAGGCGCTCACTCAATGCAGTGAACGTCGGCTCGTCCACCAGATCGCGTTTGCTCACCAGCAAGCGGTCGGCGAAACCGATTTGCGCCTGGGCGATGGTTTGGGTCAGGTGAGTCTCGGCGTGCGCCGCGTCCACCAGGGTGATGATGCCGTCGAGGATGTAGCGCTCGCGCAGTTCTTCGTCGATGAAGAAGGTTTGCGCCACCGGAGCCGGATCGGCCAGGCCGGTGCATTCGATCACCAGACGGTCGAAAGCGATGTCGCCGCTGTCCAGGCGTTCGAGCAACAGGTAAAGCGCTTTGGTCAGATCGGTGTGGATGGTGCAGCAGACACAGCCGTTGGACAGCGTCATGACTTGTACCGGCTCGTCACCCAAGAGTTGGGTATCGATACCGGCATCACTGAATTCGTTTTCGATCACGGCGATTTTCAGCCCGTGCTCGGCTTTAAGCAGGTGGCGCAACAGCGTGGTCTTGCCAGCGCCGAGGAAGCCGCTGAGGATTGTTACCGGGATTGGTGTGAACAAAACGAAAATCTCCCATGCGCAAAAAACTGTAGGAGCCCGGCTTGCCGGCGATGGCGTCCCGAAGATCGCTATCGCCGGCAAGCCGGACTCCTACAGAGATGATGTGTCGCCTAAATGCCGAGTATCAACAGCACTTCGGCCCACCCTTGCCACCGTAACGAGCTTCCTGGCGTTCGCGGAAGAACATCTCGTAGCTCATCACCGGTTTGTCCGGGTGTTTGGTTTGCATATGCTCGACGTAGGTGTCGTAGTCGGGCATGCCGACCATCAGGCGCGCGGCCTGACCGAGGTATTTACCGAGGCGACTCAGGTCATTGAACATGTTTGCAATCCTCGATTACGCGTCCGGCAGGGCCTGGAATGGCGATTCTTTATCCGTACGCTCTTTTTTACCCCAAGAGGCAATGCCGACCTTGAGTGCGTAGAACAGGATACTGAAGACCACGAACAAGAACAGCGCCGTCAGCGTTGCGTTGGTGTAGGCATTGAAGATCACGTGTTGCATCTGCGTGATGTCCTTGGCTGGAGCGAGGATCTGACCATTGGCCAGCGCATCGCTGTATTTCTTGGCCAGCGACAGGAAGCCGATCGCCGGATTGGCGTCGAACAGCTTGATGAAGCCTGCGGTGGTGGTGCAGATCAGCAGCCAGGCCGCGGGCACCAACGTCACCCAGATATAGCGTTGGCGTTTCATTTTTATCAGCACAACGGTGCCGAGCATCAGCGCGATACCGGCGAGCATCTGGTTGGAGATGCCGAACAGCGGCCACAAGGTGTTGATGCCGCCCAATGGATCGATCACTCCCTGGTAGAGCAACCAACCCCACATCGCTACACAACCGGCGGTGGCGATCAGGTTGGCGGTCCAGGATTCGGTACGTTTCAGCGCCGGCACGAAGGAACCGAGCAAGTCCTGGAGCATGAAACGTCCGGCACGGGTGCCAGCGTCGACAGCTGTCAGGATGAACAGTGCTTCGAACAGGATCGCGAAGTGGTACCAGAACGCCATGGTGTTTTCACCCGGCAGGACACTGTGCAGGATCTGCGCGATACCCACTGCCAGGGTCGGCGCACCACCGGCACGGGCCAGGATGGTGGTTTCGCCGATGTCATGGGCCACCGCTTGCAGGGCTTCCGGTGTAATGGCAAACCCCCAGCTGCTGACCGCTTGCGCCACCGCCACCACATCACCGCCGACCACGGCTGGCGGGCTGTTCATCGCGAAGTACACACCCGGTTCGATCACCGAGGCGGCAACGATGGCCATGATGGCGACGAACGATTCCATCAGCATGCCGCCGTAACCGATGTAACGGGCGTTGGTTTCGTTATCCAGCAGCTTCGGCGTGGTGCCGGAGGAGATCAGTGCGTGGAAACCCGAGACCGCACCACAAGCGATGGTGATGAACAGGAACGGAAACAGACCGCCCTTCCACACCGGCCCTGTACCGTCGATGAACTGGGTCAGCGCCGGCATTTTCAGCTCGGGCATGGTCACCAGAATGCCAATCGCCAAAGCAACGATGGTGCCGATTTTCAGGAAGGTCGACAGGTAGTCACGCGGCGCCAGAATCAGCCACACCGGCAACACTGCCGCTACAAAACCGTAGCCAATCAACATCCAGGTGATCTCAATCCCGGTGAAGCTGAACGCCTTGGCCCAGACCGGGTCAGCAGCAATCTGCCCACCAAGCCAGATCGAACCCAGCAACAACAGCACGCCGACCACGGAGATTTCACCGATGCGGCCCGGGCGGATGTAGCGCATGTAAATGCCCATGAACATCGCAATCGGGATGGTCGCCATCACCGTGAAAATACCCCACGGACTTTCGGCCAGGGCCTTGACTACGATCAGCGCCAGCACCGCGAGGATGATGACCATGATCAGGAAGCAGCCAAACAGCGCGATGGTGCCGGGGATGCGGCCCATTTCTTCACGGACCATGTCACCCAGAGACCGGCCATTACGGCGGGTCGACATGAACAACACCATGAAGTCCTGAACAGAACCGGCCAGCACCACGCCCGCGATTATCCACAGAGTACCCGGCAGGTAACCCATCTGCGCCGCCAGTACCGGACCGACCAGAGGACCAGCGCCAGCGATGGCCGCGAAGTGGTGGCCGAAAAGAATGTGTTTGTTGGTCGGAACGTAGTCCAGACCGTCATTATTGAGTACGGCGGGGGTGGCCCGTCGCGGGTCGAGTTGCATCACATTGTTAGCGATGAACAGACTGTAATAGCGATACGCAACCAGATAAATGGCCACGGCAGCGACCACAATCCACAAGGCGTTGATCGCCTCACCTCGGCGCAATGCCACTACACCCAAGGCGCACGCACCGACGATTGCCAGCAGAAGCCAGGGTAAGTGGCGTAGCGGGCTATTATTATTATTTTTCATTTTATGATTCCAGCCAGAGTGGACAAGAAAGACAGCCACCCCGAGTTTAGCTCTCCTGACGGCAAAGGCCATACCCTGATATTGGTCTAGACGCCTGCCTGCGCTGGCAGGTCTTGACAATGCGGGACTATAGTCAGCGTACCTATTCGAGGATTGCGCCATGAGCGAACACGCAGCCGATCGCCGACGCTTCAAACGTATCGCGTTCGATGCCAGGACCGAGCTGAGTCAGGGGGAATACATCTGGCCGGTGAAGTTGATCGACCTGTCGCTCAAGGGGTTGCTGATCGAAAAGCCTGAGCCGTGGCTGGGTAACCCAGAGTGGCATTTCCTCGTCGATATTCATCTCACCGATGACGTTGCCATCAAGATGGATGTGCAACTGGCCCACGATGATCATGGCCAACTCGGCTTCGTCTGCAAACACATCAGCCTGGAGTCCATCGAGCGCCTGCGGCGGTTGATCGAACTCAACCTGGGGGATCCGCAAGAGCTGGAACGTGAGCTGGGCGCCCTGATCGAAGTCTGAAGGTTTGCCGCAATTCCAATGTGGGAGCGAGCCTGATCTGGTCCAGTAATTTTGGACATTGTTTTCGGTTCTCACGCCGCCATCTTTTCTGCCGCTACCGGCGAGTGGTAACCGTTGTAGCTGTGGCGCCTTACATTGTTGTAGCGCGCCACATATCGGT
>NZ_JAHBDK010000073.1 GCF_019956415.1 Pseudomonas sp. GL-B-19
GGTTAAGATCTTTCGTCTCAACCGAGGCGCGCATTCTACAGCAGCCTCTGTTGCTGTCAAGCGGTTATTTTCAGAAGTTTTCAAAGTTTCCTTTGTAACTTCAACCACTTGCGCTTTCGATCTCTCGTCAGCGGGAGGCGAATTCTACAGCGATCCAATATTTCGTCAAGCATCTTTTTGAACTTTCTTACCGTCTCCAAATACCTGTACTGCAGAGACCTTTTCAGCGCCCTTTAGCGAGGCGCAACACTTGAACCGCAGCTCTCCACATCGGTATTGATTGGGTTAACCAGCGGCGTTCCTACTCGGTCGTCCAGTCAAGATCGTCGTCCCACTCCTCATCTTCCTCGAAGTCGTCCTCATCTTCCTCCTCTGCTTCCGGCTGGTTAAGGAGAAAATCCTTACGACTCTCAGTAATTGCCCGCCTTAGCTCCTCCCCTTTCACGGGGCAGTTGAGCATTTGGGCGATGCGATCGATTTTTTTCGCCACGACTTCCTCCAACGCATCGGCTATGGCCCGATAGTGCGCGCTTTCGGGCGCTGATGCCAAATGGCTGAATGTCAGCGATGATACCGGCGCACCACACTGCTGTTCTTCAGTACATGCCCTTTGATTTTTTCCAGCAGTTGCGCGCGCGTCAAACCGGCAGGCAAGGCGTCCGGCGCGAGGTCCAGCGCGTACAACTGAATAATGTAGTGATGCGCACTGTCGCCGACTGGCGGGCAAGGCCCCACATAACCGGTGGTGCCTTTGATGTTGGTGCCACCGATACCTTCAAGGGCTGATTTTGCTCCTACACCGGCCGGGATCTGGTGAGTGCCGGCTTTGATGCCGTAATGCACCCAATTATCGGCACCCTGCCCATTCTGCCCGTCAGGGTCATGCATGACGATGGCATAACTCAACGTACCCGCCGGCCCGGCGTTCCAATTCAGCGCAGGTGACGCGTTGTGCCCGCCACAACCCGGAGCATCGCTGGCGGCGGCCGAGGTAAACAGCCGGTCATCCGTGACACCCGGGATATTTAAGGTGAAACGTTCCTGGGCCTGTGCCGGAAATTGCACGCACAGGGCGACTGCAACGGCCGCAAACCAAGGGTTAAGAGAGGTCAATCGGGTCATTGCGCAGCACCTTGTGCGTGTAGGGCCGTCGTCGGCTTGCGAACTATAACGGTACCGTTGGTGAGGTGGCACGGGGAATTGGCTGAACCTCGCGTAACGCGCCAAACTCTTAAGTGAAACGTCTGCCTGGAGAGCCATCATGGCACTGCACCGCGTCGCCCCTTTCGCCGATGTGCCCGAAAACAGAGGCCTTGAAGCCCGGATCGCGGACACCAATATTGTTTTGCTGCGAGTGGGCGATCAACTACGCGCCTATCAAGGCGAATGCCCGCATGCCGGGGCACCGCTGGCGGAAGGTGCGGTGTGCCACGGACGCTTGATTTGTCCGTGGCACAAAGCTGCGTTTCGGGTCGAAGACGGAGCATTATGCGAGCCGCCGGCTATGGACAATCTCAAGCGCTATCCGCTGGAAGTCCGCGATGGCGACATCTGGGTCGACGACCAACCGTATTCCGATGCTCACACCCCGCCGGCTGACGATGAACGGACGTTTGTCATCGTCGGGGCCGGGGCCGCCGGTACAGCGTGTGCGGCAGCGCTGCGCGAAAAAGGCTTCGGCGGCCAAGTTTTGCTGATCGACCGCGAAGCCGACACCGGGTACGACCGCACCGTCCTGAGCAAATTTGTCATCGCTGGAGAGATGCCG
Source organism: Pseudomonas sp. GL-B-19 (assembly GCF_019956415.1). Classification (GTDB taxonomy): domain Bacteria; phylum Pseudomonadota; class Gammaproteobacteria; order Pseudomonadales; family Pseudomonadaceae; genus Aquipseudomonas. The sequence goes on from NZ_JAHBDK010000073.1 coordinate 1,769, forward strand.
CCGGAAGAAATCCCGCCGCTGCGTGATGACGAGTTTTATCGCGAGCAGCGTATTGAGCGCATCACTGGCGAAGTTGCCAGCCTGGATTCGTCGAACAAAACCCTGCGGCTGACCAATGGTCGATCGCTAAACTATGACGCCGCGTTGCTTGCCACAGGCGGCACGCCCAATCCACTCACACTGCCTGGCGCCGATTTGCCGCAAGTGTTCGTGTTGCGCTCCAAAGAGCAGGCGCTGCGAATTCTGCAGGCGGCAAAGCCTGGTCAGCGAGCGGTGATCATCGGTGACAGCTTTATTGCCATGGAGTCCGCTTCAGCCCTGCGTGAATACGGGTTGGACGTTACAGTCCTGGCCCGTCATGCCATTCCCTTCGCCGCACAATTCGGCGAAACCGTTGGCAAGGCGATTCGCGCCCTCCATGAGGCCAATGGCGTGGTATTTCACACCGATGGCGAAGCCTCCTATATAGAAGGAGCGAACAACGTCGAGGCAGTGCACCTGGACAATGGCCAACGCTTGCCAGCGGATCTGGTGCTGGCCGGCATTGGTGTCAGCCCTGCAACCGATGCGTTTGCCGATCTGCCCAAGGAAAAAGACCGGTCGCTGAAGGTCGACGGGGGAATGCGCGTCACCGAAGGGTTGTGGGCGGTCGGTGATATCGCGACTTTCCCGCTCAACGGCCAGCTTCAGCGTATCGAGCATTGGCGCCTGGCCCAGCAACAGGCGCGGATCGCCGCCGCGAATATGCTTGGTGCTGACGAGCACTACCTCAACGTGCCGTATTTCTGGACCTGGCACTTTGGTAAAAACTACGACTACCTTGGCCACGCCGAAGCCTGGGACGAGGTCGAGTTCAAGGGTGATCCTTACCATCCACCCTTTATAGGCCTGTTCGGCAAAAACGGCGTGGTGGCCGCAGCGGTCGCCTGCGATGAAGAACGGGCCATGGCGCTGCTCGCCGAACGCATGAAACAGCCGTTGTCGGTGGACGAGGCGTGGAAGCTGATTCGGGACATTGGTTAGCGCACAAACACCCGACAGCAAAACGCCCGGCTTCTGCTTCATAGCTGAGGCCGGGCGTTATTTTGAATCCTGGATTTTATTCCTGGATTTCCGCACCGCCACCGAGTTTGCTCATCACGAAGCCGACAAACTCTTCTACGGTCATTTTCTGGCCATTGAATTCCACCTGATTGTTGGCGTAGTGCAATTTGCTGACGATGTTGTTTCCGTCCAGTTTGGCGAATTGCGATCCGACCGCCATGCTGCTGAACATATCGGCAGTAGCGTTGGCCTGATCGGCGATGACTTTGGCATCAGTCTGACCATCAAGTTGGCTTTGCACGGTCAGCAAGTCCACGAGCATTGGCTTGGACACTTGCACATTGATATCCAGCAGCGCAATCAACTGTAAGGTCAGTTGATCGGGCGGCAGGTCCATGGTCTGCGGTTTGGTCAGGTCGAGCACCAGGTTCGCGCGGCTTTCACCATTGGCGGTGTTGAACGACAGGTTTTCCAGAGCCACCTGCGGGCCGGCCGCCAGCAATTTTTCAAGGCCGGTTTTGACTTGCGCCTCTTCGGCCGGGGTCAAGACCAGTTCTGGAGTCGGCTCACCGGCCACAGCAGCCTCGGCGGCGGCTCTCTCGTAAGGCTGCAGTTTGGTCTGGTAGATCTGCATCAGCGACATGGTCGCCGGTATGTCGAGGTTTTTCAGGCTCACGGCCATTTGCGCAGCGCCGACAGCCTTGCCGTTCATCGACACTTCACCCACCTTGTAATCGGCACGCCCCGAAGCGCTGGTGCCCGATTCCTGGGTCAGGTTCTTCATTTCAAATTTCTTGAGGCCCAGAACCGATTGCTTGGCACCAAAGGTGGTTTGGCTGTCCGTCAGCTCGAGGGTGTTCTCGCCGGTGTAGTAGCCGTAGGTACTTTTTACCAGGTTGCTGGCCAGGGTCAGGCCATTGAGCTCAACCTTCACCGGAGTTTGATCTTCAGCCACGGTGCTCAGCGTCAGGCTGTTCATGTAGCCGTTGGCCTTGACCTTCTGGGCTTGGGCGCTGGCGGCGACGTCGAGGTTCAAACCAGAGAATTTCAGGGTGGATTTGTCATCCAGCACGACGTCCAGCGGTTGCAATTCGAGGGTGCCGCTGGTGGAATTGTCGTATCCAATATTGACCACACCGGTGATCGGGGATTTGTCTTTGGCAGAGGCAAACCACTTCTCGGTGAGCGAGGTGCGTTCCAGTTCGTAGTGACTGGTGGCCATGACCGGCAACCACTTGAAAGATACCAGGCGCGAGAACGGCAGCGGACCGTGTTCGATGTGGTCGGCAAACAGCAATTCAACCGCGGTTTCACCAAACATCTCGCCTTCGCCTTTGAGGCGGTAGTGCGCGGTGCTGCTGAACACATGACGCTCAAGCGACACCAGCTCCAGCGATGCCGTGCCATTGGAACCGACCAGCGCGGCGTTCAGCTCTTTGTTGGCGTCGGCGATGGCGGTGTTCAACACGCCTTCGATTTTGGTCCCGGTGTACCAGGCACCGCCCGCGCTGATTGCACCAATGGCTACGACGATTCCAAGAAGCACGCCTGCTGATTTATTCATGTATGACCCAGTCAATGTCCGTTGTTTGAAGGTGTCGTCGTCTTCCCTGAACCCGTGACGGGTTACGGCTCGACTCCGCTAAAAGTGAGGTGGAGATTAGCATCAGGCGCAGCGGGCGGCCCAATGATTAAGGGTTAAAGAGTGTCTATGGACTGCGCCGGGGGCTTGAGAGTTTCGGCGGACATGAAATCGCCATCGCGAGCAGGCTCGCTCCCACAGGGTTGTGTGTCGATCACAAATCCCATGTGGGAGCGAGCTTGCTCGCGATGGCGTCAGTCCAGCCAACAAAACTCACGAATACTGCACTTCCATCTCATCCAGCTGATGATCAAAGCTCTTGAGCCTCGCAGTCCACGTATACACCAGCACTTCAAAGTCCCGATTGATCACCGCCCCGCCCGTCACCTCCGAACGTGGATCACAGACGTCCAGTTGATAGCGTTCCCGTGCCATCTTGGTGGCGACATCCGAGAGTTCGCGGGCATTGTTGAGCCAGTGCCAACCGTCCTCGGACACCTGCTTGTCCAGCGCCAGGCATTGTTTCTTCAAGGTTTCGAGGCTTTTTTCCAGCGGTGTGCCGGTGAGCTCACCCATGACTTCCTGAAACGTACGCCCCGGCTGCCAGTAGCTGCCCCAGAAATATTGGTCAAACACCGTTTCGACACGACGCAACGCCACCTTGGTGTCCCAGATCAGCACCAGGGTCTTGCCTTGTTCGAGTTGTCTTTTTTTGATGCGCAGGCCCTGGACTGAAGCCCAGGCCACCACCACGATTGCCATCACGGCGATGAGCGCGGTGGCGCTGTCGAGAAACACCAGTGCCTTGTCGATCTGGTGGGCCAGCATGATGCCGTAGAAATAGGTGGCCGACAGCAAAACCAATGCCGCAATAGCGCACCAAAAGCCAGGAGCATAAGGGTTTTTCATTCTTTTTAATCCCCATGACCAACGCGAGCTTTGATTTGATGAAGTCGAAGTGTGACTTCATCAAATCAAAGCATAGCAACGGCCTCAGGGTTTGCTGGTGTTCGTGGCTTGCGTTCGTCCGCTTTCCCAGCCGCCGCCCAGTGCGAGGAACAAATCGATCTGGCTGGCGGCAACCTGGGTGTTGGCAGCGGCCAGTTGCGCCGTGACATCCGTGTAGGTGCGGGTAGCTTGCAGGTCCGCGAGGAACGATTCGCGGCCGGCCTGGAAGAAACGGTGCGTCTGGTCCGCTGCCAGTCTTGCCGATTGCTCGGCGTCTGCCAGGGCGTCACGACGTTGCAACAAAGCGGTGTACTGGGCCAGGCTGGTCTGGGTTTCGCGAATGGCGTTGAGCACCACCCCATCGAAATGCGCCAGCGTCGCCTGGGTCACCGCTTCGGCTTCGCGGATGCGTGCCCGGGCGCCGTTGGTCGGCACGTTCCAGGTCAGCGACGGACCGAAGCCCCAACGGTTGGTGGACGGGTCGCCGAGATCGTCGAGGATACCGACGGTGCCGATGGTCGCGCCGATGCTGATGTTCGGGTACAGCTCACCCGTGGCGACGCCAATCCCGGCCGTCGCAGTCGCCAGCCGGCGCTCGGCCTGCCGCACATCGGGACGACGCTTGAGCAATGCGGCGCCATCGCCCACCGGAATCAATTGCGCGATTTTCGGCAGCTCGTCGCAGGTGGCGGTGCCAGCCGGCAGTTGATCCACTGGCTTGGCCAGCAACATCGACAGGCGATACAGCCCGGCCTGACGCGAGGCCTCATAGCGCGGCATGTCGGCGCGCAGGGACTTGAACTGGGTTTGCGAACGGGTGACCTGGGTTTCGTCGCCACGGCCGGCATCGCGCAGGCGCTGGATCAGCGTGGTGCTCTGGGCCTGCAGGTCGAGGGAGTGCTGGGCAATCTCCCGCTCCTCATTGGCCGCGCACACCTGGGTGTAGGCCCGGACCACGTCGGCCACCACGGTGATGCGAGCCGTATCGGCAGCTGCCTGCGTCGCATCGGCGTTGGCCTTGGCCGCTTCGATGCCGCGCTGCAACGTGCCGAACAGATCGAACTGGTACGACGCGCTTATGCCGATATCACCGATGTTGGCCACCGGCACTTTTTCCGGAATCAGGAACGCCTGGCCGGACTCCTGCAATCGCTGGGCGCCCATCTTCACGCCGCCGCTCCAGCCACCCGCCGCTTCTGCCTCATCGACCTGAGCGCGGGACCGCGACAGACTGGCCGCCGCAACACGCAAATCGGTATTGGACGCCATGGCCTGTTGCACCAATTGGTCGAGTCGCGAGTCCTTGTACAAGCGCCACCAATCGGCTGGCACCGGTGCGGACACCACCGTTTTGCCGTCGACCGCCAGATCGCCCTGCAAGTCGGGTCGATGGACAGCCGCCTCTTCGGGCAAATGATAATCTGGCCCGACCATCTGACACGCAGACAGCAGCAAACCTAATCCGGCAACCGCCAAACCCGACGCCCTGCTCATTTCGCAGGCTCCTGCGCTGGATCGTCGATAATCGACACGGTCGCGGTCCGCCCGGCGATCATGCGGAAGTCCGCCGGAACATCGTCGAAGGCAATCCGCACCGGAATCCGCTGTGCCAATCGCACCCAACTAAACGCAGGGTTAACGTTGGGTAGCAGGTTGCTGCCGATGCTGCGGTCGCGGTCTTCGATGCCGGCAACGATGCTTTCCACATGGCCGCGCAGCCGCGCACGGTCGCCGATCACCCGGATGTCGACGCTCTGGCCGACATGAATGCCGTCCAGTTTGGTTTCTTCGAAATAGCCGTCGATGTGGAATGAATTGCTATCCACCACCGACAATACCGGCCGCCCGGCGGTGACGAATTCCTGCACACGTGGTGCACGGTCGTTGATGTAGCCATCGACCGGGCTGCGGATGGTCGAGCGGTCGAGGTTCAATTGAGCACTGTCCACCGCCACTTGAGCTTCCATCAACGCCACCTCGGCGCGTGCCACCCGGGACTGGCTTTCTTCCAGTTGTTCGCCTGGCACCAGATTGCCGAGCCCACGATTACGCTTGGCTTCGCGTTGTGCCTGAGCCAAGGTTTCCTGACGGTCGGCGACCGCCGCCTTGGCCTGGCGCAGGGCCAGTTTGAAACGGTCCTGATCGATGCTGAACAGCACTTGACCGCGTGTCACCAACTGGTTGTCACGCACGTCAACTTGCTGAATCAACCCGGAGACGTCAGGGGCAATTTGCACGATGTCGGCCCGGATATGCCCGTCGCGGGTCCACGGCGCAAACATGTAGTACATCACCATGCGCCAGACCACGACGACGGCGAAGGTCACGATCAACAGGGTCAGCACCACGCGACCCAGGGTCAAAAAAGGTTTTTTCATGTCATCAGGTATCGACTGAGTGAGTCCACGGCGCCGAGCAGCAAAGCGTAGAGAGCCACGTTGAACAATGCCCGGTGCCAGACCAGACGGTAAAAGTGCAGGCGCATCAGCAACCCGTGCACCAGCAGGTAAAACACATACGTAATGCCCATCAGTACCAGCAGCGTGGGCAGAAACACCCCGCTCAGATCCACATCACCGATCATAAAGGGGCTCCATCGATGCCATGGGGCAGCGGTTCTTCGAGTTCGCCCGAGCTGACGAATTCCACGCCGGGCAATAACGCCAGACGCAGGCCACTCAGGGCATGCAGCAGATTCAGACGTGCTTCCTCTTCGCATTCCGTATCCAGCGCACGGCGGGTGCGGTCGAGGGTCATCAGCAACGGGCTCGGTGCCGGCAGTCGCTCACCCGCTTTGAGGCAGTCCTTGAAATACTCACCGACTTCCGCCACCACTTGATGCAGCAACGCTTGCGGTACCCCGATCACGCGCGGTGTGTAAGCCAGCAGGTCGAGCAGGTTGAGCGCCACGCGCACTTCGCGCAACGCGATGCCGGTGTCCTGACCGGTCATGGCCAGACGCGGCAAGTGCTGCATCAGGCGATCCAGTATCTGGATGCCTAATCGCCGATGTTCAGCCAAAGTGGCCGGTTCGGTGAGGCCGACAATGTCGCGCCAACTGAAACGGGTCAGCCGCTTGGCCGCCAATTCCGCACCAAACGGTCGGGCGATCAGGGTCCAGACGAAGGCAAACAACAATCCGATGGGACCGGCCAGGTTGGAGTTGGCAAAGCTGAGGAAGTCCGCATCGTAGGCGCCCTGAATACTGATAAAGGACGAGGTGTTGACGAGGGTCAGCAGCATGCCCAGGTAAAACTGCGGCTTGACCGTCAGGGTGCCAATGCAGATGAACGGCACAGCAAACGCCAGCACCAGCATCGGGAAGTCATGCAGGTTGGGCAGCACCAGAAACAGATACAGGCTGGCGAACACCACCGACATCGCGGTCCAGAAAAAGAACCGGTAAATCTGCGGCGCCGGGTCATCCATCGAGGCGAAAAAGCTGCACGCCACAGCGGCCAGAATCACCGCGGACCCTCCGTCCGTCCAGCCGAGCAGAATCCACAGCACTGAAGCGACGATGATGGCGCTGACCGTGGAGACCGCCGAGTAGAGCATCAGCCCACGGTCGATAAATGGCGACAAGCGACCGAGGCGCCAGTGGCGATACACCGCACGCCAGCTTTCCTGGCTTTCGCACTGGATGGCGTATTGCAGGCTGCGGCAGTCTTGCCACAGATCAATCCACTCGCCGAGGCGATACAACGCGTTGGAGAACAGCAGCTGTTTGCGATCATTCAACGCTTCGGCGGTAGGTTGCAAGGCTTCAAGCTGGTCTTTCAGTGCCTGCCAGCGAGCGAGGTCGGCGTCTTTGTGATTGAGCCATTCGGTGGTGGCCACCAGCAATGGTGCAAACTTATCCACCAGCTCGGGCGTGCGCCGCTCCAGGGCATATAGCGCGTCATCAAGGGCGTCGATCACCGGCAACAGGTGAATCATCCGCCCACGCAGTTCCTTGGTATTTCGCACGGTTTGCCGCCGGGCGCCCTCGTGCGGCAACTGACCGATCATCAATTCCAGAGTGTTGAAGGTCGCCACCATGACGGAGCGCAGCGCGCTGACTTCATCAGGTTGCACCTGGCGGCTGAGGAAACGCAGGCTGTAAGTCGAGGCATCGGTAAACCATTTGCTCACCGAATCGTTGAACACCGGCGCCAGCCGCCGAGGCCAGAACATGGCGCCGACCACGGCAGCCACGGCGATGCCGAGGAAGATTTCTTCAGTCCGCGCTTCTGCGACGTCCCATACCCCCAACGGGTTGTTCACCACCGGCAGGGCGATCAGCGGCAAGGTGTAACCGGCCAGCATCAAGGCATAGTTGTTGGCGGTGCGCAGGTGCAAGGACAGGAACAGCAAAATCCCGGTCCACAGCGCGATGACCACCACCAATACGTAAGGACTCTGGACAAACATGGGCACGAACAGAACCGCTGCCGCCGCCCCGATAAAGGTGCCGACTGCGCGGTAGAGCGCCTTGGAGCTGGTAGGCCCGACAAAGGGACTGGAAACAATGTAGACCGTGGCCATCGCCCAATACGGACGTGGCATTTGCATGAGCAGGGCGATGTACAACGCGATCATCGAGGCAGCAAAGGTGCGCACACCGTAGAACCAGTCCCTTGCTGCGGGCATTCCGGTGAAAAAACCGTTCAAGGGTTGACCACCGACGGCGCGTTCGCCGCTTCAAAGGCTCTCAATACCCGTAGCGTAGCTTCCAGATCGCCTTGATCGATGCCTTCAAGCACCTCGTGACGCAATCGCACCAGCTCGATTTCGACCGCCTGCACCAGTTCGCGCCCGGTTTCGGTCAGGCTCAGGCACTTGGCGCGCCGGTCATGGGCATCTTCGGTGCGGCAGACATAACCCGAATGACACAGCTGATCGAGTAAACGCACCAGGGACGGACTCTCCATCCCCGCTGCCTGCGCCACCGTCACCTGCCGCACGCCCTCGCCCAAGCGCCCGATCATCAACAACGGGACGGCGCAGGCTTCGGAGATTCCATAGTTGACCAGCGTGGTCTGGCAGATCTTCCGCCAATGCCTGGCGGCCACCACCATGGAGCTGCTGATGTTCATCTGGAGAGCGTCGAGGTTTTTCGGCACGAGAGAAAACACACACTGTTAGTTTGCTAACTATCAATATGACATTTGCAGGGAAAGGTGGTCAAGTTTTGAAACAAATTGGCGGTCATTCGTCGCGGAATGTTCGATCTGAAATAAAATTAGTACTGACGATGTATATACTTCGTCAGCATATGAACCGAGGGTACAGATATGTCAAAACAAGCTGTTTTCACAATGAAACTGGAACCTGAATTGCGCGAACAATTTATGGCTGAGGCAGAAGCCTCTCATCGGCCTGCTTCGCAGATCGTCAGGGAAATGATGCGCCAGTTCGTTCAAACACAAAGAGAGTCGCGCGAGTACGAGGCGTTCTTGCAAAGGAAAGTCGACAGCGCACGTGTTTCCATACTCGCTGGTGAAGGCTTGACCAATGACGAGGTTGAAGCACAATTTGCGGCCAGGCGTGCACAGGCGGCCAAAAAAGGATGAGGATAATCTGGACGCCCGCAGCAGCACAGGATCGTGCAGATATTTGGGATTACCTGTATGAGCTCAACCCAGTAGCCGCCATTGACATGGACAACCGCTTCCGCGACGCGGTATTTCGCATTACCCAATACCCCGAAAGCGGTCCGGTCGGAATCATTGCTGGTACTCGTGAGATGATTCCCCACCAGAGCTATCGCCTGGTTTATCAGTCAGAAGCAGACGCTGTCTGGATACTCGCGCGGGTCCATACTTCCAGACAATGGCCACCAAATAGTTGATTTTCACACCCCCCGCCCCTTCCTCAACAACACATCCAATTGATCCACCACCTCCGCCCAATCTGCATCATCGAGAATATCGTCACGCAAAAACTGCGCCTGGCTCTTGCTCCAGAAAAACGCATCCGCGAGGTGCAATTCGGGCTTGAGCGGTGAGTGGGTGGCGATGAATTTATCGATGCTTTCGGCGTCATCAGCCAGGCCCAGTTGCTTGAACAGGTTAGGCAGGGTGTGGGTTGGGGATTCCATGTCGGGCTCCTTTAGAAATGAAAAATTTATCGCGAGCAAGCTCACTCCCACAGGGACACTCGGTCAACGGCGGGAGCGAGCCTGCTCGCGATGACGGCAGCATTGACGACACAACACTCAATCACTTAATTCCCGCACCTCAGCATGCGGCACCATTCTCAGGAACTCCGGCATGTCCATGTGCAGCAGGTTGATGTGGTTGCCGGCTTCCAGATAGATGTCTTTCTGGCGGGTCAGTAGTGGGTCGATGACCACGTCCAGCCCATAGGCCTCGCCAAGGGCAGGTATGGCACCGCGTTCACAATCATCAAACAGGTGCGGCAGGTTGCTTTCCCGCGAGACCTGCCATTCGCCACTGCTGCGGACTTTGCTCAGGTCCAGGTGGCGGCTGGCGGGAAGTACCGCCATCAGGTAATGGCCATGGCGATCGTCGAGGATGACCGACTTGGCTACCCGTTCTGCCGGAATTCCCGCGAGTCGCGCCGTTTCCAGGCTGCTAGCTGAATGGGGATGGGTGACGATGTCGTATTCGCATTGAGCCGTTTCCAGGCTTCTCTGCACGGTTCTTGCCATTCGCATGATGCACCTCGGTGTCCGTTCCCGTGACGGGCGGACGATGGTTAAAGCTTTTCTCCGTAGTGAAAGTCTAGGCCCACCGGCACAATCCGGGGCGAAATCCGCCCATCGGACGCCGCCCATAACCGGACAAAATCCGGATACGCCGCAGCTCTACTAAACTGTATACAGAACCACCTGCAGACTCTCGCGGAGGGTCAAGTGAATACTCGTTGCTGTGTCGTAGCGCTGCTGTTGGCGTTGAGCGGATCGGTGTTCGCAGCCGATACCGTTGTGCTGCTGATGCCAAACCCTATCGGGATCTGGTTGATCACGTTTGGCATCGCCTTTCTGATCGCCGAGGCCGCGCTGCCCAATTACGGCGTGATCGGTTTGGGCGGCATTGTGATGTTCGTGATCGGCGCGGTGATTCTGACCAACACCGAGGTGCCTGTTCCCTTGATGATCGGCCTGGGGCTGGTGAGTGCCCTGCTGCTGATTTTCCTGCTGATCCGCGCCATGAAAACCCGACCGCGCCGCACGGTCAGCGGCGATGCCGGGCTGCTGGGCAGCGTGACACCTGTCTTGTCGTTACTGCCCGGCAATGCCTGTAACGGCTGGGTGCATCTGCAAGGTGAGCGCTGGCAGGTTTCAAGCTCGACACCGCTGCAACCGGGGCAACACGTCCGGGTGGTGGCGCGAAAAGGATTACTGTTGCAAGTGGCCGCGGCTGACGCGGCGCCAGTGGGAGAATAGTCATGGGCCTGCAAGTAGGTTTCGCCGCGCTGCTGCTGTTACTGATTGCACTGGCGGGGTCGACCTTCCGCATCCTTCGCGAATACGAGCGCGGCGTGGTATTCCAGCTCGGACGCTTCTGGCAGGTCAAGGGCCCCGGTCTGATCCTGCTGATCCCGGTGGTCCAGCAAATGGTCCGTGTCGACCTGCGGACCATCGTCCTCGATGTGCCACCGCAAGACGTCATCACCCGCGACAACGTCTCGGTCAAGGTCAATGCGGTGCTGTACTTCCGCGTGCTTGATCCGCAGAAGGCGATCATCCAGGTCGAAGACTTTCTCGCGGCCACCAGCCAATTGGCCCAGACCACACTGCGAGCAGTCCTCGGTAAACATGAACTCGATGAACTGCTGGCCGAACGCGAGCGATTGAACATAGACATCCAGCAAGTGCTCGACGCCCAGACCGACGCCTGGGGTATCAAGGTTGCCAACGTCGAGATCAAACATGTGGACCTCAATGAATCGATGGTCCGCGCCATCGCCAAACAAGCCGAAGCCGAACGGGAACGCCGGGCCAAAGTGATCCACGCCGAAGGTGAATTGCAGGCCTCGGAAAAACTCATGCAGGCTGCCGAAATGCTCGGTCGTCAGCCAGGGGCCATGCAGCTGCGTTACATGCAGACGCTAAGTTCGATTGCCGGGGACAAGAGCTCGACTATCGTCTTTCCGCTGCCGATTGAATTGCTCAAAGGGATGGCGGATTTGTCGTCGAAGCTGTGAAAGTTCGTAACGGCCCTTCAATCGCGCCAACACTTTCAATGCCGCACAAACAAGCGTGCGTTAACCCATCCTGCCCGCGTTTCGCCAGCGCTCTGCCAGCCCGATGGCAGCGGCGCAAACTCGTCTGGCGCACCGACGGTGCCGATCAGCCACACACGCCCAGCGCCTTTGGGCAAGCTGTCGAGGCGGTCCAGATAAATGTCCCGGGTGACCAGCGTGCCGAAACCATAGGCGTTTGGCCGGCTCGACCCACCATTGGCTAGCGGGGGGGTATATAGCAGCGGTTGGGTACCGGCGCGGTTGTAATAGACGTAGGGAAGGTACCAAAGCATGTCGCTGGTGACGATCCGGTCACCAGCAACAAAATGCTGGTTAACGTAGTCGACCAATACGTTGATCTGATTGTTGGGATCGACCGAGGTGTTGTTCTTCAAACCGACCAGTTCGACGCCGACAAACAGCACCAGCACGGTCAACGCCAGCACTCGCAAGCCTGAATACAGGCGATCAATGGCCAGTGCGACAATCATCGGCAACCCCAGTGCATAGGCCGTCAGATAGCGTTCGATGAACACCGGCGAGATAAATGACACGCCGAACACCAACAGCATCGGCAACGCCGTGTAGATCACCAGCAGCACACTGCCGCGAATGACGCTGCGGTCCCGCGCCAGCGCCACGCCAGTAATGACCAGCAACGCCAGCGGCAGCGCAATAAAAATCAGCGTCGGCAGGTTTTCGCCATCGTCCTGTGTCAGTAACGACCAGATCATCGACGGCAACGAGCTGAACGTGACCGGCGACTCCCACCCCACATCGCCATTGGCTTTGAGCTGATCCATGTGCTGGATCAAATCGATCAGGTTCGGCACCCACGGCAGGTACAGCAACACGATTGCCACGTTCGCCAGCCACCAGCCGGGGCGTTGAATACTACGCAAACGATAGCCTGGCAGTACACGAATCAGCCCCAGATACAGCCAGTGGCACATCACGCACAGGGCGGTGAAGTAATGGGTGTAGAACGCCGCGCTCATCAGCAGCACATACGCCACCAGATAGCGTGTGCGCCGGGGATGCCTGATCGAGTAAACCAGCGCAATCGTGGCACCGATCAGCCACAGGCCCAGTAGCGAATACATCCGCACTTCCTGGCTGTAACGTACCGCCGTTGGCAGCAGCGCCAGCAGTAAACCGGCCAGTAACGCAGCACGCCGGGTGGCGATCAAGTCCACCAACCAGACGCCAAGCCACACCGTGGCGATTCCGGGCAGAGCGCTGAGACAGCGGATCGAGAAAATACCGTCGCCGAATAGCTCGATCCAGCCGTGCAACAGCACGAAATACAGCGGAGGGTGCACATCTCGGGCCGCATGCACCCATATTTCAGCCACCGAGTAGTGGCTCATCAGCAGGCTCGACCCTTCGTCGCCCCAGACGGCCGCCGCCGTCAGATCGTAGAAACGCACCAAGGCCGCCAACGCCAGAATCGGCAACAGCCAGTGTTCCTGCGCCCACCGCAACCAACGCTGTACCACCGCCCAGCCACCGGGCACTGCGTGCGGATCCTGGGTGCCGCCAAGTGATGTTTCTCTGCGCGCGTCCATTGCCTCCCCTCGCAACTGGCCCGAGATCACGAAGCTTATGGATCACTGTAAGACGGTACAGGTTCGTCGTCGATGCTGGCTTTACGACTAACGACATTCGCGAACGATCCATCCAGGCGGATGAGCGCAGGCTATGACAGAGCGGGTTCGCGTCAAGCGCAGAGCAGTCACTTAATTAAAAATCGAAGAAGTTGGTCAGATTTCGCTGGGTAAGAGGATTCAATATATCGAAAATATAACCTTGATGGAATATTCCACCGGGTGCATATTCAGCGCCATGAATTGGGATATTGAATACACCGACGAGTTCGGCGACTGGTGGGCAGAACTGAGCGAAAGCGAGCAGAGCTCTGTGGCGGCAAGCGTCAAGCTGCTGGGCCAGTTCGGACCGGCGCTGAAGTTTCCCCACAGCTCCGGCATAAACGGCGCACGCCACGGCCATCTCAGGGAACTACGGATTCAGCACGCGGGGCGTCCTTATCGCATCCTTTACGCATTTGATCCCAGGCGATGTGCTTTGCTGTTGATTGGTGGTGATAAAACCGGTCAGGATCGATGGTATGAAGTCAATGTACCGCTGGCCGATCAGCTGTACGATGAGCATCTCGACACATTGCGCAAAGAGGGTCACAACGATGGCTAAGAAATTTGCCGAACTTGAAGCGCGGATGACACCTGAATCCCGGGCACGCGCCGAGTCGATTTATGAACAACACATTAAGGAAATGCCATTACACGAATTGCGTCAGGCCAAAGCGCTCAGCCAGGCCACGCTCGCTGAAACTCTGCATATTAATCAAGCAGCAATTTCAAAGATGGAACGTCGCACGGATATGTACATAAGCACTTTGCGTAACTACATCCGAGCAATGGGCGGTGAACTTGAAATAATCGCCACTTTTCCAGATGGTCAGATAAAAATCGAAAACTTTGCTAGTTGAGCAGCCTACCGGCTGCTCTAACTCGTCGAAAGCGTTCAAGACAGGCCAGCCGAATTTACACGAGTGACTTAACGCTGCGACGTCTCCGCCACCGGATACACCGACTCCCATCCCCCACCCAATACCTTGTACAACCCGACCATCGCCAGCGATACCCCGGTCGAACTCTCCACCAACTGCTCCTGAGTCGCCAACAATGCACCTTGCACCGTGAGCACGTTGACGAAGTCCACCACGCCTTCGGTGTATTGCTGCTGCGCAGTACGCAGGGCGATCTGGTTTTGGCGGACGGCTTCGACGAGGCTGTCGCGACGCAGTTGTCGGGCGTTGTAGGCGGTCAGTTGATCGTCGATTTCATGCCAGGCGCGCAACACGGTTTGCTGGTAGGCGATGGCGGCTTCCTGTTGCTGGGCTTCGCGCAAGTTCAGCACGCCGCGTAGACGACCGCCGTCAAACAACGGCAGGCTGAATTGCGGGCCGATGCCGAACGAACGCGAGCTCCACGAACCAAAATCGCTGAGCTGCATGGCTTGTGAGCCCACGTTGCCTGACAGGGTAATCCGCGGGTAGAAGTCCCCCTTGGCCACACCGATGCTCGCCGTAGCGGCATGCAAGCTCGCTTCAGCCTGGCGGATATCCGGGCGGCGTTCCGCCAGTTGCGACGGCAGGCCGATAGCGACCTGCCGCGGGGTTTGCGGTACGGGCGCGTCTGTGGATAACTCGGCGTACAGCGCTTGCGGCGGTTCGCCCATCAGCAGACTCATTGCGTTGATCAGTTGCGACTGCCGCTGCTCCAGCTCGGGCAGGCGCGATTCGATGGCGGCGACTTGAGCGGCGGCTTCGGCGACGTCCAGGTCGGTGGCAACGCCGTCGGCCAGGCGAAGCTGCGAGAGTTTCAAACTGTGGCGGGCGACATCGAGGTTTTGCTCGGTGACGGCCCGAGTGCTTTGCACGCCGCGCAGCTGAATGTAGTCCTGAGCGGTTTCTGCGAGCACCGACAGCAACACACCCCGACGATCGTTTTCGGCCACTTCGAGCGTGGCGTCGGCGGCTTCGGTTTCGCGGCGCACGCGCCCCCAGAAATCCAGCTCCCAGGACGCGGAGAAACCGGCGTCCCACAGGTTGAATGCCGAGTCACCGCTATGTCCCGATGGATCGTTCAAGCCTTGGCCGCTGTAACGTTTGCGTCCATAGCTGCCAGCGGCCGCCGTGCTGGGGTAACGGTTGGCGGTGAACACCTGGCGCGCAGCGCGGCTTTGCTGCAAACGGCTGCTGGCGAGTTTCAAGTCGAGGTTATCGGTCAGGGCGCGTTGGGTCAGGCCCGAGAGTATCGGATCGTGGAACACGTCCCACCAGCGCTCCTCGATCGTTGCGGTGACGGCTTGGCTGGCAGCGGCTTTTGACGGTTTTGACCATTCGCTGATTTGCGGGGCCTGAGGTTTGTGAAAGTCCGGGCCGACGGTGCAGGCTGAAAGGCCTGTCACCAGTAAAGCGCCGAGAACTGCACAAGGCCACCGGCCTCTTCGCGAGCAGGCTCGCTCCCACAGAAGATCTCCTTTTGGGCAGAGATTGTGTGCATTGAACCGATTCAATGTGGGAGCAAGCCTGCTCGCGATGACGTCTGCCGAGCCAACAAACATCTTCATCGCTGAGTCACCTCATGCGACACCGCGCTCTCAGTATCAATACTCGCCTCCACCGACATCCCCACTCGCAACCGCGAGGCCAGTGCCTGACCCGGTTCCAGGACAATTTTCACCGGGATCCGCTGTACAACTTTGGTGAAGTTGCCCGTGGCGTTGTCCGGTTTGATCGAGGCGAATGTCACGCCCGTCGCCGGGGCGATGCTCTCGACACGACCGTGCAGGGTCTCACCGCCGAGGCTGTCGACCCGTACCTGCACGTTCTGCCCCGGCTGTACGTTGGTCAGTTGAGTTTCTTGAAAATTGGCGACCACGTAAGCCTGTGCCAGCGGCACCACCGCCAGTATTTTGCTGCCCGGCGTCACATAGGCGCCGACTCGCACGGCGCGCTCGCCGACCATGCCATCCTGTGGCGCAACAATGCGCGTGTAAGACAGCTCGTAACTGGCGATTGCCAGGGCAGCTTGGGCACGTTTCAGCCCACCTTCCGCCGCGTCGCATTGGGCTGTCAGGATGTCCACTTGCTTGCGTTCCGCCGCCAGCACCGCCGTTGCATTGGCCAACCGCGCATTGGCCTGATCAATACGCGTGCGCGCTTGCTGAGCATTCTGCACCGTGCCGGCCCCAACGCCCGCCAAGTGGTTGTAGCGGTTCAACTCTTGCTCGGCGAAGGCCATTTCAGCCTTGGCCGATGCCACCGAGGCCTGAGCCTGAGCGATCACTGAAGCCTGGCGCTCAAGGGTCGCCCGGGCATTTTGCAGCTGTGCTCTAGCCACCAGGGTCTCGGCGTCAGCCGCTTGGGCCGCGGCTCGCAGATCACGATCATCGATCAACGCCAGCAACTGCCCGGCCTTGACCTGCTGGTTGTCTTCCACCAACACGTCCTTGATAAACCCGGCCACGCGCGGGACCACCAGCGTGAAGTCCGCCGAGACAAAGGCATCATTGGTTTTTTGCTGCATGCGCTGACCGAAGAGACCTGGCGCCAGCAGATAAATCAGCACGCCGACTGCCACCACGGCGGCGATACCGACAACCATTTTTTGCTTTGTTTGAATCGTCATAAAAACCTTCTGTTTCAGTGAAGCGTTCAAGTCGGCGCGCGCGGTGGATAAACCCGCGTCGGCAGCCAGAAAATCAGCAGGATCAACGCCAGTGCGACGCCCGCCATGCACAGATAAAGATCGGAAGAAGTCAGCACCACGGCTTGCTCGTGCAGCCGATGAGCGAGACCTGCGCTGTCGCTGTCGGCCAGTGGTGAATTACCGAGGTTGTCCACCAACATGGTTGAGTGGAAGTGCAGCCTGGAAGTGGTCAACGCCTCAATGACGCCGGTGGCCAGCACCGCGGACAGGCCTTTCACCGTGTTGAACCAGGCCGAGGCGAACGGTCCTTCCATGGGCGAAATGCTGCCGGTCGCGAGCATCAGCAGCGGCAGCACCGCCATCGGCTGACCGAAGATTTGTAGCCATTGCAGCGCGTAGAAATCGTCGCGAATCCACGTCGACGTCAGCATTGAACCGCCGATGCAAGACAGCGCCAACATGCTCAAGCCGATACCCAGCACCCAGCGGCAATCAACCCATCGCAGGTTGCACAACGCCGCCACCAACGGCAGCGCAATCAACTGCGGCAACGCCGCCAACAGCGTGATTGGCGCAGTCTGGATGGGGCGATAACCCTGCACCTGCGCCAGATAAGCGGACGGAATGATGATCACTGCCAGCAACACCACCAGCACCCCGGCCAAGGTGAGCAAGGCGAAGGACAGGTTGCGGACACCAAGCATCTGCATCTTGAAAAACGGAATGGGTTGCGACCATTCATTGATCAGGAACAGCACCATCAACAGCAACCCACCGCCGAGTAATCCGCAGATCAGGCTCGACTCTAACCAGTCCAATCGATTGCCCTGCAGAACGCCGATCACCAACAGGCAGATCGCTGGAAATCCCAGCAACAGACCGCGCCAGTTGAAGTGCTTGAGGCGTTCCAGGCGCAGCGGGTCCTGTGGCAAACCGTAAGACACCGCCAACAGGGCGATCAGGCACGGCACGATGATTTGCCAAAACGTCCATTGCCAACCGACATACTCGGTCCACAACCCGGCCAATGGCGTGCCGAGCCCGGGGCCGAAGGTGGCTGTCAGGGCATAACCGGCCAAGCCATAGAGCTTCACATTGGCCGGCAAGAATCGCAGCGCCACGGTCATCAACATCGGCGGCAGCGCGCCGCCCGCCAAACCTTGCAACGTGCGCAGGACCAGCAGGCTTTCGTAGTTCGGGGCGAACGGACTCAACGCGCCTAACAGCGTGAAGACGCTGATGGCGTAGAGGGTGAAACGCCGCAACGAAAACGTCACCGAGCACCATGGCGCAAACGCCATGGCCGCCACCGAGGTCGCGGTGTAACTGGCGACCAGCCAGGTGCCTTCGTCGTAGCCGATGGCCAACGCGCCGCGAATGTCCGCCAGGGCAACCTTGGTCACCATCTCGTTCAGGCCCGAGACCAGCACCGCCAACAACACGCCCACCAGACCGATGATGATCCGTGGGCCGAAGACCGGTGGTGCGACAGCGGCTGGACGGGTCGCGGCGAGTGGTGCCGTGACCGTGAGGGAAGTCATTACTGAATGCTCCGGGGATTGAGTACCGGGGCATTCTAAGAAGCGCGATGACTGACGAAAATTGACTTATTGGCAGTTTATAAATGCGTTTGATGCAGCAATACAAAAACCCTGTGGGAGCGAGCCTGATCTGGTCCAGTAATTTTGGACATTGTTTTCGGTTCTCACGCCGCCATCTTTTCTGCCGCTACCGGCGAGTGGTAACCGTTGTAGCTGTGGCGCCTTACATTGTTGTAGCGCGCCACATATCGGT
>NZ_JAHBDK010000074.1 GCF_019956415.1 Pseudomonas sp. GL-B-19
CATGTCCCCACCCCCACCCCCACCGGGAACTTGAAAATCGAATCGGACGAGCAGCACGTGCCTGCCAGGCATGACCTGGAAAAAACGTCCGTCGTTCAACCGCTGATTGTCCAGTCGCTCAGCCATCAACAACGTGTCGTTAGGGAATGGTACAGAAAAATCGACCCAGGCCATCTGCGGATCAACCGGCGGCAACGGGCTCTGACAGCCAGCAACTGCACTGGCGGCTAGCAACAGCATCAACCTGCGCATGATGAATGTCCCAATGATTTGGTCATTCAGCATAACGCTGATCAGGTGCCTTGACAGCCTGCCGGTGTGCCTTGGCCAATCACTTTTCGTTGTTGGTTATAGAGTTTTGCCCACGGCCGAAAGCCGATATTCCCCGCTTGCAGCTGATAGCGCTCACCGGCGTTGAATTCGTTGTATTTCACGTTTAACTGACAGTCACGCCACAGCGTCTCGGCATCCGGGCCGATATTGGTCGGCTGGACCGGGAACTGATAACGCACCGTCAGCTCATGACTGCCCGGCGGCACCTGAAAATAGCGTTTGTCGTTAGCGGCTTTATCGTCGACTTCCAACGCCTGCAGCGTCGTGTCTTCCTGCCGAGAGTCCAGGTCGATCCACGCTTGCGACGGGTCATGGAAGGGCAGTCCAAATCCAGCACAGCCCGTCAGCATCAACAGGGCCCCCGTCAGCATCAACTTGTGCATAGCGCAGCTCCGGTCAGGCGGGATAGTCTTGCGGCAGACTTTCCAGGGATGATTTTATTTTGATCAGGCCGTTTCCAAGCCTTGGGTTACTTGATCGCGTTTTCCGCGTTTTGTTTCCGGGTGTGTTGCTTTTGTTACTCAACGGTTGCGCCAGCGTCAGCTATTACGGCAAGTTGGCCAATGGCCAACTGCAACTCCTGCAGGCTCGTGAGCCGGTGTCCGAGGTGGTTGCCGATCCCTCCCGCGATCAGAAGCTGCGCGCGCATCTGGCGCAGTCACAAAAAGCCCGGACATTCGCCAGCGAGCATCTGCACCTGCCAGACAACCAAAGCTACCGGCTGTATGCCGACATTGGCCGGCCGTACGTAGTCTGGAACGTCTTCGTCACGCCGGAGTTTTCCCTGACGCCGCAGAATCATTGCTTCCCGATCGCTGGTTGCGTCGCCTATCGCGGTTACTACAGCCAGAGCGCCGCCCGCGGCGAGGCAGCCGTGCAGCGCCTGCAAGGAATGGACGTGTCGATTGGCGGCGTCGAGGCCTATTCAACACTCGGCTGGTTCAACGATCCGATCATCAGTTCGATGATGGGCTGGGGCGACGAACGGCTGGCGACGCTGATTTTCCATGAGTTGGCGCATCAACGTATTTATGTAAAGGACGACACTGAGTTCAACGAGTCTTTCGCCACCTTCGTCGAACAGGAAGGCACGCGCCAATGGCGTGCATCCCGCAGCTTGGCGCCGGACAACGGCGCACAGGCACAGCGACGAGATCAATTCACTCAACTGGTGCTGGACACTCGCACGCGCCTTGAAAAGCTTTACGCCCTGCCATTGCCGGCGGATCAAATGCGCCAGCGCAAGGCCGCCGAGTTCGAGCGGCTGCGCAGCGAATACCGGCATTTACGCGATAGCCAATGGGCTGGGGACAGACGCTATGACGCCTGGATCAATGCGCCGATGAACAATGCCCGGCTGTTGCCGTTTGGGTTGTATGACCAATGGGTGCCGGCGTTTACCGCGTTATTCAGGCAAGAGGGTGGGGATTGGGTGAGGTTTTATGCGGCGGCCGAGAAGCTGGGGGCATTGCCGGTTGGAGAGCGCAAGGCGGCGATGAAAGCCTTGGCAGAATCGAAAAATTCCGCTGGTTGAGCGGGCCTCATCGCGGGCAAGCCTTGCTCCTACAGTAGGATTGACGCATATCCTGTAGGAGCAAGGCTTGCCCGCGATGACGTCCGCCAGGTTCACAACCAAATAGCGTCCCACAGCGGATAATCCCCAACCCTCTCGACCAACCCCGCTCGCAGTGGATTGGCGACGATGTATCGTGCTACTGCCTGCAGATCTTCTTCTTTGCGAATGGCACGATCATGGAATCCCGGCTGCCAAATCGGGCCTTCTCTCTGAAGTGTCCGGTTCAATGTGACTGTTGTGCGTGATTTCGTGCGGGCCATCAGGGTCGACAAGGGAATGTTTTGAAGTTCAATAAGCCAATGGAAATGATCGGGCATGACAACCCAGGCCAACGAGTTGGCAAATTGCTCTTGCTCGGCTTTTTTAAATGCATCGACTACTAATCGACCCGTTTGAAAACTGGAGAGAACAGGCTGACGGTTTCGGACGACGGCTGTCAGCAAGTAGATTTGCCCCTCCTGCGAGTAACGTCCGAAACGTAAGCGATGAGCATGGTGCTGGCTTGGCATTGATGATCCTCCTTGATCTATCTTCTTTTGAGGCTAGATCATGGAGCGAAATTTGAGTCGCAACAGTTACTCAGGATGTGTCTGGAGGAACGCCATCGCGGGCAAGCCTTGCTCCTACCGCATACCCTGTAGGAGCAAGGCTTGCCCGCGATAGCGATTTAACTAGCGCTGCAAAAACGCCTGGTGCATCTCATCCAGCGTTTCAAAGTGATAGGTCGGCGCTTCTGCGCTCAGCTCTTCGTGGCTGCCAAATCCATAACCCACCGCCACCGAGTCCAGCCCATTACTGCGCGCACCGATCAGGTCATGCTTACGATCACCGATCATCAGGGTGTTGGCAGGATCGAGACCTTCTTCAGCCATCAGATGTGCAATCAACTCGACCTTATTTGTACGCGTGCCATCCAGCTCACTGCCGTAAATCACTTTGAAGTGTTTGGCGAAGTCAAAATGCCGGGCGATTTCCCGGGCGAAAACCCATGGCTTGGACGTCGCGATGTACAACTGCCGCCCTTGGCCACTCAGGGTTTCCAACAGCGGCGTGACGCCGTCGAACACACGATTCTCGTACAGACCGGTGACCTTGAAGCGTTCGCGATAAAAATTCACCGCTTCCCAGGCCTTGGGCTCATCGAAGTCGTAAAACTGCATGAACGCCTGCAACAGCGGCGGGCCGATGAAGTGTTCCAGCCTGGTCAGGTCGGGTTCATCGATGCCCAGTTTGCTCAGGGCGAACTGGATCGAACGCGTGATGCCCTCGCGCGGGTCGGTCAACGTGCCATCGAGGTCGAATAAAACGGTTTGGTAATGCATGACTATTCCTGGGCAATAACGGGACGGAGTCAGAGCTGGTCGTAACCTTCCGCCAGATGCAGATCCTTGAGTTTCACGTAATTCGCCGCGCTGTAGGTGAAAAAGGCCTTTTCCTTGTCAGTCAGCGGGCGGATCTGTTTCACCGGGCTGCCCACATAGAGGAAGCCGCTTTCCAGGCGTTTGCCCGGTGGCACCAGACTGCCAGCGCCGATAATCACCTCATCCTCGACCACCGCACCGTCCATGACGATGCAGCCCATGCCAATCAGAACCCGGCTGCCCACGCTGCAACCGTGAAGCATGACTTTATGCGCAATGGTCACATCGTCGCCGATCAGCAACGGAAAGCCATCGGGGTTGAACGGGCCGGCATGGGTGATGTGCAGCACGCAGCCATCCTGAACACTGGTGCGCGCACCGATGCGGATGCGCTGCATGTCACCGCGGATGACCGTCAGCGGCCAGACAGAGCTGTCTTCGCCGATTTCGACGTCGCCGATCACCACCGCCGAGCCGTCGACAAAAGCGCCTTTGCCCAGCAGCGGCGTGTGGTTCTGATACTTGCGAAGGGTCACGATAGGGTTTCTCTCTGTTGCTGATAGCTGCGGTGAGCGTCGATTGTAATTAAGATGGCCGCATGTTTCTTCCAGCCAAGGTGCCAACCGTGAGCGTGAACAACCCTCTTCTGCAGTCCTACGACCTGCCGCCGTTCTCGGCGATCCGTGCCGAACACGTGCAACCGGCCATTGAACAGATCCTGGCTGACAACCGCGCCGCCATTATCGAGATCCTCAAGACTCAGGGCAAACAACCGACCTGGGCCGGCCTGGTACTGGCGATGGACGAGCTCAATGATCGCCTGGGATCTGCCTGGAGCCCGGTCAGCCACCTGAATGCCGTGTGCAACAGCGCCGAATTGCGTGAAGCCTACGAATCCTGCCTGCCGGCCTTGAGCGCCTACTCCACCGAGCTGGGCCAGAACCGCGAATTGTTCGAAGCCTTCGAAGCCTTGGCCAACAGCCCGGAATCCGCCGGTTTCGATGTGGCGCAGAAAACTATCCTGGAACACTCGCTGCGTGACTTCCGTCTGTCGGGTATTGACCTGCCGGAAGCCGAGCAAAAACGTTACGCCGAAGTCCAAAGCAAACTCTCGGAACTGGGCAGCCGCTTTTCCAACCAGCTGCTCGATGCCACTCAGGCCTGGACCAGGCACGTCACCGATGAAGCCACCCTCGCCGGCCTGACCGATTCCGCCAAGGCGCAAATGGCTGCCGCTGCACAGGCCAAGGGTCTGGAAGGCTTTCTGATTACCCTGGAATTCCCGAGTTACTACGCGGTGATGACCTACGCCCACGACCGTGCCCTGCGCGAAGAAGTCTACGCCGCCTACTGCACCCGTGCGTCGGACCAGGGTCCGAATGCCGGACAGAACGATAACGGCCCGGTCATGGAAGAAATCCTCGACCTGCGCCAGGAACTGGCCAAGCTGTTGGGTTTCGCCAGTTTCTCCGAGCTGAGTCTGGCCACCAAAATGGCCGAGTCCAGCGATCAGGTGCTGGGGTTCCTGCGCGACCTGGCCAAGCGCAGCAAGCCGTTTGCCGCGCAGGACCTGGAACAACTCAAAGCCTATGCCGCCGAACAAGGCTGCCCGGACCTGCAAAGCTGGGACAGTGGATTCTACGGCGAGAAACTTCGCGAGCAGCGTTACAGCGTTGCCCAGGAAGCCTTGCGCGCGTACTTCCCGATCGACAAAGTGTTGGGCGGCTTGTTCGCCATCGTTCAGCGTCTGTACGGCATCGAGATCGCCGAGCAGAAAGGCTTCGACACCTGGCACCCGGATGTTCGCCTGTTCGAAATCAAGGAAAACGACCAGCACGTCGGCCGTTTCTTCTTTGACCTTTACGCCCGCGCCAACAAGCGCGGTGGTGCGTGGATGGACGGCGCTCGCGACCGTCGCCGCACGGCTGAAGGCTCGTTGCAAAACCCGGTGGCCAATCTGGTGTGCAACTTCACCCCGGCCGACAGCGGCAAGCCTGCGCTGCTGACCCACGATGAAGTCACCACCCTGTTCCACGAGTTCGGTCACGGCCTGCATCACCTGCTGACCCGCGTTGAACACGCGGGCGTCTCCGGCATCAACGGCGTGGCCTGGGATGCGGTCGAACTGCCGAGCCAGTTCATGGAAAACTGGTGCTGGGAGCCGGAAGGCCTGGCGCTGATCTCCGGTCATTACGAAACCGGCGAGCCACTGCCTCAAGACCTGCTGCAGAAAATGCTCGCGGCGAAAAACTTCCAGTCCGGCCTGATGATGGTGCGTCAGCTGGAGTTCTCGCTGTTCGACTTCGAACTGCACGCCACCCACGGCGATGGCCGTAGCGTGGCGCAGGTGCTTGAAGGCGTGCGTGATGAGGTGTCGGTCATGCGTCCACCGGCCTACAACCGTTTCCCGAACAGCTTTGCGCATATCTTCGCTGGCGGTTACGCGGCGGGTTACTACAGCTACAAATGGGCGGAAGTGCTGTCGGCCGATGCGTTCTCGAAGTTCGAAGAAGACGGCGTGCTCAATGCCGAGACCGGTCGCGCATTCCGCGAAGCCATTCTGGCGCGCGGTGGCTCCCAGGAACCGATGGTGCTGTTCGTCGACTTCCGTGGCCGTGAACCCTCGATTGACGCACTCTTGCGCCACAGCGGCCTGAGTGAGGACGCGGCAGCATGAGCGAGGGGCCTGTGATTACCAAAAAACGCTTTATCGCCGGGGCGGTCTGCCCGGCGTGCAGCGAGCCGGACAAGTTGATGATGTGGAACGAAGACGAAGTCCCGCACCGCGAGTGCGTGGCCTGCGGTTATTCCGACACATTGAATGAACAAGGTCTGTCCGTGCCCAAGGAATTGGGCACGCGGGTCAATACTTCGGCGCTGAAAGTGCCGGATGCCAAGGTTCAGGCCGTGCAGTTCTTCCCGAACCCGAAGCTGAAGAAAAAGCCTGACGAGCAACACTGAGTGACCACCACCTTGCGTCTTTTAACCGGGCTCAAGGTGGTGCCCTCCCTCCCCCTGTTTATTCGACGTGAGCGGATTTTAACCAGCTCTTCATCGAACATGTGGCGAACGGGCTGGTGCTGCAATCGCCATTGGCCAACGCGGTGCGAAGTTTGTCGACATCGGCCTGCATCATGTAGCGCACGCCATCCTTGAAATGGGTACTGTCACCAAAGCCGCCCCGAGTCATTTCGTTCAGGGCGTCTTCCTTGCTCCAACCCTGGATCACGACCCGATACATGGCCGCCATCAAGCCCGTGCGATCCGACCCGTGTTTGCAGTGCATCAGCACCGGGCCATGGGACTCGGCAGTCTGAATGGCACGAAGGGCTTTAAGGACATCCTCGTCATCTACGTGATTGGTGCGATAGGGCAACTGGACCTGAGTGATACCCGGCGTAGACAACCAGCTTGAATCCGTCTCGGGCAGGAAATTGATGACGGTTTTCACCTTCAGTTTTTCCAGCAACGCAATGACGCCACGGTCAGGCAAGGCGCTGCGGTAGAGCGTCGGGGACATTTGAAAGAGGTTGTATTGCATTTCCACCGGTTGAGCCCATTCCGCCGGACGAGGGGACGTGCTGTCATCCGCATGGACCAGAGTCAGGTTGAAAAATGCGGCCAGTGATATCAGAAACGTCGCAGAGAATAGGCGCAGTCGGGACATGCTCGGGCAACCGTATGGGAATCGGGTGGATAGGTGTCACAGAGCTTCAGCTCCAAGCAGTCAAAGGCCTGTGAGCCTGCTGTCAAAGAAATGTGAATGGAATGGCTTATTCCGGCTTTATTCACAATGCCTATAAGCTTCTATTAAAAAACGACACGGAAAAATGCCGTGTCGTTTATTGCTATCAATACTTATTGATTGCAGGAGTTAAGCTGCATTCATGGATTGATAATCTTTGAATAGGCTTTCGCCAATGCAATCAAAACAACTTTGTCCTGCGCATCGATTGCACCATCGCCGTTGACATCAGGAGTGTTGCCCATGGTAAAGGTGATCCCGCCATCGTTGGACACAGCCTCGCGAGTACTGGAGTCCAGCAGAGAGTAGGTGGGCGCACGGTTTTCAGGGTCATAACCCTCTTCCTTTAACGCGAACTGCATGGAAACCCGAACTTCTTTTGGACTAACGATAGAAGGCGCTTGTAGTTGCAAAAATACACCGCGCTGATTGTAGCCAGACATTTATTAAATCCTTTTAATATTGAAAACACGACAACTTCGTGTGAAGCGAAGAATACTGACAAGACCGATAAAAGTGCTATGTGCTTTATGTTTCGCATAATGACGAAACTCACAACTGTCAGGTGCTGAACGGCACTGGTCGATTCCGCCAAACCCGGATACTGTATGCGCATACAGCTAAAGGATCTTGTCGATGGCTACGCCCTTGCCACCTCGCGGACGCGGCACCGCCACCAACCCGCACAACCGCTTCGCACCGAATCGTTCGGTGGCCGAGGATGACGGCTGGTATCAGGAAGCGCCCGTCACCCAAGGCACCGAGGTGCGTATCGAAAAGGCGAAAACCATCATCACCCGCAACAACTCGCCGGACTTGCCCTTTGATCGCTCGATCAATCCCTATCGCGGCTGCGAGCACGGGTGCATTTATTGCTATGCGCGGCCCAGTCACGCCTATTGGGACATGTCGCCGGGACTGGATTTCGAAACCAGGCTGATCGCCAAGACCAACGCCGCCGATGTGCTGGAGGAACAGCTGTCCAAACGCGGCTATCAATGCGCACCAATCAACCTGGGCTCCAACACCGATCCGTATCAGCCCATCGAGCGCGAGCACAAAATCACCCGTAAAACCCTGGAAGTGCTGCTGCGTTACCGCCACCCGGTGACCATCATCACCAAAGGCTCGCTGATTCTTCGTGACCTGGACCTGCTGGCCGAACTCGCCGAGCAACGCCTGGTGGCGGTGATGATCAGCCTCACCACCCTGGACGATGAGCTCAAACGCATCCTCGAACCACGCGCCGCGGCACCCAAGGCCCGGTTGCGGGCGATCCGTGTGATGCGTGAAGCGGGTATTCCGGTTGGCGTGTTGTGCTCGCCGATGATTCCGATGATCAATGACAGCGAACTCGAAAGCCTGCTGACAGAGGCTCATGCGGCCGGCGCGCAAAGTGCGGCGTACATGATGCTGCGTCTGCCACTGGAGGTGGCGCCGCTGTTCGAAGAATGGCTGGCCGCCCACTATCCCCAGCGTGCCGCTCATGTGCTGAGCCTGATCCGCCAGAGCCGTGGCGGTGAGCTGTATGACAGTCGGTTTGGCGCCCGGATGCGCGGCGAAGGTCCCTTCGCCGACCTGCTGGCGCAACGTTTTACCAAAGCTATCAAACGCCTGGGGCTTAATCGTCGCGAAGGTTTTGATCTGGACTGTGAAGCCTTCTGTCCGCCAGGTCGCCAGATGTCGTTGATTTGAGGACAATTGGCCTAAGGTTGAGTAGTAAGAAACGCATGGCGCCCTCAGGCTGGTCACGTTTTTTGTGACCTGGAACACACGTTCTAGAGCGTTTGATTCAGTTTGAGTTAAGTTTCGGCCGCTACCTTGTTCATCGAGTGACTGACGGGTCTGATTTGCGACCTGGATGTTTTTTAAACAGCCACTGGCTTCACATCGGACAAAACGGGTAACTTCCCTGACTCCGCCAATGAGGATGAATACATGAGTGACAAGGATAAACAGCCATCAGCTGCGTCGGCGCAAGCACTCCCCGAGGCGGAAACCGCCGATGCAGCGCTGCAGCATATCGTTGACGGCTTTTTGCATTTTCATCACGAGGTCTTTCCACAGCAGGAAGAACTCTTCAAAAAACTCGCCACGGCCCAGAGCCCCAGAGCGATGTTCATCGCCTGCGCCGACTCGCGCATCGTTCCTGAACTGATCACCCAAAGCGCTCCCGGCGATCTGTTCGTAACCCGTAACGTCGGCAACGTTGTACCGCCTTACGGACAAATGAACGGCGGTGTTTCCACCGCCATCGAGTACGCGGTCCTGGCCCTTGGCGTGCAGCACATCATCATTTGCGGGCACTCCGACTGCGGCGCGATGCGTGCGGTGCTGAACCCGCAAAGCCTGGAAAAAATGCCCACGGTCAAAGCCTGGCTGCGTCACGCCGAAGTGGCGAAAACCATGGTCCAGGAAAACTGCCATTGCGCTGACGAAAACGAAAGCATGCACATCCTCACCGAAGAGAATGTGATCGCTCAGCTACAGCATTTACGCACGCATCCGTCAGTGGCCTCGCGCATGGCCAATGGTCAGCTGTTTATACATGGTTGGGTCTACAGCATCGAAACCAGCGAAATCAAAGCCTACGACGCGGACCAGGGTTGTTTCCTGCCGCTCGATGGCAGCCATCCGATTCCGGTGGCAACGCCCAAAGCGCGTTTCTAAAACCTCCTGATTCCCCCGTGTCGTTTAACCGAGGCTGTCGCAGGTGCATGTGCCGCTCGCGAATGCGGCCGAGGGTTCGACACTGCTGATTGAAACGTGGGGGTTGAAGCGAAGATTGGAGGGACGGTTGCGAACAGCCACCGGCGTAGGTGCTGCCGGGTAGATAAACCCGTGTGGGAGTGAGCCTGCTCGCGATAGCGGTGTGTCAATCGACATCAATATTGAATGAACAATTGCCATCGCGAGCAGGCTCGCTCCCACAGGGGACTGTGTTGGTTCTAAAGGATCAAGCCGCCGGCTGATCCAGCTCCAGGCCTACGCCCAAGCGGCGAGACATGCACGGCCAGCGCTTCCACGCGGCGCCGGTGTCCGGGCTATTGAGTTTCTCACGGTAGGCTTCCACTGATTCCAGCGCAAAACTCTCTTCGTTGAGCATCTCGTCGATGGCGTGATGCACCGCTTCGTCCAGTTGGTTGGCAAATTCCTCACCGATCAATTGGTGAGCAATCAGGTTGGCGACAGTCATGTCCAAGGGGATCAGTGGCTGGCCAAAATGTTTGATGTACAGGTCGTTGACCTCTTCTACAAAGCGGTGCGCCAGGTAGGCTTCGTCCAGCAGGCTGTCCAGACCGACATGCCCGGCCATGATTGCCGGAGGCTGGAGGAAATACTGCTCGGCGATTTTCAGCACCGGTTTGATTTGCGATTCGATACCCGCTTCCCTGGCGACTTCATTGGCTGCGTCCAGCAGATCGGGAACCTCCTCGATGTAGGCGTAAACAAAACGCGTCAGTACGCCATTGGCATCGGCCTCCGGCAATTGAATAGCTGGGTGAAGGTGAGGCAGTTTGGTCTGCAGCTGACGTGTCAGCAGGCCGGTTTCTGTTTCGTGTTGTTGGGCTTTTTGGATCTGCTCGCGCAATGCGGCGGTGTTCATGAAAACTCCAGGAAACAACGGCAATGAAATAGGGAAGACATAACTTAGCTGCCTTATGAAAAATGCTAAGACGCATTTGTCATAATTGTTTCATCCCTGAGACGCCTCCGTTATATCCGTTTGCCACCACTCGTCTGCATCCTTCTCCATTCCTGCCCTTGAACGCAAGTCCCAGCTGTTTCAGATCATTTACGCCTTCACATTGCGAGGTAGCAGTCGCTGTCTATACTCGGGTGGGAATGGAGTTAGCTGATGACGCCCGACTGCACACGCAGCAAGGCTCGGCGATTCAAGTTCGTAGTCTGAAAAAGCCGCTCCCTTGCCGCAGGTGAAAGCCGGCGGGATAACAAGAACGATAAGGGGAACCCGCAATGATGCGACATCCACACGTCTGGATGGGCCTCCTGTTGTGGTCGATTTTCAGTCAGGCGCAAGCCGCCTGGACTGTGAATATGGCGCCAGGAGCGACTGAAATCAGTCACGCAGTATTTGACCTGCACATGACCATTTTCTGGATCTGTGTAGTGATCGGCATCATCGTCTTCGGCGCCATGTTCTGGTCGATGATTCTGCACCGCCGCTCTACCGGGCAGGTGGCCGCAAAATTTCATGAAAGCACCACTGTTGAAATCCTCTGGACCATCGTGCCCTTCCTGATCCTGGTGGCCATGGCGGTGCCCGCGACGGCAACCCTGATCAAGATGTATGACGCCAGCGAGCCGGATATCGACATCCAGGTCACGGGCTATCAGTGGAAGTGGCACTACAAATACTTGGGCCAGGACGTTGAGTTCTTCAGCAACCTGAACACCCCCGCCGACCAGATCCACAACAAGGAAACCAAGGGCGAGCACTATTTGCTTGAGGTCGACAAGCCGCTGGTGCTGCCGATCGGCGCGAAGGTGCGCTTCCTGGTGACCTCCGCCGACGTCATCCACTCCTGGTGGGTGCCGGCCTTCGCGGTCAAGCGCGATGCGATCCCGGGGTTCGTCAACGAAGCCTGGACCCGCGTCGACAAGCCCGGCATCTACCGTGGCCAGTGCGCCGAGTTGTGCGGCAAGGACCACGGTTTCATGCCGATTGTGGTTGAGGTCAAGGAAAAGGCCGATTACGAAAAGTGGCTCGCCCAAAGCAAGGCTGAAGCCCAGCAACTCAAAGAGCTGACCAGCAAGGAATGGACCCTCGACGAGCTCAAGGAGCGCGGCGACAAGGTCTATCACACCACTTGCGTGGCCTGTCACCAGGCCGAAGGCCAGGGCTTGCCGCCGATGTTCCCGGCACTCAAGGGCTCGAAAATCGCTACCGGACCGATCAAGGATCACCTGAGCATTGTCTTCCACGGCAAGCCCGGCACCGCCATGGCGGCGTTTGGCAAGCAGCTCTCGGAAGTCGATATAGCGGCGGTAGTGACCTACGAGCGTAATGCCTGGGGTAACAACAAGGGCGACATGGTCACGCCTAAAGAAGTGCTGGAGCTGAAACAGGCGGAAAGCAAATGACCCGGTCTATTGCGTACTTGAGGAACGGGTCGGGGCTACACGCTCCGGCCTGCCCAGCCCACCTGTTTGCAGGAGACAGGACATGACTGCTGTCATCGATGAACATGTTCATACCGCCACCGACCACACTCATGTCCACGGTCCCGCCAAAGGCCTGATGCGTTGGGTGTTGACTACCAACCATAAAGACATCGGCACGCTGTACCTGTGGTTTGCGTTCTCCATGTTCTTGCTGGGGGGCTCGTTCGCGATGGTGATTCGCGCCGAGCTGTTCCAGCCGGGGCTGCAAATCGTCCAGCCGGAATTCTTCAACCAGATGACCACCATGCACGGTCTGGTGATGGTGTTCGGTGCGGTGATGCCGGCCTTCGTCGGCCTCGCCAACTGGATGATCCCATTGATGATCGGTGCGCCGGACATGGCGTTGCCACGGATGAACAACTTCAGCTTCTGGCTGCTGCCGGCGGCGTTCCTCCTGTTGGTGTCGACCCTGTTCACCCCCGGTGGTGGTCCGAACTTCGGCTGGACGTTCTACGCCCCGCTGTCGACGACCTACGCACCGGAAAGCGTGACGTTCTTCATCTTCGCCATCCACTTGATGGGGATCAGTTCGATCATGGGCGCGATCAACGTGATCGCAACCATCCTCAACCTGCGCGCCCCCGGCATGACGTTGATGAAAATGCCGCTGTTCGTCTGGACCTGGCTGATCACCGCATTCCTGCTGATCGCGGTGATGCCGGTACTGGCCGGGTGCGTGACGATGATGCTGATGGACATCCACTTCGGCACCAGCTTCTTCAGTGCCGCCGGTGGCGGTGACCCGGTGCTGTTCCAGCACGTGTTCTGGTTCTTCGGTCACCCCGAGGTGTACATCATGATCCTGCCGGCCTTCGGTGCCGTCAGCTCGATCATTCCGACCTTTTCGCGTAAACCGCTCTTCGGCTACACCTCGATGGTGTATGCGACGGCGAGTATCGCGTTCCTGTCGTTCATCGTCTGGGCGCACCACATGTTTGTGGTCGGCATTCCACTGGTGGGCGAGCTGTTCTTCATGTACGCGACGCTGCTGATCGCGGTGCCAACCGGGGTGAAGGTGTTCAACTGGGCCAGCACCATGTGGCAAGGCTCGCTGACCTTCGAGACACCGATGCTGTTTGCGGTGGCGTTCGTGATTCTGTTCTCCATCGGCGGCTTCTCCGGGTTGATGCTCGCCATCGCCCCGGCGGACTTCCAGTACCAGGACACCTACTTCGTGGTCGCGCACTTCCACTATGTACTGGTGCCAGGGGCGATCTTCGGGATCTTCGCCTCGGCCTATTACTGGATGCCGAAATGGACCGGCCACATGTACGACGAAACCCTCGGCAAGCTGCACTTCTGGCTCTCGTTCATCGGCATGAACATGGCGTTCTTCCCGATGCACTTCGTGGGTCTGGCGGGCATGCCACGGCGGATTCCGGACTACAACCTGCAATTCGCCGACTTCAACATGGTCTCCTCGATTGGCGCGTTCATGTTCGGTGCCACGCAGATCTTCTTCCTGTTCATCGTGATCAAGACCATTCGCGGCGGCCCGCCAGCACCGGCCAAACCGTGGGATGGGGCTGAAGGCCTGGAGTGGAGCATTCCGTCACCGGCGCCGTATCACACCTTCACCACGCCGCCGGAAGTGAAATGACTGTGGGAGCGAGCCTGCTCGCGAAGAACGAAAACGCGGTGTTCCTGTTGAACCGCGGTGCCTGCTTCGCGAGCAGGTCGAATCGTCGCACCGTCGCTCCCACAGGGTTATGCGTAGGGGTTAGAAATCATGGCTGACTCGATTTCGATGAAGAAACTGGTCACCCGCCTGCTGCTGGTGGTGGCGGCGATGTTTGTCTTCGGGTTTGCCCTGGTGCCGATCTACGACGTGATGTGCAAGGCCTTCGGCATTAACGGCAAAACCGCCGGGCAGTACGAGGGCGAGCAAACGGTCGACACTTCGCGACAAGTGCGCGTGCAGTTCCTGTCGACCAACACCGCCGATATGCCCTGGGATTTCTATCCCAAGAGTGAGGAGCTGACCGCCAATCCAGGCGCCGTGAACGAGATGATTTTCATCGCGCACAACCCCACCGATAAGCCGATGAGCGCCCAGGCCGTGCCGAGCATCGCACCCAGCACTGCGGCGGCGTACTTCCACAAGACCGAATGTTTTTGTTTTACCCAGCAAGTGCTGCAGCCCGGTCAACGGATCGAGATGCCGGTACGTTTCATCGTTGACCGTGACATGCCCAAGGATGTGAAGCACCTGACGCTGTCCTACACGCTGTTCGATATCACCGCCCGACATCCACCGGTAGCTGTAAACACTGGCGGCTGAGCGTGCCCGATAAGGAGAACAATAAATGGCAACTCATGAACACTATTACGTACCGGCCCAGAGCAAATGGCCGATCATCGCCACGGTCGGCATGCTCACCACCGTATTCGGCCTGGCCACCTGGTTCAACGATCTGAAAGCCGCGCGGCCAGAATCCCACGGCCCGCTGATCTTTTTCGTCGGCGGACTGTTGCTGGCCTACATGCTGTTCGGCTGGTTCGGGACGGTGATCAAGGAAAGTCGCGGCGGGTTGTACAGCGCTCAGATGGACCGCTCGTTCCGCTGGGGCATGAGCTGGTTCATCTTCTCCGAGGTGATGTTCTTCATCGCCTTCTTCGGCGCGCTGTTTTATGTACGCCATGTCTCCGGCCCGGCCCTCGGCGGCGAAGGCGCCAAGGGCATCGCGCACATGCTGTGGCCGACCTTCGAGTGGACCTGGCCGCTGCTGAACAACCCTGATTCGAAACTGTTTCCGCCGCCCAAGGAAGTCATCAGCCCGTGGGGTTTGCCGCTGCTCAACACCGTGCTGTTGGTGAGCTCCAGCGTGACCGTGACCATCGCCCACCACGCGCTGAAAAAAGGCCATCGCGGCGCGCTGAAACTCTGGCTGGCGCTCACCGTATTGCTGGGCTGCGCATTCCTCACCTTCCAGGCTGAAGAATACATGCACGCCTACCGCGAACTGGGCCTGACCCTCGGTTCCGGCATCTACGGTGCGACGTTCTTCATGCTCACCGGTTTCCACGGCGCCCACGTGACCATCGGCACGATCATCTTGTTTGTGATGTTGATGCGGATCATGCGCGGGCACTTCGATAACGAGAACCAGTTCGGCTTCGAGGCGGCGACCTGGTACTGGCACTTCGTGGACGTGGTGTGGATCGGTTTGTTCGTTTTCGTCTACGTGCTCTGAGCACTTTACCAAGGTGCAGAAGAGACCAACTGGCCGCTGAAAAAACCCCAGGCGATCAAGCCGACGGTGGCGGCGGCCAGCGCAACACGAACACTCAGGGCAATGACGAGGCGGTTCGAGCTGCTGTCGTCCTTGACCAGAAAAAACAGGCCGCTGAACAGGCTGACAACCGTGGCAATCAGCATCAGGACGATGGCTGCTTTGAGCATGGTGAGACTCCGGGGGAATGGCGATGCACTTGAGTATAGCTATCGCGAATACCGACTTTTTGGCCACGCCATGAAGCGCTTTCGGCCAGGCATCTTGCCGACACTGGTGGTCGCCCTATTGCTGCCGCTGCTGGTGTCGCTCGGGTTCTGGCAACTGAGCCGGGGCGCGGAGAAAAGCGCGCTGCTGCAAAGCTACACCGAGCGCCGTGCCGCCGAACCAATGGCCAGCACCGAGCTGCAACACACCGAGGACCCGGCCTTCCGCCGCGTTCATCTGCACGGCCAGTTCGATGCCGCGCATAGCGTGCTGCTGGACAACCGCCAGCGTAACGGCAAGGTCGGCGTTGAGCTGCTGCAACCGTTTCAGGACCAGGCGACCGGGCTCTGGTTGCTGGTCAATCGCGGTTGGCTGCCATGGCCGGACCGGCGCACACCGCCACAGTTCACCACCCCGACTCAGGCGTTGAGCCTGGACGCCTGGGTCTACGTATCCCCCGGTACGACCTTCCAGTTGCAGGCCGACCCGAGCACCACAACCTGGCCGGAGTTGGTTACCGCCGTTGAGCCTTCGAAACTCTGGGCGGCGCTGGGCCGAGAAGGGTTTTCCTACGAATTACGTGCAGAAAATGGTCCGGCGACTTACCAGGCCGATTGGCCAGTAGTCGCCATGGGCCCGGAAAAACACATCGCTTATGCCGTGCAGTGGTTCGCCATGTCGATTGCCCTGTTCGGCCTCTATCTCTATCTCGGCTGGCACAACGCAAAGGAGAAACACCATGGGAGCGGCCATGAATCCACCCAGCATGTCTAAGGCGAAAACGCCGGTGAGTCGGCGCAAGGGTCGCTTGCAGCTACTGCTTATTTTGCTCGGGGTGATCGGTCCGATGATCCTCGCCACCGGCATGTACAAATTGCAGTTCTGGGTGCCGGAGGGCCGCAGCTATCACGGTGAACTGATCGGCAACGGCCAGACCCGCGCCGACCTCGGTGTGCAGGCACAAGAGGATCGCTGGCAGCTGCTGGTGACCGCTCCGAAAGATTGCTCGGTGGATTGCCAGCAACTGGTGTATCTGGCGCGGCAGATCCAGATCGGCCTCGGCCGTGATGCCGGGCGCGCCAGTCATGCCTTGGCCGCGGCACAACCGCTGAGCAGTGAATACGACGCCAAGCTGACTCGCGAGTATCCTCAATTGCAACGCTACCCAATGGACCTGACCACCTTCAGCAAGACGACTGGCGACAAAACGGTGCCGCAACTGTGGATCATCGACCCTCACGGCAATCTGGTGCTGCGCTACGACCCGACGGTGAAGGGTAAGGATCTGCTCAACGACCTGCGTCATCTGCTGAAACTGTCGAACATCGGATAAGGGCATCGTCATGGCCAAACCTGGATTTCGCCTCGCGCTGTTTGCCACCTTGCTGGCACTGATTGTGGTGTTGCTCGGCGCTTACACCCGCCTGACCCACGCCGGCCTCGGCTGCCCGGACTGGCCGGGTTGCTATGGCTTTATCAGCGTGCCGAAAAGCGACGTTCAATTGGCCCATGCCGAACTGCATTTTCCCGACGCTCCTGTTGAAGCCCATAAGGGCTGGAACGAGATGGTTCACCGCTACTTCGCCGGCACGCTGGGGCTGTTGATCTCGGTGCTGGCGGGACGCGCCTGGGTCCATCGTCGTCATCCGGGGCAACCGGTGAAGTTGCCGTTGTTTCTGCTGGCGGTGGTATTCGCCCAAGCCGCGTTCGGCATGTGGACGGTGACGCTCAAGCTTTGGCCGCAAGTGGTCACCGGGCATTTACTCGGTGGTTTTGCGACGTTGAGTCTGCTGTTTTTGCTGACATTGCGATTGTCCGGCGTGGTGCCGGCGCTGACCGTGCCACGGCGTTTGCAGTATTGGGCGACCGCCGGGTTGCTGATGGTGATCCTGCAAATTGCCTTGGGTGGCTGGGTCAGTTCCAACTACGCAGCGGTGGCCTGCATCGACTTCCCCACCTGCCACGGTCAATGGCTGCCACCGGCTGATTTCGCCAACGGCTTTCACCTGACCCAACACATCGGCCCCAATTACCTCGGCGGGCAACTGGACAGCGATGCCCGCACCGCGATTCATCTGACTCACCGCATCGGCGCTTTGCTGGTGACCCTGGTTTTGTTGGGGCTGGCCTGGCAACTGAAGGTGGTCGGCATGACACGCTTGGCGGGGATGGTGCTGATCGCGCTCGCCGCACAAATCACCCTCGGTATCAGCAACGTGCTGTTCCACCTGCCGCTGCCGGTGGCCGTCGCCCACAACGCCGGCGGTGCGGCACTGTTGCTGACGATGGTGCTGGTCAATTATCACGCGCGAACCAGTCTGGTTCGGGTCAAACAGCAATCCCCTGCGCGCTGGCGCTTCAGCCCGCGTAAACACTCGGCCGGGCCCATAACAATAAAAGGAGAGATGCCATGGCGACGCTGATCGGCGAACGTCACAGTCAGGCAATCTGGCGTGACTATCTGGAGCTGACCAAGCCGAAAGTGGTGGTGCTAATGCTCATCACCTCACTGGTCGGTATGTTCCTGGCGACGCGCGCCGGGGTGCCGTGGACGGTGCTGGTGTTCGGCAATCTGGGGATTGCTTTGTGTGCCGGCGGTGCGGCGGCGGTCAACCATGTGGTGGACCGGCGCATTGATGCGGTCATGGCTCGCACGCACAAACGTCCGTTGGCCGAAGGCCGTGTATCACCGGCTGCGGCGCTGACGTTTGCCTTGGTATTGGCGGTGCTGGGCCAGGCCGTGCTGCTCGCTTTCACCAACCCGCTGACTGCCTGGTTGACCCTGGCTTCGCTGCTCGGATACGCAGTGGTCTACACCGGCTTCCTGAAACGCGCGACTCCGCAGAACATCGTCATCGGCGGCCTGGCCGGGGCGGCACCACCGCTGCTCGGCTGGACCGCCGCCACTGGCCACGTCAGCGCCGAACCACTGTTGCTGGTGCTGATCATCTTCGCCTGGACCCCACCACACTTCTGGGCCTTGGCGATTCACCGCAAAGAGGAATACGCCAAGGCTGACATCCCGATGCTGCCGGTGACCCATGGCGAGCACTACACCAAGGTTCACATCCTGCTTTATACCTTCGCGTTGCTGGCCGTCAGCCTGATGCCCTACGTGATCCACATGAGCGGTATGCTCTACCTGATTTGCGCGCTGGGGCTGGGCGCAAGGTTTCTACAATGGGCCGTGGTGCTGTACCGTGGCACTCGGCCGCACGCGGCGATCAACACGTTCAAGTACTCTATTTACTACTTGTTCCTGCTGTTTATCGCGCTGCTCGTAGACCACTACTTACTGTTGAACCTATGACTCGAACCCAGAAAACCGTCTTCATTCTCGTCGCCCTGATCGCACTGGTCCTGGGCCTGACCATCAACAAAGTGCTGTCCGGTAAAGGCCAGGGCGACCCGACGGCACTGATCGACGCGGGCATCATCTTGCTGCCGCAAAGCCGCAACCTGCCGGACGTGAAGATGACCGATCAGGACGGCAACCCGGTGACGGTCAATCAGCTGAAGGACAAGTGGAGCTTGCTGTTCTTCGGCTACACCTTTTGCCCGGACATCTGCCCGACCACCCTCGCCCAGTTGCGTCAGATCAAGAGCGAACTGCCACCGGAGGCGGCGGCCAAGCTGCAGATCATCCTGGTCAGCATCGACCCGAACCGCGATACGCCGAAGCAACTCAAGCAGTACTTGGGCTACTTCGATCCGCAGTTCAAAGGCCTGACCGCTTCCTCGGTTGATGACATTCAGACGCTGGCCAACGCGGTGAGCATTCCGTTTATTCCGGCGGACACCAGCAAGGCCAATTACACGGTGGATCACAGCGGCAACCTGGCGGTGATCGGGCCGGACGGGACGCAGCGCGGGTTTATTCGGGGGCCGCTGAACAACGCTAAATTGGTGGCGCAGTTGCCGGTGATGCTTAACCGCCAATAAGCGACATAAACCTCTGTAGGAGCCCGGCTTGCCGGCGATGGCGATCTCACGGACGCCATCGCCG
>NZ_JAHBDK010000086.1 GCF_019956415.1 Pseudomonas sp. GL-B-19
AGATGTGTATACGAGACAGGTCAACTTCGCATGCCGTAAAAATGCGCCACCCGCAGAGGTCCCGCAATTCGTGGTGGTGCTCGACACCTCGGGTTCGATGAACCTGAACATCAAGTCAGTGAAAGCCGACGAGGACTGGTTTTACGGTGGTGGTGACCTCAACAAGCTCCTGGACCCGAATCGCTACATGCGGCTCACCGCCAAACCCAGCCGCATGGACGTCGCCAAGGACTCGCTGGCCGGCATGATCAACGGGCTGGACCCGAAGATCGACACACGCCTGATCACCTTCGCCGGCTGCGAAAGAACGCCGGACCGGGGTGTGTTCAAGCTCGGCGATCGCCCGCGGCTGATCAACGGGATTCGAGGTCTGGTTCCCGACGACGGCACACCGCTGGCGGACAGCCTGGCCCGCGCGGCGAGTACCGTCGACGGGCGTAATAACGATGCGGTTATCGTGATGTTTGTCGACGGTGAAGACGGTTGCGGGCAGGACGTTTGCGCGGTATCCCGTCGAATCGCCAGGGAACAACCGCGGCTGCGGGTCAATGTGGTGAAAATCGGTGTTGGCGGCACGTCACGCTGCATCGCTGAAAACACCGGTGGCCGGGTTTACAACAGCACCAATGCGGCTGAACTGGGCAGCCTGTTGAAACAGGCGAGCAAGGAAGTGTCCAGCAGTGCCAAGTGCGACTAGCTTGGGATAGATCCTGAATTGAGGTGAGCCCATTCGCGAGCAGGCTCGCTCCCACAAGGTTTGTGTCGATCACAAATTCAGTGTGGGAGCGAGCCTGCTCGCGAAGGCGATTTCAGCAACGCCTCAACAAAACCGGCCAACCTCATGCCGTAAGTCCGCCGCCAGGCTTTCCACAGAGTCAGCGCAGGTGCTCGACCGCCGGTAACTCCATGGCCCGAACCTCACCCAAGAGGAAATCGCTGAGGCGGCGCAAACGTTCACCTCCGGGGCGGGTTTTCGGCCAGACCAGGTAATAATTCTCACCGCTGGCGACCGCCGTCGGCCACGGCAAACTCAGGCGTCCCTGCGCAACATCCTCCGCCACCATCAACAAATCGCCCATGGACACGCCATAGCCTCGGGCGGCGGCGATCATGCCCAACTCCAGCGTGTCGAACACCTGACCGCCTTTGAGCGAGACCTGATCGGTCAGGCCCATGCGCTCCAGCCAACTGCGCCAGTCGCGGCGATCGGGCGTTGGGTGCAGCAGTTCGGTGCTGGCCAGGCGCGCGACGTCCCACGGCTGATCGTTCAGCAGATTCGGCGCGCCTACGGGAATCAGCTCCTCGGGGAACAGCAGCGTGGCCTCCCAGTCCGGCGGAAAATGCCCGCTGCTGAGGATCACGGCGCAATCGAACGGCTCCTGATTGAAGTCCACCGAGTCGATGTCCATCCAGGCGCTGGTCAGTTGCACTTCATTGCCCGGTTGCAGGTGCCGAAAACGGCTGAGCCGCGCCAGCAACCAGCGCATGGTCAACGTCGACGGCGCTTTCATGCGCAGGATGTCGTCTTCGGCGCGCAAGGTATTGCAGGCGCGCTCCAGGGCGGTGAAACCGTCACGAATGCCCGGCAGGATCAGCCGCGCCGACTCGGTGAGTTGCAAGTTGCGCCCGCTGCGGTGAAACAACCGACAGGCAAAATGCTCTTCAAGCGTACGAATGTGTCGGCTGACGGCACTCTGGGTGATCGACAATTCTTCGGCGGCGCGGGTAAACGAGCTATGCCGCGCCGCCGCTTCAAATGCGCGCAAGGCATATAAGGGAGGAAGACGACGAGACATGAGGAAAGCTCCTATAGCGCAATCCGGCTACCGTACCAGAAACTCCCCAGCATGAGTCTGACTCATGCTACCCATCCTTTTTATCCCTTTGTGCAAACCCCGTGAAGCGCCGAGAATCGACGCTTTCCTGTTCTCTTTGATAATCGAGCGTGATGACCATGAAGCATCCAGCGCGTATTGAACTCTGGGCCATCCTGCGGCTGGCGGGGCCGTTGATTGCCTCGCAGTTGGCGCACATGCTGATGGTCCTCACCGACACCTTGATGATGGCGCGCTTGAGCCCCGAAGCATTGGCCGGTGGCGGCCTGGGTGCGGCGACTTACTCGTTCGTGTCGATTTTCTGCATTGGCGTCATCGCCGCCGTCGGCACCTTGGTGGCGATCCGTCAGGGCGCGGGCGACATCGTTGGCGCGGCGCGACTGACCCAGGCCGGATTGTGGCTGGCGTGGTTGATGGCGCTGGTGGCCGGGCTGCTGCTGTGGAACCTCAAACCCGTGCTGCTGCTGTTCGGCCAGACGGAAAGCAACGTCCACGCGGCCGGGCAGTTTCTGCTGATCCTGCCGTTCGCCCTGCCCGGTTACCTGAGTTTCATGGCCCTGCGCGGTTTCACCAGCGCAATTGGCCGCGCAACACCGGTCATGGTAATCAGCCTCGGCGGCACGGTGGCCAACTTCCTGCTCAACTATGCGTTGATCACCGGGATGTTCGGCCTGCCGAAATTGGGCTTGATGGGCATCGGGCTGGTGACGGCGATTGTCGCCAACCTGATGGCGGTCGCGCTGGCGCTGCACATTCGTCGGCATCCGGCGTATGACACGTATCCCTTGCGCCAGGGTCTGTCGCGGCCAAACCGCCAGTACTTGAAAGAGCTGTGGCGTCTTGGCCTGCCGATTGGCGGCACGTACGCGGTGGAAGTCGGGCTGTTTGCGTTCGCTGCGCTGTGCATGGGCACCATGGGCAGCACGCAGTTGGCGGCGCACCAGATCGCCCTGCAAATCGTATCGGTCGCGTTCATGATTCCGGCGGGGCTTTCTTACGCGATCACGATGCGTATCGGCCAGCACTATGGCGCCGGGCAATTGCTCGATGCGCGACTGGCCGGACGGGTCGGCATTGCCTTCGGCGCGGCGGCGATGCTGGGTTTCGCGATGGTCTTCTGGCTGCTGCCAAATCAGTTGATCGGCCTGTTCCTGGACCACAACGACCCGGCGTTCCGCCCCGTCATTGAACTGGCGGTGAGCCTGCTGGCGGTGGCGGCCTGGTTCGAGCTGTTCGACGGCACGCAAACCATCGCCATGGGCTGCATACGTGGACTCAAGGATGCCAAGACCACATTCCTGGTCGGTTTGGGTTGCTATTGGCTGATTGGCGCACCGGCCGCATGGTGGATGGCCTTTCATATGCACTGGGGGCCGACGGGCGTCTGGTGGGGGTTGGCGCTGGGACTGGCGTGCGCGGCGGTGAGTTTGACGCTGGCGTTTGAATGGAAGATGAAACGGATGATTCGACAGGAGCCTCAATCTCAAGGTTTCAAGATCGCTCAGCCCGAGTGAAATCCCCCTGTGGGGGCGAGCCTGCTCGCGATTGCGGTCTGTCAGTTAATCACTATGTTGACTGATACACCGCTATCGCGAGCAGGCTCGCTCCCACAGGGGTTTGTGGTTAATTCACCACATCCATCAATGGCTGCTGGTTGCTGTCGAAGGTCAGATACTCAACCAGCTCCGCCAGCGGCAACGGCTTGCTGATCAAGTAACCCTGCACCTGATCGCAGCCAAACCCGCGCAACAACTCCAGCTGTTCCGCTGTTTCCACCCCTTCAGCGACGACCTCAAGATTGAGGTTGTGCGCCAGGTTGATCATCGCGTGGACCAGTTTGCGATTCTCTTCACGTTCTTCCATGCCGCCGACAAAGCTCTTGTCGACCTTGAGCAAGGCGATCGGCAGGCTGTTGAGGTGCACGAAGGAAGAGAACCCAGTGCCGAAGTCATCCAGCGAGAAGCGCACGCCCAGGCGTCCGAGGGCGTCCATGGTTTGCTTGACCAGATCGCTGCGGCGCATCACGGCGGTTTCGGTCAGTTCGAACTCCAGCCACTGCGCTTCGACGCCGCGTTCGGCAATCAGCCGGCTCAAGGTGGAGAGCAACTGGCTGTCCTGAAACTGCCGGAATGACAGGTTGATCGCCATGTGCAACGCCGGCAAACCCTGTTCGCGCAAGGCTTGCATGTCCCGCAGCGCCCGGGAAATCACCCAGTAACCCAGCGGCACGATCAAACCGCTTTGCTCGGCCAGCGGTACGAATTCGCTCGGTGGCAGCAAACCGCGCTCGGCATGACGCCAGCGCACCAACGCTTCGAGGCCAACGATCTGGCCGTCAGCAAGGTTCAGGCGGGGCTGGTAATGCAGTTCCAGTTCGTCACGGCGCAAGGCCCGGCGCAGCTCGCTTTCAAGGTCGGCCATGCTGCGGGCGTTGCGGTTGATGCGTTCGTTGAAGATGTGAAAGGTGCAGCCTTGGGTGCTCTTGGCTTGCTGCATGGCGATGTGCGCGTGCCACATCAGCGGGTCGGCACCGGCCCGGGCCCGGGCGTGGGCAATGCCCAGGCTGGAACCGATCAACAGGCTTTCGCCGTCGACCCAGTACGGTTCGGCCAGTGCTTCGGTAATGCGCTCGGCCATCCACTCGGCGCGCTGAGGCGCACGGCGGGTGTCGATCAGCAAGGCGAATTCATCACTGCCCAGGCGCGCCAGTTGATCGCCGGCCTCAAGCTGGCTTTTCAACCGCGCGACCACTTGCAGGATCAAGCGGTCGCCGGCCTGATGTCCGAGGGCATCGTTGGCGTGACGGAAGTTGTCGAGATCAAGGTGACCGAGGGCCAGGCCGCGGCCATCGCTTTCCGCCAGACGCGCTGCCAGCAAAGTCTGAAAACCCTGGCGGTTGGCGATACCGGTCAACGGATCTTGCTCCGCCAGGCGCTGTAAGGTGTTTTCCAGCAGGCCTCGCTCACGCACATGCCGCAGGCAACGGCGCAGCATGCCGGCATCGAGCAGATCACGCACCAGCCAGTCACTCACACCATCGGGCGTCACCGGTGGCTCGTGTTCGACCAACAACACCGTCGGCAAGCTGCAACGGCCAGGTAGCGGCTGAAGTGCAGGAACAGTCAACAACACCGCGTTGCGGTTGTCATCGAACAAATTGCTGACCGACTCCCAGCTCGGCGCACTGATAAGCACGGCCGAGCTCCCCATCGGAGCCAGACACTCACGCAACAACGCTACCCACGCTGGCTCTTCGGCCAGTAGCAGCAAACGCAAGGGTTCGACAGGCGTAGACAAGCTAGCTCCCTAGACTCTGCAAGGATGTAGGCGACAGGCATTATGCCGCGCCGGTAACCAATGTCCAAATGACATCAGTTATCAAGCGCGGCTTTGTGTCTGGAATCTGAACATTAGCCGCACATTCACCGCGCATCCTGCTTGAAAGTATCAAAACCGGCAATTAGAGAAAGCGTGTTACGTCACAAGTCGGACAGAGCAGCACAATTCGCTGAGCCTGTTAAAATGCCGGCCCATTTCACAAACGACTCCCTGAATTCTGTATGTCCCGACTCAATCCCCGGCAGCAAGAAGCCGTGAGCTACGTCGGCGGCCCTCTTTTGGTGCTCGCAGGCGCAGGCTCCGGCAAGACCAGTGTGATCACGCGCAAAATCGCGCACCTGATCCAGAGTTGCGGCATCCGCGCCCAGTACATTGTCGCCATGACCTTTACCAACAAGGCCGCGCGCGAAATGAAGGAACGGGTCGGCACCCTGCTCAAGGGCGGCGAAGGCCGTGGCCTGACGGTATGCACCTTCCACAACCTGGGCCTGAACATCATCCGCAAGGAACACGTGCGGCTGGGCTACAAACCGGGCTTCTCGATCTTTGACGAGACCGACGTCAAAGCCTTGATGACCGACATCATGCAGAAGGAATACGCAGGCGACGACGGCGTCGACGAGATCAAGAACATGATCGGCTCGTGGAAAAACGACCTGATCCTGCCCGCCGAAGCCCTGGAAAATGCGCGCAACCCCAAGGAACAGACCGCCGCCATCGTCTACACCCACTACCAACGCACGCTCAAGGCGTTCAACGCGGTGGACTTCGATGACCTGATCCTGCTGCCGGTG
Source organism: Pseudomonas sp. GL-B-19 (assembly GCF_019956415.1). GTDB lineage: Bacteria > Pseudomonadota > Gammaproteobacteria > Pseudomonadales > Pseudomonadaceae > Aquipseudomonas. The sequence continues at coordinate 5,969 of NZ_JAHBDK010000086.1, forward strand.
AAGCTGTTCCAGGAACACGCCGACATCCTCGAAAAGTGGCAGAACAAAGTCCGCTACCTGCTGGTGGACGAATATCAGGACACCAACGCCAGCCAGTATTTGCTGGTGAAATTGCTGATCGGCATACGCAACCAGTTCACCGTGGTCGGCGACGATGACCAGTCGATCTACGCCTGGCGTGGAGCGCGCCCGGAAAACCTGATGCTGCTCAAGGACGACTATCCATCGCTGAAAGTCGTCATGCTGGAGCAAAACTACCGCTCCACCAGCCGCATCCTGCGTTGCGCGAACGTGCTGATCTCGAACAACCCGCACGAATTCGAAAAGCAGCTGTGGAGTGAGATGGGCCACGGCGACGAGATCCGCGTGATCCGCTGCCGCAACGAAGACGCCGAAGCCGAGCGCGTGGCCGTGGAACTGCTGACCCTGCATTTGCGCACGGACCGGCCGTACAGCGATTTCGCGATCCTGTATCGCGGTAACTACCAGGCCAAGCTGATCGAGCTGAAGCTGCAACATCACCAGATTCCGTATCGCCTGTCCGGCGGCAACAGCTTTTTCGGGCGTCAGGAAGTGAAAGACCTGATGGCCTACTTCCGCCTGATCGTGAACCCGGACGACGACAACGCTTTCCTGCGGGTGATCAACGTTCCACGCCGGGAAATCGGCTCGACCACCCTGGAAAAGCTCGGCAACTACGCCACCGAACGCAAAATCTCGATGTACGCCGCCACCGACGAAATCGGTCTGGGCGAGCATCTGGACACGCGCTTTACCGATCGCCTGTCGCGTTTCAAACGCTTTATGGACAAGGTGCGCGAGCAATGCGCCGGCGAAGACCCGATCTCGGCGCTACGTAGCATGGTCATGGACATCGACTACGAGAACTGGCTGCGCACCAACAGCTCCAGCGACAAGGCGGCTGATTACCGCATGGGTAACGTCTGGTTTCTGATCGAGGCGCTGAAAAACACCCTGGAGAAAGACGAAGAAGGCGAGATGACCGTCGAAGACGCCATCGGCAAACTCGTGCTGCGCGACATGCTGGAACGTCAGCAGGAAGAGGAAGACGGCGCCGAAGGTGTGCAGATGATGACCTTGCACGCCTCCAAGGGTCTGGAATTCCCCTACGTGTTCATCATGGGCATGGAAGAGGAAATCCTCCCGCACCGTTCCAGCATCGAAGCCGACACCATCGAGGAAGAACGCCGCCTGGCCTACGTCGGAATTACCCGCGCTCGCCAGACCCTGGCCTTCACTTTCGCTGCCAAGCGTAAGCAGTACGGCGAAATCATCGATTGCGCGCCAAGCCGCTTCCTGGATGAGCTGCCGCCGGACGATCTGGCCTGGGAAGGCAACGACGACACGCCCGTCGAAGTCAAAGCCGTTCGCGGAAATACCGCATTGGCGGATATACGCGCGATGTTAAAGCGCTAGAATTGCACACTTTTTAATCAAAGCATTTTTAACCGAACACTTTTTACAAGCTAGGCGCATTCGGCGCCAGTAGAGGAAAGCTTCATGGAAGCACTGCACAAGAAAATCCGCGAAGAAGGCATCGTGCTTTCCGATCAGGTCCTGAAGGTCGACGCCTTTCTGAACCACCAGATAGACCCGGCCCTGATGAAGCTGATCGGCGACGAATTCGCCACGCTGTTCAAGGACTCGGGTATCACCAAGATCGTCACCATCGAAGCCTCGGGCATCGCTCCGGCGATCATGACCGGCCTGAACCTCGGCGTGCCGGTGATCTTCGCCCGCAAGCACCAGTCCCTGACCCTGACTGAAAACCTGCTGTCGGCGACCGTTTACTCGTTCACCAAGCAGACCGAAAGCACCGTGGCGATCTCCCCGCGCCACCTGACCAGCAGCGACCGCGTGCTGATCATCGATGACTTTCTGGCCAACGGTAAGGCGTCGCAGGCGCTGATCTCGATCATCAAACAGGCCGGCGCGACCGTGGCAGGTTTGGGTATCGTGATCGAGAAGTCGTTCCAGGGTGGGCGTGCAGAACTGGATGCGCAGGGTTATCGCGTGGAATCGTTGGCTCGCGTGCAATCGCTGGCTAACGGCGTCGTGACCTTCATTGAATAAAGCCACACCACCTAACCTGTAGGAGCCGAGCTTGCTCGCGATGAGGCCATAACATTCAACATTAATGTCGACTGTCCGGCCGCCATCGCGAGCAAGCTCGGCTCCTACAAGGTTTGGTGGTGGCTGTTATTGCGTGGTGGCTTTGAGGCCGGTGAGCAGTAGCCGCTGCAACAAATCTTCCTTCAACCCGTCCGGGTTGGTCAGCTGCATCCGCTCCAAATGCTCTGGAAACATCGAAGCCTCTGGCGCATCCAGCGCTGCTTTCCCCAACTCCAGAATCTCCGTCAGTTTGAACTTGCTCTTCAGCCAGTTCAGCGCCCGCAACACGTCGCGTTCCACCTCGGTGAAATCACAGCCCAGCGGATATTCCGGAAACTGGTTCGGGTGCCGCGCCTGAATCGCCTGTAAACGTTCCGGACTGTTATCGGCGAAACGTGGATCGATGCGGAAACCCTTCGGCAGCTTACCCACACTCTGTGCCTGCTCGATCAACCCCGACTGAAACCGCGAATCGCTGATATTGAGCAACGCCTCGATCACCGCCACATCGGTCTTGCCACGCAAGTCGGCGATGCCGTATTCGGTGACCACAATGTCCCGCAGATGCCTTGGGATCGTGCAGTGGCCATACTCCCAGACAATGTTCGAGCTGACCTGCCCTCCCGACTCTCGCCAGCTACGCAGCAACAGCACCGACCGCGCGCCTTCCAGCGCATGGCCTTGGGCGACGAAGTTGTACTGCCCGCCCACACCGCTGAGTACCCGCCCGTCTTCAAGCTGATCGGCCACGCCGGCACCCAGTAAGGTCATGGTGAACACGGTGTTGATGAAGCGCGCATCGCGGCGCTGCAAGCGTTTGAGCTCTTCCTGACCGTACAGCTCGTTGATGTAGCTGATGCGGGTCATGTTGAACTCAAGACGCTTGCTTTGCGGCAGCTCACGCAGGCGCTCGTAGAAACTGCGGGGCCCAAGGAAGAAACCGCCGTGGACCGAGATGCCATCAGTTTGCGCGGCTTCATCGAGGGTGCCGGCGTTCGCCTGTTGCTGAGTCGGCACATCCGGGTAGACCTTGCGCCGCACGATCCCGGCATCGACCAGTACCAGCAAGCCGTTGACGAACATTTCACTGCAACCGTACAGGCCTTTGGCGAACGGCTCGAGGCCGCCTTCGCGGTCGATCAACTGCGCCCACTGGCTGAGATTCACGTCCGCCAGCAACGCCTTGTATCCGACATTGTCGTCTTGCCGCGCCAGCAACGCAGCGGTCAGCGCATCGCCTATGGCTCCGATGCCGATTTGCAAGGTGCCGCCATCGCGCACCAGCGCACTGGCGTGCAGGCCGATGAAGTGGTCCTGGAAGCCCACCGGCATGTTCGGCGTGGAAAACAGCGTGGTGCTGTCTTTTTCGTCGATCAGAAGGTCGAAGGTATCGATGCCGATTTCGGCGTCGCCGGGCATGTAGGGCAAGTCGTTGTGTACCTGGCCCACCAGCAGGATTGTCTCCCCCGCCGCTCGGCGTTTGGCGATCATCGGGAACAGGTCGAGGGTGATGTCCGGGTTGCAGCTCAGGCTCAGGCGATCCGCGTGCTCGGGATGGCTGGCCACCAGCTGTGCGACCAGGTTCAAACCGGCGGCGTTGATGTCCCGCGCGGCGTGGCTGTAGTTGCTGCTGACGTAATCCTGCTGGGCCGATGCACTATGCAGCAGACTGCCCGGCTGCATGAAGAACTGCTGGATGTGGATGTTCGGCGGCAGATTGTCTTTATGCAGGCCCTCCAGAAAATCCAGTTCCGGATAGTCACCGAACACCCGTTCGATAAAGGGCTCAAGAAAGCGTTTCTGCAAACCATCGCCCAAGGCAGGACGACCCAGGCACAGCGCGGTATAGATCGTCAGCCGCCGTTCAGGCGATTGCGCAATGCGCTGGTACAGCGCGTTGACGAAGTGGTTGGGTTTGCCCAGACCAAGGGGCAAGCCCATGTGAATGTGCGCCGGCAACCGTGCCAATACGTCATCCACCGCCTGCTCGATAGAACACAGCTGCACCATCTGATCCTCCCTTACATTCCGTGATTCGGGTTGGACCGAGCTTGCCGGGTCTTTGCTGCAATGAACAGTCTTGGGGGTAAATCGCAGGCACAAAAAAACCGCTCGAAAGCGGTTTTTTCGCTGAAGATTTGGGCTTATTTCAGGCCGGACATCTTCTGGATGGCGCCTTTGAGCTCGGCGTCCGCACAATCGGCGCAGGTGCCTTTTGGCGGCATTGCATTGAGGCCGGAGATCGCCTTTGCGAGCAGGCCGTCAACACCGCCTTCCTTCTTGGCACGCTCGCCCCACGCTGCGGCGTCACCGATTTTCGGTGCGCCCAACAGACCGCTGCCGTGGCAAGCGTTGCAATGTTTAGCAATCACTTCGTCCGGGGTTTTGGCACCGCCACCACCGCCAGCAGAGGCAGCAACTTCCATGCCCTTGCACTCTTTGCCCTGAACGCAAACCTGGCCGACTGGCTCAAGGCGTTTGGCAATATCGTCGTTCGTCGCAGCTTGAGCGCTGACAGCCCATAGGGCCAATACGGTTGCTGGTACAGCCAGCATTTTCATAATTAGGTTCACGCGTTCACCCTCAATGGTGGCTAGTCACGCCTACGGCCACGGTTCGCAGGCGGGCGCAAGTATAGCGGTAAGCCCGCCACACTGAAACAACCCCAAACTCGAAGGGGTCTTATGTAACAGTGGAAAACTACCGGGGGCCTCGGCCTGACTGGCAGAGCGCCTTCTTTACTTAGAAATTCGCCGGTGTCGCTGCGCTGATTAGTCGCGCCGGCGCATCGAACGGATTTCGGAAACGGTGCGGCTTGGTACTTTCAAAGTAGTAGCTATCGCCGGCTTCGAGCACAAAAGTTTCCAGCCCGACCACCAGTTCCAGCCGACCTTCCACCAAAATGCCGGTTTCCTCGCCCTCATGGGTGAGCATCTCGTCACCGGTGTCGGCGCCTGGCGGGTAGATTTCATTGAGGAAAGCGATTGCCCGGCTCGGATGCGCCCGCCCGACCAGTTTCATGGTCACGGCGCCATCGGAAATATCGATCAGCTCGTTGGCTTTGTAGACGATCTGCGTCGGTTTTTCCTGCAGGATTTCTTCAGAAAAGAACTCGACCATGGACATGGGAATCCCGCCCAGTACTTTGCGCAGCGAACTGATCGAGGGACTGACGCTGTTCTTCTCGATCATCGAAATCGTGCTGTTGGTGACACCCGCGCGCTTGGCGAGCTCACGCTGCGAAAGGCCTTTGAGCTTACGGATGGATTGCAGTCGTTCACCGACGTCCAATGCTTGCGCCTCCAGGGATTCAGGTTGTTGGAATATTGAGCGTTATCATGGCGACAGCGTTCAGTATTTACAACACTTGGACCTGAATCCTGTGGGATGAGGCGACTTTCGGTGTGGACCGTTGGCTGTCAGCCCTCGGAATAGAGCAGTGGCACCCGGCGCAGATTGCAGAAAATCTGATAAGGAATCGTGTCCGCTGCCGCCGCCACGTCGCTGGCGAGGATGTTTTTACCCCATAACTCGACGGTCGAACCGAGGCCGGCTTGCGGCACATCGGTCAGGTCGATGCAGAGCATGTCCATCGATACCCGGCCGATCAACTGGCTGCGTTGCCCAGCGACCATGACCGGCGTGCCGGTCGGCGCGTGGCGCGGGTAACCGTCGGCATAGCCCATGGCGACTACGCCAACGCGCATCGGCTTGGGTGTGATGAACCTGGCGCCGTAACCAATCGGCTCGCCGGCCGGCAGTTCACGCACGCAAATCACTTTCGATTCCAGGGTCATCACCGGTTGCAGGCGAGCGGCCACGGTGTTGGCTTCTTCGAACGGTGTCGCGCCATACAGCATGATGCCAGGGCGAACCCAATCACTCGGGATCTGCGGCCAACCCAACACGGCTGGCGAGTTGCGCAGGCTGACTTCCGCCGACAAACCTTTACGCGCGGCTTCAAAAACCGCGACCTGCTCAGCACTGGACTGTTCGTGCAGCTCATCGGCCCGGGCGAAGTGGCTCATCAGCACAACTTTCGCGACCTTGCCGCTGGCCAGAAGCCGCTGATAGGCCTCCTGATAATCCTTTGGATGCAGACCGACGCGGTGCATGCCTGAATCGAGCTTGAGCCAGACGGTGATCGGCTTGCTCAGCGTGGCCTTTTCAATGGCTTCAAGCTGCCACAGCGAGTGCACCACACACCAGAAATCGTGCTCGACGATCAGCGCCAACTCATCGGCTTCGAAGAACCCTTCCAGCAGCAATACCGGCGCCCGAATGCCCGCCGCGCGCAGCTCCAACGCCTCTTCGATACAGGCCACGGCAAAGCCGTCGGCATCGGCTTCCAGCGCTTGTGCGCAACGCACCGCGCCATGGCCGTAGGCATCGGCCTTGATCACCGCGAGGGCCTTGGCCCCGGTGATTTCACGGGCGATCCGATAGTTGTGACGCAGGGCTTGAAGATCGATCAGGGCACGGGCTGGACGCATGGCGGCAGACTTCTAGGCGGTCATGGGAATAAAAAACCGGCGCTGGCTGGCGGCGTGAACCGCCAACAGCACCGGCAGAGGGATCTTGCTGAGTCAATTACGGCAGAGCGGCTACAACCGACAGCTCGACCAGAATTTCCGGTTCGCACAGCTTCGACTCAACGGTCGCACGGGCCGGGGCAACGCCTTTTGGCAGCCACTTGTCCCAGACGGCGTTCATGCCTTCGAAGTGTGCATCAATGTCTTTCAGGTAAATCGTCACCGACAACAGGTGGTTCTTGTCGGTGCCCGCCTGATCGAGCAAACGCTCGATGCTGGCAAGGGTTTCACGGGTCTGCTGTTCAATCCCGGCGCTCATGTCATCGCCGACCTGCCCTGCCAGATACACAGTGCCGTTGTGGCTGACGATCTGACTCATGCGCTCATTGGTGAGCTGGCGCTGGATTGACATGTTTTGCGGACTCCTGGGTCTTGCTGCCATAACGGGAAATATCGAGGCCTTCGGCGCTGATCTGCGGCGCTTTCTTCGCCATCAGGTCAGCCAGTAAGCGACCGGAGCCACAGGCCATGGTCCAGCCGAGTGTGCCGTGACCGGTGTTCAGGAACAGATTCTTGAACGGTGTCGCGCCCACGATCGGCGTGCCGTCCGGGGTAGTCGGGCGCAGGCCGGTCCAGAAACTTGCCTGGGCCAGATCGCCGCCCTGAGGATAAAGGTCGTTGACGATCATCTCCAGGGTTTCGCGCCGACGCGGGTTCAGCGACAGGTCAAAACCGGCGATTTCAGCCATGCCGCCGACGCGGATGCGGTTGTCGAAACGGGTGATCGCGACCTTGTAAGTCTCGTCGAGAATGGTCGACGTCGGGGCCATTGCCGGGTTGGTGATCGGCACAGTCAGCGAGTAACCCTTGAGCGGGTACACCGGGGCTTTGATGCCCAGCGGCTTGAGCAATTGCGGGGAGTAGCTGCCGAGTGCCAGCACGTAGCGGTCAGCGGTTTCCAGCTTGCCGTCGATCCACACGCCGTTGATGCGATCACCGGCGTAGTCGAGCTTCTGAATGTCCTGGCCGAAACGGAATTCCACACCCAGTTTCACGGCCATTTCGGCCAAGCGGGTGGTGAAAATCTGGCAGTCGCCGGTTTGGTCGTTTGGCAGGCGCAGGGCACCGGCGAGGATGTCGGTGACGGCGGCCAGCGCCGGTTCAACGCGGGCAATGCCGGCGCGGTCGAGCAGTTCAAACGGTACGCCGGACTCTTTCAGCACCGCGATGTCTTTCGCGGCGCCGTCCAGTTGAGCCTGGGTGCGGAACAGCTGGGTCGTGCCGAGGCTACGGCCTTCGTAGGCGATACCGGTTTCGGCGCGCAATTCGTCGAGGCAGTCACGGCTGTACTCGGACAGACGGACCATGCGCTCCTTGTTCACCGCGTAACGGCTAGCGGTGCAGTTGCGCAGCATCTGCGCCATCCACAGGTATTGGTCAATGTCGGCGGTGGCCTTGATCGCCAACGGTGCGTGGCGCTGCAACAGCCACTTGATGGCCTTGAGCGGCACGCCCGGCGCAGCCCACGGCGAGGCATAACCCGGCGAAACCTGGCCGGCGTTGGCGAAACTGGTCTCCATGGCAGCGGCCGGCTGACGGTCCACGACCACCACTTCAAACCCGGCCCGAGCCAGATAGTAAGCACTGGCGGTACCGATGACGCCGCTACCCAAGACCATAACGCGCATTTTCATATCCCTCATCGCGGCTGACCGCTGACGTGTGTTGTATTCAAGCAGTGATGTGCGCAGTGTAAAAAAGATTCGCCAGTGTTTTTCACTATATAAACAGCTATATTTGGCGACAATTCTCGGCAAAAACCCTTTTCACGGAGGCGCATCCCCTATGCGTACCAACACTCAGACCAAACGAGAGCTGGACAAGATCGATCGCAATATCCTGCGGATCCTGCAAGCGGACGGACGCATCTCCTTCACGGAGCTGGGGGAAAAGGTCGGGCTCTCCACCACGCCGTGCACTGAGCGGGTGAGGCGCCTGGAGCGGGAAGGGATCATCATGGGCTACAACGCGCGGCTCAATCCGCAGCACCTGAAGGGTAGTCTCCTGGTGTTCGTAGAGATCAGTCTTGACTACAAATCCGGCGATACTTTCGAAGAGTTCCGACGCGCGGTGCTGAAATTACCCCATGTACTGGAATGCCACTTGGTGTCAGGGGATTTCGACTATCTGGTGAAGGCGCGGATTTCCGAGATGGCCTCGTACCGCAAGCTGCTGGGGGATATCCTGCTCAAGTTGCCGCATGTGCGCGAATCCAAGAGCTACATCGTGATGGAAGAGGTCAAGGAGAGCTTGAGTTTGCCGATTCCGGATTGAGGATTTGTGGTGCCTGATCCGGCCCTATCGCGAGCAGGCTCACTCCTACAGTTGATTTTCAGTGGACACAGACTCCGTGCACGACACAGATCCAGTGTAGGAGTGAGCCTGCTCGCGATTGAGGCGACTCGGTCTACCTAGACCAACACCTGCCGGGTAGAAGCCATGTACTCATGAATCTGCTTCTCCACCCGAGGATGAATCAGCTCCACCGGCCCCCGCCCATTCGGGCACGGCAAGGTCTTGGTGGTGCCAAACAACCGGCAAATCAGCGGGCGCTCGTCATACACCGTGCAGCCGTTCGGCCCAAGGTGCACGCAATTGAGCTCATCCATCGCCGCGTCCTGCTCGGCGCGAGTCTTGCGCGGCAGGCGGGACATTTCTTCCGGCGAGGTGGTCACCGGCCCACAGCAGTCATGGCAGCCGGGCACACACTCGAACGAGGGGATCTGCTGTCGTAGCGTACGGATTTTCTGACTGTTGCAGCTCATTGAAGCGGTGACCAAAAGCGGAATAGAGCGCGATTCTGAAGCAAAGGCACGGATCCATACAGCAGCAGCCGACCAATGTTGCCCGCATCCGAAGGTCCGGCTTATGCTCCGTCAAATTTTCCAGACGCCAGAATCGGGAACACGCACATGAACGCCGGTGCTCAGCAATCCGTTCCAAGCCACCAGCACATCGCCTCTTACTACGCCGCCAGCAGCCTGCCGCAACCCGACTATCCGGTGCTCAGAGGTGATCTGGTGGCGGATGTGTGCGTGGTCGGCGGCGGGTTCTCCGGGCTGAACACAGCGCTTGAACTGGCTGAACGTGGTTTGAGCGTCATCCTGCTCGAAGCCCACAAAATCGGCTGGGGCGCCAGCGGGCGCAATGGCGGGCAGTTGATTCGGGGTGTCGGTCATGGCCTTGATCAATTCGCGAAGGTGATCGGCGCAGACGGCGTGCGCCAGATGAAACTCATGGGCCTTGAGGCCGTGGAAATCGTCCGACAGCGCGTCAAGCGTTTTCAGATCCCCTGCGACCTGACCTGGGGTTATTGCGATCTGGCCAACAAGCCCCGCGAACTCCAAGGCTTCGCCGAAGACGCCGAAGAGCTGCGCAGCCTCGGTTACCGTTATGAAACCCGCCTGCTGCAGGCCAATGAAATGCACTCGGTGGTGGGTTCCGACCGTTACGTCGGCGGCCTGATCGACATGGGCTCGGGGCATCTGCATCCGCTGAACCTGGCACTGGGCGAAGCGGCGGCGGCCCAGGAAATGGGGGCGATACTGTTCGAACAATCGGCGGTCACCCGAATCGATTATGGCCCGGTGATTAAAGTCCACACGGCCCAAGGCTCGGTCCGTGCGAAGACGCTGGTATTGGGCTGCAACGCCTACCTCAATGAACTCAACCCCGAACTCAGCGGCAAGGTGCTGCCGGCAGGCAGCTACATCATTGCCACCGAGCCGTTGAGCGAAGAACTGGCGCACGCCCTTCTGCCGCAGAACATGGCGGTCTGCGATCAGCGGGTGGCACTGGATTACTACCGACTCTCGGCGGACCGACGCTTGCTGTTTGGTGGCGCCTGCCACTATTCAGGCCGCGATCCGAAAGACATCGCCGCGTACATGCGCCCGAAGATGCTGGAAGTCTTCCCGCAATTGGGCTCGGTGAAGATCGACTATCAATGGGGCGGGATGATCGGCATCGGCGCCAACCGGCTACCGCAGATTGGCCGGCTTAAAGACCAGCCGAATGTGTATTACGCCCAGGCCTATTCCGGTCATGGGGTGAATGCCACGCATTTGGCGGGCAAGTTGCTGGCTGAGGCGATCAGTGGGCAGCAGGGTGGCGGGTTTGATCTGTTTGCCAAGGTGCCGCACATCACCTTTCCGGGTGGCAGGCATTTGCGTTCGCCGTTGTTGGCGTTGGGGATGTTGTGGCATCGGCTGAAAGAGTTAGTCTGAGGGATTGATGGCGCCTGTACTGGCGCCATCGCGAGCAGGCTCGCTCCCACAGTTGATCTTTGGTGCTCACAAATCTGTGTTCGCTGAAGATCCAATGTGGGAGCGAGCCTGCTCGCGATTGGCCCGAAAGAACACCACAAAAATCAGATCCTCCAGAAAGGCTTAAGCCCCTCCTCCCGCGCCTGCTCCCGCGTCAGCCCCACATCCCTGAGCTGCTCCGGCGTCAGCGCCAGCAACGCCTTGCGCGTGTGCAGACGATGCCAGAACAGACCCCAGCGACTCAGGCCGGACGGCGCATTGCGCATCTGCGCCTCACGTGCACCGTTGTCTTGCCCTCTCACCAGTTCCTGACTGTGTAACGTCAGCCGCACATCGCTCAAGCCGTTCATTTGATTGCTCCTGTTTACTTGGGTAGCCAGAGCTTTCATGATGCGTGGACGACGAAAAGCATTACAGATTCAACAAGCGAGTATTAATTCCATACAGATTTTGCGTTCCTGCGTCTGAATCCTGATTTTTGCCTCGATCTGTATTGGTTTACCGAATCACCCACACCGAGACTGCACCATGACCCTTTACGTCAACCTCGCCGAATTGCTCGGCACGCGTATCGAACAGGGCTTCTATCGCCCCGGTGACCGACTGCCCTCGGTGCGGGCACTGAGTGTCGAACATGGCGTCAGCCTGAGCACCGTGCAGCAGGCCTATCGCGTACTGGAAGACAGCGGCCTGGCAACACCCAAACCCAAGTCGGGCTACTTCGTGCCGATGGGTCGCGAACTGCCGGAGCTGCCGGCCATAGGGCGCCCGGCCCAGCGACCGGTGGATATTTCGCAATGGGACCAGGTGCTGGAACTGATTCGCGCGGTGCCACGCAAAGACGTGGTGCAACTGGGTCGCGGCATGCCGGACATCACCACCCCGACCATGAAGCCGCTGCTGCGCAACCTCGCGCGTATCAGCCGCCGCCAGGACATGCCCGGTCTGTATTACGACAATATCCACGGCACCCTCGAACTGCGCGAGCAGATCGCGCGCCTGATGCTCGATTCCGGTTGCCAGTTGAACGCCAGCGATCTGGTGGTCACGACCGGGTGCCATGAAGCGTTGTCCACCAGCATCCGGGCGATCTGCGAGCCGGGGGACATCGTGGCCGTGGACTCACCGAGCTTTCACGGCGCCATGCAAACCCTCAAGGGGCTGGGGATGAAAGCGCTGGAGATTCCCACCGACCCGCTCACCGGCATCAGTCTCGATGCGCTGGAACTGGCGCTGGAGCAGTGGCCGATCAAAGTCATACAGCTGACTCCCAACTGCAATAACCCGCTGGGCTACATCATGCCGGAGTCGCGCAAACGCGCGTTGTTGACGCTCGCACAGCGTTTCGACGTGGCGATTATCGAAGACGATGTGTATGGCGAACTGGCCTACACCTATCCGCGCCCGCGCACGATCAAATCCTTCGACGAAGACGGCCGAGTCCTGCTGTGCAGTTCGTTTTCCAAAACCCTTGCACCCGGATTACGCATCGGCTGGGTAGCGCCCGGCCGTTATCTGGAACGCGTGCTGCACATGAAATACATCAGCACCGGCTCCACCGCGCCACAACCGCAAATCGCGATTGCCGAATTTCTCAAGGCCGGGCATTTCGAGCCACATTTGCGGCGGATGCGCACGCAATACCAGCGTAATCGCGACGTGATGATCGACTGGGTCACGCGCTACTTCCCGGCCGGCACTCGCGCCAGCCGCCCACAAGGCAGCTTCATGCTGTGGGTTGAGCTGCCGGAAGGCTTCGACACCCTGAAACTGAATCGTGCGTTGCACGATCAAGGCGTACAGATTGCCGTCGGCAGCATTTTTTCCGCGTCGGGCAAGTACCGCAATTGCCTGCGCATGAACTACGCTGCCAAGCCAACGCCGCAGATCGAAGAAGCGGTGCGCAAGGTCGGTGCGGCGGCGATCAAGCTGTTAGCGGAAACTGACTGACTTTTCTCGGGAAACCAGCGTCCATATGCCGACACCTGCCGCCAATCGGAACGATCCCACTTGAGAGTCAGACAGCCCCTGCTCGCTCTTCTGCTATTCGCCTCGTTCCTCAGCGGCTGCGCCAGCGTTGATGTTCAGCGCCAGCCGAGCCAGGCGCTGCCCGCCAGTGACTCGGCGTTTGGCCGGTCGGTCCAGGCGCAGGCCGCGCCTCATGAGGGCCGGTCGGGCTTTCGCCTGCTGTCCGACAGCACCGAAGCCTTCACGGCCCGCGCCGAGCTGATCCGCAACGCGCAAAGCAGCCTCGATTTGCAGTACTACATCGTGCAAGACGGCATCAGCACACGAATGCTGGTGGAGGAACTACTCAAAGCAGCTCATCGCGGCGTGCGCGTCAGGGTCCTGCTCGACGACACCACCAGCGATGGCCAAGATCAGCTCATCGCCACCCTCGCTGCACACTCGAACATCCAGATCCGCGTGTTCAACCCGTTACACCTGGGTCGCAGCACCGGCGTGACACGCACCATGGGCCGCCTGTTCAACCTGTCACAGCAACACCGACGCATGCACAACAAGCTGTGGCTGGCGGACAACAGCATGGCGATCGTGGGCGGGCGCAATCTGGGTGACGAGTATTTCGATGCCGAGCCCAACCTGAACTTCACCGACATCGACATGCTCGGCGTCGGTCCGGTAGCCGAACAACTCGGGCACAGTTTTGATCAGTACTGGAACAGCGCGCTGAGCAAGCCGATCGAACAATTCCTGTCCAGCAAACCAACGGCCCAGGACCTGCGAAACACCCGAGTCCGCCTGGAGGAATCGCTCGCTGACACGCGCAAACAAAACCATGCGCTGTATCAACAACTGATGACCTTCAAGACGCACCCACGGCTGGATATCTGGCGTCGAGAGTTGATCTGGGCCTGGAACCAGGCGCTGTGGGATGCACCGAGCAAGGTGCTGGCCGACGGCGAGCCGGACCCGCACTTGTTGCTGACGACGCAACTGGCACCCGAGCTCAACGGTGTGAGCAAAGAGCTGATCATGACCTCGGCCTACTTCGTCCCCGGCCAGCCGGGCCTGGTGTACCTGACCGGTCGCGCCGATGCCGGGGTATCCGTGAGTTTGCTGACCAACTCACTGGAGGCCACGGACGTACCCGCCGTACATGGCGGCTATGCGCCGTATCGCAAGGCGCTGCTGGAACACGGCGTGAAGTTGTACGAACTGCGCCGCCAACCGGGTAAAGGCGGAGGCAGCGGGCCGCACTTTTTCGGACGCTCCACCTACCAGGGCTCCGACTCCAGCCTGCACAGCAAGGCGATGATCTTCGACCAGCAGAAATCCTTCGTTGGCTCGTTCAATTTCGATCCGCGTTCTGTGCTGTGGAACACCGAAGTCGGGGTGCTGGTGGACAGTCCAGAACTGGCTGCGCAGGTCCGCGAACTGGCCATGCAGGGCATGGCGCCAACGCTGAGCTATGAGGCGAAGCTGGAGGATGGTCAGGTTGTGTGGGTCACCGAAGACGACGGCAAGTTACATACCCTGACCAGGGAACCGGGGAGCTGGTGGAGACGTTTCAACGCATGGATGAGCACCACGGTCGGCCTGGAGCGGATGCTCTGACAGACGATATAAATCTCTGTAGGAGTGAGCCTGCTCGCGATGGCGGTGTGTCATTCGGCATCTGTATTGGCTGGCACGACGCCATCGCGAGCAGGCTCACTCCTACAGGGGTCGGTGTCAGGCAGGTTCGGCAACCGTACCGAACGCGCCCTGTCGCATCAGCAAAATCACCAACCCCAATGCCCCCGCCGCCATCAGCAACGGCAACGCATGCCCGCTGATCCATTGGCTACCCGCCCCCGCCGCCAACGGTCCGACCAGGCAACCGATCCCCCATAGCTGCGCGACATGAGCATTGGCGCGCACCAGCGCATCGTCGCGATAGCGCTCGCCGATCAGGATCAGTGACAAGGTGAACAAACCGCCCGCACTGGCGCCAAACAGCACCCACAACGGCCAGATCAGCAGCGTGTCGATCAACAACGGGATCGCCAGGCTCGACAGCAGCAAGACCACTGCGCAGCCAGTGAACAGCGTGCGGCGCGACAAGCGATCCGCCAGCGCACCAATCGGCAATTGCAGCAACGCATCACCGACCACCACGGTACTGACCATCGCCAGGGCGATGTCCGTGGTGAAGCCCTGACGCAGGCAATACACCGGCAACAAGGTCAGGATCATCGCCTCGAACGCGGCGAACAGCGACACCGCCCAGGCAATCGCCGGTAGGCCACGACAGAAAACCCACAAATCGCCGAATGTCACCCCACTCGCTTCGCTGGTGGGTGCACCGCTGCGACCCAACAACAGCAACGGTGCCGTCATCAGCAAGCCGACACCGACCCAAAATCCGTAATCGTGTTCAGTGCCCAGAACGCCCAGCAACACAGGCCCGGCGAGTTGGCTCAGCGCATAGCTGCAGCCATACAGCGCCACCAGCCGCCCCCGCCACTGTTCGACCACAAGCTGGTTGATCCAGCTTTCACCGAGAATGAACACCAGCGTCAGGATCACCCCGATCATCAGCCGCAATACCAGCCAGATCGGGTAACTCGGCAACAACGCCAGCAAACCGATGGACAACGCCCCGGCCCACAAACACAGGCGCATCAGATTGGCCGTGCCCAGACGCGCGGCCAGATGGCTGGAGATCTTCGCCCCCAGCAAGACGCCAATGGCCGGCATAGCGGCCATCACGCCGATAGCGAACGAGCCGTAACCCCAGCTTTCCAGGCGAAACGATACCAGCGGCATGCTGACACCCAGGGCCAGGCCGACACTCAAGACAGACGCCAACACGGCGAAATAAGTCGCCCAACGCATCTTCCACGCTCCTGTGGATATTTTTTGGCACGACACAAACCAATGTGGGAGCGAGCCTGCTCGCGAAGAGGCCAGCACATTCAACATCACTGTTGACTGATACACCGTCTTCGCGAGCAGGCTCGCTCCCACAAGGGATCTACGTCGTTAAGAAAACCGACTTACAACTTGATCCAGGTCGCCTTCAGCTCGGTGTACTTGTCGAACGCGTGCAGCGACTTGTCGCGGCCGTTACCGGACTGCTTGAAGCCACCGAACGGCGCGGTCATGTCGCCACCATCGTACTGGTTGACCCAAACGCTACCCGCACGCAGCGCACGGGCGGTCAGGTGAGCCTTGGAGATGTCCTTGGTCCACACCGCTGCGGCGAGGCCGTACGGCGTGTCGTTGGCAATCGCGATAGCTTCTTCGGCGGTGTCGAAAGCAATGACCGACAACACTGGCCCAAAGATTTCTTCCTGAGCGATTTTCATCGCATTGCTCACACCGTCGAAAATCGTCGGCTCAACGTAAGTGCCACCGGTTTCCTGAAGCGTGCGCTTGCCTCCGGCCACCAGTTTGGCGCCATCGGCATGACCCGACTCAATGTAGGACAGCACGGTGTTCATCTGCTGGGTATCGACCAGCGCGCCGACGTTGGTCGCCGGATCCAGTGGGTTGCCCGGTTTCCAGGTTTTCAGGGCCTCGATCACCAGCGGCAGGAATTTATCCTTGATCGAACGCTCGACCAGCAGGCGCGAACCGGCGGTGCACACTTCGCCCTGGTTGAAGGCGATGGCGCCGGCAGCGGCTTCGGCAGCGGCTTGCAGGTCCGGGGCATCGGCGAACACGATGTTCGGGCTCTTGCCGCCGGCTTCGAGCCAGACGCGCTTCATGTTCGACTCGCCCGAGTAGATCAGCAATTGCTTGGCGATCTTGGTCGAACCGGTGAACACCAGCGTGTCCACATCGTTGTGCAGGGCCAGGGCCTTGCCGACGGTGTGACCGTAACCTGGCAGCACGTTCAGCACGCCTTTCGGAATGCCGGCTTCAACGGCCAGCGCAGCGATGCGAATGGCCGTCAGCGGAGATTTTTCCGACGGCTTGAGGATCACCGAGTTACCGGTGGACAGCGCAGGGCCGAGTTTCCAGCAGGCCATCATCAGCGGGAAGTTCCACGGCACGATGGCACCCACAACACCGACCGGCTCGCGAGTCACCAGACCCAGCTGATCATGCGGGGTGGCCGCGACTTCGTCGTAGATCTTGTCGATGGCTTCACCGCTCCAGCTCAGGGCTTGCGCCGCGCCGGGAACGTCGATGTACAGGGAATCGCTGATCGGCTTGCCCATGTCCAGGGTTTCAAGCAGCGCCAGCTCTTCTGCATTTTGCTTCAACAGGCCGGCGAAACGGATCATGGTGGCTTTGCGTTTGGTCGGCGCCAGGCGCGACCAGACGCCGGAATTGAAGGTGGAGCGAGCGTTTTCAACAGCGCGCTGGGCGTCGGCGGCGTCACAGCTGGCAATCTTGCCCAGCAGACGGCCATCGACCGGGCTGATGCACTCGAAGGTCTCGGCGGAGACAGCATCGGTGTATTCGCCATTGATGTAGGCGCGGCCTTCGATCTTCAGATCGCGAGCCCGTTGCTCCCAATCGGCACGAGTCAGGGTGGTCATTCGAGTGTCCTCCTCTTATTGAATACGAACGCTGCGCGGTCTTCGCGGGCGCTGTCAGGAATTCTGCCCGGCCAGCCTGCTTTTCGGCCCAAGGCAACTGTCACCCTAAACCAGCGGCAGGTGAAGTTTCAATATATTTGACATAAGGCCGTCAAACGGCCTTGCGATGTTCATTTTAATAAACATAGACTTTGATCTTTCAGGCAATCACGGGAAATTACAACAATGAATATCCAGGATGTCGTCGACTTCAGCCAGGCCACGACCGCGCCCGAGCGCTATCGGCCGGACCCGATGAAAGTCCTCAAGGGCGACCCGGAACAAGCGGTGTACAACCACTACAACAGCCCGTGCGGGCAGTTGAATGCTGGCGTTTGGGAAGGTGCAGTCGGGCAATGGACCGTGAATTTCACCGAACACGAATACTGCGAAATCGTTCAAGGGGTTTCAGTGCTGCGTGACAACGACGGCAACAGCAAAACCCTGCGCGCAGGTGACCGCTTCGTGATTCCGGCCGGGTTCCGGGGCACCTGGGAAGTGCTGGAGCCGTGCCGCAAGATTTATGTGGCGTTTGAGCAGAAGGCCTGAAGATTCAGGTTGTCCTGGCTGACCTCAATCGCGGGCAAGCCATGCTCCTACAGCGATCTGTGTCGATCACAAAACCTGTAGGAGCGAGGCTTGCCCGCGATGAGGCCCTGTCAGGCCCCACAATTCAGGCAACAAAAAAGGCCCGTATCTCGCGATACGGGCCTTTTTCGTAAGAGGGAAAAATCAATTACTTGATTTTGCCTTCTTTGTAGATCACGTGCTTGCGAACAACCGGATCAAATTTCTTGATCTCGATTTTGTCCGGGGTAGTACGCTTGTTCTTGTCGGTAGTGTAGAAGTGACCAGTACCGGCGCTCGAAATCAAACGAATCAATTCACGCATGATTAGCTCCCTTAGATCTTGCCGGCTTTGCGGATTTCGGCCAGCACGACAGTGATGCCACGCTTGTCGATGATACGCATGCCTTTGGCAGATACGCGCAGACGCACGAAACGTTTCTCTTCTTCAACCCAGAAGCGGTGATGCTGCAGGTTCGGCAGGAAACGACGACGGGTTTTGTTGTTTGCGTGGGAAATGTTATTCCCAGTCACCGGACCCTTACCGGTAACTTGACATACTCTCGACATGCCTCAGCCCTCTAAAACCACATGCCCAACCCGGCATGGGTTGGCCGCTTAATCTCTCAGTCATTTGGCGCCAGGCGCCGCGTTTCTTTAGAGGTCTTACCGGCTACACCTACAGTGAAGGAACCGGGCCCCTAGAAAAGAGCGCTGCTTTATACCAGAAAGACTGGAGAGCAACAACATTCCGTGTGCACAGACTTCATAAAAACCCCGTTTTTCGGGCCACGAGCGCCCTGGATAAAGGCTATCGTCGATAAAGACCACTCGTCGCAGAGAATCGGCCAACCCGCCGATTCAGGATTTTTTTCAGCCCATGCCCACTGAAAACAATCGCACATACTCCCCTTAAAATGAAAAAGGGGATAGTCATTTGCAAAAGAGCCTACTAGGGTAAGCCTTTTCCAGACTGCACTTGCAGATGGGCCTTCGATCTGTAAAGGAATCCGACCATGCGCCTCGCTGCCCTACCCCTCTTGCTCGCCCCATTGCTGCTGGGCCCACAGGCCATGGCCGCGGCCCTGACTGTCTGCACCGAGGCCAGTCCTGAAGGGTTCGACGTGGTGCAATATAACTCGCTGACCACCACCAACGCCTCGGCCGACGTGCTGATGAACCGCCTGGTGGACTTCGACACCGCCAGCGGCAAAGTGGTCGCCAGCCTTGCGGACAGCTGGGAGGTCACGCCCGATGGCCTGACCTACGTGTTCAAACTGCATCCGCAGGTGCCATTCCACCGCACCGAATACTTCAGCCCGACGCGTGACCTGACCGCCGAAGACGTGATCTTCAGCTTCGAGCGCATGCTCGACCCGGCCAACCCGTGGCACAAAGTCGCCCAGAGCGGCTTCCCGCATGCGCAATCGATGCAATTGCCCGTGTTGATCAAGAAGATCGACGCACTGGACCCGCTGACCGTACGTTTCACCCTCGATCACCCGGACTCGACCTTCCTCGCCACCCTGAGCATGGGGTTCGCCTCGATCTAC
This sequence comes from Pseudomonas sp. GL-B-19, assembly GCF_019956415.1. Taxonomy (GTDB): domain Bacteria; phylum Pseudomonadota; class Gammaproteobacteria; order Pseudomonadales; family Pseudomonadaceae; genus Aquipseudomonas. Next base: position 25,615 of record NZ_JAHBDK010000086.1, read on the forward strand.
TCAGCCGAGTACGCCGACAAGCTGATGAAGGCCGGCACGGCGGAAAAACTCAACAGCCAGCCAATCGGCACCGGCCCGTTCGTGTTCACGCGCTTCCAGAAAGACGCGTCGATTCGCTACAAGGCCAACCCGGACTACTTCGGCGGCAAACCTTCGGTGGACCCGTTGATCTTCGCGATCACCCCGGACGCCAACGTGCGCTTGCAGAAATTGCGTCGCAATGAGTGCCAGATCGCCCTGTCGCCCAAGCCTCTGGACGTACAGGCCGCACTGAAAGAGCCAGAGCTTAAAGTGGAAAAAACCGACGCGTTCATGACCGCTTTCGTCGGCATCAACAGCCAACATCCTCCGCTGGACAAGCCGGAAGTGCGCCAGGCGATCAACCTCGCCTTCGACAAGGCCAACTACGTCAAAGCCGTGTTCGAGGACACCGCCGAGCCCGCCAACGGCCCGTACCCGCCGAACACCTGGAGCTACGCCAAAAGCTTGCCGGGTTACCCGCACGACATTGAGAAGGCCAAGACTTTGATGGCCAAGGCCGGCCTCAAGGAGGGCTTTCAGACCACCATCTGGACCCGCCCTTCCGGCAGCACGCTGAACCCCAACCCGAGCCTCGGCGCCCAACTGCTGCAGTCCGACCTCGCGCAAATCGGTATTCAGGCCGAAATCCGCGTCATCGAGTGGGGCGAGCTGATCCGCCGCGCCAAGGCCGGCGAGCATGACCTGCTGTTCATGGGTTGGGCAGGCGACAACGGCGATCCGGACAACTTCCTCACACCGCAGTTTTCCTGCGCAGCGGTCAAGTCCGGCACCAACTTCGCCCGCTACTGCAATCAGGACCTGGACAAGCTGATCAGTGCTGGCAAGACCACTGGTGAGCAAGGTGTGCGCACCAAGCTCTATGAGCAGGCGCAGGCGCAGATCCAGCAGCAGGCGCTGTGGCTGCCGTTGGCGCACCCGACGGCGTTTGCGCTGACGCGCAAGGATGTCGAGGGTTATGCGGTGAGCCCGTTTGGCCGCCAGGATTACTCGAAGGTCAACCTCAAGCCATAAGCACCAACACAAATCCTTGTAGGAGCTGGCTTGCCAGCGAAGGCAGCGGCACATCCAGCATCGATGTGACTGACACACCGCTTTCGCTGGCAAGCCAGCTCCTACAGGATCTTGCTTGACTCCCCTTCCTCCTACATCCACCCGTACTCGGCCATGGACAGCGGGTCGCCGTCGCCGATGATGAAATGGTCGAGCACCCGCACATCGATCAGGCCCAGCGCCTCCTGCAGGCGCTTGGTCAGCAATCGGTCGGCCTGGCTGGGGTCGGAGTTGCCCGACGGATGGTTGTGGCACAGGATCAGCGCAGCGGCGTTGTGAGCTAAAGCACGCTTGACCACTTGGCGCGGATAAACGCTGGTGTTGTCGATGGAGCCGCGAAATAGCACTTCAAAAGTCAGCACTTGATGCCTGGAATCCAGAAACAGACAGCCGAACACCTCGTGGGGCTCGTGGCGCAGCATCGATTTCAGGTAATCCCGAACGGCCTGCGGATTTTCCAGCGCTGATTTTTTGCGTGCGCACTCGGCCAAATGCCGCCGGCCCATCTCCTGCGCCGCTTGCAACTGAGCGAATTTCGCTGGCCCGAGCCCCAGTTGCCTGCTGAACGCGACCTGATCGGCCTCAAGCAATGAGCGCAGGCTGCCAAACTGATTCAACAGGTGTCGAGCCAGGTCCACCGCGCTTTTACCCGACACGCCGGTCCGTAAAAAAATCGCCAGCAATTCGGCGTCTGAAAGACTTGCCGAGCCCAACTCAAGCAGCCTCTCCCGCGGTCGCTCCGCCGCCGGCCAATCACGAATACTCATAGCACCTCCCTGGAATATGGGCGCCGCTGTTCCGTAGCTGTCGCTGTGATATCGTAGCCCATCTTTTTTGCTGGCGATTTCATCCCTGGGGAGGGGGTCTCGCCATGCAGTCATCAACGAAATGAAAGGCAGACCTATGCAGCGGCTGTATCGGAAACGCATCGTTCTGGGCGTCGGCGGCGGCATTGCTGCCTACAAGAGTGCCGACCTGGTTCGCCGCCTGATCGACCAGGGCGCCGAAGTGCGCGTAGTCATGACCCGTGGCGGCAGCGAGTTCATCACCCCGCTGACCATGCAGGCCTTGTCTGGACACCCGGTTCACCTCGACCTGCTGGACCCGGCGGCTGAAGCTGCAATGGGCCACATCGAGCTGGCCAAATGGGCCGATATGGTGCTGATCGCCCCCGCTACCGCGGACCTGATCGCCCGTCTGGCACAGGGCATTGCCGACGACCTGCTGACCACGCTGGTGCTGGCCACCGACGCCGTGGTCGCTGTCGCCCCGGCGATGAACCAGGCCATGTGGCGCGATCCGGCGACCCAGGCCAACCTGCAAACCCTCGAAAGCCGCGACATCAAAGTCTTCGGCCCGGCCTCCGGCAGCCAGGCCTGCGGCGACGTTGGCCTGGGCCGCATGCTCGAAGCCGTCGAACTCGCCCAGTGCGCGGCGGACTGCTTCCAGCGCCAGGCGCTGACCGGCAAACACGTGCTGATCACCGCCGGGCCGACCCAGGAAAACATCGACCCGGTGCGTTACATCACCAACCACAGCTCCGGGAAAATGGGCTTCGCCCTGGCCGAAGCCGCGGTAGAAGCCGGTGCCCGCGTAACCCTGATCACAGGCCCGGTGCACCTGCCAACGCCGGATCGCGTCACGCGCATCGACGTGGTCAGCGCCCGCGACATGCTCGCCGCCTGCGAAGCCGCGATTCCTTGCGACCTGTTCATCGCCTCGGCAGCGGTCGCAGACTACCGTCCGGAAGTCGTGGCCCCACAGAAACTCAAGAAAGACCCTACGAACGGCGACGGCTTGTTGCTACAGATGGTGCGCAACCCGGACATCCTGGCCACCATCGCCATGCGCCCCGACCGTCCGTTCAGTGTCGGTTTCGCTGCCGAAACCGAACACTTGCTTGACTACGCTGCCCGCAAGTTGAAAGACAAGAACCTCGATTTGATCGTCGCCAACGACGTCGCCAACCCGAGCATTGGCTTCAACAGCGAAGAAAACGCCTGCAGCGTGATCGACCGTGAGCTTCACGCCACACTTTTCGCCCAGACCAGCAAGAGCAAGATTGCTCGCCAGCTGATCACTTTTATCGCCGAACGTCTGAACCAGGTTTAATTTACATGCACGCTTTGCAAGCCAAGATCCTCGACCCCCGCATCGGTACCGAATTCCCGTTACCGCAGTACGCCACGCCAGGCTCCGCCGGCCTCGACCTGCGCGCCATGCTGGAAAAAGACATTGTCATCAAACCGGGTGAAACCGTGCTGATCCCGACCGGCCTGTCGGTCTACATCGGTGATCCGGGCTTGGCTGCCCTGATTCTGCCGCGCTCTGGCCTGGGTCATAAGCACGGCATCGTGCTGGGCAACCTGGTCGGCTTGATCGACTCCGATTATCAGGGCCCGTTGATGGTGTCCTGCTGGAACCGTGGCCAGACCGAATTCACCATGGTCGTTGGCGAGCGTCTGGCTCAATTGGTGCTGGTACCAGTGGTTCAAGCGCATTTCGAGATGGTCGAAGAATTCGTCGAAACCCAGCGCGGCACGGGCGGTTTCGGACATTCCGGCAGCCATTGATGACTTCATTGTGGGAGCGAGCCTGCTCGCTCCCACAGGTTTGTTGCTGAGGTAGCACAAGCTTCATTTGAAAGTTTTATTGCTGAAAATCAAGGCATTGCCGGCCATATACTTGCCGGAGTTAGTGACATGGCCTTTTCGCACCACGAACTCTCTGTGAAAAACGCCGTCATACCCTTCAGTTTGAGCCGGCCAAGCGTACCAAGCAGGCCTGTCCAGTCACTTTCGAGATGGAGCATTCCTACAGATGAACACCCCCGCCCAAGTCGCACCCAAGTTCCCCGACAGCATCTTTCGCGCCTACGACATTCGCGGCACCGTCCCGGAGTTCTTGAACGCTGAAACCGCTTACTGGCTCGGCCGCGCCATTGGCGCCCAAAGCCTGGCGCAGGACGAGCCCAACGTTTCCGTTGGTCGCGACGGCCGTCTGTCCGGTCCGGAACTGGTCGAACAACTGATCAAAGGCCTGGCCGATGCCGGTTGCCATGTCAGCGACGTCGGCCTGGTGCCAACGCCTGCGCTGTACTACGCCGCCAACGTACTCGCCGGTAAATCCGGGGTGATGCTCACCGGCAGCCACAACCCGTCGAACTACAACGGCTTCAAGATCGTCATCGCTGGCGACACCTTGGCCAACGAACAGATCCAGGCCCTGCACGACCGCCTCAAGACCCACAACCTGAGCAGCGGCAAAGGCAGCGTGACCAAGGTCGAAATCCTCGACCGCTACAACACCGAAATCGTCCAGGACATCAAACTGGCCCGTCGCCTGAAAGTCGTGGTCGACTGCGGCAACGGCGCGGCCGGCGTGATCGCCCCGCAACTGATCGAAGCGCTGAATTGCGAAGTCATCCCGCTGTTCTGCGAAGTCGACGGCAATTTCCCGAACCATCATCCAGACCCGGGCAAGCCTGAAAACCTCGTCGACCTGATCGCCAAGGTCAAGGAAACCAAGGCCGACATCGGCCTGGCCTTCGATGGCGATGGCGACCGTGTTGGTGTGGTGACCAACACCGGCAGCATCGTCTACCCGGACCGCTTGCTGATGCTGTTCGCCCGCGATGTTGTGGCGCGCAACCCTGACGCGGAAATCATCTTCGACGTCAAATGCACCCGTCGCCTGATTCCGCTGATCAAGGAATATGGCGGTCGTCCGTTAATGTGGAAGACCGGTCACTCGTTGATCAAAAAGAAAATGAAACAATCCGGCGCGCTGTTGGCCGGTGAAATGAGCGGGCACATCTTCTTCAAGGAGCGCTGGTTCGGTTTCGACGATGGCATTTACAGCGCCGCGCGGCTGCTGGAGATCCTCAGCAAGGAAAAATCCACCGCGCAAGAGCTGTTCGAGACCTTCCCGAACGATATTTCTACGCCTGAAATCAATATCCATGTGACCGAAGAGAGCAAATTCAGCATCATTGATGCACTGCACGATGCGAAGTGGGGCGAAGGCGCTGACCTGACCACCATCGACGGCGTGCGAGTCGACTACGCCAAAGGCTGGGGCCTGGTGCGCGCCTCCAACACCACACCGGTGCTGGTGCTGCGTTTCGAGGCCGATGATGAAGCTGAATTGCAGCGCATCAAGGACGTGTTCCACACCCAGCTGAAACGTGTTGCACCTGACCTCCAACTACCGTTTTGATTGATTGAAGCGCATTTTATTGAAGTGCCGGAGCCCTGAATGACCCTCGAACGCGAAGCCGCCGCCAACACCGCCAAGGTCCTGTCCGAAGCGCTGCCTTACATTCGCCGCTATGTCGGCAAGACGCTGGTGATCAAATACGGCGGCAACGCGATGGAAAGCGAGGAGCTGAAAACCGGCTTCGCCCGCGACATCGTGCTGATGAAAGCCGTGGGCATTAACCCGGTGGTGGTTCACGGTGGCGGCCCGCAAATCGGCGACCTGCTCAAGCGTCTGTCGATCGAGAGCCACTTTGTCGATGGCATGCGCGTCACCGACGCCGCGACCATGGACGTGGTGGAAATGGTCCTCGGCGGTCAGGTCAACAAGGACATCGTCAACCTGATCAACCGTCACGGCGGCAGCGCCATCGGCCTGACCGGTAAAGACGCCGAGCTGATTCGCGCGAAAAAGCTCACCGTCACCCGCCAGACCCCGGAGATGACCCAACCGGAAATCATCGACATCGGCCATGTTGGCGAAGTAGTCGGCATCAACACCGATCTGCTGAACCTGCTGGTAAAAGGCGATTTCATCCCGGTAATCGCGCCTATCGGTGTTGGCGCCAACGGTGAGTCCTACAACATCAACGCCGACCTGGTGGCCGGTAAAGTCGCCGAAGCGTTGAAAGCTGAAAAGCTGATGCTGCTGACCAACATCGCCGGCCTGATGGACAAGTCGGGCACGGTCTTGACCGGCCTGACGACCCAGCAAGTCGACGATTTGATCGCCGACGGCACCATCTATGGCGGCATGCTGCCGAAGATCCGTTGCGCGCTGGAAGCGGTTCAGGGCGGTGTTGGTAGCTCGTTGATCATTGATGGTCGGGTTCCGAATGCGATTTTGCTGGAGATCTTCACCGATACTGGTGTGGGTACGTTGATCAGTAATCGCAAGCGCCCTTAAGCAGTACATACAAAAAGACCCCGCTCAGCCTGGCTGAGCGGGGTCTTTTTTTGCCTGCGATCCCTGTGGGAGCAAGGCTCGCCCGCGATGAACGATAACGCGGTGCATCTGATACACCTCGGCGTATCAATCGCGGGCAAGCCTTGCTCCTACAGGTCGGTGCTAGACGCCGAACTGGGCGCGGTATGCCTCTACGGCCGGCAAATGCTGCTTGAGCTGCGGATCGTCCGCCAGGAATTCGAGCACCTGGTTCAGCGAAACGATGCTGATCACCGGAATGCCGAAGTCACGCTCCACTTCCTGGATCGCCGACAACTCACCGTTGCCACGCTCCTGACGGTTCAGGGCGATCAGCACGCCCTTGGCCTTGGCGCCGTCCTGGGAGGCGATGATCTGCATCACTTCACGTATTGCGGTGCCGGCGGTGATCACGTCGTCGATGATCAGCACGTCGCCGGTCAGTGGTGCGCCGACCAGGCTGCCACCTTCGCCGTGGGCCTTGGCTTCTTTGCGGTTGAAACACCACGGCAGATCGCGCCCGTGATGTTCGGCCAGGGCCACGGCGGTGGTCGCTGCCAGCGGGATGCCTTTGTAGGCCGGGCCGAACAGTACGTCGAACGAAATACCGCTCTCGACGATGGCTGCCGCATAGAAACGACCCAGCTGTGCAAGGGCCGAACCCGTGTTGAACAGGCCGGCATTGAAGAAGTAAGGACTGGTGCGCCCGGACTTCAGGGTGAACTCACCGAAGCGCAAAACGCCGCGATCGATGGCAAAACGAATGAAATCGCGCTGATACGCTTGCATGAAAAAAACCCCAAATACCACGGATTTAGCTAATTAGGTTGACGCCGTGTATCATACACGCACGCGATTTTTGGGGCCATTTATGCGGATCATCAGTGTGAACGTCAATGGTATTCAGGCTGCAGTCGAGCGTGGTTTGCTCAGTTGGCTGCAAGCACAGAATGCCGACGTCATCTGCCTGCAGGACACCCGCGCCTCCGCCTTTGAACTGGACGATCCAGCCTTCCAACTGGATGGCTACTTCCTTTATGCCTGCGAAGCCGAAGTTCCTGCCCAAGGTGGCGTGGCTTTGTATTCGCGGTTGCAACCGAAGGCAGTCATCAGCGGTCTCGGCTTCGAGACGGCCGACCGCTACGGGCGTTACCTGCAAGCCGATTTCGACAAGGTCAGCATCGCGACCTTGCTGCTCCCTTCGGGGCAGAATGGCGATGAAGACTTGAACCAGAAGTTCAAGCTAATGGACGACTTCGCCCGTTATCTGGATAAACAGCGACGTAAACGTCGCGAGTACATTTACTGTGGCTCGCTGTACGTGGCGCAACAGAAGCTGGATATCAAGAACTGGCGTGACAGCCAGCAATCTCCGGGCTTCCTGGCACCTGAACGTGCCTGGATGGACGAGATTGTCGGCAACATGGGGTATGTCGATGCCCTGCGCGAAGTCAGCCGTGAAGGCGACCAGTACAGCTGGTGGCCGGACAACGAACAGGCTGAGATGCTCAACCTGGGCTGGCGTTTCGACTACCAGTTGCTGACCCCGGGCCTGCGCCGCTTTGTTCGTAGCGCACGCCTGCCACGTCAGCCACGGTTCTCGCAGCACGCACCGCTGATCGTGGACTACGACTGGACGCTGACCATCTAAGCCCTTTTTCGCAGACAAAAAGCGGACATCGCTCAGACCTGTGAAAATCCGGCAGTCAGCCAGCCAAAAAAAAATGCCCGTATCGCAAGATACGGGCATTTTTTATGGATCGTTAACAGTGATCGAACCTTCAAGCAGCGGCAAAGAACGGCAGCGCAAGGTACAACTTGATCACGATGACATTAATGATGTCGATGAAGAAAGCCCCCACCATTGGCACCACCAGGAACGCTATCTGCGAAGCCCCGAAGCGCTGTGTCACCGCTTGCATGTTGGCGATGGCCGTTGGCGTGGCACCCAGACCAAAACCGCAGTGCCCTGCCGCCAGTACCGCCGCATCGTAGTTGCTACCCATGACCCTGAACGTCACGAAAATCGCAAACAGTGCCATGACCAACGTTTGCGCTGCCAGGATGATGAAGAACGGCAAAGCCAGTGAAGCCAGATCCCACAACTTGAGCGACATCAGAGCGATCGCCAGAAACAGCGACAAGCTGACATTCCCCAGCACGGAGACTTCACGCTCAAACACTTGATACAAGCCAAGTGCTGAAAGCCCGTTCCGTAAAACCACACCCACGAACAAGACGCAAACGAAGGTCGGCAACTCAAATGCGGTTTCGCGCAGCGCGCCATTCAGGAGAGAGCCTGCCAGCAGGCTGACCGCGATCAGAGCGAGTGTCTCGATAAACGTAAATGGCGTGATCGAGCGCTCTTTGTTCGGCTGCTCAAAGCCCTTTGGCATCCGTGGTTTTTCTTGCTCAAAGCCGGGTGTCTGGACACGCTTGATGAGCAGGCGAGCGACCGGACCACCAATCAAACCGCCCAGCACCAAGCCAAACGTCGCAGAGGCCATTGCAAGTTCAGAGGCGGAAGCCAGACCAAACTTCTCACTGAACGTCGCTCCCCACGCCGCGCCTGTACCGTGACCGCCCGACAACGTAATCGAGCCGGTCAGCAGACCCATCAAGGGATCGAGCCCCAACGCCTTTGCGAGCCCGATACCCATGGCATTCTGGACCACCAAAAGCCCAGTGACGACCAGTAGAAAAACCCCCACTACACGCCCGCCTTTCTTCAAGCTGGCGAAGTCTGCACTCAAGCCAATGGTGGCAAAGAACGCCAACATCAAGGGAGTTTGCAGTGAAGTATCAAACCGGACTTCAATGTCAAAGGTGCGCAAAGTCAACAGAACCAGGGCAACCACCAAGCCGCCTGCTACGGGCTCCGGGATATTGTAGGCGCGTAAAAAACCAACACGGGCGACAAGTCCGCGCCCCAGTAACAGTACTAAAGAGGCGGCCACAAGTGTTCCGTAAAAATCGAGCTGAATCATTGGGATATTCTTGGATATATATTCAGGGGCGAACTTTTTACCTGGACACGCCCCTTGAACAGGTTGATTGTCTCAACACTGATTGGTTTAGATTCAAGGACCGTCAATGGTCTGAATATATCGAAATATTTCTTGATGAAATTTACTTGCGGCAACTTTATCAACCACCAAGTCGAGTTGCCAGCGCATAGGCAGTGATGAAGCTTTGCAGTTGTGACTAAAAGTGTAAGAGCGACATATATACATGCGCGGTAAATATTTACGGCGCCTGAATACCGCAAATGGCAACCACCATAAATGGCTAGAGAAATTAATCTGTTGTTACAAAACAAATGCCCCGAGAGTTCGGGGCATTTGTTTTAAACCGCGGCTAACTGCGTTTTCACACAGTCTGAATGCTGTGGGTTGCTTGTGCGCACTGACTTTTCAATGCGGGAGCCGCGCTGGTCGTTATTTGATCAGGCGCCAGGTGAATGGGTAACGATAGGGAAACCCTTCATTAGCCTTCACGCCAGCAATGATCGTCAGCACCAACGCACCAATCGCAACCAGACCCAACAGGAAGAACCCGACGATCACCACCATCAGCAAGAAGCAGATAGCGGAAGCAATGGCGACGGTGATCTGAAAGTTCAGCGCTTCCTTGCCCTGCGCATCAACGAACGGGTCCATCTCACGCTTCATCTGCCAGAGAATCAGCGGGCCGATCAGCGTACCGAACGGAATCCAGATCCCCAGCAAGGCGGACAAGTGACAAAACATCGCCCACTGCCGAACTTCTTTGCTCGGGGTGGGAAGAACCTGTTGCTCGTCACTCATAACGCCCTCCTTGTGTGGTTCCATCCGATCAGTCGGCCAGTGCAGCCTTCTGCAAGTCGAAGATTTCGGTCATGCCTTTCTTCGCCAGTTCCAGCATAGCGTTCAGCTCTTCAGGCTGGAATGGTGCGCCTTCGGCAGTGCCCTGGACTTCGATGAAGCCGCCCGTGCTGGTCATCACCACGTTCAGGTCGGTCTCGGCAGCAGAGTCTTCCAGGTAGTCGAGGTCAAGCACAGGCTCGCCCTGATACATGCCCACGGAAACGGCAGCGATCATTTGCTTCAACGGGTCGCCGCCTTTCAGGCCGCCGCGCTTCTTGATCACTTTCAAGGCATCGACCAGCGCAACCATGGCGCCGGTGATGGACGCGGTGCGGGTGCCGCCGTCAGCCTGGATCACGTCGCAGTCGACGTAAAGGGTGACGTCGCCCAGCTTGGACATGTCCAGCGCAGCGCGCAGGGAACGACCGATCAGGCGCTGGATTTCCAGGGTACGGCCGCCTTGCTTGCCGCGGCTCGCTTCACGCTGGTTACGCTCGCCGGTGGCGCGCGGCAGCATGCCGTATTCGGCGGTCAACCAGCCTTGGCCCTGACCTTTGAGGAAACGCGGTACGCCGTTTTCGACGCTGACGGTGCAGATGACTTTGGTATCACCGAACTCGACCAGTACAGAACCCTCGGCGTGTTTGGTGTAGTTGCGGGTAATGCGGATCGAGCGGAGCTGATCGGCAGCGCGACCACTTGGACGTTTCATAGGGAATACCTGTACGGGGGACGGAAAACTGCCGAGCATTATAGAGCCGCCGGCCACGACTGGGCACTTCTAAAAAATTCACCCGACGACCGAAGGCCCTGAACCGCGCTTTGCCGACGGCTTGCAGCCCTTTGTCACAGCGTGTGTTTGGGCGCATCCGCCCCACTGCGCTACAATCCTGCGCCTTTGCTGCCTGTCGGCTTTCATTCACAGATATCGGGTCCGCGAAACCTTTGGTAACGCATCGACCTGACTTGCGAGGTACCTCCATGGTGCACAGCATGACCGCCTTCGCCCGCGTTGAAAAAGCCGGCACCCAAGGCACCCTGAGCTGGGAACTGCGCTCGGTCAACAGCCGCTACCTGGAGCCGCACTTGCGCCTGCCGGAATCCTTTCGCGACCTCGAAGGCGCAGTCCGCGAGGCCCTGCGCCAGGGCATCTCCCGGGGCAAGCTTGAGTGCACCCTGCGTTTCACCGAAGAAAACACCGATAAACCGCTGCAAGTGGACCGCGAGCGCGCCGCACAATTGGTCGCCGCCGCCGAGACGATCGCCGGTCTGATCAAAAATCCAGCAGCGCTCAACCCGCTGGAAGTGCTGGCCTGGCCCGGCGTGCTGGTGGGTGATGCCACCGACCCGCAAGCCTTGAATGCCGAAGCATTGGCGCTGTTCAACGAAGGCCTGAAAGAGCTCAAGGCTGGCCGCGAGCGCGAAGGCGCGGAGCTGGCACGGCTGATCAACGATCGCTTGACCTCCATTGAAGAAGACGTCGTCACCCTGCGCGAACTGGTTCCGCAGATGCTCGCCACCCAACGCCAGAAAATCCTCGACCGCTTCGCCGACATGAAGGCCGACCTGGACCCGCAGCGGCTGGAGCAGGAAATGGTCATGCTCGCGCAAAAGAGCGACGTCGCCGAAGAACTGGATCGCCTGAGCACTCACATCATCGAAGTTCGCCGGGTGCTCAAATCCGGTGGCGCTGCTGGTCGGCGCCTGGACTTCCTGATGCAGGAACTCAACCGCGAAGCCAACACACTGGGCTCCAAAGCCTTCGACCCGCGCAGCACCCAAGCGGCGGTCAACCTCAAAGTGTTGATCGAGCAGATGCGCGAACAAGTGCAGAATATTGAGTAAGGCAAACCCGACATGACCCACAGCACCGGCACCCTGTACATCATTTCCGCCCCTTCGGGCGCGGGCAAGAGCAGCCTGGTCAAGGCCTTGACCGACGCAGATCAGGAGATCCGTGTCTCGGTCTCCCATACCACCCGCGCCATGCGCCCCGGTGAAGTGAATGGCGTGAATTACCACTTCGTCGACCGCAGCGACTTCGTGAAGATGATCGAGCACGGGGATTTCCTGGAGCGCGCCGAGGTGTTCGGCAATCTCTACGGCACTTCGCAAAGCCATCTGCAGCAGACGCTGGACGAAGGCCACGACTTGATCCTGGAAATCGACTGGCAGGGTGCAGAGCAAGTACGCAAGTTGATGCCCCAGGCGCGCTCGATCTTCATTCTGCCGCCGTCCCTGCAAGCCTTGCACCAGCGCCTGAACAATCGCGGCCAGGATAGCGAAGAGGTCATAGATGGCCGGATGCGTGAAGCCGTCAGCGAAATGAGCCACTACGTCGACTACGACTACCTGATCATCAACGACGATTTCGCCCACGCCTTGAGCGATTTGCAGGCGATATTCCGCGCCAATCAGCTGCATCAAAAGCGTCAGCAGCAGCGTAACGGAAAACTTTTGGCCGAATTGCTCGGCTAAACAGCACTTCCCAAAACTGCTGCAAGGGCTTTACATTGGCACTTGCAGCGCGTTGAAGGGCTTGGTCAAAAAATCAGCGCTTCCCTAATCGCTGGTGATTTTTTAAACTGTCTAGTCCGCTCGCCCACCCGGGCAGCGCGCATATTGCATTCGCTCCGAGGAATACCATGGCCCGCGTAACCGTTGAAGACTGCCTGAACCACGTGGAAAACCGTTTTGAACTGGTCATGCTGTCCACCAAGCGTGCCCGTCAACTGGCCACCGGCGGCAAAGAGCCACTGGTTCAGTGGGAAAACGACAAGCCTACCGTGGTAGCGCTGCGTGAAATCGCTGAAGGCCTGATGAGCTACGAGTTCATCGCCAATGCTGAAATCGTCGAAGACGAACCGCTGTTCGCAGCGTTCGAGGACGAGTCCAACGAGGCCGTCTAAGCCTATGCCTGGTCGACGTAGCACGGCGCGGGGTCACAGCTTACGGCAGGAATTATCATGCCGAGCATAGACGCCCTCGCCGATCGCTTATCGACCTACCTCGGCAAGGACCAGGTCAACCTGGTCCGCCGAGCGTATTTCTACGCCGAACAAGCCCACGACGGTCAACGCCGGCGTAGCGGTGAGGCGTACGTCACGCATCCTCTTGCGGTGGCGAATATTCTTGCCGACATGCACATGGACCATCAGAGCCTGATGGCCGCGATGCTGCATGACGTGATCGAAGACACCGGTATTGCCAAAGAGGCGCTGCAAGCGCAGTTCGGCGAAACCGTGGCCGAACTGGTCGACGGGGTCAGCAAACTGACCCAGATGAACTTCGAGACCAAAGCCGAAGCCCAGGCGGAAAACTTCCAGAAAATGGCCATGGCCATGGCACGCGACATTCGCGTGATCCTGGTCAAGCTCGCCGACCGTTTGCACAACATGCGCACGCTGGAAGTGCTGTCCGGTGAAAAACGCCGGCGGATCGCCAAGGAAACCCTGGAAATCTATGCGCCCATCGCCAACCGGCTGGGCATGCACGCCATCCGCATAGAATTCGAAGACCTCGGCTTCAAGGCCATGCACCCGATGCGTTCCGCTCGGATCAACCAGGCGGTCAAACGCGCCCGGGGCAACCGCAAGGAAATCGTCAACAAGATCGAAGAGTCTCTCAGCCACTGCCTGGCCATCGACGGCATTCAGGGCGAGGTCAGCGGTCGTCAGAAACACCTCTACGGCATCTACAAGAAAATGCGCGGCAAGCGTCGGGCCTTCAACGAGATCATGGACGTGTACGCGTTCCGGATCATCGTCGACAAGGTCGACACCTGCTATCGCGTGCTGGGTGCTGTACATAATTTGTACAAACCGTTGCCGGGGCGCTTCAAGGACTACATCGCGATCCCCAAGGCCAACGGCTATCAGTCGCTGCACACCACGTTGTTCGGCATGCACGGTGTTCCGATCGAGATCCAGATCCGCACCCGTGAAATGGAAGAGATGGCCAACAACGGCATCGCCGCCCATTGGCTGTACAAATCCAGCGGCGATGAGCAGCCAAAAGGCACGCATGCCCGCGCCCGCCAGTGGGTCAAAGGCGTGCTGGAAATGCAGCAACGGGCCGGCAACTCGCTGGAATTCATCGAAAGCGTGAAGATCGACCTGTTCCCGGACGAGGTCTACGTGTTCACGCCCAAAGGCCGGATCATGGAGCTGCCCAAAGGCTCCACGGCGGTCGACTTCGCTTACGCAGTGCACACCGACGTGGGCAACAGCTGCATTGCCTGTCGGATCAATCGTCGTCTCGCACCGCTGTCCGAACCGCTGCAAAGCGGCTCCACGGTCGAGATCGTCAGCGCTCCCGGCGCTCGGCCGAACCCGGCATGGCTCAACTTCGTGGTCACCGGCAAGGCGCGGACGCACATCCGCCATGCGCTAAAACTGCAACGCCGCTCCGAGTCCATCAGTCTCGGCGAGCGTCTGCTGAACAAGGTACTGAACGGCTTCGACAGCTCGCTGGAAAAAGTCGCCGCCGAGCGCGTCAAGGCGATGCTCGCCGAGTACCGCCTCGAATTGATCGAAGACTTGCTGGAAGACATCGGTCTGGGTAATCGCATGGCTTACGTGGTCGCCCGCCGCCTGCTCGGCGAAGGCGAACAGTTGCCAAGCCCGGAAGGTCCGCTGGCGATTCGCGGCACCGAAGGCCTGGTACTCAGTTACGCCAAATGCTGCACGCCGATCCCGGGCGACCCGATTGTCGGTCACCTGTCCGCCGGCAAAGGCATGGTTGTGCACCTGGACAACTGCCGCAACATCAGCGAAATCCGCCACAACCCGGAAAAATGCATCCAGCTCTCGTGGGCCAAGGATGTCACCGGCGAATTCAACGTCGAACTGCGTGTCGAGCTGGAACACCAACGCGGCCTGATCGCGCTGCTGGCCAGCAGCGTCAACGCGGCCGACGGCAATATCGAAAAAATCAGCATGGACGAACGCGATGGTCGCATCAGCGTGGTCCAACTGGTGGTCAGCGTGCACGACCGCGTGCATCTGGCCCGCGTGATCAAGAAACTGCGTGCCTTGACCGGGGTGATTCGCATCACCCGCATGCGTGCGTAAAGCCCACTCTTACAAGGAGTCATTCATGACCAAGACTGTTATCACCAGCGACAAGGCCCCGGCCGCCATCGGTACTTACTCCCAGGCGATCAAGGCTGGCAACACCGTTTACATGTCGGGTCAAATTCCTCTGGACCCAAAAACCATGGAACTGGTTGAAGGCTTCGAAGCCCAGACCGTCCAGGTGTTCGAGAACCTCAAAGCCGTGGCCGAAGCTGCCGGTGGTTCGTTCAAAGACATCGTCAAACTGAACATCTTCCTCACCGACCTGAGCCACTTCGCCAAGGTCAACGAGATCATGGGCAAGTACTTTGACCAACCTTACCCTGCCCGCGCCGCCATCGGCGTAGCGGCCCTGCCAAAGGGTTCGCAGGTTGAAATGGATGCCATTCTGGTCATCGAGTAAACGTGCGGCGCAGCCTTCTAAAGGCTGCGCCGATCTTGCCTTGAAAGGATTCCACCATGCGCCATGCGCTAGCTCTCTCGCTGGTCGCCCTACTCTTGGGCGGTTGTGCCAGCAACCCTGCCGACCGTGACATCAGCGGCACCTGGATCAATCAGGAGGCAATTGATGCTGCAGCCAAAGGCGGCCCTCTGCGCGAAGCGCTCCAGGCCTATGGCCCGAACCTGGAATGGGACATCAACACCAAGGCCGGTCAGGCCCGCTACACCAATGGTTTTGAAAATGTCGACGGCAAGCTGCTGGGCGAACAGTCCGGCGCCTGGAAAATCGACTTTTACGGCAGCTCCGGCAGTGAGCTGAAACGTGACGGCAAGCAACTGAGCCAGTCCGCAACCGAGAACGAGTCGGAGCAAGTCTTCGACCGCGCGCAGGTCCAGGTACCGGAAGGTGCACCGATTGGCGCGAGCTTTGAACGTGCGTTGTACTCGGCCTACATGGGCGGCAGCTGGAAAATCGTCAGCGGTCAGGGCGAAGGCAATACCGTGCAATTCCAGGCCGACGGCCAGATTGCCGGTCTTCCGGGCGCTGATCGTTATGCCCTGTGCCTGGCCGGTGATTGCGCGTCGATGAGCGGCGGCAACGACAACATGTGGCTGCAACTGAACGGCCAAGGCAACACCTGGATCTTTGCGCGCAAGGGCAAGGAACTGGAAATCCTCCAGGCGGTGAACACCGCACAGGCGGATGAAATGCCGCAGTTCACCCCGGGCGACCGCAAATGGTTGCTGGAAAAACAGTGATACAGAATACAGGAGCCTACGGGCTCCTTTTTCTTTAGCCTGCACCGTCGAATTCTTTGCCCCCCCTTTCAAGGATTGATCATGCGCCCACTGCTTTTCCTTGGGCTGTTGCTGCTCGGCGGCTGCACCTCTATGCCCGCAGAAACGGACATCAGCGGCATCTGGATCAATCAGGCGGCCATCGATGCGGCGGCCCAAGGCCGGTCTTTACATGAATCCTTAAACACCCATGGCCGGAATCTGGAGTGGGACATCAACACCCACACCAGCAAGGCGCAAGTGAGCAGCGGTTTTGAGATGGGTGAAGGCCAACTGCTGCAAAAGTCACCCAATGCCTGGACCGTCGACTACAACGGCTATGGCACTGACGAGCTGCGCCTGGATGGCAAGCGACTGACTCAACTGGCCAAGGAGCACGTCCCCCAGCAGGTGTTCAGTCGCCCCAGCAAGACCACCAAAACGCATACAAAGTGGGGTAGCACCTTCAGGAGCGCCCTGAACGCCGCTTACATGGGCGGGCAATGGAAAATCATCGACAGTCACGGAACAGGCCAAATGGTCGTGTTTACGGAAGATGGCCATGTTTCAGGGTTACCGGGAACCGATCGTTACGAGTTATGCCTGGACGGTGATTGCGCCAGCCAAGGCGCAGGCAATGACACCATGTATCTGGGCACGGGTGACCGTAGTGGCGCATGGATTTTCGTTCGTAAAGGCAAGCAACTGGAGATTTTCCAGGCAATCAATAAATCCCGGACAGACGAAATCCCCCACTTCACCCCCGGCCCACGCCAGTGGCTGCTGGTAAAACAATGATCCAATAACAAAGGCGCCCGCAGGCGCCTGTTGTTTAGAGGCTCCCTCAGCTCAACTCCCCTGGGCAAGTACCGCGGCATAGCCTTCGCGGTAACTTGGGTACTTCGGCGTCCAGCCCAAGGCTTTGGCCCGCGCATTACTGCAACGCTTGCTCCCCGTACGTCGCACGCTCGAGTCTTCATCCCATTCGGTCACGCCCAGGTACTCCCGCAACCACCCCACCACTTCCGCCAGCGGTGCAGGCGCATCGTCGACGCCGATAAAAACATCATCCAGCGCCACACCGCGACGATCTGCCTCAAGCAGATACGCCATCAACCCCGCCGCGTCGTCGGCGTGAATACGGTTGCCATAAAGCGGCGGATCGACCGCCACGCGATAACCCCGCCGCACCTGAGTCAGCAGCCACTCACGGCCAGGACCGTAAATACCGGTCAAGCGCACAATGCTCGCCGGAATGCCGCTTTTGAGTGCGACCTGCTCAGCCTCCAGCATCAGTCGACCTGAATAGCCTGCGGGAACGGTCGGCGAGGACTCGTCGACCCACTCGCCCTCCTGCTGGCCATACACACTGCTGCTGGAAACAAACAGCAGACGATCGGGCACCTGACCGTAGTCGTTCAGCCAGTCCAACACATGCTGCAAGCCCTGCACATAAGCCGCGCGATATCCGGCTTCATCTTGGTCGGTGGCCGCCGCGCAATACACCAGGTAATCCACCGCACCGACTGGCCAGGTCGCCGGGCAGTCTTCATTGAACAAGTCGCCGGCAACGCCAATGACTCCCTCGGGCAGGCGCGAGATGTCACGCCTCAGGCCATGAACCTCCCACCCGCCAGCCACCAATTGCGTGGCCAGACGACTGCCGACATCACCGCAACCGGCGATCAAAACTGAGGGTGTGGACATCAGAAAACTCCCATCGGAAAGACACAGACTAGCGCCAACAATGGACGAGCGGCTAGCAATGCAAGAAAAAAAGAGACTCTATTACTTTTGTTAACAAGAATTACTTGCAATAATGCACGCCACTTTTGTTCTCGACCTCACGAGGCCTGGAAGAACATTAACCGTCTTTTTCTCTCAGGTCCGGCCAGCATGACACGCAATCAATTCTCCGCTTCGCCAACCAAAAGCCCTCGCGCCTGGCGTGCAGTGGCTGCTCTGTTGCTCAGCCTGATGCTGGCACCGACCGCCGCTTTCGCTGACGCACAAGCACCCGCCACGCCGGCCACCGCCGTGGCGCCAGCACCAGTCGATCCTGCCGCCCCAGTCGCCGCTCCTGCCGCGACCGATCCGGCTCAGGCTGTAGCCGCCGAAGATGTTCCCGAAGTGCTCGAAGCCGATAACACCCTGGGCATGGCCCATGACCTGTCGCCGTGGGGCATGTATCAGAACGCCGATATCATCGTGAAAATCGTGATGATCGGCCTGGCCATCGCCTCGATCATCACCTGGACCATCTGGATCGCCAAGGGCTTTGAGCTGATGGGCGCCAAGCGTCGTCTGCGCAGCGAAATCGTCCACCTGAAAAAAGCCACCACCCTTAAAGAAGCCAGCGCGACAGCCACCAAGGAAGGCACTCTCGCCAACTTGTTGGTGCATGACGCCCTGGAAGAGATGCGCTTGTCGGTCAACAGCCGCGAGAAAGAAGGCATCAAGGAACGTGTTGCCTTCCGTCTCGAGCGACTGGTGGCTGCCTGCGGTCGCAACATGAGCAGCGGCACCGGCGTTCTCGCCACCATCGGTTCCACCGCACCGTTCGTGGGCCTGTTCGGTACCGTGTGGGGCATCATGAACAGCTTCATCGGCATCGCCAAAACCCAGACCACCAACCTCGCTGTTGTGGCACCCGGCATCGCCGAAGCCCTGCTGGCGACCGCGCTGGGTCTGGTTGCAGCGATCCCGGCCGTGGTGATCTACAACGTTTTCGCCCGCTCCATCGCGGGTTACAAGGCACAAGTGTCCGACGCCTCGGCTGAAGTCCTGCTGCTGGTCAGCCGTGACCTCGATCACCTGCCGACCACCGAGCGCTCCATGCAACCGCACATGGTCAAAGTAGGGTAATCAGCCATGGGCTTGCATTTGAAAGAAGGCGCAGACGACGATCTGGCCGAGAACCACGAAATCAACGTCACGCCGTTCATCGACGTGATGCTGGTGCTGCTGATCATTTTCATGGTGGCCGCCCCGCTGGCCACCGTGGACATCAAGGTCGACCTGCCCGCCTCCAGCGCCAAACCGGCGCCACGCCCGGAGAAGCCGATATTCCTCAGCGTCAAGGCTGACCAGCGCCTGTTCCTCGGCGAAGTCGAAGTGAAGGCCGAAGCCCTCGGCGCCACTCTGGACGCCAAGACCCAGGGCAAGAAAGACACGACGATCTTCTTCCAGGCCGACAAAGGCGTGGATTACGGCGACCTGATGAGCGTGATGGACAACCTGCGTTCCGCCGGTTACCTGAAGGTGGGCCTGGTCGGACTTGAGACGGCAGCCAAGAAATGATCACGACGCGCCATAAGCTGACGCGTTACAGCGGGAGCCTGGCCGTGGTGCTGGGCGTTCACGCACTGGCCATCGCGCTGGCGCTGAACTGGACCTCGCGCCCGCCGATCGAGTTGCCACCGCAGGCCATGATGGTCGAGCTGGCACCGGTTCCGGCCCCGCCACCGCCTGCACCGCCAAAGGTCATCACGCCGCCACAACCACCGACTCCGGTGGAAGAGCTGCCGATCCCGAAACTGGCTGAAGTGCCCAAGGCCGAGATTGCCGTGCCCAAGCCGGTCAAACCCAAGCCCAAGCCGCAACCGCCCAAGCCGGTGGAGAAGAAGCCGGAGCCGCCGAAGGAGAAACCGTCCGAGGAGAAACCGAGCGACGCGCAACCGACGCAGGCGCCGACCGAGAAATCCGCACAGCCGGCACCGGGTCCATCAGCCGCGCAGCTGGCCGCCAAGGCCAGTTGGCAAGGTACCCTGCTCGCTCACCTGGCCAAGTACAAGAAGTACCCGGCCAGTGCGCAGGCGCGGGGCAAGGAAGGCACGAACCGTCTGCGCTTCGTGGTGGATGCCGAAGGCAACGTGTTGTCGTTCGAGCTGGTAACCGCCTCCGGCACTGCCGATCTGGACCGGGCCACCCTGGAAATGATCCGCCGCGCCCAGCCACTGCCCAAGCCACCGGCCGACATGCTGACCAACGGCGCCATCGAAATCGTTGCACCGTTTGTTTACTCGATGGAAAAACGCCGACGCTAAGACGCAATACAAAACCCTTGTGGGAGCCGAGCTTGCTCGCGATGAGGCCGTCATATTCAACATCTCTGTTGACTGACACACCGCTATCGCGAGCAAGCTCAGCTCCTACAGGGTTATGCAGCGACCAATAAGGCACCCGAAAGGTGCCTTTTGCTTATCCGCCAGCGGCAAACACGCATTACCCGGTGTCACTCAACACACTCACTCTGATAACGTGCGTCTATCGATTGCAGCCGTTATGCTTGGCGCGCAACTACATGGACGCTTGCTATGACTCTGACAGAATTACGCTACATCGTTACCCTCGCCCAAGAGCAGCATTTCGGCCACGCGGCCGAGCGTTGCCACGTCAGTCAACCGACCCTGTCGGTGGGCGTGAAAAAGCTTGAAGACGAACTCGGTGTGCTGATTTTCGAGCGCAGCAAGAGTGCCGTGCGCCTGACCCCGGTCGGTGAAGGCATCGTGGCCCAGGCACAGAAAGTCCTGGAGCAAGCCCAAGGCATCCGCGAACTGGCCCAGGCTGGCAAGAACCAGCTGACCGCCCCGCTGAAACTCGGTGCGATCTACACCGTCGGCCCATACCTGTTCCCGCACTTGATTCCACAACTGCACCGGGTCGCCCCGCAGATGCCGTTGTACATCGAAGAAAACTTCACCCACGTGCTGCGCGACAAACTGCGCAACGGCGAGCTCGACGCGATCATCATAGCCCTGCCGTTCAACGAAGCCGACGTCCTGACCTTGCAGCTCTACGACGAGCCGTTCTACGTCCTGATGCCGGCCCAGCACCCGTGGACCCAGAAAGAATCCATCGACGCCAGCCTGCTCAACGACAAGAGCCTGCTGCTGCTCGGCGAAGGCCACTGCTTCCGCGATCAAGTGCTGGAAGCCTGCCCCACCCTGGCCAAAGGCAACGACGGCGCCAAGCACACCACGGTGGAGTCCAGCTCCCTGGAAACCATCCGCCACATGGTTGCCTCCGGCCTGGGTATCTCGATCCTGCCGCTGTCGGCAGTCGACAGCCATCACTACGCCCCAGGCGTGATCGAAGTGCGCCCACTGACACCGCCGGTGCCATTCCGCACCGTGGCCATTGCCTGGCGCGCGAGCTTCCCGCGTCCGAAAGCGATTGAAATCCTCGCTGACTCCATTCGCCTGTGCTCGGTGGCCAAGCCGTCCGCGCCGGTTGTTGCGGCTTAAGTCGCGGTCATGACCGAGTTGTCGCAAGTGTCGGTGACGGCACTCAAAGGTGTCGGCGAGGCCATGGCCGAGAAGCTGGCCAAGGTCGGCCTGGAAAATCTTCAGGACGTACTGTTTCACCTGCCGCTGCGCTATCAGGACCGCACCCGTGTGGTCCCGATCGGCCATTTGCGACCGGGGCAAGACGCCGTGATTGAAGGCACCGTCAGCGGTGCTGACGTGGTCATGGGCCGTCGCCGTAGTCTCGTCGTGCGTCTGCAGGACGGCACCGGCGGGCTCAGCCTGCGCTTCTACCATTTCAGCAACGCGCAGAAAGAAGGCCTCAAACGCGGCACGCGGATTCGCTGCTACGGCGAAGCGCGGCCCGGTGCCTCGGGGCTGGAAATCTATCACCCGGAATACCGCGCCATCACCGGCGACGAGCCGCCGCCGGTGGATGAAACCCTGACCCCGGTGTACCCGCTCACCGAAGGCCTGACCCAACAGCGCTTGCGCCAACTGTGCATGCAAACCCTGACGATGCTCGGCCCGACCAGCCTGCCCGACTGGCTGCCGACCGAACTAGCGCGTGACTATCAACTCGCGCCGCTGGCCGATGCGATCCGCTACCTGCATCACCCGCCCGCCGATGCCGACGTCGACGAGCTCGCCATCGGCCACCACTGGGCGCAGCACCGTTTGGCCTTCGAAGAACTGTTGACCCATCAACTGTCCCAGCAGCGCCTGCGCGAAAGCATGCGCTCCCTGCGCGCACCGGCGATGCCGAAAGCCACCCAGCTGCCGGCCAAGTACCTGGCCAATCTCGGCTTTACACCGACCGGTGCACAGCAACGGGTCGGCAACGAAATCGCCTACGACCTGAGCCAGCACGAGCCGATGCTGCGCCTGATTCAGGGCGACGTTGGCGCGGGTAAAACCGTGGTCGCCGCCCTCGCCGCACTTCAGGCTTTGGAGGCTGGTTACCAAGTCGCTTTGATGGCGCCGACCGAAATCCTCGCCGAGCAGCACTTCATCACCTTCAAGCGCTGGCTCGAGCCGCTGGGCATCGAAGTCGCGTGGCTGGCTGGCAAGCTCAAGGGCAAAAACCGCATCGCCGCGCTGGAACAGATCGCCAACGGCACGCCAATGGTGGTCGGCACCCACGCGCTGTTCCAGGACGAAGTGCAGTTCAAGAACCTCGCACTGGCGATCATCGACGAACAACACCGCTTCGGCGTGCAGCAGCGCTTGGCGTTGCGACAGAAAGGCGTCGGCGGGCGCATGTGTCCGCATCAATTGATCATGACCGCCACGCCGATTCCGCGCACGCTGGCCATGAGCGCCTACGCCGACCTCGACACCTCGATCCTCGACGAACTGCCGCCCGGCCGAACGCCGGTCAACACCGTGTTGATCACCGACACCCGGCGCGTGGAAGTCATTGAACGGGTGCGCGGTGCCTGCGCTGAAGGGCGTCAGGCGTATTGGGTGTGCACGCTGATTGAAGAGTCAGAAGAGTTGACCTGCCAGGCCGCTGAAACCACCTATGAAGACCTCACCGCCGCCCTCGGCGAGTTGAAGGTCGGGCTGATTCACGGTCGCATGAAACCGGTGGAAAAAGCCGCCGTGATGGCCGAGTTCAAGGCCGGCAACCTGCAACTGCTGGTCGCCACCACGGTGATCGAAGTCGGCGTCGACGTGCCGAACGCCAGCCTGATGATCATCGAAAACCCCGAACGCCTCGGCCTCGCACAATTGCACCAGTTGCGCGGCCGTGTCGGTCGAGGCAGCGCCGTCAGCCATTGCGTGCTGCTCTACCATCCGCCGCTGTCGCAGATCGGTCGTCAGCGCCTCGGTATCATGCGTGAAACAAACGACGGTTTTGTCATCGCCGAAAAAGACCTCGAACTGCGCGGCCCCGGCGAAATGCTCGGCACACGCCAGACCGGCCTGCTGCAATTCAAGGTCGCCGACCTGATGCGCGACGCCGATCTATTGCCCGCCGTGCGCGACGCCGCCCAGGCGTTGCTGGAGCGCTGGCCGGACCATGTCAGCCCGTTGCTCGACCGCTGGCTGCGCCATGGGCAGCAATACGGACAAGTGTGAGCACCGTCGCAGTTTATGGACCATACCGTTAAACAAGCTGGTTATACTCCTGCAACTGTTTGAATACGGATACAGACGATGACCGAAGCTGCCCTCGCCCCGGAAACCCTGCACGCTCCGTCTGTTATTCGGCTGCTGCTGGGCAAACTGGGCATTGCCTACGAAGAAATCCTCGATCACCACGGCCTCAACGCCACGCGCAAAGTCCAGGCCGTTCTGGTGGAAGACGCGGTCGGCGCCTTGATGGTGCTGTTCCCGCAAAGCCAATTGCTGGACCTCAATCGCCTCGCCGAACTGACCGGCCGCCGCCTCACCGCCGTGCCTCCCGAACGCCTGGTCAAAATGCTCGGCAAACACAGCCTGAGCCTGCTGCCCGGCCTGCCGGCGCTGACCACTTCGCCGTGCCTGTACGAAGAAAGCCTGCTGCGCGAACCGAAGCTGCTGATCAACTCGGGTGAACCGGGCCTGCTGCTGGAAATCACCAGCGAAGACTTCAAAACCATGCTGACCAAGGCCAGCGCCGCCAATTTCGGCGAGAACCTGACCAGCATCCGCCCGAATCTCGACCGCCCCGACGATGACCGCAAGGAAATCACCCAGGCCGTCCAGGCATTCACCGCGCGGCGCATCCAGCAACGTCTGGAAGAGACCATCGAGATTCCGCCGCTGGCCGAGACCGCGCAGAAAATCATCAAACTGCGCGTCGACCCCAACGCCACCATCGACGACATCACCGGCGTGGTCGAAACCGACCCGGCGCTGGCCGCGCAAGTCGTGAGCTGGGCGGCGTCGCCGTACTACGCCTCGCCGGGCAAGATTCGTTCAGTGGAAGACGCGATTGTTCGGGTGCTGGGTTTCGACCTGGTGATCAACCTCGCGCTGGGCCTGGCCCTGGGCAAAACCCTGAGCCTGCCCAAAGACCACCCGCAACACGCCACGCCGTACTGGCACCAGTCGATCTACACCGCCGCCGTCATCGAAGGCCTGACCCGCGCCATGCCGCGCGCCCAGCGCCCGGAAGCCGGCCTGACCTACCTCGCCGGCCTGCTGCACAACTTCGGCTACCTGCTGCTGGCCCACGTTTTCCCGCCGCACTTCTCGCTGATCTGCCGCCACCTGGAAGTCAACCAGCACCTGTGCCACAGCTTTGTGGAGCAACACCTGCTCGGCATCAGCCGCGAACAGATCGGCGCGTGGTTGATGCGCCACTGGGACATGCCGGAAGAACTCGCCGCCGCCCTGCGCTTCCAGCACGACCCGCTCTACGACGGCGACTACGCCGAATACCCGAACCTCGTGTGCCTGTCCGTACGCCTGCTGCGCGGCCGCGGCATCGGCTCCGGCCCGGATGAAGACATCCCCGACGCATTGCTCGAACGCGTCGGCCTAAGCCGCGAGAAAGCCAACGACGTCGTCACCAAAGTGCTTGAGGCTGAAGTGCTGCTGCGTGAACTGGCTTCGCAGTTCAGCCAGGCATAAAAACAATCGCGGGCAAGCCTCGCTCCCACAGGATCACCAAAACCCTGTAGGAGCGAGGCTTGCCCGCGATGAATCCCCCGCCGACCCACCTGAATCACCACAACCCCCTGTGGGAGCGAGCCTGCTCGCGATGAATCCAACTCGGTATCTCTGAATCACCACACCCACTGTGGCGAGGGGGCTTGCCCCCGCTCGACTGCGCAGCGTCGAAGACGCGGCGGCCACTCCCTCGCCACAAAGTCAGTCACTCGGCTCAAGCCTTTGCCTTAGCTTTGGCCTTCCGCGGCTTCAAATACTTGGTCAACCCCTGAAACCAGATCACCAACGCCGGATTCCCCTTGATCTGAATCGACTTGTCCTGAATCCCCGTCATAAACGCCAACTGCTTGTTCTTCGCCTGCATCGTGGCAAAGCCATACGCCGCATCTTTAAACGCAATCGCAAACGCCGGCTCGGCATACACGCCCGACTTGCTGGTAATGCGTTGGTCCTTCACAAAGAAATGCCGCGCCACCTTCCCGTCCAGGGTCTGTAGCTGAAACACCAACTCCTTGTCACCCAACTGCTGCTGAAACGCAGGATTAGTCCGACTGGCCTTACCCATCAACAAACCCAGCATCCACAGAAGAAAACGAAATTTCATGCGCACAGCCTCAAGAGAAAAATGAACGGCTGGCGCAGTGTAGCGGCTTCGGACGATAACGACAGCATCGTGTTGCGTTAGAAGAAGATGATGTGCTTTTTGACGCTGATGACTACCAAGTCATTGACGAAACGCCGGTGTTTAAAAGCGAGGATATTTTGTTCTTTCTACACTCGACGCTATCGGAAGTTTCCTTCAACACGTGGGGGTGTTCGTGAACTAGGCAGCTTTGCGTTCGGCCGATAGTCTTTGTTCGTTACCGCAAAAACGGTGACACGGACGTGCAAGTCCGGTACATATCGCCGCACAATCGCCAATCTAAATATCGAGCGTTTTTCATGCTCGCTGTTAATGCTTTATGGCGGCTGTGCGCGGGAGGTCCCTTTGGGGTCTGCCGGGGTCCGATATGCCCGGTCTTGCACACCTGCGCACGGCTGCCACCCTTATTCGAATGCAAGCGAAGAGGAGACAGCCACATCCAAAACACATATCGGGAAATACCTATGATCAAGCCAACACCGAATCCACCAGAACACGAAGACACATCCCCCTACGAATCCCTCGATTCGAAGAAACTCCACGAAGCCGCCGAACGCGCCCTCAACCACCATTTCGCCCCACTGCCCGAGAAGCCCAAGCCTCGCAAAGGCAACCTCTTCACCGTCTCCCCGGACATCGACACCGAAGCGCTCCTGGCCAACGCCTCAGAAGACCTGCTGTCCATCAGCACCATCGCCACCAACCTGGCTGACGACGTTGACAGCACTCAGCGATCGGTAGCGTTGGCGCTGAGCAGAATGTCGGATGGGGTTCGGTTGTTGGTGGAGCGAGCGCTGGATCATATTGATTCGCCGAATCCGGCGGTGCATCGGGCGAAGGGGTAACGAAACCGAGAATAGAAAAAGGGGACTTGGTGTCCCCTTTTTTGAATATTTGGAAATTCGTTTCTTCGTGACTAGCCGCCAACCGTTTAGACCCAACGGCACTTCCTCGTAACTGCAAGGCAATATTCTGAAATACGGAAGTTTCGGACAGTGCTTCCGGCTGCGTCCTACATCAACCCTTTTAATGCGTTGTTAGCGTGCCAGACATTGACGCTTGCTCAGGCCGGGCAAGGCTCTGGCAACAATACTTATTCCCTACTCAGTTCAAGGACGAGCTAACAAAGCAAAAGGATAAGCGAATGTTCGCACCGGCCAATGCCGCTCACTTCACCCTTGTAATCCCAACGGTTCGCAATGATTTCAAGGTACTGGCTTTGGAAGGCATTGAAACTATCAGCGCCCTGTATTCAGTTGACGTCGATCTGGTCAGCAAATACCCGGATATCGATCTGGAAAACCTGCTCAACCAACCTGCATTTTTGCAGTTCGGCCGTAGCGTAATCCCCGCAACTGGTTACCGCACCGACTCAACATTGAGTGTGCTTGTGCAAAGTACCGAGGCAGAGAGGCATTTCAAGGCCAAGGAGACCAAACCAGACGTGTCCTACATGTGATTCGGAAACAGGGGAAATAGCTGTGGTAGTTTTTGTGACCATGACGAGAAAAACCCCGATGGGCAGGAAGCCGCATGGCCATGACCGGCAGAGAACGACTCAAAGCAGCCTGTCGCGAAGGGCGAAAAACGGCCAGTTATTCGATAGAAAAATTGCAGCGGCCTGAAAAATCGCAGCAAATGAAAAGGCCCTTAAAGCTTAAGAGCCTTACTTGAACTAATGAAAAACTATCCGTCAGAAGGGAATGTTGTCGTCAAAATTGACCGGAGGCTTAGGTTGTTTTCTAAGTTCAAAAAGCTGTTTGTTCTCTAATAACCATTCCCAACCGGCGGTCGTGAACGAACAGCCGGTGTACTCATCTCCCTGATAGTCAGTGCAGGGTTCGGAAGTTATCAGACCTCGTTTAGTCAAGGTATGAAGCGCAATACCGGCAGCTAGATTTGTAAAGCCTGCTTTTTCCATGTCACGTCTTAGCTGATAGACGGATACATTATCGCTAGGAACCATAATGTTCTCACCAATTGCGGCGAGGGCAACAATTTCATTCTGATCTAGGCCTTCGATCTGTTTTAGCATAGAAGGAGCCGCAGCGGTTTCTAGAGCTTCGGTCTTTTGAATAAGAGCTTGTATTTTAGATGTGATGCTTTGTTTCAAGGTTTCGAAATTTCGCGGAGCACCAGTCTGGTATTTAATTATTGTTCGATGTTGAACATCAAATGGGAATCGAGTTGTGCGCTGTTCGGAACATACAAGTACCACTTCTTTTCCTGACGCGATTGCATATCCCAGCTCAAACCAAACGTTTGGATTATCCAAGCTAATATCCGCGAGGCATATACGTGCATCTCGGATTCCCTTCTCGATATCTTGGATAGGGATACTAACCTTTGGATCTTGATCAACACGGTACGGTTCTAGACCTCCAGCCCTGATTGCCGGAGCAAAGACATCTTCATACCGATGGTCAAAGTCACCTCCGTCAAAAGGCTGCATAACGAAGCAATGCGGCATGGTCTTCTCCCTGATACTCATTTTGCGAGGGTGGCAAACCTGTCAAAAAGGTCACGCCTTGAGATCATTCTAGGTCGGGTGAATGCTCCAATGAGAAAAAATTGTTTTGATGACTCAGGACTAATGTCTCAACAGGCATGTTTTCTGCCCGTCGCGAGAGGCAGAAAACGACCCGCATCACCTCTTCGGGCTGGCGGAACATCAATGGCGGCTTCCGGGATGCCTCAGACATCCGTCTTCGCACAGGCTACTGCCGCACTTTGGCCATTACCGCCCTGATGCGGGATCTCGCTTATTTGAACTGATGCTGTGACCATCGTTACGCTCACTGCTTAATAGCGAACTATTTGATGGTAGGAGTGATCTCAAAACTGGGCAGTGGGCGCTTTCGAGCAATGGTAAGTCGCGGGAGCACTGCCATATACCACGCCATCATCGTAATAACGATAGTCGCCGTTTAGCCGGTTCAAAATGTGATGCTCCAACGTTGGCTTGCCAGTCACCGGATTTTGAACGCCAGAAGTCCATTTGACCTCGTCCTCGGTGACGGCTGCGGCCAGTCCATTCGCGGCTTTCGAAGCAATATCCAGATGGATCGTTTTTGTAAAGCGCTGTCCGTAAATCTCTGCCTCGCAAAGCAAATCAAGTGGCCCGGAAGTGGCTGCGGCGGCCGAAGAGACAGAAGAGACAGAAGAGACTGGAGTGTTTGGTGTTGGCTCTTGCGAAGAAACCACCAGGCCAGCTGCCTTTACAACGGCGATCGCCTTTTCCAGAGGGATGGGCTTTTCAGCACCCAAGATGCAACTTTGAATGTCGTCAAATTTGCGGTCGCACCCGCTTAGGGCCAGCAACATGCAGGCTCCTCCAAGAATAGTTATTGTTCTCACGTGATCTCCATTGAGAAATTAAGGCCGCGGCCCCCAGAATTCCCGCCTTTTAACATGGGGTCCGGTGCAATTGCACCGACCTTATTCGGGCCCGCTTTCAAACGGCCTCTAACCGGTGCAAAGTCGACGTTTGAACGTCCATCTGAGCACGCGGACGAACGGCTGGAGATGGCCGATTTCTGCCTGTCACCATGGACTGTAACCGACCCTTTGCAGACTTAGGTTAAGGGGCTGTGGAAAGCAGTCCCAGTGAACAAAGCGAACGACTTTAGTGACTTGTCATGCATGACCGCAAAGTTTTAGCAGACGCCATGCCGAATGTAATGCGTTCCTAGAACACCGACACGAACAATGATCTCAAGCGCCGGAAAGCTACGCGCCAAAAATTCGGATATCTGGCGCTGATATGTGTCGTAGTGGTCTAGCGAAAAATCATCAAAGTTGACTATTACGTACACCAAGCCAGACGGCGAAAAAGACTGAATCTGTTCCACCGCAATCTGAATAGTTGAATCAAGCTTATTAAGGAACTGTGGGGTTAACTTATAGTAAATGGAACCATCAAATGACTCTTTGGCACTCGTTTTATCTAGTTCATCCTGAGACACATTGATGGTTTTCACTTCGCAGTAGCGCGCCACACCATTAGCTTCGTACGAAATATCCGGGGTCTTTTTCTTTGGTACGGTCCGCATCAGGCGAATGTTGTGCAGCTCCTGCGCAATAAGGTACTCGTATGCCAATGCCTCATTCAGTAGATTAAAGAACTGATATTTTCCCCGATCTCCTCGTGGTCCGGGGAATTCCAAATGTGATTTTTCAGAAAGAACCAACCAGGAATCTGAATCCAGTATGCGGAGTGCATTTTCGTAGATATGCACCTGAGGAAAGGAGTCTGGAAACAAAGACTCTGTTTCACGTCTGCTCTTTATCCACCAATCATCTGGATGTTTCTTTTCTATCTCTGCAATCAGCTCATTAAATCCGGGCATGTCATAGCGCCTATTGGGCGACATTGCTGTCGTATAACGTTCCTTGTCGTCCTGTAAGTCCTAGACCCATCTATCGAGGGGAGACACGTCTGGGGTGACGGCAAGCCCTGCTGCGGTGAGACTCAGCGCAGCAAGTTGACGCTACCTATTTGCCGCTGGTCTGTCCACCGACTGCTTGTGGCCGCTCTCTGCCGCTCGCCTCTTGTACGTGCATTGGTCAACGTAGTTAAGTCGTACAAGTATTCATCAGCCAGGGTCTCAATCCTGCGCTTGATGGTAGCTGTGCGTAGGGCTCGCTTGGGCTCGCCGATTTCTTAGCTCGTCGGTCTACTAACCTGCGTACAGCTGCCTCCATTTCGTTTAGTAGCGGACTGGTCGCAGCCTCATTCAGAGAGAGCTAAGACATGTTCAAAGTCACACCCAACCCGCCGGACAGCCAAGCAAGAAAGAGTTTGCCCACATGGTATTAGCTACCTATGGATGAGCCGGAGGTGGTGGCGATTTTGCCAAACAACGAAACCGCGTCGGTTGACGTGTAGGAGCCAGCTTGCTGGCGATGGCGGTGTGTCAGGCGACTTCAATGTTGATTGATAAGCCGCTATCGCCAGCAAGCCGGCTCCTACAATGGTCATGCGTTGTCCGATCCGTAAGCGACCGGCATGACCTTCGCGACCATAAAAAATGGGCACCCAACCTCGTTGGCGTGCCCATTTTTTATGCCGCTCATCCGCTAGGCGGGAGTCGGTGCGTGTTACGGATTAACGCTGTCTTTCAACGATTTGCCTGGCTTGAAGGCGACGGTGTTGCTGGCCTTGATTTTGACGGGTTCACCGGTTTGCGGGTTTTTGCCGGTGCGGGCACCGCGGTGGCGTTGCAGGAAGGTACCGAAGCCCACCAGCGTGACGCTGTCCTTGCGATGCAGAGCGCCGGTGATTTCTTCGAGAACGGCGTTGAGAACGCGGTTGGCCTGCTCTTTGGTGAGGTCTGCTTTTTCAGCAATTGCAGCGGCGAGTTCTGGTTTACGCATTTAGTGAAGCCCCTTTGACGGTTTTTTGTTGTTATGTCCGTGCTGTTCTCGTTGGAACAGCGCCCAAGGTGCCGCAGATGCTCTACTCTGCGGCAGACGGGAATGAGGATGGCACGCACGGAAGAGCCGCGCCAGTATCGGCGCGAGCTTTGTAGGGGCAAAAGCGGGGTGATTCCGACAGAACGACCGCTATTTACGCCAGCAGTGCCGGAAGCTCTTTGTTGAGGGCCAGTTTTTCCATGACGGCCGTGCCTGTCAGGGCATAACCGAGCAGTTTTCCGCTGGCATCGCGGCATAACACTTTGATGTCAGCGCCCTGCCCTTCGACCGTCCAGACGCCCTCGCTGCCCCGTGGTGGCGGTGATACCACTAACGGACACACCGGGGTTTTCACGGTGATCGGCATGGGACCGTAGCTCACTGGCGTAGAGTTTCCAGCCAGAGTCTGGGCCAGCGCTCTTGCACAGCTCATCAGGGGCATGACGTACAGCAAATTCAGTCCATCGACCTCGGCGCAGTCGCCCAGCGCGTAGATATTGTCATGGGAGGTTTTCAGGTGACGGTCGACCACCACGCCACGATTGACTTGCACACCGGCCGCGGCCGCCAGATCGATACGCGGGCGCAGGCCAATGGCCGAAACCACGACGTCGCAAGGAATCACCTGACCGTCGGACAGATGCGCTTCCAGGCCATCCGCTACGCGCTGCAAGCGATTGAGCACCGGCCCGAGGTGGAAACGCGCGCCGAGGCTTTCCAGCCCGGCCTGGACGGCAGCCGCCGCTGCCGGGTGCAACAGGGTCGGCATGACCTGCTCGCACGGTGCAACCAGTTGCACCTCGTAACCGCCAAGGCTCAAATCATTGGCGAACTCGCAGCCAATCAGGCCAGCCCCGAGCAGCAACACCCGACGCTTGCCGGCTGCCGCTGCGCGAAAGCGCGCGTAATCTTCCAGATCGTTGATCGGGAACACGCAATCCGCTGCGTCGCCTTCGATAGGCACCCGCACGGTTTCCGCGCCCCAGGCCAGAATCAGGTCACGGTAAAACACCGCTTCTTCACCGATCCACAAGCGCTTGTGGCCCGGATCGATGCCACTGATGCGCGTGTGGGTGCGCACTTCGGCTTTCAACTGCTCGGCCATGGCGCCGGGTTCGGCCATGCTCAGGCCGTCGGCGTCTTTGTTTTTGCCGAAGCCGGTGGAAAGCATCGGCTTGGAGTAGGAGCGCCCGTCATCGGCGGTAATCAGGAGCAACGGGGTTTCGCTATCGAGCTTGCGAAACTCCCGGGCCAGGTTGTAGCCGGCCAGTCCGGTACCGACGATCACGACAGGTGCGTTCATTCCTTACTCCTCTAATTGTTTTAAGCAGCGATTTCGATCATTTCGAAATCCATCTTGCCCACGCCGCAGTCCGGGCACAGCCAGTCTTCCGGTACGTCTTGCCACAGTGTGCCCGGCGCAATGCCGTCGTCCGGCCAGCCTTCGGCTTCGTTATAGATCAGGCCACAGACCACACATTGCCACTTTTTCATTGGGTTCATCCTCAGGATTCAGGCGTATTGCCGGCGCGAACGGTCGATGGTTGCAGCGCTGCCGTCCGGCTCAGGGCGTTTTGTACTGATCGTGCCCGACAGATGCAAGCCTGTTCGGCGCAATGGCAGCCCGGATCAATCAAAATCGCTGACTGACATGGTAAGCTCGCCGCCTCATTTGCTGCCAATAATGACTCACTGTGCCGCACTCAATATCCCCGCCGTGGCTCCCCCAAAGCCAACTCACGCCCCTCCCCGACGCGTCTACCCTCGACTGGCTGTTCGACGAAGGCTCCCTGACCCGACGGCTGATCCGTTTGTCGAATGACAGCTTCAGCGTCACGCCGCTGTTTGAAGGCTGGCAACCGTTGCGCGCCGACGAATGCGTCGCGCTGGACCTGGCCGAAGGCAGCGAGGGCTGGGTGCGCGAGGTTTACCTGCGCGGCCACGGCGAGGCATGGGTATTTGCCCGCAGCGTGGCGGCACGCAGCGCATTGCAGGGCGATGGGTTGCACATGGACGAATTGGGCAGCCGCTCGCTGGGGGAATTGCTGTTTTGCGATCACGCGTTCCAGCGCCGCGCTATCGACGTTTGTCACTATCCTCAGGCATGGCTGCCGCAGGAGTGCCGGGCACCTGAGCTGTGGGGCCGGCGCTCGCGTTTCGACCGTGGCGCCTTGAGCGTACTGGTGGCCGAAATCTTCCTGCCGACCTTGTGGAACGCCACCCGCGCCCATCCGGAGAACTGCTGATGTACCAGAGCCTGCTCAAGTCCCTGAACCGCTTGAATCCACGGGCCTGGGATTTCATCCAGCTGACGCGCATGGACAAGCCGATCGGCATTTATCTGCTGCTGTGGCCGACACTCTGGGCGCTGTGGATTGCCGGGAAAGGCTCGCCGTCGCTGGCCAACGTTGTGATTTTCGTTTTGGGCGTGATTCTGACCCGCGCCGGCGGCTGCGTGATCAATGACTGGGCGGACCGCAAGGTCGACGGCTACGTGAAACGCACCGAGCAGCGGCCCTTGGTCAGCGGCAAAATCAGTTCCAAAGAAGCCCTGGTGTTCTTCGCACTGCTGATGGGTGTGAGCTTTTTGCTGGTGCTGTGCACAAATGCGGCAACAGTCTGGCTGTCATTGGGTGGTTTGGCGCTGGCGTTCAGTTATCCGTTCATGAAGCGCTACACCTATTACCCGCAAGTGGTGCTGGGCGCTGCGTTTTCGTGGGGGATGCCGATGGCGTTCACGGCCGAGACCGGTGAATTGCCGGCGGTCGCGTGGCTGCTGTGGATCGCCAACCTGCTGTGGACCGTGGGTTACGACACTTATTACGCCATGACCGACCGTGACGACGACCTGAAGATCGGCGTGAAATCCACGGCAATTCTGTTTGGCGATGCGGACCGGGTGATCATCCTGACGTTGCAGGGGTTGGCGCTGGGCTGCTTGTTGCTGGCCGGGGCGAAGTTCGAGCTCGGTGGCTGGTTCCATCTAGGCTTGCTGGCGGCTGCGGGCTGTTTCGCGTGGGAATTCTGGTACACCCGCGACCGGGACCGGATGCGTTGTTTCAAGGCGTTTTTGCACAATCACTGGGCCGGATTGGCGATCTTTATCGGGATTGTCCTGGATTACGCACTGCGTTGATTTGTAGCAGCTGGCGCAGCCTGCGTCCGGCTGCGCAGCAGTCGTAAAGCCTGCTCACGCGGTGATTCAGATGTACCGCGCAGGCAAGATTCACGACTGCTGCGCAGCCGGACGCAGGCTGCGCCAGCTGCTACGGGGTTGCAATCCCTTGAGGTTCGCAACATCCGTTACATATGCTCGCGGACGGCGTGCCAAACATCTTTCATCTTGTCACCCTTCATTTCTCCCGGTGCCTTGTCCTTCTGGAAGTAGTAAAGCGGCTTGCCATCGTAGGCCCACTGCATCTTGCCATCGTCACGCTTGATGACTGTCCATTTACCTTCAGCCTTGGCACCCGCCGGCGCCATCATTGGCGGCCAGTATTCGGCGCACTCGCCGTTGCACATCGACTTGCCGCCCGCGTCCTTGTCGTACGTGTACACAGTCATGCCCTTGTGATCGACCATCATGCCGTCTTTCATCATCGCCGGCTCGGCCGCGAATGCCATGGTCGGCAAGGAAAACGCCGCAGCCAACAGCAGGGCTTTAATGGAATGCGAGTATTGTTTCATGGAAACCTTCCTCTTGTGGTTGTCAGGATTCGGAATTAGAGCTTAGTTCAGGATCATGACAATCGCCGGCCAACTAAAATACTGTCACACGACTGCAATAATTCCGTTATCTAATGCGGCGCAAGACAGTTAAATGACAAGAGGACTAAGGCATGGTTGGCAGGAGCATTCTGATCGTCGACGACGAAGCGCCCATTCGCGAAATGATCGCCGTTGCGTTGGAAATGGCCGGCTATGACTGCCTGGAGGCCGAGAACTCTCAGCAGGCCCATGCCATCATCGTTGATCGCAAGCCGGACTTGATCCTGCTCGACTGGATGCTGCCCGGCACCTCCGGTATCGAGTTGGCACGTCGTCTCAAGCGCGATGAGCTGACCGGGGACATCCCGATCATCATGCTCACCGCCAAGGGCGAAGAGGACAACAAGATCCAGGGCCTGGAAGTCGGCGCTGACGACTACATCACCAAACCGTTTTCACCGCGTGAGCTGGTGGCACGCCTCAAAGCCGTATTGCGCCGTGCCGGCCCAACCGATGGCGAAGCGCCGATTGAAGTCGGCGGCTTGCTGCTGGACCCGATCAGCCACCGCGTGACCATCGACGGCAAACCGGCCGAAATGGGCCCGACCGAATACCGCCTGCTGCAATTTTTCATGACCCACCAGGAACGTGCCTATACACGTGGCCAGTTGCTGGATCAGGTCTGGGGCGGCAATGTGTATGTCGAAGAGCGCACCGTCGACGTGCATATCCGCCGTCTGCGCAAAGCCCTCGGCGATGCTTATGAAAATCTGGTACAAACCGTGCGCGGTACAGGCTACCGGTTTTCCACCAAGGCCTGATACTGCCCTTACCCGCCCGACAAGCCGACAAGGACGCATGTTTCCGTGAACCAAAACTGGCATGGCACCCTGATTCGCCACATGCTGTTACTGGTCACCGGCTGCCTGGTGATCGGCCTGATTACCGGCTACTACGGCTGGAGCCTCGCCGCAGGCCTGGGCATTTATCTGGCCTGGACCCTCAAGCAACTGCTGCGCCTGCACGAATGGCTGCGCCTGCACACGCCCGACGAAGCACCGCCCGACGGCTATGGCCTGTGGGGCGAGGTGTTCGACAGCATTTATCACCTGCAACGCCGCGACCAACGGGTACGCGGGCGTCTGCAAGCGGTGATCGATCGGGTCCAGGAATCCACCGCCGCACTGAAAGACGCGGTGATCATGCTCGACAGCGACGGCAACCTGGAATGGTGGAATCGCGCCGCCGAAACCCTGCTCGGCCTCAAGACCCCGCAAGACAGCGGCCAGCCGGTGACCAACCTGGTGCGCCACCCGCGCTTCAAGGAATATTTCGAGCAGGACAGCTACGCCGAACCGCTGGAAATTCCGTCGCCGACCAATGATCGGGTGCGCATTCAGCTGTACATCACCCGCTACGGCAACAACGAACACTTGATGCTGGTGCGCGACGTCACGCGCATTCATCAGCTGGAACAAATGCGCAAAGACTTCATCGCCAACGTCTCCCATGAGTTGCGCACGCCGCTGACGGTGATCTGCGGCTACCTGGAAACCTTGCTCGACAACGCCGAGGAGGTGAATCCGCGCTGGACCCGCGCCTTGCAGCAAATGCAGCAACAAGGCGGGCGCATGCAGACGCTGCTCAATGACTTGCTGTTGCTGGCCAAGCTGGAAGCCACCGATTACCCGTCGGACAACCAGCCTGTGGTGATTGACGGCTTGTTGCAGTCAATCAAGAGCGACGCCCAGCAGTTGTCTGCCCAGAAAAACCAACACATCACGCTTGAAGCCGACCCGAGGATTTTGCTCAAGGGAAGCGAAGCGGAACTGCGCAGTGCGTTTTCCAACCTGGTGTTCAACGCGGTGAAATACACCCCGGCCGAAGGCAATATCCGCATTCGCTGGTGGGCCGACGAGCAAGGCGCACATCTGAGCGTGCAGGACTCCGGGATCGGCATCGACAGCAAACACCTGCCGCGCCTGACCGAACGTTTCTACCGGGTCGACTCCAGCCGCAATTCCAACACCGGCGGCACCGGCCTGGGCCTGGCCATCGTCAAACACGTGTTGCTGCGCCACCGAGCGCGGATGGAAATCAGCAGTGTGCCGGGGCATGGCAGTACGTTTACCTGCCACTTTGCGCCGGCGCAGGTGACCAAATTGCAGGTCCTCAAGACCGCCGACTGATACCGGCCAGCACAGGCCACTAGGCAATCGCCGAGTCAGCCGCTACATTGGCTGACTTGTGCCTGCCCTTCAGGCACCGCATTTATCCCCTTTTATAAATATACGGAACCCGCAAAACTCCATCATGGACCCTTCCCCTGGCTTGACCCTCGCAACAATATTCGCCGATTTCGGCATGATTCTTTTTGCTCTGATCCTGGTTTTGCTCAACGGATTTTTCGTTGCGGCCGAATTTGCCATGGTCAAACTGCGCTCGACCCGGGTTGAGGCCATCGCTGATAAAAACGGCTGGCGCGGGCATATCCTGCGCACCGTTCACAGCCAGCTCGATGCCTACCTGTCAGCGTGCCAGCTGGGTATCACCCTCGCCTCCCTCGGCCTTGGCTGGGTCGGTGAACCAGCGTTCGCGCACATCCTCGAACCGATACTTGAAGCGGTCGGCGTGCAGTCGGCCGAAGTGATCAAAGGCGTATCGTTCTTCGCCGCGTTCTTTGTCATTTCGTACCTGCACATCGTCGTCGGCGAGTTGGCCCCGAAATCCTGGGCCATCCGCAAACCCGAGCTGCTGTCGCTGTGGACCGCCGTGCCGCTGTACCTGTTCTACTGGGCCATGTACCCGGCGATCTACTTACTGAACGCCAGCGCCAACACCATCCTGCGCATCGCCGGCCAAGGTGAACCCGGCCCTCATCACGAGCACCATTACAGCCGTGAAGAACTGAAACTGATCCTGCACTCCAGCCGTGGCCAGGACCCGAGCGACCAAGGCATGCGCGTTTTGGCCTCGGCCGTGGAAATGGGCGAGCTGGAAGTGGTCGACTGGGCCAACTCCCGCGAAGACCTGGTGACGCTGGAGTTCAACGCGCCGCTCAAGGAAATCCTGGCGATGTTCCGTCGCCACAAGTTCAGTCGTTACCCGGTGTACGACAGCGAACGTCAGGAGTTCGTCGGCCTGCTGCACATCAAGGACCTGCTGCTGGAGCTGGCGGCGCTGGACCACATCCCGGAATCGTTCAACCTGGCTGAACTGACCCGTCCGCTGGAGCGAGTATCGCGGCACCTGCCGCTGTCGCAATTGCTGGAACAGTTCCGCAAGGGCGGTTCGCACTTCGCCGTGGTGGAAGAGGCCGATGGCAACATCATCGGCTACCTGACCATGGAAGACGTGCTGGAAGTGCTGGTCGGCGACATTCAGGACGAACATCGCAAGGCCGAGCGCGGGATCCTCGCGTACCAGCCGGGCAAACTGCTGGTGCGCGGTGATACGCCGCTGTTCAAGGTCGAACGCCTGCTGGGCATCGATCTGGATCACGTCGAAGCCGAAACCCTCGCCGGGCTGGTCTACGAAAGCCTGAAGCGCGTGCCGGAAGAGGAAGAAGTGCTGGAAGTCGAAGGTCTGCGGATCATCATCAAGAAAATGAAAGGGCCGAAGATCATATTGGCCAAGGTGTTGATGCTGGATTGATCTACTGATCTGGATCCGCGTCGATTCCATCGCGAGCAGGCTCGCTCCCACAGGGGAATGCTTTTCAAATGTGGGAGCGAGCCTGCTCGCGATAGCGTCAGAACAGGCAACACATCACTGCTTGCCCAACACAAAGTTGGGCAAGACCCCTACCGGTTGTTTGAACTGGTACGGAATCGACACCAGCCCCAGTCCCGTATTGCGTTGCACCACGAAATGCAGGTGTGGCCCGGTGCTGTTGCCGGTATTGCCCGACAACCCCAATGCACTGCCCACCGTCACCTGCTGCCCCTCGCGCACACAGACCGAACCTCGCTTGAGGTGCAAATACACGCCCATGGTCCCGTCGTTGTGCAGTACCCGTACAAAATTGCCCGACGGATTAGTGCCGCGCCCGCTCTGCCCACTCTCCGTTTTCACTACCACCCCGCCTCGCGCCGCGATGATCGGCGTGCCCTCCGGCATGACGATGTCCATGGCGTAGCGATTCTTCGGCCCGAAGTGACTGTATTGACCATTGGCGCCCTGGCTCACGCGAAACGGACCGCCCCGCCAGGGCAGCGGGTATCGATAGCCCACGGCGGCCCCTGAGGGGTCGCCCAAGGAATACTTGAACCTTGGGGTGTACACCAACGGCCTGCCAGCCTGCTTCGCTGTGAGCTGCGCTACACGAATGCTGCTGCGCGCCGGCAAGACCTTGCGAATAGGTCGACCCGGTGCGCCGCTGACGTTCTTCAACCCGGTGAAATCCAACCCGATCTCTACCGGTGCATACAGGTTATTGCGCACGTACACGCTGTGCACGCCGTCCTTCTTCATGAACACGAGGTACACCTGACGCTCAAGGTGCTCGTCCATGCGATCCCGAAAGACGAACACCTTTGCGCCTTTGGTGGGGCGGTCACTGTAGGAGACCACGCCATAGGCGTTGGTGGACTTGTAGACCGTCATGGCCATCGCCGAGGTGGCGGCCATGAACAGCCCACAAAAAAACAGCAGTCGCGTGAACATGGGCAGGATTCTGTCGAGTAAGGCCTTGGATTGAGCCTAGCAGCTGCAATGGACCCGGGTAGTCGGCAGATGTTTCAAATCAGGCAGCGCCACGCTCCTATTGGAAGTTCGCGAGTGTCCCTGCGACAGGCAAATCGCCGGGACACTGACCGCAAAAACGCCAGGATGATTAGTCCGCCTCCACGTACAATTTGTTTACTGGCGAGCCGACGGTGCCGCCCGTCTGTCGCTCAACAACAGCCATAAATGTTACGTTGCTTCCCGCCAACAGCGTAAACGGGATCGGCAAATTGAACGGTTTATACCCTTGGGCAATATCTCCGCTTGTTACCGGAAGGCGAAAGATAAATTCACCCCGAAAATGATCGCTAACAAAAATGAAAGTGGCGACATCACCTTCACTGCAACCTTGTGTTGGAACCTGCATCGGGATTTTGCCGCCTTCATCAGTTTTCACCAGCCGCGCGGGTTTGGCTAAAATTAATTCCTCCGGCAGCCAATACTTTGCCGTAGGCATTCCCAATTCGCCTTCTACTTCAAGCCTTACGAGCTTTGATGTCCAGGTGCCCCGATTAGAATGCACGGTGTAAATAAAATGAACATGACCGTTCTTGTTCGGTACCAGAAACGCCGAGCCGACCGGAATGACAATATCTTCTTTGCTGTGATCTGCCTGAAGAATCCGGTATTCCACGAAGCAGGCGTCACTGTTGGAGCCGACCCAGTAAACGGAAACGGCTGCGTTTTTCTCCAATGACAATGCCGCTTTTATTCGCAGGTTTACGCCTCGCGATACTGCCGAAACTGGAATAACCCCATCTACGGCTTCATCGACTAGCGGCCTATACAACCACCCCTCCACCGAATAATAGGTGGGGGGTGAAAAGCTGTGCTCGGGCGGGAATCCAAAATACCTATACATCAGACTTAGTTCTCCACTAAACCCCAACGCGTGGTCAGGCGGAAGGGCAGCAACGATATCTTGATTCTCTGCTTGGATAGTTCCCCGCAAAGTATGACCGACACCCTCATCCGAAGAAGAAATGAAGATATATTCGCCCCCCACTTCCATGCCCTCAACAAACGGAAAGCGAAGGGTCAGGCCATTTTCAAGACTGGAATAACTGATTTTTCCATCCACTGCTTCGTCGATTGAAGCCGGACGCAGAGGCTCCCGTCGCTCTCCAAAAGCCTCAACGATCCTGTTCCGCTCTTGCAACATGACTTGCTTGGTCATATCCAACTCCGCTCCATAGCGTCGCCACGATTTGTGGTGATCCCGGCCTACGCTACAGAGACACTGCGAATCCTTAACCTGTAAGAAATACCAGTTGCGACAAACGGCTCCCCACGCATTTTCATGCGGGAATCAAGTGAGACCAACGGTTGGGCGGAAGAGAAGGAAATCAAGGAGCGGATTGGGAATCCGATACGGAAAAAGGCATCCACCACCCGCGTTGTTCGAGAACAGCGTCGGGGGGCGATCTTTCATACAGGAAGAAGCTTACGCCCCCGGTATGAAATGCTTCTGCGCAGTACCACGGGCAATCAGGCGCGAGATGTAGTCGAGTTTCTGTGCGTCCTGATCCACAAAGCGGAAGGTCAATTGCAACCAGTCGCTGTCGGGTTTCGGCTCGTGGGCGACGACCGCGTGCAGATAGCCGTTGAGGCGGGCGACTTCAGCGTTCTCGCCCTGCTCCAGGTCGAGCACGGCGCTGTCGAGGATCTGTGGCAGCGTGTCGGTGCGCTTAACCACCAGCAGCGCTTCCTTGATGCTCAAGGCCTTGATCACGCATTGCTGGATGCCACTTGGCAAACGCAGCTGGCCTTGGCCGCGCCCGCTGGCAGGCGATGCGGCGGCCGCGGCCTTGACCGGCGGGCTGTTGAGCAAGCCACGAGACGGTGCCGCAGTTGGAGCAGGTGCGACCACGGCAGGTTTGCCACCGGTCAATGCACTCAGGGTATCGCCGCCAAAGGCCGAGTTCATTTTGGGCGGCGTAACGCTCATCAGGGCGTCCAGTTTGCCGACCTTGTTCAGCGCCTGCTTGACCTTGGTCAGCAGTTGTTCGTTGGTGAACGGCTTGCTGACGTAGCCGGAAACGCCGGCCTGAATCGCCTGCACCACGTTCTCTTTGTCGCCACGGCTGGTCACCATCACGAAAGGCATGGTTTTGAGGTGGTCTTGCTCGCGGCACCAGGTGAGCAGTTCCAGGCCAGACATCTCCGGCATTTCCCAGTCGCACAGGACCAGGTCGAACGTTTCCTTGGCCAGCAGGGCCTGAGCCTTCCTGCCGTTGATGGCATCTTCCGTGCGGATGCCCGGAAAGACGTTACGCAGGCATTTTTTTACCAGGTCACGAATGAACGCTGCATCGTCCACCACCAACACGCTGATCTTGCTCATCCACTATCCCTCGAAAAAACCCGGCAAGCCTACCGTTTTGCTGATGGCACATTGCCAAAAATCTTCAGTCACGCCGGGACTTTTCGTTCGCGGGTGCTGCTTCCAACGTCAAAAGCCACACACAAAAACGCCCGGCCAAAGGACCGGGCGTTTTTCTTGGGCAGTCTTACTTATCGTCAGCTTTGCCCGGAACATTAGCGGTTTCGCCGCTTGTTCCTTCAACTTCTTCTTTCATGCGCTTGAGGCCCAGGTGACGCACGTCGGTGCCGCGCACCAGGTAAATCACCAGTTCCGAGATATTGCGCGCGTGGTCGCCGATCCGTTCCAGCGAACGCAAAACCCAGATAATGCTCAAGACCCGCGAGATAGAGCGTGGGTCTTCCATCATGTAGGTCGCCAGCTCACGCAGGGCGGTCTTGTATTCGCGGTCGATGATCTTGTCGTACTGCGCCACCGACAACGCCAGGTCGGCGTCGAAGCGGGCAAATGCGTCCAGTGCATCACGCACCATGTTGCGCACCTGGTCGCCGATGTGACGAACCTCGACGTAACCACGCGGCGCTTCGCCTTCTTCGCACAGCTGAATGGCGCGGCGGGCGATTTTGGTCGCTTCATCACCGATGCGCTCAAGGTCGATCACCGACTTTGAGATGCTGATGATCAGACGCAAGTCAGACGCCGCCGGCTGACGACGAGCCAGGATGCGCAGGCACTCTTCGTCGATGTTGCGTTCCATCTGGTTGATCTGGTCGTCGATCTCGCGAACCTGCTGGGCCAGACCGGAGTCGGCTTCGATCAGCGCGGTCACCGCGTCGTTGACCTGCTTTTCCACCAGCCCGCCCATGGCCAGTAGGTGGCTGCGCACTTCCTCCAGTTCGGCGTTGAACTGCGCGGAAATATGGTGGGTAAGGCCTTCTTTACTAATCATGTTGGCGTCCTTGGAGCGTCCGGTAAGGTGCGGTGGGCCGCAGCGTCAGTTCAGTGAGCAACCACAGGCTTCCTAGCCGTAACGACCGGTGATGTAGTCTTCGGTCTGCTTCTTCGCCGGATTGGTGAACAGGGTATCGGTGTCGCCGAATTCCACCAGTTTGCCCATGTACATGAACGCCGTGTAGTCGGAAACCCGCGCGGCCTGTTGCATGTTGTGGGTCACGATGACGATGGTGAACTTCGATTTCAGTTCGTAGATCAGCTCTTCGACTTTCAACGTCGAAATCGGGTCGAGTGCCGAGCACGGTTCGTCGAGCAGCAGCACTTCCGGTTCCACGGCGATGGTGCGCGCGATCACCAGACGTTGCTGCTGACCACCGGACAGACCCAGTGCCGACTCATGCAGACGGTCTTTGACTTCGTCCCACAGCGCCGCGCCTTTCAACGCCCACTCGACGGCTTCGTCGAGAATGCGCTTCTTGTTGATGCCCTGGATGCGCAGGCCGTACACCACGTTTTCATAGATGGTTTTCGGGAACGGGTTGGGCTTCTGGAACACCATGCCGACGCGACGACGCAGCTCGGCCACGTCTTCGCCTTTACGGTAGATGTTGTTGCCGTAGAGGTTGATCTCGCCTTCGACACGGCAGCCGTCAACCAGGTCGTTCATGCGGTTGAAGGTGCGCAGCAGCGTGGATTTACCGCAGCCGGACGGGCCGATGAAGGCGGTCACGCGCTGTTTCGGGATGTTCATGCTGACGTCGTACAGCGCTTGTTTGTCGCCGTAGAACAAGCTCAGGCCCGGCACTTCAATGGCCACGGTTTCCTGCTCAAGGCTCAGGCTCTGTTTGTCGCGACCCAATGCCGACATGTTGATGCCGTGGGTATGTGTTTCGTGCTGCATGGGAGGCTCCCTGTGCTAACAAATTCGGTTCGTTTAACCCCCGGCCTGTTGTTCAGACCAGCGGCTTACTCAAAATCTTTGTCTGACGCCGTTTCCCTGTAGGAGCTGGCTTGCCAGCGAAGCTTTTGGCGTCAGTGAGTACGCCTTCGCTGGCAAGCCAGCTCCTACACAGGGTCGGCGGCGATTAGCTATCCAGCGCTTTGTATTTCTCGCGCAGGTGGTTTCGAATGTATACGGCCGACAGGTTGAGCGTGGCGATCACCAGCACCAGCAACAGCGCCGTGGCGTACACCAGCGGCCGCGCGGCTTCGACGTTCGGGCTCTGGAAGCCGACGTCATAAATGTGGAAGCCCAGGTGCATGATCTTCTGATCGAGGTGAAGGTACGGGTAGTTGCCATCCAGCGGCAGCGACGGCGCCAGTTTCACCACACCCACCAGCATCAACGGCGCCACTTCACCAGCGGCGCGTGCCACGGCGAGGATCATGCCAGTCATCATCGCCGGGCTGGCCATCGGCAGCACGATCTTCCACAAGGTTTCAGCCTTGGTCGCGCCGAGGGCCAACGAGCCTTCACGCACGGTGCGAGGAATCCGCGCCAGACCTTCTTCGGTGGCCACGATCACCACCGGTACTGCCAGCAATGCCAGCGTCAGGGAAGCCCAAAGCAGACCCGGCGTACCAAAGGTCGGCGCCGGCAACGCTTCAGGGAAGAACAAGCGGTCAACCGAGCCGCCGAGGACATAGACGAAGAAGCCCAGACCGAACACGCCG
The DNA here is from genome assembly GCF_019956415.1 of Pseudomonas sp. GL-B-19. Lineage (GTDB taxonomy): Bacteria > Pseudomonadota > Gammaproteobacteria > Pseudomonadales > Pseudomonadaceae > Aquipseudomonas. Next base: position 70,317 of record NZ_JAHBDK010000086.1, read on the forward strand.
TAAACGATGGCCGGAACGCCGGCCAAGTTGTTCACCGCGATGCGGATAATTCGAGTCAGCGCATTCTGCTTGGCGTACTCACGCAGGTAAACCGCCGCCAGTACGCCGAATGGCGTCACGATCATCGCCATGATCAACGTCATCATCACGGTGCCGAAAATCGCCGGGAAGATCCCGCCTTCGGTGTTCGCTTCACGCGGGTCGTCGGACAGGAATTCCCAGATCTTGCTGAAGTAGAAGCCGATCTTGGTCATCGTGCCCATAGCGTTCGGCTGGTAGGCGTGAACCACTTTGCCGATACTGATTTCGACTTCTTTGCCGTTCGCATCGCGGGCCGTGAGGCTGTCGCGGTTGAACTGGGCGTGCAAGTCATTCAGACGGGCTTCGATGTCTTGATAACGTGCATTCAGCTCAGCGCGTTCGGCATCCATATCTGCTTGCGCAGCAGCGTCGAGGTGGCCGGCCAGTTCCAGTTTGCGACCGTGCAGACGAATGCGTTCCAGACCCGCGTTGATCGCGCCGATGTCGACCTTTTCCAGGGTCTTGAGCTGTGCCGCGAGCTTGTTCACACGATCAACACGCGCCTGCAGTTCCGGCCAGGCCGCTTCGCCTTCAGCGATGACTTTGCCGTCCTGTTTGACGTTGACCAGGTAACCGTAGAAGTTGCCCCACTCGCGACGCTCGATGGTCATCAGCTCAGGTGGCGTCTTTTGGTTGGTCAGCCACTCGCCGACGATCCAGGTGAAGTCGTTGCCATTCAAGTCACGGTTGCCGACCTTGATCAGCTCACGCGTCATGAACTCCGGGCCCTGATCGGGCACCGGCAGACCAGCGCTTTTCAGGCGCTCACGCGGCACTTCTTCCTTCTGTACCACTTCACCAATGACCAGGTGATTGGCCTGACCCGGCACGTCGTAGCTGGCGTGAATCAAATCCGCCGGCCAGAAGTGACCCAGACCGCGCACGGCAATCACCGCCAGCAGGCCGATGGTCATGATGACCGCGATGGACACCGCGCCACCGCTGATCCAGACGCCGGGGGCGCCGCTCTTGAACCATCCTTTCAGGGAGTTCTGTTTCACAGACTTCTACCTTTCTTAAAGCGACGAGTATTTCTTGCGCAGACGCTGACGAATCAGTTCTGCGAGGGTGTTCATGACGAAGGTGAACAGCAGCAGCACCAGCGCCGAGAGGAACAGCACGCGGTAGTGGCTGCCGCCGACTTCCGACTCGGGCATTTCCACCGCGACGTTGGCAGCCAGTGTGCGCAGGCCTTCGAACAGGTTCATTTCCATGACTGGGGTGTTACCGGTGGCCATCAACACGATCATGGTTTCACCGACTGCACGGCCCATGCCGATCATCAGCGCCGAGAAAATGCCCGGGCTGGCGGTGAGGATCACCACCCGCGTCATGGTCTGCCACGGCGTAGCGCCAAGGGCCAGGGAACCGAGGGTCAAACCGCGCGGAACGCTGAATACGGCGTCTTCGGCGATGGAGTAGATGTTCGGGATAACCGCGAAGCCCATGGCCAAACCAACCACCAGTGCGTTGCGCTGGTCGTAGGTGATGCCCAGGTCGTGGGAGATCCACATGCGCATGTCGCCGCCGAAGAACCAGGTTTCCATGTACGGGCTCATGTACAGCGAGAGCCAGCCCACAAACAGAATCACTGGAATCAGGATCGCGCTTTCCCAGCCGTCCGGCACTTTCAGGCGGATCGACTCAGGCAGGCGACTGAAGACGAAACCGGCTACCAGAATGCCGATCGGCAGGAGCATCAGCAGGCTGAAGATGCCCGGCAAATGCCCTTCCACATACGGCGCAAGGAACAGGCCGGCGAAGAAACCGAGGATCACCGTCGGCATCGCTTCCATCAGCTCGATCACCGGCTTGACCTTGCGGCGCAAACTCGGGGCCATGAAGTACGCGGTGTAAATCGCAGCAGCGACGGCCAGCGGTGCAGCCAACAGCATGGCGTAGAACGCGGCCTTCAAGGTGCCGAAGGTCAGCGGAGACAAGCTCATCTTCGGTTCGAAGTCAGTGTTGGCAGCGGTCGATTGCCAGACGTATTTAGGCTCGTCGTAGTTCTCGTACCAGACCTTGCTCCACAACGCGCTCCACGACACTTCCGGGTGCGGGTTGTCCAGCAGCAGCGGCTGAATCTTGCCGCCCGCTTCGACGATGATGCGGTTGGCGCGTGGCGACATGCCGAAAATGCCTTGGCCTTCCACGACCTGATCCACCAGCAAGGTGCGGTGAGCGGTACTGTGGAACACGCCGAGTTTGCCGGAGGCGTCGAGGGCGACGAAGCCTTTGCGACGTTCTTCAGCGCTGATTTCAACAATCGGCGTAGTGCCCATCTGGAAGGTACGAATCTGCTTCAGACGCTGCTCACCATCGGGGTCGCGCGCCATGAACCACTGGGCCAGACCACCTTTGGAGTCGCCGAGGATCAGCGAGATACCGCCCACCAGCTGGGTGCTGGCGGTGATTTGCGCTTCACCGTCTTCGAGCAGTTTGTAGCGACCGTTGAGGCTCTTGTCGCGCAGGCTGAACACATCGGCCTGGGCACGACCGTTAATCACGTACAGCCACTGCTGACGCGGGTCGACGAAGATGTTCTTCACCGGCTCGGTCATCTGCGGCAGATCGATACGCTTCTGCTCATTGGTGACTTCACCGGTCATCATGTTTTCTTCGCTGGTCAGCGACAAAACATTGAGTTGCGCACCCGTGGCGCCGACCAGCATCAGGGTCGAATCGTTAGCGTTGAGACTGACATGCTCCAGCGCACCGCCCGCCTCGTTCAGCACGATCGGGGTTTCGCCGTACGGGTACTCGATGGCCGGCGAGATGGTTTTCTTGCCATCCGGGTAGCTGACTTTATACGTGTGACGGAACACCAGGGCCTGACCGTTGGACAAGCCGACCGCCACCAATGGATGACCCGGTTGGTCTTCGCCGATGGAGGTCACATGAGTGCCGGCCGGAACAGGCAGGTCGACGCGCTTGAGTTCAGCGCCACTGTCGATATCAAAGAACAGCGCCTGGCCCTTGTCGGAAACCCGCATGGCGACCTGGTTCTGTTCTTCGAGGGAGATCATCAACGGCTTGCCGGCGTCTTGCATCCAGGCTGGCGTGATGGCGTCTTTGGCGGTCAGGTCGGCGCCCTGGAACAGTGGCGCAACGACGTAAGCGAGGAAGAAGAAGATCAACGTGATCGCGCCGAGAACGGCGAGGCCGCCCACGAGGACGTACCAGCGAGTCAGGCGATCTTTGAGCGCGCGAATGCGGCGCTTGCGTTGCAGCTCAGGCGTATTGAAATCAATTCGCTTGGGGGGATTCGTAGTCATGGTGGAATTGGCCAGATCATTCATGCGCACACCCTAGCGATCCTGTATGACAGAAAGATGACAATGCAGTGACGCAACAAATCCGCCGCCAACGGGGACTGGCAGCAGACCGGAAATTTGGGGAGGCCGGGTCACCTGCGTGGTAACCCTGAGCCTTGTAGGAGCAAGGCTTGCCCGCGATGGTAGCGCCAAGGTTTCAAAGGTGAAACGCGGCGCCCCCATCGCGAGCAAGCTCGGCTCCTACGGTGTTACTTTTTTGCGACTTCAGCGCCGCCTTCCGCCAGACCCAGGTCAGCCAGTGCTTTGGCAGCAACCTTGGCCGGCAGTGGGATGTAACCGTCTTTCACCACAACTTCCTGACCCTGTTTGGACAGAATCAGTTTCACGAACTCGGCTTCCAGCGGGGCCAGAGGCTTGTTCGGGGCTTTGTTGACGTAAACGTAGAGGAAACGCGACAGCGGGTATTTGCCGTTCAGGGCGTTTTCTTCGGTGTCTTCGATGAAGTCAGTGCTGCCTTTCTTGGCCAGAGCCACAGTCTTCACGCTAGCGGTTTTGTAGCCGATGCCCGAGTAACCGATGCCGTTCAGCGAGGAGCTGATCGACTGCACGACCGAAGCCGAACCTGGTTGTTCGTTGACGTTTGGCTTGTAGTCGCCTTTGCACAGGGCTTCTTCTTTGAAGTAGCCGTAGGTGCCGGATACCGAGTTACGGCCGAACAGTTGAACCGGCTTGTTGGCCAGGTCACCGGTCACGCCCAGGTCACCCCAGGTTTTAACGTCGGTTTTAGCGCCGCACAGACGAGTGGACGAGAAGATCGCGTCGACTTGTTCCATGGTCAGGTGCTGGATCGGGTTGTCTTTGTGCACGAACACAGCCAGGGCGTCCACGGCAACCGGGATAGCGGTTGGCTTGTAGCCGTACTTCTGCTCGAAGGCAGCCAGTTCGGTGTCCTTCATCTTGCGGCTCATCGGGCCCAGGTTAGAGGTGCCTTCAGTCAGCGCAGGTGGCGCAGTGGCGGAGCCAGCGGCCTGAATCTGGATGTTTACGTTCGGGTATTCTTTTTTGTAGTTCTCAGCCCAAAGGGTCATGAGGTTGGCCAGAGTATCGGAGCCGACGCTGGACAGGTTGCCCGACACACCAGTGGTCTTGGTGTAGCTCGGGATAGCAGGGTCAACAGCGGCGAACGCGTTGGCAGTCGCAACGCCAGCAGCGACAAAAGTCATTGCCGCCATCAAACGCTTCAGTTTCATGCCTTACTCCTAGCAGATAGGGTGTGTTAAGTCGGGGCCAAGTATCAGCAGGCCGTGTGAACACTCTATGGCTGAAATATGACAATTGGATGAAAGGCCAGTATTCGGGTTTTTACAGGATGATTCGCGTCGCTCCATTCGCGAGCAGGCTCGCTCCCACAAAGGCTCTGCGGTGAGCACAGAACCATTGTAGGAGCCGGCTTGCCGGCGAAAGCGTCAGTGCAGCCAATACAAAGAGCCGGCTTAACGCCCCTTCTTCCAGAGATACCCACCCACCACAATCCCGACCCCGCAAATGATCGCCACATAGTAGGCAGGCCCCATCGGGCTCTCCTTCAGCAGAAGCGTCACCACCATCGGCGTCAAACCACCGAAAATCGCATAGGCCAGGTTGTACGAGAACGACAGCCCGCTAAAGCGCACCACTGCTGGGAAGGCTTTGACCATCACGTACGGCACCGCGCCGATAGTGCCCACCAGCAAACCGGTCAAGGCGTACATCGGAAACAGCCAGTCCGGGTGATTGAACAGGCTGTGATAGAACGTCCAGGAACTCAGCAGCAACGCGGCACTGCCAAACACAAACACTCGACCCGCACCAAAACGGTCAGCCAAAGCGCCGGACGCCACGCACCCAAGGCTCAGGAATACAATCGCCACGCTATTGGCCTGCAACGCGGTGGTCGGCGCGAAGTGGTAAACCGTCTGCAACACGGTCGGGGTCATCAGGATGACCACGATGATGCCGGCTGACAGCAGCCAGGTCAGCAGCATGGAAATCAGGATCGCCCCGCGATGGTCACGCAATACAGCACGCAGCGGCACTTCTTCGGCCAGGGCTTTGCGCAGTTGCAGCTCGGCGAACACCGGGGTTTCGTGCAGCCAGCGGCGCAGGTACACCGAGAACAGGCCAAACACACCACCCAGCAGGAACGGGATCCGCCAGGCGTAATCGGACACTTCCACCGGGGTATAAATACTGTTGATCGCCGTGGCCACCAATGAGCCCAGTAGAATGCCCGCTGTCAGTCCGCTGGTCAGTGTGCCGCAGGCGTAGCCGATATACCGTTGCGGAACGTGTTCGGAAACGAATACCCACGCGCCCGGCACTTCACCCCCAATCGCCGCGCCCTGAATCACCCGCATCAGCAGCAACAGAATCGGTGCCCACATGCCGATCTGCGCGTAAGTCGGCAGCAAACCCATGATCAGGGTCGGCACCGCCATCATGAAAATGCTCAGGGTGAACATTTTCTTGCGCCCCAACAGATCACCGAAGTGCGCCATGACGATGCCGCCCAACGGCCGCGCCAGGTAGCCAGCAGCGAAAATGCCGAAGGTCTGCATCAGGCGCAGCCACTCAGGCATATCCGCCGGGAAGAACAGCTTGCCAACCACCGTGGCAAAGAACACAAAGATGATGAAGTCGTAAAACTCCAGTGCACCGCCCAAGGCAGACAGCGATAAAGTCTTGTAATCGTTACGGGTCAACGGACGTGCGGGTTGGTTCGGCTGCGCGATGCTCGAGGGCGCTGTGGTCATGGCAAGGGCTTCTCTTATAGTCGGTTCTGCAGCCCCAATAACGCTGACGGAGGCTTGGGCAGGTCCGGCACGATAGCAAATTGTTCGAAAAAGCACATAGAGGTCGGTTTTTGACGGTCAAAATGAGAACCGGACGGTCGTCTCGGAGTCTACCGACCGATATACTCGCAATCTTGCAACACTTTGAAAGGATTGCTGTGCGAAGACGCTGCTGGCTCTACCAGTCGATTTCGCAGAGTTTCCCTTTAGGCGCCTTACGAGAAACGTGACGAACGTAGTATGTTCGGGGCTGAATCGTTTTTCTTGAAAGCGGCTATTCACCTGAAGTACAAATGAAGAGTCACGGGTCAGAGGCACCCCCGGCATGATAGAGCTCGAACAAGAAGATCCAATCCCGCAAGGCGACCTGGCCCTGCAAATCACCGCGCTCCCTCGCGAAACCAACGGCTTTGGCGATATTTTCGGCGGCTGGCTGGTGGCGCAGATGGATTTGGCGGGCACCGCCATGGCCAGCAAAGTCGCTGGCGGGCGCGTTGCCACCGTTGCGATCGACCGTATGGCGTTCCTGGTTCCTGTCGCGGTAGGCGCACAGCTCTCCTTTTATACCCAAGCGCTGGAAATCGGCCGCAGCTCAATCAAGATGATGGTTGAGGTCTGGAGCGACGATCCGCTGTCCAGCGAGTGGCGTAAAGTGACTGAAGCCGTGTTTGTGTTCGTCGCCATCGACGGCAGCGGCCGTACTCGCTCGGTTCCGCCGCGCGCGCGTTAAACGCTGCGGGCGTTTTACGGTCCATTGCAGTCATTGTTCCCGATCGAGAGTTGTCCCATGAACACGCCCAACGTTGAAGCCGTGAAACTGGATGAACTGAACTGCTGGCGCATCCGCCATGGTCAGGCCGAATTGCTGGTCGCCCAGCAAGGCGCGCACATCCTCAGTTATCAATTGGCCGGCCAACCGCCGCTGATCTGGCTCAACGACGAGGCGGTGTTCAAGGCCGGCAAGAGCATCCGTGCCGGCGTGCCGGTGTGCTGGCCGTGGTTCGGCAACCTTGCACGCAATCCGCAGAGCGTTCAGGCGATGCGTGTCAGCGACGAAGCGCCAAGTGCCCACGGTTTTGTCCGGGCGATGGATTGGGAGCTGGGCGGCATCGAAGCCGAGGGCGAAAGCCTGAAGGTGGAGTTCATCCTGCCCTACCCCGTAGGTGGTTTTCCGGGTTGGCCGCATCAGGTGGATTTGAAGCTGAGCATTCGTCTGGATGAGCAACTGCATATCAGCCTGACCAGCCATAACCAAGGCACAGACACCGTCACCCTCAGCCAGGCGCTGCACAGCTATTTTGCGGTCAGCGATGTGCGCAATGTGCACGTTGAAGGGCTGGATGGCTTCAGCTACATCGAGACGCTGGATGAGTGGAAAACCGTCACTCAGACCGGTGATCTGCAGTTTACCGGCGAGACCGACCGCATCTACCTCAATACCCCGACGACGCTGAGCATAGTCGATCCGGCGTGGGAGCGGCGCATTGAGCTGACCAGCAGTGGATCGCGCGCGGCAGTGATCTGGAACCCGTGGATCGAGCGTGCAGCGGCGTTCAGCGACATGGCGGACGATGGCTGGCAGCGGATGCTGTGCATTGAGACGGCGAATGTGATGGATGATGTGGTGACATTGATTCCGGGGGCCAGCCACACCCTCGGTGTCAGCATTAGCAGCAATCCCCTCTAAGCCACACCAGACCCCAAGGGTGGGAGCGAGCCTGCTCGCGAATGCGGTGTATCAGTTTACGGATTAACCGACTGACACTCCCTCTTCGCGAGCAGGCTCGCTCCCACATTTGAATACCTATAAATCCGATTCCTGCACCACCCGCACTTTCGCCGCATCCAGCGCGTACGCCGCATCGGCCAGGTCGTTATTGACCGTCTCGACCTTCAGCGTGCCGGTCACCCACAGCGGCGTGTAGATATCATCCAGCTTCAACCCCTTCGGATAGCGCACCAGCACCAACTGATTGGGCGGCGGTGGCGGCACGTGGATGCACGCGCCGGGATACGGCACAAGGAAGAACAGCGTACTGCGGCCCTTGGCGTCGGACTCCAGCGGCACCGGGTAACCACCGATGCGGATGTTCTTGTCGTTCATCGACGGCACAGTTTTGGTCGAGTACATCACCGCCGGCAAGCCCTTGCTCTGCTTCATGCCACCCTTTGCGGTAAAGGTGCCATCGCCTTCGGGCGTGTTGTGGTCGATTTCGGGCATCGCTTCGAGGGCTTTTTGGTCCGACTTGGGCATCAGTTCGAGCCAGTCGGTTTCCGGCAGTTCGCCGGCATGGGCCAAACCACTGCCCAGTAAAAGGATAGTCAACAGAAGACGGCGCATTGAGGTGCTCGGATAAGGAAGGGCGATAAATCGCCGAGCATTCTAGCCCTCTCTGCGTGCGGCGCAGAGGGGGCTTTGTCGCTTTGGATCAGTTCTTTTTGATCAGACCGTAGATCACCAGCAATACCACGGCACCGACCAGCGCACCGATGAAACCTGCGCCTTGGCCGGCCTGGTAAATGCCCAGAGCCTGGCCGCCGTAAGTGGCCGCCAGCGAACCGCCGATACCGAGCAGGATGGTCATGATCCAGCCCATGCTGTCATCCCCCGGTTTCAGGAACCGAGCCAGCAGGCCGACGATCAAGCCGATAAAGATGGTTCCAATAATTCCCATGGCATTTCCCTCTGATTGAATGGCAATGCCCAAAGCCTAGTCAGACTTCTGCATCCTGCCATGAGAGAACGGCGGCACCTGAATGGTTCCGCCGCTGCCACATGAAACTATTCGGCGATGAGCGCTTCGACCTTGAGGATCTGCTGCTCTAGTGTGGCCTTGTCGGCGCAGCGCAGGTTGGCGTGACCGACCTTGCGACCGGCCTTGAACGCCTTGCCGTAGTGGTGCAGATGGCAATCGGCAATCGCGATCACCTTCTCAACTGGCGGTACAACGCCGATGAAGTTGAGCATCGCGCTTTCGCCGACCTTGGCCGTCGACCCCAGCGGCAAACCGGCAACGGCCCGCAGATGGTTTTCGAACTGGCTGCACTCGGCGCCTTCGGTGGTCCAGTGACCGGAGTTGTGCACGCGCGGGGCGATTTCATTGGCCTTGAGGCCACCGTCGACTTCAAAGAATTCGAACGCCATGACGCCGACATAATTCAGCTGCTTGAGCACGCGACTGGAATAGTCTTCAGCCAAGGCTTGCAGCGGGTGCTCGGTGCTGGCCACGGACAACTTGAGGATGCCGCTGTCATGGGTGTTGTGAACCAGCGGGTAGAACTTGGTTTCACCATCACGAGCGCGCACGGCGATCAGCGACACTTCGCCAGTGAACGGCACGAAGCCTTCCAGCAGGCAAGCAACACTACCCAGTTCGGCGAAGGTGCCGACCACATCTTCAGGTTTGCGCAGGACTTTCTGACCCTTGCCGTCGTAACCCAGGGTGCGGGTTTTCAATACGGCCGGCAGACCGATGGACGCCACTGCGGCGTCCAAGTCAGCTTGCGACTGAATGTCGGCGAATGCCGGGGTCGGGATCCCCAGGTCCTTGAACATGCTCTTCTCGAACCAGCGATCACGAGCGATGCGCAGGGCTTCGGCGCTCGGGTAAACCGGAACGAATTGCGACAGAAACGCCACGGTTTCAGCCGGGACGCTTTCGAACTCGAAGGTCACCAGATCAACTTCATCGGCCAGCTGACGCAGGTGGTCCTGATCGCCGTAATCGGCCCGCAGGTGTTCGCCCAACGCGGCTGCGCAAGCATCCGGCGCGGGGTCCAGGAAAGCGAAGTTCATACCCAGCGGAGTGCCCGCCAGCGCCAACATGCGACCCAACTGGCCGCCACCGATTACACCGATCTTCATCGTCAACAACCTCAGGCGATGCGTGGGTCTGGATTGTCCAGGACGCTGTCTGTCTGCTCAGCACGGAAAGTTTTCAGCACTTCGTGGAACTGCGGGTGCTTGGCGCCCAGGATGCTCGCCGACAGCAGCGCGGCGTTGATCGCGCCAGCCTTGCCGATGGCCAGGGTCGCAACCGGGATGCCAGCCGGCATCTGCACGATGGAAAGCAGCGAATCGACGCCGGAAAGCATCGCCGACTGTACTGGCACGCCCAGCACCGGCAGGTGGGTTTTGGCCGCACACATGCCAGGCAAGTGGGCCGCGCCACCGGCACCAGCGATAATCACCTCGATGCCACGGGCCTCAGCCTCTTCGGCGTACTGGAACAGCAGGTCGGGGGTGCGGTGGGCAGAGACCACTTTCACCTCGTAAGGGATGCCGAGCTTTTCCAGCATATCGGCGGTGTGGCTAAGGGTGGACCAATCGGACTTGGAGCCCATGATCACGCCAACCAGTGCACTCATCGTCGTGCCTCTTCTCTCTGGGCGCCCGCAGGCGCGTCAAAAAACAACAAGCCACGCAAAATGCGTGGCTTGTTGTACGAATTATGGCCGGGCGAACCGGCCGAAGGCCGCGCAGTATACCGTAATGACACAGATAAACAGCCCCCGTAGCGACCATCTGTCATACGGCGCAAAGTCCCGGTTTTATTGACTCGCAGGTCAGCAGACATACTTGCCATAAAACCCGCCCCTGTAGGAGCACAGCTTGCTGGCGATGGCGACTTCCAGAACGCAATCGCCAGCAAGCTGTGCTCCTACAAAGGCATCGTTAGTTGGTTGTCCCTTGGGCGGCACCGCCTTCAAGCTTGCGCCACAACAACCGCACGTTGGCCTTGCGCACCAAGGCGCAACGGTACAAACGAATCTCCAGCGGCACATGCCATTGCGGACCGCCGCAGACCACCAGTTCACCGCGAGCCAGTTCGGCACGCACGCTCAGTTGCGGCACCCAGGCAATGCCCAACCCTTCCAGTGCCATGCTTTTCAGGCTGTCGGCCATGGCGGTTTCGTAAATGGTGGTAAAGCGCAGCGCACGCTGGCGCAACAGCATGTTCACCGAACGTCCGAGAAACGCGCCGGCGCTGTAGGCGAGCAAAGGCACGCTGGCTTCGCCTTCCAGATCAAACAGCGGCTTACCCTCGGCATCAGCCGCGCAAACCGGCAGCATCTCAGTGTGGCCAAGGTGCAGAGACGGAAAGATTTCCGGGTCCATCTGCAACGCTGCATCGGGATCGTAAAACGCCAACATCAAATCGCAACCGCCCTCGCGCAAGGCATGCACCGCGTCACCGACGTTGGTTGCCACCAAACGCGTCGCGATATTCAGGCCTTCATTGCGCAACTGCGCGATCCAGCGGGGAAAGAAACCCAGCGCCAATGAGTGAGCGGCAGCGACTTGCATCACTTCGCCCTGCCCGCCTTCCAGGTGATGAAGATGACGCAGCACTTCACCCAACTGTTCGACCACCGTCCGCGCCGTCACCAGAAACAATTGCCCCGCCGCCGTCAGCTCGACGGGCGTGCGCGAGCGATTGACCAGTTGCAGCCCCAGCGCGGCTTCAAGGCTGCGGATCCGCCGGCTGAAGGCCGGTTGTGTCACGAAGCGTCGTTCCGCAGCCTGGGAGAAGCTGCGGGTGGCGGCCAGGGCGCTGAAGTCCTCAAGCCATTTACTTTCCAGATTCATCACGTCCTCCCGGACACGCACCAATTTAGGTCACACGCTCGCCGCACACACGGCGTCACACCGACATTATGCCGAATGTGCATAGGCCAGTGTTTAACAGCATTGGCCGAAATTTCTCCACAAGCCTAGCATTTGCAGTGTTCCGGCACAGACCGGGTCCATATCGAGATGATTTCTATCATGTCCTCCGCTGCATCTTTCCGCACAGAAAAAGACCTGCTTGGCGTACTCGAAGTACCTGCACAAGCGTATTACGGCATCCAGACCCTGCGAGCGGTGAACAACTTCCGCCTCTCGGGCGTTCCGATTTCGCATTACCCTAAGCTGGTTGTCGGTTTGGCGATGGTCAAACAGGCCGCCGCTGACGCCAACCGCGAACTGGGTCACCTGAGCGAAGCCAAGCACGCTGCCATCAGCGAAGCTTGTGCACGTCTGATCCGCGGCGATTTCCACGAAGAATTCGTGGTGGACATGATTCAAGGCGGCGCTGGCACTTCAACCAACATGAATGCCAACGAAGTCATTGCCAACATCGCGCTGGAGGCCATGGGTCACCAGAAAGGCGAATACCAATACCTGCACCCGAACAACGACGTGAACATGGCGCAGTCGACTAACGACGCCTATCCGACCGCGATCCGCCTGGGTCTGCTGTTGGGTCACGACGCACTGCTGGCCAGTCTCGACAGCCTGATCCAGTCGTTTGCTGCCAAAGGTGAAGAATTCAGCCACGTTCTGAAGATGGGTCGTACCCAGCTGCAAGACGCTGTGCCGATGACCCTGGGCCAGGAATTCCGTGCATTCGCCACGACCCTGGGCGAAGACCTGGCGCGTCTGAAAACACTGGCACCTGAACTGCTGACCGAAGTGAACCTGGGCGGTACTGCGATCGGTACCGGCATCAACGCCGACCCGCGTTACCAACACCTGGCCGTTCAGCGTCTGGCATTGATCAGCGGCCAACCGCTGGTTCCGGCTGCCGACCTGATTGAAGCCACGTCCGACATGGGCGCCTTCGTATTGTTCTCCGGCATGCTCAAGCGTACCGCGGTCAAACTGTCGAAGATCTGCAACGACCTGCGTCTGCTGTCCAGCGGCCCACGCACCGGCATCAACGAAATCAACCTGCCGGCGCGTCAGCCAGGCAGCTCGATCATGCCAGGCAAGGTCAACCCGGTTATTCCGGAAGCCGTAAACCAGGTTGCGTTCCAGATCATCGGTAACGACCTGGCCCTGACCATCGCGGCCGAAGGCGGCCAGCTGCAACTGAACGTGATGGAGCCGCTGATCGCGTTCAAGATCTTCGACTCGATCCGTCTGCTGCAACGCGCCATGGACATGCTGCGCGAGCACTGCATCACCGGCATTACTGCCAACGAAGAGCGCTGCCGCGAACTGGTCGAACACTCGATCGGCCTGGTCACCGCACTGAACCCGTACATCGGCTATGAAAACGCCACCCGCATCGCCCGTATCGCCCTCGAAAGCGGCCGTGGCGTGCTGGAACTGGTGCGCGAAGAAGGCCTGCTCGACGACGCCATGCTCGCCGACATCCTGCGCCCGGAAAACATGATTGCTCCGCGTCTGGTGCCTCTGAAGGCTTAACCGAACGCAACAGCGGCCCTTGCTCTTTTAACGAAGAGCAAGGGCCACGCTCACCAGGTCGAGGGACTAGACACCTCTCACCTTTTGAGGGCTTGGGGATTTAATCCCCAGGCCCTTTTTTTTGATTTTTTGCGGATGCGTCACTTCTGTAGGAGCACGGCTTGCCGGCGATGGCGCCCTCACTATCGCCATCGCCGGCAAGCCGTGCTCCTACAGGAAAGCCACCTCGTTTTACCGCTTGCACCATAATCGGGCAGACGGACGGCACACTCATCGGTATAGTGCCGCCCCTCTTCGCGTGAGCGGTCGTCGGTAACGAGGCCCAAACCCATGCGAAACCCGAACTAATAACAAACCTGCGAAATGGGACCGGGACGAACACGCGCCTCATCTGTTGTGCCACGCGCACTTCGGTGTAACGCGATATTTCTACCTGCCCCGCATTTGCCTAAACAAAAAACAGCGAGGAATAATCCATGCTCGAAGTCATCAACGACTTCCTCTCAGGGAAAGTACTGATCTTGCTCATTGTCGGGCTCGGAAGCTACTTCACGATCCGCTCGCGTTTCGTTCAATTGCGCCACTTTTTCCATATGTTCGCGGTGTTCCGCGACAGCCTCAAAAGCAGCGCCGGGCAACTCAGTTCGTTCCAGGCCCTGATGCTCAGCCTCGCCGGTCGCGTTGGCGCAGGTAACATCGCCGGTGTCGGCATCGCCGTGACCCTGGGTGGCCCGGGTGCAGTGTTCTGGATGTGGGTGACCGCGCTGGTCGGCATGTCCAGCAGCTTCTTCGAGTGCTCTCTCGGTCAGCTGTACAAGCGCACCGATTCCGACGGCACCTACCGTGGCGGTCCGTCCTACTACATCCAGCACGGTCTGCAGAAGCGCTGGTTGGGTATGGTCATGGCGTTCCTGTTGCTGGTGACCTTCGGTTTCGCCTTCAACGGCCTGCAAGCCCATGCCGTGACGCACTCGCTGAACAACGCATTCGGCTTCGACACCACCTATACCGGCATCGCACTGGCGGTGTTGCTGGGTATGGTGTTCATCGGCGGGATCAAACGTATTGCCAAAGTCGCCGACCTGCTGGTGCCAGTGAAAACTCTGGTGTACATCGGCGTGACCATCTATGTGATCGTGCTGCAATTCGATCAAGTACCCGGCATGTTGATGACCATCGTCAAAAGCGCTTTCGGTCTCGACCAGGCATTTGGCGGCCTGATCGGCAGCGCCATTGTCATGGGCGTGAAACGCGGCGTGTTCGCCAACGAAGCGGGCCTGGGCAGCGCGCCAAACGTGGCCGCCGTGGCTTCGGTCGAGCACCCGGTGGCACAAGGCGTGGTTCAGGCGTTCAGCGTGTTCCTCGACACTTTCGTGATCTGCACCTGTACCGCGCTGCTGATCCTGCTCTCGGGTTTCTACACCCCCGGCTTCGAAGGCGATGGCATTGCCTTGACCCAGAACTCGCTGGCCGCCGTGGTCGGTGACTGGGGCCGGATATTCATCTCCGTGGCCCTGTCGTTGTTCGTGTTCACCTCGATTCTCTACAACTACTACCTGGGCGAGAGCAACCTGCGCTTTTTGATCGGTGAAAACCGCAAGGCGCTGATGGGTTATCGTGCGCTGGTGCTGGTGTTGATCTTCTGGGGCGCCATCGAAAACCTGGGCACTGTGTTCGCCTTCGCCGACATCACCATGACGATGCTCGCGTTCGTGAACCTGATCGCGCTGTTCCTGTTGTTCAAGGTCGGCATGCGCATCCTGCGTGACTACGATGACCAGCGTGCGGCCGGAATCAAGACGCCGGTGTTTGATTCGAGCAAATTCGCCGACCTGGACCTCGACCTGAAGGCCTGGCCAGCCAACCCGCCAGCACCTGCCCCGACAGCAACAACTGAGCCGCAAGGCGTACCCGCAGCGCAACGCTGACCGGTAAACGACGGGTACACAACCTGTGGGAGCCAGCCTGCTGGCGATGACGGACTGTCAGTGACACATTAGTGTCTAACATACCGCTATCGCCGGCAAGCCGGTCTCGCTCCCACATGTCATCTCTTGCGGAGACTTCCCCATGGTTCCCAATTCCTTTCCTGCCGCCCAACACGTGATGGTGCTCTACACCGGTGGCACCATCGGCATGCAAGCCAGCGCCCACGGCCTGGCCCCGGCGTCCGGCTTCGAAGCGCGGATGCGTGAATACCTGCACAGCCAGCCTGAGCTGGTGGTGCCGCAGTGGCGTTTTCGCGAGATGTCGCCACTGATCGACAGCGCCAACATGTCCCCGGCGTATTGGCAGCAACTGCGCGAAGCCGTGGTCGACGCTGTAGATGTGCAGGGCTGCGACAGCGTGCTGATCCTGCACGGCACGGATACCCTGGCCTACAGCGCAGCGGCCATGAGTTTTCAGTTACTCGGCCTGCACGCCCGCGTGTGTTTTACCGGCTCGATGCTGCCGGCCGGCGTGACGGACAGCGATGCCTGGGAAAACCTCAGCGGTGCGCTGGTTGCCCTCGGCCATGGCCTGGCACCGGGCGTTCATCTGTACTTCCACGGCGAACTGCTGGACCCGACGCGTTGCGCGAAGGTACGCAGTTTCGGGCGTCATCCGTTCAAGCGGCTCGAGCGTCAGGGTGGCGGTGTGAAAGCCGCTTCGCTGCCGGCAGCGTTGAATTACAACCAACCGAAGCAACTGGCGAAGGTTGCGGTGCTGCCGCTGTTTCCTGGCATCAGCGCCGACATTTTGGACGGCCTGCTCGACAGCGGCATTCAAGGTCTGGTGCTGGAGTGCTACGGCAGCGGCACCGGGCCGAGCGACAATCCAGAGTTCCTCGCCAGCCTGGAACAGGCGCGGGACAAGGGTGTTGTGGTTGTAGCCGTCACCCAATGCCATGAAGGTGGCGTCGAGCTGGATGTTTACGAGGCTGGCAGTCGGTTGCGTGGTGTGGGTGTGCTTTCAGGTGGCGGCATGACCCGTGAAGCGGCGTTCGGCAAGTTGCATGGCTTACTGGGTGCCGGGCTCGACACCGCTGAAGTGCGGCGCCTTGTAGAACTCGACCTCTGCGGCGAACTTAGCTGACACACCACAACCCCCTGTAGGAGTGAGCCTGCTCGCGATAGCGGTCGCCCATCCAACATGGGTGCTGACTGATACACCGCCATCGCGAGCAGGCTCACTCCTACAGGTTCTTCGCTCGGCATATAACTTGCTGCGTTCCAGCATCCCAAGGCTGGACGCCCCCATGCTCCACTCCCACCTCACCACCCTCAACGCTGTCTCTCTGGTGCTCAACACATTCAAGGCTGAAGGCCTGTCCAGTGAGGCATTACTGGCCGGCAGCGGTATCAGCGCGGCGGACCTGAGCCGGGCGGACACGCGTATCACGACCAACCAAGAGATGCTGGTTTGCGCCAATGCGGTCGCGTTACGCCATGACATTGGCCTGGAGTTGGGCCGGCAAATGCACGTTTCGTCCTACGGCATGCTCGGGTACGCCTTACTCACCAGCGCCACTTTAGGTGACGCCTTGCAGCTGGCGCTGCACTATCCGGCGCTATTGGGAACACTGTTCGAGCTGAGCCTGGAAGAAGATAACGAACGCATCTGGCTTACCGCTGGCGACTATCGGGAAAACCCGGCGCTGGCGCCGTTCAATGTCGAATTTTGCCTGGTCTCGATGAAGGTCACCTGCGAGGACTTGCTCGGCCAACCTTTGCCGCTACTGGGCGCACGCTTCGAACACTCGGCACCGGACTATCAGGCACGCTACACCGAACGTTTCGACTGCCCCTTGCAGTTCGACGCATCGTCCAACGCCTTTGCTTTCGACAAAAGCTGGCTGGATCGGCCCCTGCCACTGGCCGACGCCATTACCCACCAGGCCATGGCCGAACGCTGCCGCAAGCAAAACACCGAGTTCACCGGGCGTCAGGCCTGGCTGGGGCGGATTCGGCAGTTGCTCAGCGCGCAATTGAATGCCGCACCGGGACTTGAAGGGTTGGCCGAGCAGATGAATTGCTCGACGCGTACGTTGCGTCGGCACCTCAAGGATTTGGGTTGCAGCTATCAGGAATTGCTCGATGAGCTGCGCTTCGAGCGGGCCAAGCAAATGCTCTGTGAAGACCAACTGCCGATCTACCGGATCGCCGAGGCGCTGGGTTTCAGCGAGACCGCCAGTTTCCGTCATGCGTTTGTGCGCTGGAGCGGCGTAGCGCCGAGCCAGTTCCGGCCTTGAGTCATTCGTTGACTGGTCCACCGCTATCGCGAGCAGGCTCACTCCTACAGGGGTTATGTGTCGTTCACAAAAAACGTGAACACTGAAGATCCCTTGTAGGAGTGAGCCTGCTCGCGATTGCGGTTTCCAGGGCACCGCGCACATCAAGGGGCGAATTTCGGTCAAAATTTTTGGCCATATCAATCCCCTTTTGGCCTTTCCTGCCGTTCTCCCAAACGCTGCCTGCCGCAAGACTGTGTTCAACCGAATCAGCCTGCGGAGAACAAGAAAATGCTGACGATCTACTCGGACGATCACCACCTGCACCACGGCCGTTGCGAATTGATAGACGGGCAACTCAAGCCCTGCTTCGAAATGCCGTCGCGTGCCGACCATGTGTTGCAACGCGTGCAAAACCAGAATCTCGGCCCGGTCGAAGCGCCGCAGGATTTCGGCCTCGACCCGATCGCACGCATCCACAGCCGTGACTACCTCGATTTCTTCAAGGGGGCATGGGCACGCTGGACCGAATTCAACACCGACGGCGACTTGCTGCCCTACACCTGGCCGACCCGGACCTTGCGTTCCATTAAACCCACCAGCCTGCACGGCCAGCTTGGCTATTACAGCTTCGACGCTGGCGCACCGATCACCGCCGGTACGTGGCAAGCGGCATACAGTGCGGCACAAGTTGCTCTCACCGCACAGGCGCAAATCCAGCGCGGCGCGCGCAGTGCCTTCGCCTTGTGCCGTCCACCGGGACATCACGCTGCCAGCGATTTGATGGGTGGTTATTGCTACCTCAACAACGCGGCCATCGCTGCTCAAGCGTTCCTTGATCAGGGCCACAAAAAGGTCGCGATCCTAGACGTCGATTATCACCACGGCAATGGCACCCAATCGATTTTCTACGAACGCTGCGACGTGCT
Organism: Pseudomonas sp. GL-B-19; assembly: GCF_019956415.1. Classification (GTDB taxonomy): domain Bacteria; phylum Pseudomonadota; class Gammaproteobacteria; order Pseudomonadales; family Pseudomonadaceae; genus Aquipseudomonas. The sequence goes on from NZ_JAHBDK010000086.1 coordinate 88,838, forward strand.
GTTCACCTCGATTCACGGCCACCCGGAAGCAGAGTTCCCGTTCTTCCTCGGCTATGAAGACGAGCTCGGTGAAGGCCCCGGCGAAGGGTTCAACTTCAACTACCCGTTGCCCGCAGGCAGTGGCTGGGACACGTGGAGTGCAGCCCTGGATCAGGCCTGCCAAGAGATCGAAAAATACGGCGCCGACATTATCGTCGTCTCCCTGGGTGTCGATACGTTCAAGGACGATCCCATCTCGCAATTCAAGCTCGACAGCCCGGATTACCTGGCCATGGGCGAGCGTATCGCCCGCCTCGGCAAGTCGACGCTGTTCGTGATGGAAGGCGGTTACGCGGTAGAAGAAATCGGCATCAATGCCGTCAACGTTCTCGAAGGTTTTGAAAGCGCCCAATGAGGAATTAGAACAATGAACAGACTCAAGCGTTTTATCATCCCCACCCTGTGCGCCACGGTGCTCAGTGGTGCGGTTCATGCTGAAGAACGAACGTTGCGCGTCTACAACTGGTTCGACTACATCACCCCCAAAGCGCTGGAAGACTTCAAGGCTCAGAACACCCAGACCAAACTGGTCTACGACATTTTCGACACTAACGAAGCACTGGAGGCCAAGCTCCTGACCGGTAACTCCGGTTATGACGTCGTGGTGCCGTCTAATGTGTTCCTTGCCAAACAGATCGAAGCCGGCGTATTCCAGCCGGTGGATCGCAGCAAGTTGCCAAACTGGAACCACCTCGATCCGAAGCTGATGAAGCTGATCGAAGCCAACGACCCGGGCAACAAGTTCGCCGTGCCGTACATGTACGGCACCATCCTGATCGGTTTCAACCCGGACAAGGTCAAAGCCGTGCTGGGCGACAATGCGCCGGTGGACAGCTGGGATTTGATCTTCAAGGAAGAAAACATCAGCAAGCTCAAGCAGTGCGGCGTCGCCCTGCTCGACTCGCCATCGGAGATCCTGCCGCTGGCCCTGCAACACCTCGGCCTGGACCCCAACAGCAAGAAGCCGGCGGACTACGACAAGGCTGAAGCCCTGTTGATGAAGATCCGCCCGTACATCACCTACTTCCATTCTTCGAAGTACATGGCCGACATTGCCAATGGTGACATCTGTGTCGCGGTCGGTTACTCCGGCAGTTTCTCCCAGGCCGCCAATCGCGCCAAGGAAGCCAAGAACGGCGTGATCGTCGACATGCGGCTGCCCAAAGAAGGCGCGCCGATCTGGTTCGACATGCTCGCCATTCCCAAAGGCGCAAAGAACCCGGAAGACGCCTACACCTTCATCAACTACTTGCTGCAACCCCAAGTGATCGCGCCGGTCAGCGACTTCGTCGGCTACCCGAACCCGAACAAGGACGCCACGGAACTGGTCGACCCGGCGATCCGCAACAACCCCAACCTGTACCCGACCGAAACGGCGATGAGCACGCTTTACACCCTGCAACCACTGCCGCGCGATGCCGAACGTGCGCGCACGCGAGCCTGGACCAAGATCAAGTCAGGCACCTGAAAACGTGAACTGGAAGACCCGCCAATGAGCGCGGGTCTTTTTTTGCCCGCGATAACTATCTACCACCTTTTGCCTTCGACAGCCCTCTACCTTGACCCGATACCGCGCGGCCCAGTGGCCAGCGTCCTCATTCGGCACAAAGGAAATGGCCATGCCCGATACCTCGTCCACCCGCTCCGAAGATGTATTGACCCAACTGGTCACTGGCCCCTCACTCAGGGAAGTGGCGACGAACGCACTGCGCACAGCCCTCGACGCCGCGTATCCAAGCCTTGATATCGATCCGGTCCAGGCCATGGTCGTGACGCCAACCTGGACCGTCAGCGGCAACCAGGTCACGCCCGGCCTGCGCCGATTCGAGTCGCTGACCGACGCATTGGTGCGGCTCACGCTGTCGGCGCAGACCGCGACCTACATTGACGGGGAACACTTCCTGACCCTGCAACCGGGGGTAGCTCCAGCGATCCAGTTGCCCGTCAAGATCGACGACATTGGCCGATTGATCAACCAACTGATCCCGCTGCTGTTCGTTTCTTACCAGGAGCAGCAACTTGATTACTGGAACCAGCAGACAGAAGACCAAACACCACGCTGGCATCAACTCTCGGGCTCACTGCACAACCTCTGGAACATCGAGCAGGTTTCAGGCTGGGATGAGGATCAAAAGGCCATGGCACTGGCCTTGTTCAACAACCCGGATAAAGCCACCCGACAGCGCAACGACCCCTACAAATCAAGGGCCTGCCTGATCGACATCGATGAACCGGACAAGCATCTGTGGCTGCTGGACGTGGCCGTGCTGGTGGGTACGCTGGGCAAGCGCACGCTGGTGATCAGCCACTCGATCACAGAGGGCTTCAAGCATTACGACTCGTTGGAATCATTCGGTGAAACGCTGCCTGCACGTGTTGCATCCACGTCGGCTCCACGCACTTTGCGATGGCGTTTGTCTGAACCCACCGGCGATTTTTTCGACCACCAGGCCAGTGCTCTGATCGCGCTTGAAATCGCTGCCATCGGCCAGCTTCAAGACACCATCCCGAACGGTGGTCTTGCGCATCGAGCCATTACGGCGGCCGGAAACCGCAAGGACATTGACGAAGGGCGTTTCAGCCGGATCGAGCACTTGCTGCCCGACTGGCTGCTAAACGCGCAACCGGCAGACCTGACCTGCTACAGCCGACACTTGATGGACCTGGCACAGCTTCGGGAGCAACACGCGGGTAAATCTTATCTGGATGATATTCCTCCGCTCCCGGTATTTACGCTGCAAGCACTAAAAAATCAGGTGCTGAAAGATCACCCCGAGGCGACGGACGCCAGGCTCGAAACGATTGAAATGAGTATCACCAGCCCAGTGATCCTGGGCGCCATCGCCGTACCGGGCAAAACCGAAACCGTCACGATGTCGCTGATCGATCTCGCCCTGCAGAATCTGATTGCCGTACCGCTGGGTAACAAGACCGTGCGCCGCACCGACGGCAGCGCCGTTGAGTCCTGGATGACACCGGCCTACCTGGAAAAACTGGTCACAGAGGTCAACATCGGTGAAATCTATCCCACGCTGATCAAGCAAAAGCTGCTCGGTGACCCGAAGGAAACACAACGTCGGCAAAACCTGTTCGCCAGCCACCTGCGCATCCAGCTGCCACTTCAGACGCTGCAGCACAAAATTCGTGGCGAGGCAGGTATCGATAATCAGGGATACCGATACGTGCTCGCAGCGATGCAAGAAAAACCCGCCGACCGTTTTGTGGACGGCCAGGAAATCATCATTCGTGCGCTGGCGTTCATTCCCGGGGGCCGCACGGACAACAAGGCCGACGAGGTTGCCAACATGTTCGTCATCGGCCCGCGTCTCGCTGACAAGGGGCCCTGCCTGCTCTTTCGCCCGCTGCTTGATCCTCCGCTTTTGCAATACCCCCGCGAAACCAACCTGCTGTATGCAATCAAACATAACCAGACGCTTCGCCAGTCGGTGCTGGCCTGGTTGCCGGATGATGTGCGCTTCAACTACTCACAGTACGTATTTCCCGGCCAACTGCCGTCGGTCTGGACACTGTCGCAATGGCTGGTCGATCCAACGTCGGTCCTCGGCATGATGGGGGCTGTCACGCTAGCGGCCACGCCACTTGCACAACCTGCACTGGCGACCCTGTTCACCGCCAATGCCAACGCGATGATCACCCTGGCAGACCGGCAATCGGTCTCCAATGCACAAAGTCGTTGGCAGACTCTCAAGCATGGGGCGTGGATGCTGTTCAACATTGCACTGCCATTCCTGGGCAGAACGGCTGCCAGCGCGGCCTGGGTCTGGCAAATCATGAGCGACCTGGATGAAGCGAATGAAGCCAGCGAGAAAGGTGACAGTGACGATGCATGGACGGCACTGACCGACCTGTTCCTGTCATTGGGCATGGTCCTGGCCCATTACGCAGCGACGCGCCACACAACAAGCCGCGCCGTTGAAAAGGAGGCTTTGACGCTAGGGCAAAAAACCACGCCGACGCCGACAATCACCATGACCCGGTTACCCGATATCACCGCTCAACGGCTGTCAGCGAATCACAAGAGCAACTTGTACACCCATGGTGCCCTCGCGCGCACGGGCTTGGGGGCGCTGCTGGACGGGCTGGCCATTGCAAAACCTGAAGGCCTGGCAAGCCCCTCGACTGAAGCCGGCCCCCACCGCTTTTTGAGCCCGCTCAACAAACAATGGTATGCCCAAGTTGGCCAACGCTGGTTCGAAGTCATGGTCAACGACAACGAGTTCGTGCAAATCATCGATAGCCGTCAGTCTCCACCAGGGACTGGCCCCCTGCTGACCCATTCCGCATCAGGACAATGGGTCGTCGACACACGTTTGAGGTTGCGCGGCGGCGGACGAAGCCGAAAAGAATTGGTGCGGGAAAATGCACGACGCAAAGAGGAACTGCGACAGCAACTGAAGTCCTTCGATACGAACAAAGTGGCGCTGAAGACCGCTCTCGAATCCGCAGAGAAAGCGGCCGCCCCTTCTGCGCCGGGCGTCGATGATCCCAACGTTCGCAGACTGATCGAAACGCTGGATAAACAGCGGGCCGTTTATGACGTCTACATTGAACAGCTCAAAGCATTCCACGTGCTTGAGCCCATCATCAACTACCGCGCTGTCCTGGTCAGTTGCCTGGATCAACAGCTATTGCTGACGGAGATGTGGTCCCATCGGCAAAACGCTGTGTTTGGCACCTGCATGCGTCGCTCATTGGCCCTGTTTGACGGAGAGCCGAACGAAACCACTCAAACACGACGCCAGATTCATCAACAGACCAGCGACCTGGCCCAGGGATTTATCGACAAAATCGAGTTTGCCCAGGCCCGGATCGACGAGTTGAAACGACTGGGCAGAGAAGGCGCCGAAACCGCCAGGCAATACACGCAAGGACTGCCGAGCTTTGACCTGCACGACCTGAAGCTGTTTCAGATCAGCCTCGCTCAAGAACTCTGCCTGAATGACACCGGTACGGTCGCCACCGAGGCTGCCCGTCAGGCGCTGGTGACGCTCGTCGAAGATGTGGGCCTCACTATCCAGTCGTCGCTGGACCTCGCCAAGGATAATCCCCTGTCGCTACCCGAGCGGATTGAAGGATTCAGCGATCTGGTGGAGCAGTTTGCAACCATCGACCAACGTATTCTCGACTTGCCCGACGAGTACCCCGGGCAGCTGCTGCAACCATCACTGGACCTGATGCGCCAGCGTATCGAAGCGTTCAACGAGCGCGCCGTGAATCACCTGTCGGGGTTGCTGCATGAGCGCAAGACCCTCGAACCGGCTCCGGGGCCATCGCGACCGGTAATGGCCCCGCATCGCCTCATCAAAACGCGTTTCAAAGGCGCCGTCGTCGGCAAGCCGCGAACGCGCGCGAACTCCACCGACACCGATCTGGTCGACGTGACCTCCCCACTCACCGGGAAGGTAATCGCTACGTTCCATGAGAAAACACCCGGCGTCTGGGTCGAACATGTCCCTGTCAAAACGGCTGTACCCACCGCCACTCCTCCAACGCTGGCGGTCAGCCTGCAAAACGCTGAAGCCTTGCTTGCACAGCTGGAATCTTTCATCCGACGTACCGAGGCCCACTCAAAAGCCGATCGACGTATTCCGTTGGAAATCGAAGAGATGTTTCATCAACAGGCCCACCGAATGGACGCGGCGGCGGACGCTATCGAGAAAGCCCTGACCGATAACAATGCCACCGAAGGCGGTCCGGGATCGGCGGTCACCGTCAGCAAAAAACTGATCGATGGAGCGGTCGCGCTTTACAAAAAAGGCACCGATGTCCGTATCAGCATGACCAAGCGACAGCTGCCCACCGCGAGTCGTATTGAATGGCTGCACAGCAAGGGCCAGGTGACCATCCACAGGATAGGCAAACCACTACCGGAGCATCGGCGTTTGAAGGGACCGCGCAAAGACTTTCTGGATGAGTATGAGATTCGCGATCACGAAACCCGCAATGTACTTTGGTATGCGCACTTTCATTACCCGGCATCCGACACACCCAGACCGGCCTTCACTGCCGCGCACTTGAAAACCGTCGAACAACGCGGCTCCGGGGGAGCCTACGAAAGGCACGCCAGCGTGAACGCACTTCAGTCCATTGCCATTTATCGTGCTGAAATCAACCATCGACTGGCCGGTGCGTTGTTCTTCCTATAGGTATATCAGCGCCAGACTTTTTCCAGACGCCCGAGTGCGGCACTGATCGCCGCCTCGGGTACCGCCGCAAAACCAAGGACCAGCCCGGCACGCTCGTCCACCGGTGTCTGCGAGTCCGGCAACCAATAGCCGCTAAGCGCGTTGATTTCGACATCAACGCTGGCGGCTTTTTCCACCAGTTCGCGCTCGCGGGCTTGGGAGTCGACGGATACCGTCAGATGTAACCCTGCCGCGACACTCGGCAGACTGCCAATGCCGGGAATGTCTTTGGGCCATCCTGCCAGCAATGTGTTACGCCGACTCAGTGCCGCGCGCCGCATGCGACGGATATGCCGCTGAAAATGCCCGGCCGCCATGAACTCGGCCATCACCGCTTGGGTGCTCACTTCGGAATGCCGGACGTCTACTGCTCGGCGTTGAGAAAATGCCTGAACCAATGCCGGCGGTAATACCAGATAACCCAGGCGCAGGGCCGGGAAGGCGACTTTGCCAAAAGTCCCGACGTACAAAACCCGTCCCTGCCGGTCGAGTGCCGCCAACGGGGCCAATGGCGCGCCGCTGTAGCGGTATTCGCCATCGTAATCGTCCTCGACGATCCAGCCTTGGGTGCGTTCGGCCCAGGCCAGCAATTCCAGACGCCGCGCCAGGCTCATCACCACCCCGGTCGGGTATTGATGCGAGGGCGTGACATACGCCAGCCGGCAATCACTCAACCCGGCCAATTCGCCGCAATCAATGCCTTCACTGTCCACTGCCACGCCGTGCAATCGCGCACCGGCTACAGCAAACGCATGACCCGCCGCCCGATACCCCGGATTTTCAATCGCCACCCCGTCACCCGGCTCCACCAGCAACTGTGCACAAAGGCTAATCCCCTGCTGCGCGCCACTGGTGATCACTATTTGCTCAGCCGAACATTGCATGCCGCGCGAACTGCGCAAATACGCGGCAATCATTCCTCGTAGACGCTCATCACCTGCCGGATCGCCATAACACAACTGCTGCAAATCCGGTTTACGCCAGAAAGCCGCATTCAGCTTGGCCCAGATCTCGAATGGAAACAGATCAAACGCCGGAACGCCAACTCGAAATGCTCGGGGTGGCCCACTCGGCGGCAGGGCCAAATGGTTCTTTTCAACGCGCCCCAAGGCGCCGCTGTGGATAACTTCACTGGATGAAATCACAGGTAAACCCAGCCAATTTGTGGATAAGGTTGTGGGTAACCCTGTTGACAACCCTGTGGATACTTTTGTGGATAATTTTTTCGCCGGTAACGCGGTTTGAGGCAATTGCGCGACGTAAGTCCCGTCTCCGACTCGACCTTCGATAAACCCCTCGGCATAGAGCTGATCGTAGGCTCGCACCACGCTGTTGCGAGAAATCGCCAGTGCTGCCGCCAGATCGCGACTGGCCGGCAATCGCGTGCCGCTGACCAACCGCCCGTCCAGAACTCGCAGGCGCAATGCCTGATAAAGCTGACGACTCAGGCCCTGACGGCGATCAAGTTCGATACCGGCAGGGTTGAACGACAGGGAGAGTGGCGCGTCGGTCATGGCAATGGACCTATGAAATTGGTCGTTAATGGCTCTTACAACAGACCAATAGCCTGCCTAGGATGGAGACATTCGCCAAGGAATTTTTCCATGTACAACCCCAGCAGCTTTGCCAGTAAAGAGTTGAATGAACTGCACCAGCAGATCCTCGGCACCCGCCTCGCCATGGTGGTTACCCAAGGCGAACAAGGTCTGCAAGCCAGTCATCTGCCGTTGCTGTTCAAACCTGGCGAAGGTCCGAATGGCACCCTTTACGGCCACTTCGCCCGGGCCAATCCGCAATGGAAAGACTTGCAGGATGGCGCCGAAGCACTGGTGATCTTTGCCGGTGCCGATGCTTACGTCAGCCCGGGGTTTTACCCGAGCAAAGCCGAACACGGCAAAGTCGTGCCGACCTGGAACTACGTTGCGGTACACGCTTACGGTACAGCCGACGTGTTCACCGATGCCGAGCGCCTGCTCAACCTGGTCAGCGCGTTGACGGATCGTCACGAAGCCGGGCGCACCCAGCCATGGAAGGTCGCCGACGCTCCCGCCGACTACATTGACGGCATGCTCAAGGCGATTGTCGGGTTTGCCCTGCCGATCCAGCGTCTGGAAGGCAAACGCAAGCTCAGCCAGAACCGCAGCACCGCAGACATCGCCGGTGTGCGCGAAGGGCTCGCCGCCAGCCCCGATGTGCACGATCAGGCTCTCGCCCACTTGATGCGTTAAGGAATGAACATGAGTCAGATTGAAATTCGTCAGGTCAGCGCCGACGATCAAGCCGCCTGGTTGCCGCTGTGGCAAACCTACCTTCGCTTCTACAACACCGAGTTGCCTGACACGGTCACTGACAGCACCTGGCAGCGCATGCTCGACCCGACTGAACCGACGCATTCAGCGTTGGCGTGGATCGATGGCAAAGCGGTCGGCATGGTGAACTTCATCTACCACCGCTCGAACTGGAGCATCGAAAACTCCTGCTATCTTCAAGACCTGCTGGTGACACCAGAATCCCGCGGCACCGGCGTCGGCCGCAAGCTCATCGAATTCGTCTACGCCACCGCCAAAGCGGACGGTTGCGGCAAAGTCCACTGGCTAACCCACGAAACCAATGCCACCGCGATCCAGCTCTACGAGCGCATCGCCGAACGCCCCGGTTTCATCCAGTTTCGCAAAGCCCTTTAAGGTTCAAGGAGAACACCATGTCGAATTCACTCGTGGACTGGAAAGGTGCCCCGGCACCCACCGTTCAAACAATCGAAGGGCGTTTCATTCGCCTGGAAAAACTCGACCCGGTGCGTCATGGCGAGGGCTTGTTCAAGGCCTTGGAAGGCCCGGGGGCCGATCCGAAGCTCTGGGATTATTTACCTTATGGGCCTTTCCCGGAACGCAGTGCATTCAACGACTGGCTGAACAACCATGCGGCCAATAGCGACCCGTATTTTTTCAGCGTGATCGATCGTGTCAGCGGTGAGGTGCAAGGCATTCTCAGCCTGATGTCGATCGTACCGGCGCAAGGTCGCATCGAAATCGGCCATGTCACTTTCGGCGCACCGATGCAGCGTTCACCGAAAAGTACCGAGGCGATTTACCTGCTGGCCAAGGAGTCGTTTGCTCTGGGTTATCGCCGCCTGGAGTGGAAGTGCAACAACGGCAACGCCCGCTCCAAATACGCGGCCGAGCGATTGGGCTTCAGTTTTGAAGGGGTTTTCCGCCAGCACATGGTGGTCAAGGGGCAGAACCGGGATACCGCGTGGTACTCGATTCTGGATTCGGAATGGCCAGCGATTGGCGCAGGGTTTGAGCGGTGGTTGAGCGATGAGAACCAGACGGGGTCGGGGCAGGTGAAAACGCTGGTGGAGTGTCGCGGGTAAACGCCTACGGCTTTTCTTCGTACCTGTGGCGAGGACTCCCTCGCCACAAATTTTGTGCTGTTGCGTCAGCTCAAGTCGCGCCGGATCCGCACTACGCCCATCTTCAGACCAAACGGTCTGAAGACTGCATTCAGCGATTTCAGTGTTTGATTCCCTTCTCCATGTTCGATATGCACCAGCGTGCGTACTGAGATTTTGCACATTTTTGCGAATTGGGTCTGGTGCAGGCCGGTGACGTCGACTCGTAACCGGCGAACTGCTTCGCTGATCTCAAGCGTGCCTTGAGCCAGCCCCTCTTGAATACTTTCAATCAACAAAGCCCGAGCATCAATGGAAATGGTCATTTCAGCCCCCAGTTTTTCAAGCGCTGCTCAAGATTTCTCAGGGCAATCGCTGGATGATTCATGGTGACTTCAGGAAGACCGCTAGCGGTAAGAATGTCTGGCAAAGCCAATAGGTGATCAGCGTCCTTTCGTAACCCCTCATACAGGGCTTCAGGTTCTCCGATCATTGCCAAGGCATTACAGACCTCTCGCCATTTCACCTCGCCCGCTACCTCCAGGTGCTTCGGCCATTTAGTCGTGCGTGTGACCCCTTCATCGTCCATCACCATCGGAGCCAAGTCGTAAATTGGAGCGAGGCGAAAGGAGTCGGTGCCGCGAATAATTGAGGTGTTGCGACCATGGTTATCGGAGTTGCCAAGAATTTTGTTGAGCAAGTCTCTTCGCAGATAGTCGGACACCAGATCGTGGATCTGATCGACCTGCCCAGCCTGTGTCCAGAGTTGAGCCAGATGCTGGATTACCTCCAGATGGTCCATGTAACTACCGGGCACCGTCACACCCGCCAACGAGTAGATCGATTCAACCGCCAAACGCTCAACACCCTGATCTGTCACGTTGCGATCAAAGCGCTGCATCCATAGGCTTGGCTTATTCGCTTCCTCCAATGCGAGTCCATCTGCCGCAACAGTCTCGATACCTAGAGCTTGCAATGCCTTGTAATAGTGGAACTCGCTTCTGAGAATAATCTGGTCTGTCTGAGTCCCCTTGTTACGAGCAAACTTTACAAACCAATGCTGCACCACTTGATCGTCGCTTATCACAGCATCTGGATAGAGCAAGCCGTCTCGACCTTGCGACATCAGCAGTTTTGGAGCTTCTCCACCGGCCCCTGTTGCCCCACCAATTGCGGCACCCTGCTCGTAGGCGTACTCCAGAAAAGTATTATCGCGGTCGACCACTTCGTTGCGTGGAAAGCCCATTGCAACCCTTTCAACGACAGCATCAACGGATTCTTTGATACGCATATGGCCAATAGGAGCAGGTGTGCTTCGCCCCAGCAAAAACAAATCAGCGCTGATTCCTTCGGGTTTTTCTTGTCCAACTCGTGCCATGAGAAAGCGTTTGGCGGCACCCGCAGGAGCTATGTCGAGCAGGAAAGCAGGCGCTTTTTTCAGTGAAGTACTATCCCAATCCAAGGGCAACCTGGCGCTGACTGCTTTGGAGAAAGGCGATTCGATGTACTCAAAGTTATTGGCTACATAGTTTTTTTTGTAACCAAACCGGCAGGGACCTTCAAATCCCTTTTCTGGCTCAACAAAAACCAACGTCATCGCATCCAGCCATTTCCCGGACGTGTATGCCTGGAGTGTCAGTGCGTACATAAATCCACCTGCAATTAAATGCGTTAGCACATCCAAAAATGATACGTAGTTTGCAATATAGTGCAGTTGTCGGCTGACTGCGGTACCAATTTACGCATTAAAATGCATTTTTTGCGTTTTAAAACGAAAGAATGTGCATCAAATTGCACATGGGTGTAGCGCAGGCTTCATTCTGTAAAAGCCATCCGGATCGAAATGGCTTGGTTCTGGTGAGATTAGGTGTAACAGCCGCTATCACGGCTTTTTGGGCAAAGGCAGATGAGTTTCTGAGTGTGCAACCGCTGGCGGCGTCTCGATTTTTTGTAAGAAAAGGTCATCGGCTCGACGCGTTAAAAACCGCTGCACTCGAACAGTGGAAGATTTTCCACATCGAGCTATCTGACACCGCCCGCAAACCCTCCGGAACCGCCTGACATCGGTATCCAAGGCCGATATTTAGAGTTTGACCTCCATTGAAAAGAGGTCGAACCCGATGTCCATTCAGCACACATTTCGCCCACAAAACCTGGCATTGGCCATTGCGCTTGCGTTGGGTTGTACTGAGTTTACAAACGCTCAACAACTGCCAGAACAAGCAGAGCCGACGAGCCTCGTTGAGGTAACCCAGCTTCCAGAGGCTACTCCGGCGGACCCGCTTGCCCGGCTTCAAGCCTTTACAGGAGCGGCCAGCACGTTCACGTCTGAGATTGATTCGCCTCAACCCGCACTTCGGAGTGTGTCCGTGAAGCCGCAAGACCGGGATGACCTCATCATCGTCAAAAATGGCGGCAGCTTCGAAGGTCGCGTCGACGGCGGTAAAGGAACCAACGTTATCCACCTCATCGGTACCGATGGCGGTCAGTTGGGGAACACCCGTAACGTCAACAGCCTGTACGTTTCGCAAGGATCCTGGACGGCAACCAGTACAGGAGATTTCAAAGACGAAGTTGCGGTGTTCAATGACGGCATTCTGATCAATAACGGAAAAATCAAAGGCAAGGCCAGTGTGGCCGGGCAGCTTTTCAACAATGACGAGATAAAGGGAGTCGTGACGGTTGAGAATGGCGGCCAGTTTGCAGGCAAAGGCACTGTCGGCGGTCTGGAGGTTTTGGGGCAGCTCAACATTGATAGATTGCAAGGCGCCCCAAGGGTCAAAGGCAACTTGAACCTTTCCAGCACTGGTGTGCTGGCCTACGAGGTTTCCCCCGATGGCCATGGAGAGACGATCAAAGTCGACGGCACTGCCAGCCTCGGCGATGCAACACTGAAAATTGTTGCGGTACCGGGTGATCATCCGCAAAGCAGTCAGTACACAATCATCGAAGCAAAAAAGGTAAAAGGCGAGTTCGGGAAAATCGTCAACGAACTGGCATTCATGACCGCTACTCCCCATTACAAAGCAAAGACCGTCGGCCTGACCTACGCTCGAAACGATGTGCCGATCGAGAGCGTCGCAGACACCGATAACGGACGAGAAGTCGCACGGAGCCTCTTGGAGCCGATGGAAATACCGCTAGCGCTGACGCCTTCTGACAATGCGTTAACCGTCTCGCAAGCACTGAATACACCTTTAATCGCCGATACTTCCCTCTTCGTCTCTGCGCCGAAAAATACTGCTGAGCTTCCAGCGTCAGCCATCCCCCCACTGACCACCGTCCAGCCCGTTACGGCGCAAACTCCGCCGGCGGCTACCCATCCCGCTCAGAACATCGTAGAGCCGATGGAAATACCGCAAGCACCGGCGCCATCTGACAATGCATTAGCCGTTTCAGATGCACTGAATACACCGGCAAGCACCGATACTTCCCTCCCCGCCACTGCGCCGATGAATACCGCTGAAATACCATCGACAGCCGTAACCCCACTCACCACCGACAATCCCGTCGCGGCGACAACTCCAACAGCCGCTACCAGCCCCGTCACTCCCGCCCCAAAACCATCCAGCCCTACAAACGCCGCTGTCGCTGCCCTGCTCGGTAGCGACAAAACCACCGCGTCTCATGCCATTGAACAGCTGGCCGCAGGCAACAACGCCAATCTCGCGAAGGCGACGCTAAACAGCGACAGCCCCATCAGCGCAACCATGCTCTCGGCCATGCGCCAGCTCGACAGCGCAGCCGTATTTGGTAATCAGAGAAATGCACCGCATGTAGCCGCTGGCGGTGAAAACAACGGCAGGGTCTGGCTCCAGGCGCTAGGTCTCGGCGGAACACTGGATAGCGATAACGACGCCCTTAAATTCTCAACACAAGGTCTGGTTCTGGGCGCGGACTGGGGCATCGATGAGCAATGGCGTATGGGTGTGTTGGGTGGCAAATCCGAAACGCGACTGGACAGCCGCGGCCTCGACGGCGATCTCGACAGCTGGCACGTGGGCGCCTATGCCCTGCGCCAGGACGGTCCTGTGTCGCTGCGCCTCGGTGCGACTTACAGCAATCACGACGGACACACGAAACGCCGGGTTGCCTTCAAAGGTTTCAGTGATCGCCCCGAAGGCCGCTACGACGCCAACACTCAACAGGCGTTCGCGGAGGCCGGTTACAACCTGGGTCGCGCCAATGTCAGCATTGAACCGTTCGCCGGTCTTGGCTATCAACGCTATCAGCGAGACGGTTATACGGAGAAAGGCGGTGCCGCTGCGCTGAAAGTCCACAGCCAATCCCAGAACAACTTCAACAGCACCATCGGCCTGCGACTGGCGAAGCTCAACACGCTGGATAACGGCATGCAACTCACACCGAGATTCACAGCCGGCTGGAAACACACGTTTGGCGATGTCGACAGCGATACCCGCCAACGACTGGTAACAGGCGGGAAAGACTTCACTGTTTCCGGTGCGCCGCTGGATCGCGACAGCTTGCTGGTCGATGCAGGTCTGGATCTCGGTGTGTCAGCCAAACACACGTTGGGCGTCAGCCTTAACAGTGAATTCGGCACCGACAGCCGAAACCATGGCGTTACGGGTCAGTGGCGGATGACCTTCTGATCAACGACTGACAGACCGCAGACACTGTGGGAGTGAGCCTGCTCGCGATAGCGGAGTATCAGACAATGATGCCGCGGAATGTCACATCGTATTCGCGAGCAGGCTTGCACCCACATTGAGCGAGTGGAAAATCGGGCGAAAAAAAAGGGGAGCACATGCCCCCCCGAGGTTTAAGCGTTGTATCGAGGCTGTTAAATCAGCCTTCGATCTCGATCAGAATTTCGCCCGGATTCACCCGGTCGCCCTTGGCCACGTGGATGGCGGTGACTTTGCCGGCGATGGCCGATTGGACTTCGGTTTCCATCTTCATCGCTTCGGTGATCAGCACGGCTTGCCCTGCTTTCACTGTGTCGCCTTCCTTGACCAACACATCGACGATGTTGCCCGGCATGGTGGTGCTGACGTGGCCCGGCGCGGAGGCTTGCTTGCGCTTGCTGGTGCCGCCGCTGACGAATTCGTTGAGCGGTTCGAACACCACTTCTTCCGGCATGCCGTCGATGGACAGGTAGAAGTGACGCTTGCCTTCAGCCTTGACGCCGACACCGGTGATGTCGACGCGGTAGGTTTCACCGTGGACGTCGATGACGAACTCGGTCGGCACGCCTTCGCCACCGGCCGAGGCCACGCGACCGGCTTCAGGAATCGGCAGCAGCACTTCAGGTGTCAGGGTGCCGGCAGCACGTTCTTCGAGGAACTTGCGACCGATGTCCGGGAACATCGCATAGGTCAGCACGTCTTCTTCGGACTTGGCCACGGCGCCAATTTCAGCACGCAATTTGGTCATTTCCGGCTTGAGCAGATCGGCTGGACGCACGTCGATCACTTCTTCGCTGCCGATTGCCTGGCGACGCAGTTGCTCGTTCACGGTGCCCGGCGCCTTGCCGTAGCCGCCTTGCAGGTAGAGCTTCACTTCGTTAGTGATGGTCTTGTAACGCTCGCCAGCCAACACGTTGAAGAACGCTTGGGTGCCGACGATTTGCGAGGTCGGCGTTACCAGCGGCGGGAAGCCAAGGTCTTCGCGAACGCGCGGGATTTCGGCCAGCACTTCGCTCATGCGGTTCAGTGCGCCCTGCTCTTTCAACTGGTTGGCCAGGTTGGAAATCATCCCGCCCGGTACCTGGTTTACTTGAACACGGGTATCGACTGCGGTGAATTCGCTTTCAAACTGGTGGTACTTCTTGCGTACGGCGTAGAAGTACAGGCCGATCTCCTGCAGCAGTTCCAGGTTCAGGCCGGTGTCGAACTCGCTGCCTTTGAGGGCGGCAACCATCGACTCGGTGCCCGGGTGGCTGGTACCCCAGGCGAAGCTGGAGATCGCGGTGTCAATGTGGTCGGCACCGTTTTCGATGGCCTTCATTTGGCACATCGCGGCCAGGCCAGCGGTGTCGTGCGAGTGGATGAAGACCGGCAGCGATTGCTCGGATTTCAACGCTTTGACCAGTTCGCCGGTGGCGTATGGCGTCAGCAGGCCGGCCATGTCCTTGATCGCCACCGAGTCGCAACCCATGGCTTCCATTTGCTTGGCTTGTGCCACGAAGGCATCGATGGTGTGCACCGGGCTGGTGGTGTACGCGATGGTGCCCTGGGCATGTTTGCCGGCCGCTTTTACGGCTTCGATGGCAACGCGCAGGTTACGCACGTCGTTCATGGCGTCGAAGATGCGGAACACGTCAATGCCGTTGACCGCTGCCTTGGCGACGAAGGCTTTGACCACGTCATCGCTGTAATGGCGGTAGCCCAGCAGGTTCTGGCCACGCAGGAGCATTTGCAGACGTGTGTTAGGCAGCGCAGCGCGCAGTTGGCGCAGACGCTCCCACGGGTCTTCTTTCAGGAAGCGTACGCAGGCATCGAAGGTCGCGCCGCCCCAGCATTCCAGCGACCAGTAGCCGACTTTGTCGAGCTTGTCGCAGATCGGCAGCATGTCTTCAGTGCGCATGCGGGTGGCGAGCAGCGATTGGTGGGCGTCGCGCAGGATTGTGTCGGTAACGTGGATTTGTTTGCTCATTGTTATATTCCTCACAGGCCTGCGTGGGCGGCGATGGCGGCGGCGATGGCCAGGGCCAGCTCTTCGGGTTTGCGCTTGATCGAGTAGTTGGTCAGTTCAGGGTGGCTTTCAACGAAGCTGGTGTTGAACTGGCCGCTACGGAATTCCGGGTTACGCAGGATTTCCTGGTAGTACGCGGCGGTGGTCTTGACCCCTTGTAGACGCATGTCGTCGAGGGCACGCAAGCCACGGTCCATCGCTTCTTCCCAGGTCAGCGCCCACACCACCAGTTTCAGGCACATGGAGTCGTAGAACGGTGGGATGGTGTAACCGGTGTAGATCGCCGTGTCGGTCCGCACGCCGGGACCGCCGGGTGCGTAGTAACGGGTGATCTTGCCGAAACTCGGCAGGAAGTTGTTTTTCGGGTCTTCGGCGTTGATCCGGAACTGCAGCGCGAAACCGCGGTGCTGGATGTCTTCCTGTTTCACCGAAAGCGGCAGGCCCGACGCAATGCGGATCTGCTCACGCACAATGTCGATGCCAGTGATTTCTTCGGTGATGGTGTGTTCCACCTGCACCCGGGTGTTCATCTCCATGAAGTACACCTCGCCCTCGGCGAGCAGGAACTCCACGGTACCGGCGTTCTCGTAACCCACGGCCTTGGCTGCACGCACCGACAGATCGCCGATGTAGGCGCGCTGTTCCGGGGTCAGTTGCGGGCTCGGGGCGATCTCGATCAGTTTCTGGTTGCGACGCTGGATCGAGCAATCACGCTCGAACAGGTGCACCACGTTGCCAAAGCTGTCGCCGAGAATCTGCGCTTCGATGTGCTTTGGATTGACGATGCATTTTTCCAGGAACACCTCTGCCGAACCGAACGCCTTGGTGGCTTCCGAGATCACACGAGGGAACGCTTGTTCGAGTTCTTCGCGGCTGTCGCAGCGACGGATACCACGACCACCACCACCGGAGGTTGCCTTGAGCATCACCGGGTAACCAATACGGTCGCCTTCGACCAAAGCTTCGGCGATGTCCGCGACGTTGCCTTCGGTGCCCGGTGTGACCGGCACGCCGGCCTTGATCATGCTGCGGCGGGCTTCAGTCTTGTCGCCCATGCGGCGTATGACTTCAGCCGATGGACCAATGAACTTGATGCCGCGCTCTGCGCAGATATCGGCCAGTTCAGCGTTTTCCGAGAGGAATCCGTAGCCGGGATGCAATGCATCACAACCGGTTTCCACGGCCAGGTTCACCAATTTTCGCGCATTCAGGTAACCGGCCAGTGGCTCGGCACCGATGCTGTGGGCCTCGTCCGCGCGCTTCACATGCAAGGCATGACGGTCAGCGTCGGAATAGATCGCGACCGAGCGAATGCCCATCTCGGCGCAGGCACGTACGATTCGTACGGCAATCTCACCACGGTTGGCGATCAGGATCTTTTTTATCACTTTTGGAGGTTCCCTTGAGCCGGTGGTACCCACGACCTGCTAGACCAGGTCGACGCGTGACCAAATGTTTCGATTCAGTCGCAGGCCCACACTAGCCCCCACAAGGGATTAACAAAAATGAATAATAATTGGGTCAGGCATAAGTAAAGACTTATAGTTGATGCATCAGCCTGCGGCGGGAGCGACACAATATGCGTAAGTCATTGATGCGTATGACATTACGTCAATTGCAGATTTTCAATGAAGTTTGTGATTTACGATCCTACAGCCGGGCAGCCGACGAAATGTCGCTCACACAACCCGCCGTCAGCCTACAGATCCGTCAACTTGAGGAGCTGATTGGTCAGCCCTTGTTCGACTACGTCGGCAAAAAACTCTACATGACCGAGGCCGCAGAAGCACTCCAACGCGCCAGCCGGGATATTTTCGGGCGTCTGGAAAACCTCGATATGCAGCTTTCGGACATGCAAGGATCGCTGCAAGGCCAGCTGAAACTGGCGGTGGAATCCAGCGCCAAGTATTTCGTCCCGCACCTGTTTGCCGCGTTCAAACGTCAGCATCCGGAAGTAAACCTGCAACTGACGGTCGTCAATCGGGGGCAAGTGATTCGACGCCTGTCAGACAACCGCGATGACCTGGTGATCATGTCGATGGTGCCGCAGGACATGGGGCTGGAGTTCCTGCCCTTCCTCAACAACCCGATTGTTGCGGTGGCGCCACCGGATCATCCGTTGTGCCACATGGGGCCTCTGCGCTTGCAGGACCTTGAGCCCTACACTCTCCTGCTGCGCGAACCCGGTTCCGGGACGCGAATGGCTTGCGAAGAGTACTTCAAGGAAAAGCGCGTGCACTTCAACCAGACCCAGGAGGTCTCGTCAGCCGAAGCTCAACGTGAATGTGTGCTGGCAGGTCTGGGCGTAGCGCTGTTGACGCGCCACGCCCTGAACCTCGAGTTGGCGACCGGCGGATTGATAGAGTTGCCGGTCGAAGAGCTGCCGCTGTACCGCAGTTGGTGCCTGGTGCAGGCCAAAGCCAAGCGACTCTCACCGGTGGCCCACGCATTCCTTGCGTTTATCCGCAACGAGCGGGTGCAGATCAGTGCGCTGGTTGAGCGTTTCGACGCGAAGTTACCGGCGCTGCGTGCCAGTAATTGAGCTCCAGATCAGGGAAATCACCGATCTCGGCCAGCAGTTGGCGGCGTTCGCAACGATCTTCGATGGCGCGGCGAAACTCCATGCGGCGCTGATCTTCTTGCTGACGACGGGTTTTGGCGGCGCTGTTGCGTTCTTCGTAGGGCTGGGCCATTTCGAGTCTCCCAAGGCGATTACGGGAGTTTCAAGATAGGCGCGGGGGATGACGGTTTGGCGGCGGACGGGTTACAGGCAGATGAAAGTTGTCATGTTTGAGGGCGCCTTCGCGAGCAGGCTCGCTCCCACAGGAGAACGCGATCAAATGTGGGAGCGAGCCTGGTCCGGGCGGCGTTCCGACGATTAAGGTCGGAACGACCTTACGACGACGTCAGTCGTCCAGCGCTTTCACCGACTTGGGCGACAGCCGCAAGCTGCGAAGGCTGCGTTTGACGCTCTTGAGGTGGTTGACCAGGCTCGGGCCGCGCGCCATGGCCACGCCCATCGCCAACACGTCGATCACCACCAGGTGAGCAATACGCGAGGTCAACGGGGTGTAGATTTCGGTGTCTTCATGCACATCGATCGCCAGGTTGACGGTCGACAGCTCAGCCAGCGGCGTCTGGCTCGGACACAAGGTGATCAGCGAGGCACCACTTTCACGCACCAGGTTGGCCGTGATCAGCAGATCCTTGGAACGCCCGGACTGTGAAATACAGATCGCTACGTCAGACGGCTTCAACGTCACTGCCGACATCGCTTGCATGTGCGGGTCGGAATACGCCGCTGCGGTCAGCAGCAAACGGAAGAATTTGTGCTGGGCATCGGCCGCCACGGCGCCGGATGCGCCAAAGCCATAGAACTCGACGCGCTGAGCCTGGGACATGAGCGTGACCGCCCGCTGCAACTCCACCGGATCGAGCTTCTCGCGAACCTCCATCAAGGTATGCAGGGTGGTGTCGAAGATTTTCAGGCTGTAGTCGGCAACGGAATCGTCTTCATGGATCGCAAACTGGCCGAAGCTCGCGCCGGCCGCCAGGCTCTGCGCCAGCTTCAGTTTCAAATCCTGAAAACCGGAGCAACCAATGGCGCGGCAAAAGCGCACGATGGTCGGCTCGCTGATGCCGACGCTGTGGGCCAGGTCGGCCATGGAGCTGTGCATCACCGCCGCAGGATCAAGCAGCACGTGGTCGGCGACCTTGAGCTCCGACTTGCGTAAGAGGTGGCGTGACTGGGCGATGTGTTGCAGCAGATTCAAAGGGCTGGACTCTTTGTTATTGGCAGTTGCCGGGGATGTAGCAAGCTTGTAGTTATACTACAAGAATTGGCTTTTTGCCTGCTCAATGCGTAACTCGATGTCCCCATTTCAGGCGACGTGCGCTCCATGTAGCACCTACAAGGGGTTAGCGTCCTTACGTAACAGCTTGGCCAGTTCTTCGGCTTCGACCGGACGACTGATCAAATAGCCCTGCACTTCATCACAACGCTCGACTTTCAAAAACTCCAGCTGCTCCTGCCGTTCCACACCTTCAGCCACCACTTTCAGCGACAAACCATGGGCCATCGCAATAATCGCCCGGGTAATTGCCGCATCCTCGGTCCCCTCCCCCAGACCACGGATAAACGCCTGATCGATCTTCACGTAGTCCACCGGGATGCGTTTGAGGTAGCTCAGGGACGAATACCCCGTGCCGAAATCGTCAATCGCCAGCTTCACCCCCAGATCTCGCAGCTGCTGGAAGGTCGCGAGGATGTGCTCGACGCTGTCCAGCAACTGGCTTTCGGTGAGTTCCAGCTCCAGGTAGTGCGGCGCCAGGCCGGTTTCTTCCAGCACCTGGCGCACCAGACTGACCAGCTTGCCCTGACGCAATTGATGCACCGACAGGTTGACCGACACCCGGATCGGTTCAAGCCCCTGCCGCTGCCACTCGCAGGCTTGCCAGCAGGCCTGACGCAATACGAATTCGCCGATCGGGCCGATCAGGCCGATTTCCTCGGCCAGACCGATAAAATCTCCCGGCGGCACCCGACCCATGGTCGGATGATCCCAGCGCACCAACGCTTCGGCGGCGTTCAGTCGGCCCGTGGCGAGGCAGAGTTTGGGTTGGTAAAAAACTTTCAGCTGCTGTTCTTCAATGGCTTTGCGCAGCTGGTTTTCCAGCTGCAATCGCTCAAGGGTGCTGGCTTGCAGGCTTTCGGTATAAAACTGGAAGTTATCGCCACCCAAGTGTTTGGCGTGTTGCATGGCTATGTTCGACTGACTGACCAACGCAGTGATTTCCCGCGCGTTGTCCGGCAACATGCTGATGCCCATGGACGCACTGATCACCAGTTCATGACCATCAACGGTGACCGGCAAACGTAGCTTGCTCGACAAACGTTTCGCCACTCGCGCCAGGCTCGACAGGTTTGCGTAGGCATCGAACAGCACCGCAAACTCATCCCCGGAAAGCCTTGCGATCGTGTCGGCCTCTGGCAGTGCGTTGACCAGGCGTCGGGACATTTTCTGCAGCAGTTGGTCGGCGACGTCATGACCCAGGCTGTCATTGAGTAATTTGAAGCGGTCCAGATTGATGTGCAGCAATGCCAGGCTACGCCCGCCCTGACGCACGCGCTGGTGGGCCTCGCGCAGCCGTTCCCGGAACAACGAACGGTTCGCCAGGCCCGTCAGCTCGTCGTAGTGGGTCAGATAACGCATGCGCTCTTCGGATTCGCGACGGGCCGACAGATCGGCGAAGAAGCCGACAATATGACTGACGTTTCCCCTTGTATCGCGCACCACGTTCAGTTGCAGCCATTGCGGATAGAGCTCGCCATTTTTACGGGTCTCCACCAACTCGCCTTGCCAAGTCCCGTGCTGCTCCAACGCGTGATGAATTGCACCATAGTGTCGACGCGCATCGCGACTGCACGGTAACTCGACGACGTTACGGCCCAGCATGTCGTCGATGTCATAGCCGGTGACTCGGCTGAAGGCCTGATTGACCGCGATCAACGCATAATCGGGGTCGAAAATCACGATGCCTTCGCTGGCGGCTTCAAACACGGTCGCTGCCAGTTGGCGTTGGTCTTCCTGAGTCTTGGTTGCGCTGATGTCACGACGGGTGCCGACCATGCGAATCACCCGACCATTTTCGCTGCGCTCAACGGCCCTGCCGCGATCCTCAATCCAGACCCAGTGGCCATCGCCATGCCGCACGCGGTATTCGATCTGGTAGTCCTCGCTGCGGCCTTTCAAATGCTCGACCAACGTTCGCTTCAGCACCGGCACGTCTTCCGGGTGTAGACGAGGTTTGAGGTGACGAAGCATGGCCGTCACGTACTCCGGTGCCAGGCCGAACAATTCCTGGATCTGCGTGTGATGGACTTCATCGGTTTGCAGGTTCCAGTCCCACAGCCCGAGCTCGCTGGCATTCAACGCCAACGCCAGCCGCGCTTCACTCTTGCTCAGGGCCTGGTTCGCGGCGTCCAGCTCCAGGCTGCGCTGGGCAACACGGTTTTCCAGTTCGACCTGGGCTTCACGTAGTTGGTCTTCGGCGCAGCGGCGCTGGTCGATTTCCTTGGCCAGTTGGTGATTGAGTTGATCGCTACGGCTTTGCGCTTGCTGCAAGTGCTCGATCAATGCCTGATTCTGGAAGCGCCGCAGCAATCCGCGGTCGATCAAGCGGTTGATCTGCCAGGCGATCACACTCAGCGCCCCCAACAAAATCAACCCGAACCAACCCCAGCCTTGACCCTGTGCGTCGCCACCCCAGAATAAATAGATGATGGCCGGCAACAGGCAGGGCAAGGTAAAAGACAGAAACGCCGGCAGGCTGACCGCGTACGCAACGCTGGCAGAAAGGGCGGCGGCGCCGATCAGGCCGAACACCCACGCTTGCTGCATGAAATTGTCGGCGGGCACCAACGCAATACCGGCGCCGGCCAGCGTCAGGCCGGTGAAGCCTGAGCCGAGCCAAAACATACGACGCCAGATCGGATGCACCTGCCGGTCAGGAATCGCCGAATCGAAGGCCGCGACCTGAATCACCCGTAACGCCACCAGCGACAAAAGCCACACCAGCCAGACGCTGACCAGGAAATGGCGCTGCGGATTCCAGAGCAACCGGGCGCAGACCAGACCATTGATCAACATAAATAACGTGGGCAGCAGCGAGCCCTGATAAAGCAGGCGCGTGCGTTCGACCGCCATTTCCATGGCGTACTGTTTGCGGATAACCCGAGGTTCCACGGTGGGGCCCGACAGGTCGATGCTGAGGGTCATAGGCAATGTTCTTGTTCTTATAATGATGAGCATGAGCCCGAAACGTCGTCGGAGCATACACAAGCCAATGCCCTTACCAAACTGCCCCGGATCACAAATTCGACAATATTTCAGCCACCCGCCGCCCCTCCAAAACCCTTGGAGCGCGGCCCGCCAACGCCTGCGGCGAGTGACTGACCGGTCGTCCTTTGTGGATCTTTCATCGGCTAATGCAAAGCTCGGTTTGCCCGGTGTGTCAGCGCACCCTAGAATGCCCCGATGCGCGATGATCTCTCCCTTCTGCTGAACTCACTCAACGATGCCCAACGCCAGGCCGTAGCTGCCCGCGTGGGTCGTCAGTTGGTCCTGGCCGGTGCTGGTTCCGGTAAAACCCGAGTGCTGGTGCACCGTATCGCCTGGTTGATCCAGGTCGAAAACGCCTCGCCCCACTCGATCCTGTCGGTGACCTTCACCAACAAGGCCGCGGCCGAGATGCGTCAGCGCATCGAGCAGCTGATGGGGCTCAACCCGGCCGGCATGTGGGTTGGCACCTTCCACGGCCTGGCGCACCGCTTGCTGCGTGCGCACTGGCAGGAAGCCGGCCTGAGCCAGACCTTCCAGATCCTCGACAGCGATGACCAGCAACGGCTGGTCAAGCGGGTGATCCGCGAGCTGGGCCTGGACGAACAACGCTGGCCGGCCCGGCAGGCCCAGTGGTTCATCAACGGGCAAAAAGACGAAGGTCTGCGCCCGCAACATATTCAAGCCAGCGGCGACCTGTTCCTGGCAACCATGCGCAGCATTTATGAGGCTTACGAGGCTGCTTGCCTACGCGCTGGCGTTATCGACTTCTCCGAATTGCTGCTGCGTGCCCTCGACTTGTGGCGCGATCACCCGGGCTTGCTGGCCCATTACCAGAAGCGCTTCCGGCACATTCTGGTGGACGAGTTTCAGGACACCAACGCCGTGCAGTACGCCTGGTTGCGTTTGCTGGCCAAGGGCGGCGACAGCCTGATGGTGGTGGGCGACGACGATCAGTCGATTTACGGCTGGCGTGGCGCGAAAATCGAGAACATCTATCAGTACTCCGACGACTTCCCGGATGCCGAGACCATTCGTCTGGAGCAAAACTACCGTTCCACGGCCGGGATCCTCAAAGCGGCCAACGCCCTGATTGCCAATAACACCGGGCGCATGGGCAAGGAGCTGTGGACCGATGGCGGCGAAGGCGAAGCGATCAACCTGTACGCCGCGTTCAACGAACACGACGAAGCACGTTATGTAGTGGAAACCATTGAAAGCGCGCTGAAAACCGGCTTGGCCCGTAGCGATATCGCGATTTTGTACCGCTCCAACGCCCAATCGCGCGTTTTGGAAGAAGCCCTACTGCGCGAGCGCATTCCGTACCGCATCTATGGCGGTCAGCGCTTCTTCGAGCGGGCAGAGATCAAGAACGCCATGGCTTACCTGCGCTTGCTGGAAGGCCGTGGCAATGATGCTGCGCTGGAGCGAGTGATCAACGTCCCGGCCCGTGGCATCGGCGAGAAAACCGTCGAAGCGATTCGCGACCACGCCCGTCACAGCGATGTATCGATGTGGGAAGCCATGCGCCTGCTGGTGGCTAATAAAGGCCTGACCGGTCGCGCTGCTGGCGCGCTCGGCGCCTTTATCGAGCTGATCGAGAATCTCGCCGCCAAGTGCATGGAAATGCCCCTGCACCTGATGACCCAGACGGTCATCGAGCAATCAGGGCTGATTGCCTATCACCAGGCGGAAAAAGGCGAGAAAGGCCAGGCTCGGGTAGAAAACCTTGAGGAACTGGTCAGCGCGGCGCGCAACTTCGAAAACGCGGAAGAAGACGAAGACCTGACGCCGCTGGCGGCGTTCCTTGGCCATGCATCGCTGGAAGCCGGCGATACTCAGGCCGAGGAGCACGAAGACAGCATTCAGCTGATGACCTTGCACAGCGCCAAGGGCCTGGAATTCCCTTACGTGTTCCTGGTGGGCATGGAAGAAGGTCTGTTCCCGCACAAGATGAGCCTGGAAGAGCCCGGCCGTCTTGAGGAAGAACGCCGTCTGGCCTACGTCGGCATCACCCGTGCCATGAATAATCTGGTGATGACCTATGCTGAGACCCGACGCCTGTACGGCAGCGAAACCTACAACAAGGTGTCGCGTTTCGTACGGGAAGTGCCCAAAGGCCTGATTCAGGAAGTGCGGCTGTCCAACAGCGTCAGCCGTCCATTCGGCGGCGGTCAGCAGCAGAGTTCCAGCAGCCTGTTTGGCGGCAGCGAGATCCCGGACACCGGTTTCAGTCTCGGCCAGACTGTGCGGCACTCGGTGTTCGGCGATGGCGTGATCCTGAATTTCGAAGGCGCCGGCGCTCAGGCACGGGTGCAAGTGAATTTCAGCGAAGGCAGCAAATGGCTGATGCTCGGTTACGCCAAGCTGGAAGCTATTTAAGGGCTATCTGATCAGCTTTTCTGTGGGAGCGAGCCTGCTCGCGATTGGGATCGCTGCGGTGTATCTGTTAAATCGCGGTGTGGCTATCGCGAGCAGGCTCGCTCCCATAGGGTTTTGTGTTGATCCATACTTCAGCAGGCTGATCTTACAAGGCGCGAAATAATGGGCTCAGGCTTCTTTTCTTCCTGGACATTCTGGGCCCTGATGTCGGCGGCGTTTGCCGCCATGACCGCGATTTTCGCCAAAATCGGCATCGAAAACGTCAATTCCGACTTCGCCACCCTGCTACGCACTGTGGTGGTATTGGTCAGCCTGGCCTTGATTTTGTACGCCACGGGCCAATATCAGTCATTAGGATCGATCTCCGCCAAGAGCTACCTGTTTCTGTTGCTGTCGGGACTGGCCACCGGTGCCTCGTGGATCTGCTACTTCCGCGCGCTGAAACTGGGGCCGGCTTCGTTGGTCGCTCCGGTGGACAAACTCAGCGTGGTGCTGGTGGCGGTGCTCGGCGTGGTCCTGCTGGGCGAAAAACTCGACCTGCGCCAATGGGGCGGAATCGGACTGATCACGGCCGGTGTGGTCTTGCTCGCGCTGCGACGCTAGGCATCTTTCCTACAGAACTATCCATTCGTCCTACGGACCAAAGTAAAAGGCCTTATTGCGCTGACTGAAGCTGAACGCAACCTGTCAGGCAAAAGCCCGAAACACTCTGCCGCTAGCCAGTAACACTTCAGCTGTGCAACATGGCGCGCGTGCCATCCACAAATGGGATTACCCTTTATGAAACGTTTTCTTAGCATCGCCATGGCGTTGTGCATCGGCCTGACGATGAGCCTCGACGCCAACGCCAAGCGCTTTGGTGGCGGCAAGAGCTCCGGCGCTGCGCCGACTCACCAGACCAGCCAAATGGCACCTTCTTCTCCAGGCATGGGCGGCGCTGCGGCGACTGCTGGTGCTGCCGGTGCCGCAGGCGCTGCCGCCAAGGCTGGCGGTGCTTCGCGCTGGCTCGGCCCTCTGGCCGGCATCGCTGCCGGTGGCCTGCTGGCTTCCATGTTCATGGGCGGCGGCTTCGAGGGCATGCAGATCTTCGACATCCTGATCATGGCGGTCATTGCCTTCCTGGTCTTCCGCTTCATCGCCGCTCGTCGTCGCAAGCAGCAGGAGCACATGGCTCCGGCTGGCCACGCGCCGATGCAGCGTGAAGTGTTCGAGAACAAGCCTGCTGGCGGTTCGATCTTCGGCGGTTCGGCTGCACCGGTTGCCGCTCGTCCGGTAATCAATGCTCCGGCCTGGTTCAATGAAAAGAACTTCATTGAAGCGGCCCGCAACCACTTCCAGTCCCTGCAGCAACACTGGGACGCTAACGAAATGGACAAGATCGCCGAGTTCGTGACCCCGCAGCTACTCGAGTTCCTCAAACGCGAACGCGCTGACCTGGGCGAAGGTTTCCAGTCGACCTACATTGATAACCTCAATGTTCAACTGGACGGCGTGGATGACCGTGCCGACAAGACCATCGCCACCCTGACCTTCAGCGGTGTGTCGAAGACCTCGCGCTTCGACCAGGGCGAAGTGTTCAGCGAAAGCTGGAACATGGAACGTCCACAGGGCGAAAACCAGCCGTGGCTGGTGGCCGGTATCCGCCAGAACGGCTGATCCCCCTTGCGTTAAGTATGCTGTAGTAAAAAAAACCCCAGCCTCGGCTGGGGTTTTCTATTTCGCGGTTGCATCTATAGCGAGCTACTGTATAAACCGCCCCAACTAAACCGCGCCATCAAGCAAGAGGATCCCGGACGTGGAAGAAATCATTGAACAACTGCGTGAAGCCAACGAACCGGTACCGGTCCCCTTGGAACTGCCTGACGAAGATCAGATCGTGGAAATCGAAGAACAACTGTTCATCGACATCCCGTTCGTCTTCAGAGAATTTTTGCTGACCGTCAGCGACGTGGTCTACGGCAGCCTGGAGCCGGTGACCGTCACCGACCCGCAATCCCACACCTACCTGCCGGACGTTGCCGCCAACGCCTGGGACGCTGGCGTCGATCGCAGCATGATCCCGATCTGCCAGGACGGTGACAACTACTACCTGGTCGAAGAAGACGGCACCGTGGTGTTGTGGTTGGCCGAGGAAGAACTGCTCGCCGAAGAAACCTGGGAATCCGTGTGGCACTGGGCGCGGGATGTCTGGCTGGAAAGCTGAAACGCCTGCTGCTCCGCGTGGTTAATGCCCGGACGATTGCTTGTGGTTTTCCAGGGTTTCGAGCAAGGCCACCTGCATCCGCGTATGTACGCGGATGAACCAGCGCCAGAGCAATGCCGCGACGGCGGCAGCGACCACGATGATCAATACCAGCAACTTGTTAGTCGGCAGAATACTGGCCGACAGGGCTGCCAGTAGCAGGAAAATCACCAGCAGCGAGAGGATCGGAATCACTTCGGCGATCACCCGACGCACTCGCTGCGTGTGACGGCCTGCCATCTCCGGCTTCACCCCCATCTCTGCCAACAGCAGCGACAGCGCCTTGAGCTTGCGATAGGCGGCGATCAGGAACGGTAGCGACAACAGCAGTGCCCCACCCCAAATCAAAGCTTTCTGCCAACTCGGGTCGCTGATCCAATCTTCCAGCCAGGCAGACATGCGCTCGGCGAAATACGCGCCCGAGAAAAAAATCGCAATCACCAACGCCAGATTGACCCCCACCTGCAACAAAATCCGCCGAATCATCGACGCCAGCAGCGCGCTCTCGCCTTGCGGCTGAATGCTGCGCAGCCACTCGCCATACATCCCCAAAACCCTGCCCAGCCGTTGCGGCATCACGCCAGCAAGCTTGATCGATAGCGGATCGGCCGCGCGGATCAGGTACGGTGTCAGCAGCGTGGTAATCACCGAAACAGCCACGGCGACCGGATAGAGGAAGTTGCTGGTGACCTGCAGCGTCATGCCCAGTGCGGCGATGATGAAAGAAAACTCGCCAATCTGTGAAAGCCCCATCCCCACACGCAGTGAGGTGCGCCCATCATTCCCGGCGATAAAGGCGCCAAGACCGCAGGACAACATCTTCCCAAGCACCACAGCCACGGTAATGACCGCAATCGGCCAGGCATATTGCAGCAGGATCATCGGATCCAGCATCAGGCCGATGGCGACGAAGAAGATTGCACTGAACAAGTCACGAACCGGTTCAATCAAACGCTCTATTTTCAACAGCTGTCGCGATTCAGCCATGATCGCGCCAATCAAGAACGCGCCGAGCACCATGCTGTACTCCAGCTTCACCACCAGCAGACAGAAACCGAAACACAGGCCGAGCACGGTGATCAGCAGCATCTCGTTGCTTTCGAATTTGGCCACGTACGCCAGCAGCCGTGGCACCAGCAAAATCCCGATGACCAGCGCGACAATCATGAAAAGCGAGAGCTTGCCGACCGTGGAAAACACTTCGCCGGAGCTGACCGTGCCGCTGACCGCAATGCTCGACAGCAACGCGATGATGCCGATACCGAGGATGTCCTCGACGATCAGCACACCGAAGATCAATTGCGCGAAGCGCTCGTTCTTCATCTTCAGGTCGTTGAGTGCCTTGACGATGATGGTGGTCGAGGAAATCGCCAGGATCGCGCCGAGGAACAGCGAGTCCATGGTGTTCCAGCCGAACCAGCGACCGATCTCGAAACCGATCCAGATCATCAGCACGATTTCCAGGAACGCCGCGATAAACGCCGTGGCGCCGACCTTGAACAGCTTGCGCAGGCTAAATTCCAGGCCGAGGCAGAACATCAGGAAAATAACCCCTAGTTCCGCGAGGGTCTTGATGGTGTCTTCATCGTGAATCAGGCTGAACGGCGGCGTGTGCGGACCGATGATGAAACCGGCGACGATGTAGCCCAGCACCACCGGCTGTTTGAAGCGATGGAACAACACAGTCACCATGCCCGCGATCAACATGATCACCGCCAAATCCTGAATGAAACTGATGTCATGCATGGCGCGGAGCTCCTCAGGGGACTTTTGGAGGTTAACACCACGACTTCCGTCGCAAAGGCGGTGCAATATATGGAAACAGATCGGCCCAGGCGTGACGGCAGCCACCTGCCCGGCGTCCCGATAACTGTTGGTTTGAAAAAGCTGACAAGGCACCCGCAGAGGTGCGCCCCTGAAATTGCGCCTTGAACCGTGAGAACGCTATGGAACCCGGAAACGCACAACTGTCGATGACGGTATTGATGACCCCTGACATGGCCAACTTCTCTGGCAATGTCCACGGCGGCACCTTGCTCAAATACCTCGACGAAGTCGCGTATGCATGCGCCAGCCGTTATGCCGGTCGCTACGTGGTGACTCTGTCGGTGGACCAGGTTATTTTCCGCGAGCCGATTCATGTCGGCGAATTGGTGACCTTTCTGGCTTCGGTCAACTACACCGGCAACACCTCCATGGAGGTGGGCATCAAGGTCGTGACCGAGAACATCCGCGAGCGCTCGGTGCGCCACACCAATAGCTGCTTTTTCACCATGGTCGCGGTGGATGACAACCGCAAACCCGCTGTCGTCCCGCCGCTGCAACCGCATAACAGCGAAGAAAAACGCCGCTTCATCCAGGCACAGCAGCGTCGGCAGATTCGTCAGGAGCTGGAAAAGCGGTATCAGGAAATCAAGGGTGATGCCTGAGATCTGTGACCCGTTTTAGATAGCCATCGCGAGCAGGCTCGCTCCCACAGTGAATTTGTGAGCGACACAGTTCAAGGGTGGGAGCGAGCCTGCTCGCGAATGGGTTCAACACGGATCAGAGACTGATCGCCGTCGCCTCAAACCGTACCCGCGGATGAGCAATCCGATCCTGCGCCCGCACCAGTTCCAGCTCATAGCTGGCGCAAGCTTGAGTCTCCAGCAGCACTTCATGCACCGCAGACGCTGTAAACTCGAACGCAGCGACCAGACTGTCGCCCAACAACACCCGCGCCAGGAACAGCCCGGACGTCAGGTCGCCCACGCCCACCGGCTGACGCGGAAACGCCAGCAGCGGGCGACGCAGATGCCAGCTGCCCTCGGCAGTCACCAGCAACATCTCGAAGCCATCCGCCGGTTTACCGGGATAGTCCAAATGCTTGACCAATACCGCCTTCGGCCCACGCGCCAACAGCGCTCGCGCCATGGCCAGGCAATCGAACAGTGACTGCGGTTTGCGTCCCGAGAAGCTGTCCAGTTCCAACTGGTTCGGGCACATGAAGTCAGCCACCGACGCCGCTTCTTCCAGCAGGAAGTCGCTGACTTCGGCCGGTACGCTACAGCCTTTCTCCGGATGGCCCATCACCGGGTCGCACAAATACAGTGCCTTGGGATTCATCGACTTGATGCGCGCCACGCCGGTCAGGATCGCCCGGCCCTGAGCAGCACTACCGAGGTAGCCGGACAGCACCGCATCGCAGTTGCCCAGCTCGCCAATCGCGGCAATGCCTTCGACCAACTCAGGGATCTGGTGGGGTGCCAGCACTTCACCCGTCCACTGGCCGTACTGGGTGTGGTTGGAGAACTGCACGGTGTTGAGCGGCCAGACATTCACCCCGACCCGCTGCATCGGGAAAACCGCGGCGCTGTTGCCAGCGTGGCCGAACACCACGTGGGACTGAATGGCGAGCAGATGGGGCGTGCGTTTCATGCGGTGAGTTTTCCGTAAAATCATTGAAATTCAAGCCGCTCAGTATGCGACGAAACGCAGCCTGTACGACAGACCGGCGACGCAGTTAAGCTGACACCATCTAGTTGGAGCAATCTGTTGATGCTGACCCTCGGAAATATCTTCGTGCTGATGCTGCTCGCCACCGGTGGCGCGTGGCTGTGGCACAACCACGGCTTACGCGAGCGCGCGCTGGAGCGGGTCAAACAGCATTGTGCCAAGCTCGGCATCGAGTTGCTGGACGGCAACGTCGCCCTGAAAAAGATCGCGTTCATCAAAGACGCCAACGGCCGGCGGCGCCTGGCCCGCGTGTACAACTTTGAATTCACCGTGACCGGTGAAACCCGCCACAACGGCACCATCACGCAATTCGGCGCCCACAGCGCGCAGATCGAACTGGCGCCCTACCCGATGCCGTTTGACGACACGCCTGTCGTAGTCGATGTAGCGAAGCCGCGCGCCGAGGTGATCGAGTTGAGCCAGTGGCGGCAAGAACACACCAAGTGGCGCCCTTAACCCGACCGACAGTCGGCCAGAACGCTTTGCAGTGATTCAACATCCTGCGGCTCACTGAAAATCAGCTCTATCCGCGAATCCTGGCGCCATTCGCTGGGCTTCCATTCCAGTTCCGAGTTATCCAACGCATTGGCCGAAACCCAACCGTCGACGCTGTGGATAACCAGCTTCGCCCGCCGCCAGGAAAGGCTTTCAAGCCATTGGCCAATGAGCGCCGCATCGAACGTCTGGCTCGGATGCCAACGCCAGCCGATGCTCCAGCCCCCCTCCTGCTCCTGACTCAAGCAAATCGGCAGCGCGGGATCGGTCCAGATGGCGGGCATCTGCGCCAGCCCCTTGGGCGCGACGAAGTTATCCACACCCGCTACAGCCCGTGCATGAAGCCCGGGCAAGTTGCTCAACGGCAACCGAGCTTGCTGCGTCCAATACAGAGGACCAGGAGGTAACCGCGCGGCGATTCGCTGGCGATCATCGAAGTCGAGGCCTTCCGCCTTGTTCAACACCAACAGGCCGCCGCTGTTCAACGCTTCCTGTTGCGCCTCAGGCAGCGGTTTGCCGGCAGCGAGCGCCTGGGCGTCCAGCACCAGTACGCAGGGTTGTACCGACAGTACACCGCCCCACGGAGCCTCCCTCAACTGTTCAAGCAACCGGACCGGATGTCCAAGGCCAGAGGGTTCTATGAACAACCGATCCGGCTTTGCCTTGCGCAGTAACCGCCCGAGCCCGATCTGAAACGGTGCCCCATTGACGCAACACAAACAGCCGCCGGCCACTTCGCCTAGTGCGATACCATCGGTATCCGAGGTCAGCAGCGCAGCGTCGAGGCCAATCTGACCGAATTCGTTGATCAGCACCGCCCAGCGCTCGCCGACCGGCCGCTGCGTCAACAGGTGCTTGATCAGGCTGGTTTTGCCTGCGCCCAAAGGGCCCGCAATGACGTGAGTGGGAATGTTCTGCAACATGGTCGGCATTTTCTGAGGAGGTAAAAGATGCGGTTGATGGGATTGTCGTTACTGCTGGCGCTGTGTTCCAGCGAGGTACTTGCCCAAGCTTGTGTGGTACATACCACATCCGCGCGATTGGACGTGAAAGTCTGCCAGCAGAACAGAAACATCCCGGAAAAACTCTTTACCGACGGCTTTTGCCAGCCCAATCTGGCCGGGCAAACAGTCGACGTGCAGTACGTCGACCAATGCCCAACCGGCGCATTCGGGGTGTGCAGCAACGCTCAAGTTGCCAATATGCCTTACCGGCAGGATATTCACTATTACGGCGTGGCCACCGATGCTGCCTATTTGAAGCCGTTTTGCGAAACACAGAGCCAAGGCAACTGGCTCAAGCCTTGAGGCGTTAGCCGAGCCAATCGAGGGTCAGGATCAAACGACGCTCGCCCGGTGCCGGTTGCGGCGAGCGGTGGATCAGGCCGAAACCTTCGTTACCATGCCATTTCTCGCCTTTGAACAGCGCCACTTCCCCGCTGGCGATTTGCTCGATCAGCGAATCTTGTACAGGTTCGGCCTCAGGCCTGCCCAGTTGGCGACGCTCCATAACGCCCTCTCGCAGCCACTGACTGCCGATGCCAGAATACGTCGTGATCAACCGCACCGGCACGTGATCGACGTGAAAACGCGGGCACATGGCCTTGTCCAGTACCCGTAGACGCAGGCCGATGCGCTTGGCGCCCAACAAACAGGCAAACGCGCTGACCAACCACGACACGTCGGCAATGAACCCCTCATACCCTTGTAGATCGCTGAAGCCTGAGGCCAGCCCCTGCAGATTGGGTTCGGCGTCATCGCTCGGCAACTCCAGGACCAACGACTCGGCTAGCGGTGCGTTCAGGGACAGCAGCAACTGACCAAAATCTACGATATGCACCGGGAGTTGGCGCTGCCAAATGGCGAGGTTTACGTCGTCATCGAGGATTCGGGCCAGCGTTTGCGGCGTTTCGCCTTGAACGGGATGAACCGCGGGACGCCGCTTCAGACTCGGCGCCAACATCAGGCGGCAGCCTCTTCGTGCCATGGGCCAAACGGGTCTGCCAGCAATCGCCAACCTTCGACACCCAAGGCCATTTCGGCATCCGTCAGCAGACAATCGTCGAGTTCGGCGCAGAGCTGTGCGAAGTCTATGTTCTGGCCGATGAACACCAACTCCTGGCGGCAGTCTCCGGTGGCGGTGGTCCAGTTCTCCATGATCCCGGCCGTGCTTTCTTCGTCCTGCGGCCACTGGGTTTTCGGCACGAAACGCCACCAGCGCCCAGCGAAACCATGGCGCATCAAACCTCCAGCCTGGGACCAGCTGCCGGCGTCCATGGGTTTGCTGGCCAGCCAGAAAAAACCTTTGGAGCGCAGTAGTTTTCCATTCACCCATGGGCGGTCGATAAAGCTGAAAAAGCGCTGTGGATGAAAGGGGCGACGGGCTCGGTAAGCAGTCGAGGCGATGCCGTATTCCTCGGTTTCCGGCACGTGCTCACCACGTAGTTCCTGCAACCAGCCTGGCGCCTGAGCGGCCTTTTCAAAGTCGAAGCGACCGGTGTTCAGGATTTTTTCCAGGGGTACTTCACCCATGACCATCGGGATGATGTCTGCCTTCGCGTTGAGGCGTTGAAGAATCGCGATCAGCTCCTGGCGCTCGCAGCTGCTGATCAAGTCGATCTTGCTGATCAGGATGACGTCGGCGAATTCGACCTGCTCAATCAACAGGTCAGTGATCGAGCGGTCGTCCTCCTCGCCCAGCGTTTCACCGCGTGAGCCGAGACTTTCGGCAGCCTGATAGTCGAGCAGGAAGTTCACGCCATCCACCACGGTGACCATGGTGTCGAGCCGCGCGATGTCGGCCAGGCTTTGCCCTTTTTCATCACGGAAGGTGAAGGTTTCCGCCACGGGCAGCGGTTCGGAGATGCCGGTGGATTCGATCAACAAGTAATCAAAGCGACCATCCCTGGCGAGTTTGCTGACTTCGTCGAGCAGGTCTTCGCGCAAGGTGCAGCAAATGCAGCCGTTGCTCATTTCGATGAGCTTTTCTTCTGCGCGGTTCAGGCTGACATCACGCTGGACTTCATTGCCATCGATGTTGATCTCACTCATATCGTTGACGATGACGGCGACCCGCAGGTTGTCGCGGTTACGCAATACGTAGTTAAGCAGCGTGCTTTTTCCGGCACCGAGAAAGCCCGACAGGACGGTCACCGGGAGACGATTGGGCATCAGGTATTCCTCACAGGGATGCCCGGTCGCAGAGTCGGGCCTGATTTGATGTTATAGTATAACAATACAATCAAGCCACCTCTTTACGATGGATCTGCCCATGAACGCGCTGACTCTGCCGGATATTGCTGCGCAAGCCTCTCGCCAAGCACTGCCACTCGACTGGGTGGGCATGTGCGGCATTGCTCTTCCTGTTTTATTCGATGGTCAGCGAATGAGTGCAAGGGCTGACGCTGGAGTGAGCCTCGATGAAGGAGAGGCACGCGGGATTCATATGTCACGGTTGTATCTGGCGCTGGAAATGCTCGAGCAGGAAAACCTGAGTCCCACTCTATTGCGACGAGTCTTGCAACGTTTTCTCGATACTCACCAGGGACTTTCCACCAGCGCGTACTTAAAAATCCACGGCGACTTACTGCTCAAACGGCCGGCGTTAATCAGCCCATTGGCCGGCTGGAAAACCTATCCAGTGAGCATCGAAGCGCGTCTGAAAAACGCGATGTTCCACGTGGAACTGAAAATCAACGTTGCTTATTCCTCGACATGCCCATGCTCAGCGGCACTGTCACGGCAGTTGATTCAGCAGAAATTCATCGATGACTTTGCCGCCACGTCACTGCAACACGCGGACGTTTTGGCATGGCTCGGTTCCACAAAAGGCATCATAGCGACGCCCCATAGTCAACGCAGCACCGCGCATTTGTGCTTGCGGCTGGACAATCATCGGGATGACCTGCCGCTGATTGCACTCATCAACGAGGCCGAAGCAGCACTCGGCACCGCCGTACAAACAGCGGTAAAGCGCGCCGATGAACAGGCATTCGCTTTGGCCAATGGTCAGAACCTGATGTTCTGCGAAGACGCTGCGCGACGTCTGAACGTTGCCTTGAAACGCTCCCCCGATATCAGCGCCTTCCACATTCGCGTGGTCCACGCTGAGAGCCTTCACGCTCACGATGCCGTCGCCGAAAGCCGGTGGAACTGGGAGGAGGCGTGTCAGTAGCTGAATCAAACCCGCCCCCACACGATCATGCAGGAAGCGGGTTTACGGCGAAGGAAGGTCTTAGGCTCTTGGCTTGACCGTTCCGCAATCCTGCCCCAGCCACACAGCGCGGCTTTCGAGACTGCCCTTTTGCTGGATGCCGGTGGCGTTGAAGGTGCCGTTGACCTTGGTCGTGAACTCACGGTCACTGAGGAACGTGGCCACACCGGCGCCTTGCGCTTTGGGACAGCTGAAACGGAATTTCCACTGGTTGCCGGTGCGGTCGGTGACTTCCTGCTTGCAGCCCGATTGCGGGTCCGTCAGTGGAATGTCGTCGGTCTGCACCTGCTCCGGCGTCAGGCATGCCCGAATTCCTTTGCCGCCCATGGTAATGCCCTGCTTCTCCAGTTGCGCGCGCTGTTCCGGGGTCATCTGGCTCTGCAACTGACCGAGGATCAGTTGTAAGTCCGGCAGGTTCTGGTCATCGACCTTCATGTTGCTTGTGGTCAATTCCCACAATCCGGGTTGCAGTTTCTGTGCATGAGCCGCCACAGGAAGTGACAAACCAATAGCCATGGCCAAACCCAGCAGACGAACGTTCATCGAGTAACTCCTGATCAGTAGTGGCCGTTAGACGCCAACCTTCGGTTTCGGTTCATGGGCCAATTAAATAGCGACATTTTGCACGGAACATGGTCTGTTAAGCACTGAATCTTCAGGAGCAGGGCTGCCCCCATGGATTACTTCGGACCACACATTTTCGGCTACACCATTGCACTGCTTCACTCGCTGGGCACAATCGCGGCCATTCACGCCGTGCTCAACGTACGTACCGCTCAGGGATCGATCGCCTGGGCGCTTTCGTTGGTGTTTATGCCCTACCTCACACTCATTCCGTATCTGATCTTCGGCAGCAGTACCTTTGATGGTTACATCAAGGCTCGGCGCCAGGCCAACGAAGAGATGCGCAAAGCCGTCTCCGAACTCAACTGGCGTCCATGGTTCGAGGAGGCACTGACCGCTCGTGCGTCCAATGCTTACGCGTCGTTGCGGGCGATGCCCAAGCTTGGCCGAATGCCGTGCCTGGCGAACAACGAAGTGCACTTATTGATCAATGGCCATGCCACGTTTGATTCGATTTTCGAAGCCATCAGCAACGCTAAGGTAGCGGTGTTGATTCAGTTTTTCATCATCCACGATGATCGTCTGGGCCAACGCCTGCACAATCTGCTGCTGAAAAAAGCCGCCGAAGGCGTCGCGGTTTACCTGCTTTACGACCGCATTGGCAGCCACGCCCTGCCCAAAAGTTACGTGCAACCGTTACGCGATGCCGGCGTTGAAGTCAAAGCGTTCGCCACCCGCAGTGGCTGGCTCAACCGCTTCCAGGTCAACTTCCGCAACCATCGCAAGATCGTAGTGGTCGATGGAGTGCTGGGCTTCGTGGGCGGACATAACGTGGGCGACGAATACATGGGCGAGAAACCACCGCTGGCGCCGTGGCGAGACACACATGTTCGAGTACGCGGTCCGGTGGTGGCCTGTATGCAGGAGTCGTTTGCCGAAGACTGGTTTTGGGCTGCGCGGTCATTGCCGCCATTGATCCTGCCGGACGTGTATCCCGACGACGGCGTGCTTTGCCAATTTTTGGCGAGCGGCCCGGCGGATTCCTACGAAACCTGTTCGTTGTTCTTCGTCGAAGCCATCCATGCCGCGACTGAGCGAGTGTGGATCACCACCCCCTATTTCATCCCCGACGAAGCGGTATTTGCGGCACTCAGGTTGGCAGTGTTGCGGGGTGTAGATGTGCGACTGTTGCTGCCTTCTCGTCCAGACCACCGCATCGTCTACGCCGCCTCCAGCCTGTACGCCTTCGAAGCCGTAAGCGCCGGTGTTCGAGTATTCCGTTATCAACCCGGTTTCCTGCACCAGAAAGTGGTGTTGATCGACAGTGAAATCAGCGCCATCGGCAGTGCCAACATGGACAACCGATCGTTCCGGCTCAACTTCGAAGTGATGTTGTTGACGGTCGACAGCGTGTTTGCCGCGCAGGTGGAACAGATGCTCAACGATGACTTCGCTCAGGCGCATGAAATCGCCAAAGACGAAGGCCGGGAGACCCGCCGCGTGCAGCAATTCGGCATGCGGGTCGCCCGGCTTATTTCACCGATTCTTTAAGGGTTGTAGATGTCGTCGCGCGTCCATGGCAGCTCATGGCTGCCATCAGGATGGGCTTTAACCGCGAGGATCTGGTGCAAGTTGATCCAGCCCCTGGCAAATGCATAAGCGCATCCCGCCAGGTACAGCCGCCAGATCCGCAAGGTTTGCTCCGGGACTTGCCTGGACGCCGCTTCCAGATTGTCTTCCAGGCGTTCGCTCCAGTGATCCAGGGTACGCGCGTAATGCAGGCGCAGGCTTTCGACATCGACGATCTCCAGCCCCACGTCACTGATTTCAGCAGCGATCATCGAGAGGTGCGGCAGCTCGCCGTTGGGGAACACATATTGCCCAATGAAGTAGCCGGCACCGCGCCCCACCGGCCGGCCGTCAATGTGTTTGGCGGTGATCCCGTGGTTCATTACCAGACCGCCCTCTTTCACCGCGCCGAACAAGGTTTTGCAGTACTCCGCCAAATTGGCGTGGCCCACGTGTTCGAACATGCCGACACTGACCACTTTGTCGAAGCGCCCGTCCTGAGGCAGGTCGCGGTAGTCGAGCAGTTGCAATTCGACCAGATCTTCCAGACCTTCCTCTTTCACGCGTTCGCGTGCCAGATCGAGTTGCGCTTTGCTGAGCGTAATGCCAAACACCTTCGCGCCGAACTCCCGCGCTGCATACCGCGCCAGCCCGCCCCAGCCGCAACCGACATCCAGTAAGTATTCGCCAGGCTGTAACCGCAACTTGCGACACAAGTGGCGGAATTTGGCCTGCTGGGCCTGCTCCAGAGTTTCACTACCGGTCTCGAAATACGCGCAGGAATACGCCATGTCGCTGTCGAGCCACAGCTGATAGAACGCGTTGGAAAGGTCGTAATGGTAGGAAATGGCCTTCGCGTCGGTTTCCTTGTCGTGGGCGGTACGAACGGGTTGATCGTCGTCGTTCTCGTCCAACATCGCCTGGCTCCATTCATCGCAGACGCGGATGACGTCGCTGATGGAACCTTCCAGCTCAAGTTTGCCCTCGACAAACGCCGCTCCGAGCGCGTCCAGGCTTGGATGGGTGAACTGGGTAACCATTTGTGGATCCTTGACCACAATCGTGACGCTGGGCGTCGGTCCCAGATTGAATTCATGGCCGTCCCAGAGTCGCAGGCGTAACGGTAACTGCAGATTCTGTAAGGCCGGTGGAAGGTGCGCGAGCATGGACAATCCCCTTGTTTCAGACGTCTGATGTGAGGGTAGACCATCTCTGAAAATTAGCTGGCTATCCAATTACTAGCCGTTTTCTATAATCAGCGAATCTGCAACCAGCCATCGTGAATCCACTGCTTAAGCCAGGTTACAGCTTGAAGTGGTGCGCCCTCTCCATAGATGACTGTCAATTCAGAGCACAGTTCAGCAAAATTCCAGTCCCGCTCAAACATGCCTTTTAGAGCGTTGGCCTCTAGAGGCTCCAGGCTCCGATACTGGCAAACAAGATCATTTCGACAAATCACCACCACGTGGGGATCGTCGAGCGCCGTACTGCCGGGAAACGTAGTTTCATCCTTTACCGATCGCCAAATCGCCACACTGTTGAAGGCACACTCCTGCCATTGCAGTGATGGACTGGGGCTGACTTGCAGCGTCGGCCAGTCTTGCGGTGCCAAAATCACCATGTCCTGCATCGTCAACGGCGTTCCTGGATGCGCATCGAATGCCAGCGTGAAAGCCCATTCAAACGCCGCCAGTTCGGCCAATGGCGCACTTTGCTCAGGCACCAAATGTTGGCGAATGAACGCCTCGAACCCATTGCCGAGCCAACGAAGGCTGTAATGAGCCGAGGGATTCTGACGCAAATAAGCTGCGGCGAGCTGTTCGAACTCGTCGTCACCCAGCCAGTTCAGGATCGCCGGATAGTCGCCGCGCAACACTTCCTGAAGCCGCGCTTGATAAGCATTGTGATAAATCGCCAGCCCGGTGCTGACACCCAGCGTCGGGCCGCCGATCAGGCTTGAACCGAGCGCGATATCAGCCGTCGAAGACTCTCCCAACAGGTAACATTCAAAGGCCAGTTGCCAATCGTTCAGGCGCATTTCTGTCTCCGGGCCAACACGCCCTCGCCCAGCTCCCGGGCTGTTTGCAGTTCAGTGAGCAATTCTTCAAAAGGCGGGAAATGGTCATCGCGCTCCAGCAACGTGGCGACCGGGCCGAGGTAGTCGAGGGTTCGTTGGTAAAGCGCCCAGACCGGATCGCTGACGGGATGGTCATGGGTGTCGATGACGTAATCGCCGTAATCGCTGTGGCCCGCCAAGTGAAGTTGGCGAATCTTGTTCGCTGGCAATCCTTGAATGAATGTCCACGGATCGAAGCCATGATTGCGTGAGCTGACATAGACGTTATTCACGTCCAGCAACAACTCGCAATCGCTCAGCCGACTCAGTGCTTCAAGAAATTCCCACTCGCTGAAATCATCGCCAGCGCTACGCACATAGCTGGAGACATTCTCCAACACCAGTGGACGCTGCAAAAAGTCTTGCACCTGACGCACTCGGTCCGCGACGTAATGAAGGCTTTCTTCGGTGTACGGTAATGGCAGCAAATCATGAAGCTGATGGGCGTTGCCGCGGCTCCAGCACAAGTGATCGGAAATCCACGCCGGTTTTACTCGATCAGCCAACAGTCTGAGTTGTTGCAGATAGCCCGAATCCAGCGCATGAGGCCCACCGATGGACAACGACACGCCATGCATCACCAGCGGATAACGCTCGGCGATGGCGTCAAGGTAGTAAAGGGCTTTGCCGCCCTGCACCATAAAATTTTCGGAGACGATTTCGAACCAGTCCACGGCCGGCGACTGATCAAGAATTTGTTGGTAGTAAGCACTGCGTAAACCCAGGCCGTAGCCCAGACACGGAAGGGATGCAGACATTTGCGGACTCCTCGCAAAATGGCCGCAGTGGCAAGGGGGAAACCACCGCGGCGCCAAGCGGTGGTCGGTTATGCGCCGACCTTGCCACCGGCGTTCATGCATTCGGTCTGAGTCATCGCCTTGAAACCGTGACCTTTGCAAACCCCCTGCCCCTTACAGGCGTTTTCTGCGGTTTTGCAATCGTTCATGCCTTTGCACGAGGTCACGCCGTAGCAGTGAACCTGAGCTGCGTCGGCGGCCTGAGCCTGAGTGGCAACACCGGCAAACAGGGTGGCAGCGGCGAAAGCGAGAGCGGCACCAGAAGTAGCGGATTTGAAATTCATTTTTGTATCCTCGGTTATCGTCAGGGTTGTCGGCTGGAATGTTGTTCAGTCCCGACACAGCACTAGAGAGCACTGCCCCAAAGGCGTTACAGAGGCCTGCAAAAAGTTTTCGATTCTCTCAGTTGTCTTCCTTGAGCTTGAGCAAAGGCTCCTGAAATCGCAGCAAACGTCCGGCGTTGCCCAGCACCAGCAACGTGCTCAAGTTATGCAGCAACGCTGCAATCATCGCCCCTGCCGCACCGAGCCAGCCAAAAGCGGCAAAGGCAACAATCGCCAGTGTCCAGCCCAAACCAATGATCACATTGACCTGCAAGGTCTGGCGGCATTGGCGACTCAAGCGCACACAGGTGCCGAGCCGACGCAGGTCGCTGCCGATCAACACGATGTCGGCCGAGGCCAATGCGATGTCTGCCCCGCCCGCGCCCATTGCGACACCCACGACACCGGCCTTGAGCGCCAGTGAGTCGTTGATCCCGTCCCCGACCACCATCGGTCGGAAGCCGCTGCCAATTTCTTTAAGCACGCGATTGAGCTTGTCCTCAGGCAACGCCTGCGCTTCGACATCGCTGATTCCGACATCGCGCGCCAGCGTATGCGCGACGCTCTGCCGATCCCCGGTGAGCAGCAATTGCCGACCCAGGCCAAGCTCTCGCAGCTCACTCAAAGCAAATCGTGCCTCGGGTTTGACGCTGTCGGCCAGCAATAGCCAGGCGAGAAACTCACCGTTAAGCGCCAATCCTGCTATCGGGCCGTCATGTTCAGGAACCGCCGACGTAGCAATGCCCAATTGCGCGAACAATTCCGGGCGACCGAGTGCGGCCTCGCCCTGCTCGGTCATGGCCACCACGCCCAAACCCTGGCGCTCGTGGATGTCCGACAGCAGCAGAAAATCCTCCTGCGTGACCAGCCCGGCGAGTGCTCGACTGACCGGATGACTGCTGGCCGAACCAAGGCTGGCGGCCAGTTTCAAGACGTGACTGCGGTCTACCAGCGGACCTTCGATGGACTGCAAGCGCAAGGTGCCAAACGTCAGCGTGCCGGTTTTATCCACCACCAACGACGTCAGGTCTGCCAGCTCTTCAAGAAACGCCGAACTGCGGATCAAAATGCCGTGCCGCGCCGCCACCGCCACCCCGGCAATGGCCGTCGCCGGCGCCGACAACACCAGCGCACAAGGACACGCCGCGACCAGCACCGCGAGCATTGCTTGGGCGTCGTTGGTGACAAACCAAGTCACTGCGGCCAGCAACAACACCAGCACCATGTAGCTGCCGGCATAACGCTCCAGCAAGCGAGTAATCGGTGGCTTGGAGCGTTCGGCGCTTTGCATCAGCGCGATGACTTTGCCCAGGGTCGATTCATTACCGGTGCGGGTCACTTCAATGCGAAGCAGGCCATCGAGGTTGATC
Organism: Pseudomonas sp. GL-B-19; assembly: GCF_019956415.1. Lineage (GTDB taxonomy): Bacteria > Pseudomonadota > Gammaproteobacteria > Pseudomonadales > Pseudomonadaceae > Aquipseudomonas. The sequence continues at coordinate 131,535 of NZ_JAHBDK010000086.1, forward strand.
GCGCCTCCGAACACCGGCATGCCAACGCCGGCTTCCATCGGCACCGACTCACCGGTAATCGAAGCGGTATCGAGGCTCGCCTGACCGGACAACACCCGGCCATCCGCCGGTACGCGATCACCGGCACGCACTTCTACCAGGTCACCGGCCTTGAGGGTGCTGTTGTCGACTTCGAGGACCGAGCCATCGGCCTGAACCTTGCGCGCATGACTGCGGGTGAGTTTGCCAAGAGCATGAATCGCTTCCTGAGAACCGATCACGCTGCGCTCTTCCAGCACATGGCCGAAAATCATGATGATCGGCAACAACGCGGCGGTCAGCAGATCACCCGTGGCCCAGGCGCCGAGCATGGCGAGCGCGATTAACTGGTCGGTGATCCCGTGCAAGCTCGGGTAACGCAGGCTATACCACGCCGAACGCATCACCGGCACGGCCACCAACAGCGATGCAAACCCGAGCAGCAATTGGCTAACGCCGGTCTGCTCCGGCGACAACCAGCGCCAGATCAGACCGAGCCCGAGCAGACCCAGGGCGAGCATGGCCAGCGTCAGTTGGCGAGCGGCGCTACGTTGTTCGGCCGAGGACAACATGCTCGGTGCGGCGGCGGTTTGCGCGGTCATTGTGCAGCTCCCTGAATGATCAGGCGGGAATCATCTTTCGGATTGACGGTGGTCACGGAGCCGGCTTGACCGAGAATTTTCGGCATCCGCTCACGGTAAATACGCAGCAGCATTTGCGGGTCGGTGCCCTGCTGTTGCGCCGTGGCCAGGCTCAGTACGGTGGCGGTGTCGGCAGACGCTTTTGCCAACCGTTCACTAGCTTGGGCATGGGCCACTTGCAGCGTTCGATCCGCTTGTTCGTTGGCGGCTTGGGTCGCCTTCTCGGCTTCGGTGCGCGCGTTCGCCACGGCTTTGTCGGCCTGCTGACTCGCGGTCAATACTGCGTTGAAAGCGTTCACCGCAGGGCCGGGGAGACTCGATTGCACGTCGACTCGCGCGACTTCAATACCCAACCCCTGCCCTGTTGCTGTCAGCTCGGCCAATCGTTGATTGATGCCTTGCACCAGATCACCGCGTAGACGTTCACGTCGTTCAGCCGCCTGATTGTCGGCGCCGATCAGTTCCGGACGCGCCACCAGAATGGTGTCCAGATCTCGCGCCGCGGTCAGGGCCACAGCGCTGCGGGTGACTAGCCGATCCAGCGCTGGCAGCACATGTTCACCTTGCAGCACAAAGGCATACGGCTCGGTGACTTTGTAGAACACCCGCACATCGAGTTGCACCACGCCGGCATCACCCGTCAGCAAATAGCCGGAACCGGCGAGTGCATCACTGAGCGGCGTGGCAAACGTGGCAGCGCGATCAGCCTGCAAGGCAACATCACTGCGCAGAAGGTTTTCCACTCGACGTTCGATAATGCGATCTGCCGCCGGCAGTAAAACCACCTGCTCAAAAGGTCGCGGCCATGCCAACAACAAACCGGCGTTCTGGATGCGATCCAGCGCACCGAAATGCAGGACCACCGCGCGATTCTGTGGATCAATTTGTCGCACATTGGAGAACGCCCAGGCTAACGCGGCGAGCACAGTCACCGCGTAAAGCGCGAGAAAAGCCAGGCGCCCAGCCTGAATCCAAGGGCTACTTAACTCATGTGTTCCACGTGGAACTAAACTCATGGCTGCGACCCGGACTTGTTTTCGAGAGTCGGCGGTCCGTCAACCAACACCCGGAATGGCGCAGCATCCGTGCGCAATATCAGTTTGGTGCCCGGCGAAACGATGGTGCCCAAGGTGTCGAGTGAGCGCAGTAAGTTGTACAGCTGCGGAGAGCCGGCATACGCACGGCCGTAAATTTGCGCGGCCTCGACACGCGATTGAGCTTCGATATCAGCGGCTTTCACCGTTGCATCGGCTTGCACGATTCGCGCATCCCGCTCAGCGGCGGAACGAATTTGCGCGGCTTCGCGCTTGCCAATTGCAGTGCGTTCGGTGGCGATTGTTTCACGCTCGGCCCGCATGCGATCCACAGTGGCGGTCAAGGTTACCGACGGCAGAGTCAGACGCTCGATGCCGACTTGCAGCACACGCACGCCATAGGTAGTAAGCAACTGCTGATCGATCTGATGACGAAGTTGCGCCTCAAAGTCGGCAATGTGAACTTGGTTGGCGTCGGTGTTAACCAGGTTCGCCAAGTCAAAACTGGCAGCCGTGGTTTCCAGCGCAGAGCCGACAAAGGTGCGGATCTGCCGCGCCGCTTCATCCGGCTGATTCTGCACCGCGCGCATAAAGCGCTGCACGTTCTCCGGATCGCCCTGCACCTGCCACGCCACGTAAGCCTGAACGATGATGCGCAAACCGTCGCGAGTGCCGACATCCTGCAACCCACTGGAGGTGGTGCGCAGCCGCAAGTCGACAGGAATGGCCGCTTCAAACGGGGCCGGCCAACGCCAGCCAAGACCCGGCTCCAGCAAAACCCGCGATGGATTGCCAAAGCGCGTGATCACGGTGGCTTCCCCCGAACGCACTTGAACAAGGCTTGCGGCAGCGATGGCAAACGCCACGAGCAGCGCCGCCCAGCCCATGCGCCGCCAGGGAAACGGGCCGGCTTCTTGTGGATCGCCGTGGTGGTGATGGTGGTGACCGTGGTGATGTCCGCCATGGCCGTGATCGTGGCCGGTGTGGTCATCGTGATCGTGTGTGTGCGACTGGCTCAATGGGTAGCTCCTGGCTGGGCGCTCGTACGCGGCGACGCAGGATCAGCCGGCAGCGTGAAAGTACGGAGGTCGATGGTCGGCGCATTGCTGCTGCCACCCAGACGATGATCAAGAATCAGCAGCTTGGCGTTGGCCAGGCCCTGGCTCAGTTGGCTGAGGTATTGCTCCAGCACAAAAGCCTGACCGGCGCTGGTGTAGGCTTTCTGCTCCGCGCTGAATTTCAGGTCCGCTGCCTGTGCCGTGGCGTTGATTTCATGGGCACTGGCGGTCGCTTGATCGCGCGCAATACTCGCTTGCAGTTGCGCCAAATTGGTCGCCTCGGCGGCGGCACCGCGTTCCCGTGAGATCAATGCTTGAGCACCGATCTGCGCGGCCTGCACACCGTGATAAGCATTGGCAGCGCCGGCCGGTGGATGAATCGCCTCTACCACAGTGGCGAGAATTTCCACACCGCTGTCCAGTTTCTGCAGGTCAGCCTGCACGGCACGACCGATCTCTTCAGCGAGCCCTACCCGGTCCTCGCCGAGCAAACCGTCAAGGGTTCGCGAGGCAAAGTCATGCACCAGAATCCGGCTGGCGGTGCTGCGAATCAGCGTCGGTACATCGGCACTGTTGTAGGTCGCCGCCAACGCCGCTTGATCGGTCAGGCCGATGCGATAGACGAAACGCACGTCCATGTTGACGATCTGGAAGCTCTGCTTGTCGGCACGGCTGCTGGCGATGACCTGAGATTTGTCGTTCACATGGCTGGCGTCCCATAACCGATTGGCAATCGCAGGCGCTGGGCCTTCCGCGGGCTCGGGTACAACCGGTGCCGACGCTTCGCCAACGCTGGTGGCCAACTCGTGGACCACGCCGTTTTCAACCTTCAGCACTCGACCCAAAGGCCAAGGTAAGCCGGCGTGCAAACCAGGACCAAACACCTCCACCGGTTTGCCGAAACGCTCGTAGATACCCCGCCCCTGCAACGGTATTTCGTGAATGCCGGTGAGTGACCAGCCGACGACGGCAACCACCGCCAGCACCGGCAAAAACGCCCGGCGCATGTAAGTGAACGCCCAGATTTGCCGCAAGTCGATGCCGAACCGATTGTGCAATTCGTGCTGCAAGGCGAGCAGCGGTTGCGGTGGCCAGCGCAGCATGTCAGCGACAAAACTGCGCGCCAGCAATGCAGGTTCGAGTTGTTCGCGCTGTGGACTGAACAGCGACAACACCGCACGCAGCAGCAACTCGACTGCGACCAACCCCGGCAGTAAACCGATCAGCACCGCCAATCGCACTGGCCACACCGATGTTTCACTGGCGAACAACAGACACAATGCGCCTAGCACCAGGCAAATGATTGCCACCCGAGTCAGTTGCGCCAGTGCACCGGCCTCTGGCCATTGGGCGACGTTTTCCTGAGCCAGTTGCCGCTCAGCAACCAGCAAACCGAACGCCAGCAGCAACGCCAGAGCAGCCCCGACACTGGCCGATAACCCCAGCGCTGCGGGCGGTAACGCGAGGTTCCAGAATTGACTGATGCTGAACAAGGTCAACAGCGCCCAACCGCCGAGCCAGAGCGTTGGCGCGCCGATCTGGCCAAGCATGCGTACCGAGCGCCGACTGAGCCCATCCAGCAATCGCTCATACCAACCTTCAGGCGCAACAATTTCGTCAACGGCCACCACAGGTGGCGTCGGGTTCATTGTCTGTGCACGCCACCGCGTAACCCACCAGGCTGATTGCAGACCGGCAACCAGCACCAGCAAAGCGGCGCTCTGATTTACCAGCAATGCGCCCCACAGCGACTGTGGCGCAAACAATCCGACAAATAACGCCAATACCAGACCGAGCGCTGCCAAAGCACTCAGGCCAATGGCGAACTGACGCAATCGTCGCCCCTGAAAGACCGCCTGCTGAAAGCGCGGCAACCCTGCTACTTGCGCGCCATCGACTTCGAGATCGACTTGCATACCACCCCAGTGTTTATTCAACGCGGACACCGCATTTCGTTACGGTATAACGAAAGCGGTGAAATTTCTGTTCTAAATCCCTCTATCTAAAAACGCTGAACCTTTCGCTTGGCTGAAGCCTTGACCGAAACAACGCGAAGCGCACATATTACGTTCGTAATTTTAGCCAGCTACTACTTTTAACCAGCCCGATCCCTTCACTTCAGGAGTCCATCCATGAGCAGCTACGACGTCGTGATTCTGGGCGGTGGCCCCGGCGGTTATAACGCAGCGATCCGTGCAGGCCAGCTGGGTTTGAAAGCAGCATGCGTCGAAGGTCGCGCGACCCTCGGTGGCACCTGTCTGAACGTCGGCTGCATGCCGTCCAAGGCGCTGTTACACGCGTCCGAACTCTACGACGCGGCCATGGGTTCGGAATTCGCCAACCTGGGCATCGAGGTCAAACCCATCCTCAACCTCGCTCAGATGATGAAACAAAAGGATGAAAGCGTTACCGGGCTGACCAAGGGCATCGAGTTTCTGTTTCGCAAAAACAAAGTCGACTGGATCAAGGGCTGGGGCTACATCGACGGGCCAGGCAAAGTCACGGTCACCGACAGTGGCGGCGGCAAGACCGAGCTGAGCGCCAAAGACATCATCATCGCCACCGGCTCCGAGCCCACTCCCCTGCCGGGCGTCGACATCGATAACCAACGCATCCTCGACTCCACCGGCGCGCTGTCGCTGACCGAAGTACCAAAGCATCTGGTGGTGATCGGCGCCGGCGTCATTGGCCTGGAGCTGGGCTCTGTGTGGCGGCGCCTGGGTGCTCAAGTCACGGTAGTCGAATTTCTCGACCGCATCTGCCCAGGTGTGGACGTTGAGGCCGGCAAAACACTACAGCGTTCATTGAGTAAACAAGGCATCACCTTCAAGTTGAGTTCGAAAGTCACCCGCGCCACTGCATCGGCGAGCGGTGTTCAGCTCAGCATTGAACCGGCGGCGGGCGGCACCGCCGAGTTGCTGGAGGCCGATTACGTGCTGGTGTCGATCGGTCGCCGGCCTTACACCCAAGGCCTTGGGCTGGAAAACGTCGGCCTCGCCACGGACAAGCGCGGCATGCTCGCCAATAAAGGGCACCGCACCGAAGCGGCGGGCGTGTGGGTGATCGGCGACGTCACGTCCGGGCCGATGCTCGCCCACAAGGCAGAAGACGAAGCCACGGCCTGCGTGGAACAGATCGTCGGCAAGGCCGGTGAAGTGAATTACAACCTGATTCCCAGTGTGGTCTACACCAAACCGGAGCTGGCCAGCGTCGGCAAGACCGAAGAGCAGCTCAAGGCCGAAGGTCGCGCGTACAAGGTCGGCAAATTCCCATTCACCGCCAACAGTCGGGCCAAGATCAACCACGAGACCGAAGGCTTCGCCAAAGTGCTGGCCGATGAACGCACGGATGAAATTCTCGGCGTCCACCTGGTGGGTCCGAGCGTCAGTGAAATGATTGGCGAGTATTGCGTGGCAATGGAGTTCAGCGCCTCGGCCGAGGACATTGCGCTGACTTGCCATCCACACCCGACACGGTCCGAGGCGTTGCGCCAGGCGGCGATGAATGTGGAGGGGATGGCGACGCAGATGTAAGGCTTTGAGTTTTTCGTTTTCCGGTCTACCGCCATCGCGAGCAAGCTCGGCTCCCACAGGTGATTTGTGGCGTTCACAAAACCAGTGTGGGAGCCGAGCTTGCTCGCGATGGGGCCGACTCGGTCTAAAGCGGCAAATGCCCCAACGGCAACGCCCCCGGCGTCTTCACCGTGTGAATCGCAAAATTACTGCGAATATCGCTCACACCTGGCAACTTCAGCAGCCGCTCGGTAAGAAAGCGGTCATACCCGCGCAAATCCGGCACCACCACTTGCAGTAGAAAATCCGATTCCCCAGACACCAGAAACGCCGAAATCACTTCCGGCAGTGCCGTCACGGCCACGCGAAAGGCTTCAGCTTGCTCGTCGTTGTGCCGTTCGACCTTGACCCCGACAAACACCGTCAGCCCAAGCCCCACCTCGTCGCGATCCAGATTAGCCTGATAGCCGCGAATCACCCCGGCCTCCTCCAGCATCCGCACCCGACGCAAACAGGGCGAGGCGGACAGACCGATTTCATCGGCCAATTGCACATTGCTCAATCGACCGTCCCGTTGCAGGGCCGCGAGGATCTTGCGGTCGTAGGCGTCCAGTTTCATGTTTTGGCAGATCCTGATGGCTAGATCATGTTGAAGCAGCAGGTTATGCCAATTTTCCATACTTTAGAAGCTGACTACGCAACCACCTGCCCTGCCCTTGCGCCCTAGACTGGCCCTACCGAATCGACAACGAAAGGGGCGCAACATGGCAGGACTCTGGCTGTTTTTCATGGCACTGGCGGTAGTTTATTTGCTGCCCGGACCGGACATGATCCTGCTGCTGCAAACCGGGGCCCGTCAGGGTAAAGCGGCGGCATTGGCAACCGCGATAGGCCTGGGCATTGCCCGAGGTTGTCACGTTGCATTGGCCGCGCTGGGGTTGGCGGCGTTGTTCAAGGCCGCGCCGTGGACCTTCGATGTGGTGCGTCTGGCCGGTGCCGCGTACCTGTTGTGGATCGGTATTCAATGCCTACGCACCACGATGCTGCCGAACCTGGACGGCACTGACGCCACAGCAGCAAAGCCACGCTGGACAGTGGCGATCCAGCGCGGCTTGTTCACCAATCTGCTCAATCCCAAGGCGCTGCTGTTCTGCTCGGTGCTGCTGCCACAGTTCATCGATCCACACGCAGGATCAGTGCTCACGCAGTTCGCGATCCTCGGCATGGTGCTGGTCAGTGTCGGCTTCATCTTCGACAGCGCCTATGCGCTGGTCGGCGCGGCGCTGGGCCGTTGGCTGCAACGCAGTCCTTCAGCCCAGCGGCTCCAGCAATGGCTGTTTGGCAGCCTGTTGATCGGCTTCGCGGTGCGGCTGACCTTCGTGCAACAGGCGTAAGCCTTACTGCACCCGACGACGGCGGCGACGGTTGATCAGCAGCAACGCCACTGCCGTCACGGCGATGACAGCGCCGTATTGCAATGGCCGCTTGTAGGGCCGCAGTACCGAACGCGTCGCGTCAGTTGCCTGGGTCACGTAACGTTTGCTGGCATTTTCGAAGTCGGGATAAGGGCATTGGTGACCGAAATTCACCGCCCAATCCACATAAGGTCCTTCCTTCACATAGCGTTGGTACAGAGCACTTTGCTCTTCAAGGCTGCTGTTCCAGCCCGCCGCTGCGCACAGCACCGCCGCAAAGGCCTGGCTGGTGTGAGGCAAGTTATCGGCGGCGCGATTGGCCAATGCCGTGGCCACAAAGCGATAGTGATAGCGCTCATCGGGTTTGGCGGCACTGGCTTGCTGGCGCTGAACTTCACCTTCGGCGACTAATGGTCCGACTTTCAGATCAGTGTTTTCGAGGCTGTAATTGCCGCCAAACGTGGCGTAGTCGGGAGCCATTTCGTAGCCGAGAATGTCCATCCCCCACTCGCGCGCCGTCCAGGCTGCATTGAACAGGGCAGCGGCGCGTTTGGTCGGCCACCACGCGGCGTCCGCCAGCTGACGTTGCTGCGCATACAACCGGGCTTTTTTCTGTAGATCGGCATTGTCGAAATACGCCAGCGCTTCGTCGTATCGCTCTTCGCGCAGCAATCGGCGTCCGAGCAGATTGCGCAATTTTGCTGCCACCGGAAGCGGTACGTAGTTGTCACGATCCTCTTGGCTCAACGGAGGTGGCGCAGGCACCTGCGTGTCGACGTAATGCTTGAGTTCATCGACGGTCAGCACCCGTTCGGCCACCGTCGCGGCATCGAGCCAGTAGATACCCTGACTACGATACAGCTGATCGAATGCTTGCAGATAATCCCCGCGTTGCAGCGCCAGAATCGCACTTTCACCCTCGACCCGGCACTTGGGTTGAAGCGTCTCGTAATCAAAGTCCGGCGTCCGGCGATCACCCCACGATTCATTCTGCGGGAACGCCTGAGCCGCCTTGGCATACGCCGCAGCCGCTGCGTTTTTATCGCCCTCGCGCAACGCCAGTTTCGCTCGCAACCACCACGCCAGGCCGCCGTCACCGGCGTGCTCGAGGAAGGCCTTGGCGCTGGCGTAATCACCTTGTTGATAGTTCATCGCGGCCAATCGATCCGCGTTATCCAGGCTGCCGCGCGTGCTGCTTTGCAGCAGTTTGATCAGTTTCAATTCGTTCGCTGGTTGTTCACCGAATGACCAGCCCAGGCGGCTGATCAAGGACGCGGTCGCCAGTTGTTGCACCGGTTTATCCTTGAGCAGCGCGCTCAATTGATCGTCCGGCATCGCCAACAGATCCGCCATCAACAGCTTCAACGAGGTGTAACCGACTGCTGAACCGTGGAGGTTTTGCGCGGCGTAGAGTTCGATGGCGCTGTCCCAGTCGCCGGCGGTACGGGCCACGCGAGCTTCTTCGCCGAGGCTGGCGACACCCAGCTCCAGTGGGTCGCTGAAGCCGTCGATGCTCAGCTGACGGGTCTGCTCGAACGCCGTTCGCGCCTGCGCCAGCAGATCGGGCGACGCTTGCGCCTCGGTGCTCATGGCAAACAGCGCCCGGCCCAGCGAGTACGCCGCCCAGGTGCTGCGCAAGGCACGTTGATCGGCCGGCAACGCCAGCACTTTCCGGAAGTAGTCGGCGGCCAATCCATGATTGCCCGCACTGAACGCCACAGCGCCCGCCAGATACAGCCTGAGCTCGGCCGGCAGGCTCGTGCCTTGTTCTTCGACCTGATGCGCATCCGTCAGGCTGCGCAGTTGTTTCACCAGCGCTTGCTGTTCCGCCGTTAGTCCTGCCTGCTCGGCGGTGTCTCGCTGTTCTATGTAGTCAGCCGCCTCCATGCTGTTGGGAGATTGCGCAACATGTTTGAGCCCCGTGATCGCCTGCCCGAGACGATTGATCTCAAACTGGAAGTTACCTTCGGGGAGCTCTGCCAGCGACTGGCCTCGGTTGTCCAGCAGGCGCATCGGGAAGTCCGGGCCGCAGGCCAGCGCCGAACCCAGCGGCAAGCTGAGGCTCAAACAGAGCAGATGGCGGGGCCAGTTACGGGTGAACATTCGAACCTCCTTGATCAATTTTTGTGCAGCGCGCCCAACCGACCGCTCGCTGTCCACCGGCCGCTATCCGGCCGTCGCTAAGGCGGGTGAAGGTAAGCAGATCCGGGCTCTGTTGCAACGCATAACCGGCCAGCGCATCGGCGCCATCACAGCCCTCGACGGCCAGGGTCACGCGTTCAGGCCAAGCAGTGTCGAGGTTGCCGTGGTTGCTGATGCTGATGTCATAGAGGCCGTCTTGCGCACTAAGTTTCACACTCAAGCGATTGTCGAGCGTGTCACCGCGAGCCACCGCGCCCAGGGTTGTCAGGCTCCAGGCCCGGCGGTCGCCCGCCAACGGCAGGCGAAACCAGATCAGGCCGGCCAGATGAGCCGGCGGATCGGCGCGCAACTCAGCGGCAAGTGTGCTCAGTTGCCGCGGATCAGCCAGCAGTTCCCGGCGCTCGCCGCCCCGCCCCACCGGCACCTCGCTTTCCACAACCGGTGCGCCACTGGCGCTTGGCAACAGGGCCACACCATAGGCCGGCAGCGCCAGATAGAACGGTTTCGTCGTGAGGCGACTCCAGTTTCTGGCCCACTTTCGCGCCTGATCCGGGTCGAACAGCCCGCGCCGTGGATCGCTCACCGCGTGCACCTGCAACACGCTGCTATCGACAGTCAATAGAAGAGCCGGCAACTCGGGACTGTCCAGCCACGCCGGTAACGCCGTAATACTTAGCGACAAAGTCGCCGGTAAAACTGCACGCAGCTGCGCCAGAAAAGTTCGATAGGCCGGTAGTCGGGCGTTGCCCGCATCGTGGTCAATTTCCACGCCGGACAACGTCAGCCCCTGCTCTTGCCAGTCGCTGAGCACCTGTTGAATCTGCGCCGTTACTTCGTCCTGGTCCAACGACTTGAGCTGACCATCCAGACGAATCACCGCAATCAGCGGCCGCCCATCGCGTTTGAGCAGCCCCGGATCGATTCGCGCCCGACGCCAACCGGCCTGAGGAAACGCCTGCAAGGCCAGCACCCGTAGCGTCGAAAAGTCCGCACGACTGTCGCGCAGGGCAACGTCATGGGCCGGCGTCCATTGCCGTTGCCAGACGTAGAGCTGCTGATCGAGCGGTGGCGCGTCTTGTTGCTCGCAACCGTTGAGCAGTACCAGCGCCGCCAACAAGGCGATCAAACGCGTGAAAAACATCATGAGAAACCTTTGAGCCAAAGCGGACCTTTGTAGCAGCTGCCGAAGGCTGCGTCCGGCTGCGTAGCAGTCGTAAATCCTGAATGTACGGTCTATCTGAAAAACCGCAGCGCCTGATTTTACGACTGCTGCGCAGCCGGACGCAGCCTTCGGCAGCTGCTACTTAGAGGTCTATGCCATCGGCTTGCGGGCAATGATCACCTGACTTTTCGCCACGACCGCATCCAGTGCCTGCTTGATCTGCGCGCCACGAGGCGAACTCAAAACCGCTTGCCAGGTATCGGCCCAGTGGTTGAGCAACGGGTGGTCGGCATTGCTGAAGTCAACCTTGGCTTCCCAGAACAGCAGCATCCACATCGACCAGTAAAAGCCGTACTGACTGTGGCTGAGCACTTCCAGGCCAGCGTCGCTGACCATCGCCTTGAACTGCTCTTCGCTGATGATGCGAATGTGGTTCGGTTTCTGGAAATACTCCGGCGCGGCGATGTCCTTTTGCAGGTCTTCGGAGCTCGGGTGCGGAACGCTGAGCAAATACAGCGCGCCCGGTTTGCCGACACGCACCAGCTCGGCGAGGAACTGCGCCGGGTCGTCCACATGCTCGATGACTTCGGTGGACACCACGCGGGTGGCCGTGGCATCGGCAATCGGCAGCGGATTGCAGTCGGTGACGTGACATTCGACGTCGCGGGCCGGGGTGTCACTGAGGCGCTGACGGGTGGATTCGACCTTGGCGGCGTCGATGTCGGCGATGATGATCTTCGCCCCGCGCATGCCGCAGAAATGCACGTTACCGCCGTCACCACAGCCCACATCCAGCAGCGTGTCATCGGCGCTCACCGGGAAACCGGTGAACAGCTCGCCGGTTTGCTGATTGAACCAGCCACTGAGCATCGCGTCGTGCAGGCCGAGCATGTACGGGTCGACTTTCTCGACCTTGTCTGCCGCAGGCGTCGCGGGAGCGGGCGTGCCCGCCGTGAGTTTCTTCAAAAGGCTCAGCATGAGGTAGCTCCAGAGGATGGGACGGCTGTTCGGGATGTGCTCAGGCGCTTGACCAGCGAGGCGCCGCGGTTGCGCATGGGCATTTCGATGTAGCGGTAGTTGAGTTCGCTCAGCAGCACAATCAGGCCGCCAGCCATCAGCAACGTCAGGATTGGATGACCCGCCGGATTGGGCAACCCGCCAGCCTGTAAACGAAAAGTGAATTCGCGCACCAGTAAATAAGCGGGGATGTGGATCAGGTAAATCCCGTAGGACCGGCTGCCGACCCAGGTCATCAGATTCTTCAGCAGGCCCCGAGGCATCAGGTAATCACGGTTATAGGACGCCACCCAGACCAGCACCGCGCACAACACGGCAATCACACCGATGCGGTATTGGGTGAACGTAAAGCGATCAGTCGCCATGAAACTGAGCGCCAGTGATAGCACAATCAACGCCGAAACACCGGCCCATGGGCGACGCAAAAACGTCGGTTCCCAGCGCAGGAACGAAGGTTGCGCACTCCACATCGCCAACAGCACGCCGAGGGCCAGTGCATCGGTGCGAACCACCATCAGGATCGGTGTGCGCAACGTGAACAATTGCACCGCGACCAGCGCCAGCAAGGCCCAGACCAGATGCTTGCGGCAGACCAGAATCAGCAAGGGGAACAGCAGGTAGAACTGCTCTTCCAGTGACAGGCTCCAGTACACAAAACTGGTGCCGTATTCGTAGTGATAGAAGCTGTCGGCGAAGCGGAAGTTGGCGTATTGCGCCACACCGGCCAGTGTCGCCTGCACGTTGGCGTGCAGCGTACCGAACGCGCCGGAGCGGTTTAGAAAGAGGCAAGCCAGCAACATCAGCGCCAGCCACAACCAGGCCGATGGCAACAATCGAAAGGCCCGGCGCAGCCAAAAATTGCGCGTCTGCTGCCAGTACTCCTGACGGGTACTGCAACCTTGCAACGCCGGGATCAAACTGCGTGCGATGACAAATCCGGAGATCGCGAAAAACAGGTCAACGCCCCACCATGGCTGACCGAACGCGGTGATGGTTTGCAGCAAAGGCACCGAGGCTGCAAAGAGGCTGTCTTGCAGGTGATGAAACAGCACGCCGAGTACCGCAATGCCGCGCAACAACTCGATGTCCATGATCCGTTTGTCATTACTCATGCCGTCCTCCTGGACGCTGCATCGGCATCAACCGGTTTACGCGCGATGATCACTTGGCTCTTGGGCATGAACTGATCGAGCATCTGCTTGATCGCCAAACCGTTGGGTTGCGCCAGCAAGTCCTGCCAGGTTTTCGCCCAGCTTTCCATCAGCGGCGGGTACGGTGCCTGGATGCGGTCACGCACTGCGCCGCCCAGATCGCGCCCGGCGGCACGCTCACTGGCCCAGAAGAAGATCATGCCCATCACCCAGAAAAACCCGGTGGCCTGGCGATGCTCGATCACCAACCCCGCGTCCTCGACCAGTGCGGCGAAGCGTTCAGGGGTAAAAATCTGTACATGATTGGGTGATTGGAAGTAGCTCGCCGGGGCGATGCCCTTCTGCAAATGCTCGCCCACCGGCGCAGGAACGCTGAGCAGATACAGCGCACCTGGCCGGCCCATACGCACCAACTCGGCCATGAACGGCTCGGGTTGATCGATGTGCTCTAGCACTTCCATGCACACCACTTTGCTCGCGCAACCATCGGCAAGCGGCAGTGGCAGGCTGTTGCTGACCAGACCGAGATTGGCTTTATCCGACTGCGCGTCCACTTGCCGCGCCAGATCGCGGACCTTGTCGTGCTCACTGTCGGTGAAGATCACCGACGCACCTTGACGCACCGCAAACAGGGTCGCGACCCCTTCGCCACAGCCGACATCCAGTAAGGTGTCGTCGGCAGTAATGGCAAAACCTTTGAGCATTTCGCCGCTGTCGCCCGAAAACCAGCCGTCATGCATTGCATCGTGCAAGCCCACTTCTCTTGGCGACACACGGGTGGGCGTAACCGGTAACGGCGCGGGCGCAGGCTTCGCTTCAGGAAAGAAACGTCTGACCAATGCGCGAATCATGCTTCAGGGGTTTCCACGGCACGGTGCTCGAACAGGTGCTCAAAAAACACCTTAAGCCGCTGCTCGGCGGTGGCCTGGCTGCAGAATTTCTTGAGGCTGGCCACGGCATGCACGGACATCTGCGCGTAACGGTCGGGGTCACCCTTGGCCACGTCATAGCTTGATTGGTAAGCCCGGCACAACGACGCCCAATTGGTCACGTAACGCAGGGTACGAAACGCCCGGCGCGGGTCATGGGGCCAGGCCGTGAGCTCATCGGTGGAGTCGATCAGGAACGCATTGTCGGCATCCAGGTAATCGATCATTGCCGTGGTCCGTGGCGCCACCGCCGGTTTGCCACAGGACATGAACTCCATCAGTGGCAGGCATTGGCCTTCGCCGTAGGACGTGTTGACCACGTAGCTGGTGGCCTGCACCAGACGCTCGTAATCCGCATCCGCGAGGTAGCCGTAAATCAGCACGACCCGGCAGCGGTAAGACTGGTTTTTGTACAAGTGGTGAAGGATGTCGGTCAGCGCTTCTTCGGCATCGTGGTGCGTCAGTTTGAGCACCAGCGTTGCGTCCTCAACCTCGCGAAACGTCACGCAAAAGGCACTGAGCATGTCTTCCCAGTTCTTGCGTCCGTCGCCGGGGTTGAACACCGAGGTGTAAATCACACCGTCGAGGACCAACTCGTGTTCACTCGGTGGGGCCGCGAAATCGATGCCCACACCTTCGCGCGATGACGCAGGCCCAAAGGCTCGCAAGTCGAGTTCGCGGCTGTCTGCCAGCAACCCTTTGATCTTCAAACGCACCTGGTGGGCCAGAGGCTGACGCTGCAATTGCGCACCGCGCTCGGAAAACCGGTCCCACACCGGGGCAGGCACCGCGACGATCGGATAGTCGGCATCCATCGCCTCGCGCACTGCATCAACGGTGTAGCTGGAATGAGTAATCGCCGCACCCGATGCCCGCAACACGGTGCGCCAGTCATTGAGCGGATCACCGGCAAAGGGTTCGTTGGGGATGGTGCTGAATTCCCACGCGAACACCGGCAGCGTTGGACAGGCGAAATTGATCGGTGTGCGATGCGGCGGCGAGAACGAAAGGAACACGCAGTCTTCACCACGGGCCAGGCAATCGAGGTACAAGGCATCGACTTCGGTCTGTGGGTCGCTGACCTCTACTACTCGCCCCAATCGTTCCAGCACCGGCCGGTACTCCTTGAGCACGAAGTAATAGCTGTACTCCGAACGCCCCAGATTCTGAGCAATGGTGTGCTGGTTGGTTTCCGAATGAATGATGATCAGCATGCGGCGTTATCCGTCACGTTCACTGCCGGCAACACCTGTGGCGCCAGCCCGAAAAAATCCGCCAGGCGCTTCTGCACCGGAGCGAAAGCGCAGTAATCGTGCATACGTTCGACGGCGGCAAGGGACATGCGCTGATATTCCACCGGTTGCGCCTTGGCCATCCGGTAGCTGTTTTCGTAAGCGGTTTTCAGCGAACCCCAGTCCGGGCGATAACGCAGCGTTCGGTAAATGATCCGCGTGTCCTGCGGCCAGATGGTCAGCTCTTCGCTGGACTTGACCACAAACGCGACGCGCTCATCGATGTAATCCTCCATGGCCGTGTGATCTGGAGCGATCACCGGTTTACCACTGGCCATGAACTCCATCAACGGCAGGCACAGGCCTTCGCAGCGCGAGGCATTGACGTAGTAACTGGCGGCTTCATAAAGCCGGGCGTATTGCGGATCGTCCAGGTAACCGTGCATCACCACCACCCGACAGGCGAATGGCGAGAGCTGCGCGAGCAAGGTCATCAGCTCGTCGTAATAGGACGACAGATCGCTTTGGGTAATCTTCAGCACCAGGGTGGCATCAGCCGTTTCGCGCAAGGCCCAGCAGAATGCGGTGATCAGTTGATGCCAGTTCTTGCGACCGTCACGCGGGTTGAACACGGTGACGTAGACCACGCCGTCGACCCGGGTTTCTACCAACGAGGTGGTGTCTGGCCATTGGCGCGGTTCAGGCTCTGGCACGACAATCGTCTGCGGGCCGGCGATGGCTGGCAGGTATTCGGCCACTCGAGCATGTGCCGCATCCGAGAGCAAATCGCGAATGCCTTCCCAGTACCACTGGCTCAGAAAGTGCGTGCGATGCACCGGAATCGGCAGCGTTTTGCCCATGTTCCGGCGCCACATGTGCAGGTAATGCCGGGCAATCACGAAGCGGCGTTTCAGTGTCAGCGGCGGTGGCTTCAACGCCTCCAGCTCGGCTTCGCGCGCGGCCAGTTCCTCGGCGGTCGGCACCACGGGAATCAGTGCATCGGCGCTGAGCCCCAGCGTACGCGTATCGAAAATGCAGCCCTTGATCTCCAGCGTCGAACCGACGTTCACCGGGACACTGGTGTGCTGACGGCGAATGTCCGCGAAGTTTTCCCACAACGGCGTGGGCAACACCAGCACCGGGAAGTCGTCCCCCATGGCCTTGCGAATCGCCCGGGCGGTATGAGTGGAGAGCGTGATCACCCGGCCCTGACGCGCCAGCATTTGCGTCCAGTCCTGGCGCGGGTCGTTGTCCCACTGCTCATCGGGAATCGAGTCGAACTCCCAGGCCACCACGCAGATCGTCGGGCACTCAAGGTCGTTCGGGGTTTTCTGCGGCGGCGTAAATGACAGGAACAGACTGTCTTCGCCAGCGGCCAGCAGCTGTTTGTAGAGGGGATCGACCTCGGCGGCGGAGGACACCACATGCACGCGCCCAAGGCTTTCGAGCACCGGGCGATACGCCTTGAGCACGAAGTAGTAACTGTATTCGGGACGACCGAGGCTCTGGCTGATGGAGCCGTCGTTGACGTCCGAGTAAAGAATAAAATTCATGGCATCCCACGAGGAAACCGCCATCCCGGCAGCCCCACTCTATGACGGCAAAGCCATGGATCGAGCCAGCGTTCGCCAGTCATCGCCCATCGTCTTCTTGCCCGTCTACGTTCTTGTTTTAATGGTCGGATTCGCGGAGTCTCGGAAGATCCCAAACAAACACCGGTTATCGTGACGAGGGGCATTCTAAACACATCCATTGAGGATTCGTGAACCGCCCGGCGAGAATAAAGCGGGTGACTCTAATGAGAACTGACTGGTCACGGTTGGACCTGTTGAAATTGCCGAGCAATTGGCACAGATTGGCTACCAAACAACTACAACAAAAATATTTCGCCTGTCTTTCGACCCGGTAATCCAACTGGTCTGTCAGACCTCTCCTTAAAATCTGTGGGGAATGGACGAAATGAATGACCAAGGGGCTGCTGTTTGAAAAAGCGTCTGTTCGTGACGGGTCTCAGTGGATTCGTCGGACAACACATCCAATCTCGCCTGAACGCTGATGCCTCGGATTGGGCGCTTCTGCCTGCCCCTTCACGTTACGATCTCGCTGAGCCAGGCAGTCTCGAAAGCCTGTGGCCCGAGATGCCCGACGCGGTCATTCACCTGGCAGGCCAGACCTTCGTTCCTGAAGCCTTCCGCGATCCGGCGCGCACGCTCAGCATTAACTTGCTCGGCACTCTGAACCTGCTTCAAGCCCTGAAGGCCCGAGGCTTCAACGGTACTTTTCTATACGTCAGCTCTGGCGACGTTTACGGCCAGGTCAGTGAAACCGATTTGCCGATAACCGAGCTCCAGCCACCCTGCCCGCGCAATCCCTATGCCGTGAGCAAACTGTCGGCGGAATTCCTGAGCCTGCAATGGGGCTTGAGCGAAGGCTGGCCAGTCATGGTCGCCCGCCCGTTCAACCACATTGGCACCGGCCAGAGCGACAGCTTCGTCATCGCCAGCGCCGCCCGGCAGATCAGCCGAATCAAACAAGGCTTGCAAGCGCCGCAACTGGAAGTCGGTGACGTCGATGTCACACGCGACTTCCTGGATGTAAACGACGTAATTTCGGCCTACCTGGCGCTGCTGGAAAAGGGCGTGACGGGACAGGTCTACAACATCTGCTCGGGGCACGAGCAGAGCATTCGCAGTTTGATCCAACAACTGGGGGACCTCGCCCAGGTCGACATGCAATTGATTCAAGACCCCACACGCCTTCGCCGCGCAGATCAGCGTCGCGTTTGTGGTAGCTCTGCCAAGCTTGCACAGGCCACAGGATGGGCGCCTGAAATCACAACACAACAATCCCTGCGGGCGATCCTGTCCGACTGGGAGAAGCGAGTACGACAAGAATGACAAAAAGTGCACTGATCACAGGGATCACCGGCCAGGACGGCGCGTATCTGGCCAAACTGCTGCTCGACAAGGGTTATAAAGTCCACGGGTTAGTGGCGCGACGCAGCAGCGATTCGCGCTGGCGCCTGCGTGAGATGGGCGTCGAGGGCGACATTGTTTACCTGGACGGCGACATGGCCGATGCCTGCTCCGTGCAGCGCGCGGTCATCAAGTCGGCCCCGGACGAGGTCTATAACCTGGCCGCGCAAAGCTTCGTCGCCGCCTCCTGGGACCAACCGGTCACCACCGGCATCGTTGACGGCCTGGGCGTGACTCACCTGCTCGAAGCCATTCGTCAATTCAGTCCGCATACGCGTTTTTATCAAGCATCCACCAGCGAAATGTTTGGCCTGATCCAGGCCGAGCAGCAGGACGAAAACACCCCGTTCTACCCTCGCAGCCCGTACGGCGTGGCCAAGCTGTATGGCCACTGGATCACTGTGAATTACCGCGAAAGTTTCAACCTGCACGCCAGCAGCGGGATCCTGTTCAACCACGAATCCCCCCTGCGCGGCATTGAGTTCGTGACCCGCAAAGTCACCGACGCCGCCGCCCGCATCAAGCAGGGCAAACAGCAGGAACTGCGTCTGGGCAACATCGACGCCAAGCGCGACTGGGGATTTGCCGGCGACTACGTCGAAGCGATGTGGCTGATGCTGCAACAAGACAAGCCCGATGACTTCGTGGTCGCCACCGGCGTAACCACCACCGTGCGCGAAATGTGCCGGATCGCCTTCGACCACGTCGACCTGAACTATCGCGATTTTGTGAAAATCGACCCGGCGTTTTTCCGCCCGGCCGAAGTGGAAGTATTGCTGGGCAACCCGGCCAAAGCCCAGCGCGTACTGGGCTGGAAGCCAAAGACCGATCTGGATACCTTGATCCGCATGATGATGGATGCGGACATGAAACGCGTCGCCAAGGAGTAGGCCATGCTGATTCCCGTGATTCTCTCCGGCGGTGCCGGTACTCGCTTGTGGCCGGTGTCCCGTGAGGGCCATCCCAAACCCTTCATGACCTTGCCCGATGGTCAGTCGCTGTTGGGCAAAACCTACCGCCGTGCCGCCGGTTTGCTCGATGGCTGGGGCGATATCGTCACGGTGACCAATCGCGACTACTACTTCCAGAGCAAGGATCACTATCAGGAGGCGCACCTCGGTCGCCATCGCGGGCATTTTCTGCTTGAGCCGACCGGTCGCAATACAGCCCCGGCGATTGCGGCGGCTGCGCTGTCGCTGAAAGCCCTGCACGGCGACGAAGCGATCATGGTGGTGATGCCGGCCGACCATTTGATTCTCAACGTAGATACCTTGAAGACCGCCGTGGAACACGCCGTGAATCTGGCCAAAGATGGTTTTCTGGTGACGTTTGGCGTGGTGCCGACCGCTCCGGAAACCGGATTTGGCTATATCGAAACCGGCGCAGCGCTGGACCATAAAGGGGCGGCCAAGGTGCAGCGCTTCGTCGAAAAACCCGACCTGCAAACCGCGACGCATTACCTGGAAAGTGGCAACTTCCTGTGGAATTCCGGGATGTTCTGCTTCTCGATCGCCGCCGTACTGGCCGAGTTGGAAATACACGCCCCCGAGTTACTCGAGCAGGCGAAAACCTGCATGGCGGCCAGTAACCCGGTGGAAACCGTCGGGTTCCTGCAACAGGAGTTGTCCCCGGAGTTGTTCTCGGAAATGACTGACATTTCCATCGACTACGCCCTGATGGAGCGCTCCGACAAGGTGGTTGTGGTGCCCGCCGCTTTCGACTGGAGCGACATCGGCTCGTGGGGCGCGGTAGCCGCGCTGGTGCCGGCTGATGCACAAAACAACCGCGCCAGCGGCGACGCGGTGTTCATCGACAGTCACAACAACTTTATCCAGAGCGAAGACCGTCTGGTGGCGGCTGTGGGTGTGGATAACCTGATCATCATCGACACCGCCGATGCAGTGTTGGTGGCCCACGCTGATCGCGCCCAGGACGTGCGCCGAGTGGCCAAGCAGCTCAAGGACAAAGAGCACGAAGCCTATCGCCTGCACCGTACGGTCAGCCGACCTTGGGGCACCTACACCGTGCTCGAAGAAGGCCCGCGCTTCAAAATCAAACGCATCGTGGTCAAACCCGGTGGTAAGTTGTCGCTGCAAATGCACCACCATCGCAATGAACATTGGGTGGTGGTCGAAGGCATGGCCAAGGTGACCAACAACGGTACCGGCACCCACCTGGTGGCCAAGAACGAATCAACGTTCATTGCCGCCGGTCACAAACATCGCCTGGAAAACCCCGGCGTGATCGACCTGGTGATCATCGAAGTGCAAAGCGGCGAATACCTGGGGGAGGACGATATCGTCCGCTTCGAAGACCATTACGGCAGGACGGTTTGAATGCTGCTTTCTCTGTACCGCTCGCTGTGGGGCTATCGGGGTTTTATCCTCGGTAGCGTCCAGCGAGAGTTTCAGTCGCGATATCGCAATTCGTTGTTCGGTGCCCTGTGGACCGTGCTCAACCCGCTGTCGATGATCGTCGTCTACACCGTGATCTTTTCCCACATCATGCGTGCTCGTTTACCGGGCGTGGATGACGGCATGGCCTACAGCGTCTACCTCTGTGCTGGCCTGCTGACCTGGGGGCTGTTCGCCGAAATCACTTTGCGCAGCCAGAACATGTTTCTGGATAACGCCAACCTGCTGAAAAAAATCAGCTTCCCGCGGATCTGCCTGCCGGTGATCGTGCTGTTCAATGCCGGTATCAACTTCGCGATCATCATCGGCTTGTTCCTCGGCTTTCTGCTGATCACCGGACGTTTTCCGGGCATGGCCTTGTTGGCCTTGCTGCCGCTGTTGGCGTTGCAAATCATGTTTTGTGCCGGATTAGGGATGATTCTTGGCGTAATGAACGTGTTCTTCCGCGATGTCGGACAATTCTTCGCTATCTGTATGCAATTCTGGTTCTGGCTGACGCCGATTGTGTACCCGATGAGCATCCTGCCGGAATGGGTACAACGTCTGCTGCAACTCAACCCCCTGACCAACCTGATCACCAGCTATCAGAACGTGTTTCTTTACGGCCAATGGCCGGTCTGGAGTTCGCTACTGCCCATCTTCGTCAGCGGCGTGGTGTTCTGCGTGATCGGGCTGCGGTTGTTCCGTCAGCGGGTCGGTGAAATGGTGGATGAACTCTGATGGGGCACATACGCGTCACCGGCCTGGGCAAGGCCTACAAACAATACCCAACGCGGTGGAGTCGGCTGGCCGAATGGCTGATTCCGTTTTCACCGATTCGCCATCATCCCCACTGGGTGCTGCAAGACGTGGCATTCGAGATCGCCCCCGGTGAAGCGGTGGGCATCGTCGGGGTCAATGGTGCCGGCAAAAGCACCCTGCTGAAAATGATCACCGGTACTACCCAACCCACCTGCGGCAACATCCAGCTCGAAGGCCGCGTCGCCGCCCTGCTGGAACTGGGCATGGGCTTTCACGCAGACTTCACCGGCCGGCAGAACGCGATCATGGCCGGGCAACTGCTGGGCATGCACGTCGAAGAAATTGAAGCGTTGATGCCCGAGATCGAACGTTTCGCGGAAATCGGCGACGCCATCGATCACCCGGTGCGCACCTATTCCAGTGGCATGCAGATGCGCCTGGCATTCAGCGTGGCCACCGCCCGACGCCCGGATATCCTGATCGTCGACGAAGCGCTCTCAGTGGGCGACGCCTACTTTCAACACAAAAGTTTCGATCGTATCCGCAGCTTTCGCAAAGCCGGCACCACCCTGCTGATCGTGTCCCATGATCGCTCCGCCATTCAGTCGATCTGCGACTCGGCGATCCTCCTTGAAAAGGGTCGCATGGCCATGCACGGCACACCTGAAGCCGTCATGGATTACTACAACGCCCTGCTCGCCGAGCGTGAAGGCCAGACCGTGCGTCAGGAAGCGCTCTCTGGTGGTCAAGTCAGCACCATTTCCGGTACCGGTGAAGCCGGGATTCTCAGCGTGCGCCTGCTGGACGAAAACGACCGATCCATCGACGCCGCCGAAGTCGGTCAGCCAGTGGTGCTGGAGGTAAAGGTTGAAGTCCGCCAGGACATCGAACGGCTGGTGCTGGGTTTCATGATCAAGGATCGCCTGGGCCAAGCCATGTACGGCATCAATACCCATCGTCAAGACAAGGCTCTGACCGACCTGCAGGCCGGCGAGCGCGTGACCTACCGCTTTGCTTTCGTCATGGGCCTGGGCAAGGGCAACTATTCCGTGGCGCTGAGCCTGTCTCGGCTGGATTCGCACCTGGACCGCAATTTCGAGTGGCGCGACTACGGGTTGGTATTCCATGTGATTAATAACCGGCACGAAGACTTTGTCGGTTGCTCGTGGCTGGGAGCGAAAACCACCATCACTCGCGCGAACACGCCGATCACCTCGGAGAGCACGCCATGACGCGTCTGCTGGTGGAATGCACCCACGTGTTTCAACACCCCAAGGTCAATTCGGGCATTCAGCGCGTGGTGCGCAACGTCATCAATCAGCTGCCGGAAAGTGTGGACGGGGTTGAGTGCATTCCGGTCGTGATGCTCAAAGGCAAACTCTATCGAGTGCTGAAGCTCGGCGCACTGAACATCCCGTTTTTCGATCACATGATGATCTTTGGTGGACGACTGGGGCGATTGGCTCACCGTTTCTGGCAACTGCATCAACGCCTGCACAATCGCAGCAACTCGCGAGTGATCAAGCGTTTGCTGCACGTGGCCTACCGGGTAACGGCGGTCACCTGCTTCAGCATTCCGCTGCGGGTGATCGAAGGCATCAACCAATATCAGCTGCCCAAACGCTGCACGCCGTTGCAGCACCAGCCGGGGGATCAATTGGTACTGCTGGACTCGTCCTGGCATACCGATTTTTTCCCGTTTGCCGAACAGCTCAAACGTGAAGGCGTGGGCATCGTTGCAGTCATCTACGACCTCATTCCCCTTACTCACCCGCAGTTCTACGACAACCGGTTGGTGCAGGTTTTCAACGAATGGTTCGACTGGATCACGAAAACCGCCGATGGCTACGTGGCGATTTCTGCCACGGTGCGCGATCAGGTCCGCGAGGAATTGCAGCACCGTCTGGGTTCTGCCAAGGCCAATGAGTTGTGGTTCGATTATTTCCACCTCGGTTCCGAGCTCGACCTGAGCGAAGCCACCGCTGCTGTGGAACCGAGCCTTGCACGACTGTTTCAGACGCCGGAACCGGTGTTTTTGATGGTCAGTACCATCGAGCCGCGCAAGAACCACGACTACCTGCTGGACGCCTTTGAGCTCGCTTGGGCGGCGGGCTCCAACGCCCGGCTGTGCATTGCCGGTCGAATCGGCTGGAAGTGCGACGCACTGCTCGCCCGGGTACGCAATCACCCGCAACTGAACCAGCGTCTGTTCATGTTCAACGACCTGAGCGATACCAGCCTCGAACATGCCTATAGCCACGCCAGCTCACTGGTGTTTCCGTCCTATGTCGAAGGCTTCGGCCTGCCACTGGTGGAAGCCATGCAGCGTGGATTGCCGGCCATGGGTAGCGATATTCCGGTCTTTCGCGAAATCGGCGGCGAGTTCATGGCGTACTTCGATCTGGCCGAGCCACAAAGCCTGGCTGACCTGGTCGTCCGTTTCGAGCGTAGCGGTCAGTTCCCGGCGACCCGCGACGTAGCCGACTGGCGCTGGATCGTCTGGCGTGAAGCCAGTGCGCAATTGGCCGAACGAACCCTGCGCAATCTTGAACAAGCGCCGGTCATGCCAGAGAGGCAATATGCGAATTGCCCTTAATGCCCGGATCCTCCAGGCGCCGCGTACCGGCATCGGCCACTACGTCGCCGAACTGGCGAACGCTCTTGCGAGTGAGCCCGATGTTGAACTGGCGCTGTTTCATGGCTGGGGTTGGAGCTCCGTGCTGCCTGAAGCGGCCATGCCCGGTTATTCCCGACTGACGCCGCTGCTGCGGCAAATTCCGGGGGCCTATCAGGCCCGGCGCTGGCTGGAGCAGAAACGCTTCGATCAAGGTCGCGCGCAATCCATCGACCTCTACCACGAACCGAGCTTGTGGCCGCTGTCGTTCGACGGCCCGACGGTCATCACCCTGCATGACCTGACACATCTGCACTACCCCGACACACAGCCGCCCGCGCGCTTGCGAGAAATCGAACGGCGGCTGGCCGACGGCGTGCGCCAGGCGAGCCTGATTCTCACCGACTCGCAGTACATTGCTGATGAAGCTCAGGCGCATTTCGGGCTACCGGCCGAACGCTTTGTCGTTGCTCCACTGGGCGTAGCCGCGCGTTTCCACCCACGGGCTCCTGAGGCCATCGACGCCGTCCTCAAGGCCCATGGCGTCGAGCCGCGGGAATACTTCCTCTGCGTCGGCACCCTGGAGCCGCGCAAGAATCTGACCTTGGCCCTGCGCGCCCACGCCCGACTGCCTGAATCGGTCCGTCAGCGTTTTCCACTACTGATCGTCGGCATGGCCGGCTGGCAGCGCGAGCAGTTCAGTGAAGAACTGCATCAGGCTTTGGCCTGCGGTCACGTCTGTTTGCTGGGCTATCTGCCCGACGAACAAGTGGCACAACTGTTGGCCGGCGCTCGGGCGCTGATTTTTCCGTCGCTCTATGAAGGCTTTGGCCTGCCGGTGCTGGAGGCCATGGCCAGCGGCACGCCGGTCATTCTGACTCGACGTTCGGCCATGCCCGAAGTGGCAGGCGTTGCGGGCAACTATGTTGAAACGGACGAACCCGACGGCTTACGCGATGCAATGAGCCGTCTGATCGATGATCAAGCGCATTGGCAGGTATGCCGAGAAGCCGGATTACATCAAGCAAGGCTTTTTACCTGGGAACGCTGTGCGCAGGTTACGGCCCGCGCCTACCGCCAGGCTATGGGAGGTTGAATGCGAGTTCTTCATTTTTTCAAGACGTACCTGCCTGACTCGGTCGGCGGGATCGAGCAAGTTATTTTCCAGTTGTGCGAAAGCGGAGCCCAGCACGGCGTTGAAGGCCAGGTGCTGACACTCAGTGCCGATCCTGCCCCGCCGGTGGTTCAGCTTGGCCATCACGAAGTTCATCGGGCCAGACTCGACATTCAGTTCGCCTCCACGGGGTTCTCCTGGAGCGTCTTCAAACAGTTTCGCGAGTTGGCGGCCGAAGCCGACGTGGTCAATTATCACTTTCCATGGCCCTTCATGGACCTGGTGCATTTCGCCAGCGGCGTGAATAAACCGAGCGTGGTGACCTACCACTCGGACATCATTCGCCAGAAACACCTGCTCAAACTCTACCGGCCGCTGATGAACCGCTTTCTGGCCAGCGCCGACCGGATCGTCGCAGCATCCCCCAACTACTTGCACACCAGCGATGTGCTTCAGCAGTTTCAGGACAAGACCCGCGTGATTCCCTACGGCCTGAACAAGGCAGGTTATCCACAGCCCGACAGCGAGCGCATGGCCCACTGGCGGCAGAAGCTTGGGGATAAGTTTTTTCTGTTTGTAGGGGTGATGCGTTACTACAAAGGTTTGCACATCCTGCTCGACGCCTTGAAGGACCTGGATTACCCCACGGTGATTGTCGGTGCCGGCCCACTGGAAGCGGAACTTCACGCCCAGGCGGCAGCTTTGGGTTTGCGCAATATTCACTTCCTCGGACGCCTGGGCGACGAAGACAAAGTGGCGCTGCTGCAACTGAGCTACGCCATCGTGTTCCCGTCGCACCTGCGCTCAGAAGCGTTCGGTATTTCGCTGCTGGAAGGCGCGATGTATGGCAAACCGATGATCTCCAGCGAGATCGGCACCGGCACCAGTTACATCAACATTCACAACGAAACCGGGCTGGTGGTTCCTCCAAGTAATCCACAGGCCTTCCGTGAAGCAATGCGCACGCTGTGGGAAAACCCGACGCGCGCGGCGCAAATGGGCGTGAAGGCTGAGGCGCGTTATCGGAAATTATTCACGGCGGACGAAATGGGCCGCAAGTGGACAGAGTTGTACGAAGAACTGCTGGAAGAAAAATACCTGTCCTACGCATAACTGCTTCTTTGTGGGAGCGAGCCTGCTCGCGAAAGCGGTGTGTCAGTCGACATAAAAGTTGAATGTCAGAAAGCCTTCGCGAGCAGGCTCGCTCCCACATGGGTTCACCCACAAGTCCTGCGTCACAGATCCAGCACCAACGGCTGCGAACCCTGCGCCGGCACCGCACAACAAATCAGCACTTCTCCTGCGCCGGGCACTTCTGCCGGTACCTGTGGATAACTCACCGCACCGCTGATCAGACGGGTTTTGCAGGTCCCGCAGGATCCGCCGCGGCAACTGAACTCCGGGCGCAAACCACGGCTTTCGGCCAACTCCAGCAAACTCCCGCTATCGGGCTTCCAGCGCGCTTCTTTGGCCGAGCGCTCGAACACGACCGCCACCGATGTCGTGGCGGCCGGTGGTTGCTCGATGACCACGGCATCCGGGTCGGGTATCCGGCGCAACGTTGACGGGCCAAAGGTCTCGGCGTGAATCCTCGAATCACGGATGTCCATCTCACGCAGGCTGTCGTACATCGCCTGGGTAAAACTGCCTGGACCGCAGAGGACAAAATCCAGCTGATCGTAGTCTTCCACCTCGAGCATGGTCTTGAGCAGGTCGGCGTCGATCCGCCCGGTCAGGTCAAACTCTTCGCCTTCACGCGCATCGGGCTCCGGCTGACTGAGCAAACGCAGGACGCGCACCGCGTCGCCGAGCCCGTCGAGCAAGCGGTTCAGTTCCGAGCGAAACGGTTGATCGGCCAAGGCTCGCGAACTCTGGAAGAACCAGGTCGGGCGGATGCTTCGCGTGCGCAGGCCTTGATAAACCACTTCGCGCACCATCGACAGCAGCGGCGTAATGCCCACGCCCGCGGCCAGCAACACCAGCGGGCGCCGCTCATGAGGTGCCACCGTGAAATGCCCTTGAGGCGCACGGGCCTCCAGAACATCACCGACACGAATCCGCTCATGCAGATGCGATGACACCAACCCGTCACGCTTCACGCTGATACGGAAAAAATCATCAGACGGCGCGCTCGACAGGCTATACGTGCGGATATGCACATCACCGGCAATGTTGAATCGCAGGGGCAAATGCTGCCCGGCCTGAAACACCGGCAACCCGGCGCCATCGGTGGGCTCCAGATAAATCGAACGGATGTTTTGGCTTTCCGATTCGATACGCACTACCCGCAGCGGCCGCCAGCAATCACCCAAGGCCTTGGCTTGCAAACGCGCGGAGGCCTGCGTCCAAGTGCCGGTCAGCAGGCTGGTGGGCGACATGCCGTCGAAGCGCCAGCGCAAGGCCAGCGCCGCAGGCCGACGCACCACGCGCTCGACCTCGAAGGTCCACAGCCGCTCGGCGCCTTGAAAGGCTTCGATTTGCGGGCCGTCGAGGATGATCTCGGTGCGCCCACAGAGGTGCAGCAGGTCACCTGAATTGAAATCGATGAACAACAAACCAGCGCGAGGATTGATCAGCAGATTGCCCAGCGTGTTGAAATGCAGGTTGCCGGCGAAGTCCGGAATGGTCAGGCGATTGCCCTCTACCTGTACGAAACCGGCCTGCCCGCCCCGGTGAGAAACATCCACCGAACGCTGACCATCGACGTCCACGTAGCTGGCGACAAAGAACGTATCCGTCTCGACGATCATGGCTCTGGCCGCGTCATCCAGTTCATTCAGGTGCTGTGCAACGCGGCTCGCGGGGTCCGCCAATGGCACCGAGCGAAACTGGCGCAATTGAATGTATTGGGGGCAGTTGCCGAATGATTGCTCCACCGTCACGCCGAATCCGCCGGCCGTCACCGCGTCGACTCGACCATTGAGGCGGTTGCGACGTCGGGTGTGCAGTTCGATACCGAGCAGACCGATGGCGGCACCGTCTTGCAGTTGCGCGGGGTCATCGGCACTCGGCAAACAGTCGAACTGCAACAGTGAAGGGTCGGGAGAATGAGCGAAGCCCGGCGGCCCTTCAAGAATGCTGGCCCAAGGGTTGCCATCGGCATCTACGGCGCCGTACAGCATGAACGGCAGTTGTTGATAGAACGTGCGGTGCTGATCCGGCATCTGACTGCGAATCACCCTGCGACCGAACGCCTCCATTCGCTCGGCAACACCCACATGAGCTTGCAGCTGTTTCTCGCCGGTGTGCCAAGGTGAATGTTCCATAACGGTTTTCCCCTACGCCTATTGCGCACAGTGAACAGCCCGAGCAGGTCGGGCCGTGAGCATCAGGCAGTTTTTTGCAAACCGGCCACGGTACGCGGCATGCCGACAAAACCAGGCAAGGCTTCAACCCGCGCCAGCCAGGCGCGGATGTTGGCGTAGTCGTCCAACGAGACATTGCCTTCCGGCGCATGGGCGATGTAGCTGTAGGCGGCCACATCGGCGATGGTTGGCTCGGCGCCCGCCAGGTACGGCGTTGCAGCCAGTTCTTGATTGATCACTTTGAGCACGGTATGGGAATAAGCGATGACCTCTTCAGCGTTGTAAGGCCCACCAAACACCGTGATCACCCGCGCCCTGGCCGGGCCAAAGGCAATTGGCCCGGCGGCAACGGACAACCACCGCTGAACCTTGGCTGCTCCGACTGGATCAGCCGGCAGCCAGCGACCGTTTCCATATTTCTGAGCCAGATAAACCAGGATCGCATTGGAGTCGGCCAGCACCACGCCTTGATCATCAATGACGGGCACCTGACCGAACGAATTGAGTGCCAGAAAGTCCGGTTGCTTGTGCTCGCCCTTAGCCAAATCGACAAAGATCAGCTCGGTCGGCAGTTGCAGCAGCGACAGCATCAGCTCCACACGGTGAGCATGGCCGGAACGAGGGAAGTTGTAGAGTTTGATCGCTTGCATGGTCGACTCCGCTGGGTGGTGGCGCCGTTCAGGAAGGATCAGCACCGATGGACGCCATCTTCCACCCACAACCAAAACAACAGAATAACCAGTAAACGCAATCCATTATTTCATTCAGCGCAATAACCCATTAACCGCGCAGCGACGGATGTTCTCTTAATGTTGTCACGGCGAAATCGACAAAACTGCGGACTCGCACCGGCGCCTTGCGGCCACCCTGGTAGACCACATGAATGGGTAACGCAGGTAGCTCGAAGTCAGCCAGCACGATTTCCAATTCACCGGCGGCAACGTTGCTGGCCACTTGATAAGACAGGACCCGAGTGAATCCCAAACCCATGCATGCCGCCATGATGGCCGCCTGATTGGCGGTGACCACCAGACGCGGTTCCGGACGTACATTCAGCGGCTCGCCCCCTTCAAGGAATGGCCAGGTTCTTTGCTGCCCAATGGACGACGTTGCAACGATCGGGGCAGCAGTGAGCTCGTTTGGGTGCCGTGGCCTGCCACGGGCCGCCAAAAACGTCGGGGAAGCACAAACCACCCGCCGCACCTCACCCACTCGAATCGCATGTTGATTGCTGTCAGGCAACTCACCGATGCGCACCGCCACATCAATGCCCTCCTCGACCATGCTCACAACCCGGTCAACCAGTAAGGCATTGATGCTGACTTCAGGAAATTGAGAGAGATAACCGACCATCACCGGTGTGACAAACAACTCACCGAACAACACCGGCGCGGTGATCGTCAGTTGCCCGCGGGGCTGGGCATGACTGCCGGCGGCCGAATCCTCCGCTTCCTGCAGTTCGGCAAGAATCCTCCGACAATCCTCCAAATAACGCTGCCCCGCCTCGCTCAAATGCACGCTGCGGGTAGTACGCGTCAGCAACAGAGTGCCAATGCGTTTCTCCAGCGCTGCCACCGCCCGGGTGACACTGGCCGCCGACATCCCCAAACGCCGCGCCGCCGCCGAGAAACCTTGTTCCTGGGCCACGGCGGCGAAGACCTGCATTTCCTGGAATCGGTCCATGGGGCATGTCCTTTATTCAGATAAAAAAATCGCAGCTGTAGGCTGCGATTTTTAATATCACGAAGTGGTTTCTAAAGCTGCTGATCAATCAAAACCGCGTTGGTATAGATCAAGCTTCCATCGCTCGCTCGATGCCCGACCAAATGGTACTGACCGCGCTCGAGGTGCAAGTAGACGCGCATTTGGCAGTCGGACAAGGGGCCATATCCCTCTGGCACGATCAAATCCAATGTAGCCATGTCGACATCGACCATGACTTCACGCTCATGTGACTTCTGCAGGCGTTCTTCAGCTTGCTCCAGGCGCTGACGGAGGGGGACATCGACGTAAAAATGGATTTCACCCACGGGGGTGGATTTTTGGTCGCGGCTGGTTTTGCACCACCCGTCGATCGTCAGGGCACTCATGACGAAACCTCCATTGTGGACTGCTGGACTCTGTAGTTCTGTTCTCTTCTCAATGACATCCGCTTCTGGCCAGTTCTGCCATCCGTCATCGGAAGTGAGTATAGCTGGCGACCGGGCCTCGCTTGCTGTAACCGCGTCGGCAGAAGGTCATCTGCTTCATCGGAAAAACTCATGTGATGGGATGTTTTTCAGCGTTTTTCCAATCATGTTGACTGATCTATGCCCATCTAGTCCCGAGAGACGTGATGCTGAATATCTATAGTTGCATGTAGCGAATAGCTTTAAACAATTAACGTAATGTTCGAATTGGAATATTGGTCAGCCGTTTCTCAGAAAAAGCGCCTGTTCCGTCCATGCACTATACTTCTGGCTGATTTTACCGTCGCAATGGATGGTACTTGTCTGCCCTGCTTGGACGTCAGTGGCGATGCTTTTGCATCACCACTGAGCAACAGGAATAGGATGAAGAGAAAATGGCAATAGCAATTGTCTTGATACTAATCGTTATTGCATCAGTGCTGTTTCATATACTAGCGCCGTGGCAGGCGACACCGGCAGCTTCCAACTGGGGGTCAATAGACACCACCCTCTTCATCACCCTGATCATTAGCGGAATATTTTTCATCGCCATCACGGTATTTATGGCGGTAGCCGTGATGCGGTATCGTCACAAGGAGGGTTCCAGGGCGGCTTACCAGCCAGAAAATAAAAAGTTGGAAGTATGGTTAATTATCGTTACCTCAGTGGGTATTGCCGGGATGTTGGCGCCAGGTCTGGTTGTTTACAACGATTTCATCCGGGTGCCGAAAAATGCTTACGAACTTGAAGTGGTCGCCCAGCAGTGGCAGTGGGCCTTTCGTTTTCCCGGTCAAGACGGAAAGCTGGGCAGATCGGATATTAAGTTTATTGCTCCTGCCAATCCCCTCGGCCTTGATCCCAAGGATCCTGTAGGGCAAGACGATGTGCTTGTATTAAATAATGAAGTTCGCCTTCCGCTCAATCGGCCGGTGAAAGTTTTATTGCGCTCTAAAGATGTTCTGCACGATTTTTATGTACCGCAAATTCGCAGCAAGATGGACATGGTGCCAGGGATGGTGTCGTACTTTTGGTTTACGCCGACTAAAACCGGAAAATATGAAACCCTTTGCGCTGAATATTGTGGCGTAGGTCATTACAACATGCGCGGCCATATGATCGTGGAAGAGCAAGGCGCCTTCGATCAATGGCTGAACAGCCAACCGACTTTTGCCCAGACATTAACGACAGCTGCCAAACCCAGTCGGGACAGCATGCTGGAAAAAGGTCGCCTGTTGGTCGAAAAATACGGCTGCGGTGCCTGCCATAGTCAGGATGGCAATAACAGTCTCGGCCCGGGATGGAAGGGATTGTACGGCCGCACTGAACAGCTTGCCGATGGCACCAGTGTGCTGGTCGATGAGGCCTACCTGAAAGAGTCGATCCTCGATCCGAAGGCCCGACTGGTACAGGGCTACCCGCCGATAATGGTGGCCTATACTCTCAATGACGATGAACTGGGTGCTCTCGTCGCCCTGATCAAATCGCTGGGTGCTGCGCGGCAAGACAATGAACCTTCTGCCAGCGACGCGTCGGGCCCAGGTGACGACTTGGCGACGCAGGGGCAGCGGCTGGCCGGGTCGCTCGGCTGTCTGGCCTGCCACAGTGTCGATGGCAGCAAGGGTGTCGGCCCCAGCTGGCAGGGCGTGTATGGCAAGACAGAAACCCTAGCCGACGGTACGAGTATCAAGGTCGATGAGGGCTATATAAAGGATTCGATTCTTAATCCCAGCGCCAAAATCGTCAAAGGCTATGCACCCGTCATGCCGGCCTTTGCTCCGAGTGATCAGGAGTTGAACGCACTGATCGCTTTTATCAAATCCAAAGCGAATACCGACGCCGATGCGAGCAAGGCGGAGCCAGGGAAGTAGCCGTAAAGCAGCCAGGAATGCACCGAAACTTCGACAGGAGGATGACGTGATGGCCTATGCGGAGCAAGCCGAAACAGAAGCACTGCACGAGCCTAAAAGCTTCCTGACCAAATATATCTGGAGTCAGGACCACAAGGTCATAGCTGTTCAATATTCCTTGACGGCTCTGTTCGTGGGTCTTATCGCCGTGGTGTTGTCCGACTTGATGCGCATGCAGATAGGCTTTCCCGGTAGTTTGGCGTTCATGGATGCCAGTGCTTACTATCAGGCGATGACCATGCACGGCATGATCATGGTCATTTACTTGCTGACGGCCTTGTTTCTGGGTGGCTTCGGCAACTATCTGATCCCGCTGATGGTGGGCGCCCGCGACATGGTCTTCCCCTATGTCAACATGCTGAGTTACTGGTTCTACCTGCTAGCGGTAGTGGTGTTGCTCTCCAGTTTCTTTGTCCCGGGCGGCCCCACCGGGGCGGGCTGGACGCTCTATCCGCCACAGTCCATTTCTCAGGGAACACCAGGGGTCGAGTGGGGCATCGTCCTG
Organism: Pseudomonas sp. GL-B-19; assembly: GCF_019956415.1. GTDB lineage: Bacteria > Pseudomonadota > Gammaproteobacteria > Pseudomonadales > Pseudomonadaceae > Aquipseudomonas. The sequence goes on from NZ_JAHBDK010000086.1 coordinate 164,589, forward strand.
ATGCTCGTCTCACTGGCGATTTTTATTGTCGCAGCCACCATGGGCGGGTTGAACTACGTAACCACGGTGTTGCAGGCGCGCACGCACGGCATGACATTGTTTCGCATGCCGCTCTCCGTATGGGGAATTTTCATGGCCTCGATTATGGCCTTGTTGGCTTTCCCGGCGTTATTTGTCAGTGCGGTCATGATGCTGTTTGACAAGCTGTTGGGCACCAGCTTCTTTATGCCGGCGATGATCTCGCTGGGGCAGCAGCTCGATCACCAGGGTGGCAGCCCAATATTATTCCAGCACCTGTTCTGGTTCTTCGGCCACCCGGAGGTCTACATCGTTGCTCTCCCTGCGTTTGGTTTGGTCTCCGACTTGATCAGCACGCATGCGCGTAAAAATATCTTCGGCTACCGAATGATGGTGTGGGCCATTATTGCGATCGGTGTACTCAGCTTTGTAGTCTGGGCGCACCATATGTATGTCAGCGGAATGAACCCGTACTTTGGCTTTTTCTTCGCCGTCACCACCTTGATCATCGCGGTGCCAACCGCACTGAAAGTCTACAACTGGGTGCTGACCCTGTGGCGGGGCGATATCCATCTGACCGTGCCGATGCTGTTTGCCCTGGCCTTTATTGTCACCTTCCTGGTCGGCGGTCTGACCGGGTTGTTTCTCGGCAATGTGATCGTGGATATTCCACTCTCGGACACCTATTTCGTCGTAGCCCATTTTCATATGGTCATGGGGGTTGCACCGGTACTGGTGGTGTTCGGCGGCATTTATCACTGGTTCCCGAAAGTAACCGGGCGCATGTTTAACGACACCCTGGGCAAGCTGCATTTCTGGATTACCTTTCTGGGCACCTACGCCATCTTCTTCCCCATGCACTACCTGGGATTCCAGGGCATGCCACGCCGTTACTACGCCTATGAAAACTACGCGTTCATCCCGCAGTCGGCGCAAGATTTGAATGCCTTCATTACGGTGGTCGCATTGACCGTTGGCGTTTCCCAGCTGCTGTTTGTGTTCAACCTGGCCTGGAGTGCATTTAAGGGCAAGCCCGCAGGCAGTAATCCCTGGGGCGCGGCCAGTCTGGAATGGCAAACGCCGAATACCCCGCCGATCCACGGTAACTGGGGAGCAAAGCTGCCGGTCGTGCATCGCTGGGCCTATGACTACAGTGTGCCGGGGATAGAACAGGATTTCGTTCCGCAAACGGTCTCCGCCGAGGAGCTGGAGCACATGCGGCAACTGAGTGCCGGAACCAAGATAGCGGACGTTAAAACATGAGCAGGTTGCTATTGAGAAACGCCGATGGCGCTGACCCCGGCGGCAGCTGGAGTCGCGATCCTGGGGATGTTCAGTCCGCTGAGGGGGCCGATAGAAATCAAACCGCAAGAGTGGGCCTGCGCTTATTTCTGGTCGTGGTGAGTTCGTTATTCTTTCTCTTCCTGATCGCCTTTATTGCCCGCTCACAAATGGCCGACTGGCTGCCCCTGACAGAGCCCTTGGCGCCGTTAGCCAATCTCTGGCAGTTATGGCTGAATTCGGCTTTTTTGGTGTTCAGTTGCATTGCACTGCAGTGGTCGCGTATGGCCGCCCGACAGGCGCAACTGGGCGCAACGGTCATTGGTTTTGCGTTGGGGGGCGTGTTTGCCATTGCCTTTCTGACGGGACAACTCTGGGTCTGGCAGCAGTTTGTCGCCTGGGGCTATTTTGTCGCCAGCAATCCGGCCAACAGTTTCTTCTACCTGTTGACCGGGCTGCATGGGCTCCACCTGCTGGGCGGGTTGATAGCCTGGGGCATAATCGTTGCTAAATTTCTGCATCGCGTGCCGTTGCCGCAACTCAGCGTCAGCGTAGAGCTCTGTGCCACCTATTGGCACTACTTACTCGGTCTTTGGTTCGTGCTATTCGCTTTACTGGCCAGCACGCCACAAACCTATGAAGCCATCGCCAGATTCTGCGGCCTGAGGTGAAAAGCCATGGCATCGCACCCACAAGCCCCAGTCGAATCCAGTTCATCCAATCCACCAGACTCAACGCCTGCACCAGGATGGCAGGGCATCGCCAGCGACTGGTCCTCGGATAAAGAGGCCTTCAAGCAGGTCCCCTGGGGCAAGGCGATGATGTGGATATTCCTGCTCAGCGATACTTTTATATTCAGCTGTTTTTTAACCGGCTACATGTCGGTACGCATGACCATCACCACGGCCTGGCCGAACCCCAGTGAAGTGTTCGCATTGACGATCGGCGGTAGAGAAATCCCACTTATTCTGATCGCCATCATGACCTTTGTGCTGATCAGTAGCAGCGGCACCATGGCCATGGCCGTTAATTTCGCCTATCGCCGTGATCGCGCGAAAACCACTGCCCTGATGCTGGCGACCGCCGCCTTGGGTGTGACCTTCGTCAGCATGCAGGCATTTGAATGGAGCAAACTCATCGCAGAAGGAGTGCGTCCCTGGGGGAACCCCATGGGGGCGGCGCAATTTGGTGCCAGCTTTTTCATGATTACCGGTTTCCACGGACTGCATGTGTCAATCGGCGCCATCTACCTGAGCATTGTGGCTCTGAAAGTATCGCGGGGAGATTATGAGCGCTCCGGAAACTATCAGAACGTCGAGATAGCCGGGCTTTATTGGCACTTCGTGGATTTGGTGTGGGTGTTTATTTTTGCTTTCTTCTATTTATGGTAGAGGAGCACCGGTGATGGCACATGCTCAGGGTCAGCAACATCCAATCAGTTTGTACCTTAAAATCTGGGGGCTGTTATTCGTCCTCAGCACGCTGTCGTACCTTGTCGACTATTTCCACTTCCATGGTTACCTTCGGTGGTCCCTGATTATTACTTTCATGTTGTTGAAGGCAGGTTTAATTGTCTCCATCTTCATGCATATGGCCTGGGAGCGGTTGGCCATGGTCTACGCCATATTGGTGCCACCTTTGTGTTTGCTGGTACTCGTGGGACTGATGGCCACCGAGGCGGACTATGTTTTCCTCAGCCGAGTCATTTTCTTCGGCCAATAAACAGCTTCCGGATGGCCTTGAGTCTCCAGGGGCTAACCCGATATTACTCGCTTGAACTGATGCCATTTGTGCTGCCAGGCTACTGTCCAGTGAGGGGCTGCCGTTCCCGTGCCGGCGATCTTCAGCGTTGGATGATGTTCGATTACCCGGTCCAATACCGATTCTTGATTCGGATCAACATCCACGAAGAAGATATGTTTTCCTTCCTCTACCACCTGTTTAAAACTGCGGAAGTGAGTGTTCGGCACCTGGAACCCAAAAAAACCGCCTTCCCAGATGCAGAAGCCCAAAATAACAATGGCAAGGAAGATAAAAGGCATCCAGCCTGCGGCGGATTCGGTCCAGCCCAGCCAATAGGCGACACCCAAGACCAGCGCTGCGAGTGGCACACCGACCACCGCACCAATCTCACCAGAGTGAACAGCATCTTGTTCCATTAACGAGTTCACCTCGTGGAGGTGATGTTGTTCAACATCAGCAATTTTTTCACTAAGCACATGAATCTGTTCGGAATTGATGCCACTGGCCTCCAATTCATTTTCAACGGCTTCGAGATCGTCAAGATTGTCACTGATGTAATAGTGTCGATTCATGCCACACCTCCCATTTCGCGTTTGCCGTAGACCTCCTCTGTCCTGCAGCCTTTAACTGAGATTTGCAGTCACTTCATGCAACCCGAAAGAAGTATAGCAGCCGCTAGCATGCGCAAAAGGAAGCGCCAAGATCCAAAGGTTGCATCAGGGGCTCAGGGGCTCCGACGAATTCTGTATCAGGTGCCATGGGAGGGAAACGCTGGAAGAGAGGGGAACCCCATGCTGTTGCGTCGCAGCGTAGGTTGCATCGGAGTAGTGTCACAACCTGACTACAGATTGTGGACCTCAATAATGATTGCGGTTGCTTCCCCGACGTAGGGAAGCAACCGTGACAATCTTTATTTCGTTGTGACAAGGCTTATTCGCTTGGGACAACCTTTGTTTATTGCAGACAATATTTCGATCACCTGTGGATAACTTATTCCACCGTCACCGACTTCGCCAGGTTACGCGGCTGGTCAACGTCCGTGCCTTTCAATACAGCAACGTAGTACGACAGCAACTGCAGCGGGATGGTGTAGAGGATCGGCGACAGGATGTCGTGGATATGCGGCATGTGCACAACGTGCGTGCCTTCACCATTGGTCATGCCTGCCTGCTCGTCTGCGAAGACGATCAATTGGCCGCCACGGGCGCGGACTTCCTGGAGGTTGGATTTCAGCTTCTCCAGCAACTCGTTGTTCGGTGCCACGGTCACCACGGGCATGTCGTTATCCACAAGCGCCAACGGGCCGTGTTTCAGCTCGCCAGCCGGGTAGGCTTCAGCGTGGATGTAGGAGATTTCCTTGAGTTTCAGGGCCCCTTCCATTGCTACCGGGAATTGCGCACCACGGCCGAGGAACAGCGTGTGGTTCTTCTCGGCGAACAGTTCGGCGATTTTCTCGACGGTGCTGTCCATGGCCAAGGCTTCGCCCAAGCGAGTTGGCAGACGACGCAGTTCTTCAACCAGAGTCGCTTCGACGCCTTTGGCTAATGTGCCTCGAACTTGACCCAGGGACAGGGTCAGTAGCAGCAGGCCCACCAGTTGAGTGGTGAAGGCTTTGGTCGACGCCACGCCAATTTCGCGACCGGCCTGGGTCAGCAGGGTCAGATCGGACTCACGCACCAGCGAACTGATGCCGACGTTGCAGATCGCCAGGCTGGCGAGGTAGCCCCCTTCTTCTCTTGAAAGCTCCTTGGCGTTGCGCAGTGCGGCCAAGGTGTCGGCGGTTTCACCGGACTGGGAGATGGTCACGAACAGGGTGTCTGGCTGCACCACGACTTTGCGGTAGCGGAATTCGCTGGCGACTTCGACCTGGCACGGGATGCCGGCCAGCTCTTCGAGCCAGTAACGGGCAACCATACCGGCGTGATAGCTGGTACCGCAGGCAACGATCTGCACGTTGCGCACTTTGGCGAACAGCTCGGCAGCCTGTGGACCGAACGCTTGTACCAGCACGCCGTTCGGGCTCAGGCGACCTTCAAGGGTGCGCTGAACAACAGACGGTTGCTCGTGGATTTCTTTCAGCATGAAGTGGCGGAACTCGCCCTTGTCCGCCGCTTCGGCACCGTCGCGATACTGCACGGTTTCGCGCTCGACGGCGTTACCATCAACGTCCCAGATATGCACGCTGTCACGGCGAATTTCAGCGATATCGCCTTCTTCCAGATACATAAAACGGTCAGTGACCTGGCGCAGGGCCAGTTGGTCGGAAGCGAGGAAGTTTTCACCCAGGCCCAGACCAATCACCAGCGGGCTGCCGCTGCGAGCCGCGACCAGGCGATCCGGTTGCTGTGCACTGATCACCGCCAGGCCATAAGCGCCGTGCAGTTCTTTAACAGTCGCTTTGAGGGCCGCGGTCAGGTCGGGCAAATCCTTGAGTTTGTGGTTCAGCAAGTGAGCGATGACTTCGGTGTCGGTGTCCGAGGTGAACACATAACCCAAGGCTTTCAGCTGCTCACGCAAGGCTTCGTGGTTTTCAATGATGCCGTTGTGCACCACGGCCAGGTCGCCGGAGAAATGCGGGTGGGCGTTGCGCTCACACGGTGCGCCGTGTGTCGCCCAGCGGGTATGGGCGATGCCGAGACGACCGACCAGTGGTTCGGCTTCAAGTGCCAGTTCCAGCTCGCTGACCTTGCCCGGACGACGCATACGTTCGAGCTTTTCATCGTTGGTGAAAACCGCCACACCGGCGCTGTCATAGCCACGGTATTCCAGGCGTTTGAGGCCTTCGAGCAGGATGGCGGTGATGTTACGTTCTGCAACTGCGCCGACAATTCCACACATACTATTTCTCCTGACTGACAGCCGCGCAAATCAAATTGATTCCGCGGGCCTGAATCTGATCGCGTGCCGCAAGCGAAAGGCGATCATCGGTAATAAGGGTATGGACACTGCTCCATGGCAGCTCCAGGTTGGGGATTTTTCGGCCGATCTTGTCGGCCTCCACCATCACGACTACTTCGCGGGCGACTTCTGCCATGACCCGGCTCAGCCCCAGCAATTCGTTGAAAGTGGTAGTACCGCGGACCAGATCGATGCCATCGGCACCGATAAAAAGTTGGTCAAAGTCGTAAGAGCGTAGAACCTGCTCGGCGACCTGCCCCTGAAAGGACTCGGAATGCGGGTCCCAGGTACCGCCGGTCATCAACAGCACCGGCTCGTGTTCCAGCTCACTCAACGCATTGGCAACGTGCAGCGAGTTGGTCATCACCACCAGCCCTGGCTGCTGACCGAGTTCCGGAATCATCGCGGCCGTGGTGCTGCCGCTGTCGATGATGATCCGCGCATGCTCACGAATACGTGCGACGGCGGCGCGGGCAATGGCTTGTTTGTACTTGGAGACGGGTTGGCCGATGTCAGCGACCAGTTCCTGAGGCATGGTGATCGCTCCGCCGTAACGGCGCAGCAGCAGGCCGTTACTCTCGAGAGCCGCCAGATCTTTTCGAATCGTAACTTCCGAAGTTTCGAAACGCTTTGCCAGCTCATCCACACTGACTTCGCCCTGCTCATTGAGCAAGGTGAGGATATTGTGCCGGCGTTGGGGTGTATTGCGCTTCGACATGGGTTGGTAAGTTTCGATTCGAAAGATAACGGAAGCAATCAAAACCTATCGCCGAAATTTCGTCAAGCGTGATGCGATAAAAAGGCCTGTGCATAACTAAAAAAATCGTAGCTTACGGCGGGTCGTTCAGTACCTGCCGCAAACTGCGATTTTTTGATTTTGAAGCGCTGTGGATAACTCAGCTCTTCTTGACCTTTTCCGGCCGCTTCCAGCCGTCGATATTCTTCTGCCGCGCCCGGCCTATCGCCAACTGTGAGTTATCCACATTCTGGGTAATGGTCGAACCGGCCGCCGTGGTTGCACCGGCAGAGATATCCACAGGCGCCACCAACGAGTTGTTGGAACCGATGAACACATCTTCACCCAACACGGTTTTCCACTTGTTAACGCCGTCGTAGTTGCAGGTGATGGTGCCCGCGCCAATGTTGGTGCGCGCACCGATCTCGGCGTCCCCAAGGTATGACAGATGACCGGCCTTCGCGCCTTCGCCCAAGTGAGCGTTCTTCAATTCAACAAAGTTACCCACATGTGCGCGAGCCTCAAGTACGGTGCCCGGACGCAGACGCGCGAACGGACCGGCATCGCTGCCCTCGCCCAGAATTGCACCTTCGATATGGCTGTTGGCCTTGATCACTACGCCTTTGCGCAGGGTGCTGTCCTTGATCACACAGTTCGGGCCGATCACCACGTCGTCTTCGATGACTACTTTGCCTTCGAGGATCACGTTGATATCAATCAGCACGTCGCGGCCGACAGTGACTTCACCACGCACATCGAAACGAGCCGGGTCACGCAGGGTCACGCCTTGAGCCATCAACCGGCGGCCGGCGCGCAATTGATAGTGACGCTCAAGTTCGGAAAGTTGCTTGCGGTCGTTGGCGCCCTGCACTTCCATGGCGTCATGAGGTTGCTCGGTGGCCACCACCAGCCCATCACTGACCGCCATGGCGATCACGTCGGTCAGGTAGTACTCGCCCTGGGCATTGTTGTTGGAGAGACGGCTCATCCAGCCACCCAGTTGTGCGAAAGGCAGGGCGAGAATGCCGGTGTTGCCTTCAGTTATCGCACGCTCGCCTTCGTTGGCGTCTTTTTGCTCAACGATGGCCGTGACCTTGCCAGCGGCATCGCGAACGATGCGGCCGTAACCGGTCGGGTCGTCCAGTTCAACGGTCAGCAAGCCCAGTTGCTGCGGTGCCACTTTCTTGAGCAGGCGTTGCAGGGTTTCGACTTCAATAAGCGGCACGTCACCGTAGAGAATCAGTACGGTATCGGCCTCAATGAACGGCACGGCCTGAGCCACCGCATGACCGGTACCCAGTTGTTTGTCCTGCAGGACGAAATTCAGATCATCCGCCGCCAGACGCTCACGTACTGCTTCGGCGCCATGGCCAATCACCACATGGATGCGCTGTGGATCAAGTTGTCGGGCGCTGTGGATAACATGGCCAAGCATCGAGTTGCCGGCGATCGGGTGCAGAACTTTTGGCAACGCCGAGCGCATGCGGGTGCCTTGGCCAGCAGCGAGGATAACGATTTCAAGAGACATGACTGGCTACCAATCCTGGGTGGTCAGCGGCTGCGACCAGGTTATGAAAGTTGGAAAAGAAAAAAGGGTAGCCGAGGCTACCCTTTTTAATCAATCGCACAACAAGTCGATGACGGATTAACCGCCGAACTTTTTGCGGATCTGCTGGACGGTGCGCAGCTGAGCTGACGCCTCGGCCAGACGTGCGGCAGCAGAACCGTAATCGAATTCTGCGCCGCGTTCATGCAAGGCCTTCTCGGCAGCCTTAACGGCTTCCTGAGCGGAGGCTTCATCCAGGTCGGCAGCACGTTGCACGGTGTCGGCAAGAACCTTGACCATGTTCGGCTGAACTTCGAGGAAACCACCGGAGATGTAATACACCTCCTCTTCCCCGCCCTGCTTGACCAGGCGGATCGGGCCCGGCTTTAGATTAGTGATCAACGGCGCGTGACCCAGTGCGATACCAAGATCACCCAGTGCACCGTGCGCAATCACCATCTCGACCAGACCGGAAAAGATTTCTCCTTCCGCGCTGACGATATCGCAATGGACTGTCATAGCCATCTGATTGCCTCAACCTAAATTAGCGCCCGTTTCCGGGCGCCGGGATTACAGTTTCTTGGCTTTCTCGATCGCTTCTTCGATGCCGCCGACCATGTAGAACGCTTGTTCTGGCAGGTGGTCGTAGTCACCGTTGAGGATGCCTTTGAAGCCAGCAATGGTGTCTTTCAGGGAAACGTATTTACCCGAAGAACCGGTGAAGACTTCAGCCACGAAGAACGGCTGCGACAAGAAACGCTGGATCTTACGAGCACGGTTTACCAACTGCTTGTCTTCTTCCGACAGCTCGTCCATACCGAGGATCGCAATGATGTCCTTCAGTTCTTTGTAACGCTGCAGAACATACTGTACACCGCGAGCAGTGTCGTAGTGGTCCTGGCCGATTACGTTCGGGTCCAACTGGCGCGAAGTCGAGTCGAGTGGATCGATTGCCGGGTAGATACCCAGGGAAGCGATGTCACGGGACAGAACGACGGTGGCGTCCAAGTGGGCGAAAGTGGTCGCTGGCGACGGGTCGGTCAAGTCATCCGCAGGTACGTATACCGCTTGGATCGAGGTGATCGAACCATTCTTGGTCGAAGTGATACGCTCTTGCAGAGTACCCATCTCTTCGGCCAGGGTCGGCTGGTAACCTACTGCGGAAGGCATACGGCCCAGCAGTGCGGATACTTCTGTACCGGCCAGGGTGTAACGATAGATGTTGTCGACGAACAGCAGAACGTCGTTACCTTCGTCACGGAACTTCTCGGCCATGGTCAGGCCGGTCAGTGCTACGCGCAGACGGTTACCCGGCGGCTCGTTCATCTGACCGTAAACCAGTGCCACTTTGTCCAGAACGTTGGAATCCTTCATCTCGTGGTAGAAGTCGTTACCCTCACGAGTACGCTCACCCACACCGGCGAACACGGAATAACCGCTGTGCTCGATGGCGATGTTACGGATCAGTTCCATCATGTTTACGGTTTTGCCTACACCGGCGCCACCGAACAGACCGACTTTACCACCCTTGGTGAACGGGCAAACCAGGTCAATAGCCTTGATGCCGGTTTCCAGCAGGTCGTTGCCGCCCGCTTGTTCAGCGAAGGTTGGCGCAGGACGGTGAATGCCCCAGCGCTCTTCGGTGTCGATCGGGCCAGCTTCGTCGATCGGGTTGCCCAGTACGTCCATGATCCGGCCCAGCGTCGCTTTACCGACCGGTACGGAGATGGCGGAACCGGAGTCGATGACGTCCAGACCACGCTTCAAGCCCTCGGTAGAGCCCATCGCAATGGTACGAACCACGCCGTCGCCCAGCTGTTGCTGAACTTCCAGAGTGGTTGCGGCCGCGCTTTGTACAGTCAGCGCGTTGTAGATGCTCGGTACGCTGTCGCGTGGGAATTCCACGTCGATAACGGCGCCGATGATTTGAACGATACGTCCGCTACTCATAGCTGGATCCTCTGAATATTTGAACCGTTAAACCGCGGCAGCGCCGCCGACGATTTCCGAGATCTCTTGGGTGATCGCAGCCTGACGCGCCTTGTTGTAGATCAGCTGCAAATCACTGATCAAATCACCGGCGTTGTCGGTAGCGTTCTTCATCGCGATCATCCGCGCAGCTTGTTCAGCCGCGTTGTTCTCGACCACCGACTGGTAGACCTGCGACTCCACGTAACGAACCATCAAGCCGTCAAGCAGCTCTTTGGCGTCCGGTTCGTAGAGATAGTCCCAGTGGTGCTTGAGTCCTTGATCCGGGGTTGCCACCAGTGGAATCAACTGCTCCACGGTAGGCGATTGCGTCATGGTGTTGATGAACTTGTTGGACACCACGGACAGGCGGTCAATACGGCCGTCCAGGTAGGCATCCAGCATCACCTTGACGCTGCCGATCAGATCATTGATCGACGGCTCTTCACCCAGGTGGCTAATAGCTGCTACGACGTTGCCGCCGAAGTTGCGGAAGAAAGCCGCACCCTTGCTACCCACTACACACAGATCAATCTCGACGCCGTTTTCGCGGTTTACCGCCATGTCCTTGACCAGGGCCTTGAACAGGTTGGTGTTCAAACCACCACACAAACCACGGTCAGAGCTCACCACAACGTAACCGACGCGCTTTACTTCACGCTCGATCATGAACGGGTGGCGATATTCCGGGTTGGCGTTGGCCAAATGACCAATAACCTGGCGGATGCGCTCCGCGTAAGGACGGCTAGCAGCCATGCGCATTTGTGCCCTGCGCATTTTACTGACCGCCACTTTTTCCATGGCGCTGGTAATCTTTTGCGTGCTTTTGATGCTCGCAATCTTACTGCGAATCTCTTTTGCGCCTGCCATGTAACACCTATCAGGTTAGCAAGCGGGAGCCTTGCGGCTCCCGCTGCGGCTTACCAGGTTTGGGTGGCCTTGAACTTCTCAATACCGGCTTTCATGCCAGCATCGATTTCGTCATTGAAGTCACCCTTCACGTTGATCTTCGCCATCAAATCGGCGTGATCGCGGTTGAAGAAGGAAATCAGCGCTTGTTCAAAGCTACCGATCTTGGCGATTGCGACGTCAGTCAGGAACCCACGCTCAGCGGCATACAGCGACAGCGCCATGTCAGCAATCGACATTGGTGCGTATTGCTTCTGCTTCATCAGCTCGGTAACGCGCTGACCATGGTCAAGTTGCTTACGGGTCGCTTCGTCCAGGTCAGATGCAAACTGGGCGAATGCCGCCAGTTCACGGTACTGAGCCAGAGCGGTACGGATACCACCGGAGAGCTTCTTGATGATCTTGGTCTGAGCGGCACCACCCACACGGGATACCGAAACACCGGCGTTCACTGCAGGACGGATCCCGGAGTTGAAAATGGCCGACTCCAGGAAGATCTGACCGTCAGTGATGGAAATCACGTTGGTCGGAACGAACGCGGAAACGTCGCCAGCCTGGGTTTCGATGATCGGCAGCGCGGTCAGGGAACCGGTTTTGCCGGTCACTGCGCCGTTGGTGAACTTCTCTACATACTCTTCCGAAACGCGGGATGCGCGCTCCAGCAGACGGGAGTGGAGATAGAACACGTCGCCTGGGTAAGCTTCACGGCCTGGTGGACGGCGCAGCAGCAGGGAAATCTGGCGATAAGCCACTGCTTGCTTGGACAGATCGTCATAAACGATCAGCGCGTCTTCACCGCGGTCGCGGAAGAATTCACCCATGGTGCAACCGGCGTAAGGTGCCAGGTATTGCAGTGCTGCAGATTCCGAAGCGCTCGCTGCCACGATGATCGTGTTAGCCAGTGCGCCGTTTTCTTCCAGCTTGCGAACAATGTTAGCGATGGTCGATTGTTTCTGACCGATAGCTACATAGACGCAGAAGATTCCGCTGTTTTTCTGGTTGATGATCGCGTCGATCGCCAGAGCGGTTTTACCGATCTGACGGTCACCGATGATCAGCTCACGCTGGCCACGGCCGACAGGGATCATGGCATCGACAGCCTTGTAGCCAGTCTGTACAGGCTGGTCTACCGACTTACGCCAGATCACGCCTGGAGCAACTTTCTCGACCGCATCGGTCAAGGTGTTGTTCAGCGGACCTTTGCCATCAATCGGGTTACCCAGTGCGTCGACTACGCGACCCAGCAGTTCCTTACCAACCGGAACTTCGAGGATGCGGCCAGTGCACTTGGCGCTCATGCCTTCAGCCAGAGACTGGTATGCGCCCAATACAACGGCACCTACAGAGTCTTGCTCCAGGTTGAGAGCCATACCGAAGACGCCGCCCGGAAACTCGATCATCTCGCCGTACATTACGTCGGCCAGACCGTGAATCCGCACGATACCGTCAGATACGCTGACGACAGTGCCTTCGTTACGGGCTTGGGAGGTCACATCGAGCTTGTCGATGCGGCCCTTGATAATTTCACTTATTTCGGAAGGATTGAGTTGCTGCATTGCTCTGCTGCCCCTTCAAACTCAAGATTTCAATGCTTCGGCAAGGTTCGCGAGTTTGCCGCGAACCGAGCCATCGATAACCAGGTCGCCGGCGCGGATGACAATGCCCCCAATAAGGGATTTGTCTTCCTCGACTTGCAGGCGCACTTCCCGGTTGAGTCGTGCACTGAGAACCTTGGCGAGTTTGTCTTGCTGTTCTTGGTTCAATGCAAAAGCACTGGTCACTTCAACGTCTACCGACTTCTCTTGTTCGGCCTTGTACAGGTCGAACAGAGCGGATATCTCCGGCAACAGCGGGAGACGGTCGTTTTCGGCAACGACGTTGATGAAGTTCTGTGCCTTGGCATCAAACTTGTCGCCGCACACGTCAATAAACGTGGCGGCCTTGTCTGCGCTCGTCAGTCGCGGGGCCTTGAGCACGCGCTGCATGGTGTCGTCTTGCGACACTGCTGCAGCCAGGCCGAGCATGGCTGACCAAGAGGCCAGTTGCTGGTGGGCCTGGGCGTGCTCGAAGGCTGCCTTAGCGTAAGGTCGGGCCAACGTGGTCAATTCTGCCATGATCGCCCTCGCTTAAATTTCAGCAGCCAGTTTGTTTACCAGCTCCGCGTGCGCGTTTTGATCGATTGTGGAACCCAGGATCTTCTCGGCGCCGGAGACTGCCAGGCTACCCAGTTGGGCACGCAGCGCGTCTTTGACACTGTTCAGTTCCTGTTCGATCTCGGCCTGAGCCTGAACCTTCACACGGTCAGCGTCGATACGGGCTTTTTCAACAGCCTCTTCAACGATCTGGTTACCGCGTTTCTTGGCTTGCTCAATGATTTCGGCTGCCTGAGTTTTAGCTTCGCGCAGTTGTTGACCCGCTTTATCTTGGGCCAATTCCAGGTCGCGAGCTGCTCGGGCGGCAGCGTCCAGTCCATCCGCAATCTTCTTCTGACGTTCGTGCAAAGCCGCGATGACCGGAGGCCACACGAACTTCATGCAAAACAGTACAAAAATGAAGAACGCAACGGACTGGCCAATCAGGGTTGCATTAATGTTCACGCCAACACCTCGCTCGTTCGTTACACATCACACCAACTACTCGAAGGTTCGAGTAATTAGCCAGCGAGTTGACCAACGAATGGGTTCGCGAAGGTGAAGAACAGAGCGATACCAACACCGATCATGGTTACGGCGTCGAGCAGACCGGCAACGATGAACATTTTAACTTGCAGCATTGGAACCATTTCTGGCTGACGCGCTGCGCCTTCCAGGAACTTGCCGCCCAACAGGCCGAAACCAATTGCGGTACCCAGTGCGCCCAGGCCGATCAACAGTGCAACAGCGATAGCGGTTAGACCAACTACAGTTTCCATCTTTCCTCCCGACTTTTACGTCGTATGGTTTAGGTTTTTTAGATTTTAAAGCGGTAAAACAAATCGTTTCATAGCCCTGTTAGGGCACCCACCCGTTTGACCGAGTGGGACATCAGACTAGTCGAGACTGGTCTTAATGGTTCTCTTCGTGCGCCATCGACAGGTAAACGATGGTCAGCATCATGAAGATAAACGCCTGCAGGGTGATGATCAGGATGTGGAACACAGCCCACGCCCACTGCAGAACTACGCCCAGGCCGCTAAGCCAGAGCAGACCGCTGCCGAACATCACAGCGATCAGAATGAAGACCAGTTCGCCGGCGTACATGTTGCCGAACAGACGCAGTGCCAGGGAAATAGGCTTGGCAACCAGCGTCACGAACTCCAGCAGGAAGTTCACCGGGATCAGCAGGGCTTGAACGAAGACGTTCTTGCTGCCGAAAGGGTGCAGGGTCAGTTCGCCGATGAAGCCGCCGATGCCCTTGACCTTGATGCTGTAGAAAATGATCAACGCGAACACCGACAGGGACATGCCCAGGGTCGCGTTCGGGTCAGTGGTCGGAACAGCACGGAAGACCAGATGCGGGTCGCCAGTAATGATGGCTGCCACTTTTGGAATCCAGTCAACCGGTACCAGGTCGACGGCGTTCATCAGGAACACCCAGACAAAAATGGTCAGCGCCAATGGTGCGATCAATGGATTACGGCCGTGAAAGGTATCTTTCACGCTGCTGTCGACGAACTCGATCAGAACCTCAACGAAGTTCTGCAAGCCGCCAGGCTGACCGGAAGTCGCCTTCTTTGCCGCCATGCGGAAAAGAAGAACGAAGATCAGACCCAACGCGACCGACCAGCCGAGAGTATCGACGTGGAAAGCCCAGAAGCCCATTTCTTTGGCTTCTGCTGCGGTGTGGGCAAAACCCCACCCGCCAGTTGGGTGCTGACCGAAGGTCAGGTTCTGCAAGTGGTGCTGGATATAGCCCGAAGCGGTTGTCTCTGCCATGGTTGCCTCAAACGCCCTAAGGTCTCGAAAGTCTTGTTCTCATCAGCAGGGGCGCGAACCAGCTGACCAGTTGGGTCAACACGAAGACGCCGAATACAGCTAGCGGCGCCAATGGCTTCACACCTGCAAACGTCAATGCAAAGAGCACTGCCGTCAAAATCAGTTTGCCCGCCTCGCCGGCATAAAAAGACCGGACGATGGCTTGAGCTGCTCGGGCGCCGGAAAACCGAAATGCCCTGTGAGCGAAATAAACATTGGGAAGCAAGGCTATCAGGCCTCCGCAAAGTCCTGAGTACCCGGCTACGACTCCATGCCAGTACCAGAGCGCCAAGGCGGCCAGTACCAAAACGACAAATTGAGCCAGTAAGACCGGAAAAACTGCCAGGCGATGGAACGGCAAGCGGTTTGGCGTGCGGCTCTCCATCGTTTTTGCTCCCCAATGATCGGCTGCCAGAATTCAATAACTTGGCATAATTTGTGCCGACAAAATGCGCGCAGAGTATAGGGGCGGTTCCGCCCCTATTCAACTGTCAGGTAGTGATTTCCGACTTCACGCTACATGAGGAAATGTTTCAACGAATGTGTGCAAGCACACCCTGCAATTCGTCGAGGGAGTTGTAACCAATAACCAACTGCCCCTTCCCCTTCTTACCGTGGCGAATCTGCACCGCAGAGCCTAGGCGTTCGGCCAGGCGCTGCTCAAGTCGGGCTATATCCGGGTCCGGTTTTACCGGTTCGGCAGGTTCCTGTTTGCCACTCAACCACTGGCGAACCAGTGCTTCAGTCTGGCGCACAGTCAGCCCCCGTGCGACAACGTGTCGCGCCCCTTCTACCTGTTGATTCTCCGGTAAACCGAGCAAAGCTCGCGCATGACCCATTTCCAGGTCACCGTGCGACAGCATGGTTTTGATAACTTCCGGCAACGCGATCAAGCGTAGCAGGTTGGCCACGGTCACGCGGGATTTGCCCACGGCCTCGGCAACTTGCTGTTGAGTGAGCTGGAATTCCTGCTGCAAACGCTGCAACGCCACCGCTTCTTCGATCGGATTGAGGTCTTCACGCTGGATATTCTCGATCAGCGCCATAGCGATGGCCGTTTCATCCGGTACATCGCGAACCATCGCCGGGATGGTTTCCTTGCCTGCCTGCTGGCTTGCACGCCAGCGGCGTTCACCGGCGATGATCTCGAAGCGACCGCTACCGATCGGGCGGACCACGATCGGCTGCATCACACCCTGGGCCTTGATCGACTGCGCCAATTCTTCCAGCGCTTGAGGATCCATATCCCGACGGGGTTGATACTTGCCCCGCTGGATCAGGTCCAGGGGAAGGTGCTGCAGCTCACGCTGGTCGGCTTGCACCGCTTGTTCTTCCAGCGAGCTGACAGTCGGACCACTCAGCAGTGCATCCAGTCCACGTCCGAGACCTCGTTTCTTGACGGCCATGGGGATTCCTTAAGTTGCCTGAGCAGCGGCGGTGCGTGAGTTTTTGCGTTGACGACGAACCATCTCGCCCGCCAAAGCCAGATAGGCAATGGCGCCCCGAGATGACTTGTCGTACGCCAATGCCGGCATCCCATAACTAGGCGCTTCGGCCAGGCGAATGTTGCGCGGAATCACGGTGTCGTAGAGCTGCTCGCCGAAGTGTTCCTTGAGCTGTGCAGACACATCGTTCATCAGGCTCAGACGCGGGTCGTACATGGTCCGCAACAGGCCTTCGACTTTCAGGTTCGGGTTCAGCAGTTCGGCGATGCGCTTGATGTTATCCACAAGGTCGCTCAGACCTTCCAACGCAAAGTACTCGCACTGCATGGGGATAATTACCCCATCGGCGGCAACCAGTGCGTTCAGCGTCAGCATCGACAACGACGGCGGGCAGTCGATCAAAATGTAATCGTAGTTTTCACGGATCGGCGCCAATGCACTGCGCAGGCGACTTTCCTTCATCTGCATTTCCAGCAGAACCACTTCAGCCGCCGTCAGGTCACGGTTAGCCGGCAACAACTGGTAACCACCGTGTTCGGAGAAATGCATGGCCTGGGCCAAGTCGCATTCACCGATCAGCAAGTCGTAGACCGAGTTTTCCAGACCGTGTTTATCCACACCGCTACCCATGGTGGCGTTGCCCTGTGGATCGAGATCGATCAGCAGTACCCGACGCTTGGTAGCGACCAGGGAAGCTGCGAGGTTGATGCAGGTGGTGGTTTTACCCACACCACCCTTTTGGTTCGCAATCGCGAATACCTTAGCCATTCTTGCTTGTGTTCCCAATCATGCCGTGCGGCGCAGTATCAGCAGATGGCGTTGGCCTTGGCAACCAGGTACGGCCAGGGCGTGTTCGCTATCGAGGTGGAAGTCTGCCGGCAATGCTACCAGCTCATCGGCCGGATGAACGCCCTTCATTGCCAGCCAGCGTGTATCGGCGTCGCCGAGATGGCGAGTCCAGTTGCTGAAGTTCTCCATACTGCTGAACGCCCGGGAAATGATCCCGTTGAATGGCTGTGCAGGCTGGAAGGCTTCGACGCGACTGTGGATAACTTGCAGGTTATCCAGTTTGAGTTCGAGTTTGACCTGGGTCAGGAAGCGGGTTTTCTTGCCGTTGCTGTCCAGGCAAGTCACTTGGGACTCTGGAAACAGGATGGCCATCGGAATGCCCGGCATGCCGCCACCGCTGCCAACGTCCAGCCAGCGACCGTTTTCGATGAACGACATGACGCTCAAACTATCGAGCAGGTGGCGAGAGACCATTTCGTCCGGATCGCGCACGGCGGTCAGGTTGTAGGCCTTGTTCCATTTGATCAACAGAGCCAGATAACCCAGCAGCTGCGCGTGCTGGGTTTCTGTCAGTGTGACACCGAGCTGGCGAGCACCTGTGGATAACTCTTCGGCGTGTTGCGAGGTAACCAACGAACTCAAGCGCTTTGCTCCAACTGACGGCCCGCGCCGCGTTTTTTCAAATGAATCATCAACAGCGAAATGGCTGCCGGGGTTACGCCCGGGATACGTGACGCCTGGCCCAAAGTTTCTGGACGGGTCGCGCCGAGCTTGCTCTGGATCTCTTTGGAGAGGCCGGAAATGTTCGTGTAATCGATATCCACAGGCAGTTTTGTATCTTCGCTGGCCCGCAGGCGTGCGATTTCATCCTGTTGACGGTCGATGTAACCGGCGTACTTGGTCTTGATTTCAACCTGTTCGGCGACCTGTGGATCTTCTGCGCCCCCGCCAGTCACGGCGATCAGGCCAGCGTAGTCGATTTCCGGACGGCTCAAGAGGTTGAGCAAATTGTATTCATGGGTCAGCGGTGTGCCGAACTTTTCGGAAATTGCATCGCCCTGCTCGGTACCAGGGCGCACCCAGGTACTTTTCAGACGCTGTTCTTCCAGTTCGATGCTTTCGCGTTTCGTGCAGAACGCCGCCCAACGCGCGTCATCGACCAGACCCAGTTCGCGACCTTTTTCGGTCAAGCGCAGGTCCGCGTTGTCTTCGCGCAGGATCAGGCGGTACTCGGCACGGGAGGTAAACATCCGGTACGGCTCTTGAGTACCTAGCGTAATCAGGTCGTCGACCAACACGCCGATGTACGCCTCGTCGCGACGCGGGCACCAGGCATCTTTGCCTTGTGCGCGCAGTGCAGCGTTGGCGCCGGCCAGCAAACCTTGGGCGCCAGCTTCTTCGTAACCGGTGGTGCCATTGATTTGCCCGGCGAAAAACAGGCCGCCGATGACTTTGGTTTCCAGGCTGTACTTCAGGTCACGCGGATCGAAGTAGTCATACTCGATGGCATAACCAGGACGAACGATGTGCGCGTTTTCCATGCCACGGATCGATTGCACGATCTGCAATTGCACGTCGAACGGCAAGGAGGTGGATATCCCGTTCGGATACAGCTCGTGAGTGGTCAGACCTTCCGGCTCGATAAAGACCTGATGGCTTTCCTTGTCGGCAAAGCGGTGGATCTTGTCTTCGATCGACGGGCAATAACGCGGGCCGATGCCTTCGATCACGCCGGAATACATCGGCGAACGATCAAGGTTGGAGGCAATAATTTCGTGAGTCCGGGCGTTCGTGTGGGTAATCCAGCAGCTCACCTGTTTCGGATGCTGCTCTTTGGACCCCATGAACGACATCACCGGGATCGGTGTATCGCCGGCTTGCTCGGTCATGACCGAGAAATCCACAGAACGACCGTCGATCCGTGGTGGCGTACCGGTTTTCAGACGACCTACACGCAGTGGCAATTCACGCAGACGGTGAGCCAGGGCAATCGAAGGAGGATCACCGGCACGACCGCCGGAGTAATTCTGCATTCCGATGTGGATAAGTCCGCCGAGGAAGGTGCCAGTGGTCAACACCACGGAGTCCGCGAAGAAACGCAGGCCCATTTGGGTGACAACACCACGCACTTGTTCCTGCTCGACGATCAAGTCGTCAGCGGCCTGCTGAAATATCCACAGGTTCGGCTGGTTTTCCAATGCTTCTCGGACAGCGGCTTTGTAGAGAACCCGGTCCGCCTGAGCGCGAGTTGCACGCACGGCCGGACCTTTGCGGCTGTTCAACACGCGAAATTGAATACCACCTTTGTCGGTAGCCATGGCCATCGCGCCACCAAGGGCGTCGATTTCTTTTACCAGATGACTTTTACCGATCCCACCAATGGCGGGGTTGCAACTCATTGCTCCGAGGGTTTCCACGTTATGCGTCAGCAACAGGGTTTTTGCACCCATACGTGCTGAGGCCAGTGCTGCCTCGGTACCGGCATGACCGCCGCCGATGACGATCACTTCAAAACGGGAAGGGAAATCCACCACGCACCTCGTGCCTGCTTCAGTTAGGTAATCAGGAATAGTTTGAGCTCAGGTTTCTGGACCTGGTCGGCAAGTATAGGGACTTCGTCCTTCCTAAAGAACCCTTTGCACAAAATTTAACCAGCTGTGGAGAAGTCGGGGTTATAGAAATTAAAAAGAGAGAAATTTATTAAATCTTTGTTTTTATGTTTATTTCTACTGAGGCACCTTTCTGTGGATAGATTGCTACAGCCCTTTATTATCAATATGTACAGAGATTCAAAACCCTGTGGTCATGTGCCAACGAGGCCCTTGGATAACCGGTTTAAGCCTGTGGATGAAAGGGGTGGTTATCCACAGAGGCGGTTATCTTCAGTTTTGAGGCCCTGTTATCAACCGCCCTTAGTGGCAGTTATTCACAGGGCTTAATCCACAGAAAAGCGCTCATCGGGTAAATTTTGGTCGAAGGAAAACCGCTCAACCAGAAATTATCTGCTCGGCACTGAGGGAAGATTTATCAAAAAAGAGGAAACAGACAGGCGCGAATGGCCTGTCTGTGGACAACTGAAGGGTTATTTACCGATACAGAAGCTGGAAAAGATGCGTCCCAACAGGTCATCCGAGCTGAATGCACCGGTGATTTCACCTAGCGAGTGCTGAGCCTGACGCAAATCCTCGGCCAATAACTCACCGGCACCTGCCAGGGTCAATTGCGCGCGGCCATGCTCAAGGGATGCGCTGGCATGACGCAGCGCCTCAAGGTGGCGCCTGCGTGCGCTGAAGCTGCTTTCTGACGTTTGCTCGTAACCCATGCAGGCCTTGAGGTGGTCGCGCAGTAACTCGAGGCCTTCGCCAGCAGACTTGGCACTCAGGCTGATGGTGACGTGGCCATCCTCACTGACTTCCAGGGCAATGGCTTCGCCCGTCAGATCAGCCTTGTTACGAATCAGCGTAACTTTCGCCGGATCGGGGCGGATTTCGAGGAATTCCGGCCACAATGCGAAGGGGTCCAACGCTTCAGGAGCCGTAGCGTCGACAACCAGCAACACGCGATCTGCTTCGCCGATGGCTTTCAACGCCCGTTCTACACCGATTTTTTCCACGTGATCGTCGGTATCTCGCAGACCAGCGGTATCAACCACGTGCAGCGGCATGCCATCAATGTGGATATGTTCGCGAAGAATGTCCCGGGTTGTACCGGCAATTTCGGTCACGATCGCGGCTTCTCGACCAGCCAAGGCATTCAACAGGCTGGATTTACCGGCATTCGGCCGGCCGGCAATCACCACTGTCATACCGTCACGCAGCAAGGCGCCTTGCCCGGCTTCGCGAAGCACTGTGGACAGTTCATCGCGCACTTTGTCGAGCATGGCCAATACATGACCATCGGCAAGGAAGTCGATTTCTTCCTCTGGAAAGTCGATGGCCGCCTCGACGTAGATGCGCAGGCCTATCAGTTGCTCGGTGAGGTTATGCACACGCTGGGAAAAGGCGCCTTGCAAAGAACGCAGTGCATTTCGCGCAGCTTGTGCAGAACTTGCTTCGATCAAGTCGGCGATGGCTTCAGCCTGAGCCAGGTCGAGTTTATCGTTGAGGAAGGCACGCTCACTGAATTCGCCAGGACGGGCAAGACGGCAGCCCAGTTCCAGGCAACGTTTGAGCAACATATCCAGAACGATCGGCCCGCCATGACCTTGCAGCTCAAGCACGTCTTCGCCGGTGAAGGAGTTCGGTCCTGGGAAATACAACGCGATGCCTTCGTCCAGCACCTCATCGTTTTCACTGAGGAACGGGCCGTAATGGGCAAACCGGGGTTTCAGGTCCCGACCGCTGATGGCCTTGGCCGCAAGGCTCGCCAACGGCCCGGAAATTCGAACGATGCCCACGCCGCCGCGACCTTGAGCGGTTGCAACGGCTGCGATGGTTTCACGAGGAGCGCTCATAAACCGGAATCCAGACAAAAGTGACAGATAGCAAAACGCCCCACTAGGGGGCGTTTTGAGTGGTTATCTACAGTGTAAATCAGGCAGCTGCTTTGGCAGCCGCTTCGATTTTACGTGTGATGTACCACTGTTGGGCGATGGACAGGCAGTTGTTCACTACCCAGTACAGCACCAGACCAGCCGGGAACCACAGGAAGAAGAAGGTGAAGATGATTGGCATCAGCTTCATCACCTTGGCCTGCATCGGGTCCGGAGGTGTCGGGTTCAACTGCTGCTGGATAAACATGGTTGCACCCATGATGATCGGCAGAATGAAGAACGGATCCTTGATCGACAGGTCGGTGATCCACAGCATGAACGGCGCTTGGCGCATTTCAACGCTTTCCAGCAGAACCCAGTACAGCGAAAGGAATACCGGCATCTGCACGAGGATTGGCAAGCAACCACCCAGCGGATTGATCTTCTCTTTCTTGTACAGCTCCATCATGGCTTGCGACATTTTCTGCCGGTCATCGCCATGTTGCTCTTTCAGCGCGGCCAGTTTCGGTGCCACTGCACGCATGCGCGCCATGGATTTGTAGCTGGCGGCGGACAGAGGGAAGAAAATCCCTTTGATCAGCATGGTCAGGAAGATGATCGACCAGCCCCAGTTACCGACCAGCGCGTGGATGTGTTGCAACAGCCAGAAGATTGGCTGGGCAATGAACCACAGAATGCCGTAGTCGACGGTCAATTCCAGACCTGGGGACAACTCTTTCAGTACTGCCTGGCTTTTCGGGCCGGCGTACAGAACAGCGCTGACTTCAGCTTTCGCACCTGGCGCAACAGTGATTGCCGGGGCGGTGTAGCCAATGATGTAGTTGCCTTTGCTGTCTTTACGGGTCTGGACGACATTGTTTTCGCCCTTCGCCGGAATCCACGCAGTCACGAAGTAGTGTTGCAACCAGGCAACCCAACCACCGTTTACGGTTTCTTTCAGCTGAGCCTTGTCCATGTCCTTCATCGACACTTTCTTGTACGGCTCGTTACTTGTCCACAGGGCTGCGCCCAGATAAGTCGCGGTGCCGGTGGCAGTGCTGGAAGAAGGATCGGAGCTGGCATCACGCTTCAGTTGGGCGAACATCGCACCCGACCAAGGCTTGGCGCTTTCGTTGTCGATCAAGTAAGAAACTTCTACATCGTACTGGCCACGTTTCAGAGTGAAACGCTTGATGTAGTTGACGCCGTCCTTGCTGAACTTCAGGTCTACGACCAATTGGTCCTGACCGTCAGCCAGTTGATAAACCTTCTTCTCCGAGGACCAAACCGGACGACCGGCAGGACTTGCATCCGGACCATCAGTGCCAATCAAACCGCTTTGAGCCAGATAAGTCCGCTCGTTGCCGTTATCGAACAACTGGAACGGGATATCCGGATGGTCCTGGCGACGTGGATACAGCGGCAGCGTCAGCTGGGCAACATCACCACCCTGTGGATCGACGGCCAGGTTGAGCACATCCGTTTTGATCTGGATGAGGTCTTTGCTTGCAGCTACTGGTGTTTCAGCAGGTGCAGTGGCACTGGTATCGCTTGCGGCGCGTGGAATGTCGTCACTGACAGAAGCATTATTGCCAGTAGCCGTATCCGGTAAGCCCGGTGCGGTAGTACTGGAAGCAACATTCTGAGTCGGCAGGGCAGCCTGACCATAGTCCTGGTTCCATTTAAGAACCATAACGTAGGACACGATTGCCAGGGCGACGATCAGGATCGTGCGTTTGATATCCATGATTACTCGGCCATCGAAGAAGAACGGGAGGTAGGGATAGATGGAACCGGGTCATAACCACCGGGATTCCACGGATGACAGCGACCTAAACGACGAAAGGTCAGCCAGCCACCGCGCAGAAGGCCATGATTTTCTATGGCTTCATACGCGTAGCAGGAACAACTGGGGTAGAAGCGACAGTGACTGGCCATCAGAGGACTAATGGCATAGCGATAAAACTGGATCGGAACGAGCGCCAGTTTACGCATCGGGACTGTCTACCCCTACAGTTTCGGTTTTGACTGCTGGTACCGGCGTACTGCGTGCCAGACGCTTCCAGAGTTTGCCGAAATGCTGAATCAATTCGGGGTTTTCTACGTCACCCAAACCTTTGCGCGCGACGATAACAATGTCCCAGCCGACCAGTGAATCCTGGTGCAGACGGAACGATTCGCGCATCAGACGTTTGAGGCGATTGCGCTCGACGGAGAGCTTTACGCTCTTTTTCCCGATAACCAACCCGAGACGGGGGTGATCAAGATCGTTGTTGCGCGCAAGGAGCAGGAGATTTTTCCCCGGAACCTTGCCGGTAGGGGAGTCAAAGACTGCCTTGAAATGCCGGGGAGTAAGCAGGCGCTTTTCCCGACTGAAGTCCTGACTCACCTCCAGTGCCGGCTTATCAAACTGCCAGACGCGCACGACCTTTGGCGCGACGACGCGACAGAACGGCACGACCGTTCTTGGTAGCCATGCGAGCACGGAAACCGTGGGTACGAGCGCGTTTGATAGTGCTTGGTTGGAAAGTACGTTTCATTGTCGTGTTACCTGGTTCGTCCACAACGGGCCGGAATGGCCCCCGTTTTAAGAGACCGGGGATTCTAGAGAAAGCAAGCCTCTAGGTCAATTTCCAACCAACGTTTCCTTATAAATAGATCTCCAGAGGTTTTGCTCGTGAATAACCCGTCGTTAGAAATAGAAATAAGAAAGGAATTATTTAAAGCTTTTCTGTAAAGCTTATAAAAGCTAGGCAGGCGATCATCTGTGGATAACTCACTTCAAGCCTTCTATTCCGCGCTGTACAGAGAATGACAACTACGGTGGAAAACAGGGGGCAGCCTGTGCTGCGCTGTCGGATAACCTGTGGGTGAAAGGGCTTGTTATCCACAGGGTGGTTATCCACCGAGTTTCCCCCCTACTTGTGCAACGACCTTAGACCCGGTTATCCACAGAGCTTATGCACAGACCGCTCGTCGTGTTTTTTGCGTATAAAGCGTTGATTGTTCTTGGTCAGTGATCCACCTACGTGTGGATAAGTCGGCGTCTGGTCGCTACAATGGCCGCTTGTTTTTGCCTCACCGGCTTTCAACTTAGGGGATATCCGTGTCAGTGGAACTTTGGCAGCAGTGCGTAGAGCTTTTGCGCGAAGAGCTGCCTGCCCAACAATTCAACACTTGGATCCGTCCACTACAGGTCGAAGCCGAAGGCGACGAGTTGCGTGTCTACGCACCGAATCGCTTTGTTCTCGACTGGGTCAACGAAAAGTATCTGGGCCGCGTTCTTGAACTGCTGGATGAGCACGGCAACGGCATGGCGCCGGTGCTGTCCTTATTAATAGGCAGCAAACGCAGTTCGGCACCGCGCGCTGCACCGAATGCGCCGTTGGCTGCCGCTGCGTCTCAGGCACAGGCTGCTCAAGCACCCGTTAGCGCTCCGGCGCCAGCGCCGACTGCCAGCGCACCGACCAAACGTGCAACGCAAAAAGTGGCCGAGATCAATGAAGAGCCGTCCCGCGACAGCTTCGACCCGATGGCCGGCGCCAGCTCGCAGCAAGCTCCGGTGCGCTCCGAGCAGCGCACCGTGCAAGTCGAAGGCGCGCTCAAGCACACCAGTTACCTGAACCGCACCTTTACCTTTGAAAATTTTGTCGAAGGTAAGTCCAACCAACTGGCCCGGGCGGCGGCCTGGCAGGTGGCGGACAATCCGAAGCACGGCTACAACCCACTCTTCCTTTATGGAGGCGTTGGTTTGGGTAAGACCCACTTGATGCACGCTGTGGGTAACCACCTATTAAAGAAGAACCCGAATGCCAAGGTCGTGTACCTGCATTCCGAGCGCTTCGTGGCCGACATGGTCAAGGCTCTGCAACTGAATGCTATCAACGAGTTCAAGCGTTTCTACCGTTCGGTGGATGCGTTGCTGATCGATGACATTCAATTCTTCGCTCGCAAGGAACGGTCCCAGGAAGAGTTTTTCCACACCTTCAACGCCCTGCTTGAAGGTGGCCAGCAGGTCATTCTCACCAGTGACCGCTACCCGAAAGAAATCGAAGGCCTTGAAGAGCGTCTCAAGTCACGCTTCGGCTGGGGCCTGACGGTTGCCGTCGAGCCGCCGGAACTGGAAACCCGCGTTGCGATCTTGATGAAAAAGGCCGACCAGGCCAAAGTCGATCTGCCTCATGATGCCGCGTTCTTCATTGCCCAACGCATTCGCTCCAACGTCCGTGAGCTGGAAGGCGCACTGAAACGCGTGATCGCCCACTCGCACTTCATGGGCCGCGACATCACCATAGAGCTGATTCGCGAATCCCTGAAAGACTTGTTGGCGCTGCAAGATAAATTGGTCTCTGTGGATAACATTCAGCGCACTGTCGCCGAGTACTACAAGATCAAGATCTCCGACCTGCTGTCCAAGCGTCGCTCACGCTCGGTCGCACGTCCGCGTCAGGTTGCAATGGCGTTGTCCAAAGAGTTGACTAACCACAGCCTGCCGGAAATCGGCGATGTGTTTGGCGGCCGCGACCACACCACTGTTTTGCACGCCTGCCGCAAGATCAACGAGCTTAAGGAATCCGACGCGGACATCCGCGAGGACTACAAGAACCTGCTGCGTACACTGACCACTTGATGCACACCAGCGCAGCTTATTAAGGCAAGGGACTAGACCATGCATTTCACCATTCAACGCGAAGCCCTGTTGAAACCCCTGCAACTGGTCGCAGGCGTCGTCGAACGCCGACAGACCTTGCCGGTGCTCTCCAACGTGCTGCTGGTTGTCGAAGGCCAGCAATTGTCGCTGACCGGTACCGACCTGGAAGTCGAGCTGGTCGGTCGTGTGCAACTTGAAGAGCCGGCAGATCCAGGTTCCATCACTGTGCCAGCGCGCAAGCTGATGGACATCTGCAAGAGCCTGCCAAACGACGCGCTGATCGACATCAAGGTCGACGAACAGAAGCTGGTAGTGAAAGCTGGCCGTAGCCGCTTCACCCTGTCGACCCTGCCGGCCAACGATTTCCCGACCGTGGAAGAAGGTCCGGGCTCGCTGACTTGCAGCCTGGAGCAAAGCAAACTGCGTCGTCTGATCGAGCGTACCAGCTTCGCCATGGCGCAGCAGGACGTTCGTTACTATCTGAACGGTATGCTGCTGGAAGTTTCGGCCGGAATCATTCGTGCCGTGGCCACCGACGGTCACCGTCTGGCCATGTGCTCGATGCAGGCCGATATCGGTCAGCCGGATCGCCATCAGGTCATCGTTCCACGCAAGGGCATCCTTGAACTGGCACGTCTGCTGACCGAGCCGGACGGCATCGTCAGCATCGTCCTGGGTCAGCACCACATCCGTGCTACCACTGGCGAGTTCACCTTCACCTCGAAACTGGTTGACGGTAAATTCCCGGATTACGAGCGCGTTCTGCCTAAAGGTGGCGACAAGCTGGTACTTGGCGACCGTCAGGCGCTGCGTGAAGCCTTCAGCCGTACCGCAATTCTGTCCAACGAGAAGTACCGTGGTATCCGTCTGCAACTGGCCAACGGTCAGCTGAAAATCCAGGCGAACAACCCGGAGCAGGAAGAAGCGGAAGAAGAAGTGGGCGTTGAGTACAACGGTGGCAATCTGGAAATCGGCTTCAACGTGAGCTATCTGCTCGACGTGCTGGGCGTGATGACCACTGAGCAAGTTCGCCTGATCCTGTCAGACTCCAACAGCAGTGCGCTGGTGCAAGAGTCCGACAACGACGACTCGGCTTACGTTGTCATGCCGATGCGCCTGTAATCATGTTCAGCAGAAGCTAGATGTCGCTCAGTCGCGTCTCGGTCACCGCGGTGCGCAATTTGCACCCGGTGACCTTCTCCCCCTCCCCCCGAATCAACATTCTTTACGGCGCCAACGGCAGCGGCAAAACCAGTGTTCTGGAAGCCATCCATCTGCTGGGGCTTGCCCGGTCGTTTCGTAGCAGCCGTTTGTTGCCGGTGATTCAGTACGAGCAATTGGCCTGCACCGTGTTTGGCCAGGTCGAACTGGCTGAGGGGGGGCACAGCGCGCTGGGTATCTCGCGCGACCGTCAGGGTGAATTTCAGATCCGCATCGACGGTCAGAATGCTCGTAGTGCGGCGCAATTGGCTGAGATCCTGCCTCTTCAGTTGATCAACCCTGACAGTTTTCGTTTGCTGGAAGGCGCGCCGAAGATTCGACGGCAGTTTCTCGACTGGGGCGTGTTCCACGTGGAACCGCGTTTCATGTCCACCTGGCAGCGCTTGCAGAAGGCCCTGCGCCAGAGAAACTCTTGGCTGCGGCATGGTACACTTGACGCCGTTTCGCAAGCGGTTTGGGACAGGGAACTGTGCCAGGCCAGCGCAGAAATTGATGAATACCGCCGCGCTTACATCAAAGCCTTGAAACCAGTCTTTGAACAGACCTTGAGCGAATTGGTTGAGCTTGAAGGTTTGACCCTCAGCTATTACCGAGGCTGGGACAAAGACCGCGAACTGAGTGCCGTACTCGCTGGGTCTCTTCAACGGGACCAGCAAATGGGTCACACCCAGGCCGGACCACAACGCGCTGATTTGCGCCTCAGACTGGGCGCACATAATGCCGCGGACATTTTGTCCCGGGGTCAGCAGAAGTTGGTGGTCTGTGCATTGCGGATTGCCCAAGGGCACTTGGTTAGCCAGGCCCGACGCGGCCAGTGTATTTATCTGGTGGATGACCTGCCGTCCGAGCTTGACGAGCATCACCGCCGCGCGCTTTGCCGCTTGCTGGAAGACTTACGCTGCCAGGTCTTTATCACCTGTGTAGATCACGAATTATTGAGGGAAGGCTGGCAGACGGAAACGCCAGTCGCTCTGTTCCACGTGGAACAGGGCCGTATCACCCAGACCCACGACCATCGGGAGTGAAGGCATTGAGCGAAGAAAATACGTACGACTCAACGAGCATTAAAGTGCTGAAAGGCCTGGATGCCGTACGCAAACGTCCCGGTATGTACATTGGTGACACCGACGATGGCAGCGGTCTGCACCACATGGTGTTCGAAGTGGTCGATAACTCGATCGACGAAGCTCTCGCCGGCCACTGCGACGACATCAGCATCATCATTCACCCGGATGAGTCCATCACCGTTCGTGACAACGGTCGTGGCATCCCGGTAGACGTGCACAAAGAAGAAGGCGTTTCGGCAGCCGAGGTCATCATGACCGTGCTGCACGCCGGCGGTAAGTTCGACGACAACTCCTACAAAGTATCCGGCGGTCTGCACGGTGTAGGTGTGTCGGTGGTGAACGCTCTGTCCAAAGAACTGGTCCTGACCGTTCGCCGCAGTGGCAAAATCTGGGAACAGACTTACATCCACGGTGTTCCGAAAGAGCCGATGAAGATCGTTGGCGAAAGCGAAACCACAGGCACCCAGATTCACTTCAAGCCTTCAGAAGACACCTTCAAGAACATCCACTTCAGCTGGGACATCCTGGCCAAGCGGATTCGTGAACTGTCCTTCCTCAACTCCGGTGTCGGCATCGTCCTCAAGGATGAGCGCAGCGGCAAGGAAGAGCTGTTCAAGTACGAAGGCGGCCTGCGTGCGTTCGTTGAATACCTGAACACCAACAAGACTGCGGTCAACCAGGTGTTCCATTTCAACATTCAGCGCGAAGACGGCATCGGCGTAGAAATCGCCCTGCAGTGGAACGACAGCTTCAACGAGAACCTGTTGTGCTTCACCAACAACATTCCACAGCGCGATGGCGGTACTCACCTGGTGGGTTTCCGTTCCGCGCTGACGCGTAACCTGAACACCTACATCGAAGCTGAAGGTCTGGCGAAGAAACACAAAGTCGCGACCACCGGTGACGATGCCCGCGAAGGCCTGACCGCGATCATTTCGGTGAAAGTACCGGATCCGAAGTTCAGCTCCCAGACCAAAGACAAGCTGGTGTCTTCCGAAGTGAAGACAGCGGTCGAACAGGAAATGGGCAAGTACTTCTCCGACTTCCTGCTTGAAAACCCGAACGAAGCCAAACTGGTCGTCGGCAAAATGATCGATGCGGCACGTGCGCGTGAAGCTGCGCGTAAAGCCCGTGAGATGACCCGTCGTAAAGGCGCGCTGGATATCGCTGGCCTGCCGGGAAAACTGGCTGACTGCCAGGAAAAAGACCCTGCCCTTTCCGAACTGTACCTCGTGGAAGGTGACTCTGCTGGCGGTTCCGCCAAGCAGGGACGTAACCGCCGCACCCAGGCCATCCTGCCGCTGAAGGGCAAGATCCTGAACGTCGAGAAGGCGCGTTTCGACAAGATGATCTCTTCGCAAGAAGTGGGCACCTTGATCACCGCGCTGGGTTGTGGCATCGGCCGTGATGAGTACAACATCGACAAGCTGCGCTATCACAACATCATCATCATGACCGATGCTGACGTCGACGGTTCGCACATCCGTACCCTGCTGCTGACCTTCTTCTTCCGTCAGTTGCCGGAGCTGATTGAGCGTGGCTACATCTACATCGCTCAGCCACCGCTGTACAAGGTCAAGAAAGGCAAGCAAGAGCAATACATCAAAGACGACGACGCCATGGAAGAGTACATGACGCAGTCGGCCCTGGAAGATGCAAGCCTGCACCTGAACGAAGAAGCACCGGGCATCTCCGGTGAAGCGCTAGAGCGCCTGGTGAATGACTTCCGCCTGGTAATGAAGACCCTCAAGCGTCTGTCGCGCCTGTACCCTCAGGAGTTGACCGAGCACTTCATCTACCTGCCAGCGGTGAGCATGGATCAACTGTCCGATCATGCAGCGATGCAGGATTGGCTGGCTCAATACGAAGTTCGCCTGCGCACCGTCGAGAAATCCGGCCTGGTCTACAAAGCCAGCCTGCGTGAAGACCGTGAACGTAACGTCTGGCTGCCAGAGGTCGAGCTGATCTCCCACGGCCTGTCGAACTACGTCACCTTCAACCGCGACTTCTTCGGCAGCAACGACTATAAAACGGTCGTTTCCCTGGGCGCTCAATTGAGCACCCTGCTCGACGACGGCGCGTACATCCAGCGTGGCGAGCGCAAGAAGCCGGTCACCGAGTTCAAGGAAGCCCTTGAATGGCTGATGGCTGAAAGCACCAAGCGTCACACCATCCAGCGATACAAAGGTCTGGGCGAAATGAACCCGGATCAGCTGTGGGAAACCACCATGGACCCAAGCCAGCGCCGGATGCTCAAAGTGACAATCGAAGACGCCATTGGCGCAGACCAGATCTTCAACACCCTGATGGGTGATGCGGTCGAACCTCGCCGTGACTTCATCGAAAGCAATGCCCTGGCGGTTTCGAACCTGGACTTCTGATCCAGAGAACCTGCCAAACAAAAAAGGCCAACGTTTAACGTTGGCCTTTTTTGTTGTCTGTGTTTAAGACGGGAACGTTATCCCTATAGATTTACAGCGAGGGCAGAACGCTGCATTTTTTGCGTGTAATTTGAATCTGCTGGTAGTTAGCACGACTTTCTTCAGGTCTATCTGCCAATAGCGCTAACGTGGTCTGAGGATCATTCAACGGTAACGTCTTGAGCAACTCGACATCATGATTCCACCACTGACTACTGATCAATTCTTCAATTAGCTCAGGTGCATGCCGATACTTGACGACTTTTGCAGGGATCCCGGCAACGATAGCGTAGGGCGGTACATCATGGGCAACCAAGGCGCGGGTTGCGATAATAGCCCCCGTGCCGACGGTGACCCCTTCCAGGATCATCGCACTGTGCCCAATCCAGACATCATGCCCAATCGTTACATCAGCAACTTCGGGATCGAAAATCAGACCTGTACCGGTGTACTGAAAAGGATGTGAACTGAGCCAGTCTGACGGATGTGAACTCTTTTGCTGTCCGATAAAACATCCACTGCCAATAGAGCAGAATCTCCCGATAGAGGACACTGCCGAAAGGACACAGTCACTTCTGATATAGGTATGAGCACCGATTCCCAGTTTTTTTGATTCTATGACCACATACCCGAGAGATACCCCCTCTTCCAGTGTCAGCGTCGATCTCTTGTACAACGACAACACACCGCCCGCCACTTTGCATTTATGCCTACGAATCCATTTCTTCCAATAATGATTTCGAAGGGTATCGATTATTTTTTTCATAAGAATTTATTTAGACATCCGTTATAGAGCAAAAGCAGCGCCCTATGAGCCAATGGCTGGAGTCTAAAGGAATCGGCTGAGGAGATGAAATGTTACAACTCTGACCAACCAAGTCGATTGAAGGTTGTCCGGTATTACCGCCTCCCGCTGTAGACCATAGTGAGGAAAACCGCAAACGACGGGCATAAAAAAACCGGCTATATCCAGACTGTGTGAAAACACACTGATGGTGGTTCCAGCAAACGCCCCGACTTGTTCGGGGCGTTTGCTTTTGTGCTCACAGCAGACGAAAAAAGGCTTTTCAGCCCATCAGCGCCATCATCTGACGCAC
>NZ_JAHBDK010000076.1 GCF_019956415.1 Pseudomonas sp. GL-B-19
GTGAAATCAGACGATGCGGTGTTTCAGGAAGACCGAAAACTCAGGTTTTACGACTGCTGCGCAGCCGGACGCAGGCTTCGCCAGCTGCTACGGATCGCGTTATGGCTTAACTGACTGGCATTAGGGCAAGCCCGGCTCCTACAGGGATTTGTGTTGTCTGGTCGGGCCGGGCTTGCCCAGAACAGCGTTTTGTCAGAAACTCCGCACCTCGCCCCCGCGGCGATCCTGGATCAGCAGACAGGGTAATCACTGAGCTGGCAACCCTGAACCCAACTTTCAGAGGAGCCGGCCAACATGCCTGCATCCCGTATCTGGTTAAAAAATCCCCTCGCGATCTTCACTGCCAATGGCCTCGATGCCCGTGGCGGTCTGGTTGTGCAAGACGGTGTGATCGTCGAAGTGCTCGCCGCCGGACAGCAACCTTCCGCCCCCTGTGGACAAGTCTTCGATGCCCGCGAGCATGTGATCTTGCCGGGGCTGATCAACACCCATCACCATTTCTATCAAACCCTGACCCGCGCCTGGGCGCCGGTAGTCAATCAGCCGTTGTTCCCCTGGCTGAAGACCCTGTACCCGGTCTGGGCCCGCCTCACCCCGGAAAAACTCGCCCTCGCCACCAAAGTCGCGCTGGCTGAGTTGCTGCTGTCCGGTTGCACCACGGCGGCCGATCACCACTACCTGTTCCCCGAAGGCCTGGAAAATGCGATCGACGTGCAAGTCGAAAGCGTCCGCGAACTGGGCATGCGCGCCATGCTGACACGCGGCTCCATGAGCCTCGGCGAAAAGGACGGCGGCCTGCCACCGCAGCAGACCGTGCAGGAAGGCGAAGTGATCCTCGACGACAGCCAGCGCTTGATCGCCGAATACCACGAACGCGGTGACGGTGCGCAAATCCAGATCGCCCTGGCGCCGTGCTCGCCATTCTCGGTCACTCCGCAAATCATGTCCGCCAGTGCTGAACTGGCCAACAAACTCGACGTGCGCCTGCACACCCACCTGGCCGAAACTCTCGACGAAGAAGACTTCTGCCTGCAACGCTTCGGCCTGCGCACTGTGGATTATCTGGACAGCGTCGGCTGGCTCGGCCCGCGTACGTGGCTGGCTCACGGCATCCACTTCAACCCGGACGAAATCGCCCGCCTCGGCGCGGCCGGCACCGGTATTTGCCATTGCCCAAGCTCGAACATGCGCCTCGCTTCCGGCATCTGTCCGACGCTGGATCTCACAGCGGCGGGCGCGTTGCTCGGGCTGGGTGTGGACGGTTCGGCGTCCAACGATGCGTCGAACATGATGCTCGAAACCCGTCAGGCGCTTTACATTCAGCGCTTGCGTTATGGCGCTGAGAAAATCACCCCGGAACTGGTGTTGGGTTGGGCGACCAAGGGCTCGGCGAGCTTGCTGGGCCGTACCGATATCGGCGAACTGGCGGTCGGCAAGCAGGCGGATCTGGCGCTGTTCAAACTGGATGAGCTGCGCTTCTCCGGCAGCCATGATCCGGTGTCGGCGTTGCTGCTGTGCGGCGCGGATCGTGCGGATCGGGTGATGGTTGGCGGCAAGTGGAGAGTGATTGATGGACAGGTTGAGGGGCTGGACCTCAAAGGCCTGATTGCCGATCACAGCCAAGCAGCTCGGCAGCTGATCGCCGGCACCTGATCGAACGCCTATCGCGGGCAAGTCTTGCTCCTACAGGTTTGCATGCGTCGTGAGAACGACGCTGTACCGTAGGAGCATGGCTTGCCCGCGATGCTTTCAAAGCCCCAATAACGACAACATGATGAATGTCGCGAACAGCACAAAGTGGGTCATGCCTTCGATGGCGTTGGTTTCGCCATCGTTGAGGTTGATCGCGCTGACGATCAGAGTCAGGAAGATCATCACCGTCTGCACCGGGGTCATCGCCATTTGAAACGGCTGGCCGGTGTAGAGCGCCATCGCTTCCATCACCGGCACCGTCAGGATCACCGTTGACAGTGACGCGCCCAAGGCGATGTTGACCACCGACTGCATGCGATTGGCCAATGCTGCACGCAATGCGGTCAGAATCTCCGGCGCGGCGGAGATGGCCGCCACCAGAATGGCCGTAATCACCGGCGGTGCGCCCGTCCCTTCCAGCCCCAGATCGAGGGTTTTGGACATCACCTCGGCCAATGCGCCGATCACCACCACGCCAAATACCAATGTGCCAATACTCAGTGCCAGATTGACCGATTCAGGTTCCTCCTCCGGAACTTTCTTGCGGCGTTTTTCCGGGTAGCTGTAGCTGAAAAAGTAGCTGTGCGGCCCGACCTGCATTCGCAGGAACAAGGCGTAGAGCACGACCATCGCCCCGATGGTGAAGCCCGAATAAATCTTCCAGTTGGCCTCGGGAATGAACTCCGGCACCACCATCGACACCCCCATGGCCGTGAGAATCATCACGCTGTAGGTGCGCGCCGAATCATCGTTGTAGGACTGCTCGCCGTGCTTGAGCCCGCCCATCAACGCGGCCAGGCCGAGGATGCCGTTGATGTCGAGCATCACCGCCGAGTAAATCGTATCGCGCACCAGGGTAGACGAGGCTTCGTTGCTCATCATGATCGCCAGGATCACCACTTCCACCAGCACCGCCGCCAACGTCAGGATCATCGTGCCGTAAGGATCGCCGACTTTTTCCGCCAGCAACTCGGCATGATGGGCGACGCGCATGGAGGCGGCGACGATGAAGGCGATCAGCACCAGGCCGGCGGCCAGCGCGACGGGTTGGCCGCTGTGGAGCATCCAGTGCTCCAGCGGGTATGCGACGACGGCAGCGAGGACGGCCAGCAGCAGAAAAGTTTCTTGCTTGAGGAGTGTGAGCATTGCGGGCCTTTTTGCGCAGTGGAGCGAAAGCAGAGTGATGAGCTACTGACTGCGGTGTGGCGCTAACGTTTAGTTACACCTTAGCGCACCAGGGGATGGCAGCCGCGTCAGGTCATGCACTTTTATCGGCCTTGCGGGCCTCATCGCGGGCAAGCCTTGCTCCTACAGTATTTGTGGTGCCCCCAATCCCGCGACCGACACTAACCTGTAGGAGCAAGGCTTGCCCGCGATGGCCGTTACGCGATTTCGACTTTTGTTGTCTTTTTGGTCAGCAATTTGCATTACCCCTGCCAACCTCACAACAACATGGAGTTCGAATTCATGCATAAACGTCCGCTGAAGAAGCTGCTAATCGCCGTCGCCGCAGCCATCGGTCTGAGCGCCAGCCTGACCGCCAGCGCCGCCGGCCCGCTGAAAGTCGGCTTCGTCTACATCGGTCCGATCGGTGACCACGGCTGGACGTATCAGCATGAACAGGGGCGTAAGGCGTTGGCTGAAAAATTCGGTGACCAGATCATCACCAACTATGTGGAAAACGTCGCTGAAGGTGCCGACGCCGAGCGGGTGATCCGCAACATGGCCAAGGACAACTACGACCTGATCTTCACCACGTCGTTCGGCTACATGAACCCGACCCTGAAAGTGGCGAAGCAATTTCCCAAAGTCACCTTCGAACACGCCACTGGCTACAAGCAGGACAAGAACCTCGGCACCTATTTGGCGCGCACCTATGAAGGTCGCTACGTCGGCGGCTTCCTCGCGGCGAAGATGACCAAGACCAAAAAGATCGGCTACGTCGCCTCCTTCCCGATCCCGGAAGTGATCCGCGACATCAACGCCATTCAACTGGCCCTGAACAAGTACAACCCCGGCACCGAGATCAAGGTGGTGTGGGTCAACTCGTGGTTCGATCCGGGCAAGGAAGCCGACGCCGCCAACGCGCTGATCGATCAGGGCGTGGACGTGGTGTTCCAGCACACCGACAGCCCGGCGCCAATCCAGGCGGCAGAACGTCGTGGCGTGTATGCCGTCGGCTACGCGTCGGACATGGCGCACTTCGGGCCGAAAGCGGTATTGACCTCCATCGTCAACGACTGGGGTCCACACTATATTCAAGCGACCCAAAGCGAGCTCGAACACACATGGAAATCACAGGATTACTGGGGCGGGTTGAGGGAAGGTACGGTTGAACTGCCGATCAGTGAACTGGTTCCAGCGTCGGTGAAAGCCGAAGCCGAGCAGATCATTGCGGACATCAAGAGCGGCGCGTTCCACCCATTCACCGGGCCGATCAAGGATCAGGCAGGTGTCGAGAAAATTGCGCTGGGCGCGACGGCCAGCAATGTGGAACTGGCGTCGATGAACTACTACGTTGAAGGCATGAAGGCCGATATTCCGAAGTAGCTCCCCAAAACCAACACAAAACCCTGTAGGAGTGAGACCGGCTTGCCGGCGATAGCGGACTATCAGTCAACATGGATGTTGAATGTGACGGCCTCATCGCGAGCAGGCTCACTCCTACAATGAATTTTCAGCGTTCTTGAGAATTGTGCATGAACCAACTCCCGATCATCGACATCAGCCCGCTCTACAGCGATGACCAAACCACCTGGCAATCCGTCGCCAGCCAAATCGATCACGCCTGCCGCGAATGGGGTTTCTTCTACATCAAGGGTCACCCGATTTGCGCGGAACGCATCGACGCCCTGCTCGATCACGCCCAACACTTCTTCGCCCAACCCACCCCAGAAAAACTCAAGATCGACATCACCCAGAGTCGACATCATCGCGGTTACGGCGCCATCGCCACCGAGCAACTCGACCCGAGCAAACCCAGCGATCTGAAGGAAACCTTCGACATGGGCCTGCACCTGCCGGCCGATCACCCGGAAGTTCTGGCGGAAAAACCTTTGCGCGGCCCTAACCGCCATCCCTCGCTGCCTGGCTGGGAAGCGCTGATGGAACAGCACTACGTCGACATGCAGGCCCTCGCCCAAACCCTGTTGCGCGCGATGACGCTGGCACTGGGCATCGAACGCGATTTTTTCGATAAACGCTTCAACGAGCCGGTCAGCGTGCTACGGATGATCCATTACCCACCACGCCACACCGCCAGTTCCGCCGAACAACAAGGCGCCGGCGCTCACACCGATTACGGCTGCATCACCCTGTTGTACCAGGACGCTGCCGGTGGCCTGCAAGTTCGCAACGTGAAGGGCGAATGGATCGACGCACCGCCGATCGACGGCACGTTTGTGGTCAACCTCGGTGACATGATGGCGCGCTGGAGCAACGACCGGTATCTGTCGACGCCACACCGGGTAATCAGCCCGTTGGGCGTGGACCGTTATTCGATGCCGTTCTTCGCCGAGCCACACCCCGACACACGCATCGAATGCCTGCCCGGTTGTCAGGATGACCTGCACCCTGCGAAATACCCGGCCACCACCTGCGCCGAGTTCCTGCTCTCGCGCTTCGCCGATACCTACGCCTATCGACGGGAACCGGAAACGGTGTGATCAACCGGCTGGTCAGGTTTTGCTAAATGTTTCCACGGGCATCTGTAGAATGCTCGCCATCTGCACCTGATGAGAAAAGACCATGTACGACTGGCTGAACGCCCTGCCCAAGGCAGAACTGCATTTGCACCTCGAAGGCTCGCTGGAGCCTGAGCTGCTGTTCGCCCTGGCTGAACGCAACAAGATCGCCCTGCCGTGGAGCGACGTCGAAACCCTGCGTAAAGCGTACGCCTTCAACAACCTGCAAGAATTTCTCGACCTGTATTACCAGGGCGCTGACGTGTTGCGCACTTCGCAGGACTTCTACGACCTGACCTGGGCGTACCTGCTGCGTTGCAAGGCACAGAACGTGATTCACACTGAACCGTTCTTTGATCCGCAAACCCACACTGACCGTGGCGTACCCTTCGAAGTGGTGCTCAATGGCATCGCCGCCGCGCTGAAAGACGGCGAGCAGCAACTGGGCATTACCAGCGGTTTGATTCTGAGCTTCCTGCGCCACTTGAGCGAAGAAGAAGCACAGAAAACCCTCGATCAGGCGCTGCCGTTCCGCGATGCGTTTGTCGCCGTGGGCCTGGACAGTTCGGAAATGGGACACCCGCCGAGCAAGTTCCAGCGAGTGTTTGACCGTGCTCGTCACGAAGGCTTCCTGACCGTCGCTCACGCCGGTGAAGAAGGCCCGCCCGAATACATTTGGGAAGCCCTCGACCTGCTGAAAATCCAGCGCATCGACCATGGCGTGCGCGCCATCGAAGACGAGCGCTTGATGCAGCGGATCATCGACGAGCAGATCCCGCTGACCGTGTGCCCATTGTCGAACACCAAACTCTGCGTGTTCGATCACATGTCCCAGCACAACATCCTCGACATGCTGGAGCGTGGCGTGAAAGTGACCGTGAACTCCGATGACCCGGCGTACTTCGGCGGGTATGTGACCGAGAACTTCCATGCGCTGTACACCGATTTGGGCATGACCCAGGATCAGGCCAAGCGCCTGGCGCAAAACAGCCTGGATGCCAGATTGGTCAAGCCATAAGCCACACCGCATCCCCACTGTGGGAGCAAGCCTGCTCGCGATAGCTGTGTGTCAGACACTATCAATGTCGACTGACACTCCGTCATCGCGAGCAGGCTCGCTCCCACATTGTCAATTGGATGTTGCTTCATCCCTAAAGCGCCATTTCCAGCTCGGTTTCCTTGGCGAAGCGATGGATTTCACGCTGCCCAGCGGCAGTGATCTGCAAGGCGCGGGATTCGTTGGGCAGGCTCAACCAGCCTGACTGCATGAACAGTTGCAACAGCGCCGCGCCCAGTGAGCCGCCCATGTGCGGGCGTCTTTCGCTCCAGTCGGGACAGGCACAGGCCACCCGGCTGTTGCGATGTGCCAGCGCCTGGATGAACACGCCTCGTGTCGCCAACTGGGTGGAACCCTTGTGGGTAATCATGACCCGCTGATCAATCTGTTCGATCCAGCCTGCATCCAGCAACCGCTGGTAAAGGTCGGCGGCCAGGGTGCCTCCCAGATGGTCGTCGCACAGTCTGGCTCGCAGTAGTGAAGAAGGCGCCGTCTGAGGTTTGGCGATGGGGTTGGGGCGCTTGAAAACATCCGGGACCTCTCGGGGTGTACTGGCCAGGGTCGCACTGGCCAATGCTTCGATAGCCGCGCCGACTTCGGGGGCCGCCAAGCGGAAAAATCGCTTTCGCCCACGGATTTCAACTCTCAACAGACCGCCTGCGGACAATCGTCCCAGGTGTGCGCTGGCCGAAGAGGGTGACAGGCCGGCCAACAATGCCAGCTCTTCGGTTTGCCGCGCCGTGCCGTCCATCAAGGCCCACATCATTGCGCTGCGCTTTGGGTCAGCCAGCAACGTGGCGATCTGGCTGATGCAAGGTGCATGTTCCATGTATTCACTCCCTGTTGAATCGTTTCGTCTGCTGCTCAGAGACATCTTGACCAGTAATGTGTTGTCGGCCAAGCCGCGGAAACCGCCATAAGTCGGGCAAAGCCCTCCACGCCCCTATGCCAAGGCTTCGCAGCCAGGGCGAAGGTCGGGTGATTGAGCGAGGGCCATGCCGACTGGAACGCGGACTCGCCATCGCGAGATCGACGGTGCGTACATGAGGCGGGCGCTAGTATAAGCGGGTTGACCGCCGGATCCTGCCCTTGAGAAACCGTGGGTGCTGATAGTTGCTGACAGAAATTTCGCTATTTACCTGCGACTAATGATCGATGCCCGATATCGTCGGAAATTGGCTGCTTAAATGAGCGCATCGGCTGGCAAGCATTTCCCGTAACAGGTTCACAGGCTTACTCAATTGTGCGCGATGGGCGCACAGCAAATTCAGAGGTGCGCGCTCACAGAGCAGTTCTGGCATCAGCACTTTCAGCCGCCCGGCGAGCACATCGGCGGCAACATCGAGCCAGGACTTGTAAGCGATCCCTGCGCCTGCAACGGCCCACAACCGCACCACATCGGCATCGTCACTGAATCGGTCTCCGCTGACGGTCAGGCCGACTTCGCGCTTGCCGTCATGGAAGCTCCAGTGATCGTGGACCCGGCCGCCGAGCATGAACAATAAACAATTGTGCTGAGCCAGTTGTTCCAGCTGCCGTGGCTCGCCCTGTCTGGCGAGGTAACTCGGCGCGGCGCACAGTACCCGGTGGTTCTGCGGGGCGATGGGCAGCGCTACCAGGCTTGAGTCTTCCGGTTCGCCATAGCGCAGGGCGATGTCGACCGGTTGGCGGAACAGGTCGGCAATGCGGTCACCCAGCAGAAGCCGGACGGTCAGTTTCGGATGCTCACGCTGAAACTCGTCCAGCCACGGCAGCAACAGGTTGCGGCCAAAGTCCGACGGTGCCGAAAGCTGCAGAATCCCGCTGACCTGATCCTGACCACTGGCCAGCAATCGGCGCCCTTCATCCAGATTGCTCAGGGCTGCCCGGGCATATTCCAGAAAGCCCTCGCCTTCGGCCGTCAGGCGCAGGCTGCGGGTGGAGCGTGCGAGCAAACGCGCGCCGAGTTGCTGTTCGATGCGCTTCAAGGCCGCACTGGCCACCGCAGCCGACATGTCCATCACCCGCGCCGCCGCCGACAGGCTCCCCAGGTCCGCAGCCCGGACGAACAGCTGCAAGTCATCGAAACGCAGCATCTTCAGCCTCGATTATCAAAAAAATATTGAAAGAGACTGCTCTTTTAGCGGGTTTTATCTTGCTGCGAAATAGCCAATCATCTGCCCCATCAAATTCATCACGCTCCCGGAGTCGTCCATGTCCCAGCCTTTTACCGCCATTGCCACCCTCATCGCCAAATCCGGCCAGCAAGACGCTCTTGAACAGCACCTGCGTGCCTTGGTCGAACCGACCCGCGCCGAGGCCGGTTGCGGCCAATACGATCTGCACCAGGACCTCGCCAACCCGCAGGCCTTTTACATGATCGAGCAGTGGAGCAGCGACGAAGCCCTGCAAGCGCATGACGCCAGCGCCCACATCCAGAATTTCCGGGCCAAGGCCGGCGACTTTCTCGAACATTTCGACCTCAAGCGCCTGCGTACCGTGGCCTGACTCCTAATGCCGATCCGTTGAGCCAAGCCGCACTCTGTAGCAGCTGGCGAAGCCTGCGTCCGGCTGCGTAGCAGTCGTAAAATCAGACGATGCGGTGTTTCAGGAAATCCGCGCGTACAGGATTTACGACTGCTACGCAGCCGGACGCAGGCTTCGCCAGCTGCTACGGATTGGGTGGTTTTCTTGACTGATCGGCATTAGCCCTGACCTCTTCTTTTATTACCTTTCGGAGTTCCTTAGATGAAAGCCATTGCTTACTACAGTTCGTTACCGATCAGCGACGAACAATCCCTGCAAGACATCGAGCTGCCAGAACCGGTTGCCGGTCCGCGCGACCTGTTGGTGGACGTCAAAGCCATCTCGGTCAACCCGGTGGACACCAAGGTCCGCCAGAACGTCCAGCCTGAAGAAGGCGTGGCCAAGGTACTGGGTTGGGACGTGGCCGGTGTGGTCAAGGCCGTCGGCCGCGAAGTGACCTTGTTCAAGGTCGGCGACAAGGTCTTTTACGCAGGCTCCATCGCCCGCGCGGGGGGTAACAGCGAACGCCATGTGGTGGATGAGCGGATCGTTGGCCACATGCCCAAAACCCTCGGTTTCGCCGAAGCCGCCGCGCTGCCGCTGACCGCCATTACCGCCTGGGAGTTGCTCTTTGAACGCCTGCAAGTGCGCGAAGGCAACACCGATGAAGGCCAGCGCTTGCTGATCGTCGGCGCGGCCGGTGGCGTGGGTTCGATCCTTACGCAATTGGCCAGTCAGCTCACCGGGCTCAACGTCATCGGCACCGCCTCCCGTCCGCAAACCCAGAGCTGGGTACGTGAATTGGGCGCCGACCTGGTGATCGATCACAGCCAACCGCTGAGCGAGGAGCTCAAGCGTGCCGGTGTGGATTACGTGACCCATGTCGCCAGCCTGACCCAAACCGATCATCACCTGGACCAATTGGTCGAGGCGCTGGCACCGCAAGGCAAACTGGCGTTGATCGATG
This sequence comes from Pseudomonas sp. GL-B-19, assembly GCF_019956415.1. Lineage (GTDB taxonomy): Bacteria > Pseudomonadota > Gammaproteobacteria > Pseudomonadales > Pseudomonadaceae > Aquipseudomonas. Next base: position 9,905 of record NZ_JAHBDK010000076.1, read on the forward strand.
ATCCCAAGTCGCTGGACGTGACCAAGCTCAAACGCAAGAGCCTGTCACTGCACTGGGAGTTCATGTACACCCGCTCGCTGTTCGAAACCGCAGACATGATTGAGCAACACCATTTGCTCAACCGCATCGCCGGGCTGATCGACGCCGGCACACTGAAAACCACGGTCGGCGAGCACTTCGGCACCATCAACGCGGCCAACCTGCGCCGTGCGCATGCGCTGCTGGAGAGTGGCAAAGCCAAGGGCAAAATTGTGCTGGAAGGGTTCTGAAACAAGATGAAACAGTGTCGTCCTGACGGGGACGACACCGTCAGTCCGAGAGTTGACCTCCGTCATAATAGCGATCGTATTCGGGTCTACAATCGAATCCTCTGCGGAATATTCTTTACGTAGCAGCGTTTACGAGAGGAGAGATCAGCAATGAAGATCCTGATAAAAGAAGTGGCTAAATCACAATGGCAAGTCCGTCTGGACCAACTTGCCGTGACATTCCGCAGCGAAGCCGAAGCACTGGCCTTTACCCGAACCCTCGAAGCACGTCTGTACGCCCCCCATCAAATTCCCGGTCACCAGCAGCGCGCTGCTGGCTGAGCCCGCCCTCAGACCCGGGCTTGCGCCAACGTCCGGGCAGTTTGCAAGCGCCGGGTGAGCATCGCCATGCTCACCACCAACACTCCGCACAAGCTGATGACCATCGCCATCGGCATGGCGCTGCCATCGTGTAAAACACCGACCAGCGAAGCGGCACCGGCCGCGACGGTGAATTGCAGGCAGCCGAGCATCGCCGATGCACTGCCGGCGCGAGCGCCCTGCCCGTTCATGGCACACGCCGACGCGTTGGGGAGGATGCAGCCGAGACTGGAGATACAAATAAACAGCGGAATCAGCAACGGCCATAGTTGCTCGGGGCGTAGCGCACTGACGGCGAGCAGTGTCAGGCCTGCGGCCAGGTAAACCCACACGGCACGTGCCAGCAAGAACGCCGGGCCACGCTTGGCGAGCAATCGTGCGTTGACTTGCGCCACCAGAATGAACCCCGCCGCATTGGTGCCGAACAGCCAGCCGAAGTGCTCGGCCGGTACACCGTAGAGCTTGATGAACACGAACGGTGAGCCGGCGATGTAGGCAAACATCCCGGCGATGGCGATGCCACCCGTCAGGGCGTGGCCGAGATAGACCCGATCCGACAACAGGCGACCGTACTGCCTGAAAGCGCCCGACAACGGCTGACGCGGTACATGCGCGGGCAGACTTTCCGGCAACCCGAGCGACACGGCCAATGCGGCCAAGGCACTGAAACCGGTCAACGCCAGAAAAATCGACTGCCAACCCGTGGTGTTGACCAACAAGCCGCCGAGCATCGGCGCGAGAATCGGCGCCAGCCCCATGACCAGCATGAGTTGCGAATAGACCTTCGCAGAACCCACGGCATCGCATTTATCGCTGACCACCGCACGGGAAATCACCATCCCCGCGCAACCGCCTAACGCTTGGACAAAACGTGCGCCGATCAACCATTCAAGGTTTGGCGCATACGCGCAGGCCAGCGAAGCAAGGGTGAATAAACCGACGCCGGTCAGCAACGGAATACGCCGCCCGAAACGATCGGCAACCGGGCCGTAGAACAGTTGACCAATCGACAAACCGAGGAAATACGCCGCCAGTGTCAGTTGCACGTGTTTTTCATCAGTGCCAAAGGCGAGCGCCATCGCCGGGAAGGCCGGCAGATAGAAATCGATCGCCAGCGGACCGAAAGCGCTCAGGGCGCCAAGAATCAAAATGGTACGGAAGTTCATCAGGCATCCAGTTGGACATGAGTCGTCAGGCCAACAGTCTAGCCGTGCATGAACGTCTTGAACATTCCGATAGCTCGCTAACTATTAAAAACTCACCGAGTGAATGCAGAATCCATGTAGGAGTGAGCCTGCTCGCGATAGCGGTGTGTCAGTCGACAGCAATTTTGAATGACACTCCGCTATCGCGAGCAGGCTCACTCCTACAGGGGGATTGTGCTGGGTCAGGCGATTTTGGCTTCGTAGCCTTCTTCGGTGATCGCGGCGATCACTTGCTCGACTGTCAACGCGCTTTCAACCCCGACTTCCCTGGCGGCCAGATCGACCCGCACGCTGGCCGCCGGATCTTTGGCTTGCAGCGCCTGAGTAATGGCTTTGACACAGTGACCGCAGGACATGCCTTGAACGTTGAACACTTGCATGGTGTGGCTCCTTTCATGAGGTTGCGGGCAGTCTCGAGCTTGCCACCATGGCAAGGTCAAGTTCTTGATCAAACTGCCGGGCTGGCAATCGGCGTCACGCTCGGCCAAGCTGCGGGCATCAATGACTCGAATTCAGGAGATTCAGCCATGCGCTGGTCAGCTCTCAGCCTGTTTGGCTTCCTCAGCCTCTTTGCCGCGATACCTTCGGTTCACGCCGCCGGGGAGAACTATGGCGTACTGATCATTTCCCGCGAGCGCCTGGAAGTTTCAACCTCCTGCGAGATCGGTGTGTACATCCAGGATGAACTGGCTGCACGACTGTTCCAGGAGCAAAGCACCGCGTTCAACCTGCCGCCGGGCAATGTGTCCTTGCGCCTCAAACTGTTGCCGGGCCAAGTGCCGGGTTGCAACCCGGGCATGCTCGTACCGGGCGCGCAGAACATCGTGCTCAAGGCAGGGGATGTGTTGAAGTACCGGATTGCGATGTCGCAGGAAGGGATGTACCTCAAGACCGCCGTCCTCGACTACTGACGCAAAACCAATGTGGGAGCGAGCCTGCTCGCGAAAGCGGTGTGTCAGCTAAACAGATATTGAATGACACTCCGCTATCGCCGGCAAGCCGGTCTCACTCCTACAGTTTTAGATTGGTGCTTGACCTTGCCCGCATGGCAAGGTTGATCCTGTAGGCATCTACTACAGGGAGTGCGACCGATGTCCGAATCCACCACGTTCGATCTGCCGATTGCCGGCATGACCTGCGCCAGTTGCGCCGGGCGTATCGAGCGAGCCTTGAGCAAAGTCATCGGCGCCTCAGCCGTCAGCGTCAACCTGGCCACCGAACAGGCCCGCGTCCAAGCGCCCAGCGACAGCTTGAACGCGTTGATGGACGCGATTGAGCAGGCCGGTTACAGCGTGCCCCGGCACAATCTGGAACTGAGCATCGACGGCATGACCTGCGCTTCGTGCGTCGGCCGGGTCGAGCGTGCATTGACCAAGGTGCCGGGGGTCAAGAGCGTCAGCGTCAACCTGGCCAACGAACGTGCCCACCTCGAACTGCTCGGCCACATCGATCCGCAAAGCTTGATCGCTGCCGTGACCAAAGCGGGTTACTCCGCCAGCGTCTGGGAAGTCGAACACCCGCTAACCGACACTCAACAACAGCGCCTGCACCGTGAGCGCTGGGCGTTGATCATGGCCCTCATTCTCGCTTTGCCGCTGGTGCTGCCGATGCTGCTGCAACCGTTCGGCGTGCACTGGATGCTTCCTGCCTGGGTGCAATTTTTGTTGGCAACGCCGGTGCAATTCATCTTCGGTGCGCGCTTTTATGTCGCCGCCTGGAAAGCCGTGCGCGCCGGGGCCGGGAACATGGATTTGCTGGTCGCCCTGGGCACCAGCGCTGGTTACGGCCTGAGTGTTTACGAATGGGCCACCGCCGCCGGGCGCATGCCGCACCTGTATTTCGAAGCCTCGGCGGTGGTGATTGCGTTGGTGCTGCTGGGCAAGTACCTGGAAAGCCGCGCCAAACGCCAGACCGCCAGTGCCATTCGAGCCCTGGAAGCCCTGCGTCCGGAGCGGGCGATTCAGGTGATCGATGGTCGCGAACAAGACGTCGCCATCAGTGCCTTGCGCCTCAATGACCTGGTCATGGTCAAACCGGGCGAACGCTTTCCGGTGGACGGCGAAGTGGTCGAAGGCCAGAGCAACGCCGACGAAGCGCTGATCAGCGGTGAAAGCCTGCCGGTGCCCAAGCAACCGGGGGACAAGGTCACCGGGGGCGCGATCAACGGTGAAGGCAGATTGCTGGTTCGCACCCAAGCCTTGGGCGCGGAAACAGTGTTGGCGCGAATCATTCGTCTGGTCGAAGACGCCCAGGCCGCCAAAGCACCGATCCAGAAACTGGTGGATAAAGTCAGCCAGGTCTTCGTGCCCACTGTCCTGTTGATCGCGTTTGCGACCTTCATCGGTTGGTGGTTGTACGGTGCACCGATTGAAACCGCCTTGATCAATGCCGTCGCCGTGTTGGTGATTGCTTGCCCGTGCGCCTTGGGGCTGGCGACTCCGACAGCCATCATGGCCGGGACTGGCGTGGCGGCACGCTACGGAATTCTGATCAAAGACGCCGAAGCGCTGGAACGCGCCCATGAAGTCAGTGCAGTGGTGTTCGACAAGACTGGCACGCTGACGTCGGGCACACCGCGCATTGCTCATTTGACGGCCATTAACGGTGACGAAGCCGCCCTGCTGCAAATCGCCGGTGCGCTGCAACGGGGTAGCGAACATCCGCTGGCCAAGGCAGTGCTGGACGCTTGCACCGAGCGTGGATTGACCGTGGCCGATGTCAGCGACAGTCAATCGCTGACTGGGCGAGGCATCGCGGGCACGCTCGAGGGTCGTCGACTGGCATTGGGTAATCGTCGTCTATTGGAAGAAAGTGGTTTAAACGCAGGTTCCTTGGCTGACTCGGCAACAGCCTGGGAAACCGAAGGCCGGACGCTGTCCTGGCTGATCGAGCAAAGCCCGGAATCGAAAGTGCTCGGCCTCTTCGCCTTTGGCGACACCCTCAAGCCCGGCGCCCTGCAAGCCGTGCAACAGCTCAGCGCGCGGAACATCAGCAGCCACCTGCTGACCGGTGACAACCGTGGCAGCGCCAAAGTCGTCGCCGAGGCGCTGGGCATCACCGATGTGCATGCCGAAGTGCTGCCCGCCGACAAAGCCGCCACCGTTGCCGACCTGAAAAAGACCGGTGTGGTGGCGATGGTCGGCGACGGCATCAACGACGCCCCGGCCCTGGCTGCGGCGGACATCGGCATCGCCATGGGCGGCGGCACCGACGTGGCGATGCACGCGGCCGGGATCACCCTGATGCGTGGCGATCCACGACTGGTACCGGCGGCGCTGGAGATCAGCCGCAAGACCTACGCGAAGATCCGGCAGAACCTGTTCTGGGCCTTCGTCTATAACCTGATCGGCATTCCGCTGGCCGCGTTCGGCTTCCTCAACCCGGTGCTGGCCGGTGCGGCCATGGCGTTGTCGAGCGTCAGTGTGGTGAGCAATGCGTTACTGTTGAAAACCTGGAAGCCCAAGGACCTGGAGGACAATCGATGAACATCGGTCAAGCAGCCCGCCAAAGCGGCCTGAGCGCGAAGATGATCCGTTACTACGAGTCCATCGGTCTGCTCAAGGCCGCCCATCGCACCGACAGCGGCTACCGCGTTTATGGCGACGATGACCTGCATACACTGGCCTTCATCAAGCGTTCCCGGGACCTGGGGTTTTCACTGGAAGAGGTCGGCAAACTCCTGACCCTCTGGCAGGACCGCCAACGCGCCAGCGCTGATGTGAAGGCTCTGGCCCGTCAGCACATCGACGAACTAAACCAGAAGATCCGCGAACTCGGCCAACTGCGCGACACCCTGCAAGACCTGGTCGAGCACTGCCAGGGCGACCATCGCCCCGACTGCCCGATCCTCAAGAACCTGGCGTCGGGCTGCTGCGCCGAACCTGTTCGCTCCTGATTGCCAGGCCCTTCACCACCAGCAACGTGGTGAGGGGAATGCCGTGGAACAGCAGCACCACGGAGCCCGGTGTCCACCACGAGTAAAACGGCGCGGCGATCAACATGCCGACGCCGAAGCCGGTCATTTGCAGCAGGGTGAGGAAGCTGAAAATGGGTAGCCGCAGGTTGTCCGGCTCACGTTGCAGACGTGACATCAGGCCGACTTCCGAGAAACCGTCGCCCAACCCGGCCGGCAACGAGAACAGCAGCAATCCGTAAAGGGTCTGCTGCTGAAACATCAGGATGAAGCCGCAGGACATCAGCAGCACCCCGAAGAAAAATCGCCGCTCCAGATTGACGTTGTCCGAGCCTTTCAGGCGACTGGCGATTCGCGCACCGATCAATTTTCCGCTAGCCCAGACCGCCAGCATCAGGCCCAGCGTGGTGCTGGCCGACTCGGGGGTCAGTAGCTTGGAAACTATTGGCAAACCCACGTTGTGCGCGGCACTGCCAAGGGTGTCGGCCATGGTAACGGCGAGCATCGCGGCCACCACCGGTGCGCTGCGCAACCCTTGGCTCAGGGCCGACCATTCGCCCTGATCGCGGGGGAATTCGTCTCGGGCCGCCAGCATGGAAAAGCGCAGCGGCAAGATGAGCAACGCGGCCAACAGATACGTCACCACGTTTAGCGCAAACACCATCTCAAAACCAAATGCCGCCACCAGCACTCCGGCAACCAGACTGCCACCGACCATCGCGGCCGATGAAGCAGAGGTGATCCAGGCATTGGTCTTGAGCAGGTGTTCGCCATCGATCAAGTGCGGCAGCTGACTGTTCAGGCCGATGGCAAACATCGAGTTACCGAAGCCCAGACCGAACGCGATGACGGGGAGCAGCAGCGCCTGTTGATCAACCGGCAGCACCAGCAGCAAGCCGAGCAATCCTGCTCGCAACAGGTCGAAGACGATCAGCGGCATACATCCGACCCAGCGGCGGTAGAACGTGGTGCCGATCAGACTGGCGAAAATCCCTCCGCCGACGCGACTGCCGAGGAAGATGCCGACACTCATGGCACTGTTGCTGAGCAGATAAACGTAAGTGGCCAGGGCGACCATGTTGAGGAAAGCGCCAAAGTCAGAAATCAGACGGGCGGCGATGATCAGTCGGGCGTTGCGGGTGGAGGTATTCACATTCAATCCTTGAGTGTGGGAAGTCCGGGAAACTCAAAACTCAGCTACATCGGAAATCCAGTGTAGGAGTGAGCCTGCTCGCGAGGAGGCCATCACATTCAACATCATCGTCGCCTGGCAGTCCGCTATCGCGAGCAGGCTCACTCCTACAGTAGTCATCAGTGTTTGGACAATTCAGGGCCGGCCTCTACAAAAAACCCGGCCGAACAGACTGTGTGAAAACACACTGATGGTGGTTCCAGCAAACGCCCCGACTTGTTCGGGGCGTTTGCTTTTGTGCTCACAGCAGACGAAAAAAGGCTTTTCAGCCCATCAGCGCCATCATCTGACGCAC
>NZ_JAHBDK010000077.1 GCF_019956415.1 Pseudomonas sp. GL-B-19
CGTGAGCTCAACCAATGTTGGCCAGAAGCCAAAGATGGCTTCCTCGAATAGGCCTTATACATAGATGCAACCGGGTAGCAGTGTTTGAAAAGCAGGTAGACAGTGGGGGCGAGTCCATACATAGGAGCGAGCCTGCTCGCGATAGGGCCGGCACATTCAACATCATCGTTGAATGTCAGTCCGCTATCGCGAGCAGGCTCGCTCCTACATTGACCGCGTGTGGTATCAAGGAACAGATTTTGCTGTCAGATGTGATCGGCGCCATTGCGTCGGCGTCATTACTGGCTCAATTTAGCGTCATTGCCTCGGAAGGCCTTCGCACTTCATGTCATCGACTCCTCTCAGTCAGTCTCTGCGTCGCCTCTGGGCGCTGGATAAATTCAGCTACAGCGTGCGGGTGTTCATTGCCCTGACCGGCAGCATGGCGGTCTGTTGGTATCAGGATGAAATGGGGCTACTGATCCCGTTGTTCCTGGGGATCATCGCCAGCGCCCTGGCCGAAACCGACGACAGTTGGCAGGGCCGCCTCAACGCGCTCGCCGTGACGCTGGTGTGTTTCAGCGTCGCCGCCTTCTCCGTCGAACTGCTCTTCCCCTATCCCTATATCTTCATCATCGCCCTGGCCCTGGCCAGTTTTTGCCTGACCATGCTCGGCGCCCTCGGCGAGCGCTATGGCGCCATTGCCTCGGCGACACTGATTCTGTCGGTCTACACGATGATCGGCGTCGACCAGCGCGGCGGCGCCGTCACCGATTTCTGGCATGAACCGGTGCTGCTGGTGGCCGGCGCGGCCTGGTACGGTTTGCTGTCGGTGCTGTGGCAGGCGATGTTTTCCAACCAGCCCGTGCAGCAGAGCCTGGCGCGATTGTTTCGCGAGTTGGGTTACTACCTGAAGCTGAAATCGTCGCTGTTCGAGCCGATCCGGCAGATGGACGTGGAAGCGCGCCGACTGGAACTGGCCCAGCAGAACGGTCGTGTGGTGGCGGCCTTGAACGCCGCCAAGGAAATCATTCTGCACCGGGTCGGCAACGGTCGGCCGGGATCGAAAGTCAGTCGCTACCTGAAACTGTACTTCCTCGCTCAGGACATCCACGAGCGCGCCAGTTCTTCGCATTACCCCTACAACGCACTCGCCGAGGCGTTTTTCCACAGCGACGTATTGTTCCGCTGTCAGCGCCTGCTGCGTCAACAAGGCAAAGCGTGCCGTGCCCTCGCCGAATCGATCCAGATGCGTCAGCCATTCGTCTATGACGCGAGTTTCGCCGAAGCCCTGAGCGACCTGCATGCCTCCATCGAACACTTGCGCATTCAGAGCAACCCGGCCTGGCGCGGGCTGTTGCGTTCACTGCGGGCGCTGGCGGCCAACCTCGCCACACTCGACCATTTGCTCAGCGATGCGAGCAACCCGGAAGCCTTGGCCGATGCCACCGACAGCAGCCTGCTCGACCGTTCGCCGCGCAGTCTCAAAGATGTGTGGGCGCGGTTGCGCACGCAACTGACACCGACGTCGCTGCTGTTCCGCCATGCACTGCGTTTGCCCCTCGCGTTGAGCATCGGCTACGGCATGGTGCATTTGATTCACCCTTCTCAGGGTTACTGGATCATCCTCACCACGTTGTTCGTTTGCCAGCCGAACTACGGCGCCACCCGACGCAAACTCGGTCAACGGATCATCGGCACCGCAATCGGCCTGACAATGGCGTGGGCGCTGTTCGATCTGTTCCCGAATCCCTTGATCCAGTCATGCTTTGCGATTGCCGCCGGCGTGGTGTTCTTTATCAACAGAACCACTCGCTACACCTTGGCCACGGCCGCGATCACCTTGATGGTGCTGTTCTGCTTCAACCAGGTCGGGGACGGTTATGGGCTGTTCCTGCCGCGACTGCTCGATACCTTGCTCGGCAGCCTGATTGCCGGGCTCGCGGTGTTCCTGTTTCTGCCGGACTGGCAGGGCCGACGCCTGAACAAAGTGCTGGCCAACACCCTGACCTGCAACAGCATTTACCTGCGTCAGATCATGCAGCAATACGCCGCCGGCAAAAGTGACGACCTGGCTTATCGCCTGGCTCGACGCAACGCACACAACGCCGACGCGGCGCTGTCGACGACGCTGGCCAACATGCTCATGGAGCCAGGGCATTTCCGGAAGGAAGCGGATGTCGGCTTTCGTTTTCTGGTGCTGTCGCACACGTTGCTCAGCTATTTGTCCGGGTTGGGCGCGCACCGCGAAACCCCGCTACCACCGGATGTGCATGAGCATTTGATTGAGGGTGCCGGCGTGAGCCTCGCGGCCAGCATCGACGAAATCGCCCAAGGTCTGGCGAGCAAACAGCCGATTGCGATTCAGAGTGATGAGGAAGAGGCGCTGGCCAATTCGCTTGAACAGATGCCGGATGAAATCGATGAAGGGCAGCGGCTGGTGCAGACGCAGTTGGCGTTGATTTGTCGGCAACTGGGGCCGTTGCGGACGTTGGCGGCGCATTTGATTAAAGACACTAGCGAAGCCTGAGATATGTATTGCCTGGGCCTGCCTCTTCGCCGGCAAGCCGGTCTCGCTCCCACAGGGGATCTTCGTTGTGTCACAGGTCAGTGTGGGAGCGAGCCTGCTCGCGAAGGGGCCATCAGCCACACCTCACATCCCATGCTGCTTCATCAACCGCGCATAACTGCCATCAGCCTTCATCTCGGCAATCTCGCGGTCAAAACCGGCGACGATCTGTTCATGTTGTGGGTTCTTCAGACTGACCAATATGTGCAGGCTGTTCTCGCTCAACGGATTGGGCAAAAACTCCACGGCATTGCGCACTTTGGATGACTCGCGCGCCAAGTAATAACGGGCGACGTATTCATCCTCCAGCGTTAACTTGACCCGATCCGCCGCCACCATGCGTACCGCCATGGCAAAGCTATGCACCGGGACTTTCTGCAGTGACACGTCGTCATCGAACTCCGGCGAATAGGCATACCCCCGCACGATCGCAATCGGATACGTGTGCAGTTGCTGCAAGTTGTTGTATTCGATGGGAGCGTCTTTGCGTTTCAGAAAGCGCACGCGGTTAAGCAGATACTCACCGGAGAACTGGCCAAGCTGAGTGCGATCAGCGGTGTACCAGGCGTTGACCAACACGTCATAGCGCCCCTCGCCCACTCCCATCAAGGCTCGCGCCCACGGCACCTGTTCGAAATCACTGGCAAAACCGGCCCGGGCCAGCGCGGTACTGACGATGTCCGTCGCCAATCCGCCGTTGACCAGCGTGGCGTCGGTAAAGGGTGGCCAGGCATCGGCGACCAGACGCAGCTTTTCCGCTGCCGCGCCCTGTGTCAGCAACAGCAATACGATCAAAGCAGAAGCTTGATGCAATCGCGGCATGCTAGAAAATCCTTAGCGGGCGGGTTACCCGGCGTGTTTTTTTTCAGCCCAAACTCCAAGACCCATGTACCGGCAGCCAGGTCTCAACATAGCTCTTTGAAGCCAATGCACAGCGCTTCACCGCAGATTACACAAAGATGACAATGCCGCGCGAAATGAATGATGGCACTTTGGCCTTTGTCACAGATTTTCCTGCCTTAAAGACAACTGTCCTCAGGACGCTTAGTATCGGAGCGACGATGTTCAAGGAACGTGAAAATGACAATTGACTGGATCTGCAAACACCACAGCGACCTGGGTAAAGAACAGCTGTACGCCATTCTGCAACTGCGCGCAGAGGTGTTCGTCGTCGAACAGAAATGCGTGTATCAAGACATCGATGGCCAGGATCTGGAAGGTGATACCCGCCATTTGATGGCGTGGGACGAGAATCGGCTGGTGGGTTACCTGCGATTGCTCGATCCACAGACGCAGGGTGGCGATGTGGTGATTGGTCGGGTGATTGTTGCCCCGGCGGCACGTGGCACCGGCCTGGGGCACGAGCTGATGGCGCAGGCGTTGAAGCAGGCGGAGAAGCACTGGCCGGACATGCCGGTTTATCTGTCGGCCCAGGTGCACTTACAGGGGTATTACGGGCGGTACGGGTTTGTCGTGGCGGGTGAGGAATACGTCGAGGATGGTATTCCACACGTCGGGATGCGTCGCCTTTAAGGGCCCCATCGCGGGCAAGCCCGGCTCCCACAGGGATCACCTAAATCCTGTAGGAGCCGGCGGTGCGACGATTCGACTTGCCCGCGATGGCGTCAGCTACACCACCGCAGAATCTAGGGATACTCCAACACTTCTTTTATCTGCAGCAAATTACGCTCGATCCACCCCCGATCAATCGCCCCCCACTCACGAATCCGATAGCGCCCCGCATGATTGCGCGCGCCCTCTTCCTGCTCGAACTCGCAAACAATGTCCAGATCCGCCAACGCCGCAATCGTGTCCTGCGCCGTGCGCCGGGGCATGCCGGTCACGTCGGTCAAGGCCGGGACACTGCTGGCCAGCCCACTGTCGATCAGGTACGCCACGTACAACCGGCGATAGAAACTGCTCTTGGTCTTGCTGACTTCCATTCAAAGACTCCCGGCTATTGATCTGTTATTGCATGTCCCGCCAAGTCAGGTACACCCGCAGGTCAAACTCCACCTGGTGATAGCCCGGCAGCATGTGTTCGCAGAGTTTGTAGAACGCCTTGTTGTGATCGGACTCTTTGAAGTGTGCCAGTTCATGCACCACGATCATTTTCAGAAACTCCGAAGGCGCTTCCTTGAACAGCGAGGCCACACGAATTTCTTTCTTGGCCTTGAGCTTGCCGCCCTGCACCCGCGAGATGGTTGTGTGCAAGCCTAGCGCGCGATGAGTGAGGTCCAGACGGTTATCGAACAGCACTTTGTCGATGGCCGGGGCATTACGCAGGTATTCCTGCTTGAGGTCCAGCGCATAGGTGTACAGCGCCTTGTCGCTCTGTACGCCGTGCTTTTCCGGGTAGCGCTTGCTCAGGTAGTCGCCCAGCCGATCTTCGGCGATCAGCTGGCGAACCTGGTCCTGCAACGCAGCGGGATAGGCCTGGAGGTATTTCAACGCGGTCATTGGGGCGGCAACACGAATCACGAAAAGGTCGCCAGTGTAGCGAATTCAACTGTTCAGTGCGCTCCAGTCGAACAGTTGCACAAAGTCGCCGACGTCCTCGGCCATCATCGGCCGCGCCACCAGAAAACCTTGCATGTACTCACAGCCATTCGCTTGCAGCCATTGATACTGAGCAATGGTTTCCACCCCTTCGGCGATCACCCGCATTCCATATTCCTTGCACAGGTCAATTACATTGCGCACCAGCGCTGCATCCCGCGAGGAATCGGGCAGGCGGGCGATCAAGTGCCGGTCGAATTTGAGTGTGTCCAGTTCCAGGTCGCGCAGATGTGACAGGGAGCAAGGCCCGGAACCGAAGTCATCCAAGGCCACCCGCACCCCGAGATTGCGCAGCAAACGCAGGGTCTTTCGGGTTTCTTCGGGGTTTTGCATCAGCGCTTCTTCCGTCACCTCGACTTCCAGATGACGCGGCTCCAGGCCATGGCGCCCCAGCACCTGGCGCAATTCGGTGACCAGGTTGGGCATGCCGAACTGAGTGCTGCTCAAACTGACACCGAGCACCAGATCCTCGGCAAACAAGGTTTCCCAGGCCTTTCGCTGCCCAATCGCTCGATGGTAAATCCAGCTGCCCAGCCGACTGATCAGCCGCGCCTCTTCCAGCAATGGCAAAAACAGCCCCGGCGGGACATCGCCGACGCTCGGGTGCTGCCAACGCAGCAATGCCTCGAACCCGCGGATCTGCCCATTGGCGATGGACACTTGAGGTTGATACACCAAATTGAAATCACGGTTTTCGATGGCCGTGCGTACACTTTCTTCGAGCATCAGCCGCGAACGCGCCCGGCCGTTCATCTCGTGATCGTAGAAACGATACTGCTGACGGCCCGCACGCTTGGCTTCGTACATGGCAATGTCCGAGGCCCGCAACAAACCGTCGAGGTTGGCCCCGCAATCCGGAAACGTCGCAATCCCGATGCTGGCGCCCAAGGTGATTTCCAGGCCATCAATCTGCTGACAAATCGATACCCGCTCGATGAGCTTTTCCGCAATCTTTGCCGCCTGCTCGGGAAACTCCAGGTCCAGCAGCGCCGTAAACTCATCGCCGCCCATGCGCGCCAGAATGTCGAAGGGACGCAAACAGGCCTTCAACTGTTCGGACACCCAACGCAGCACGCGGTCCCCGGCATCGTGGCCGAGGGAATCATTGACCCGTTTGAAGCCGTCGAGGTCCAGGTACAGCAGCACCCAGGCACCGTCCGAGCGTTCGCCGCGCAGCAGCAGATTTTCAACGGTCTGGTAGAACCCCCTGCGATTGAGCAGGCCAGTCAACGGGTCGGTAACAGCCTGGAACTCCAGTTGCTGGTGCAGGTGACGCACCACCGACATGTCCAGCACCGTCACCACCATGGCGTGCTGTTCAGCGGGCAATGGCGCGCACGACAGCGCCACCGGCACCTGCTGGCCGGGGGCGGTTCGCAGCAGCGCGTCATGCAGGCGCAAGGTTTCGCCGCGCTTGTAACCGCTATAAATCTCGGAATCCGCCCAGACCGGGATATGCGGTTTTTGCAGGAAATCCAGAAACTCTTTGCCTTGCAGCTCCTGCACCGTGGCATTGAGCAGCCGCGACACGGCCGGGTTGGCAAAACGGATCACCCCGTCCTCACTCACCACCAGAATGCCTTCAGCCGCGTTCTCCAACACCGAGGCATTAAACGCGCGAGCGACCTCCAGGTCGTGGCTCAGGCGCTGCAACTCACGGCGATTACGCTGATGCTCCAGCAGGGCTTGCACTTTGGGCTTGAGAATTTGCGGGTCGAACGGCTTGAACAGGTAATCCACCGCGCCGCTGGCGTAACCCTTGATCACAGCGTCCTGGGACTGTTCGTTGGCCGTCAGGAAAATGATCGGCGTGAGGCGCGTTCGCTGGCTACCGCGCATCAGGCGTGCGACTTCAAAACCGTCCATGCCCGGCATTTGCACATCGAGCAATACCAGGTCGACATCGTGTTTGAGCAATAGGCCGAGCGCTTCAAAGCCGGAGGCGGCGGTCATGACCTGCCAGTCCTGGCGCTGGAGCAACGCGCGCATGCTAATCAGGTTTTCAGGGTAGTCATCGACGATTAAAAGGATCGAGCTGCCTTCGGTTGGCGTGGGTTGCGCGCATTCCATGCTGCTTCTCTTGTTCGAGGGCGTCAGGTCGGTTTCTCGTGAAAACCGGACAAATACTGTGTCCTCACTCTAGACCGCGATCTGCAAAAGCAGAAGCTATCAAAGCGCCATCATTTAACCAACGCGTTAATTTGCCGACTAACGGTCGGTCCTGCAAGCCCCGGAAACCGGGCGAGATGGCATTTAGACAGGATGTTGACGTCAAACATTTGCCATTCAGGCATTAACAAAGTGGCCTTCTACGCTTATAAAGACCGCCCTCCAAGACGCGTACTAGAGCTTCTGGCACGTGCGTGCAGTAAAATTTGTGGAAGCTTTGTCTATGATCGATCTCGCAACCTGGAACCTCAGCGTTCCTGTTGGCAATCCGCCGTACACCGTTGAAACCTCCAAACTGGTGGATGGCTTCAAGGACCAATACTTCCATTCCGACACCGGCACTTTGTTCTTCTGGACACCGGTAACGGGTTCGCGCACCGCAAATGCCATCTACCCTCGTACCGAACTTCGCGAAACCTACACCAATGGCACCCTGAAAAACTGGTACCACCCGGACGCCGACAATTTCCTTCGCGCGACCCTGGCGGTGAATCAGGTGCCCAGCTCGGGCAAGATCGTCATCGGCCAGATCCATGCCTATGAAAGCCAGAAGCCCTTGGTGAAGGTTGAATATCAGTACAAGACCACGACCTCCACCGGTAACATCGTCGCCAAAGTGCGCATGCATCCGGATGATGATGAAGGCCGGGTGATCACCATTGCGACGGGCGTGAAGCTGGACCAGGAGTTTTCCTACCTCATCCACCTCAGCCCCGGCGGCGCATTGGGCATCAGCGCGGCAGGGTGTCAGTGGGATACCGAGATTAGCGCGACCTGGCGTGATAAACCGCTGTACTTCAAGGCCGGGGTTTATGTGCAGGACAACACCGGGTACACCAGCGAGGGGGGGATGGTGACATTCAGCAAGCTGGATATTGATCACGACAAGTAATCACCCACCCCCGGGACGCTCCGCGTCCCCTCAAAACACCTCATCCCCTGTAGCAGCTGTCGAGCAGCGCGAGGCTGCGTCCGAGGACGAAGTCCTCGCAATCCCGGTAAACCCGGCCCGCCTGAATGAATATGTAGCCTGATTGACGACTGCTGCGCAGCCGAACGCAGCCTCGCAGGCTCGACAGCTGCTACAGCGTCCGAAAAACACGTAGGACGCCTCCGACTGTGGCGAGGGAGCTTGCTCCCGCTGGGCGGCGAAGCAGCCCCAAACCCTGCCGCCAATTTCTTCAGACACGCCATATCGCCCGGTTTTATTGCGGCTACACAGAAAACCAAGACCAAGCTGCCTACCCAAGAGGCCAGACAGGCGTCCTACAGCCCGGTTGCGGCTACCCAAATCGCTGCCTAGAGTTGGCCTGTCGCCGACATCGTTGGCGACAGGGTTTCGCAGCCCTAACGATACGTGTAGTACCCTAGCGCCTCGAAAAAAGTGGGCGCGTTAGCACTCGCCCTCCTTTTTATGGTGGCTGTGTGTGGGAGACCTTCGGGTCTGCCGGGTTCCCGTATCCCTGGTCTGCGAACCCGCACATAGCTACCACCCCATTCGTTTCGCAGCGAACGGCAGTAGCTCTTCATTCAGATACGAGGAAGATTTACTTATGACAATGAACAGCCCGCCGCGCCGCTTCATCCCCATGTCCCAATTCGCCACCGACCACCCCGTCCTGCTCATCGACAGCGACGCCCCGCTACGCGAACTTCACAACTGCCTCAGCGAACGCCTCAACGCCGTCCTCAAATACCTGAACCTGATGGCCTGCACCAGCCTCCCCGACTACGCCGATAACGACATCAACACCGTCACCAACATCGCCCGGATCATGGTCCAGGATGTTGCCGATGTGTTTGGGGTAATTGAACAGCGTGGGTTTGATAAGCCAGCAAATAGCTGAGTATTCGGCTATCAAACAAAAGGGGGACGATTAAATAAATCTCCCCCTTTCGAATAATTTTTAACTTTCCAGCCATATCAGCTATTTAGCTGCTAAATAAGTGCTATTCAGCCCCCCCTTTTTTCTTGCTAACAATAGCTTTCCTCTTTTAGCGCAGCTACTGAGCCCATTCTATTGCAAAACGCTATAAACAGAAACCAGCCATAACCAAACAGCATAAAAAACTGGTATTTCTAACAGTTTCGCCTTAGCTCACCCCCTGATTAACTACCGTTCAACACTAATAAAACTCTTTGAGTAAAAAATATGACAGTTTTAACCGTCTACTTCTGCGGCACTGGCTCCACCAAATTTGATGACACCAATGCAAGCTACTGGAACGGCGAGCTTATCTCTACGCTTGCTCAAAACAACTTGGGTAAGGAGTTTGCCGAGTGGATCGTCATTAACGGCCCGGGAAGTGGAAACCTGCAAGATGACGATCTATTTACAAAACCGGGCGGTCATTATAATTGGAATGGGACATTATTTGGTGCGGGCTGGGAGGAAAATGTAAAACATGCTACCCATATTATGAAGGGGAAATTCGACTGGCAGCGAGAAACATTAACCCAGGAAAATTACCAACAACTTCAAAATGCCGGCGTCCCAATAAACGAAGTCACAAGCGAAGGTGGCTGGTTTTGGCGAAAGTACGACTACGGCAATCGCCACCTCACACAGCAACAACTGCAAGAACAAATTATTAAAACATTCCGCAGAGACGGAGTCATTCCTACCCAAGTCAATATTGTTGGCTGGAGTCGTGGCGGAATCAGTTGTCACATGCTAGCCAATTACATGCTTAACGATAGTGAACTACGGGATATACCTGTAAACATATTTGCCATCGACCCCGTTCCGGGACTCCTATATTCAAAAGATAAAAAAGTAGAAATCGGGAGCAACGTCAAAGAGTATGTAGCCTTTTATGCCAGGGACGAACGATCCAGGGGATTTGACTGCGTCGTTCCGAAAACTTATGCACACACCAAGACCTACATTTATCCAATGGCCGGGCGCCATGCGACGTTGGTAGGCAATGCATCAGCTAACGGTGCACACGGAGCTAAAGTACTCCCGGAACCAGGTGAAATAATCCGTCATTACGCTGAGACTTGTTTAAGCCGATGGGGTGTTTCTACGCAAAAAATGCTCAATCTTACTATCGAGGAACTGGATGAAAAATTAACAAAAATAAAAACCGATTTTGGAAAATATACCCTCATGCGTAGCACAACTTATCCTACTGGCAGTACCGAAACTTCGGGCGAACGCACCATATCATCAGGTAGCGAAACTACCAATTTTACATCAATGAGCGGCGATCGATTCACACCGAAAAAGGGACTTTCCGTTGGACATATCTTGACCAGTGAATATTTTAGCGACATCGATTATTAAGTAACAAGTTATTAACAGAACAACATTGCAAAATTATTTATTCAGGCACAAGAAATCCAGGATAGCTCCCCTATCAGTAGCCGAGAGAAGGAACTTTATAATGTCCGATCAACCAGTAAATCTCATCACTCCCGCCCCCATCCTTACCCCCGACGAGATTGCGTTAATTAAAACATACGTCAGGCGGTCGAGTGGACTCAGCACAAACCTTGATCAAATGAATGACTTCTGGGGAAATGAGACAACCCCTATAAACTATGAAGAAACTACCGCTATTTACAGCAACGGTATAGTCAGCTTTATCAAAATCGTTGTGAAGCACGCAAATGAGTGGCCGATTATAGAAACCGACTTAAAAAGTTATTGTTCAACAGCGTCACAAAACTACCAAACATTCAAGACACAGGTCGTTTCAATAGTGAACACGATCGAAAACCTCTCAGGTTACATTGACTACTCCCGCACTCTTCAACAAATCGATGCATCATCGGGAAATCCGCCTTCATCTGATTGCCCTTTATGCAATGAAGATCTTGCCAAGCTTTCAGATATCAAGCTCAACATCAACAGCACAAAAGCCTCCATCGAAAAACTGGAAAAAGATAGTAAAGACATTGGTACAAGCATCATGTCATTTAAAACACAACTAATGAACATTGTTCAAACAGGTACTGATAGCTTTGTAAATTTGGATACAGTTACAGAGATGGCCGAAAAATTGAATTTCATACCGATGGAACAATACCAACGAGTATTTTTCAACACCTATATGAGCGTTATACGTGGCCACGTGTTAAAGGTGATAAAGGAGGCTGCCGGTCAGCCTGTAGATGACATTGAAGTTGCCGTGGCCGCACAGCTGCACCCTAATCATGTAAAAGAGTACAACGACTCACTTAACGACTTGCCCGATGACAGCAAAGCTCAAGTAACTGCATTAATAACACAAACAAAAAAAGGACAAGTCTTGTTCCGACAGTTGGAAAGTATGCATGACTGGCTGAAGTTGTTTGACAAGCCATTGACCGATGCCAATAAAGGTGTCGGACAAGTCCGGACTCTATGGACGAATACAGCTGTAGAACTGGACCGTATTAATGCCAGGGTTACTCAAGTGATGCAATACTCAGATCTGCAAAGTGTTGTGAAGTCTCTGAAGTCAGCACTGGCGGTTTGGCAAGAAACCGATAAAAACCTACAAACATTAAATGAATTGCTAGGGAGAGCTTACTAATAGATCTCTCCAGCACTGCTTTATAGAATACTGCACTATTAACACCAACATGAACCTTAACTGCAGCATATAAAAAACCACGACCCGTAACTGGTGTTTTTCGTCGACATCAACGGTCGAGTTAATTTTGCGATTCGACCTATTTTGCATAGATATTTATGCGATGGAGTCCAGCCAAGCCGATAAAACTTCGTGCTTATATAACGCGAATATATACAAAGGACAAAACCCATACAAACCTTTGCCCATTCACCTATGAAACATTCAAAACGCCAACCAACTAAAGGAAACTTGTCATGACATACAGCGATAACTACCCTATTCCCGTGGCAACCGAAAATGATGTACGTGTCATTGAACGCTATGCCAGGGAGGGCAAGGTCCTTCCTACAACAGAGACCGGAGTGCAAGCCAAGTATAAGGACGCAAAGCCAGAATGGCTAAAAGACATAACAGCAAATTTTTCCATAATCAACACACATGCTAATTCATGGGAAGGTGCTCAAGCAAACATGATTGAGGTTGCGGCTCTGCTCGTGGGCTTTGCAAAAGACCTTTGCGAATACGGGGACGAAGCCGTCAACATTATTAAAGACATGGACGGCTATAAGACCCACAAAATTTCAGAGTTGACACCTGACCAGCTTGATCAATTTCCTAGTATATCTCTGGATGAAGACACTCAAGAAAAAATTCCCGGACTAGATAAAACAGTGACTTATATCAAAAAATCCATTGCAGAGAAGCGAGGCCGTAGCGCCACAGTTCTAAACGAACTCAGAACTTTTCAAAGAACGATCAACGAAACAATTAAACCCTGGGTCGGTTCAATGATAAACATCTCAAATCCTGATTCCTTGGACACAGAAATTTCAAATTTAACCACCCAACTCATAAAACTCAAAGAGGATAAAGCAGCTGCTGCCGGAGTCAAAAAAAACACACCCGATGATAATACAACATATAAACCCACCAAGTTGTACGATTGGGTCCACGGTATTAAAGGTATTTCAAATGACCCTACAGTGAAGGCGTTGGAGAAACAGATAGAAGAAAGTATCGAACTGCTCAGCAAGGACAAAAAGCTTAAGGGTTTTCTTCAAGTTCTCCATATCAGCATGGTTTCGCTATATGACGTAGTCACGCCGGCCATCACCGCCGTCATTCAACTTCAAAGTCATTGGACAGCAACCGAAAAACTCATTGCCCACTCGTCAACTCAATTCTCGAGCTACAAACTGTTAGGCCAATTTGTTAACAAAATGGAGGTGATGCTTAGCGACTGGCGTACCGTTGAGCAAAACTCTACGACGTTACAAGAAGCATTTAGAATCCAATAATAGGTTTCTTCCCCACACCCGCTGGAGAATTCAAACATGGGCATCGTCAACCTTGTACAACCGAACTTTTTGGCGGCAAAAGACTGCCGAAACTATATTAGCTACTATGCAAACATAAAACTTATCAACATTGCGAACACAACATTAAATAGTGACCTCCAAGCCGTTGCACAATATCAGACAGGTCTCGATCAGGTCGTCAATGACGTGGCACTCAGCAGCATTGATTTAATGAAATCGGATGACATCCAAAATGTACTGAATGATTATGATTTGGCGCCAGAATACAAAAACGATCTTAAAGTCATTGTTGAGCAGCGAAAAAAAGATTTTCTTGAGTTACGCAATACTCTTCAGAAGAAAATATTTAACCTTGAAACAATGAGCTACACAAGCAACCAATATAGATCTGACGAACTAAGACAGACACTTAATAACCTACGAGAGATTGCTACAAAAGAAAAAAATGTAAACCACTACAATGAAATTTTAATGCAAAAGTATGAACTTGACGTATCAATTGACGCAATTCAAAGGCAGAGCACTATAGATAAGCTAACACCAATATTCAACCAAGTTATCGAAACAGGAAAGGACATCCTGAACTATCCAGCTGAATTCAAAAAGAAGTTAATCGGGCATGGCTTAGATGTTACAAAAAGCATGCTCGGCGTGCTAAAAGAACAAATCAACCTTGAAGATATGGTAAAAGCTCGTAGCAACATCATCGGCTATCTTAATGAAAGAGAACTACGCAGCAATGATATTGATCGCCAAATTAAAGCCTGCGTTAATGAAATTAACGATATAAAAGAATACGAATCGATCCCAACCATAAAAAAAGAATACCTTGACGAGGCCAACAAAGTACTCGCTTCTTTTGACTCATTCAGTACTGCTGCCTTTTCAAATAAAGACCCAAAGGAAACTGCAAGCAGTTTCTTAACGCACGCCCCCGCATTTCTTACATATACAGATACTCTCTTTCGGACGTGGCTCCGCAGTTAAAACAGAGGTGGGGCGATCATATTGGTCGCCCTTTACCCATATAGTGTTACCACCTTCCTATCAGTGCAGGCGTAGCTTGAATACAGCCCAAAATCCTCGTTTCTGCGGTTCTATATGCGACTAGCTACTTAAGGCTTCGTAACCTTATCGTTAAACTCACCTTTCAAATACCGTTGATACATCGCTTCCACCGAGATCGGCTTGATCTAACATCGCCAGCCAGCGCCAATCAGGTGTCCCGCTTATTTACGCCCATTAAGACACGCTTGCGCCGCAGCCCCGGAGTTATCGAATCATTAAGCGCCATCAGCCGCCCCGCATCCCATTCAGTCTGCATACCCGAAAAGAGTTCCGCGTCTATATGGCGTTGATTAGCCGCGAGCGCCCCAGTCATCGCCTCGGCAATCCTCTCGATGATTAACGCCGGCCTATCCACAGCACAGTGCTTACGACCAAATTCGATCAACTGCTGACGGTCTGGATAGGTTTTCACCTTGTTCATCTTGATGGCCAAGGTGCGATCAACCAATGAACGGCCAGATTTTGGGTTGTAGTTCTCGTAGACCGTGGTGGTTGTCACGTCAAAAACAGGTGCCAATCGCACCGTATCCAGCGCATCAGGATGGGTGTAAATAACGCCAAAATTCTTCAGATGCGCATCACCGTTGCGAACCATGACGGAAAGACAAACCGAGGAAAAAAACCGTTCTAGCTCACGAATCGGATCACCATACCGGCACACCTGACCTATTACCGCCGCCAGCGTTTCGTAACTCTGTGAATACTTGTAGTTGTCGTGAGGGTCCTTGTTGAGACTGAGCAGTACAGCCATGTCTTCAAAACCAAGGCGACCAGAAGATTTCAGGTCGAATCGCTCCATCACGAACAGATCACCGTTTTCAGAAAGCCAGAATGGCGGAGTTTCGAGCCCTGCGAGACGAGCAGCTTCCAGGCAGAGAAACTCGTTTTGAGCGAGGTGCGCATACTCGTCTGCTCCCGACTTAACAATCAGGTCGGAGCTGAGCATGGTTTTTCGAGTGCCGGTGAGCTTATCCAGATCGGGCACCAACACCTTGGGCTGCACCCCCGAAATGCCCGACTCGAAGTAGGTGTCTACAAGGAAGTCGAAGACACCTTGCGAGGCGTCCGCCGACAGAATTTCCTGTAGCCCGACCTGAGCACGAACGGACACGGGGGCGTCAGCAGGATTTTGATAACTGAGACGCCCGATCTGATTTCCCCCGATGACCGACAACAGGCGCATTTCATCCACCTGCATATGCTTGGCCATCCGGCGCTTGATCTGATCCGCCAGAAACCCTTCTGGCACATTCATATCGAATATTGGATGTAGCACGTTGCTGACCGAGGGCGTCGGGTCATAGGGCATGACCAGTGAGACTTCACGCGCCGCCTCGGCAGACGCGTAAGCAAATGAGAACTGCGAACCTTTGGAAAGCCCGCCCGACAGCCCTTGTGGTGTCATAACGTCGAGAAGTTTGACTTTACTCATCGTGCTCTACCAAATCAGAGAGAGATTTGAGGTCGATTCGTTTATCGACGATTTCGAGCGCCATCCCCAGCGCCGAGATGACCCTGAACAAGGTGTAAACCGCCACGTTTTCACCGGCTTCCAAGTCAATAATCGTTTTGCGATTGCACTTGGCTTTATCCGCCAGCTGCTGCTGGCTATAGCCTTTAGCGCGGCGCAGCAGTCGTATTCTGTCGCCAAGCGCTGGGGGATTCAGAATGAGCACGATGTTACCTATATAGGACTTTTTCAATTATACTGCTGATTATGTCCGCTATATCGGACATTACAAGCACATTGCGTCAGGAAGAAATCCAGGCATTAAAAAACCCGCCTCTCCAGACTGTGTGAAAACCTAGCAATCTGCCTGGCGATCAAAGAAAATGCTCCGCATCGAAAGATACGGAGCATTTTTCGTTATGGCCTACATCCAGGGACAGTCCCGTACCCAGACCAGTTTGTTCCC
>NZ_JAHBDK010000078.1 GCF_019956415.1 Pseudomonas sp. GL-B-19
TTCTTGACGACCATAGAGCATTGGAACCACCTGATCCCATCCCGAACTCAGCAGTGAAACGATGCATCGCCGATGGTAGTGTGGGGTTTCCCCATGTGAGAGTAGGTCATCGTCAAGATTAAATTCCAAAACCCCTGTCTGCTAACGCAGACAGGGGTTTTGTCGTTTTAGACTGGTCAAATTCCGCAGAACAAAAAAGCCAGCCCCTGCAAATCAGGGGCTGGCTTTTTTGTATGCCGTTTATGGGTGCTGGTGATCTGACCTCTAGCAGCGTGCAGAACTGGATGTCACACGTTCCTGGTCAGCGATGTACCTGTCACCGCGAAAACGAAGCCTTACGTAAACAGCTTCAACACATTGTTCATTGCATCATCGGCAAACCCCTGCACAAACTCCTTGAACCCCGGCAGGGCCTCAGCACCACCCTGTGCCGGTTCGGCGATGATGGTCCAGGTCGCACGGGACTTGCCTGCGCCCAGCGGCTCAACACTCATGGCCGCCCACAAATTGGCCACACCCAACGTGTTGTAGATCGTGGTCCAGGTCATGTTCAACGCGTGGTCATCCCGTGAGTTGAGTTGTTCGACCACCAGGTTGCCGTCCTTGAAGAATTTCTTGCGCAAGGACGACACGCCTTCGCCCGTCATTTCGATGTGCGACAGCGCTGGGATGAACTGATCGAAGCCGGCAAAGTTGCCGACGACTGCCCAGACTTTCGCAGCCTCGGCCGGAACTTCCACAGACGACACCACGTGACAGCCTTGAGGGTTTTTGATCAGGGTATCGGGTTGCAGAGTGCTCATGGTTTCGCTCCGTTTGAGTTGAATCAGATGAAGTTGATTTCTTTCAGGTAGTCGCAGCCACGACGCAGCAGCGCCGGGGTTTTTTTTGGGTAGTGCGCGCCCATCTGCCGCACGCCGGCCTGGGCGTTGTCGTGGCCGATCATAGAGATATCGCCGATGTCTTCCTCGAAGCCGTTGAGGTAAAAACCGAGTACGCCGAACAGCGCGTTGTCACTGTCAACCCGGTCCAGTTGCTGTTGCCAGTCAGCGACGCTGACCATGGAGAATTCCCGCCCAGCCTCGCGAAAGGACGCTACGTAGTCATCCCAGCTCAGAGGTTCGGGGTTGTGCAGGTTGAACACCGCTTTTTCAGGCTGATAGCGGCTGGCATGGAAGGCGATGAACCGCGCGAGAAAGTCCACCGGCATCAGGTCGAAATTCAGCGCGAACTCCGGCACCTGGCCGAGCTGGATCGAGCCTTTGAGCATCAGCATCAAGCGGTTTTTGTGGGGCTGACAGACACCCGTGAGGCTGTTGAAACTGATGTTGCCGGGGCGATAAAGATTGACCCGCACCCCTCGCTCGCGAGCTCGCTCCAGAATCCGTTCGCCGACCCATTTGGACAGGTTGTAACCATTCTTGATGTAGATCGGCGGTGTCTGCGCGGCGGGCAATTCCAGCACCCGGCCATCGGCGGTCATCGTGCTGGACGCCGAGAGCGTAGAGACGAAGTTGAATACCTTCTTGCTGCGCCCTTCACACAACCGAAGGCACTCGAAAATCGGTTCGACGTTGTCCCGCGCCAGCGACTCGTAATCGAGTACGTGATTGACGTTGGCAGCGTTGTGCACCAGTGCGCCGAACTCCCGGTCCAGACGTTGGTAATCCTCGGCGCACAGCCCCAGAGACGGACGAGTGATGTCTGCGGAATACACCCGCACCCGGCTCAGGTCGAGATGCTCCAGACGGTTCTCGCGCAGTGCATGAGCAAAGCGCTCAGCCGCCGATTGCCCAGCACCATCACGCACCAGGCATGCGACTTCAGTGGCCCCCCAACCCAGCAGCGCCTCGACAATGTGCACGCCGACAAAACTGTTGGCGCCGGTCACGATCACCTTGTGCACATCGCCCATTTGGCTGATGGGCAACGGCTGAATATCCAACTCACGAAAGGCATCGGCCAAGGCCTTTTCACTCAACACTTCTTCGGTGCCGGAGCCGCGTACCAAGGTCGCCAACTTGGCAATCGTCGGTAACTCGATGAAGCGGTTGATCGAGATACTGCGGCCAAACTCCTCCCGCATTCGCAGCAACATGCGCGACAACAGGATCGAGTGACCGCCCAGATTGAAGAAGCTTTCGTCGGTAGAAATGTCGCTGGCCGGCAGCTCCAATAACTCCGCCCAAATCTCCAGCAGCAGTGCCTCATCGGCACTGGTGGGTAAGCGCCGAGTAGTGTTTTCCAGGACGCTGATGGGCATTGCAAGCAGTGCTTTGCGGTCGACTTTGCCATTGCTGGCGAAGGGCATGCTTTGCAGTTCGGTCCAGGCAACCGGCTGCATGTAGTCCGGTAAAAACTGCAGCGCGTGAGCCTTCAAGGCTTCGCGAGCGGTGCCGGGCCGGTCTTCCTGAGGCTGCGCGAGGAAGGCCAGGATGCGCCGTTGACTGTCGATGACCACCGCCACCTGGCGATACAACTGGCTGTCACGCAGGCAGCGTTCAATCTCTTCCGGTTCAACCCGAAACCCGCGAATCTTCACCTGGTGATCCCGCCGCCCACACAGCTCGACGCCGTCGCGGGTCCACTTCGCCATGTCGCCGGTTCGGTAGGCGCGCAGGCTTTGGCCGCTTGGAACACTCAACTTCAGGTAGCGTTCGGCGGTCTGTTGCGGGTTGTTCAGATACCCCAGGCACACACCCGGTCCGACGATGTACAGCTCACCGACAGTCTGGTCGGCCACCGGTTGAAAGTCTTCATCGAGAATCAACACCTGGCTGTTGGCAATCGGTGCGCCGAGGGTTCGATTGCTGTCGCCGCTACGCAATTGTCGCGCGGTAATCAACACTGTGGCTTCGGTCGGGCCGTACAGGTTGTAAAGCTTGCCTTGGCGGGTCAGTTGCTCGATCACATAGGGTTCGCAAACGTCGCCGCCGGTCATCACATGATCCAGAACCTGCAACTGCTCCAGCGGCAGAATGCTCAACAGTGCCGGCGGCAAAAACGCGTGGCTCAGTTGCCGGTGGCGGATCAGCTCGACCAGTTGCAAGGGATCGCGACGTTGATCGTCACTGGGCACGATCAGCTCCGCGCCCTGAAGCAGGGGCGGGAAAATGTCGATCAGTGACGAGTCAAAACTCAATGACGAAAACTGCAACACGCGACTCTGATCGGTGAGCTGCACGTAGTCGGCGTACCACGCGGTGAAGTGCGCAAGGTTGGCCTGACTGAGCAACACGCCCTTGGGATGCCCGGTGGTGCCCGAGGTGTAGAGCGCCATGCACGGCGCGTCTAGGTCGGGCCGGTGGCGCATCAAGGGTTGTTCGAGGTCCACGTCGTCGACGTCGATGCGGCTGATGTCCAGTCCCGGCATGTCGTCAGCGAGTGGATGCTGGCCGTCATGCAGCAACAGCACAGCCCCGGCATTTGAAAGAATGTACTGCTGACGTTGCAGCGGGTGACTCGGCTCCAGCGGCAAATACACTGCACCGCTGCCGAGAATTGCCAAAATCCCTGCATACAACGCGCTGCATTTCGGTAGGCAGATCCCGATCACCAACGTCCCCTGATGTTGATCGAGTAGCGGCTGCAACTGCTGTTGGATTGCACGGCTGTGGGCATGCAGTTGCCGATAGCTCAGAGATGCACCGTCGATACTCAGTGCAGGTCCTTCGGCAGATTTGAGGAGGCGTTGTTCGAGGCGTTCGATCATCGGGATCCGGCCCAGTTTCAGCAGCCCGGGCTGCTCGGTGAAGTTGAGCTGATGGATGAAGGCCAGGTGTTCGAGCCACAACAGATTTTCCACACGCTCAAAGTGAGCAGGCGCTGCCGGTTGTGCGTGCAGAAAATACTCGGCATCCCGGGAGAAGCGGCTGACCAGCAGCGCGACGTGATCCACCAGCTCCGCCACCGCTCGCAGGCGCAATGCCTGGCCGTTACCGCAAGGCACGTCGGCGATTGGCACGCGAGTGAACAATGCCGAGTTGTAGGTGCACAACACGTCCAGCGACGGCAAACCGTCAGCCTCCGTTCCACCGACACCCAGTTGCAGCGTCAGTCGCGGTGTTTCGCTGAAGTCAGCAAACGGCACACTCGCGTCGTCGATCAGCAAATCAAATGCCGGTTGCTCGTTGAGCGTGTCGAACCGCATTAACGAATGACCGTGTTGTTCTAGCTCCAGCGCCAGGTCGGTCAAGGCTTGGCTTTGCCCAATGAGCAAAATGTCGAGACGTCTCATGGATGTACTCCTTGTTAACCCAGGTAATCGCTCAGCGCGTCTTGCACGCACGGCGAATCGAGCAGTGAACTGCTGCGAAAAAACCGCACGATGTTGGCGACCAGCGGGTGATGGCGATTGATCGGGAAGGCCAACCCCGAGACTTCGCACTTGAGTGCCTGACGTGCCGCCTCGCTGATCTGCAAAGACTCGATCAACAGGAAGTCGAAGGACTTCTGAATATCGTTGGTCAGGTAATGCCTGATGAACACCGGCAGGATCTGCGCGATGCAATGGCGATCTTCTTCGCTCGCGGTGTGCCAGTAGATGCGCACCAGCCGCGCCCAGAAGCCGGAGTGGCGACCTTCGTCCAGCAAGTGATCGGCCATCAAGCCCTTGATCGACTGCTTGACTGTGTCGTCCTTGGCGAACGCCGCGACATCGCCGGTCACGGTGTTCTCGGCAATGGCCACGCAGATCAATTCGACGGCACTGCGCAGGTGTTCCGGTGCGAGCGCCACGGCCGCCGGGATCGCTCGACTGAGCTCGATTTCGTCCGGTAACACGATCGGTGTGATGCCGGTCATGGCGATGGTCTGCTGCATGAAGTCCATGGCCACCAACGCGTGGTAGTCCTCGTCCACGACCACGGTCATGGCGTCGTAACGGCAGGCAAACGGGAACGTCACGGCGAAGCGATTCTTGGCAATGCTGCGCGCTGTCTTGTCGACGATCTCGGTTTCGAAAATCACCACGTCGTTGATGAACTTGTAGAGCGTCTGCACCAAGGCAAAGTCCCTTTGTTCCGGGCATTCACGCAGGAAGGTTTCACTCAGCACCAGCGGTTGCCGGCTCAAGGGATAGATCAGTTTGTCGTCGTTTTCCAGCACCCGCCGTGGGCGAGTGCGGATGGTCGCGCGGCTCTCCCAGGCGTCGGCGAAGGATTGGTAGTCGGCGGCGTTCATGCGCTTACCTCAGGCAAGGGTTCGCCCATGCTCAGACGCAGACCGTCCCACAGTGCGATGCGGCTTTCTACGGCGGCAATGGCGCTGGCGTAGACGTCCTCTTGGCGTTGCGGATTGCCATCGACCAACCGGGCCAGGAGTTTTTCCGCTGCCGGGCCGTGGTCTTCGGAATCGACTTCGATGTGCCGCTCCAGGTAGTACCGGAAGGTCGGCGCTTGCTCGATGCCGATGCCCCAGTCGTCGAGAATCCGCTGGAACATCTGCGGAATCACGCTCTCACGACCATGCAAAAACGCTGCGGCGACGCTGTGTCCGGGTGCATGCAACGCTGTGTGCAACGTGTGCCGCACAAACTGCGCCGCAGCCGGATCGACGTCCACGCTTTGCAACGCGACGTCGTAACTTACGCCTTCCTGTTGCAACGCTACAAAGCGTTCCACCGCGACGGTGCTGGCACCGACTTCGCGCATTGCATCCAGATACAATTCAAAATGGCTGTAATGACCTTGGACCAGACGATCATCGGACTCTTCACCCAGCACGATTTCGTTGATCAGACGTGCAGCCTGCGGGTCTCGTGGCGGCAACCAGGGCAGTTGAACGCAGGTCAATTCCTGTTGTAGGCGCTTGGTGAGCGACATGAAATCCCACACCGCAAATACATGGGTTTCCATGAAACGTTGAAGTACCGACAGCGAATGTATTTCAGAGAAGATCGGGTGTGCACTAAGTTCTGCCTTCTTCTGGATGAGGCGGTCTTTATTCGTTTTCATGAGTGAGCCTATGGGTTGTCGGAAGTACGGTTAATGAAGTTGCGAGCAATAAGTGTCTGTCGTTTGAAGTTTTCTATGGGCGAGCGAAGGCCTCAGGCTGATGGGGCTGTATGAGTGAGTAATGGTCCGCAGATACAGGGTTGCAGGCCTGTGTTCAGTACGGCGAACAAAAACTAATACACGAATAAAGAGTCGGGCAAGTTATTTTTTAATTAAATGAAAGTTCAAGTTATTCGGGTGCGACAAGCTCCAATAAAACTTTTGTTTTAAGTTTTATTTGGGCGTAGTTACTCCTTCCGACTAATAAGCATCAGAATTTAAATAAAGAGTGAATGCCTCACTCGAAGCAACTTTTATAGTTAGATCGTCGAAGTGGTTTTAGGGGGGGAAGTTGGCTGGGATTAACGCCGGTGCTTCCTTTCCCGTGACAAGACTCCTTCCTTAGGTTCTTGGTGCGGAGACTGTTACGCAGGTGCGCAGCGTCGCCCGTTCATTGGTTGTTGGCAGTCCAAGAGTGAGCGTAAATCACGGCAGCCGCTATCGCTGAGATGTCATCTTCTCAGTGCAATGATTGGGCTCGGGAGGGGGAAATCGAGGGCAGGGCTTTAGCGTGGGGCTTAGCGTCATCGCGACAAGCCTAAGCGAGCAGTCCGATCTGCTCGCTCAACTTGCCGGTACGGTTTACCGGGAGGTTTTCTTGTTCAGCGCTTCAGGGCTGGCGAGGTAGCGTGTAATGACCTCGACACCCCGGTTGAGGTGATTCTCGAGCATCGTTACCGCGCGCTGGATGTCGCGGTCTTCCACGGCCAGTAGCAGCGCTCGGTGATCTTCCTGAGACAATTTGCCCAGGCCCATCGCTTCCAGATTGAAGCGTAGGAAACGTTCCTCTTCGTTCAACCCTTCTTCAATCAGACTCAACAGTCGACGGTTCGGCGCCTTGCTGTACAGCGACATATGGAACAGGCGATTGAGCCGGCCGATCTCGGTGTAATCGTGCTCTGTTTCCATGTCATCGATATGACGGGCAGCCTGCTCGAAGTCTGCTTTCTCAAGTAATGGAATGGAGAGTCGCAGCGCTTCAGATTCCAACAGAATCCGCAGCGCATAGGTTTCAACGGCATCACCCGAAACCAGCGGTGCGACGACGGCACCTTTATGGGCGACAACGTTGAGCAGTGCCTGGGCTTCGAGTTGGCGCAAGGCTTCGCGCACGGGCATGCGGCTAACCCCGAACAGATCGGCCAGATCTTGCTGGCGCAATGCAGTGCCGCAAGGGATGCGCCCATCGAGAATCGCCGAGCGTAGCGTTTCTTCGATCACCGAGCGTGCGAGGTGAGCGGGAATCGGCCCGCTGACCTTGATACTACTGAGAGGGTTGGGCTTCTGTGTCACTACTACGCACCCTATTCGACTGAAATATTTGGATCCAAATGGACACTAGTGACTGCACTGAGACTTGTCAAACAAGTCAGGTTCTCGATCGCAATCTTTTTATGTCATTCACAATACAAGTCTAGCGTGCCGTCCGTGATTGCACCGTGCCATTGTCTTTTGTCGGGCTAACCTGCACCATCGGCCGAATACCATTTGCCTGACCTGGATGCCTCGCATTGGCGGTACGTTTCGCGATCCCACGGACTTTGCGCTGGCTGTGTTGTGCGCTGCTACTGGCCGGCCTCATGCTGGGCGGCTTGCAGGCCGATTGGGATTTTTCGCTGATCAGCCGCCGTGCGCAAGCCTTACACGGACCGTTAGGTGAAGGGCAGCAGCGGATCGATGCCTGGCAGCAGTTGCTGGCCACTCAGAAGCAAGTCAGCGAGCAAGAACAGCTCAAAGTGGTCAACCTATTCTTCAACAAGCAGGTGCGTTACGTCGAGGACATCGACCTGTGGCACGAGGTCGACTATTGGGGAACGCCCATCGAAGCGCTGTGGAAGGGCGCCGGTGATTGCGAAGATTATGCGATTGCCAAGTATTTCAGCCTGCGCCACCTCGGCGTATCCAGTGACAAGCTGCGCATCACCTACGTCAAGGCGTTGCGCCAGAACCGGGCGCACATGGTGTTGACCTACTATTCAAGCCCCGAGGCCATGCCGCTGGTGCTCGACAGCCTGATCAACGAGATAAAGCCGGCCAGCCAACGAACCGATCTGTTGCCGGTCTACTCTTTCAATGCAGAAGGTTTGTACTTGCCCGGCGCCAAGGGCAACAAAAAGGTCGGTGACACCAAACGTCTGTCCCGCTGGCAGGACGTGTTGAAGAAAATGCAGGCCGAAGGTTTCCCGGTCGAAACGACAAACTAGGAGCAAGCGCTCAGATGTCTTTGTTCAAACAGCTGTTGATCGCTATTTGTCTGTTCCTGGTGGTCGCCTTCACCGGCAGCTTCATGGTCAGTCTGGAAAGCTCGCGCACCCAGTACGTCAACCAGTTGCGCTCCCACGCCCAGGACGCCGCGACGGCGCTGGCACTGTCCCTGACGCCGAACATCGACGACCCGGCGATGGTCGAGCTGCTGGTCAGCTCGATTTTCGACAGCGGTTACTACTCAAGCATCCGCGTCGTCGACCTGAGCAACGACAACACCATCGTCGAGCGCAACGGGATTGCGGCGGTCAACAACGTGCCGGACTGGTTCGTCAAAATGATTGGCCTTGAAGCCGCTGGCGGCGATGCGATTGTCAGTCGTGGTTGGGAGCAAGCGGCGCGGGTGGAGGTGGTCAGCCACCCGATGTTTGCGCTGGCCAAGTTGTGGCAGAGCGCGCTGGGCAGTCTCGGCTGGTTGTTGGTTTGCGGCGCCGTGAGCGCGGTGCTGGGGGCGCTGTTGTTGCGTCGGCAATTGAAACCGCTGGATTACATGGTCAAGCAATCCCACGCCATCGCCCGCCGCGAATTCCTCAGCCTGCCGGAACTGCCTCGCACGCCGGAGCTGCGTCGTGTGGTGCAGGCCATGAACCAGATGGTCGAGAAGCTCAAGGCGTTGTTCCAGGAACAGGCCGAACGCAGTGAAAAACTGCGGGTCGAGTCTTATCAGGACAACCTCACCGGGCTCGCCAATCGTCGTTATTTCGAGATGCAATTGAACACCCGGGTGAGCAATCCGGAGCAGGCCAGTTCCGGTTATCTGCTGTTGTTGCGGGTCAAGGACCTGGCCGGTTTGAACCAGCGGTTGGGCGGCCAACGCACCGATCAGTTATTGAAAGCCGTGGGCGAGCAGTTGTCCCGCGAGTGTGCCAAGTACCCGGAAACCCAGAACCTCGTCACGCGGATTCGCGGTGGTGAGTTCGCCGTGCTGGCGCCGGGGCTGGTGCGGGAAGAGGCGCTGCAGTTGGCGCAGAACCTCGACAGTGCATTGGCGAGCCTGCATGCGACGGGCGCCACCGACGTGGCCTCGGTGGCTTCGATCGGGTTGGCGCCGTTTGTACATGGCGACTCACCGCAAGCGGTGCTCGGACTGGGCGATCAGGCGTTGGCCCAGGCGGAAACCCAGGGCGAGCCGAGCTGGGCGTGCCTGGATCACAGTGCGTCGGCCATTGTCGGCGATGACCATCATGCCTGGAACAATTTGCTGGATCAGGCGTTGAATCAGCGACGGTTCCAGTTGTATTTCCAACCGGTCGTGGCCAGCCAGGACACGCAACTGGTGTTGCATTACAAAGTGCTGTCGCGCCTGGTCGACGAGCAGGGGCAGACCATTCCTGCCGGGCGCTTCCTGCCGTGGCTGGAACGTTTTGGCTGGACCGCGCGGCTGGATCGGCTGATGTTGGAATTGGTGCTCGAGCAGATGGCGGGTCACGAAGAATCGCTGGCGCTGAATCTGTCGTCGGCGACGTTGGGCGATGCGCAGGCGCTGAATAAAGTTTTCGAGATTTTGCGCGCGAACTCTAATCTGGGGCCACGCCTGACGCTGGAAATCGGCGAGGAACAGCTGCCGGAGCAAGCGATGCTGGAAGAGTTGACGCGGCGTCTGCGAGAACTCGGCTTCTCCCTGAGCCTGCAACGTTTTGGTGGGCGCTTCAGCATGATCGGCAACCTGGCGCGACTAGGGCTGGCGTACCTGAAGATCGATGGCGGTTACATTCGGGCGATTGATCAGGAGAGCGACAAGCGCCTGTTCATCGAGGCGATCCAGCGCGCGGCACACAGCATCGATTTGCCGCTGATTGCCGAGCGGGTCGAGACTGAAGGGGAGTTGTCGGTGATTCGGGAGATGGGGCTTTATGGGGTTCAGGGGCAGTTGTTTGGTGAGCCCAAGCCTTGGCGGTGAGGCGGATGCCGCTATCGCGAGCAGGCTCGCTCCCACAGTAGATCTTCAGTGAACACAGCCTGTGTGAACGACCAAAACCCCTGTAGGAGCCGAGCTTGCTCGCGATGGCGTCAGTGCAGTCACCGGAAAATCTGAAGGCAAATTCCTAGGAGATTTCCTTCGAGTTGTGTCGGTTTTGGTGAACTTGTTCCGGGCAATGCGCAGGTCTAGTCTGGCCTTGTCACTGAATAATCAGTGACACGGACGTGCAAGTCCGGGTAGAAACCACATCCAAACACTGCCTCTGGCCATTCATCAGGCATTTTTCATGCTTGTTGTGATTGCTTTATGGCGGCTGTGTGCGGGAGACCTTCGGGTCTGCCGAGGTTTAGGGCGTGGTTACTCGGTCTTGCACCCCGCACATAGCTGCCACCTTATTCGCGTGCAAGCGAACCGGGTCAGCCTCTTTGTAATCATTGAGACCACGCCATGTTCAAAGTAACCCCAAATCCGCCTTCTCCTCGCAGGGGCCGCCTCTTCACCGTCTCCCCCGACATCCCCACCGAAGCCCTCCTGGCCAACGCCTCCGAAGACCTGCTCTCCATCAGCGCCATCGCCGCCGACCTGGCCGACGATGTAGAAGGCTCACGCCGCTGCGTCGCGCTGGCGCTTAGCCGAATGGCCGACGGGGTTCATTTGTTGGTGGAGCGGGCGCTGGATCATCTTGAGTCGCCAGAATTGGCGGCGGGTTCAGTCAAGATTTAGCAGGGTGGTTTTGTGTTGGGTTGAAGTCCGCTTTCGCGAGCAGGCTCGCTCCCACAGGTGATCTTCAGTGAACACAGCTTGTGTGAACGACTGAAATCCAATGTGGGAGCGAGCCTGCTCGCGATGGCGTCAGTACGAATACCAAAAAAGGTGGGGAGTTAGAGTTAGATCAACCCCGTCTCTTCATCATCAATCAACTGGCTCAACCCGCCCAACGCTTCACGGGCCTGGTTGCGGTCCATCAGTTTGGCTTGTGCCGCCGGCGGCAGGTCGGTGACGCGGATTACGCCTTTGCTGGTCAGCACCTGGATCAAGTCGTCGAGTACCCGGATCATTTCCAGGTCGCTCTGCTTGAGCTGTTTGAGGCTGGTTTCCATCACTTCGTTGGCATACCAGGTCTGGATTTCATGGTTGTCGGCCGGCAGTGTTTCCGTGGCCTCGGCGTAGGCCGCGGCTTCCACGCGCACTAACTGGCCTTGCGCATCGCGTTGCACGTAGAACATTGAACATCCCTCAGAAATGGACCAGCGTCATGCTGTCAGCAGCATAGGCCAACTGAACGCGAGTATGCGGTGCGGCGACGAAATCGTCACCGTGGAGAAAGGCACAAACGTGACGGCCGCCCCATAAGGGCGGCCGTTTTTCGTTTGATCAGCTGTTGTTGTGATCAACCTTGATGGTTGGATCGCTGCCGGCGATCAGGTTATGCAGGTTGGCGCTGGACCAGTTGTTACCTTCCAGTTTGATCGTCACATCCGCCTTGGCCGCAGTCGCGTCGGCGCTGTTGAAATTGCCGGCTGAGTTGACTTCCAGGGACGAGACGCCGCCAGATGTGGTGATCTTCAGGAAGTTATCGATGGTGCTGCCGCTCTCGTTCTGCAACAGATCACGCAGGTCGATGCGGTCGCCTTCATTGGCATTGAAGTCCTTGATCACGTCGGTGCCGGTATCGCCTGCTTTCCAGACGAAGGTGTCGCCACCCAAGCCGCCGATCAGCGTGTCGTTGCCAGTGCCACCGAGGAGGGTGTCATTGCCGGCACCACCGTCCAGCGTATCTGTGCCAGCGCCACCGATGAGGAAGTCATTGCCGGCCTCACCGTTTAGCAAATCGTTGCCAGTGCCACCGAGCAGGATGTCGTTGCCGCTGCCGCCGTAGAGTTTGTCGCCACCGCCCTGCCCGAAGATGATGTCGTTGCCAGCACCACCCAACAGCGTATCGTCACCATCATGAGCCCCAGACACATCGAGCGTGGAGTAGTGCTCGGTGACGTACTGGTGCACGTTACTTGAGGTGACTTGGTTGGTTTCGACACCGGTTTCCTTGCCAACAAAAGCCTGCAGCGCGGTGTAGCCCTCACCCGTCACGCCAGTGAAGCTCACCAGGTCGCCGAAGATGATGTCGTTGCCATCGCCGCCGTTGATAGTGTCCTTGCCCGGAAGGGTCGCTTCGCTGTGGCCGAGAATGGCGTTGGCCAGGTCATCCGGGTTGATGTTGGCCAGCGGTTTTCCATCGGTGGTGTTATACGGCGAGAGGTCGTTTTCCGTGACACCGCTGTTCACGCCAATGGCTTGCACCTTGGAGTTGGCGGCAGCAAACAGCGCGAACGCGGATGCCGCATTGCTCGCACTGACGGTGTCGACAGAGCCGCTGCCTACGTAAACCGACAGTTCATAGGTGCCGTCTCCCTGAGCGTGAACTTGCAGGCTGGAACTGTACTTGTCCGACGACCAGTCGCCGTTCCCTTTTTCGCTCCATTTGTACAAAGCACCCGAGGAATCAACTACCACGCGACTCTCACCACCGATGATCATCCTGAACTCGGTCCCCGGCGTGTAGGAGCCTTGCTTCAACACGTTGTCGAGGTAAAGGTCGGTAGCGCTATTGGACTTGTAGTCGACGACCAGCGGATTGGTTTGTTCGTCCTTCGTATAAGCGGTCGGCTCACCATCGGTGATGAAATAGGTGAGGTTGGTCGCGTTGAGGTTGCTCAGCGCGTCAGGGCCTTTGAACCAGTTTGCGGTGGTTTTGAACACGTCTTCGTAGTTGGTGTAACCACCAGACTGCATGCTGTTGAGGACCCCCTTCAATAGGTCCAGAGCACCTGGTTTCGACAGATCAATCGAAATCGATTTGTTGACCTGTGTATCGAAGTCCACGAGGAACACTTTCACGGTGCCAGCGCTCGAGTTTTGCGAGGTGGCACTGGCGATCAGCGAGGTGAACACCGCTACCAGCGAATTCTTCGCCGACGTTACGGAGGAATCGCTCATGCTGCCCGAGCTGTCGACCATGAACGCGATGTTGTAATTCTTGCCCGGTGTGACCGTCAGGCCGCCGATATCTGCCACCACGATGTCATTGCCATCGGTGCCGACGACATTGTCGTTTCCTGCGGTGGCAGTGATCGAGTTATAGACCGCCGGGTAAACGGTGACGGGAATCGTTGCGACGCTGGGCGGCGCCGAACCACCGAGTAATTCGGTGGAGGTGGAAGTCACCGTCAGGTTGAACTGGCCGTTGTAATACGCAGGCGGGGTCACGGTCAGGGAACTGAGGGTCCAGCCGGTGACATTGGCTTCGCCGGACGTCGCGGTGGCGGTGAAGGTGTGGCCGGCGCCATCGGTGAGTACCGCGCCCACCGGTATGCCGCTGATCTTCACGCTCAGGCTTTCGGAGCCGTCGACGTCTGTCAGTGCGGTGGTGATTGCGGACAGATGAACGCTGGTGCCTTCGGCGCCCGTGTTGAGTTTGTAGCCTTCGTAGTAGCCTTCGCCGTTAGTGCCGTGCAGGTCGGAAACAGTCACGCCGGAAGCGACCAGATCCGCCACACCGGTGTACAGCGGTACACCGGCGCTGCTCAAATCGATAGCCGTGCTGCCGTTGACCGACAGGTTGACGTCATAGCTGCCCGGGCCGCTTTGATTGTGGTGGTAGATGTCCAGCGTGTAGTAACCGCTGGTGGTCGGGGTGAACGAGCCGGTAAGCGTGCCGCCATTGCCCCACAGGGCACTGGCCACGCTCTTGCCACCGATGGTCACCAGCAGGCTGTCATCGCCGGTGCCACTGAAGGTGTAGGTCTTGCCGGCTTCGAGGTAAATCAGGCCGGAGGTTTTCGACGCGGTGCCAGCAGCCACATCGCCACTGGATTGCACGTTGCCGACGGTGCTGCTGGAGTTCGGTGTGCCGGCGGCATCGATCACCGATTTCAGCGTGTCGGAAGGCGCGCCGTTACCATTGGTGCCCAGGCCGGCCAGGCCAGTCCAGACTTCCTTGATTAAGCCTGTCGAGGTCACGTTGTTGCTGGCGACGTTCAGCGTTGGTGCATCTGCTACCGGGGTGATGTCGATTTTGATCGTGCCGGTGCTGCCCAGCAGTGTGCCGTCGGTTGGCTGGAACTGGATCTGCGCGTAGTCCGCCAGATTGTTGCCCGTGCCGCTGTTATAGCCGTTGGCGCCAGATTCGTTAGCGTCAGGCATGAAGCGCAACTTGCCCGCGTCGATGTCAGCCTTGGTGATGGTCTGGTTAGGCGTCAGGTCGGTCCAGGTCGAGCCGTTCAGGTATTGCAACTTGCCTTCGACCGGCAGGCCGGTGATTTTTACTCCGAGGCTGGTGGCTGGGCTGTCGACATCACTGACGCCGAAGGTCGACCAGCCGAGGATCAGCGGGGTGTCTTCGGTACCGGTGACGTTAACCGGTGCGGCAGTCGGTGCGTCGTTGACCGGGGTGACGCTGATGTTCAGCGTGCTGGTGGAACCGGTATTGGTGGTGTAGGTGACGGTCGGCACGGTGCCGTTCCAATTCTCCACCGGGGTAAAGGTGTAGGCGCCGTTGGCACCGAGGGTCAGGGTACCGACGTTGGCGATGGTCACCGGGGCGGCGCCTGCGGTGTACTCGGTGCCGCCAACCGTGAATTTGGCTACGCTCAGGGCGTTATCCACATCGCGGTCGTTAGTCAGTACGTTACCGGTGGCGATGTTGTCCTCGAGGACTGTGTTGGAGTCAGCAGTCAGCACACTTGGGTCATTGACCGGGGTGACGCTGATATTCAGCGTGCTGGTGGAACCGGTGTTGGTGGTGTAGGTGACGGTCGGCACGGTGCCGTTCCAGTTCTCGGCCGGGGTAAAGGTGTAAGCACCGTTGCTGGCGATGATCAGCGTTCCGACACCGGTCATGGTTGCGGTCTGGCCCGCCGTGAAGCTGCCGTCGACCCCATTCATGCTGAAGCTGGAGACGCTCAGGAGATTATCGACATCGTGATCGTTGGTCAGCACGTTGCCGGTGGCTGCGTGGTCTTCATCGACAGTATTGGTGTCCGCGGTCAGGACGCTCGGGTCATTGACCGGGGTGACGCTGATATTCAACGTGCTGGTGGAGCCGGTGTTGGTGGTGTAGGTGACGGTCGGCACGGTGCCGTTGTAGTTCTCCACCGGGGTAAAGGTGTAGTCGCCGTTGCTGGCGATGATCAGCGTTCCGACACCGGTAATGGTTGCGGTCTGGCCCGCCGTGAAGCTGCCGTTGACCCCATTCACGCTGAAGCTGGAGACGCTCAGGAGATTATCGACATCGTGGTCGTTGGTCAGCACGTTGCCGGTGGCCGCGTGGTCTTCATCGACAGTATTGGTGTCCGCGGTCAGGACGCTCGGGTCATTGACCGGAGTGACGCTGATATTCAGCGTGCTGGTGGAACCGGTGTTGGTGGTGTAGGTGACGGTCGGCACGGTGCCGTTCCAGTTCTCGGCCGGGGTAAAGGTGTAAGCACCGTTGCTGGCGATGATCAGCGTTCCGACACCGGTCATGGTTGCGGTCTGGCCCGCCGTGAAGCTGCCGTCGACCCCATTCACGCTGAAGCTGGAGACGCTCAGGAG
>NZ_JAHBDK010000079.1 GCF_019956415.1 Pseudomonas sp. GL-B-19
GGTGGTGGTGGTGGTGGCGGGACTGCCAAGCCCCCGGGTTTGCCCTCGCCGTTCACGACACCCACACTGCCCGATCCGATTTTTACAGACCCGACTGCGATTCATGGGTTTGACGTTACCGGCTTTATCCAAAACATGACCCTGGACACCACCAATGCGAATTGCCCCAATACCAGCGACCCGGGCCGCTTTGGGGGGACCGTCCAATTGAACGGCGTCACGATTGTTGTCCCTTGCAACACCGTTATGCAGATGCCGGCCAACACCCTGACCTGGGCCGACTTCGTCAGGGGTGGAACCCTGGCGCTCGGAAAATCAGCGGCGGCCTATCCCTCGTTCGAGATCCATGTGGTAGGCAATAGCGTCTCCAACAAGCAGATTGCCGGGCTGATCTTTGTCTCCCAGCAATCAGTCAACGCGGGTAGCGGCTTCATCACCCGGATCGACTACACCAACGGCAACCTCGAAGTTGACAGCGGAAACCCGACGCAACCCACGATCATTCAGATCAACGACCCGAACGGACGTTTTGGCCGCGCCCAAAGCCCCGACCCGCGCTTCTCCGTCGATGATGCCAACCCGACCATCCATGCCGCCACCGGCTACCCGATGTGCGTGCCACGCACGATTTCCGGGGATGATGCACTCTGCCCAGAGAAAAACCGGCCAAAAGTGGTCACCCCGACCACGACCAACAACTGTCGCAATTTCAGCCAGGCCGGTGTCACGCCTCCGGCCAGTGGGGAGCTCTCGGGTCCAGCGGTGGGGCAGGTCTATTGCAGCCAGTACGTCATGAAGAGATTCGGCGATGCTAGCCGCACGGCGACGGACCCCGACCCGACACAACAGGCACCCTTCGAAGTCGGCGACTTCATCAGTTGGTCCGGCACTCTATTCAAGTCAGCAACAGCGGGTCTCCCGGATTTCATCTCTGCACACACGATCGAGGCGAATGTCGGGATCTATACTCAGCCTGGTTCGCAACCCAGCTACCTGGCAATCGGGGAGTTTGGCATCGGCACGGCCGACCCGGCAGCAACAGCCATCGGCGGTGCAGCCCAAGAGACGCAGGACCGGATTTTCCTTGAAGCTTCGACCACCGACATCAAGACCCCGGTCGACATCTATCTGATAGATGTCAATCCATCGACAGGTGTGCAAACCAATCGCTGGGTTACACCCTATGAGATGACGGGTGAATGCAACCCTGCGCTGGGCCTTGCGGCCAGTTGCCTGGGAGCCTCGGGTGGTATTACCACACAGAACACAGGTCCTCAGCCACAACGCGCCAGATTACGTGCGACCAAAGCGCCCTCTGGGCTTCTTAGCCAACCGACACGTACCTTGCGCGTCGTTGCGCGGTCACTTTGCGTTCCACAGCAGAGCCTATCCCAGACCGCCGTGGACAGTTGCATCCAGAATGCGGGCAGGCTGACCGTCGCCAATGGACTGATTGCCGGACAGTATGTGGCGCCGGTGTTTGAGTTCATCTTTCCGGAAGGCGTCAAGCCTGGCGATCCGGTGGTGCCTAACGACTTCTGGCACCTGCCGTTCATACGTAACGGCGAAGGCGTGAGCACCCCGACTGGCGTCGGCCCCCTGGATCCGACGCCATGGTGATCAAGGCCTGACCACAGCGCAAAAAAAACCGCCGCTCCCAGAGGAAGCGGCGGTTTTTTTTGAAGGACCGCGTTAAGGCTTAGTAGCCCAGGTCGAAGTTCTCTTCTTTCATGTCCATCAGGTTGTTGGCACCCGACAGCATGGTTGCAACGTGAGTGCGGGTACGCGGCAGGATACGCTGGAAGTAGAAGCGCGCAGTCTGCAGCTTGGCGGTGTAGAACGCCTCTTCGGAAGTGCCGGCAGCCAGTTTTTCGGCTGCCAGACGCGCCATGTCAGCCCAGAAGTAGGCCAGGCAGGCGTAACCGGAGTACATCAGGTAGTCCACGGAGGCCGCACCGACTTCTTCGCGATCTTTCATGGCGGCCATACCGACCTTCATGGTCAGCTCGCCCCATTCTTTGTTCAGTGCCGCCAACGGTGCGACGAACTCTTGAACGGCTTCGTTGCCTTCGTTGGTCTGGCAGAACTTGTGGACGATCTTGGTGAAGCCTTTCAGGGCTTCGCCTTGGGTCATCAGCACTTTACGGCCCAGCAGGTCGAGCGCCTGGATACCGGTGGTGCCTTCGTACAGCATCGAAATGCGGCTGTCGCGAACGTTCTGCTCCATGCCCCACTCAGCGATGAAGCCGTGGCCGCCGTAGATTTGCACGCCATGGTTGGCGGATTCAAAACCGACTTCAGTCATGAACGCTTTAGCGATTGGCGTCATGAAGGCCAGCAGTGCGTCGGCTTTCTTCTTTTCTTCTTCGTCCACGCCGTACTTGACGATGTCGACTTGCTTGGCAGTGAAGTAAACCATTGCACGGTTGCCTTCGGCGAATGCCTTCATGGTCAACAGCATGCGACGTACATCTGGGTGAACGATGATCGGGTCAGCGGCTTTTTCCGGCGCTTTCGGGCCTGTCAGCGAACGCATTTGCAAGCGATCACGAGCGTACTTCAGGCCACCCTGGAAGCCGATCTCGGCGTGAGCCAGACCTTGCAGCGCGGTGCCCAGACGTGCGGTGTTCATAAAGGTGAACATGCAGTTCAGGCCTTTGTTCGCCGGGCCGATCAGGAAACCGGTGGCCGCGTCGAAGTTCATCACGCAAGTGGCGTTACCGTGGATGCCCATCTTGTGTTCCAGGGAACCACAGCTCACAGCGTTGCGTGCGCCGATCGAACCGTCCGCGTTCGGCATGAATTTCGGCACGATGAACAGCGAAATGCCTTTGGTGCCAGCCGGTGCATCCGGCAGGCGGGCCAGTACGATGTGGA
The DNA here is from genome assembly GCF_019956415.1 of Pseudomonas sp. GL-B-19. GTDB lineage: Bacteria > Pseudomonadota > Gammaproteobacteria > Pseudomonadales > Pseudomonadaceae > Aquipseudomonas. Next base: position 2,878 of record NZ_JAHBDK010000079.1, read on the forward strand.
CGATGTTGTCGGCCATGTCGTGTTCGCCGGCCGAAATGAAGATCTTGGTGCCGGAGACTTTGTAGGAACCGTCAGCCTGAGGCTCAGCCTTGGTGCGCAACATGCCCAGGTCGGTGCCGCAGTGCGGTTCGGTCAGGCACATGGTGCCGGTCCACTCACCGGAAACCAGTTTGGTCAGATAAGCCTCTTGCTGCTCAGGCGTACCGTGCTCGGAAATGGTGTTCATCGCGCCATGGGACAGGCCTGGGTACATGCCCCACGACCAGTTGGCTTCGCCAACCATTTCACTGACTGCCAGACCCAGGGACTCCGGCAGGCCTTGGCCACCGTGCTCTGCGTCGTGAGCCAGGCTTGGCCAGCCGCCTTCAACGAATTGCTTGTAGGCTTCTTTGAAGCCAGTCGGGGTTTTAACGCCGGACTCGCTCCAGGTGCAGCCTTCGGTGTCACCCACGCGGTTCAGCGGGGCCAGTACCTGCTCACAAAACTTGGCGCCTTCCTCGAGAATGGCGTCAACCATGTCCGGAGTTGCGTCCGCACAAGCCGGAAGGCTCTGATAGTGCGCTTCGTAGCCGAGCAGTTCGTCACGAACGAAGCGAATATCACGCAAGGGGGCCTTGTAGTCAGGCATAGCGAAAAACCTCTGCTGATGTAACCGGGAATGAACGACCGCGTTGATTTGCTGTGGCGGTCAAACAGTTGTTTGAAACATACGTTTACGCCTAAATCTTGTCAAGCATCGATCTTTAGCCGTTTGTCATCACATCGTTGATCTACCGGACACGCAGCAGCGCACCACCGCTGAACAAGCCAGGCGCTGTGTAGAAAAGATTAGTTGAGGGAGAAGGACTTACGCAGAAAAACGCTGCGAACTGTCGCAGCGTCGAGTGAACAATTCAGCGAGGGATCAAGCGAATGTGTCGATCAACGTTCCGAGCATTTCATCCGAAGCCTTGGCCACTTTGGCACCCGCTTCAACCTGAAATTTACCTTGGGCCATGTCGATTACATTGCTGGCCAGGTCGGATTGCTGACTGCGGTCAACCGAACGCAGACGATCCACCTGAGCCTCGGAAGACTGGCTGGCCACTGAACGTTCGATGGTGATATTGGCGATCTGCCCGGACGCTTGATCAACGCGGTTCTGCCCTGTCTGAATAGTGCTCAGACCAGCATAAAAAGCGGTGTTTCCTGAGATTTCCATGGGGAGACGTCGTCCTGCAAGGGATCAATAGCGGTCATTGAATCAGACATGATGGCAAAATGCCCGATAAAAACACTAATGGCACAGTGCCTTGTCATAGGCAAAACCTAGTCCAGCAAATCCAGCTGCAAATGCTCCGCCACGGATTCTGCCGTGACCGATTTGAGTTTCGGTACTCGCCCGAGGCAGGGCGCGGGGATACGCTCGGCGAGAGTCGCAAGGTTCTCTTCCAGGCGCGAGGTCTTGGGATCAATGATATTGGCTACCCAGCCCGCCAACTGTAATCCATCCCTGGCAATCGCCTCTGCCGTCAGCAGCGCATGATTGATGCAACCCAACCGCACACCGACCACCAGAATCACGGGCAAACCCAGCCCTATCGCCAGGTCAGACAGATTGGCCTGATCCGCCAAGGGCACGCGCCAGCCGCCCGCCCCTTCGATCAAGGTGAAATCTGCCTGCAAATCGAGAATCTCGCGCATGGGCGTCAACAGCGACAGCACCGTCAATGCCACGCCGGCCTCCCGCGCGGCCAGGTGCGGAGCGATGGCCGGCTCGAACGCGACCGGGTTGACCTGTGCATACGTCAACGACAAAGAGCACTCGGCCAACAGCGCCAGCGCATCGGCGTTACGCAATCCCTTGGGCGTCACGTCGCAGCCAGAGGCCACCGGTTTTCCCGCCGCCGTACTCAAGCCCGCCGACCGCGCGGCATGCAATAAACCGGCGGCAACGGTGGTCTTGCCGACGTCAGTGTCAGTACCGGTGATGAAATAGGCTGCGCTCATATAGGTTTCTCCAACACGGCGTAAACCACCTGGTAAGTCGCTGGCAATCCTTGGGCCTGACGAAATTGCTCATAAGCCTCGATCAAGCCAAGGATCCGCGCCCGCCCCGTCAAACCACCCGGTCGTCCAGGGTTCAAGTTGTGCGCACCCAATGCCTTGAGTTCATGAGTCAGACTACGCACATCCGGGTAATGCAACACGTGAGGACGCGTTTGCAAGCTGACCGTTTTCAAGCCACTGGTCGCACACAGTTGCTGATAAACACCCAACTCGCGGAAGCGGTTGACGTGCACCATGCCATCCACCTGACGCCAACTGTCACGCAACTCAAACAATGTCCCTACACACAGACTAGCAAACGCGAAAATCCCGCCCGGCTTCAGCACCCGATTCGCTTCACTGAGCACCGATTCAAAATCCGCACACCATTGCACAGCAAGGCTGGAGAAGATCAAATCGCAGGTCGAACCCTGCAGCGGCAACTGCTCCGCATCGCCCGCGATGAAATGGCTGGCACCACCCAATGGCCGGGCGTGATTGAGCATGCCTTCGGCGATATCGAGGGCGACACCTTGACCGGTCGGAAACCGCTCACCCAGCGCGCGACTGAAATACCCGGTGCCGCAGCCCAGGTCCAGCCAGCGACTTGGGACAAAATCACCCGACAAGCGACTCAACAATTGACTGCCAACATCACGCTGCAACTCGGCCACGCTGTCGTAGCTCGCCGCCGCACGAGAAAAGGAGGCTGCCACCTGGCGCTTGTCGGGCAAACCGCCAGGCAGGCTGGGAAGGGATAAATCAGTCATCACCGGACTCGTGCAAAAAGGCCTGAATCGCCCCCGCCACACCGTGGGGGTCTTCCAGAAGAAACGCGTGACTGGCCTGTTCAATCAGACCAATTTCGACATCTGGCAGCAACGCCAGCAAGTCCCCTGCTGCTTCGGCCGGGACCAGGCCGTCGAGGCCTGCGAATAGATGTAATTGCGGACCGCGGAACGCCTGCAAAGCTTGGCGAGTGTCCAGTTGTGCAAGAACTTCCAGACCACTCATCAACGCCGCGGCAGAAGTCTGTGGCGCACCGCCAAGCAATAGCCGCGACAACCCGCGAGGGTCTTGCGCGCCTTGGGCACACAACAGCGAAAACCGTTTCAGCGTCATGCGTGGATCTGCCTTGCAGCCGGCCAGGAACGCATCGAACGTCTCGGCGGGCATCGCGTTCGGCCATTGCTCATGAGCGACAAATGAGGCACTGCTCGCCAGGGTCAGCAAGCCGCAGCAACGATCACCCCGACGCGCCGCCAATTCGGCCGCCAGCATGCCGCCCAAGGACCAGCCACCGAGCCAGGCATCCTGCGGCACTGTCGAATCAAGTTCATCGAGCCATTCTTGAAGATCGCTCGATTCCAGTTCCGGCAACGGCTCAATCTCGACTCGCAGGTGTTCATCCAGCCCCTGCAAAGCTGCCGCCAAAGGTTCCAGCGGCGAAACGCCGAGGCCCCAACCGGGCAACAGAATCAGTCGATCACGCATGGCTTGGCTCCGATTTCAGTTGTGCGAAACAATCGGCCAGTCCGTTTAACAATAGTTGCACCTGTGCCTCGCTGTGAGCGGCGGTCAGGGTCACCCGCAAACGGGCGCTGCCGGCCGGCACGGTCGGCGGACGGATCGCAGTCACCATCAGCCCACGCTCGCGCAGCATCTGCGACAGGCGAACCGCACGCCCGGCATCGCCGATCATGATCGGCTGAATCGGCGTGAAGCTGTCCATCAGTTCCAGACCGATTTGCTCGGCGCCTTGGCGGAATTGGCGGATCAACGTTTTCAGATGCTCACGTCGCCAATGTTCGGTGCGCAGCAGTTCGAGGCTTTTCAGCGTCGCACAAGCCAGCGCCGGTGGCTGGCTGGTGGTGTAAATGTAGGGGCGGGCGAACTGGATCAGGCTTTCGATCAACTCTTCGCTGCCCGCGACAAAGGCCCCTGCCGTACCGAAAGCCTTGCCCAGCGTTCCGACCAAAACCGGCACGTCTTCCTGACTCAGTCCGAAATGCTCGACGATCCCGCCGCCATTGGCACCCAGCGGGCCAAAGCCGTGAGCGTCATCGACCATCAGCCACGCGCCTTTAGCCTTGGCTTCGCGGGCCAGCGCCGGCAGGTCGGCAATGTCGCCGTCCATGCTGAACACGCCGTCGGTGACCACCAGCGTATTACCGGTGGCTTTCTCCAGGCGCTTGGCCAGACTGACCGCGTCGTTGTGCAGATAGCGATTGAAGCGTGCGCCGGACAGCAAACCGGCATCGAGTAGCGAGGCGTGATTGAGCCGGTCTTCCAGCACCGTATCGCCCTGCCCGATCAACGCCGTAACCGCGCCAAGATTGGCCATGTAACCGGTGGTGAACAACAGCGCACGCGGGCGGCCGGTCAGATCAGCCAAGGCTTCTTCCAGCGCGTGATGGGGCGTGCTGTGGCCGATGACCAAGTGCGACGCCCCGCCACCCACGCCCCAACGAGCAGCTCCGGCGCGCCAGGCTTCGATCACTTGCGGGTGATTGGCCAGGCCCAGGTAATCGTTGTTACAGAACGCCAGCAACGGCTGGCCATCGACCACCACTTCCGGGCCTTGAGGGCTGTCGAGCAGCGGGCGCTGGCGGTAGAGATTTTCGGCACGACGGGCAGCAAGGCGTGCGGCGAGATCGAAAGACATGCAGGCCTCGCGAGTGGGAATGGGGTACCGCCCCTGTAGGAGCAAAGCTTGCTCGCGATAGGATCGCCGCAGTCATTCAGACAGACCGAGGTGTTTCCATCGCGGGCAAGCCTTGCTCCTACAAGACAGAGGACTTAAACAGCGGCGTTGTAGAACTGCTCGCTGCTCTTCTGCTCAACCAGTGCCTGCTCAATGGCGGCCTGATGCACCTCGTCCGCGTGCTCCTCGCGCGCTTCCGGCAGAATCCCCAGGCGCGAGAACAGTTGCATGTCCTTGTCGGCCTGCGGGTTGGCAGTGGTCAGCAGTTTTTCGCCGTAGAAAATCGAGTTGGCGCCGGCGAAGAATGCCAGGGCCTGCATCTGCTCGTTCATCGCTTCACGGCCAGCGGACAGGCGCACGTGGGATTTCGGCATCAGGATGCGGGCAACGGCGAGCATGCGGATGAAGTCGAACGGATCGATCTCTTCGGCATTTTCCAGCGGCGTACCGGCGACTTTCACCAGCATGTTGATCGGCACCGATTCCGGGTGCTCCGGCAAGTTGGCCAACTGGATCAGCAGGTTGGCGCGGTCATCAAGGGACTCACCCATGCCGAGAATACCGCCCGAGCAGATCTTCATCCCCGAATCACGCACGTACGCCAGGGTTTGCAGGCGCTCGCTGTAGGTGCGGGTGGTGATGATGCTGCCGTAGAACTCCGGTGAGGTGTCGAGGTTGTGGTTGTAGTAGTCGAGTCCGGCCTGAGCCAGCGCTTCGGTCTGGTCCTGGTCCAGACGGCCCAGGGTCATGCAGGTTTCCAGGCCCATGGCTTTTACGCCTTTGACCATTTCCAGCACGTACGGCATGTCTTTGGCCGACGGGTGCTTCCACGCCGCGCCCATACAAAAACGAGTCGAACCGATGGCCTTGGCGCGAGCGGCCTCTTCGAGGACCTTCTGCACTTCCATCAGCTTTTCTTTTTCCAGGCCGGTGTTGTAGTGACCGGACTGTGGGCAATATTTGCAATCTTCCGGGCAGGCGCCGGTTTTGATCGAGAGCAGCGTGGAAACCTGGACGCGGTTGGCGTCGAAATGCGCGCGGTGCACCGTCTGTGCCTGGAACAACAGGTCGTTGAATGGCTGAACGAAGAGTGCTTTGACTTCGGCCAAAGACCAGTCATGACGCAGGGTTGCAGAGGTGCTGGCGCTCATGGGCGTTTCCTTTGTTTTATGCTTGGCAAGCGTCTGGGGGATGGAATACCCACAGACGCGACACGGATGTTCGGCATATTTAAGGAAGACTCATGCGCTGTCAACCACGTTACAAAGGACCGGTTTACATCTGGTTAAAAAACACACAACACTGTCTGCTCTGTGCTGAACCGGCCGATGAACACATCCCGATCTGCATGGCTTGCGAGACGGAGCTGCCCTGGCTTGGGGATCACTGCCAAACTTGTGCCCTGCCCTTATCGGGCGCCGGGCTGACTTGCGGCCAGTGCCTGAATCAACCGCCCGCCTTTGAGCAAGTCGCCGCACCGTGGACTTACAGCTTCCCGGTGGACACCCTGATCACACGTTTCAAGCACTCTGCAAAGTGGCCATTTGGTCGGCTGCTCGCCGAACTTCTCGCGCAATTCCTGCAACATCGCTTCGACGAAGACCTGAATCGTCCCGACGCGCTCGTTCCGGTGCCGCTGGCCTCTAAACGTCTGCGCCAACGGGGTTTCAATCAAGCCACCCTGCTTGCCCGCTGGCTCGGCGCCTGTCTGGACATGCCTTGCGACGAAACGCTGCTGTTGAGGACTCAAGACACCAGCGCGCAGCAGGACTTGAATGCCGACGCCCGCAAAAAGAATCTGCGCAACGCCTTTGCCCTGGCGCCCGGCGCACGCATCAAGGACCGTCATTTGGCGTTGGTCGACGATGTGCTGACCACCGGAGCCACGGCGCAAGCCCTCGCCCGGCTGTTGATGGACGCAGGCGCTGCGCGGGTTGACGTCTACTGCCTCGCCCGCACACCCAAACCGGGCGACATGGCCTGATTTAGTGGCATTCAGGGTGGGAGCGAGCCTGCTCGCGATGACGGTTTATCCGTCACATCTATGGTGAAGTTGATGGCCCCATCGCGAGCAGGCTCGCTCCCACAAGGATATGGCCTGACTTGACTCCCAGGCTTTCAGAAGCCAACGTCCTCTACATCGCCACAGCCCAAAGCGCCCTGCCATGTCCTTGCCTACGTTGTTGTCCCAGCACATTGTCCGTCGTCCGCAGCGCATTGCGTTGCTGCAACACATCGCCGAGCAAGGCTCGATCACCCGCGCCGCGAAAAGCGCGGGCCTGAGTTACAAGGCCGCATGGGACGCTATCGACGAGCTGAACAACCTGGCGCAAAAGCCGCTGGTGGAGCGCAGCGTCGGCGGCAAGGGCGGCGGTGGCGCCAAACTCTCCAGCGAAGGCCTGCGCGTGTTGCGCCTTTATCAAAAGCTGCAAGCTTTGCAGGCCCAGGTGCTGGAAGCTGCCGAAGATGCCAGCGATCTGGACCTGCTCGGCCGCCTGATGCTCCGGACCAGCGCGCGCAATCAACTGCACGGCACAGTGGTAGGGATCGAAGCTCAAGGGCGCAACGACCGGATCCGTCTTGAACTGGCCGAAGGCTTGACGATCGATGCGCAGATCACCCACGACAGCACCCTGCGCCTGGAGTTGGTAACCGGAACCGAAGTGGTTGCGTTGATCAAGGCCGGTTGGCTTGAATTGTTGGGTATCGATCAACAAGCAACACCCGGCAACAACTTCTTGAAAGGCATCATCGAAACCATTCTCGACGCCGAAGACGGCCCCAGCGAAGTGCGCATCGGCCTGCCCAATGGCCAGACACTCTGCGCACTGGCCGAGCCGCTGCACTTGAGAACGCTGGGGCTTACCGCTGCCAAACCGGTGCTGGTGCAGTTCGCGCCATCCAACGTGCTGCTCGGTACACCGCTCTGAAACAAAAGCTTCATCAATGCTCTTTAAGGTGGCTGCAAAAACCCGCAGGGAGCCTGATGTGAGCCTATTAGAAGAAAACCAGTCCACCGACCTCGAAAAGATGGTCGGCCTCAGCCGTCGCGGTTTCATCAGCGCCGGTGCCCTCTGTGGTGCCGCCATGTTCCTCGGTGGCAACCTGCTGAGCCGCAGCGTGCTGGCCGCGAGTGTCAGCGCCGGCACCAGCAAACTGCTGGGTTTTGACAGCATCCCCGCCGCCACCAGCGACACCATTACCTTGCCGGCGGGCTACAAATCCTCGGTGCTGATCAGCTGGGGCCAGCCCCTGCAAAATAGCGGCCCGGCGTTCGACCCCAGCGGCAACGGCACGGCCGAGCAACAGGAAGTCCAGTTCGGCGACAACAATGACGGCATGAGCCTGTTCGAGTTTCCCGGTGAAAAAGACCGGGCGCTGATGGCGATCAACAACGAATACACCAACTATCGCTACCTCTATCCGCATGGCGGCATGCCGCAGTCCGCCGAAGAAGTGCGCAAGGCGCTGGCTTGCGAAGGCGTGACAGTGATCGAAGTGCAGCGCAAGAACGGCCAGTGGCAGTTCGTCCAGGGCTCGCGCTACAACCGTCGTATCCACGGCAACGCACCAATCAGCCTGAGCGGCCCGGCCGCCGGCCATGAACTGCTGAAAACCAGCGCCGACCCCCACGGCAAGAATGTCCTGGGCACCTTCCAGAACTGCGCCAATGGCAAGACGCCGTGGGGTACGTACTTGACGTGCGAAGAGAACTTCACCGACTGCTTCGGCAGCAGCAACGCCGAGCAGAAATTCGACACTGCACAGAAACGCTACGGCGCGGTGGCAACCAGCAAAGAGATCAACTGGCATCAGCACGATGAGCGATTCGACCTGGCGAAGAATCCCAACGAACTCAACCGTCACGGCTGGGTGGTAGAAATCGACCCGTTCGATCCGCAATCGACCCCGATCAAACGTACGGCCCTGGGCCGCTTCAAGCACGAGAACGCCGCGCTGGCAGAAACCCATGACGGCCACGCAGTGGTGTACATGGGCGACGATGAGCGTGGCGAGTTCATCTACAAGTTCGTCAGCCGCGACAAGATCAACCATAAAAACCCCAAGGCCAACCGCGACCTGCTGGATCACGGCACCTTGTATGTAGCGCGCTTCGATACCGGCGACGGCAATACCGATCACCCGAAAGGCCAAGGCGAGTGGGTCGAACTGACTCACGGCAAAAACGGCATCGACGCCAGCAGCGGTTTTGCCGATCAGGCCGAAGTGCTGATCCACGCGCGCCTCGCCGCCAGCGTAGTAAAAGCCACGCGCATGGACCGTCCGGAATGGATCGTCGTCAGCCCCAAGGATGGCCAGGTGTATTGCACCCTGACCAACAACGCCAAGCGTGGTGAAGACGGCCAACCGGTAGGCGGGCCAAACCCGCGCGAGAAGAACGTCTACGGGCAGATTCTGCGCTGGCGCACTGACCGCGATGATCATGGCTCGAAAAACTTTGCCTGGGACCTGTTTGTGGTCGCCGGCAACCCAGGGGTTCACGCCAGCACGCCGAAGGGTGGCTCGTCCAACATCACGCCGCAAAACATGTTCAACAGCCCGGATGGTTTGGGTTTCGACAAGGCCGGACGGCTGTGGATTCTCACCGATGGCGATTCGAGCAATGCCGGTGACTTTGCGGGCATGGGCAACAATCAGATGCTGTGTGCGGACCCTGCGACCGGGGAAATTCGCCGGTTCATGGTCGGGCCGGTTGGTTGCGAAGTCACCGGGATCAGCTTTTCGCCGGATCAGAAGACGCTGTTTGTCGGGATTCAGCATCCGGGGGAGAACGGTGGGTCGACGTTCCCTGAGCATCTGCCGAATGGCAAGCCGCGGTCCTCGGTGATGGCGATTTCCCGTGAAGATGGCGGGATCGTCGGCGCCTGATAAAGCCCCATCGCGGGCAAGCCTTGCTCCCACACTGGATCTGTGTCACATCGCAAATCCCCTGTGGGAGCGAGCCTGCTCGCGAAAGCGTCCGCACAGTCACCACCTATATTCGGCCGTCTGCGCTACCATGCTTGGCCGGACGCGGCAGCCTGCTGCGCGCAGGAGTCAGCATGGCCCACCCGTTTGCAACCCTCACCCCAGACCTCGTGCTCGATGCCGTCGAAAGCATCGGCTTTCTCAGCGACGCGCGCATTCTGGCGCTCAACAGCTACGAGAACCGCGTCTATCAAGTCGGTATCGAAGACTCCGAGCCGCTGATCGCAAAATTCTATCGTCCGCAGCGCTGGACCAACGAAGCGATTCTCGAAGAGCATCAATTCACCTTCGAACTCGCCGAATGCGACGTGCCAGTGGTCGCGCCGATGATCCACAACGGCGCCAGCCTGCACGAACACAACGGCTTTCGTTTCACCCTGTTCCCCCGCCGTGGTGGCCGTGCGCCGGAGCCGGGCAATCTCGATCAGCTCTATCGCCTGGGTCAGTTGCTGGGTCGCCTGCATGCCGTGGGTTCCACCAAACCGTTCGACCACCGTGAAGCGCTGGGCGTGAAGAACTTCGGTCACGACTCGCTGACCACCTTGCTCGAAGGCAATTTTGTACCCAAAAGTTTGCTGCCGGCCTACGAGTCCGTGGCCCGCGACCTGCTCAAGCGAGTAGAAGAGGTCTACAAGGCGACGCCGCACCAGAACATCCGCATGCACGGCGACTGCCACCCCGGCAACATGATGTGCCGCGACGAAATGTTCCACATCGTCGACCTCGACGACTGCCGCATGGGCCCGGCGGTGCAGGACATCTGGATGATGTTGGCCGGTGACCGCCAGGAATGTCTCGGGCAGTTGTCGGAACTGATGGACGGCTACAACGAATTTCACGATTTCGATTCGCGAGAACTGGCGTTGATCGAACCGTTGCGCGCTTTGCGTCTGATGCACTACAGCGCCTGGCTCGCCCGTCGTTGGGACGACCCGGCGTTCCCGCACAGTTTTCCGTGGTTCGGCAGTGAGCGGTATTGGGGTGATCAGGTGTTGGCGTTGCGTGAGCAACTGGCAGCACTCAATGAAGAACCGCTAAAACTCTTCTGACCCACACAGCCCACCTTGTAGGAGCGAGCCTGATCTGGTCCAGTAATTTTGGACATTGTTTTCGGTTCTCACGCCGCCATCTTTTCTGCCGCTACCGGCGAGTGGTAACCGTTGTAGCTGTGGCGCCTTACATTGTTGTAGCGCGCCACATATCGGT
>NZ_JAHBDK010000080.1 GCF_019956415.1 Pseudomonas sp. GL-B-19
GGGAACAAACTGGTCTGGGTACGGGACTGTCCCTGGATGTAGGCCATAACGAAAAATGCTCCGTATCTTTCGATGCGGAGCATTTTCTTTGATCGCCAGGCAGATTGCTAGGTTTTCACACAGTCTGTTCTGGCGGGTTTTTTTCGTTTTGGCGTTCCGTTGGATCTGAGTTCGGGATAAAGGTCAGTTCGATAAAAGGGAGTACCCTTCAGTCGCGCACTACTGCTTCAATCTCCGACGCGGCTTGCCGTTCGGCCAAGCCGCACGTAGATATCAAGCAACATGAGTGTTCGCTGCAAGCTCATGCGCGGACTCAGGCTTGATCTTGAACCAGAGGGCGTACATCGCTGGCAGGAACACCAGGGTCAGCACTGTGCCGGCAAACGTACCGCCAATCAGGGTGTAGGCCAGCGTTCCCCAGAATACCGAATGGGTCAGAGGAATGAACGCCAGCATCGCCGCCAACGCCGTGAGAATCACGGGCCTCGCGCGCTGCACAGTGGCTTCGACCACGGCGTTGTAAGGCGACAGGCCGGCTTGCTTATTGGAGTGAATCTGGCCGATGAGGATCAGCGTGTTGCGCATCAGAATCCCAGACAAGGCAATCAGTCCCACCAAGGCGTTGATCCCGAACGGTTGCTGGAACAGCAGCAGAATTGGCACCACACCAATCAGGCCCAAAGGCGCGGTGGCGAACACCATCATCATTGCCGACATCGAGCGCACCTGAATGATGATGGTCAGCAACATTAGCGCGATCATGATCGGGAACAACGGCAGCAATGCCTTGTTCGCTTTACCCGACTCCTCGATCGCGCCGGCAAACTCAATGCGGTAGCCCGCCGGCAGTTTTTCGATGATGGGCTGCAACTGCGTTATCAAAGCATTGGAGACATCGGGTGGCTGAAGACCTTCAGCCACGTCACCGCGCACGGTTATCGTCGGCGTACGATCACGACGTCGCAGAATGGGCTCCTCCATGCGCACATCCACCGCCCCCACCTGGGACAGCGACACGCGCTGCCCTTGGGCGCCGGTCAGCGTGAAGGCGGCAATTTTCGACGGATCCAGACGCGTCTCTCCCGCCGAGCGAGCGACCACCTGAACCGAACGAATGTCCTCGCGCACCTCGGTGACAGGCTCTCCCGTGAGCAGGAATTGCAACTGTTGCGCGACATCGGTCGAGGTCAAGCCGAAAGATTGCAAGCGATCCTGATCCAGCGTGATATGAAGCGCTGGTGTGCGCTCGCCCAAGTCGGTGTTGACTGTCCTCATCATGGGGCTGGCGGTCATGACCTCGCGCACCTGCGCGGCGATATCTCGTAACATCGCGGGGTCGGCGCCCATCACCCGGAAGGCCACCGGATACGGTGAATAAGGACCAAATACCAACTGCGTCACCCGCACCCGAGCTTCAGGCGCCAAGCCATCGGCCGCGGCTTGTCTGAGGCGGTGCTTGAGCGCCTCACGCTCTTGCTGATTCGCGGTCAGGACGACGATTTTTGCGAAGGATGGATCGGGTAGCTCAGGTGCCATCGCCAAATAGAAGCGCGGCGCGCCCTGGCCAATGTAAGCGGTGACGATCCTGGCCTCTGGCTGCTGAGCCAACCACGCCTCGACCTTGGCCGCCGCCACATCAGTCTGTTCGATAGAGGTGCCGTAAGGCATCTGCACCTCAACCAGCACCTCAGGTCGGTCAGACGTTGGGAAAAACTGCTTGTTGACCACGCCCATGCCCAGAATCGCAACAACAAACAAGCCAACGACGGATGTCGCCACCAGGCCTTTGCGGCGGATCACACTGCCCAGCAGGCGCCTGAAACGCTGGTAGTTCGGCGTACCGTAAATCGCCGCATGCCCGCCTTCGGGTACCTTGATCTGCGGCAGCAGTTTGACGCCCAGGTAAGGGGTAAACACCACGGCCACCACCCAGGAAGTGATCAGCGCAATGCCAACGATCCAGAACATATTCGCGGTGTACTCACCAGCGGTCGATTTGGCAAAACCGTTGGGCATAAAGCCGATCGCCGTCACCAACGTCCCCGACAACATCGGCGCGGCCGTGTGGCTCCAGGCATAAGCAGAGGCCTTGATTCGGTCGTAGCCCTCCTCCATCTTCACCACCATCATTTCAATGGCAATGATTGCATCGTCCACCAGCAGTCCCAGCGCCAGAATCAACGAGCCCAGGGTAATTCGATCGAAGTCTTTGCCCGTGGCCGCCATGACAATGAACACCGCGGCCAGGGTCAGCGGTACCGCCGCGGCAACCACAACGCCGACACGCCAGCCCATGCTGAGAAAGCACACCAGCAGCACCACGCCCAGGGCAGCAAAAAACTTCATCATGAACTCGTTGACGGATGCGCCGATGTTCACCGCCTGATCCGTGACCTTGGTCAGGCTCATGCCCAAGGGCATCTGCTCATTGATCGCTATCGCCTCAGCCTCCAGCGATTTCCCCAGATCCAGACCGTTCCAGCCATCGCGCATTACCACGCCGAGCAACAATGCCGGCTCGCCATTGTTGCGTACCAGGAACGTCGCAGGGTCCTCATAACCGCGCTTGACCTCAGCCACATCGGACAACTTGAGGGTTCTACCCTGCACCGTCAGCGGGGTATTACGAATCTTCTGCAGGTCATCAAACGCACCATCCAGGCGGATAAAAACCTGTGGGCCCTTCGCTTCAACTGAGCCGGCCGGAGTCATCATGTTCTGCGTGTTTAACGCACTGAAGATGTCTCGTGCGGAAATACCTAGTGTCGCCAGACGCTCATACGACAGCTCGACAAAAATGCGCTCGGCCTGTTCACCAATGATGTTGACCTTCTTCACACCCGCCACATGCAACAGACGCTGGCGCAAGCTCTCGGCTTCGCGCACCAACAGGCGTTGCGGCTCGCCCTTGGCCTTGAGCGCATAGAGCGCGAAGGTGACATCGGAATACTCATCATTGACCATCGGGCCGATCACCCCAGACGGCAACCCCTTCTGCTCATCCAGAATTTTTTTGCGCGCCTGGTAAAACTCCTCCTGGACGGCTGAGGGCGGCGTGCTATCGAGCAGATAAACCGTGGTGAATGCCAAGCCGGGCCGGGTAAAGGTCTCGGTCCGATCGTACCAACGCAGTTCCTGCATGCGTTTTTCCAGTTTTTCTACCACCTGATCTTGCATCTCCAGGGCCGTCGCCCCAGGCCAGGCGGTGACCACCGTCAATTGTTTAATGGTGAATGCGGGGTCTTCCGCACGCCCCAGTTTGAAGAAGGCGTACAACCCACCCACAGAAATCAGCAGGATCAAAAACAGGGTGATTGAGCGCTCGCGTACGGCCAGCGCCGAAAGATTGAAGCCGCTCATCGACTTACCTCAACCACTGAATTTTGCGGAGCATCGGCGAGTTCAGTCCTGACCTTCTCTCCCTCACTCAGCAAGTGAGCACCCAATGCGACAACACGATCACCCACCTGCAGATCACCCGTCACGCGCACGCTGGCCTCATTATTCAGGCTGCGAACTTTGATCGGGCGCCATGCCACCTGCTCCGGTTCCCCGCCCACCACCCAGACCCCCGGGCCTTTACCGGCGTCGTAGAGGGCCCCCATGGGCACCTGTAATTCCTTGGCATCAGCAACATCCGTGTCAGCGATAACCACTGAGATCGTCGAACCCAGGGTGGCGTTGGAGAGCGCCCCCTCCAGCACATAACGCGCTTCAAACGTTCGGGTCTGTCGGTCGGCAGAGTCGGACAACTGGCGTAAACGCGCGCTACCTGCAGTCTGGTGCTGGCCGTATAACTCAACCGTCGCCGCCGAGCCCAGCGCAGGACGTAACGTCTCGGGCAACTGGATCACCGCCTCGCGCTGCCCTGAGTGGGCAACACGCACCACCACCTGACCTGCGCCAATCACCTGTCCCGGCTCAGCCAAGGTGTCCACCACAACCCCATCAGCATCAGCCAATAACGTCGAATAACCGGTCGCGTTTTTCGCCACATCAGCCTGGGCTTGGGCAGCGTTGAGTTGGGCTTTCGCCGAGTCGGCAGCCGCTTTGAACCCTGCGTAAGCTGAAGCAGATACCGCTCCGACGGACACCAGTTTACGGTAGCGAAGCTCATCATCGGAGGCCTGCCGGGCTCGGGCAATAGCGGCCAGCACCGCTTCCTGCTGCGCCCTCGCGGTCAGCGTCAGGTCGTTGGCATCGATGCGCATGAGTGGCTGCCCGCGCTTGACACTCTGCCCAGAGTCCACCAAGCGCTCCAAGACTTTCCCAGGCACCCGAAAACCGAGATCGCTCTGAACTCGAGCGGCGACGATACCGGTGAATACCCGTGCCGCAGGTGCGGAAGGTTGAACTACACCAATGCGCACCAAGGGCATCTGGAGACGAGGATCTGCAGGCGCGGCCTCGTTGCAGGCCGTCAGGGCAAACGGCAACAAGCCAATGAAAATGAATGACAGGCGGGGGCGCTGGATCATAGAGACCTCTAAGTAGCGGATGCCCTATGCTTATTCAAGTGACCATTTCTGTCAATAGTCACCATTTAAGCAAATGCACGCCACCCTGTTGATCAGAGCAACGCAGAAAGGCTAGAGATCCGGTTTTAAAGGCGCGCACGTTGATACGGATGGCAGCCCATCCGTCAGCTGCGGCTTAAGGCATTAGGCTGCGCAGAACAAGATTGGAGATGAGCGAAGGGGCTTCTTCAACAAAATCGAGGTTGTACTGCAATAGCAGAGGATTGATGTAGGGCCGCAGAGCAAGATGAATCGCTTCTACTGTCTCGTCCAACGGTGTCTTGCGTTCAAACTCGCCGAGTTCTCGCCCCTCACGCACGATTTGCAACACGAAGTTCTTGATCTGAGCGTCATAGACTTGCGAGCTCGGCCAGCGCTCCGATGCGGAGAACGCCGCGATGTCATAGAGTTTACGGTCGTTAAAGAACAGGCTCACACCGGTAGCGATCAGGGTTTTGACCAATCGCCGAAAACGCTCAGTCGGCGAGATGCCTTCTGCATTGATGGCCTGCTCCACAGCTGCAACGATTTCCGTCAGGCAATTGGTACAGATAGCGTTACCAATCGCCTGCTTGGATTCAAAGAACTTGTAGATGTAAGCCTTGGAAAAACCGATGGCCTTGGCCAGGTCAGAAACCGTGGTTTTGCCGTAACCGTACTGACTGAAATGCTCGTTCGCCGCCGCGACAATCTGGTCTCGAATGTCGTGATCGGCTGGGCCGCGGGCGCTGGGAGAAGAAACGGATGGCTGGTTCATGCGAGCAGCTTACGCATCCCAAAGCGGGTTGACAACTTATGACCAAATTGCAATATCGTCACAAACCGTCCAGTCCGAAGGATGTTTGGCCGTCTGCACCGAGGTAAAGAAGCCGCCTTCGCCGGCTATCGGGCCTCGCAAGCCGGAGCAATTGCCAAACGTCTAGCAGTGGTCGCGTAACCGGCCGTTTTTTTTAGGTTTATCGGCGAGTGCCTCCTCTCAGCCCGAAGATTCTACGTCGCTAAGTGGTCTCGACGCGCTTTGCATCGTGCTGGTGACGGAGTTCGGCCCAGTCGATAAGCGCTGTCATAGTAGGGGCAAGTGCATGACCAAGCTCTGTCAGGGCGTACTCCACCCGCGGAGGCACCTCTGGGTAAACCGTTCGGTGGACGATGTCGTCTTGTTGGAGCCCCTTCAACTGCTGGATAAGCATCTTCTGCGTGACATCGGGAATGAGCTTCTCCAGTTCAGAGAATCGAAGCGGCCGGCCTTTGGCGGCCATCAGATCATTGATGATGACGATCTTCCACTTCCCCTCCAGCACGCGAAGCGTAGCGTTGATGGCGGCAGACCAGGCCTGACGCCGTAATGGGTTCTCACATTCCCACTCACGATCCATCGATACTTACCTTTTGGTGTGTTACAGACAAAAACGTCGGTTCTTGCGAATTTTGCAGCAGCGATAATATCGTATCTGGACTTTGAATCCTTGGAGGGACTATGAAAATCGCTATCGTTGGAATCGGATCTATCGGCGGGAACCTTGCCCGTCGACTCGCCGCTGCAGGCCATGAGGTCCGCGTGGCCAACTCCCGCGGAAAGGCTGCTGTGAGCAGTTTTGCTAAAGAGGCAGGCGTCATCCCCACCGACCTCGAAGATGCCATCGACGGCGCTGATGCAGTGATGCTTGCCATCCCACTACCCGCAATCGCAACGCTTCCAGAAGACCTGCTGGCCGCATTGCCATCCTCGGTTCCGGTGGTCGACACCAGCAACTACTATCCAGGCCTGAGAGACGCGCAGATCCCCGCATTGGAATCTGGTCAAACGGAGAGTGTCTGGGTCAGCGAGCAGCTCGGCCGACCGGTCATCAAGGCCTTCAACAATCTTCTGGCTTACTCGCTGGAAAATCTTGGTAAGCCGAAAGGGTCGGAAGGTCGTCTGGGAGTCGCCGTCGCTGGCGACGATGCCCGTCAGAAAACTCTCGTGATGAAGCTAGTCGATGAAGTTGGCTTCGAGCCAGTCGACAGCGGAAGCCTCGAGGATTCGTGGCGCCAACAACCATGCACTCCAGCGTACTGCTGCGATTACACCGCTGATCAAATGCGTCCGGCGCTGGCCGCCGCAGTCAAGGGAGCCGCAGCGCAGAAACGAGAGGAGCTTAATACGCGTTTACCTGAGCTCTTCGCCAAGAATCCTTCCCACGTCGACGTGGTGGTATTTAACCGGAACTTCAACGCTGCCAACTGAATTCCTCGTCACCGATCCATTCGTAAGCCATGGTGGATGGATTGCGGCACGCCAATGGTTTCTTATGCAACGGTCCTGACAGTCCTTGCGGTGCGAGTGCACCCGGCCAAGCTCATCGACCCTGTCGCCTCCCCTATGAGGGTCCGCTTCGGGTCGAGGCTGTGTAAAAACGCTTTTGGGTGCTTGCAGTAACAGATATCAGCCTGAAAGCGGTGCTTTTGCGTGAATTATGTGTTTGTTCAGCCACCTTGCAAAAGCAGAGGATAAGCGCGGACCTTAAAAACGTGCATGCGTTTTTACGCAGCCGATACAGCCGTCAGAGAGCAGGTTCCCGGCTCAGATGAGCCGGGACTGAACTTACTGCTGCAATATAAACGTAGTCAGGGTTTTCAGATCGTCCGGGCTTAACTGCGCGAAAGGCGGCATCGGGATTTCCCCCCATTTGCCGGCACCACCATGCTGAATGCTGGACGTTACCTTGGCCAGCGCCTGCGGGTCATTGGCGTACTTGGCAGCCACATCGTGATAGGCCGGGCCTACGACCTTATGATCGATCGCGTGGCAGGACAGACAGGAGTTGTTCTGGAGCAAAGCCATGGCATCGGGTTTTGCGACAGGCGCCGTCGGGGGTTGGCTTGCCGTCGGGCTCGAGGCCGCCTGCACATCGGCATCGCTCGTATGAGCACTACCGTAGGTCACCGCAAGGTAGGCGCCGATCATGCTCACATCCTGATCGCTGATCGGAGCTCCATACACCTTCTGCATCTTGCCCGCTTCTGCCGTCCATTGCGCCAGGCTCATGCCAGGAGGCTGGAAGTTGATGTAATCGGCAGAGTGGCAGGTGGAACATTTCTGTTGCGCCAACTGATAACCAGGCAGCGCATTGGGCTTGAGCACAGCCGTTTCCGGCGGCAACGTGATCGACAGTGGCGCTGCACTAGCCAGCGTAGCCAAACAAACCTGAGCCGCGCACAGCAAAGTGGTCATGCGTTTCATGAGTTTCATGCAGGCCCCTCAGGCGACAGTCACGTGGCTGGTTTCTACGACATTGCGGCGGTAGCCGCCAGGGTTCCAGTCGGCTCGCAGCGGTTGCGTCTCGCCCGCACTGTTACTGGCTCGCACCATCAATTGTGTGGCGCCCTTGCTGGTAAAGGTGATCGGCAGCGTCCACTCACGGAAGGAGAAACGGCCAAGGTCCTGCCCAAGCTTGGCTTCGCGCCAGTTTTTTCCGCCGTCGATCGAGATTTCCACCTTGTTGACGCCAACACCGCCGTCGAACGCAATGCCCTTGAGCACCACGTTTTTTTTCAGCGGCAACACATCGCCATGTTTAACGCTGGTGATGAAGCTGCGTATCGCCAATTTTGAGATCGGTTTGGTTTGTGCCGCAGTGGTGCCAGGGGCGATGCAGAAACAATCGTTGTCCGGAAGGCGGTAACCTTTAGCCATGAAGAAACCATCGAAGGTATGGTCGACGACTTCGATCTCATTCAGGTGTTTGACCCAGTACGTGCCGAAATAGCCTGGCACTACCAGACGTATCGGGTAGCCGTTGAGGAACGGCAGATCGGTTCCATTCATCGACCAGGCGATCATGGGCTCACCGTCCATGGCATGGCTGATGTCCAGGGCCTTGATGAACTCCGGTGTGCTCGGCAGCACTGGCTTATCTAACCCACGGAAGGTCACTTGCCTGGCTTCGGCTTTCACACCGGCCTTTTCCAATACCGCCTTGAGTGGTACTCCCACCCAGCGGGCATTACCCATTGAACCATTACCCAACTGAGCGCCAAACACACGCGGCATCGAGAAGCCACGACTGTTACCCGAACACTGATTGACGGCCACCACTTCTACCGGTTCGGCGAGAGCCTTGAGTTCTGCCAGGGAAAGCGACAGCGGCGTGTTGACCGAGCCCTTGATCGTCAAACGGTAAGTATCCGGATCGATGTTGGTAGGAAAATTGGCCAAGTGGTAACGCACGAAAAAGGCGTCATTCGGAGTGATGGGCCCTTCGTTGAAGACAGGGAACGGCGTCTCAAGGTGCGGCGGGCGCGTGGTCACCAAGGTCAACGGGCGTTTTTGCGGGTATTGCACCAGCGGCCGTGGACCAGCAGCAAAGGTTACTTCTTCGGCGGTTTCGTCGACCGCCTTGGTTTCGTCGGCTGCCTTGGCGAGGCTTGCCAATGGAGAGGCCGCCACTGCCAGGGTGAAGGCATCGCGCAGAACGCGCCGGCGGCTCGGCTTGCTGTTATCTATAAAACTGAACTTCATTCTGCGCTCTCTATAATTGTTTTACTGAGATGCAACTGACAGCTCTCCCCCGCCAGGCTGGATGTGTAAACGGGGTTTCGCAGGGAAACCAGTATCGCCACGAGCACGTCGACTGCTTTTCATTTGACGTCAGTGACTTCACATTTGATGACAGTGACAGCCGAAGCCCGCTTGGTCAACTCCGTCGCCAGAGCGCAATTCGGACAATAAAAAAGGCGTCCCCAAAGGACGCCTTTTTCATATTGCCAAGCCTTGAATGTTGTCAGACATGCTCACTACTTTTCGCATGCGCCGCATGCGGTTCTCCATGTCCGTGGTCCATCTCCACCACCGGAATTTCTTTCCCGTCGCAGTCATGCAGCTTGCCTTCGCTGAAGTAATCCCCTTCACGCAACGCTGCCAGATCCTGATAACGCAGCACGCGCTCAGTACCGGCCGCGAACACCGACTGCTGATCCGAGTTACCGGCCGTGAGGTGATTGAAGGTCAGGTTGAGCACGATGGCCATGATCGCCGAAGAGCTGATGCCCGAGTGGAAGATGGTCGCGAACCAGCTTGGGAAGTGGTCGTAGAAGTTCGGTGCAGCGATAGGGATCATACCGAAACCGATGGAGGTGGCGACGATGATCAGGTTGACGTTGTTGCGGTAATCAACTTTGGACAGCGTACGAATACCACTGGCCGCCACGGTGCCAAACAGCACGATACCGGCGCCGCCAAGGACAGACGTCGGCACCGCCGCGATGACCCGGCCCATGAAGGGCAGCAAGCCGAGAATCACCAAAAACACACCACCCGTGGCGACCACGAAGCGACTCTTGATCCCGGTCACCGCCACCAGCCCGACGTTCTGGGCGAAGGCGCTTTGGGTGAACGAGCCGAAGATCGGCGCAAACATGCTCGACAGCATGTCGGCGCGCAGACCGTTGCCCAGGCGTTTGGAGTCGACTTTGGTGCCGATGATTTCACCGACGGCGAGGATGTCCGCCGAGGTTTCCACCAGCGTCACCATGACCACGATGCACATCGACAGGATGGCGGCGAAGTGGAAGGTCGGCATGCCGAAATGGAACGGCGTCGGGAAGCCGAACATCGGGCCTTCGGTAACAGACGAGAAGTCCGCCATGCCAAGGAACACCGCGATGACCGTGCCGATGACCATCGCCAACAGAATCGACAATCGGGAGATGCTCGCGCTACCGACCTTGCTCAGCAGCAGAACCAACACCAACGTCACTGCCGCCAGGCCAATGTTCGCCATGCTGCCGAAGTCTGGTGCGTGGCTATTGCCGCCCATGGCCCAGCGTGCAGCCACCGGCATCAGCGTCAGGCCGATGGTGGTGATCACAATGCCCGTGACCAGCGGCGGGAAGAACTTGGTGATGCGCGAGAACACCGGCGTGATCAACAAGCCTATCAACGATGCGGCAATCACCGCCCCGAGAATCGACTGAAACCCGCCCTCCCCGCCACTGCTGACAATCGCCACCATGGTCGCGACGCCAGAGAACGATACGCCCTGCACCAGCGGCAACTGACAACCGAAAAACGGTAAACCAAGGGTCTGGAGTAACGTCGCCAGCCCCCCTGCAAACAATGAAGCAGCAATCAACAAACCGATGTCCGCCGGCGAGAGCCCGGCCGCCTGACCGATGATCAATGGCACCGCGACGATGCCGCCGTACATGGTCAGAACATGTTGCAGGCCGTAAGCCATATTCGCGCCGATCCCAAGGTTTTCATCCTCGGGCCGTTGGTGTGAAACATGGGGCGTTTTCATGGTTGGGGGGTTCCCTGGTTTTTGTTATGCGCACACTGTATTCAAAACCCAGGACAACTGTCTATAGAGTTGTATACAACTTATCATACAGATTATGACCAGTTGTTCATTTCACCCTTGGCTGTGCGGCTTTCCTCCCCTCAAAACTTTTGAAATACATCGTGACGCGGCCCTTCCACATTCCCCACTAGGCTTTGGCATTCCCAGCGACCGCCGGCACGGTCGCCTCTCGCTTATACATATAAAGTATGCATAATGAAGCCATTCGAAATTCAGTTTCACAAGGCAAAAAACGCAGCCAACAAATTAAAGCACCAGGGCATCAGCCTTTCAGAAACAGAGCCGGTTTTCTGTGACGAGCGAGCGCTTACGCTTCAAGACCACCACCATGATGAACAACGGTGGATCATCATGGGGATGGATGCCAAGGGTCGCTTGTTGGTCGTTGCGTATACCTATCGAGATCCGAATTTCGTTCGAATCATTTCCGCGCGCATCGCTACCAAAAACGAGCGCCGACGGTACATGGAGGATTGACCGATGAAAGATGAATACGACTTCAGCAATGCCAAGCGTGGGGCTGTTGCCTCCAGCAAAGGCAAAACCAGAATCACCATCATGCTCGATGATGCCGTCATAGAGGCGGCTCGCTCACTCGCCGAGAGTGAGGGATTTGGCTATCAGACAGTGATCAATAACACCTTGCGTCAGGCACTGCTCAATCACAGGGAAACAACCGCCGAGCTCGACCAGCGTGCCGCTTTCGCGAATGCCGGACATTTCAAAGAAGGGATAACCGCCTCCGAGCTGAAGAACCTCGAAAAAAAATTATCCGAGGTTCTCAGTGAAATTCATCGAGTGATGGCGCCTTGAGTTATCCCCCTGTGGAGTCTCAAAAAACGCTGGCTCAGTCTGGGCGGACCAACTGCTCAAGCACTCGCTTCAAACCCACATGTTCCGGCACCCGGATCCCGAACTCATCCTTCAGCAACCCGATCAGCTCATCCACATCCACCACCTGCCGCCGTTCGCTTTCGCGACCGACCCGATGTATTGCAAAACTGCCGTTGTTCAGCGTACGGCGCCAGCCCTCCCCGGTCCGGGCAACCATCAGTTGCCGGGCAAACGACGACTCGGGATGGGTCGAGACGTACCAGTTGCCGACGGTGTAATCGATGTCTTCCTGGCGTTGCAGGTCGAAGATGTACATCGCCCGCCACTCGCCGCCGACGTTGGCGCGCAGGGTGTAGCCGTCTTCATGCCGTTCAATGCGATACGGTTCATGGGGGGTGAGTTGTTCGGCTTCGGTATCGAGCATCAGCGGCGCAGTAGGGACCATGCCGCCGAAGCCGACGTCAGTGATGTAACGCACGCCGTCCAGCGTGACCAGGCTCAAACGGTGCGTGCGAGCGGTCCATGCGCCCTCGCGCTGGCCCATCACTACCCGGCCGGTGATGCCGTGAGCATCAAAGCCTAATGCCTGGAGCAACGCCAGGAACAGGTTGTTGAGCTCATAGCAGTAACCACCTCGACCGTCGTACAGGACTTTTTGCTCGATGGACGGCAGGTCAATCAGCACCGGCTCGCCCGACAACGTGGTGAGGTTTTCGAACGCGAATTCACCGGTGTGGCGCAGTTGCAGCTGGCGCAGGGTTTCCAGGGTCGGCGCCGGGGGCGCGTCGAAGCCCAGACGCTGTAGATACAACGCAAGGTGGGTCAGGCGTGGCTCGCTCATTGCTCAGTCCTTATGCATGGGCCGCGGATCACTCCGCCGATGGTCGCCATGTATAAGGGATAAAGCAGTGCAACTGACAATTGATTTCGCCAATCACCGCTCTCATCAATGTCAATGTCGCTTGCGCGAGCTCACACGAATCCACGTCGGCGCGTGATCACTGGCATGCGGTTCATTGCGTACCCAGGCATCGACCCCCGCCTCTTGCAGATACGAACTCAGCGCAGGGTTCAACAACAGGTGATCGATGCGCAGCCCGGAATTTGTCTGCCAGTGCTGTCGGAAATAATCCCAGAACGTGTAAAGCCGATCCTGCGGGTACAGATGGCGCAGGGAGTCAGTCCAGCCCTGATCCAGCAAGCGCTGATAACACTCGCGGCTTTGCGGTTGTAGCAACGCATCCTTGAGCCAGGAACGCGGGTTGTAGATGTCCAGATCAGTGGGCACCACGTTGTAGTCACCCGCCAGCACCACCGGATGCTCGCTGCTTTGCAGATCCTTGGCATAGGCGATCAGCCGCTCGAACCACGCCAGTTTGTAATCGAACTTCGGCCCCGGCTGCGGGTTGCCATTGGGCAGATACAGACACCCCACCAGCACGCCGTGCACCTCCGCTTCCAGATAGCGACTGTGGGTATCCGTGTCGTCACCCGGCAAACCGCGTCGAATCTCCAAAGGTTGCGCATCTCGCGCCAGGATCGCCACCCCGTTCCACGACGACTGGCCCTGCCAAATGGCGCCGTAACCGGCCGCTTCGAGCTCGGCGACTGGAAAAGCCGTGTCGACCGACTTGAGCTCCTGCAAACACGCGATGTCCGGTTTCTCGCGTTCTAGCCACGCCAGCAGATTGGGAAGACGCGCTCGCAAGCCGTTGACATTGAAGGTGGCGATTTTCAAGTTCTTCATGGTCCGACGCTCGCTACGGATTGGCGGTATCCAGTTGTGTCAGGAGTGAGTAAGGACAGTTGCCGTGGCAAACGCTGCAGGCGATAAAAGGTACCGGGGCGGCTGGCGGAGGTGCCGGGGGTTGTCCCTTATACACATCTGACGCTG
>NZ_JAHBDK010000081.1 GCF_019956415.1 Pseudomonas sp. GL-B-19
TAAAGGTGTAAGCACCGTTGCTGGCGATGATCAGCGTTCCGACACCGGTCATGGTTGCGGTCTGGCCCGCCGTGAAGCTGCCGTCGACCCCATTCACGCTGAAGCTGGAGACGCTCAGGAGATTATCCACATCGTGGTCGTTGCCCAGCACGTTACCGGTGGCTGCGTGGTCTTCATCGACAGTGTTGGTGTCCGCGGTCAGGACGCTCGGGTCATTGACCGGGGTGACGCTGATATCCAGCGTGCTGGTGGAACCGGTGTTGGTGGTGTAGGTGACGGTCGGCACGGTGCCGTTCCAGTTCTCCACCGGGGTAAAGGTGTAAGCACCGTTCGCCCCGATCACCAGGGTGCCGACGTTGGCGATGGTCGCCGGGACGCCTGCGGTGTACTCGGTGCCGCCAACCGTGAACGTGGTCACGCTCAGGGGATTATCCACATCGCTGTCATTGCCCAGCACGTTGCCGGTTGCAACATGGTCTTCATCGACAGTGTTGGTATCCGCGGTCAGGACGCTTGGGTCATTGACCGGGGTGACGCTGATATCCATCGTGCTGGTGGAGCCGGTGTTGGTGGTGTAGGTGACGGTCGGCACGGTGCCGTTCCAGTTCTCGGCCGGGGTAAAGGTGTAAGCACCGTTGCTGGCGATGATCAGCGTTCCGACACCGGTCATGGTTGCGGTCTGGCCCGCCGTGAAGCTGCCGTCGACCCCATTCACGCTGAAGCTGGAGACGCTCAGGAGATTATCCACATCGTGGTCATTGCCCAGCACGTTACCGGTTGCAACATGGTCTTCATCGACAGTGTTGGTGTCCGCGGTCAGGACGCTTGGGTCATTGACCGGGGTGACGCTGATATTCAAGGTCGAGGTGACGTCAGTACCGGAGCCGTCGGTGACGGTGTAGGTCACGCTTGGCACCGTGCCGTTGTAGTTGGTCGCCGGGGTGAAGGTGTAGGCGCCATCGGCGGCGATCACCAGGGTGCCGACATTGGCGATGGTCGCCGTGGCGCCTGAAGCGTAAGTGGTCGCACCGATGGTGAAGTTGAGCACGCTGACCGGACCGTCGCCGCTGCTCGTGCCGTCGAGGACGCTGCCGGTCACGGCGGTGTCTTCCAGAGTGGAAACCGTCTCGTTGGCATCGGTGAAACTGTCATCCACCGGGGTGACGCTGATGTTCAGGGTCGAAGTAACGTCAGTACCGGAACCGTCGGTGACGGTGTAGCTCACGCTTGGCACCGTGCCGTTGTAGTTGGCCGCCGGGGTGAAGGTGTACGCCCCGTTCGCCCCGATCACCAGAGTGCCGACGTTGGCGATGGTCGCGGTGCTGCCGGCGGCATAGGTGGTTTCACCGATGGTGAAGTTCACCACGCTGACCTGACCGTCGACGCTCGAAGTACCCGCCAGCACGCTGCCGGTCACTGGGGCATCTTCCAGAGTGGAAACCGTCTCGTTGGCATCGGTGAAACTGTCATCCACCGGGGTGACGCTGATATTCAGGGTCGAAGTGACGTCAGTACCGGAGCCGTCGGTGACGGTGTAGCTCACGCTTGGCACCGTGCCGCTGTAGTTGGCCGCCGGGGTGAAGGTGTACGCCCCGTTCGCCCCGATCACCAGAGTGCCGACGTTGGCGATGGTCGCGGTGCTGCCGGCGGCGTAGGTGGTTTCACCGATGGTGAAGTTCACCACGCTGACCTGACCGTCGACGCTCGAAGTACCCGCCAGCACGCTGCCGGTCACTGGGGCATCTTCCAGGGTGGAAACCGTCTCGTTGGCATCGGTGAAACTGTCATCCACCGGGGTGACGCTGATATTCAGGGTCGAAGTGACGTCAGTACCGGAACCGTCGGTGACGGTGTAGCTCACGCTTGGCACCGTGCCGCTGTAGTTGGCCGCCGGGGTGAAGGTGTAGGCGCCGTTCGCCCCGATCACCAGAGTGCCGACGTTGGCGATGGTCGCGGTGCTGCCGGCGGCGTAGGTGGTTTCGCCGATGGTGAAGTTCACCACGCTGACCGGACCGTCGACGCTCGAAGTACCCGCCAGCAAGCTGCCGGTGACGGCGGCGTCTTCGCTGGTGGTCACGGTTTCGCTGGCATCGGTGAAGCTGTCATCCACCGGTGTGACGCTGATACTCAGGGTCGAAGTGACGTCAGTGCCGGAACCGTCGGTGACGGTGTAGCTGACGCTCGGCACCGTGCCATTGTAGTTGGCCGCCGGGGTGAAGGTGTACGCCCCGTTCGCCCCGATCACCAGAGTGCCGACATTGGTGATAGTCGCGGTTTCACCGGCTTGGTACTGGGTGCCGCCAACCGCGAATTTCACCACGCTGACAGGGCCGTCGACGCTCGAGGTACCGCTGAGGACACTGCCGGTCACTGGGGCATCTTCCAGACCGGAGACCGTTTCGCTGGCATCGATGAAGCTGTCATCAACCGGGGTCACGCTGATGTTCAGGGTCGAAGTGACGTCAGTACCGGAGCCGTCAGTGACGGTATAGCTGACCGTTGGCACCGTGCCGTTGTAGTTGGCTGCCGGGGTAAAGGTGTAGGCGCCATCGGCTGCAATGACCAGGGTGCCGACGTTGGCAATGGTGGCGGTCTGGCCGGCGGTGAAGGTGGCATTGATGCCGGCGATGGTAAAGGTCGCCACGCTCAGGACATTGTCGATGTCGCTGTCGTTGCTCAGCACGTTGCCGATCGCAGGCGTGTCTTCTGCAATGGTTTGGGTGTCTGCAGTCAAAACACTCGGATCATCGACCGCCGTCACGGTGAGATCCAGCGTGCTGGTCAATCCGGTATTGGTGGTGTACGTGACTTGCGGTACGGCGCCGTTGTAGTTGGCGTCTGGAGTAAAGGTGTAGTTGCCATTGGTGCCGATGGTCAACGTACCGACGCCGACGATGGCCGCCGTCTGGCCTGCGGTGAAACTGCCGGTCATGCCCGCGATGGTGAAGCTGGCGACACTGAGAGGCGTGTCGGCATCGCTATCGTTGTTCAGTACGTTGCCGGTCGCGACGCTGTCTTCGGCCTGTGTGCCGGTATCAGCGGTCAGTACGCTCGGAGCGTTGGTGACCGTGGTGTTCTGATTGCTGCCGGTATCGAGCGTGGTGGTTGTGGCAGTGAAATCTGGACCGTCGGTTGGGAAACCAACGGTAGGGGCCACCCGGCCAGCGGTTGCATCCAGCATCACGAAGCTGTGACCGCCACCTGCCGCGCCGCCCGTGCCGGCAGCCGTAGGGCCGGCCGCGGTGGCTTCAAGGTCTTTGGTCGGGTCGGCGCCGGCAACAATGGCTTGCTGCAATTCTTCAACCGATGGCGCGGCTTGTGCGGTGGCTTCTGCCAGGCCGCTGCTGGAATCCGGAGCGCTGCCGCTCCACTGAGTGTCGCGACCCAGGTCCAGGGTCTGGCCGTCAGCCAGTTCGAGCGTTACGGCGCCCGCTGCACCAGTGTCTACCTGATCGCCGACCAACAGCCGATCGCCTTCAATGAGTACACGACGGACGCCCTCTGGGGACACCGCGAAAACTTGACCGACAATGCTTTTGACGATGGCAACAACACTGCTCATTGAAGACTCTCCTGGTGATGCGTTCAGTTGACTTCCATGGACTTGGCGGACTTGGCCTGCCCAGTCAGGGCGTACTTTCAAACAAGATTAGACGTAAGTTTGACGCGGCTATTCGTCAATAAATTGTCTATACTTTTTCGTAATTAACAATATGCCAAACTATTGACCTTGCAGTTGCCATCCTAAACACTCGTCCCAGTAATGTCACATTGATATTTAGGTAACGAACTGTCCTGCCGAGTGTGATCCAGCGCTAACTTTCTACTTTCCGACGTACGGTCTTTCGAGCAGCCAATATCCAATGCAGTCGTACGTTCTTAAGTGATTCAGGACAAGAAGTCCTGGAGGAATTCGAACCATTCGTCAGCAACTGTTCAAGTCTTCACCCAGCGCCAATGCGGCCGGTTTTGTTCAGGAACAGATCCTTATGCAGGCAATACAACAGGCACTGGAGATCCATCCGGAAGTCCAGGCAAGTATTAATAGTCGATTGGCCGCGGATTATCGGTTAAAGGCGGCCAAAGGTGGATCCCTTCCCCGGGTCGATCTGCCGGGCGGTTATGGTCGTGAAGGCCGCTTAACAATATGTCGATCACAACACCGGCGTGCGCACAGTATTTTAGAAACAGTTCAGTCTCTGTGAGCGCTACTTGATCGACAGCGAAAACGAACTGTTTAACGCTTTCCGTTGTTTGGCTGAGATCAAAACTATTCAGTTATTTACTCAATACCGAAACAAGGCGACCATGAGCGCGTTGCTCAAGCGCCAGGGAGTGGTCGCACCGTTAGCTTTCGTTGTGCAAAACGACGTGAAGCCGCAGGTTCAGCTCCTCGGGATGAATTGAGTCCTCCCTTTTTACCGTTAGCCAAGAGTGTCGAGCGTGGAATCAGAAGTCAGTCGGGTTCAACTCATCCATGATCCACGCACGCTGCATGACGATCCGTTACTGGATGGCCTGCTAGCCCTTTGCACATTGCATCAGAAGCCGGCCAGCGCCGCGATGTTGACCACCGGCCTGCCATTGCCCAAGCAACGCCTGAGCGTCGAGTTGCTACCTCGCGCAGCGGCTCGCGCCGGCCTGCAAGGTCGGGTGTTGCAACGCAAGCTTGAGCAGATCCCGGCGATTGCGCTGCCGGCACTGTTGTTGCTCAAGGACGGTCGCAGTGCAGTTCTGCTCGGCTGGCTGGGTGACGACCAGGCTCGCGTGCTTCTGAGCGAAAGCGATGGCGGCGAAAGTGTCGTCAGTCGCGAGTTGCTCGCCGATGACTACACCGGCAAAGTGTTTTTCGCCCAACCCCAGCATAAATTCGACGTCAATCACGGCACGCTGATCCCGCGCGCACGCTCGTGGTTCCGCGACACCCTCAAGCGTTCGCGCTGGCTCTACGCTGACGCCATCGCCGCCAGTTTCCTGATCAACATCATCGCCATGGCCGCGCCGCTGTTCGTGATGAACGTCTACGACCGCGTCGTACCGAACCAGGCCGAATCGACCCTGTGGGTATTGGCCATCGGCATTACCGGTGCTTACCTGTTCGACCTGATCCTCAAGAGTCTGCGCAGTCTGTGCCTGGACCTGGCCGGAAAGAAAACCGACCTGATCATCTCAGCCACATTGTTCGAACGCATCGTCGGCATGGCCATGAAGTACCGACCGGCCCGGGTCGGCAGCTTCGCCCAGAACATCCATGAGTTTCAGAGCCTGCGCGACTTCCTCGCCTCGCTGACGCTGACCAGCCTGATTGATCTGCCATTTACGCTGCTGATCTTCATGGTCATCGCAATTATCGGCGGGCACCTGGTGTGGATTCCTGTGCTGGCGTTCCCGATTGCCTTGCTGATCGGCTACGCACTGCAGAAACCGCTGGTGGCGACTATGGAGCGAACCATGGCCCTGGGCGCCGAGCGTCAGTCGAGCCTGATCGAAACCCTTGCCGGCCTCGACGCGGTGAAGGTCAACAACGCCGAAAGCGAACGTCAGTATCAGTGGGAACAAACCATTGGCACCCTCAGCCGCCTCGAACTGCGGGTGAAAATGCTCTCCGGCCTGGCGATGAACATCACGTTGCTGATCCAGCAGCTGGCCGGGGTCATCATGATCGTCTTCGGCGTGTACCAGATCATCGCCGGCAACCTGAGCATGGGCGGTCTTATCGCCTGCTACATGCTCAGCGGTCGTGCCCTCAGTCCGCTGGCTTCGCTGTCCGGCCTGCTGACGCGTTACCAGCAAGCGCGGGTGACCATGACCTCGGTCGATCAAATGATGGAGTTGCCGCAAGAGCGCAACTTCGAAGAGCGCCCGCTGAGTCGCAAGGTGCTGCAAGGCGGCATCGAGTGCCGGCAGTTGAATTTCACCTACCCGGGCCAGCAGAACCTGGCGCTGAAGAACATCAACCTGAGCATCAAGCCGGGCGAGAAGATCGGCATCATCGGTCGCAGCGGTTCAGGCAAAAGCTCCCTGGCCAAACTGGTGGTGGGGCTCTACCAGCCGGACGACGGCGCGCTGTTGGTGGATGGCGTCGACATTCGCCAGATCGACGTGAGCGAATTGCGCTACAACATCGGCTACGTCGCGCAGGACATCCAGCTGTTGGCGGGCACCCTTCGCGACAACCTGGTGTCGGGCGCACGTTATGTCGAAGACGAATTGGTCTTGCAAGCCGCCGAACTGGCCGGTGTGCATGAATTCGCCCGTCTGCACCCGCAAGGTTATGAGCTGCAAGTCGGTGAGCGCGGGCAGAACTTGTCTGGCGGTCAGCGCCAGAACGTCGCGCTGGCCCGGGCATTGCTGCTCAATCCGCCGATTCTGCTGCTCGACGAACCAACCAGCGCCATGGACAACACCGGTGAAGAGCGCCTCAAACAACGCCTCGCGGCCATGATTGAAAACAAGACTGTGGTGCTGGTCACGCACCGGGCTTCACTGTTGTCGCTGGTGGATCGCTTGATCGTCATCGACCGTGGACAAATTCTCGCCGATGGCCCGAAAGCCGTCGTGATGGAAGCGTTGAAGAAGGGGCAGATCAGTGTTGCTTAAGTCGGGTTTCAAAAATGCGATCGGTCGTTACTTCAAAGGCTCCGATTCACTGCATGGCCAGCCTTTGCCCGAGGTCAACAAAGCCCTCATCGAAGACGCCCCGCGTGTGGTGCGGTTGACGATCTGGGCAATCATCGGATTTTTCGTGTTTCTGATGCTCTGGGCCAACTACGCCGTGATCGACGAGGTCACCAAGGGCGACGGCAAGGCGATTCCGTCGTCCAAGATCCAGAAAATCCAGAACCTTGAAGGCGGGATCGTCTCTGAGTTGTTCGTCAAGGAAGGGCAGATCGTTGAGGCCGGTGCGCCGCTGATTCGCCTGGACGATACGCGCTTTGCCTCCAACGTCGGTGAAACCGAAGCGGATCGATTGTCGATGCTGCTGCGGGTTGAGCGCTTGAGTGCGGAAGTTGACGATCGTCCGCTGAATTTCCCGGCTGATGTGCTCAAAGCCGTGCCCATTCAGGCGGCCAGCGAAGAGTCGCTGTACACCAGCCGTCGTCAGCAACTGCACGATGAAATCGGTGGTTTGCAGGAGCAATTGATCCAGCGTCAGCAAGAGCTGCGTGAATTCACCTCTAAGCAGTCGCAGTACCGTAACGGGTTGGCATTGCAACGCCAGGAAATCAACATGTCCGAGCCGTTAGTGGCCCAGGGCGCGGTGTCGCCGGTTGAAGTGCTGCGGCTTAAGCGTGGGGAAGTCGAAACGCGCGGGCAACTGGATGCCACGACGCTGGCGATCCCTCGAGCCGAATCGGCGATCAAGGAAGTGCAGCGCAAGATCGACGAGACGCGTGGCAAATTCCGCAGCGAAGCGCTGACCCAACTGAACGAAGCGCGCACCGATCTGAACAAGGCCCAGGCCACCGGCAAAGCGCTGGAAGACCGGGTCAGCCGGACGCTGGTGACATCGCCGGTACGTGGCATCGTCAACAAGTTGTTGGTGAACACCATTGGCGGCGTGATTCAGCCGGGCAGCGATCTGGTGGAAATCGTGCCGCTGGACGACACCTTGCTGATCGAGGCGAAAGTTCGCCCGCAAGACATCGCCTTCCTGCATCCGGGGCAAGAAGCGACGGTGAAGTTCACGGCGTACGACTACACCATTTATGGTGGGTTGAAGGCCAAGCTTGAACAGATCGGCGCTGACACCATCACCGATGAAGACAAGAAGAACACGTACTACATCATCAAGCTGCGCACTGATCGCAGCCATCTGGGGACGGATGAAAAGCCGTTGCTGATCATTCCGGGGATGGTGGCGTCGGTGGATATCATCACCGGCAAGAAGTCGGTGCTCAGCTATTTGCTCAAACCGATTATTCGGGCGCGGGCTGAGGCATTGCACGAGCGATAGTTTTTCGTGAAGCCGATGGCCCCTTCGCGAGCAAGCTCGGCTCCTACAGGGACCGTGTTGATCACACGATCCCTGTAGGAGCCGAGCTTGCTCGCGATGGCGGCTTCAAGGACAACACACCTCAAAAGCAATATCGTTATTCGCTATCGGTATTTAAATTTCAATTCTTATATCTATAAAGTCACTCTCCTGCGTACCTGCCGACTAATCGGCGCGCCGCACGACACGAACCAACACGGGACCTCCGTGAGTTTCTTGATCGACGCGCGCGCCTTTGAGCGTGCCGTGCGTGGGAGTGATTTTTATGTCAGCCGTCTCTTTGTCTTCAGCGAATGCCTCTCAAAGCATCGCGCCTCAAACCTTTGACATCCACCCGTTCAGCGGCGCCGTCGGTGCCGAAATCATCGGCCTCGACCTGTCTCGGCCAATCAACGATCAGGACTTCGCCCGCATCCATCGCGCGCACCTGGATCATCACGTCGTAGTGTTCCGCGACCAGCGCATTACCCCTGAGCAGCAGATCGCCTTCAGCCGTCGATTCGGCGTGTTGCAGATCCATGTGCTCAAGCAATTCCTGCTGGCCGGCCACCCGGAAATCCTCATCGTTTCCAACATCATCGAAAACGGCCAATCCATCGGCCTCGGTGACGCCGGCAAGTTCTGGCACTCCGACCTGTCCTATAAAGAGCTGCCAAGCCTGGGCTCGATGCTGCACGCCCAGGAATTGCCGTCCGAAGGCGGCGACACCTTATTCGCCGACATGCACAAAGCCTGGGACAACTTGCCCGACGCGTTGCGCAAAGCAGTCGAAGGCCGATCCGCCGCGCATTCCTACACCGCGCGTTACAGCGAGACCAAATTCGAAGGCAACTGGCGCCCGACCCTGACGCCGGAGCAGCTCGCTCAAGTCGCCGAAGTGATTCATCCGATCGTGCGCACGCACCCGGAAAACGGACACAAGGCGTTGTTCGTCAGCGAAGGCTTTACCACGCGCATCGTCGGTTTGCCGGAAGACGAGAGCAAGCAACTGCTCGATGAGCTCTACGCCCATAGCGTGCTGCCGCAAAACATTTACCGCCATCAATGGCAGCCCCATGACCTGGTGTTCTGGGACAACCGCTCGCTGATCCACCTCGCCGCCGGATGCCCCAGCCATCTGCGCCGCAAGCTGTTTCGCACCACCATCCAGGGCGACGCGCCTTTCTGATTTGTCGGAGAATTCTCATGTCCAAACGTCTTCCATTTGCACCGCTGGCGGCCGCCATCGGTCTGGGTTTCAGCCTGATCGCCGGCAGCCTGGTGGCGCCGACCGTGGCCCACGCCGAAGGTGAAATCCGCATCGCCGAGCAGTTCGGCATTGTTTACCTGTTGCTCAATGTGGTGCGCGATCAGAACCTGATCGAGAAGTACGGCAAGCAGGAAGGCATCGACATCAAGGTCGACTGGACTCAGCTGTCTGGTGGCGCGGCGGTCAACGATGCGCTGCTCTCAGGTTCGATTGATATCGCTGGCACTGGTGTCGGCCCGTTGCTGACGATCTGGGATCGCACCCACGGCAAGCAGAACGTCAAAGCCGTGGCTTCCCTCGGCAACTTCCCTTACTACCTGGTGAGCAATAATCCTAAAGTCAAAACCATCGCCGATTTCACCGAGAAGGATCGTATTGCGGTGCCGGCTGTTGGGGTTTCAGTGCAATCGCGTTTCCTGCAATACGCGGCGGCCAAGCAATGGGGTGACAAGGAGTTCAATCGCCTCGACAAGTACACCATCGCGGTGCCGCACCCGGACGCCACGGCCGCGCTGGTGGCCGGTGGCACCGAGTTGTCCGGGCACTTCTCCAACCCGCCGTTCCAGGATCAGGAGCTGGCCAACCCCAACGTCCACGTGGTGTTGAACTCCTATGACGTGCTCGGCCCGAACTCGCCGACGGTGCTGTTCGCCACCGAGAAATTCCGTGACGAGAACCCGAAAACCTACAAGGCCTTCATTGCGGCGCTGACTGAAGCGGCTGAATTTGCGCAGAACGATAAAGGCGCGGCAGCCGACACGTACCTCCGCGTCACCAAGGCGAAAATCGACCGCGCCGCGTTGTTGAAAATCATCGACAACCCGCAATTCGAATTCAGCATCACGCCGAAAAATACTTATCCACTGGCCGAGTTTCTCTACCGGGTCGGCGCGATCAAAAATAAACCGGATTCGTGGAAGGACTACTTCTTCCAGGACACCAAACCGCTGCAAGGGAGCTGATTCTCATGAACGCCCCTTTGCAAGGCCACACGGTCAGCAAATCGAACGCGGCAGCCCAAGCGCTGCTGTCGGTCGACAATGTCAGCCTCGAATACCGCACGCCGCAGCGTGTGGTTCGGGCGACCCATCAAGTCAGTTTTGAAATTGATCCGGCGGACCGCTTTGTGCTGCTCGGCCCGTCCGGTTGCGGTAAATCGACGTTGCTCAAGGCTGTCGCAGGTTTTATTCAGCCTTGTGAGGGTGAGATTCGCCTGCAAGGGCAAACTGTCCACGCGCCGGGCCCGGACCGAATTGTGGTGTTCCAGGAGTTCGATCAACTGCCACCGTGGAAAACCGTCAAACAGAACGTGATGTTTCCGCTGCTGGCGTCCAAAACGCTCAAACGTAAAGAGGCTGAAGAGCGGGCGCTGCACTATCTGGAAAAGGTGGGGCTGGCGGCGTTTGCCGATGCTTATCCGCATACTTTGTCCGGTGGCATGAAAGCGCGAGTCGCCATCGCTCGCGCCTTGGCGATGCAGCCGAAAATCCTCTTGATGGACGAACCCTTCGCCGCGCTCGATGCGCTGACCCGTCGCAAGATGCAGGAAGAATTGCTGCTGCTCTGGGAAGAGGTGCGTTTCACGCTGTTGTTCGTCACGCACTCCATCGAAGAGGCGCTAGTGGTGGGTAATCGCATTTTGCTGTTGTCGCCGCATCCGGGTCGGGTACGGGCAGAAGTCCACAGCCATCAATACGATTTGCACAGCCTCGGCGGCGTTGCGTTTCAGGAGTCGGCGCGACGGATTCATCGGTTGTTGTTTGATGAAGGGCAATCTGCGGAAACCGAGCGTGAGCTGGATTTTTCCGATATTCGCATCGCTTATTGAGCCATTGAGAGGTTTGCCCGATGAGCCATTTATCATCTGTGCGTGAAGAGTTCGAAACCGTTTTACAGCCGCTGACCAGCGTACCGCTGGAGCGTGAACTGCCGCTTGGTCAGCGCCTCTGGCAACAGGGCTGGATTCGTAAAAGCCTTATCCTGATTTTGCTGGCGGTGCTGTGGGAAGTGGTTGCCCGTGCTCAGAACAACGACCTGTTGCTACCAAGTTTTCTGCAAACCGCCAGCGCGCTGTATGACGGTTTGCTCACTGGCGAATTGCTGGGCAAAGTGTGGATTTCGTTGATGGTGTTGCTCAAGGGTTACCTGATCGGCATCGTCCTGGCATTTGCCCTGACCACATTGGCGGTGTCGACCCAGTTTGGTCGCGACCTGTTGAGCACATTGACCTCGATGTTCAACCCGCTGCCGGCGATTGCGTTGTTGCCACTGGCACTGCTGTGGTTCGGCCTGGGGCAGAACAGCCTGATCTTTGTGCTGGTGCACTCAGTGCTTTGGGCCTTGGCCTTGAACACCTATGCCGGGTTTCTCGGAGTCTCGGAAACCCTGCGCATGGCGGGGCGCAACTATGGCCTCAAGGGCATGCGGTTCGTGCTGTTTATCCTGATCCCGGCCGCGTTGCCATCAATCCTTGCCGGGTTGAAAATCGGCTGGGCCTTCGCCTGGCGCACGTTGATCGCTGCGGAGTTGGTGTTTGGCGCGACCAGTGGCAAGGGTGGGTTGGGTTGGTACATATTCCAGAACCGCAATGAGCTGTACACCGACAAGGTGTTTGCCGGGTTGGCGGTGGTGATCCTGATCGGGTTGCTGGTGGAGAACCTGGTGTTCGATACGCTGGAACGAGTGACCGTGAAGCGGTGGGGGATGCAGCGGTAAGATTTGTGGTGTCTGATCTGGCCTCTTCGCGAGCAGGCTCGCTCCCACAAGGTTTGTGTGTGGTTCCGAAAATGGGTGGTCAATAAAGATCCACTGTGGGAGCGAGCCTCCTCGCGATGGCGCCGGAACTGCCAACACATCTCTGGGAGGAGATGTTTGCTAGCATTGCGTCTGAATCAATCCAGATTAGCCAAGAGTGCTCAGCATGCAACTCCCGGACATGAACCTGTTGGTCGCCCTCGACGCTTTGCTCGATGAAGGCAGTGTGGTCGGCGCTGCACGGCGGATGAACCTCAGCCCGGCGGCCATGAGCCGAACGCTGACGCGGATACGCGAGGCCATCGGCGACCCGATCCTGGTGCGTGCCGGTCGCGGCTTGGTACCGACGCCCAAGGCGCTGGAATTGCGTGAGCAGGTGCGCGATGTGGTGGAGCAGGCCGCGTTGCTGTTTCGCTCGGCCGATGTGGTAGACCTCGGTTCGTTGCGCCGGCGGTTCAGCATCCGCGCCAATGATTTTTTTGTCGGCGTCTATGGCGGCAAGCTGTTTGACACCATGGAACGCCAAGCGCCGCATTGTGAATTGCGCTTTGTGCCGGAAGGCGATGGCGATGACGAAGCGCTACGCGAAGGGCGGATCGATTTAAGTGTGAGTAACAATCGTCCCGTCATGCCGGAAGTGAAAGTGCAGAACCTGTTCTCAACCCACTTCGTCGGTCTGGTGCGTGAGGATCATCCACTGTTCGATGACGAGATTACTGCTGAGCGCTACGCCGGTTTTTCTCATATCAGCATGTCGCGCCGTGGCATTGCTCGCGGGCCGATCGACACGGCGCTCAACGCTTTGGGGCTGGAGCGGCGGGTCGCAGTGATTGCGCCGAGCTTCCATGCGGCGATGTTCGCGCTGCCAGACTCCAATCTGATTCTGCCAGTGCCCAAAGAGGCGTTGCTGAGTGTGCGGCGCCTGGGCTTGAAACTGCGCTCGTTCACGCTGCCGATTCCGCTGCCCACACTGATGCTGACTCAGGCCTGGCACCCCAGGTTTGACAATGACCCGGCTCACCGCTGGCTGCGTGAAACCCTCAAAACCTGCTGCGACGAAACGTGGCTGGCGGCACAGCCCACCTGAAGTAATCCCCAATCCCTGTGGGAGCGAGCCT
Organism: Pseudomonas sp. GL-B-19; assembly: GCF_019956415.1. Taxonomy (GTDB): domain Bacteria; phylum Pseudomonadota; class Gammaproteobacteria; order Pseudomonadales; family Pseudomonadaceae; genus Aquipseudomonas. Next base: position 13,118 of record NZ_JAHBDK010000081.1, read on the forward strand.
GCTCGCGAAAGCGGTATGCCTGTCGACTTAAATGTTGAATGTCACACCGCATTCGCGAGCAGGCTGATCTGGCCTAATGAAATTGGACACATCAATAGGGCGCTATGATGGCGCCCAAATCTAAGGTGTGCATGATGATGCGAAAGTCCTATTCCAGCGAGTTCAAGCTCAATGCTTCA
>NZ_JAHBDK010000082.1 GCF_019956415.1 Pseudomonas sp. GL-B-19
CGTGAGCTCAACCAATGTTGGCCAGAAGCCAAAGATGGCTTCCTCGAATAGGCCTTATACATAGATGCAACCGGGTAGCAGTGTTTGAAAAGCAGGTAGACAGTGGGGGCGAGTCCATACATAGGAGCGAGCCTGCTCGCGATGGGTCCTTCAAATCCGCCAAAAACCTCAGGCTTTGTGCCAAACCCCTTTCCCACTCAACCGCGCCCGATCATGCGGTGCTGTGAAATCCTGCGCCGGCCCTTTCGGCACAACCCCAGTCGGGTTGATGGTCTTGTGGCTGCCATAGTAGTGATTCTTGATGTGCTCAAAACTCACCGTCTCGGCAATCCCCGGCCACTGATAAATCTCGCGCAACCAGTTCGACAGATTCGGATAATCGGCAATCCGCCGCAGGTTGCACTTGAAGTGCCCGTGATACACGGCATCAAAGCGAATCAGCGTGGTGAACAGACGAATATCCGCTTCCGTCAGGTATTCACCGGTCAGGTAACGATTGGCGCTTAACAGCAGCTCCAGTCGATCCAGCTCTTCAAACAAGCCATCAAACGCTTCTTCATAAGCGTGCTGCGAGGTCGCAAACCCGGCGCGATAAACGCCGTTGTTGACCGCTGGGTAAATCCGTTCGTTCAACGCATCGATCTCACCGCGCAGTGGCTCAGGATAGAAATCCAGGTCATTGCCGGTCAGGTCGTCGAATGCGCTGTTGAACATGCGGATGATCTCCGCCGATTCATTGTTGACGATGCGATTCTGTTGTTTGTCCCACAGCACCGGTACGGTCACTCGGCCAGTGTAGTTGGCGGTATCGGCGGTGTAGCGCTGGTGCATGAAGTCGAGGTGATCGAGTTTGTCGCCGGTGGAGCCCAGGCTCTGGTCGAAGGTCCAGCCGTTTTCCAGCATCAACCAACTGACCACCGACACGTCGATCAGGCTTTCGAGACCTTTGAGTTTGCGCAGGATCAATGTGCGGTGGGCCCACGGACAGGCGAGGGACACGTAGAGGTGATAGCGGCCGGCTTCAGCAGCAAAGCCACCGACACCCGTCAGGCCCGGCTTGCCATCGGCAGTTACCCAGTTGCGACGCTGTGCCTGCTCACGCTGAAACGCGCCGTCCTTGCTGCTTTCGTACCACTGGTCATGCCAGCGGCCTTCGACTAATAAACCCATGTTCAAGACTCCTCAAACCATAAATCGTTGGAGAGGAGTCTATGCCCATGAGTTCGAACAAAAAGCGCAAAGGTTGGGCAGTTATGATCGGTTAAATCGATCTGTCCCGAGCATCCCAGTATTGCTGGGCTGTTTCGAACGCCTGATCACGGGACTGACCGAGCCCACGCAAGGCCAGGGCCATGGTCGAAATCAGGGCCATTTGCGGGTAGCTGTCGACCACGTCGCCGCGCCAGACGGCGTTCATATGCTCAGGGTCAAGGGCGGCGGGTTTGACGTGACGCTGGGCCGACATTTGCGGCCATTCTTCGTCCCAGCTTTTACCGCCCGTGGTGCCATACAAGTGACTGTCGGCGTCCGGGTTGATCTCGATTTCGCCGCCATCGCCTTTCACCACGATCGCGGTGTCGCCGAGCAAACCGCTGGCATCGCGATGCACCGCCTGGTAACCGGGGTGGAAAATACTTTGCAGGCCGCAACGAGCCCCCAACGGATTGAGGATGCGCGTGAGGGAATGGATCGGCGAGCGCAGGCCCAAGGTGTTACGCAGGTCGATCATGCGCTGCAGTTGCGGCGCCCAATCCACCAGCGGCATGAACGCCAGGCCGCCGTTATCGAGTGCCGCACCCACCTGTTGCCAATTGCGGCACAGTGGGATGTTCAGTCCATCCAGCAGTTGTTCGCTGTACAGCCGTCCGGCCGTGTGCGCGCCGGCGCCGTGCATGAAAATGCGTACGCCATTCTGCGCCAGGCACTTGGCTGCCAGCAGGTACCATGGCAGATGACGCTTCTTGCCGGCATACGTCGGCCAGTCCAGATCGACATTTAAGTCGGGAGCCTGCAAGCGTTCACGCAAGGCTTCGGTGAAGCCGGCCATTTCCTCTGCGCTTTCTTCCTTGTGCCGTAGCAGCATCAGAAATGCGCCGAGTTGGGTGTCTTCGACTTTGTCATCGAGCACCATGCCCATGGCGTCGCGGGCTTCTTCGCGGGTCAGGTCGCGGGCGCCACGTTTGCCTTTACCAAGGATGCGCACGAACTGGGCGAACGGGTGCTCGGCGGGTGTTTCGAGGGTCAGCGCTGGAAAGTCGGTCATAAGCAATTCGTCGGTTTGGGCAGGCCCGCCAGTTTCGCGGCGAGTTTGGCAGGGGTGCCTTTGAACAATCGGTTCAGGTGCAGGCTGTTGCCTTTTTCCGGGCCGAGCTTCAACGCGGTGTATTTGATCAACGGGCGGGTGGCCGGCGATAGCTGGTATTCGTCGTAGAAACCGCGCAGCAGTTCGAGGATTTCCCAATGCTCAGGGCTCAACTCGATGTCTTCGGCAGCGGCCAGGGCACTGGCGACCTCTAAGGACCAGTCGCTCAATTCGACGAGGAAACCGTCCTTGTCCAACAAGACGGCGCGAGCGCCCACTGTCAGGGAATTCATAGCCAACTGTTGACCTTGTCATGGTGAATCGACAGCTCGACGAAGGCCGGGTAATCGATGGCCTTGGCCCAGTCTGGCGTTTCAATGGACCGCGCTTGAACGTCTTCGGCCAGCACAAATAGTTGCAGGCCGCGAGTATGCAGCGCGCTGAAAGGCGCGGTACCCGGCTGCAGGGCATAGACCGCGTCGCCGGTCAGCAGCAGCGCATCGTTGGTGCCGATCACACGCAGGCAACTGCTCAGGCGGTCGTCGCCGAACGGGGAATGAGACAACACATGCAAAGTCGACATCAGAGGGTGATCACCTGGTCGTAACGGTCAATAAGGGCGGTGATGTCGTGGGCGGTCAGCACTTGGGCTTCTTCCAGTGACAAACAGGAAGGGTCCAGCCCACGTTCTGCGGCACTCTCGCCACAGACGAACAATTCCTCGACACCGAACATCGGCAAGGCCTGCAGGTTGGCGCTCAGGTCTTTTTGTTGCAGCGCTTTTGCGTCCTGTTTCGCGGCGAGCTGGAACACCCCGTCATCGAGAAACAGCAGGCCGATTGGCAAATCGAAGGCGCCGCCGGCCAGTACGATGTCCAGCGCTTCGCGCGCATTCGGCCCGGACCATGGCGCCTGACGGCTGATAATCAGCAAGGATTTAGCCATCTTACGCGCCCCCAAAACAGATCAAGCGGTCAGCGTCCTGCACCGCGTCGTGCAACTGGCCGAGGCCGGACAGTTCCCACGGCGCGCCGACTGCAACCGCGTCACGCTGATAACGCCCGGCTTCTTCCTCGTTCAAAACACCGCGACGCAGGGCGGCGGCGATACACACTACGCCGTCCAGTTGATGCTCGCTGACAAACGCGCGCCACTGTTTGGGCAGGTCCAGCTCATCCTGCGGCGTGACCACACTGGCGGACGCGTTGTAGACGCCATCCTGATAGAAAAACAGCCGGACAATCTCATGCCCACCGGCCAGCGCAGCCTGGGCAAACAACAGGGCGCGGCGCGAGGAGGGCGCATGGGCGGCGGAAAACAGTGCGATGGCGAACTTCATGACAGACTCGATCAGCAAAACTGTGGCCATGATAAAGCTTTATCGGCGGGGGGGCTAAATCGATGTTGTCTGGGCGGGCCCCTTCGCTGGCAAGCCAGCTCCTACAGGGGTTTTGTGAGCGATACAAATTCCTTGTAGGAGCTGGCTTGCCAGCGAAGGCGGCCTAACAGGCAACACATGAATCAGCGCGGCATATACCCCAACTGCCACCGCCGCGGAATCTTCAACGAAACCACCCCCAGCACACCCGCCAGCAACCCGCTGGAAAACAACGCCTGAAGCCCCAAATGATGTTCCAGCACCGCCCCAAGGACAGCCCCGGCGAACATCCCGGTCCAAGGGATCAGCTGCACCCGCCAGCCATTGCGCCGCTCGCCGAGCAGCCAGCGTCCCAGTCCGCGTCCGAAGCGTGAGAGGGCGCCGGTGACATAGGTCAGGCCGACCGGCAGGCCGTTCACTTCCTCGACGGCGGCATTGAGCATGCCCATGGCGATGATCGCTGCCAGTAGCGCAGGTAATTGTTCGTCAAAAGGCCAGGTCGCGGCCGCGCACAGCAGTGCGGCGATGCTCAGCATCAACGGCAGCGCCCGCCGCCTGCCGAGACGGCTGACGATAATGCCCAAGGCGTTGCCCGCGATGAAAGTGGCCACGAGCAGCAGCAGTCGCCCTGTCAGCCCCAGATCGCCGACGCTGATGGCGACGGCGAGGCGGGTGGTGTTGCCGCTCATGAACGAGACGAAATCGCCGCTGGCCATGAAGCCGATGGCGTCGGTCATGCCAGCGAGTACCGAGAGCATGGCCACCAGCGTCATGCCGATGCGCCCGCGCCACTTTTGCGTGTGCAGGTGGCCAGGGCTGGCGTGGGTTGAGGAGGTGGATGGCAGCATCGACGAGGGCATCCTTGAACAGTGGTTACGGATCTATCCCGTATAACTCGCAATAATCCAGCCAGTCCATACCGGCCATCTCTGCGACTTCGATATGCACCTCCCGGCGCTGGGTCTCGTAGTCCTGAAGTGTGGCGGCCGTCAGACGCAGCGTCAGTTCCCAGGCGAACAGCCCTAGGCGTTCGGCTTCAGCTTCGAAGGCTTCGTGCAGTCGCTCGTCGCGGTACTGCGCCGGGGTTTCACCCTTGGCCTGAGCCAGCAGCGGGTTGAGGTTGTCGAGCTCATCGCGCAGTTCGGGGCGCTCATCGAGAAACTTTTTCAGCGCCTGCTCGTGTTGCTGTTCGGTTGCCGCCATGGTCGCTCCTTGGTAACGGGTTACGAAGATTGTTTCTTGCTGGCCTTGGCCGCTGCGGCCAGGCATTCGAGGGCGAACTGCTCGGTGTAGGTCATCTTGATCGGCGTGGTTTCGCCTTTGACGGTGCGTTCGCCGTCGAGGATGTAGCGAATGCGCTTGTCGGTGACGCCAATGCGCTTGGCAATCCAGGACGGTGTCTGGCCGATCTGGCTGATCAGTTTGTCGGCGTATTCAGGGGTCGGTTTGTAGAATTCGGCGTTGGGGGTCATTGGGGCTTCCAGAAAAAAGGCGCGATACGGTGCTTATGGCGCGACAGGGTGCGCGAATCGTTACGCGGTGTCGCGGTATAAATGAAGTAAAGCAGAACGAAACGCTGCATCACGGTGATACAGTCCGCTTTTTCTTGATGAGCGAACGTAATGCGAATTCTGATGGTGGCGCTGGCCGTAACGTTGCTGGCGGGATGCGCGGGCTCGGTGATGGACGATGCTCGCACCAAGACCCCGTACAAAACCCTGAAATCGAACAAGCCACATACCATCGTGGCTGAGTGCGTGCAGTTTTCCTGGCAGGACGAGGCGGTGTTCGGTGTGGATGCTGCCGCCTATTTGCAGCCCGGTAAAAATGGCGGTTCGACGGTCTACACGCGATCGGCGGAATCCTTTGTGGACGTAACCACCGACGCTTCCGGCACCGTGTTGAATTATTACGCTCAGCATGACGACTTCGTCGCCAAGCGCCGTTTGGCGGCGTTGGCAACCTGCCTCTGATCCAAGGCTGACGCATACCCTTGTAGGAGCGGGCTTGCCCGCGAAAGCGGTATGTCAGTCAACGTTTATGTTGAAGCTGATGGCCCCTTCGCGGGCAAGCCCGCTCCTACAGGGTTCTATGCGTTATTCGTCAGGCGTTTCTGGAAAAAGAAGCGCTTGTGCCCCGGCGGGTAGTCGGCAATCTGGCCCAGTTCGCTGTAGCCGAGCCGTTTGTAAAACTCCGGCGCCTGAAAGTCGAAGGTGTCCAGCCAGATCCCCACGCATTCCTTTTCCCGCGCCAGGTCTTCGGCCATCTGCATCAACTTCGAGCCCATGCCCTGTCCCCGGGCCTGTTCAGGCACGGACAGCAGTTCGATGAACAACCACTGGAAAAAAAACCGGCCATACAACCCGCCGAGAATCTCGCCGTTGTCGTCGCGCACCAGCAAGGCGAGCGGTTGCGCATTGGCCGGGCCAGCCTGAGCCGCGTTATAGGCGCGCAGCGGCGTGAGGATGGCCTCGCGTTCTTCATCGGTGGGGTTTTGCGAGCGTTCGATTCGCAGGGTCATGAGCTACTTCCTTATGGCAATGAGTCTGGAGCCTATCGCGCTCGCGGCGATTGTTCTATCCCCCCGACACCAGTGGAACCGTCGCAGTCGCGCGGATGTCTAGCCTAAACAGCGTCATTTCAGAACGCGGCCAACGAGGACACCCCGTGAATATTTTCGAAGCCTTGCGTGAAAGCCACGAGCGTCAGCGCAGCTATGCCGATGCGCTGATCAAAACCAGTGGTGACACCCCGGAACGGGTCGAGGCTTACAAGCAGCTCAAGTCCGAACTTCAGGCCCATGAAACCGCCGAGGAGCGCCATTTCTATATTCCGTTGATGGAATTCGACAACGGCGTCGACCTGTGCCGCCACGCCATCGCTGAACACCACGAAATGGACGAAATGATGGAGGACCTGGACGAGACCGAGATGTCCAGCCCATCGTGGCTGGCGACCGCGAAAAAACTCGCCGACAAGGTGCATCACCACTTGGAAGAGGAAGAGCAGAAATTCTTCCAGATGGCCGGCAAGCTGCTCAATGACAAACAGAAAGAGGCACTCGCGGGCCAGTATGAAAAGGAATACAAGGCTCAGCTCTCCTGAGCCTGAGGAACAACACAATCCTGTAGCCGCTGACGAAGCCTGTAGGAGCCGAGCTTGCTCGCGATGACGGAGTGTCAGTCGCCAGCTGTGTTGCCTGATACACCGCTATCGCGAGCAAGCTCGGCTCCTACAGGCTTCGCCAGCTGCTACAAGGTTTGCATTACGGGGATGCCGGGCTTTTTCGTTTTCGCCTACCATGGGCAACTCTGACGAAAAAAGGATGGAGTGTCATGGCGAACACAGCCGAGCGGGTCAACATCATCGAATCCCAGGTGTTGTCCCACGACTGGTACCTGCTGAAGAAAATCACCTTCGACTATCAGCGCAACAACGGCGACTGGCAACGCCAGACCCGCGAGGTCTACGACCGGGGCAACGGCGTGGCGATTCTGTTGTTCAACCGCGAAAAGAGAACCATCGTGCTGACACGCCAGTTTCGGCTGCCGGTGTTCGTCAATGGTCACGATGGTTTGTTGATCGAAGTGGCGGCCGGATTGCTTGAGGGGGCCGATCCCGAAGAACGCATCCGCGCCGAAGCCGAGGAAGAAACCGGTTACCGCGTGCACCATGTGCAGAAGGTTTTCGAGTCGTACATGAGCCCCGGCTCGGTCACCGAAAAGCTGCACTTCTTCATCGCCGAATATGACGCTGGATTGAAAGTCAGCGAGGGCGGTGGGCTGGAAGAAGAGACCGAAGAACTGGAAGTGCTGGAGTGGGCATTCGACGAGGCACTTGAAGCGTTTTACCGCGGCGAGATCTGCGACGCCAAGACCATCATGCTCCTGCAATATGCGGCGATGAAGGACATCTTCTCGGCGCCTTGAGCCCATTCAAAACAGATCATCCATCCTGCTGGCGCCGGACCACTCGCACCCTTCAAGCGTCAGTAACCGCTCCTTCGCCTCAAGCCCGCCGGCAAATCCGGTGAGCTTGCCCGAGGCACCGATCACCCGATGGCAGGGTGCAACAATCGAGATCGGGTTCTTGCCATTCGCCGCGCCCACCGCCCGAACCGCGCTCGGATTGCCGATCTGCTCGGCAATCTGGCTATAGCTGCGTGTCTCTCCGAACGGGATCGTCAGCAGGGCCTGCCAAACCGTCTTCTGAAAGTCCGTCCCGGCAAAATCCAGTTCCAGCTCGAAGCGATTTCGCGTGCCGGCAAAGTATTCCTGCAATTGCTGAACGGCCCGCACCAGGATCGGATTGTCCGGGGCTTCGAGCATCGGGCCAAGCCGCACCCGGTTCGGTTTGTCGTTTTCCCAGAGGATGGCTGCCAGTCTTGCATCTTTCGCCACTAGCTTCAGTTCGCCGACCGGAGACGCCAGGGTGGTGAAGGTGTAGGTCATGCTAGCGGTCTCCGCGGAAGGTCTGAACAGAGGCTCAGCATACTGACTCGACGGGGAGGCGCAATACGCAATTCCGACCATACTTGCCTGTGCTTTAGCACCGCTCACTCGGTTTTTTACAGAGTTTGAAAACAAAAAAGAGACCGACTCATGAAGTACGAACTTTTTGCCAAATCGCTCATCGCGACTTCATTGACACTCAGCTGCCTGACCGCCCACGCGGCCTCCGTTGCCCCTGTCGCGGCCGAAAACGGCATGGTGGTTACGGCCCAGCATCTGGCCTCCCAAGTGGGGGGCGATGTGCTCAAGAAGGGCGGCAATGCCGTCGATGCCGCCGTTGCGGTGGGTTACGCGCTGGCGGTGGTGTACCCCGCAGCGGGCAACCTGGGGGGCGGCGGTTTCATGACCACAACGACCCTCGTCGCAACACCGGGCTGTCGCTCGGCTACTAACGGTTGAGTTTGAAAGGGGGACGGAGCTGTTTTCGTCCCCTGATTCACTGATTGTTCAAGGAGCGAATCATGGCCACTGCACTGTTAATCATCGACGTCCAGCAGGCGCTGTGCTCTGGCGAGTACGAGTGCTTTGAGATCAACCGCGTCATCGAGAACATCAATCACTTGAGCATCCGGGCCCGGATTGCCGGGGTGCCGGTCGTGTTCATCCAGCACGAAGAAGCGGACGGTCCTCTGGTGTACGACACCGCCGGCTGGCAACTGGCCGAAGGGCTGGAGAACGCCCCCGAGGATATTCGCGTACGCAAAACCACACCGGATTCGTTCTACCAGACCAAACTGCAAAAGCTGCTGCAGAGAGAAGAAATCGAGCGCCTGATCATCTGTGGTTTGCAAACCGACTACTGCATTAATGCGACCGTGCGACAGGCTCTGAAACTGGGGTATGACGTGGTGCTGGCGTCGGACGCACATTCCACTGTCGACAACGGCAACCTCGCCGAGGACATCATCGCCGAGCACAACAAGGATCTCGCGCGCTTGACCGGTTCAGTGGCGCGGATCGACGTCATGCCTGCGGGGAAAATCCGCATCTGAAACCACTGCCGGATCAACGGACACAATTTGTCATGAAATGATAAAGCGCTGTCGTCGATTGAAAAATTGATAACGCCCCCGCCTATTAAATTCTCCTCACGAACTGCGCCGCAAGCCCCGCAATTCGGCGGCTCGACCGCATAGACCTTCTGTCGTAAAGAGAACAACAATATGAGCGTAGAAAAACTGATTGGCGAACTGCTCGCCGAGCTAACAGGCGTGAGCCCCGACGGCCCATTCAACGAGAACGAGCGTCTGCAGCAGCACAATGAGCTGTTCCAGCTTGATCAGGATGTCTTCCATCCGGATTACGTGGCCAACGACCTACGCTTCGGGGTGCTTGAAGAACATTGAGTGTCTGAAAGGGGGCTGATCTATTTTCGTCCCCTGATTCACGGCTCGGTGACCCGAATCGACATCTTGCCTACAGCTGAAATCCGCATCTGAAACCACTGTCAGCCTCGAAGCTGCAATCCGGCTGATAGTGAACTCACCCTGCTGCAAAAATCTCAATCAGCTCCGCCAGAAACGCACTCACCACCTCGCGTTGCCGCGCCGAATGTCGAACGGCCGCATGAAAGCCGACTTCATAGCGCAGTTGCTCAGGATTCAGCGGATGCAACTGCCCCAGCTGTTCATGTTTGGCCGCGTAGTGCTGTGGCAGAAAGCCCAAATGCTGCCCTGACAGTATCAGCAGGGCGGCGCCGTCCATGCTGTCGGTGAGCACCGTCAAGCGCTCGATGGAAGTGGGCGCGGGCATTTCCGGCAAGGGGTGGCTGGGCCAGACCCAGTCGTAATCGCGCACGTCATCGCGGCTCAGCGCACCCACGTGATCGAACAGCGGGTGGGCAGGGGCACAGTAGGCGATTTGGGTTTCCTGGAACAAGGGGTAGTAATCGATGTTGGGCAAGCGGTGCCAGAAGTAACCGATGGCCAGATCGATGTGGCCGTTGATGATTTTTTCTTCCAGCAACGAAGACGACAGTTCGGTGAAGTGGAAGTACAACCCCTCATGTCGTGAGCGCAATCGGGCAATGGCCAGGGCGATGTTCTTGTTGGCGGACGGATCGATTTGACCGAGCAAGCCGATGTTGATATTGCCCGACACCTTGCGATTGATGTGCTGCACTTCAACCCGAAAGCCTTCGGCCGCCGCCAGTAACCGACGCGCCGCATCGACAAACTGGCCACCCTTGGGCGTCACCGAAAACCCGCCGCGCCCACGCTCGCACAAGCGAAATCCCACCCGCGCTTCCAGCGTCGCCAATTGCGCGCTGATGGTGGGTTGAGTGGTATTGAGCGCGGTCTGCGCGGCCGAGATGCCGCCCGCCTCAACGACGGTCAGAAAGATCCGGATCAAACGCAGATCCAGCTCCGATACAGTGCCCAGCATATGTGCCTCCGATGTTCGCCACATAGACGCGGATCTATGTAAACAGTGCGCCTGCGATATTTTACAGCCCTGATCAACGCCCTACATTGCAATGAAACCGGCGCTTTGCCCATAAAAACAACAATTACCAGCATAGGAATATTCGTATGTCAGGGTCCCCACAGTCTGCGCACGCCCTCGAAGCGAGCAGCGGGTTGGCCATCGAAGGCCACTCGATCGATTACATTCCAGAAAACGAACGTCACGCCAAACTCAGCAGCCAGGGACCTTTCTGGTTTCTGGGCAACTTCCATTTCTTCACCATCTCTATCGGCTTTGTCGGCCCGAGCCTCGGCTTGTCGGCGCTGTGGACGATGCTGGCCGGTGCGCTGGGCATTATGTTCGGCACCATTTTCATGGCCTTCCACGGTTCGCAAGGTCCGGAGATGGGCCTGCCGCAAATGATCCAGTCCCGCGCCCAGTTCGGTTATCGCGGGGTGATCCTGGCCTTGATGGCGACGATGTTTGTGTTCGTCGGCTTCAACGTGGTGAACATCTCGCTGATCATGAACGGCCTCGAACATGTGTTCGGTATCGACCCGACCATTGTCGCGGTGGCGGTGGTACTGATCGGTGCGCTGCTGTCGATCTACGGCCACGACCTGATGCACAAAGCCTTCAAATGGGCGTTGTTGGCCACGTTGCCGCTGTATGCGCTGGTCACGATCGCCTTGATGTTCGGCGCCGGCCAAGAGGGCGTTGCCCCGGCGACGGACCTGGGCTTCAGCTGGGTTGCGTTCGCCACCTTGTTTGCCATCGGCGCCAGCTACAACATTTCCTATGCGCCTTATGTGTCCGACTATTCCCGTTACCTGCCGAAAAACACCAGCCGGCCAAAACTGATCGCCGCCGTGTTCATCGGCGCCTCGCTGTCCGGCGGCTGGATGATCGGCCTCGGTGCGTGGCTGGCGCAGCAGTTGAAAGCGGTGGATGCGCTGGTGGCGTTGAACCAGGTCGGGTCTTCGATGATTCCGGGGCTGGGCAACTTGTTGGTGATCGTCTCGGTGGCGGGCTTCCTGCCGATCATCGCGCTCAACACCTACAGCGCCATGCTGACGCTGCTGACCGGCGTGGACTCGATCAAAAAAATTACCCCGACACCACGCGCCCGAGTGATGTCCATCACCGCGATCAGCGTGATTCTGTTGACCTGCGTGCTGTCGATCAAAGGTGACGGCATCGCGCTGTTGAACACCTTCCTCGTATTGCTCCTGTACTTCCTCGTGCCCTGGACCGCCGTCAATCTGGTGGACTACTTTTTTGTGCGCAAAGGCCGCTACGCGATCCCGCACTTCTTCACGCCAAACGGCATCTACGGCGCCTGGCAATTTCGCGGCATCGTCTCGTACCTGATCGGCTTTGCCGCGATGGTGCCGTTCTTCTATATCTTTGATGCCGCCGCCAACAAAGAGGTATTCGTCGGTCCGCTGGCACGCATGCTCGAAGGCGTGGACATCGCCTGGCTGGTGGGATTGGTGGTCTCGGGCCTGACGTACTACCTCCTCAGCCGCTCGCTCGACCTCGCATCCGAACGCCGGATCATCGACTCGATTACCGAGAGCGACATCCTTGCCATGACCAAACCGACTGTGGAGGAGGTGCGTTGAACACGGCCAAAAACACCGTGGTCGCCTGCTGCCAAGTGGCACCGAAAATCGGCGACCTTGCGTTCAACCGCACGCTGACCGAACGCGCCATTCGTTCGGCGGCCCATCAAGGGGCACAGATTGTGGTGCTTCCCGAGCTGGTGCAGAGCGGCTACGTGTTCAACGACCGCAACGAAGCATTGTCCTTGGCAGAAACGACCGAAGGACCGACCTTGCGCCTGTGGGCGGCACTCGCCCGCGAATTGAACATCGTCGTGGTCGGCGGTTTTTGCGAACGACTGGACGGCGACGAGTTGGCTAACAGCGCGGCGATGATCGATGCCCAAGGTTTGCGCGCCGTATATCGCAAAGCGCACCTTTGGGATGCGGAGAGTGAAATCTTCAGCGCCGGTGACGCGCCGCCGCCGGTGGTTGAAACGGTGCATGGGCGAATCGGGATGTTGATTTGCTACGACCTGGAATTTCCGGAGTGGGTGCGACTTCCGGCACTGACTGGTGCGGATTTGCTTTGTGCGCCGGTTAACTGGCCGGATGGACCCAGGCCGCCGAACGAACGTCCGGCGGAAGTGGTGCGGGTTCAGGCTAATGCGTCGGTGAACCGGATGTTTATTGCCGCGTGTGATCGGCATGGGCATGAACGAGGGGTTGGTTGGGTGCAGGGTTCGGTGATTGTTGATGCGGATGGTTATCCGCTGGCGGGGCCGGCAGAGCAGGGGGGGGAGCAGATTTTGTTGGCGACGCTCAATCTTGGTGAGGCGCGGAATAAGCGGATTAGTGCGCGCAATGATTTGCATCGGGATCGGCGGGAGGGGTTGTATCTTTCTCTTATACACATCT
>NZ_JAHBDK010000083.1 GCF_019956415.1 Pseudomonas sp. GL-B-19
TGTCGATGCTCAACAGCTACTCCGGCTGGGCAGCGGCCGGTATCGGTTTCTCGCTGAACAACTCGATGCTGATCATTGCGGGCTCCCTGGTGGGTTCGTCCGGTGCGATCCTCTCGTACATCATGTGCAAGGCGATGAACCGCTCCTTCTTTAACGTACTGCTTGGCGGTTTCGGCAACACAGCCGCCGCCGGTCCTGCAGGCGCCCAGGAAGCCCGTCCGGTGAAGTCCGGTTCGGCTGACGACGCGACCTTCCTGCTGACCAACGCCGACACCGTGATCATCGTTCCGGGTTACGGCCTGGCGGTTGCACGGGCACAGCACGCGCTAAAAGAACTGACCGAGAAACTGACCCATCGCGGCGTGACTGTGAAGTACGCGATCCACCCGGTTGCCGGTCGGATGCCTGGCCACATGAACGTATTGCTCGCCGAGGCCGAAGTGCCTTACGACCAGGTGTTCGAGATGGAAGACATCAACTCCGAGTTCGGCCAGGCTGACGTGGTGCTGGTATTGGGCGCCAACGACGTGGTCAACCCGGCGGCGAAGAACGATCCGAAATCGCCGATTGCCGGCATGCCGATTCTGGAAGCGTTCAAGGCCAAGACCATCATCGTCAACAAGCGTTCGATGGCCAGCGGCTATGCCGGCCTGGACAACGAGCTGTTCTACCTGGACAAGACCATGATGGTGTTCGGCGACGCCAAGAAAGTCATCGAAGACATGGTCAAAGCCGTCGAGTAACCCTCAGCGGCACACAGAACGCCCCGACTCGTCGGGGCGTTTTTGTTTGCGCAAATCGTCAGACAAACTACGCTTTTGTTACCGATCCGGTAATGATGTTTTGCTCGAAAGGCCCGGAATAGACGCCTTATTTGCGACCTTGGTAGCGGGACAGGAGTCGGTGTAATTCACTAGACTGCACGTCCTGCTACCCGTTGCCCGAGATAACATCCCATGTACCGTGACCGTATTCGCCTGCCTTCCTTGTTGGATAAAGTGATGAGCGCCGTCGACGCCGCCGCTCTGATTGAGGACGGCATGACCGTTGGCATGAGTGGCTTCACCCGCGCCGGCGAAGCCAAAGCCGTCCCCCAGGCACTGGCCGAGCGCGCGAAGGTCTCGCCGCTGAAGATCACCCTGATGACCGGCGCCAGCCTGGGCAACGACCTCGACAAACAACTCACCGAAGCCGGCGTACTGTCACGACGCATGCCATTCCAGGTGGACAGCACCCTGCGCAAAGCCATTAATGCGGGCGAGGTGATGTTCATCGACCAGCACCTCTCGGAAACCGTGGAGCAATTGCGCAACCAGCAACTCAAGTTGCCGGACCTCGCGGTGATTGAAGCGGTGGCGATCACCGAGCACGGCCATATCGTGCCGACCACGTCAGTCGGCAACTCGGCCAGCTTCGCGATCTTCGCCAAACACGTGATCGTCGAGATCAACATGGCGCACAACCCGAATCTCGAAGGCCTGCACGACATTTATATCCCGACATACCGTCCAACCCGTACGCCGATTCCGCTGGTGAAGGTTGATGACCGCATTGGCAGCACCGCCATCCCGATCCCGCCGGAGAAGATCGTCGCGATCGTGATCACCAATCAATCGGACTCGCCGTCCACCGTATTGCCACCGGATACCGAAACCCAGGCGATTGCCGACCACCTGATCAACTTCTTCAAGCAGGAAGTGGCGGCCGGACGCATGACCAACAAGCTCGGCCCACTGCAGGCTGGTATCGGGACCATTGCCAACTCCGTGATGTGTGGCCTGATTGATTCGCCGTTCGAAGACCTGACCATGTACTCCGAGGTGCTGCAGGATTCGACATTCGACCTGATTGACGCCGGCAAGCTGAGTTTTGCGTCGGGCAGTTCGATCACGCTGTCGAGCCGTCGCAATGCCGATGTGTTTGGCAACCTGGAACGCTATAAGGACAAATTGGTCCTGCGCCCACAGGAAATCTCCAACCACCCTGAAGTGGTGCGCCGACTTGGCATCATCGGCATCAACACGGCGCTGGAGTTCGACCTCTACGGCAACGTCAACTCCACCCATGTCTGCGGCACACGGATGATGAACGGCATTGGCGGCTCGGGCGACTTTGCGCGCAATGCGCATTTATCCGTCTTCGTCACCAAATCGATTGCCAAGGGCGGAGCGATCTCCAGCGTCGTGCCGATGGTTAGCCACGTCGACCACACAGAGCACGACGTCGACATCCTCGTCACCGAGATTGGCCTGGCGGACTTGCGCGGGCTGGCGCCCCGGGAACGGGCGCGGGTCGTCATCGACAACTGTGTGCACCCGGACTATCGCCAGGCCCTGGACGACTACTTCACCGCTGCTTGTGCGATTGGCGGGCATACGCCGCATATCCTGCGTGATGCGCTGAGCTGGCACATAAACCTGGAAGAAACGGGGCGCATGCTCAAGGTGTAATTGGTACAGATGGCAGCTGACGCAAACACAGTTTCGTCAGTCTGCCGTTGCCAGGTAAAAAAATGTTTAAAACTGTACTGCTGTACCGGTCATTTCCTACCGAAGAAACCTACTTTTTTCAGTCAACCGAAGGAAAACGCCTCATTAAGGTGCAGACAGGTACAGTTGCTTCAATTTCGACCAGTACACCCCCTATTAACAGTTAACTGGTCCCTCACAATACAGGTGAACTGTATCTACAGAGACTAGGCAAACGAGAGGATCATGGGCACCAGTTAAACCACTACCTAATCCCGCCACAAGCGGAAGGATGTCAATCATGGAACGTACACTCAGTTCCGAGCTGTTCTTCGAAGACACTGCTGCAAAAACCCAGGCTTCCATGCCTCTGCGCGTTATCGCCAACCTGATGCTGTGGCAGCGCCGCATCTCCAGCCGCCACCAACTGGCTCGCCTGGATTCGCGTCTGCTGGCTGACGCAGGGATTAGCGAAGCACAGCGTTACGAAGAGCTGAGCAAGCCGTTCTGGCGCTAAGTTAGCGTCGCTGGCCCTGACCTATTGGGTCCACTGCCAGCAATCCAGATTGAAAAAACAGAGCCCGTCGTGGAAAACCACGACGGGCTTTGTCGTTTTCGTGTTTTTCTCCCAAAAACGACCATGCCCGCGGAGTACAGGTACAGTTTTAGACACGTCAACTTTGCACAGGTACAATTCCAACAGTGTGTGCTTGTTTTGCAATGACAGAGGAATGATCCCGCTGAAATCGAAGCCCCACGTCCTTTGGTTTCCGGACAGCGCACTTCAACTGCCTGGAACGGGCCAGACCCCAGCGTTTACGGGATCAGCGCAACTCTCAGCAACTTTGAAAGCTGGGCATCAGCCATACGCTTGCCTCAACAAAATGGATAAACCTGTCTGGTGCTAGCGTTTTGGATGAACAGGCCGGACTGTGCGAAAGAACAAAGCAGGCCTAATATCAAAACCAGAACGTGGCGAATGCTGTACGACAGGCGTCATCCAGCAGTTGCCTCGCCACCTCTCAATCGATTTTGTCCAAAGGAGTAACCCCATGTCCCGACTTCGTCTGCTCAGCGTTGCAGCCCTGCTTGCCGTGGCTGCCAATTCCCACGCCACCAGCTTTATCGTGACCACCGATGCCGTCGTCAAAGCATTCAAAGCCACGTCAGATGCTACTTCCAACATCACTTCTTCGTTTAAGGACGACAAGATTGTGCTGGCTGCCCGTGATGATGCCGCCAGCTTCGTTGCCAGCGAAGGGGCTATCCGCGGGGTAAAACTCGAAAGCGCCCTCGATCACATTCGCCACCAGGCTCCACAACTGAATGCAACAGATGCACAGCTGGCGCAGGCGATTCTGACCATCTAAGCGATAGCCTTGACGCGGGACACGCCCAACGTGTCCCCGTGTTTCGGCACTGGCTCTAGACCGGACGTTGCGCTAGCCTTGAGGCCCGCTTCCAGCTATCGAGCTTCATGCGTTTTCATTCACTGCTGTTGATCACTCCGGTCATTCTTGTAGCCTGCTGGTCCGGCTCGGCCCATGCCTTCGATGCCTTTAATCTTTCTACTCAAGGCATTGTGGCTAGTGGTTACGGCGCCAGTCTGGTGACCTGCGCACCCTTCGACCGTAAACTGCTGCTCGTCGCTCACGATGATGCAGCGGCATTCATTGCCAGCGAGGGCCAATTGCGTGCAGCACAGCTGGAATCCGCCCTGATTTATCTGCGCTATACCCAGCCAAAACTTCATGCACGCGACCTTGAACTGGCACAAGCAATTCTCGTCCAATAGTTATCCCTGTTCCCTCGGAGTCGTTCCATGCGTAGCCCGCTTATTGCTGCCACCCTTGGCCTGCTGTTGTTGGCCGATGTGGCCCAGGCCCATACCCTGGTTGCCACCAGTAACGTCCTCATTCGTGCCACCCAACGCACGCTTGATTTCACCTCTGATACCACCACCTCCATTCGTGACTCGAAGATCATCCGCGAAGCCCAGGACGACGCCGCGAGTTTCGTGGCCAGTGATGGCGATATCCGCGGCGCGCGCCTCGAAGCAGCGTTCAATACCCTGCGCGTTCGCGTGCCGGAAGCCCGGGATGCCAGTGATCAGGTACTCGCCGAAGCCATCCTCGCACTGTGAGGCCGTCAGCCGCCTGGCTACTGGCCGGGGTCATGATGCTGTTCGGCAGCACGGCTCACGCCAGCCTGCAATTACAGCTCAAGACTGAAGGTCTTAGCCCAGCTCAACAGCAAGCCAGTCAGGCACTGCTCGATGAAGCCATGCAGGCGTTGCCGCCCCGGTTCATCGAGCAACTGGACCGGCGTATTGATGTCGGCTGGACCGATGACATGCCGAGCAATGCCTACGGCCAGGCATCGCTGGTGTCCGAACTCGACTTGAACCGTAACCTGCTCGCCAGCCTCACCGACGGCAGTGCTGCGAGCAAGAAGACTTATCGCCCTCATGGCACTGTCCGCCGCGAAATGCTCGCCACGGTGCTGCACGAACTGACCCACATCTATGATCGCTCGCGCCTGTGGCCAGACGATGAGCGCAAACTGATTCAACACTGTACCCGGCGCAACAGTAGCTCGGGACTGGTGGGGATTCCCGATCAGTGCCGTGGCCAGACTGATCGACGCTTTACCCTCAGCGACGATCCGCGCCTGCTCGACCTTGCCGGCTGGCCACAATATGTCGGCCGTCGCGGCGAGCGTGAACAGCACAACCGACAGATCGCCCGCAGCCCGGACATTTACGAAACGAGCAGTCCGAAAGAGTTCGTCGCAGTCAACATGGAGTATTTCCTCCTCGACCCGAGCTACGCCTGTCGTCGCCCGGCGCTGTACCGCTACTACCAGGAACACTTTGGCTGGGCACCGGCGACCAAAAACACCTGCGCTAAAACCGTCGCCTTTCTCAACGCCGGCAATGACTTCGCCAAGCAACCCCTCGGGCAGGTCGATCCGGAACGGGTCTACGCCATCGACTATCTGCTGGCCGAAGCCAATCAGAACTGGGTCAGCCGCTGGGGCCACAGCATGTTGCGGCTGGTCATCTGTGCGCCAGGGCGACCACGGGGCCCCGACTGCCGTCTCGATCTGGACCAGCATCTGGTCTTGTCCTACCGCGCCTTCGTCGGTGACGTGCAGCTTTCGAGTTGGGGCGGACTCATTGGTAAATACCCGTCACGCCTGTTTGTCCTGCCGCTCTCCCAGGTCATCGACGAGTACACCAAGACCGAACTGCGCAGCCTGGCTTCGGTGCCACTGAACCTGTCGCACAGCGAGATCGAAGGTGTCGTGGAACATGCCGCCGAGATGCACTGGAGTTACGACGGCAACTACTTTTTCCTATCGAACAACTGTGCGGTAGAAGAACTGAAATTGCTGCGTAGCAGTACCAACCATGCGCAACTGGTCGGGCTGGATAACATCATGCCGAACGGCCTGCTGGAAGTGCTCAAGGGTCGAGGACTGGCGGATACCAGTGTGCTTGACGACCCACGCGAAGCGCTCCGGCTGGGCTATCGCTTCGATTCCTTCCGCGACCGTTATCAGGCCATGTTCGACGTGCTGAAAAAGCGCGTGCCGATCAAGCAGGACAAAGTCGAAGACTGGCTGGCATTGAAAGCGGTCGAGCGCCGGCAATGGTTCGAGCAGGCAGACCTGCGCGCCAGTGCCGCATTGCTGCTGTTGGAGCAGGCAGCCTTCCGCCAACAAATGCTGCTGGCCCAGGACGAAGTCAAGCAGCGCTACCTCGGCGCTCGGAACCTGGAACACGGCGGCATGGACAAGGCCGATGCGACCTTGCAACAGATTCTCGCCAATAGCGGCTACCTTAGCCGTCCGGCTGAACTGCTCGGCAGCGGTGGTTATGGATTGCCCCAACCCAGTGAGTGGGAACGCCTGGAGTCGGAGAGCAGCCAGCGCCAAAAGCAGTTGCTGGCGCTGACAGGGGATCTGGACAAGGAAGTGCGAGCGCTGCTCGAACCCGGCCGTGCTGCCGAAATGGCCGCCAATGAAGCCAACCTGAAGCAGGTTGGCGAACATCTGAGAAAGCTGCACAAAGCAGCAGGCGGGTTGGAACTGCCGTAGAAAAAAGGGCTTCAGAACACAGTTCTGAAGCCCTCGGTCTTGCTGTTTAGTCTGTGCCGCGAGGCTCTAATTCCTCTGTATCAGGAACTTGAACTTCAGCTGACTCGCGCTTGGCGCACGCCTTCTGCCAGCGCTGCGCAAAGGCTCAGTACGCCGTCAATCGCCTGATCCGGTGTCGAAGCGTTGGCGATGTGATCGATCAACGCCGACCCCACAACAACACCATCAGCCAGACGAGCAATGGAAGCCGCCTGCTCCGGAGTACGAATGCCGAAACCGATGCTGATCGGCAAATCAGTGTGGCGACGCAGACGGGCAACCGCCTCTTCAACGTGTTCCAGAGTCGCCGCCCCTGCGCCGGTCACACCAGCAACCGACACGTAGTAAACAAAACCGGAGCTGCCGTTCAGGACGGTCGGAAGACGCACGTCATCGGTGGTCGGGGTGGTCAGGCGGATGAAATCCAGGCCCGCTGCCTGAGCCGGGTCGCACAACTCGCCGTTATGTTCCGGGGGCAAGTCGACCACGATCAGACCATCAACGCCGGCCTCTTTGGCGTCGGCGATGAAGCGCGGCACGCCGTACATGTGGATCGGGTTGAAATAACCCATCAGTACCAGCGGAGTCTCGCTGTTGCCTTCACGGAACTCGCGAACCATTTGCAGGGTTTTCGCCAGGTTCTGTTTGGCGCCCAAAGCGCGAATGTTGGCCAGCTGGATCGCCGGACCATCGGCCATCGGATCAGTGAAGGGCATGCCCAACTCGATCACGTCGGCGCCAGCCGCGGGCAAGCCTTTAAGGATCGCCAGGGAAGTGTCATAGCTCGGGTCGCCAGCAGTGACGAAGGTCACCAGGGCGGCGCGATTCTGTTCCTTGAGTTCGGCAAAGCGCGTTTGCAGGCGGCTCATCAGTGTTTCTCCTGCTTGGATTGCTCTTGTTGGGAGTGTTCCATGTGGTGCATCACGGTTTGCATGTCTTTGTCGCCACGGCCGGACAGGTTGACCACCATCAGGTGATCTTTCGGCAGGGTCGGCGCGCGTTTAAACACTTCGGCCAGGGCGTGGGCGCTTTCCAGTGCAGGAATAATCCCCTCCAGACGGCAGCATTTGTGGAACGCGTCGAGGGCTTCGTCGTCGGTTACCGAGGTGTACTGAACGCGACCGATGTCATGCAACCAAGCGTGTTCCGGACCGATGCCTGGATAGTCGAGGCCGGCGGAAATCGAGTGGGCGTCGATGATCTGGCCATCGTCGTCCTGCAACAGGAACGTACGGTTACCGTGCAGCACGCCCGGTACGCCGCCGTTCAGGCTGGCCGCGTGCTTGCCGGTTTCGATACCGTAACCGGCCGCTTCAACGCCAATGATCTCGACACTCTTGTCATCGAGGAACGGGTGGAACAGGCCCATGGCGTTGGAACCGCCACCGATGCATGCCACCAGGCTGTCCGGCAGACGGCCTTCCTGAGCTTGCAATTGATCGCGAGTTTCCTTGCCGATAACCGCCTGGAAGTCGCGAACCATCGCTGGATAAGGGTGCGGACCGGCCACAGTGCCGATCAGATAGAAGGTGCTGTCGACGTTGGTCACCCAGTCACGCAGCGCTTCGTTCATCGCATCTTTCAGGGTACCGGTGCCGGCCACGACCGGGATCACTTCAGCACCCAGCAGCTTCATGCGGAACACGTTGGCTTGCTGACGCTCAATGTCGGTGGTGCCCATGTAGATCACGCAGTCGAGACCGAAACGCGCCGCCACGGTGGCAGTCGCCACGCCGTGCATGCCCGCGCCGGTTTCGGCGATGATGCGTTTCTTGCCCATGCGCCGCGCCAGCAGGATCTGGCCGATGCAGTTGTTGATCTTGTGCGCGCCTGTGTGGTTCAGCTCTTCGCGCTTGAGATAAATCTTCGCGCCGCCGCAGAACTCGGTCAGACGTTCGGCGTAATACAGCGGGCTTGGACGTCCGACGTAGTCACGCTGGAAGTAAGCCAATTCTTCTTTGAACGCCGGATCTGCCTTGGCCGCTTCGTATTCGCGGGCCAGGTCGAGGATCAACGGCATCAGGGTTTCGGCGACGTAGCGGCCGCCGAACGCGCCAAACAGGCCGTTGGCGTCGGGGCCGTTGCGCAGATTAGTCTGAGTCATGGGTCGCTCCGGTTGAATGGGTGGGATGATGCTTTTGTAGAGAGTGGGCTTAACTCTACCCCTGACGCCCCGCACTGAAAACCGATAAGATCGCCACAACCTGTCAGGAAAACTCACAGATCCCATGAGTCACGACCTTCCCCCGCTGAACGCGCTTCGTGCCTTCGAAGCGACTGCCCGACTGAACAGCGTCAGTCAGGCCGCCGAACAGCTGCACGTCACCCATGGCGCGGTCAGCCGGCAGCTCAAGGTGCTCGAAGAACACCTCGGCGTCAGCCTGTTCATCAAGGACGGTCGCGGCCTTAAACTCACAGATGCCGGCATTCGCTTGCGTGATGCCAGCGGCGAAGCGTTCGAACGGTTACGCACGGTGTGTGCAGAGCTGACGCAAAGCACCGCCAATGCGCCCTTCGTACTCGGTTGCTCGGGAAGTCTGCTCGCGCGCTGGTTTATTCCACGCCTGGGACGACTGAATGCGGACCTGCCTGACTTGCGTCTGCACCTGTCAGCCGGAGAAGGCGATCTCGATCCGCGTCGTCCAGGACTCGATGCATTGCTGGTGTTTGCAGAGCCGCCATGGCCTGCGGACATGCAAGTCTATGAGTTGACCAGCGAGCGGATCGGCCCGGTCATGAGCCCGCGATTCGCCGGCTACGAAAGGTTGCAAGGCGCACCGGCCATGGCGCTGCTGAAGGAGCCATTGCTACACACCACCTCACGACCCCAGGCGTGGCCGAGTTGGGCACAGCAAAGCGGCCTCGACGCCAAGGCGTTGAAGTACGGTCAGGGTTTTGAGCATTTGTATTACTTGCTGGAAGCTGCGGTGGCTGGCCTCGGGGTGGCGATTGCACCGGAGCCGCTGGTGACCGAAGACGTGAAGGCCGGTCGCCTGGTTGCGCCATGGGGTTTCAGTGAAACCCCGGCGCAACTGGCGTTGTGGTTACCCAAGCGTGCCGCGGACGGGCGGGCTCGGCAACTGGCGCAGTGGCTCAAGAATGAACTGCACCCAGCGGATTAATCCCCGCGTTTGCACAACAGATAGGCCGCGAGAAGACCCAACGCACCCACGGCAACACCGGCTGTCGTCCAAGGATGTTCCTGGGCGTAGTCCCGAGTGGCGATGCCGGTTTCACGGGTTTTGACTTTGACTTCTTCGTACGCATCGCTGAGCAGATGACGCGAATGTTTCAGCGCACTTTCGGCATTGGCTTTTAAGGCTTTCAGAGTTCTACGCGACTCGTCCGAAGCATCGTCTTTCAGGCTTTCCAACGATTTCAGCAGACTCTCGATCTCGGCTTCCATGCTTTGCAATGAGGCTTTACGTAATGAAGTGTTGGCCATGGTGGCTCTCCTGCATTGATTGAGTTGCGTGTGTTGATTGGGACTTCAGGGGTTGGAGAAAGTGCAGTAAATCTGCATATCCCTTTCTGATTGGCCGACGCAAGTAAGACCAAAAATCACTGCTAGTCTGTAATTCACACCCTGAGGAGAACGCCATGACTGACCATCACACCTACAAAAAAGTCGAACTGGTCGGCTCGTCCACCAGTAGCATTGAAGACGCCATCAATAATGCGCTGGCTGAAGCCAGCAAAAGTCTCAAGCTCATGGAATGGTTTGAAGTGACCGAAACCCGCGGGCACATCAAGGACGGCAAGGCGGCACATTTTCAGGTGACGCTCAAAGTCGGATTCCGGATTGCCAGCAGCTGAGTTTGAGCTAGTCTTTTGAAATTGCGCGCTGGCCGAGGGCCATCTGGAAAGGCAAAGCGCTACATGTGTGCATCCAGCAGTTGGCTGGATGCCCCTTTTGATCCGACCAGGGAATGCGACCGATGATGAAGTTTATTTTGGCGATTGGTTTGTTGAGCCTTGCGGGAACAGCCTTTGCCCAGGGCAAGTCATGTGACGAGCTGAAAACCGAAATCGCAGCGAAACTGGATGCTAAGGGTGTTTCCAATTACACACTTGAAATCGTCGATAAAGGCGCTGCTGCTGATGGAAAAGTCGTTGGCACCTGTGAAAAAGGCTCCAGGCAAATCGTCTACAAGCAGGGCTGACCCATCTTCGAAACTGAAAAAGCCGACGCAATGGCGTCGGCTTTTTTGTGAGTGCCGTTTAAGTGTCAGCCGTTAATAACCTGCGCCAACAGTTCATAGGAGCGCAGACGATCGGCATGTTCGTACAGGTCGCAGGTAAAAATCAGTTCGTCGGCCTGAGTCTGCTCGACCAGCACGTCCAGTTTGGCGCGGATTTTCTGCGGGCTACCCACCATCGCCAACCCAAGGAAATCACTGACCGCTTCCCGCTCATGCGGCAGCCACAACCCGTCCATGGTTTTCACCGGCGGACGCTGAACCAGACTTTGCCCACGCATCAGCGCGAGAATCCGCTGATAGACCGACGTCGCCAGATAATCAGCCTGCTCGTCTGTATCAGCAGCCACCAGCGGCACACCGAGCATCACGTAGGGCTTATCCAATACCGCTGAAGGCTTGAAGTGATTGCGGTAAACGCGAATCGCCTCATGCATGAAACGCGGTGCGAAATGGGAGGCGAAGGCGTAGGGCAAACCACGCTCACCGGCCAGTTGCGCACTGAACAGACTGGAGCCCAGCAACCAGACCGGGACGTTGGTGCCGGTGCCCGGCATGGCGATGATTCGCTGGTCCGGGGTGCGTGGACCGAGGTAGCGCATCAATTCGGCCACGTCTTCCGGGAAGTCGTCGGCACTGCCGGAACGTTCACGACGCAGCGCGCGGGCAGTCATTTGATCAGAACCGGGCGCGCGGCCCAAGCCCAGGTCGATACGCCCCGGGTACAGACTTTCCAGGGTGCCGAACTGCTCGGCGATTACCAGCGGCGCGTGGTTAGGCAGCATCACGCCACCTGAACCGACCCGAATGGTCGAGGTACCGCCTGCCAGATAGCCAAGCAA
This sequence comes from Pseudomonas sp. GL-B-19, assembly GCF_019956415.1. GTDB lineage: Bacteria > Pseudomonadota > Gammaproteobacteria > Pseudomonadales > Pseudomonadaceae > Aquipseudomonas. The sequence goes on from NZ_JAHBDK010000083.1 coordinate 11,650, forward strand.
CACGGAAGTCGCCGAGCTGGCGATGCCGTCCATGTTGTGGTGCTCGGCGACCCAGAAGCGGTTGTAGCCGAATTTTTCGACGTGCTGCGCCAGGTCCAGGGAATTGCGCAGCGACTGAGCTGCGCTGCCGTTCTCGCGCACAGGCACCAGATCAAGGGTCGAGAACTTGATGTCGGACAGTCGTTTCATAAACCTGCTTCTCCAATTGAGGTCGCAGGTTTTTTATTGCAAACGAAAACCTGCCGAATCCATAAGCGTGCTTCATGCAATGAGGGCATATACCCGAGATTCAATAGCCAAGCCAAAAAAACCTACGAAAACAGTAGGACTAATGAGATCAGGTGAACTTTGCACCAGCGGCTATCCTCAGAACCCTGTAACCGAAAACCACGAAGGCGCTTCGCGCCGGATCTTGAGGAGGCAGATATGGCTATTACGAAGAAAGCATCGGCTCATTGGGAAGGTGACCTGAAAACCGGCATTGGCTCGATCTCCACTGAAACCGGCGTGCTCAGAGAAGCACCTTACGGCTTCAAAGCGCGTTTCGAGGGCGGCAAAGGCACCAATCCGGAAGAGCTGATCGGCGCCGCCCATGCGGGGTGCTTCTCCATGGCATTTTCAATGATTCTTGGCGATGCCGGTCTCAAGGCTGACAGCATCGATACCCATGCCGAAGTCACCCTGGATCAGGTGGACAGTGGTTTTGCGATCACGGCCGTGAAGTTGACCCTCAAGGCGAAAATCCCAGGGGCAACTCAGGCGCAGTTTGTGGAATTGAGCAACAAAGCCAAAGAAGGCTGCCCGGTTTCCAAAGTGTTGAATGCGAAAATCAGTCTGGATGCGACATTGCTCAGCTGATCACAGCGTTTGCAGTCACCTGGAAAAGATCGCAGTCTGAAGCAGGCAGCGGTCTTTTTTTGCGCCCGGACAAAACCTGACCAGCCAAATTGTGGTCGAATAAATGACAGCAGTGAAAGCGTATTACCCTGCGCGCTGCCTCAAAGGAGCTTCAACCATGAAACGTTTTACCTTGGCGGTTATCTGTTGCGCATTGGCCACATCGGCCCTCGCAGCACCGAAACCCTGTGAAGAACTCAAGGCCGAGATCGAAGCCAAGATCCAGGCCCAAAGGGTTTCGTCCTACACCCTGGAAATCGTCACCAATGACGAAGTCCACGATCAGAACATGGTCGTAGGCTCATGCGAAAACGGCACCAAGAAAATCATCTATCAGAAAAATGACCGCTGATTCGCCTCACAGGCAATAGGACTCGCTGTCTTCAGCGACGATCTCGCGTTTGGCGTTGTACAACCGGGCGCCGGGGATAAACGCTATGGACTGCCCGACCAGCAAATAACGCTGGCCGGCTTCGAAATGATCGTACTTGATGGTCAGGTAGCACAACCGTTCCGATGGACCGCCCATCATCCCCATGTCCCCACCC
>NZ_JAHBDK010000084.1 GCF_019956415.1 Pseudomonas sp. GL-B-19
CATTGGGGGTCTGGAATCGGTGGGGCGAAAGACGGGAGTTTATCAGGATTGGGCTTATGGGGCGCGGGCGAGTCTTGCTGCGGTTGATCAGGGCGTATGAGCAAAGGGTTGGGGGGATTTAGCAAGGCAAGCTATGAGTCAATAAATCCGTCCCCTTTATTTTGTGTTTGAGTACGAGTCAGCTTCCAAAAAATGGGAGATTCTGTTTTCGAATGGCGCGAGCAGCATCATCGTATAAAAACGGGAGAAACATATAACGGCGACCTTGGGTTACAGGAGTGGCTTCGTGCAAAAGTGAACACGAAAACACCACGACCCCTCCTGTTGGCGCGCTGTAAAGCATTTTTCCATACTCTGGAAAATGCAGAGAACCGCCTTCGTACTCTCCCGTGTTAAGAAACAAGGAAACGGCAAAACGGCGATGCGCTGTACCCTTCGTGGTGTTATCCCTATGGGGCCGGAAATGCCCGCCTTCCTCGCTGTTGTAGCAGGCCACCAGATAGCGCTCCATTCGAGTGGCATTGAACTGGAACGCTTTATGTAGCTCTGGAAGCAGACGGTTGGCTATACGCAACGAACATGCTTTGGATAGAGCCTCATCTTCAATAGTGCAGTCACGACGTTGCTTGTGGCCATGGTCGGTGATGTGGACGGTTTTACCCGACTGCTCCACCATAAACCCGGATTCCTCTCCACCACGTTCGTCGTAGTAACTTATTAGTGCTTTACACAGCTTGGGCTCAAATATACGGGGAATCACCAAGACTGGTGCGTGTGGAGTGGCGGCATGTGGCGGCATCAGTGCGGGTAATCTATCCAGAAAACGCATTAACGAGGGTACATGGTTATCAACTCGCGTCTCTATCGGGACGATGGCCAGGACACGTAACGCAGGATCCAGCACATAGGTCATTTGCCTGATGCTGCCGTCTATCTGCAATGTACCGTAGAGCTTACTAACTGACCGATCGAAGTCCCAGATGAAGCGCACGCCAGGTATCGCACTTTCTACCCGCTTCAGCTTTTCATCATCCGGATCTACGGAAACACCAAAGAAGCAGACTTGATCGTCATTGAACCGCTGACGATGGGCCCGAACACCTTCCAGAACTTTAATTGATGCGGGATCAGCCGCAGAACCGAAAAAAGAAAGCACTACATACCGACCGGCAATAGTGTCGAAACAAAAGTGCTCTCTTTGTTGAGTGCGGCAATGGAACCATGGAGCAGGTTGACCGACTGAAAACGCTGTGGCGCGCATCACATCTCCTTGCCGACAGGCAGTGGATCGCTATCAGGAATAAAGCCAGGAGACTCAAGCTGAGCATTGCTTCTTCCCCAAAAGTGCCGCGTACGAATGGGCTTACGGTACCGCCCACTGCGATGCCGAAGCAGGAAGAACTCCAAGCACTTGAAGCTTGTAGGTAAAGCTAGTTCAGTCTTGTAGAAGCTGCCCAGAGCGCTGATGGCGACCTCTCATTCATGACTAGGGAGCAGATCAGAGTGTGGCATCGCGAATCCTCCGTGAAGAATTCAGCGTAGCAGTCGAATGTTGAGAGGGTGACTTCCTGCCCTCTTTCCTAAGCAATGGTCGACTCCCCCAAGACTACAAACAAATAACAGGTAGTGTCCGTGACAGGCATGTGTTTCAGCCTGCTTAAGAATTGCTACACGGTGAAGAAAAAAAGCAGGGGAGGCTAGGCGGGCCGGGGCTGCGGTGGATTGCTACATCCAATTCATCTTCGCGCGGGTGCTGGCGATTCCGTTGCGTGATGGCTGTGATTTGATGGATGTAGTGGGGCGGCGATTGCAGGTGCAGGTTTAGGCGTCGCGGCTCTAAACAGAAAAGGGCGTTCCTGAGGGAACACCCGTTTTTCCATCCGGAAACCGCCCTGGCTGAACCAATGCTGTCGCCCAGCAAAGTTTCACAATGCCCACCGAGATTACCGCCTAGGATTACGACTCAAGCTCGTATCACCGCACTTCCATCCCACAGGGAACTGAAAAAATGATCTCGAATCTCGTCAAAGTCGTACTAATCGGTGGTGCGTTGCTGTTGAGCGCCTGTTCGGGTGTGAACACCCATAGCGATTACTCAGAAGCCACCCTGCCGTCTGCCGGCTTTGGCCCGGGGCCGACCAACAACCCCGACAAGATGAAATTCCATGGCAGTGCGCTCGGCAACAGCTTCGGCGAGTACAGTTCGGGTTTGTTGCACGACGATTAACGACGGCGGAACTGTTTCCGCCGTTTTGGGTTTTGCCTGATGTGCCGTGTGCTTTGGGTTGGCGACTGCTACGCAGTCGGACGCAGGCTTCGCCAGTTGCTACGGGGGATAATCTAGCGGCTATTTAGTCCCGGGCGTTGCTATCCACTGGCTTAGGACTTTTTGGTAATTACCTGTCACCTTGGCCAAGTGCAACCACTGATCGACATACAACTTCCAGGTCATGTCGTCGCGCGGCAGCAGGTAAGCCTTTTCCCCATACTGCATAAACTGACTCGGGTTAACTGCGCACAATCCGGGTTTGAGTTTCTGCTGGTACAGCGCTTCCGACGCATCGGTAATCATCACGTCAGCCTTCTTGTCCAGCAGTTCCTGAAAGATGGTCACGTTGTCGTGAAGGCTCAGTTGCGCTTTGGGCAGGAAGGCGTGAACAAACACTTCGTTAGTGCCGCCGGCCGGTTCAACCAGGCGCACTGAGGGCTGGTTAATTTGCTCGACGGTTTGGTACAGCGCCTGCTCTTCGCAGCGCACCAGCGGGATTTTGCCATCGACGTCTAGCATGGTGCTGAAGAAGGCTTTTTTCTGGCGCTCCAAGGTGACCGAGATCCCACCCATGCCGATGTCACATTTGCCCGCCAGCATGTCGGGCAACAGGGTTTTCCAAGTGGTCTGCACCCATTCAACCTTGACGCCCAGGCTGTCCGCCAGTGACTGGGCCATGGCGATGTCGATGCCTGAATATTCGCCGTTCTCGGCTTTGTAGGTGTAGGGTTTGTAGTCGCCTGTGGTGCACACGCGAAGTTGGCCTTGCTGGATGACGCTGTCCAGATGCGATGGTTCTGCCTGTACGCCAAACGATAGAACGAGCAAACCGCCGAGCATCATTGTGCTTTTTATATTCTTCATTGTTCTCGGACTTTTTTTGATGGAATCTCATCGGTTCAGCGATAACGCACGACCGTCCCCGAACGGATAATAAACACTAAATACTGTCCTGGGGTTTGAGTACCGTCTCAACCGCTGACCCCGTTGGCCATTTCCGGACTCAACGTCCCCAGCCATGCCACCAACCCGACAATCAACACCGCTGCCGCCAGTTCCACCAGCACGCTGCGCCGCAACGCATTGGCTGCGACCTGATACTGCCCGTCTCGCAGCGACCGTTCCAAAAATGGCCCGAGGTGAAATCTGTTCAACGCCGCGAGCACCAGCATTGCGGCGAACAGTGCGACTTTGATAAACAGCAAAATCCCGTAGGTGCTGAGTAAAACGTCATCCAGTTTCGGGCCAACGATAAACAGATAGTTCACAACACCCGTCACCGTAATGACCACGACGATCAACGCACCTGCGGTTTCAAACCGCGTCACCGCACGGGCCAGCAACCTGATGCGCACTTCGGTTTGCAGCGCATTGATCTTCGCCATCAACGCAAACGCCACCAGTGCACCCAGCCAGGCACCCGCCGCCAACAAATGCAGAATGTCGCTGGTGAAATGCCAGATGCGCCGACTGCCTTCATCCATCGCGCCATGTCCGCTCCAGGCCAGGGAGGCGAGGGTAATGCCGCCGGCGATCGAGGCGACCAGCAAACTTACACCGGGCGCGCGAGGGTTGAGCATCATGGCTAAACCGCAGACCACCAGCGCAACGATACGCACGATCCAGGCCAATCCGACATCCGTCTCAAGCACCATCATCTCGATGTGCGGGCGCAGTTCAGTGAGGTCCGACTCTCCGCTCATGGCGCTCGCCATCGTCACCATGCTGACGACGGACAGCAACACACCCAGCATCGCAGTCCCCGTCAACATCGACCGAAACGACAACACCGCCCCTGACAACCGCTCCCGTCCTTGAAGGCTGTAAAGCCCAAACAGCGCCAGCCCGAACAGCAGCATCAAATCCAGATACAACGCAAACCGCAGCGCAATGCTGACCGAGTCGCTCATCCATCACTTCACTTTAAACGTGACATTGCCGGTGATCGGGTGGGTGTCCGAGGACACCGCGCGCCATTCCACTTTGTAGGTGCCAGTGGGCAGTGGCGACAGTGGAGTGATGACCATGGTTTTCGGGTCGCTGCCGCCGGTGACTTTGGCTTTCATCGGCATCGGCGAGTGGGCCAATCCGGGCATTTCGGTCATCACCAGTTTTGCGCCGGAGAACTGGGTCATGAGGTTTTCCGAGAAGTGCAGTTCGATCGTGTTGGGCGACGCGCCATCCGCGCCTTCAGTTGGGGCGGAGAAGAGCAGTTTCGGGTGTGCTTGAGCGAGTGTGCTCATCAGCAATCCGATGGCGAAAGCGGTTATTTTGATGGTGCGCATGCAAGGCCTCGTTAAATTGTTGTTTTGGGTAAAAGGGTTTAAAACCACAGCCGAACCCCGAGGACGAGGCGCGTTTCACTGCGATCCTCGCCTTCGTTGGTGGCGTAGTCGGCGGTTTTGCCGTAGGTGCGATACCAGGTCACGCCAACGTACGGCGCGAATTCGCGGCGGATTTCATAGCGCAGGCGCAGACCGGCTTCGGTGTTGGACAGACCCGAGCCGATGCCCCGTTGCGGGTCGTTTTTACCGTAGACATTCAGCTCGGCGGTCGGCTGCAGGATGAGCCGGTTGGTCAGCAGAATGTCGTAGTCGCCTTCCAGTCTGGCGGCGGTTTGGCCAGCTTCGCCGATGAACGCAGTGGCCTCGGCTTCGAAGTTGTACAGCGCCATGCCTTGCACGCCGAAGGCTGCCCAGGTTTGCGGGGCGCCGGGTTTGAAGTCCTGGCGTACGCCGCTGACCACGTCCCACCAAGGGGAAATCGCGTGGCCCCACAGCGCCTGGACTTCGGCGTCCTCGGTCTTGCCGTTGCTGCGCTCGCCTTCGGAGCGCAGCCACAGGCGATCGATGTCGCCACCGACCCAGCCGGAGAGATCCCAGACGAGCGTGCTGCCGTCGTCGGCGTCCTGCCATTCGAGTTTGTCGGCGAGGAAGTAATAGTTGAGCGCGGAGTCATGCACCTTGTGCCCGCCGGGGCTGGCGAACACGGCGGCGCGATCGGCATCGGTCAGCACCGGGATCGGTGTGCGGCTTTCGGTCGGCGCGGCGGGCTGCATCTGGAAGTCGCCCATGCTTTGCATCTGGCTATGGTCCATGCCCTGCATGTCGTGGGTAGCGGCCATGGCCGAAGAGAGCGTCAGGCCCACCGTCATGAGCGCCAGGGAAATCGGGGTAAGTCTGGTCATGGGATAGCGCCTCATTCTTCCACGCGAACTTCACGGAACATGCCCATTTCCATGTGGTACAGGAGATGGCAGTGATAGGCCCAGCGGCCGAGCGCATCGGCGGTTACCCGGTAACTGCGCCGGGAGCCGGGTGGCATGTCTATCGTGTGTTTGCGCACCATGAACTGGCCGTTTTCGTCTTCGAGGTCGCTCCACATGCCGTGCAGGTGAATGGGGTGGGTCATCATCGTGTCGTTGACCAGCACCACGCGTACTCGCTCTCCGTACTTGAGGCGCAGCGGTTCGGCGTCGGAGAATTTCACGCCGTTGAACGACCAGGCGAATTTCTCCATGTGGCCGGTAAGGTGCAGTTCGATGGTGCGACCAGGCTCTCGGCCATCGGGGTCTTCGAAGGTGCTGCGCAGGTCGGAATAGGTGAGGACCCTGCGTCCGTTGTTGCGCAGGCCCAACCCCGGATCGTCGAGTTTTGGCGAGGTGGTCATGGCCTGCATGTCCACCAGCGGATTGTCTTTTTCCGTGTCCGGATGAGCTTGCATGCCCGGCATGGCCATGCTGCTGTGATCCATGCCTGCCATATCGCCCATGCTGCCGTGGTCCATCCCACCCATGCCCATGTCATCCATGGTCACCCGCGGGCGAGGGTCCAGCGCAGGGATCGGCGCGGATAAACCCGCCTTCGCGCTCAGCGTACCGCGTGCATACCCGGTGCGATCCATCGATTGGGCGAAGAGGGTGTAGGCCTCTTGCGTCGGCTCGACGATCACATCGAACGTCTCCGCCACCGCGATCCGAAACTCGTCGACGCTCACCGGTTTGACGTGCAATCCATCTGCCGCCACCACGGTCATTTTCAGGCCGGGAATGCGCACGTCGAAATACGTCATGGCAGAGCCGTTGATGAAGCGCAGGCGCAGCTTCTCGCCGGGCCGGAACACACCGGTCCAGTTCATGTCCGGCGCCTGGCCGTTGATCAAAAAGGTGTAAGTGGCGCCACTGACGTCGGCGAGATCGGTTGGGTTCATCCTCATCTCGGCCCACATCTTTCGATCCGCGACCGTTGGGCCCCAACCTTTTTCGCCGACGTCGTGGATGAAATCACCCACGGTGGGTTTGTTGTAGTTGTAGTAGTCGGACTGTTTTTTCAGCGTCTTCATCAGGCTGACGGCGTCTTCGTCGGTCCAGTCGGTCAGCATCACCACGTAGTCGCGGTCGTACTGGAACGGCTCAGGCTCTTTGGCGTCGATCACCAGCGGGCCGTAAACGCCGGACTGTTCCTGAAGGCCTGAATGGCTGTGGTACCAGTAAGTACCGTTTTGCCGAACCTTGAATTGGTAGAGGTACATTCCCCCGGGTTCGATGCCGTGGAAGCTCAAGCCTGGTACGCCGTCCATGTTGGCCGGCAGCAAAATGCCGTGCCAGTGGATGGAGGTGTCGTCCTTGAGTTTGTTCCTCACCCGCAACGTGACGGTGTCGCCTTCACGCCAGCGCAGCAGCGGGCCGGGAATGCCGCCGTTGATGGTCATGGCGGAGCGTGGGTTGCCGGTGAAGTTGACCGGGGTTTCGCCGATCAACAGGTCGAAATCGGTGCCTGCCAGGACTTGAAGTTCGCCGGGGCTGGTGACTGCCCAGACCGGTGCGCGCCATAAGCCGAGGCCGCCGAGCAACCCGCCGGCGGCCAGGCCCTTCACGAAAGTGCGTCTTGAAGTGTTGGAATGCATGCCGTTGTTCCCGGTCCGTCAACGTGGAGTTGACGGCGAGACTAACGAAGGCTGCCTTTCAGAAGACTGAGGTGGGGATTACAGTTTTGACAGGTTCACGCGGTATTTACTTGCGGATGGTTGATTTGGCCGCCGACGCGACGGTTTCACTGCCGCAATTGATATAAGAAGAACTCTTCAACCAACGCTGATCCGGATAGTAAGAAAACAACAGCTGCCCATCTTTCATCGAATCAATCAGCCGATGCGCAATCGCCGGCCTGACTGCCGGGCAACCGAGGCTTCGGCCAATCCGGCCATTCACGCGGGCTAGCATCGGGCTGACATACGGTGCGCCGTGAATCACGATCGCCCGGTCAAACGCGTTGTCGTTGAACCCCGGTTCCAGGCCTTCCATGCGCAGCGAGTAGCCGTTTTGCCCGACATAACTTGACTGCGTGCGGTACAAGCCGAGACTGGTGGCGAAGCTTTCGTTTTTATTGGAGAAGTTAACGGCCATGTTCTCGCCGGTATTGCGCCCGTGGGCCACCAGTTCATGGAACAGTAACTTGCGTTTCTTTAGATCGAACACCCACAACCGTTGTTGAGTCGAAGGCAGGGAATAGTCGATGACTGCAAGCCTTTGAACAGGGGCTGCGCCTTGAGCAATGCTGCATTTTGAAGCGCGGACCGCCAGGTCAATGACCTTGGCGTCGGCAGTGGGGGCTGCTTTGACGAGGGCGGCGGCAAGCGAATCGGCGTAAGCTGATGGTACGGACATTGCAGTCAGTATCAGGGCCGCGATTGGAAGGCCAAAACGTAGTAACGCCATATAGATGTCTCATCATGTTAAGTTCGAGTCTAGCAGTGCGTGGGAAGCTAGCTGGTGAATGCGGGAGATTAAGGATTATCTATGGTGCAATTAACAAGGTTATTCGTCATAAGCCGCATACTTTTTATGGGCTTTCTGATCAGCGGTGCAGCGGTTGCCGAAACTTCGTCGATTGAGCCGGCAACTGCGCCGAGCGCCGTTATGGACGCTGCACCGGACGACAACGTCGCTCAAACGATTCAGGCAACACTTGCGCCGATGAAAACCGCGTTTCCGCCATTGCTCACTTCAAAGCGCTATCGGCGGGTGGATGTCAGCCGTCTGGTCATGGATTTTTATACCCATCGTGCCTATCGCGCGGCGTGGTCGAATGACAGCGACGTCGCGCAGTTGATCAAAAGCTTGAACGACACGCAGGCCGACGGTTTGAACCCGGCGGATTTCCATATTGAAGAAATTGTCCGGACACAGCCTTCAGTACTCGCCTTGACCGCCACGACTGAGCAGCGGGCAGCCTTTGATATCGCAACCACCCACACCTTTATTACTGCGCTGCAGCAGTTGCGGCGCGGCAAGGTCGACCCGTCGCGGCTCGACAATCACTGGAATTTTGACTCGAACGGCGTCGCCCCCCGTGACGACTTCAACGCCTTCTTCGCGGCACTCGACAATCACGACGTGGCGAGTGCTTTTGCACAGGCACCGCCGCAAGAAGCGGTGTACAAGAGTCTGCGTCAGGCATTGGCGCAACTGCGCGGTGTTCGGGACAGAGGCGGCTGGCCGAAAGTCGCTGTAGACCATTCGCTCAAGCCCGGCATGGACGAACCCGCTGTCGCACAGCTGCGTGCGAGGATGGTCGCGGCAGGCTTTCTTGATCCACGATTGGGCCGCGGCACGAAATACGACGGTGCCGTCACCGCTGCGGTGAAGAAGTATCAGACCGAGCAATACCTTGGCGCGGATGGTGTGGCGGGGGCAACTACGCTGGAGGCGCTGAATGTGCCTGTTGAGGCGCGCATCGACCAGGTGCGGGTGAACATGGAGCGGGCGCGCTGGCTGCTTTATAAACTGCAGGGCACTTTTGTTATCGTCGATATCGCCGGCTACAAGGTGGCGATGTACCGCGATGGCCAACCGATCTGGCGATCTCGGGTGCAGGTGGGTAAAGCAGCTCGCAATACACCGATTTTTCAGGCGCAGATCACCTACATCACGTTTAACCCGACCTGGACTGTACCGCCGACGATCCTCAAGGAAGACGTGCTGCCAAAAGTTCAGGCGAATCCAGGCTATTTGGCCAACAACCGGATACGCGTACTTGATCGAGAAGGCAATGTGCTCGAACCGTCATCCGTTGACTGGAGCAATCCGCGCGGGCTCACCCTGCGCCAGGATGCCGGCCCTGACAGCTCGCTGGGCCAGGTGGTGATCCGCTTCCCCAACGACTATGCGATTTACCTCCACGACACACCGCACCGCGAGTTATTTGCCAAAACTGTGCGCGCGACCAGTTCGGGCTGCATCCGCGTAGAGAACCCGCTGCAATTGGTGGAACTGTTGTTCAACGACCCGGTTAAATGGAACAGCGCCGGCATTCAAAAACAATTGGCCAATGGCAAGACACAGAACATCTCGCTTCCGGTGAAAGTGCCGGTGTTGTTGGCGTACTGGACGGTGGATCTGGAGAGTGGCGGGCGAGTGGCGTTCAAGCCAGATGTGTATGGCTACGATGCGCCGGTGTTGCGGGCGTTGAACCGGCCTTCGCCATTGCCGGTGCTGGATTTGCATGCGGCTTTGGGGGCGGGCAGGTAGTCAGGTCTTCAAGATAAAGTCATTTTTACTGACCCAGATCCGGGTCGGAATGGAGTTACGGTCAACTTGCCCTTGCAGGGTATAGGCGAGATCGTCGTACCAGACCGGATCCTCCAGGTACCAGGAGTGGGAAATCATGCCGTCGATGATCTTGAATTTTCTTTTGGGGACAGCCTTGTAACGCGGTCCGCAATCAACATCGACGGCCTTTTCGTGCGCTGGCGTATCAATCGGCATGCCAACGCGTCCGACGCGCGAGCTGATGTCTATGTTTTTGACATTTGAAACGGCCAGCGCTTCATCGTAACCACTGAAGTAGTTGGTCAGTCGGCCGCAGTGGTTGAAGATCGGAATCATGTCCGAGTTGTTGAGCTCAAAGCACTCGGAGGAGATATCTGCCGCAAACAACACCAGTTGACCGATGCGCCAGTCATTGGCCAGGTCCGCATTGCGAGTTTTATCGACCGCGCGTACCGCCTCACGCACCACGAAGGCGCCCATGGAGTGCGCCATGATATGGATGTTTATGGGGCAGTCTTTTAGCGTGTAGTTGGCAAACGGGATGATGCCGCCAGTTACTAACGACGTGGCGGCTTCCTGCGCTTCGGAGCGGTCATACAGATACAATTCAGCGCTGCCTGCACTTGGCCAGTCGAAGCCGATCACCATGCAGTTGTATTTGCGTTTTTTCAGTTCGCTCTCGACCAGTCGCTGGCGCTTGAGTGCTTCTTTTGAATCGGTGTTGTAGCCATGAACGAAAAAAACAATATCCAGTTCTTTTCCGGGTTTGGTGCCTGGAGGGTTCGCTTGTAGGACGATCAGGTCCAACCACTGTTTGACGGTACTTACCTGATCTGAAGGGGTGGGTTCGGTGGCGGCACTGGACACTTTCAAATATGAAACGGCGCCGGTGCGATTACCAAACCTGTTCTGCCCAGAAACCTTGGCGCGTGTGCCCAAAACAAAACTGTCCATGCATGTTGTCCTGTGCTGTCGGTCGAACACAGTCGAGGGTCGAATAGAAGGTTAGTCCCAAAGCTCCAAACCTTCCTGCACGACCGAAAGCAGATTGTTCTCCGTCAGCGCAACCGCATCCAGTTGTTGTCCTGGCTGTTCAATGACCTGTAACCACCAATGTGTTTCGCCATGCTCACCGACGGTACGCAGCAATGCGAGCTCTTTGCCTTTGGAATGAATCTCTACGCGGCCCTCGCCATCTTCGGTGAAACGCGCGACGGGGTCGAAAGTCAGGGTATGGTCATTACCTTCGATCACCAGTTGGTCGATGGCATAGTTGAACGTTTCCCCCTCTGGATCGCTCTCGAAAACGTGTGTGGGGTTGTGCCGCAATACCAGGCCGACCTCCGTCAGCGGCAGCAGCCAGTGCTCGATCTGGCGATACAGTTCGTAAACCTGGTTCGGCCAGCTATCGATCGCCTGATCGGCGTGGGTAGCCCCAGTGTGTTTCAACTTCATGGCGAGCTCGTCTGCCTTACTCATGTCGATTCCTTATCATGATGTAAGAGTAATCGTAGCTCCTTCAGCGTTATCGGGTTTTGCCTTGGGTCATATCCACAGGTCAATTCATTCCGATGTCCAGGCGCATTAACGACCATTCAGTGCTATTTCAGGCCGGCAACACCCCGACAACCGGTCGTCCGCCTGTCAGTTCTTGCTGAATCGATCGTCTAGAGTTCCGTTAGAGCTGCCGACCCCGGCAGCGCTCCCCATTGCAAGGACGATCGCCTAAATGTGGATTACTCAAGCATTGACAGCCGTTGCTCTAACGCTTGCGGCCGCGGCCGTTTTTCCCCTGGCCAGCCAGGCTCAACCGAAAGTCACGCCCGAAGAAGCGCATGCCATCGGCGTTGAAGCCTACCTGTATTTTTATCCGCTGTTGACCATGGACATCACCCGCAAGCAGTTCACCAATATCGAACCCGGCAAGGAGTTCGGTAAAGGCCCGATGAACATGTTTGTGAGTGTGCCGGAGTACCCACCCGTGAGTTTCAGAGGTGTGGTGCGGCCGAACTTCGATACGCTGTATTCCATCGCCTGGCTCGACTTGACCAAAGAGCCATTGGTGATTTCCGCGCCGGACACGGCAGGGCGCTTTTATCTGTTGCCGATGCTCGACATGTGGAGCGACGTTTTCGCGTCGCCCGGTTGGCGCACGACTGGCACCCAGGCCAGTCAGTTTCTGGTGACACCGCCGGGCTGGACCGGAACGGTGCCGGTGGGATTGAGTCATTTACCGGCACCGACGACTTTTGTCTGGATCATCGGTCGGACCAAAACTGACGGGGAAGCCGACTATGCGGCGGTGCACAAGATTCAGGCGGGCTACACCGTGACGCCATTGTCGCTGCTGGGTAAAAAAGCTGAACCGGTCACCGTGAAAATCGACCCGACGGTGGACATGAAAACGCCGCCGAAGATTCAGGTTGATACGATGTCGGCGGCCAATTATTTTGCCTACGCCGCCGAGTTGCTCAAAATGAATCCGCCTCATCTCACCGACCAGCCGATTCTGGCGCAGATGCAACGCATCGGTATCGAGGTGGGAAAATCGTTCAACATCGAGGCACTGGATCCGGCCGTTAAAGCCGCGCTGCAAACCGCGCCTGAAGAAGCGCAAACGCTGATGAAGTGGAAGGTTGCCTCGCTCGCTCCTGTGGTCAACGGCTGGTCGATGAACACCGACACCATGGGCGTCTATGGCAACTACTACCTTAAGCGCGCGATCGTGGCGCAGGTCGGTTTGGGAGCGAACTTGCCCGAGGATGCCATTTATCCGCTGAACATGGGCGATGACCAAGGCAAGCCACTCGATGGGGCCAACAAGTACGTGCTGCATTTCGATAAGGGTGAAGCGCCACCGGTGAACGCTTTCTGGTCGATCACGTTGTACGATCCGGAAGGGTTCCAGGTGGGCAATACACTCAACCGTTTTGCGGTCAGTAGCTGGATGCCGTTCAAGACCAATGCCGACGGTTCGCTGGATATTTATTTCCAGAATGAAAGCCCCGGCAAAGACCTTGAGGCCAATTGGCTTCCTGCCCCCAAAGGTGCGTTCAACTTGACCATGCGCTTGTACGGCCCGAAATCCGAGGCGTTGACCGGTAAGTGGAGCCCGCCCCCGGTCAAACGACTGTGACGATCGGGTAGCGAAAACAGGCCATGAACTGCTTCATGGCCTGTTTTTATTCATTCCGCTGCTGGTTCCAATCCCGGCACCCCCGGCACCCCCGGCACC
>NZ_JAHBDK010000085.1 GCF_019956415.1 Pseudomonas sp. GL-B-19
ACCGATATGTGGCGCGCTACAACAATGTAAGGCGCCACAGCTACAACGGTTACCACTCGCCGGTAGCGGCAGAAAAGATGGCGGCGTGAGAACCGAAAACAATGTCCAAAATTACTGGACCAGATCAGGCTCGCTCCTACAGGGGTTTTGTGTTTGGGTCAGTGACCAGAGGCAGCCGGCCCAGCCTTCGCCGCAAACGGCGGTTTCGCCAGCCATACAATCAGAATCAGCCCTATGAACCCCCACCCTAGTAACGTGAAGTAATCCACGGTTGAAAGCATGTAGGCCTGACTTGTCAGTACATGATCGAGCTGCGCATATGCCGGATTCCCCGCCCCGCCCAGCGTGTTCAGCGCATCGCGGGTGGCCGGGTCGAACGTGGTGATGCTTTCGCTCAAATACGCGTGATGCTGATCCGCCCGGCGAATCCAGATCCACGTGGTCAGCGACGCCGCAAAACTGCCGCCCAACGTGCGCAGGAACGTCGCCAGGCCTGCGCCGTCGGCGATCTGGTTCGGCGGCAGGTCCGACATCAAAATGCTCAATGTCGGCATAAAAAACAGCGCCACGCCAATGCCCATGAACAGTTGCACCAACGCGATGTGCTGGAAGTCCACGTCATTGTTGAACCCGGCGCGCATGAAGCAGCTCAGGCCAATGGCCAAAAACGCCAGCCCAGCCAGCAGTCTCAGGTCGAACTTGTGCGCGTACTTGCCGACAAACGGCGACATCAGCACCGGCAGAATCCCGATCGGCGCCACAGCCAGGCCGGCCCAGGTCGCGGTATAGCCCATTTGGGTTTGCAGCCATTGCGGCAGGATCAGGTTGATGCCAAAGAATCCGGCGTAACCCAGCACCAGCACCAACGTACCGATGCGGAAGTTGCGGTAGGCGAACAGCCTCAGGTTCACCACCGGGTGCTGGTCGGTCATTTCCCAAATCACGAACACCGCCAGCGCTATCACGGAAATGGCCGCGCCAATCAGGATGAAGTTCGACTCGAACCAGTCCAGGTCATTGCCCTTGTCGAGGATAATCTGCAATGCACCGACACCAATGATCAGCGTGATCAACCCCACGTAATCCATCGGCTGGCGGCTGGTTTCCACCGGGCGAGCCTTGAGTTGCTGGCGCACCACCATCACCGCGAAGATGCCGATGGGCACGTTGATGAAGAAAATCCACGGCCAGCTGTAACTGTCGGTAATCCAGCCACCGAGGATAGGGCCTGCAATCGGCGCCACCACTGTAACCATCGCCAGCAATGCCAGGGCCATGCCACGCCTCGCGGGGGGATAGACCGCGATCAGCAACGTCTGGGTCATTGGGTATAACGGGCCGGCCACCAGTCCTTGTAGCACCCGAAAACCGATCAGCTCCGGCATCGACGTCGAGATGCCGCAGAGAAACGAAGCCAGCACAAACAGTACCGTGGCCCAGAGAAACAGCTTCACTTCACCGAAACGGCGGCTGAGCCAACCGGTCAGCGGCAGCGCAATCGCGTTGCTCACGGCAAACGAGGTAATCACCCACGTGCCCTGCTCCGAACTCACGCCCAGGTTGCCGGAAATGGTCGGCAGCGCCACGTTGGCAATGGTCGTGTCGAGCACCTGCATGAAGGTCGCCAGCGACAGGCCGATGGTGCTGAGCAACAGGCTGGGCGGCGTGAAAGAGGCGTTATTGCTCATCGCGAATCCTTTGAAACCGGGTGGGCGCAGCGCCCTTTAGCCAGGCGCCGTCTACCTTGTGGGAGTGAGCCTGCTCCGGGCGGCGTTCCGACGATGGCGGATTAACATTCAACATCTTTGTTGATTGATCCACCGCTATCGCCGGAACGCCGCCCGGAGCAGGCTCGCTCCCACAGGGTCGGTGTGATGGCGAATCAGCGTTGCGCGGTCTTGCTGACCGCGGCGCTGTTGTCGTGGATTAACTGGGTGATCATCGCGTCGGCCTCGGCCAACTGACGGTCATAGATGCTGGTGCTGAACGAGGCCTTTTGCGGCGGCTGTTGCGCCAGCACCGGGCCGCTCTGGTCTCGCAGGTTCACATCGACTTGAGTCGACAGCCCCACGCGCAATGGATGCTTGGCCAGTTCTTCGGCGTTTATGTGGATCCGCACGGGTACGCGCTGCACGATTTTGATCCAGTTACCCGTGGCGTTTTGCGCGGGCAGCAGGGCAAACGCGCTGCCGGTGCCGGCGCCGAGACTGTCGATGGTGCCGCTAAATTTCACGTCGCTGCCGTACAGGTCGGCCTGGATGTCCACCGGTTGACCAATACGCATGTCACGCAGTTGGGTTTCCTTGAAGTTGGCGTCGATCCACAGCTGATCCAGCGGAATCACCGCCATCAACGCGGTGCCCGGCTGAACCCGTTGTCCCAATTGAACGGAGCGCTTGGCCACGTAACCGGTCACCGGCGCGATCAAGGTGCTGCGCGAGTTGTTCAGGTAGGCCTGACGCAGTTGCGCGGCCGCCGACATCACGTCCGGGTGCGACGAGACAACGGTGTCATCCACCAAAGCGCTGGTGGTGTTCAATTTCTGTTTGGCGTTGGCCAGTGCGTTTTGCGCCGAGGTCAGGTCGTCGCGAGCGTGGGACAGCTCTTCCTGGGAAATCGCGCCGCCGGCGGCGAGGTTTTTCCGGCGATTGAAGTTGTCCTGCGCCTTCTGCACCTCAGCCTGCTGGGCATTGACCTGGGCTTTCATGCCGTCGACGTTGCTGTACAAACCGCGGACCTGACGCACGGTGCGGGCCAGATTGGCCTGGGCACTTTGCAGCCCGACTTCAGCGTCGCTCGGGTCGAAGTTGATCAGCACCTGACCTTCGTGGACCAGGTCACCGTCATCGGCGCCGATGCTGACCACGGTGCCGGTGACCAGCGGAGTGATTTCCACCACGTTGCCATTGACGTAGGCGTCGTCGGTGCTTTCTTTCCAGCGCCCGTAGAGTTCGTGATAACCCCAGACGCCGACACCGGCGAGGACGACCAGGATCGCCAGCGCGACCAGCATGACTTTGCGTTTACGCGGATTGTTTGTGTCTTGCGCGTTGTCCGGAGCTTGAGGTGCATCGACAGTGGCCATGACCAATACCTTGAATTAGTTGTACTGCGTGGCTGGGGTTGCGTTGGCTGCGGTCAGGGTTTCTCCCTGAAAACCGCCGCCCAGCGCTTGCATCAATTGGATCGACAGGTCGATCTGCTCGGCATTCAGGTTCGCCAGCTGACGCTGGGCCTGGAGCAACTGCTGCTCGATGCTGAGCACGTCCAGGTAGTTACCGATGCCGGAACCGTACCGTTGGAGCGCGGTGTTGTAAGAATCCTGGGCAATGTCGGTGGCGTGCTGCTGAGCACCGATCTGCCGGCCGATATCGCGTAACTGATTAATGGAGTCGCTGACGTCACCGAGCGCTTTCACCAAGCTTTTGTTGTACTGCGCCACCGCGAGGTCGTAATCGGCGTCTCGCGAATCGAGGTCGGCACGCAGCCGGCCGCCATCGAAAATCGGCACTGAAATCGTGGGGGCGATATTGAAGAAGCGGCTCGCCGAACCAAACATTGCGTCGCCCAACAACGATTCGGCACCGGCGGCGGCGCTGAGGTTCAAGTTGGGATAGAACTGGGTTTTGCCGGCGGCGATGTTCTTGCTCGCCGCCTCGACTCGCCAGCGTGCGGCCACCAGGTCGGGACGACGACCGAGCAACTCGGCGGGCAACACCGACGGCAGAGCGACAGCGCTGGCCTGAAGGATTTTCGGCCGAGCGATTTCTTTGCCGCGATCCGGGCCTTTGCCTAGCAGCACGGCCAAGGCGATTTTTGCGCTGTTCAGGCGTTTTTCGGCGTCAATCAGGCTGGCCTCGGACGTGGCTTCCAGGCTTTGGGTTTGCTGGAGCTGGTACTCGCTGTCGATGCCCGAACTCAGGCGACGCTGGCTCAAGTCGAGCATTTTGCGGGTGCGTGTCAGGTCTTCATTAGCCAGGTCATAGACGATGTGCGCCTGACCCAAATCGCTATAGGCGCGCGCGACGTCAGCGGCCAAGGTCAACTGCGCGGCCTGTTGATCGACTTCGGCAGCACGGGCTTGGCCCAACGCTGCTTCCCAGGCGTCGCGCTGACCGCCCCAGAGATCGAAGTTGTAATTGAAACTGGCGCCAATGTTGCGCACGGTGGCGTAAGTGCCGCCCTGCCCGGTCGGGTCCTGGTCACGGGACAGTCGCGAACGGCTGACGCCGGCACCAGCATCGAGGGTCGGCATGCGCGCGGCGTCGGCGGCGTAGGCAGCGGCGCTGGCCTGATGCGCGCGGGCGTCGGCAATTTGCATGTCGGGGCTGTCGTGCAGGGCTTCGCGGATCAGGCCATCGAGCTGTGGGTCGCCGAGGCTTTTCCACCAGTCGGCTTTCGGCCAGGCCGCCGGCGAAAGGGTTACGCCACTGAGGGATTGACCGGCCTTGAGGGTTTTCGCGCCGAGGCTTTGGCCTTTGGTGGTCAGGCCGCTGTAGCTGGCGCAACCGGCCAGGGTCATGGCGGCCAGCACCAGACTGAGGCCTGTACGCAGGGTTTTACTGCTCATTTGTCGCCTACCCGCAGCAGCGTGATCGAGTCACCGGCTGCCACCAGAATCTTCTTCAGGATTTGTTCCAGCGTTTTCAATTCATCCGGGGTGATGGCCTTGGCCAGTTCGTTCATCGCGTCGGCGCCGATGTGCGGCAGACGGTCGGCGAGTGCCTGGCCTTCTTCGGTCAGCACCAGTTGAACCTGGCGGCGATCTGCCTCCGAGCGTTGGCGGATGAGAAAACCTTTCTGTTCCAGACGATCGAGCATGCGGGTCATCGAACCGCTGTCCAGCGACAGGTGACGGCACAGCTCGGCCGGGGTATCGACGCCGAACTGGGCGACGATGATCATCACTTTGAACTGCGCGGCGGTGATGCCATAGGGTTCCATGTGAGTGTCAATGAGCCGGTCCTTGAGCAGCGCGGCGCGCCCGAGCAGGAGGCCGAGATGGCAATTGTGGAAATCATCTGGCGAGAAATGCTTCATCGAGTCACCAATTAGCTGCCTAGGCAGTGAATGTATGACGAGATGTTACTGCCTAGGCAGCCAATGTCAACGCAATAGTTAGGTTGCTTAGCAATTAGTTGACCAATGGTGTCGGGTATTTTGCGTCGGGCACACTGACGCCATCGTCGGAACTCGGTGTCTTTGAAGGAAACGGGCTTAGAAATCCCGCTTGTAGAAGATGTCCAACGAACTCGCCACGCCGCTTGCCGCTTCGAGGAAGACCTTCTTGCTCAGCTTGTAGCGCAGGGCAATGGTGTTGGCCGGTTCAAACACGCCCACGCCATAACGCAGGCTGAGTTTTTCCGAGATATTGCCACTGGCCACGACGGCGGTAGTGGTGCCGCTGCCCTGGGTATCCAGTTGGAAATCCTGGATCCCCAGGTTTTTGGCCAATCCGCCAGTCACCCCCGAACTGCCCATCAAACCCAAGCCGAGCGCTGCCTGGGCAAGCATGTTGTTGTCTTCGCCGTTGCTGCTTAGCGGACGCCCCAACACCAGATAGGACAACGCCTGTTCCTGGCTCATGGACGGTTCGGAGAAGATCTGCGTGGTCGGTTGCTCGGCGCTGCCGCTCAGGCGAATACCGGCGATCACATCGTCGGTCTGGCGAATCGCCTCGATGTCCAGGTAAGGCTGATCAAGGGGGCCGGCAAACAACAAGCGCGCCCGGCGCACGGTCAGGCGCTGACCGTAGGCGCGATAACGCCCGTCGTTGAGCCACAGTTCGCCACGCGTGTCCAGGTTGTCGCCGATGTGTACCTGGCCCTGCACATTAGCGGTCAGGCCAAACCCGGCAAAGCTCAGCTTGTCAGCGCCGACCACCACATCAATGTCCATCTTCATGGCCAAGGGCGGTTTGCCCTCTTCGGTCTGCCGGCCAACGATCACCACGTCATCGGATACCTTGACCGTGGAAGGCGGCAACTCGCGGATGGTGATCTCGCCTTTGGGCACCAGCACTTTGCCGGCGATTGCCAGTTCGTCACCCTTCATCGAGATCTTCAGGTCCGGCGCGACTTCCAGCTTGGCGTACGGCTCGACGGTGACCGGTAGCTGCGAGCCCTTGAGCGTCAAGTCCACCACCAGCGCCTGTCCCCAGGCGATGTTGCCGTTGAGGGTGCCCTGCCCGGTCTTGCCGCTTTTCCAGTCGCCATTCAATTGCACGGTTTCACCGGCAATCACCGCTCGCAGCTGCAAGACTTGAAGCGCCATCGGCAATTCCGGCCCGGAGACTTCGCCGTCGCTAAGCAACAGGCTGCCGTTAACCTGCGGTGCCAACAGGCCACCGGAGATCGTGCCACTGCCATTCAAGCGCCCGGTGATTTTCTCGACCATTGGCACAAACGGCCGCGCCACCGACAGGTCGAGCCCGCTCAAGCGGAACGAACCGGTTAGCGGTTTGTTCTTCGGCAACGGGTTGAGCTGCGCCTGAACCATCAACTCGCCGAGCTTGCCGCCGACGAAGTTGAGGTCCGTATCGATACGTTTTGGCGTGAGTTTGCTGGTGAGTTTCAGCGTCTGGTACGGGAAGTCCAGCCACTGGTCCTTCTCCTTCATGCGCAATGTACCGCCGCTGGCGTCGATGCTGATCAGACCGTTCGGGCCGCTGGCGGGCAGGTCCAGTTGCAGGTCGGCGTTGAGCCGGCCCTTCCAGGCGAGATCTTTGGGCAGCCACTGCGCCAGACTTTCAATCGGGAACTGCTTGAGGTGAAAACGCAGCTTCGGCTCTGGCATTAAACGCTGGTCTTCACCGCACAGGTTGGCCGGGCCGGACATCCAGCAGTGAGCGCCCAGGTTGATCTTGCCATCCGCCAGTCGCTCCAGTTTCGCCGGGCCTTGCAGTTTCCAGTCTTGCCCGCCGGTCTGGATATCGCCGCTGGCCAGGCGCCCGCGCCAGTTGCCTTGGTCAAGCGCACCGTCAAGGCCGAGGGCCAGCTTTAGTTTCGGGCCTTGCAAGTCGAGGCTGAGCTTCTGGTTTTTGATGTCGCCCTGACCGCTGGCGGTTAGCGTGCCCAGCGACGTGTCACCGGCCTGAATACCGCTGCCCTTGAGGTCGATTTTCGCCCGTTGCGCACTGTCGAGGGTCGCGTCGAGGTTCAGGCTTTGCAGGCGATTGTCGTCGAAAGCCAGTTGCGTGCCTTGCAGCCCGAGCTTGCCTTGCGGCGCCTTGATCGTGCCGGCGACATCGATGCGGCCGTTCAGTTGACCGCGCAGTTGCGGCCAGAGCTGGGCCAGACGCGGCATCTTGATATCGATCTGGCCGGCGAGTTTCTGTTGCAGGCTGCCCTTGCCGTTGATGCTGTTGTCGCCAAGGCGGATTTGTAGCGCATTGAGGTTCCACTGCTCGCCATCGCCGTCGGCTTTGGCCTGGATCACGGCAGGTTGCCCGCGCAGTTTGCCTTTGAGGTCGAGGTCCGCATTGAGGCTGAGTTTGTCATTCTTCATCTCGCCGTTGCTGCGCAAGGGGCCGGCCAGTGTGCCCGGCAATTCGGCGACCCAATACGCCGGGTTGATCGCTGACAGGTCGAGCGCGGTGTCCCAGGCAATGCCGTCGGCAAATTGCAGGTTCAGGTGCCCTTCGGCCTTGCCCTGCCCGGCCTGGAGTTGAATTTGTTGCAGGTAAATTTTGGTCAGGTCGCCACTGAACGGGCTGATCAGGGTGAAGGCACCGGCGGGGCCATCCAGCGCTGCTGTGAAGCTGCCGAGGTACTTGCCGTCGGTGTAGGAGATGTCGCCTTTGAAGCTGCGCAATGCCACTTCCGGTTCGTCAATCGACGGATAGAGGCGGTGCCACGGAAAATCCAGCCAGTCGATTTTCGCGTCGGCGCTCAGGCCTTTGCTCCAGTCGAGGGTGCCGCTGAGTTTGAGGCTTTGCTTGTCGTTGGCGGTGAAGTCAAGGCCGGCGATCTGCGCGCCCTTGGCATCGACCTTGCCTTGCAGCAGCAACGCGACCGGGCCTTGCTCCGCGGGCAGCGTGGCTTTACCGAGCAACTGGTACCCGTTTTTCAGGTCGCCGTCGCCGGTGAGTTCCAGTTGATTGAGTTGCAAGGTGTCTGGCAAGTCAGCGGCGGGTTTGAAGCCGTCGGCGGTGATTCGTACCTTGGCCGGCAAGTTGTCCGCCAGCGGTTGCAGCTCGCCGGTCAGTTGCCCGTTCAAGTAACCGCTGCTGTCGGCTTTCAGGTTCAGGGTTTTCAGCAAGTCGCCGTCCACTTTCAGCGCCAGCGCCCAAGGCTCGGGAGCCGGCAGGGTCAGGTTGCCTTCAGCTTTGAGCGGCCAGTTGCCGGTGGGTTGCAGCAGACCGGAGAGGTTCAGGCTCAGATCATCGCGTTGCAACTTCACCGAATCAATCTGCAAGCCTTGCACCGTCCAGTGCGCCGCCAGTTGCAGGCCTTTGAGCGCTTCGCTGCCGTTGAACAGCAGACTACCAACCTGGACATCACCCAGTTCAATCGCCAAGGGCAATGTCAGGTCCGGAAGGCTGATCGGCCCGCTGCTTGCTTCATCGGTACCGGGGGGAAATTGCAGGCTGACCTGATCGGCTTTCAGTTGCTCGATGCACAACGCCATACGTGTCAGGCACAGCGGCGACCAAGCAAAAATTACTTTGCTCAGCTCGACCCGGCTGGTGTCCTGCTGCCACACCAGATGATCGGCACTCCATTGTCCACCCAGACGACCCTGGAAATTTTCAAGGGTCAGACCCGACGCAAAACCGAGCGCCCAACGGCTGCCCCCAGCGGTGCCCAACACTGTGGTGACGGCGACAACGACCAGCATGAGCAGCGCCAGAATCGCCAGCAGCGTTATTTTCAAACCACGATTCACAGCTCAGGCCCCATGGAAAAGTGCAGTCGAATACCGCCGTCGTCATCCAGCGCATGGGCCAGATCAAGGCGCAACGGCCCCACCGGCGAGACCCAGCGCAGGCCGATACCTACCCCGGTCTTGAGGCTCGGCAGATCGAGTGTATTAAAGGCGTTGCCTTGGTCAACGAAGGTCGCGACCCGCCATTTTTCGGCGATGGAGTATTGGTATTCTGCGCTCGCCGCCACCATGTAACGACCTCCGATGCGGTCACCCTCGGAGTTTTCCGGGGACAGGCTCTGGTAGTCGTAACCGCGCACGCTCTGATCGCCACCGGCGAAAAACCGTAACGACGGCGGCACTGACTTGAAGCCATTGGTAGCGCTGCCGCCGACCTGTACCCGGCCAAGCAACCGGTGTTTCTCGAAAACCGTGGTCAAGCCTTTCACCAACGCGGTGCCGTACAACAGGTTATTGTCCGAACCCAGGCCTTCTTTTGCTACTTTGGAGTCGAATTGCAGGCGATAGCCGTTGTGCGGGTCGATGCGGTTGTCGCTTTTAAGGTAGGAATAGTTGACGCCGGGCATCAGCAAATTACTCAACCCCGAGTCGTCACCCAGTTTGTAATCCTCGTGCTGCCATTTCAGCGACACCACCCGCTGCCAGCCACTGGGCAGTTTGCTGTGCCATTCCGGGCCGAGGGTCAGCAGTTTGCTGCGGGTGTCGGTGCCGTCAATTTCTTCATTCTGATAACCACCGGCAAAGCGCAGTTTGTCGGTCAGCGGCGGGTCCAGGGGAATGTCGTAGAACAGCCCGACGTTTTGCCGAGGCGCCGAGACTTCGGCCTCCCAGCCATAACTGTGCCCCTGCGGATTGACCCAGTGCCGGGTCCAGTTGGCCTTGATCCGGGGACCGACGTCGGTGGAATAACCCAGCCCCAGGCCCATGGTCCGTGGTTTGCGGGTTTCGAGTTTGACGTCAACCGGGATCACATCATTTTGGGACGCCGTCGGCGTCGCATCCACTCGAACACTTTCGAAATAACCACTCGATTGCATGGCCTGATTGAGTTCGGCGATCAATTCGGAGTCGTAAGGTGCGCCTTGCTTGAACGGCACCATGCGTTGCAGCAGGTCCTCGTCAAACGGCGTATCGCCTTCGAAACTGACCTTGCCCAAGGCGTAGCGCGGGCCGCTGCTGTAGATCAGTTCGATATCGGCCACGCCAGCGCGCGGGTCCACCAACAATTTTTGACTGGTGAAGTGACCGCTGAAAAAGCCGAAGCGCGAGGCTTGATTCTGTATCAGGCGTTTGGCGTCTTCGTAATGACCATGATTGAGCACCGCACCGGTTTTCAGCGAAGCGCTTTTGGGCACACGAAAAGACTTGAGTGATGCGGCCGGGCCGTCGATACGAATCGTGACATTGCGCAAGTGCACCGGTTCGCCGGGGTCGATGTTGAGCACCAGGCGCGGCGTTTTGCCGCCCGTCACGTCGCTGTCGATCTGCGGCTGGTAATAACCCAAGGCCTGGGCGGCCTTGCGCGCCTGCTCCTCGGCGCCACGACTGAAGCGTTGCAATGCTTCTTCGTCACGATCGCCGAGGCTGCCGATATAGCCCTCTATATTGGCTTTCAGCTCATCGTTGGACGGTTTGATCCGAACATCCAATTCACTTTGGGCCAGCGCCGCGCAGCTGGTGAACAGCATCAGCACGCCACTGGTAAATCTTCCTGGAAACTTCATAGGCGCGGATGCTATCACGAGCTTGGGAGCGTGATAGAGCCTCGCATGGCGTTAAAGTTCTACCGTTTATGCCGTTGAGGTTTGTAACACCTGCGGATTGGCGTGGAAAAAAACATGCTCGCGAATCGGTCCTACGGCAACCTCGCCGATTTCCTCGTACCCCTGACGCTTATAGAACTCCAGATAGCGAGAATTCCCGGTGTCGAGGATCACACCTTCGGAGGTTTCATCCACTGCGCACCAATTATGCACCGCTTGCAGCAGTTGTTCGCCGAAGTGTTTGCCCTGAAATTGCGGGTGAATGCCCAGCAGTGGCAACACATGGACCGAGTCACTCGGCACGCAAGCGGCAACGGCGGCGTGGTAGTCGAGATAGCGGCGGGTGCTGCGAAAACCCGCGCTGAGCACCATGCGCAAACGCCAGGCCCAACTTTCGGTGATACCCAAGCGTCGTAGCGGCGGCGCGATCAGCGCTATGCCGATCAAACGGTCGTTGACCAGCAGACCGATAGCCGGCAAGTCCTGAAGAAAGTGTTGTTTGACCAGTTCGCGCACGGTCGCCCGCACGCGATGTTCATAGCCGGGGCGTTCGGCCTCGAACAGGTAACCGAAGGTCGGTTCGTGCCGGTAAGCGTGGTAAAGCAGGGATCGCGCTTCGTGGGCATAACCACTGTCGAGCATGTGAATGTCGGCGATGGCGGTCGAGGTTTCAGGCATAACGGTTGATCTCCCCGGTACAGCTCAAATGGCTGTGCTCTTGTTGTTACGAGCCTATCGGTGCTGACACAGTTCCTTACTGATCGAAGTCAGTGCTGACGGTGATTGCACCATCGCGAGCAGCCTCGCTCCCACAAAGGTATAGACCAGACTGGGACTGTATGAGCGAGCCTGCTCGCGATGAGGCCCGCATGAGCCAATAAAGACCTACCGCCGAACACGAATCCCCTCACCCCACGCTGGCCCGATTCCTACATGTCAGCTAGCATCGCCCTTTTGCCAGGACTGCCGACCATGAAGATCGTCTCCTTCAACATCAACGGGCTGCGCGCTCGCCCGCATCAGCTGGCGGCGCTGATTGAAAAACACCAGCCAGACGTCATCGGCTTGCAGGAAACCAAGGTTCACGACGACCAGTTCCCGCTGGCCGAGGTTCAGGCGCTGGGCTATCACGTGTATTTCCATGGGCAGAAAGGCCATTACGGCGTCGCCCTGCTCTCGCGCAAAGAACCACTGGCCCTGCACAAAGGCTTCGCCACCGATGAAGAAGACGCTCAACGCCGCTTCATCTGGGGCACATTCGCCGACGCCAATGGCGTACCGGTGACCATCATGAACGGTTATTTCCCACAAGGTGAAAGCCGCGACCACCCGACCAAGTTCCCGGCCAAGCAACGTTTCTACAGCGACCTGCAACAACTGCTGGAAAGCCAGTTCAGCAACGATCAGCCGCTGGTGGTCATGGGAGACGTCAACATTTCACCGGAAGACTGCGACATCGGCATCGGCCCGGACAACATGAAACGCTGGCTGAAAACCGGCAAGTGCAGCTTCCTGCCGGAAGAACGCGAGTGGATGGCCCGCCTGAAAAACTGGGGCCTGGTGGACAGTTTCCGTCACCTGAACCCGGACGTGACCGACCGTTTCAGCTGGTTCGATTACCGCAGCCGCGGCTTTGAAGACGAGCCCAAGCGCGGGCTGCGAATCGACTTGATCATGGCCTCCCATGGCCTGCTGCCACGGATCAAGGACGCAGGCGTGGATTACGAACTGCGCGGGATGGAAAAACCGTCCGATCATGCACCGATCTGGCTTGAATTGAGCTGATATCTAAAGCTCAACACAAAACCCTGTAGGAGTGAGCCTGCTCGCGATAGCGGTAGCACATCCAATATTGATGTCGACTGACTCACCGCTATCGCGAGCAGGCTCACTCCTATGTATGGACTCGCCCCCACTGTCTACCTGCTTTTCAAACACTGCTACCCGGTTGCATCTATGTATAAGGCCTATTCGAGGAAGCCATCTTTGGCTTCTGGCCAACATTGGTTGAGCTCACG
>NZ_JAHBDK010000097.1 GCF_019956415.1 Pseudomonas sp. GL-B-19
CCAGTTCGGCGTCGTCCAGCAGGTTGACCAACGTGACAATGTTGTAGCCGCCCTGCATGGTGCCGAGCAGTTCAACCGCGCGCTTCTTGTCGATCAGAGGGGATTTGGCTTCGCCTTTGGCGAGGGCGGACAGGAAGCCGGCCTTTACATAGGCCGCTTCGTCCACGCCAGGTGGAACGCGATGGGTGATCAGGTCAATGAGGAACGCTTCTTCGCCAACCGGAGGATTTTTCAGCAGCTCAACCAGGCCTGCCGTTTGTTCGGCGTTAAGCGCCAAGGGTGGAAGCCCTTGCTCGGCACGTGCTTGTAATTGTTGTACGTAGGTCTCAAGCACTGGGCTTCTCCTGTCATACCGCGTGTTGTTGAGTGAACGAACAGGGCGCAAAGCAGCCGGGTATTGGTCCACTAAATAAAGGTAGGAACAGTTGTTCAGTAATCGAGGGTGACCACCCAAAACCACCAGATCAACTGTTCCTACAAAAGGTGTTCTGTCCCGAAGCCGGAAGGCACAGATCGGTGTCTGCCCCAATCGGAGATTTTCGCCAATGACACTCATTGTCGACACTATTTCGTGATCGAGCCGAAATATAATGATTTGTCGGAGGGTAATCAACAGGATTGTCGACACATTTTGGATGGTGGTCGAAATGTTATGCCGCAAATGGCGGTTGGGGCGGCTGAAATATTTGATTGATCGCAACGGGTGTCGACAATGAGATGGCTCTGTTGCAGGCGTGCCAGAGCCCTCAGCCGACCGGCTCGACCGTACAGCTCATTTCCCCAGAGCCTGGCTTCTGGAAAAACACCCCATAGTCGTTTTGTCGGAAGCTGTAGTTCCCCTGGTAATCCTTGCCGATGTATCGGCTTCCTGAATCACTTGGCACCTGGTTCAAGGTGATCGAGGCGTTTGCCCATTTCAGGTACACGACACCCGGCTGCGTGTGAAAGTAAGTGGCGGCAATCAGCGCGTTGAGTCCGATACACCGAAACGCCAGGGGGCCATCGGTCAGTCTGTCGGGGTCTTTGGTTCTCACAATGGCCGAGCCTTGGCGTAGCTGGTGCGCACGCTCGGCATAACTTCGGACCGTGCAGGTCTTGGGCTCCGGCGCGGTGCCACACTGATTGCGGGCATCGATCCAGAACTGCTGGTCACGCATGACTTTGTCGGGAAGCGGTACGGAATGTTCATCCGTGAGCGCCAGGCGATAGAGACGCATCAGTTCAATATCCATCTGCGCCAGTTGTGGATCGTGGCAGATGAGTTTTTCTACGCGTGCTCTGGCGTCGCCGCAGTCGAAGCTGGTTTTGTAGGTTGGCGCAGGCTTGGCAGGCTTGGCATGCTTTTCATGCTTGGCAGCATCGGCAAAGGGGATCGTCGCCGCGCATACGCTGACGAGAAGACAGGTGAAAAGGGTCGTGACCGTTTTCATGTTGACGTCACCCGGATTGTGACAAGCTTCTAAAAAACAAAATAAAAATCTAATAAAAACAAATTGTTATGAGGTCTTGTAGCTAATAAAAAACCCTCGGGAATTTGGTTTTCTATCGTTTTCAATCAACCTCTTTCTTGCCCACACCTGTACCTGATCATTTCAAGTCAAAGGCGTGACTGTAAAGTAGCACGACGGTCTGACAGTCGCTCATTACGGTGCCGACGCTGCGATGCTCGGTCATAGCCATCACCACTGACGAGTAGGACCCCGAGTCCAGGACGCATTACTGTGAACAAAATGATGGTTATCCAATTTTGAACAATTAAACCGGTGGTTCGTCGCGCTGGCGAAATTGTTGGGCGCGCTCGACGCTGTGGGTCATCTGTGCGGACGCGTGAAGGGTCAAGGGATGCTGGGTAAAACCGGGTCTTGGGGAAATGTAATCGGCCATTTCTCTGGCAACGGCGAGCTGACGTTCCGAGCCTTCGGCCAGCAACGCGATGACCAGGTTTTCCAGGGCAATGACTCGGACTCGCAAGTGAACCAGTTCGGCGTTGGTCAGCGCGGGCGGGGCGGTAAACGCATCGCCCTCGATGGATGTTGCAGCGGCTTGATCGTCCCATGTCGACAAAGGTGGATGGACTGGTGTCTCAGCGTTTGGGAAAGGATTTTTATTGAGCATGAGCGAGGTCTCCAAGGGTGTTCAGCGGTTAGAAGCTTAGCCCCTGGATCGCGCATGGGGAGGGCAATCGCTCGATGTCGATATCTTGATATCAATCAAGGATGGCTTTGCGCAGAGGCTGTAGGGTGGAAAAACGCCTCGGGGCTGGATCTGGCCGAGCACAACGAGCGTGCCTACAACCATTAAGGTGGCCTGAAACAGTGCAACGCCGGCCCAGGGCCGGCGTTGTTGTTTTACGGTTACTGCGACGCTTGATTCAACGCCGGCGCCCGCTTGCCGAGTTTCATTAGCCAGTAGTAACTCAAGGCCGGCACCAGCAAGCCGACCAGCCAGGCCAGGTCGACACCATCCAGTGCCGTGGCCACCGGGCCAACGTACAACGTGGTGTTCATGAACGGAACCTCAAGGGCAATCGCCAGCAGGAAACTGCCGCAGGCGATCCAGTTGACCCTTCCATACATCCCGTTGAGGTCGAAGATGTCATCGATCCGGTACTGGCCTTTTCGCAGGCAGTAGTAGTCCACCAGATTGATTGCCGTCCAGGGGATCAGGAAGTAGCTCATGAAGAAAATGAAGTTGAGAAAGAAGCTGATGAAGTCGTCCTGACTGATCGTGCACAGCGCAGTCGCCACCAGGCTGATCACCAGCATGAACAGGCCACGCACTCGCGGTGTCACCTTGAGCCGGGCGAAAGGTTCAATCACGGTGATGGTCGACATGAACGCCCCGTACAGGTTGAACACGTTGATTGACACCTGGCCATAGACAATGAAGGCGAACAGCAGGATCGCGCCGCTGCCGAACAGCCCGGCGACATGGCCGCCAACGTTGCTGGAAAAGTCGCCGATGCCGACGCTCAGGATTGCCCCGAGAATCATCATCCACGCGCCGCCACTGACCGTGCCGGCGTAGCTGTACCAGAACACCTGAGCGGTCGGCGTGCTGCTTGGCAGGTAGCGCGAATAGTCAGCGACATAAGGCGCATAGGACAGCTGCCAGGTCACGGCAATGCTCACCGCCACCAGAAACTTCGACAGCGAAAAGCCTGTTGGCAGCCATTGTTCGGCGGGAATCGACAGCTGTAAGGCAAACAACGTGGCGGCGGCAAACACCAGCAGTGAAAGGATCGAGAGCAGCTTTTGCAAACGGTGAATCAGCCGATAGCCGTACAGCGCAACGACGAAGCACAAGGCACCGATCAGGTAGATGTTGCCGCTGGCCGGCAACGGGCTGACGGACTCCAGCGCCTGAGCGGCGAGCAAGGTGTTGCTGACGAAGAAACCCAGGTAGATCAGCATCACGAACAACAGCGGCAATACGGCGCCCAACACGCCGAACTGGGCGCGGCTCTGGATCATCTGCGGGATGCCCAGCTTCGGGCCCTGGGCTGAGTGGGACGCCATGAAAATCGCCCCGACCAGCGAGCCGATGATGATTGCCAGCGCGCTCCAGAACAGGTTGAGCCCCATCACCACCGGCAGCACGCCGGACGCGATGGTGGTGATGTTCATGTTGGCGCCGAACCAGATATAGAACAGCGAAGCGGGACGACCGTGGCGTTCGGTTTCGGGGATGAAATCGATGCTTCTTTTTTCGACTTTCATGGCGATTACTCCTGAGTCCGAACGAGATGGGCTTGCAGACGGGCGATGGTGCCTGGCAGCTCATGGGGCTGATGGGCAAACATGTCCGGGTGCTCGGGATTCAGGCTGACGTAATCGAGCTGTTGCAGGGCGCGCTGACATTCGGTGCTGGTGAGAATTTCCAGTGAATAGACCCAGTTGGCCATGATCAGCAATGCCGAATAGTGCCCCGCCAGGGTGGTCGTGGTGCAGGCGTCGCTGACCAGCCGAACGTGATAACCCAGCGCAAAGGCATCGAACACGCTGCTGAGTACGCAGACATCCGTCAACACACCGCAGATGATCAACGTGTCGACTTCCAGCGTCTTGAGCAGGGTATCGAGGTTGGTGCGGTGAAAGGCACTGTAACGGCCCTTGTCGATGATGAGTTCACCCGGTTGAGGCGCCAGCTGTTCGATGATTTCCACTTGCCGGGTGCCGGCGCGATAGCTACTGGGGCCGCCGTCGCTGGCCCGGGGTTCACCGCGCGGCAGGTCAATGCCGTCGGCTCGGTTGGTATGGCGGGTATAAATGACAGGCGTCCGCTGACTGCGGGCGGTTTCGAGCAGGGCTGCGGTATGGGCAATTACCGGGTCGAAGTTTTCCAGGACGAAACCGTCCTCCTGCTGCATGTCGATGATCAACAGCGCGTTTTTATTGTTCATTGAGCAAACCTGATCAAAGGCGAAACACGATGCACCGTTATTCGCCGTGAGAGGGCGAGGTGTCGGTGCGTGAATTCCAGTTCGGGTGGGCTCAGTGAACTAACTGCCAGAAGCCATTCTGCTTGGCTGAAACACTGGCGCGCAGGCGCTTGAAATGCAGGTGCGAAGCGGTCCATTCACCGCGCAGATAAGCCCGCGCGGCGCCGGAGGGAAGGGCGAGTGATTGGAGACGACCATTGAACATGGGAATCGACCCTTGTGGGAGTGAGCCTGCTCGCGAAAACGCCCGGACAACGCGGTTATTCAGGCGGAGCACGTTATCGTTGACGTCCATCGCGAGCAGGCTCGCTCCCACAGCGCAGAGTACTCAGCGGAACGCCGGGACCACGTGTTTGATAAACAGCTCCAGGGACTTTTTCTTCTCGGCGTGCGGCAGGCTGTTGTCGCACCAGAAGCTGAATTCGTCGACGCCCAGTTCCTGGTAGTACTTGATGCGCGGAATGATTTCTTCCGGGGTGCCGATCATGGCGGTCTTGTGCAGGCTCTCCAGTTCGAACTCTGGACGGCCGGCGAATTTCTCCTCAGGGCTCGGCGCCAGGAAGCCGTTGACCGGCGTTTCCTTGTTGCCGAACCAGGCATCGAAGGTGCGGTAGAACTTGGCGATCGCCTTGGCCCCGACTTTCCAGCCTTCAGGTTCGTCAACCGAGTGGACATGGGTGTGACGCAACACCATCAACTGTGGGCGTGGCACGTCCGGGTTGTTGTCCAGGGCGGTCTGGAATTTGTTCTTCAGGTCGAGGACTTCTTCGTCGCCCTTCATCAGCGGGGTGACCATGACGTTGCAGCCGTTGGCCACGGCGAAGTTGTGTGAGTCCGGGTCGCGCGCGGCGATCCACATCGGCGGATTAGGCTTCTGGATCGGCTTCGGCACGCTGGTGGACGTCGGGAATTTCCAGATATCGCCATTGTGGGCGTAGTCACCTTGCCACAATGCTCGAACCACCGGAACCATTTCCCGCAGCGCCTGACCACCGGAAGAAGCAGGCATGCCGCCGGCCATCCGGTCGAACTCAACCTGATACGCGCCACGGGCCAGGCCGACTTCCATGCGACCGTTGCTGATCACGTCCAGCAATGCGCATTCACCGGCGACCCGCAACGGGTGCCAGAACGGCGCGATGATGGTACCTGCGCCCAGGTGAATGGTGGTGGTCTTGGCAGCCAGGTAGGCCAACAAAGGCATGGGGCTTGGCGAGATGGTGTATTCCATGGCGTGGTGTTCGCCGATCCAGACGGTGCTGAAACCGCCGGCCTCGGCCATCAGGGTCAGTTCGGTCAAATCTTCGAACAACTGGCGGTGGCTGACGCTTTCGTCCCAACGTTCCATGTGTACGAACAAGGAAAACTTCATGACGCTACCTCGGATCTTTTGTTGTCGGCCTGTCGACTGCGGGCCTGATGGTTATTGGTATACCATAATACGCTATTCGCGCAAATTATTTCCGGATCAGCTGACTCATGCAAGTACGGGCAGGGCGCCCATCTTGCCGTGGCAATACACCAATGGTCCGGTGTTTTGCTGTGGCACGATCAGGTTCTTCACGGCACCCACCATGATCGCGTGATCGCCGCCTTCATATTCGCGCCACAACTCGCACTCGATGACCGCCGTAGCGTTGGCCAAAATGGGGTTGCCCAGTTCGCTCAAGGTCCATTCGATACCTTGCGCCTTGTCTTTGCCTTTTCGCGCGAACGCATAGGCTTCGCTCTGCTGGCCGCCGGAAAGCACGTGAATGGCAAAGCGTTTGTTCTTGATCAGAACGGGATAGGAGTCGGAACTGTAGTTCGGGCAGAACAGCACCAGGGCCGGGTCCATGGACAGCGAGCTGAAGGCGCTTGCGGTCAGGCCGACGATTTGACCGTCGTCATCCAGCGTGGTGATCACCGTTACGCCGGACGGGAACGAGCCCATGACTTGTTTGTAGATGGCGGCATCAATCATTGGACGGTCCTCGGGTGGTGAAACGTGTTTTTATCGGTTTGTAGGTATGATGGTATACCGTAATACATCGTTTGCAAGTGCTTTTTCTGTGGACTGATAAACGTACACCTTTGGTCTAAAAGTCAGCATTTACGGGGGGTTAAGATAGGAGGCGTGTGCACTTTTACGGCAGGATTGCGGATCAGATGGGTGCGCAAAGACCGAATCAGTCTTGTGAAAATGTTGGAATACCATAATATGGTCCGCATCTGAGGGGTGCCAAGATGTGCCCCCGGTTTGGCTTCATACAAAGATAAGAACAGACAAACTCGAGTTCATGCATATGTCCCAGATGTCCCGGCAAGACCCGTTGATCGAGAATCACACGGTCGATTACGTTCCACTCGCAGAGCGCCACGGGAAGGCCCGCGATCTTTTCACTTTATGGTTCAGCACCAACATTGCACCGTTGCCTATCGTTACGGGTGCCATGGTGGTTCAGGTGTTCCATCTCGATCTGTTCTGGGGGCTGCTGGCGATAGCGCTGGGGCACATGGTCGGCGGGCTGGTGATTGCCCTCGCATCGGCTCAGGGACCCCGCATGGGAATTCCGCAAATGGTGCAGAGTCGCGGCCAGTTCGGGCGCTATGGCGCGCTGCTGATCGTGTTCTTTGCCGCCCTGATCTACATCGGTTTCTTCATCTCCAATATCGTGCTGGCCGGCAAATCGATTGTCGGAATCGCTCCCTCAGTCCCGGTCCCCGCAAGCATCCTCATCGGCGCCCTCAGCGCTACGGCGATCGGGGTGATCGGTTATCGTTTCATTCACACCCTGAACCGCATCGGCACCTGGGTCATGGGCAGTGCCTTGCTTGCGGGTTTCCTCTACATCTTCGCCCATGACCTGCCGGCGGATTTCTTTACCCGCGGCGGGTTTAACCTGTCGGGCTGGTTGGCCACGGTGTCTCTGGGGATCATCTGGCAGATCAGTTTCTCGCCTTATGTGTCGGACTACTCGCGCTACCTGCCGGCCGATATCGGCATCGCCCGTCCGTTCTTCGCCACTTATCTGGGCGCAACCCTGGGCACGATCCTGTCGTTTACCTTCGGCGCGGTGGCGGTACTGGCGACCCCTGAAGGTACCGAAGCCATGGCGGCGGTGAAGCAATCCACCGGGTGGCTGGGGCCGATTCTGATGGTGCTGTTCCTGCTCAATATCATCAGTCACAACGCCTTGAATCTGTATGGCGCGGTACTGTCGATCATTACCTCGATCCAGACCTTCGCCAGTCAGTGGACGCCCAGCATCAAGGTGCGTGTGGTGTTGTCGAGTGTGGTGTTGGCAGGTTGCTGTGTGGTGGCGCTGGGGGCGTCTGCAGATTTCATTTCGCAGTTCATCGGACTCATCCTCGCGCTGCTGCTGGTGCTGGTTCCATGGGCCTCGATCAACTTGATCGACTTCTATGTGATCAAGCGCGGGTGCTATGACATCGCCTCGATCTTCCGTGCGGATGGCGGGATTTATGGGCGGTTCAATTGGCATGCAATCGTGGCGTATTTCATCGGGATCATCGTGCAGCTGCCGTTTGCCAATACGTCGCTGTATGTGGGGCCGTATGCCAATCTGGTTGAGGGTACGGACCTGTCGTGGTTGGTGGGGTTGGTGGTGACTTGTCCGCTCTACTATTGTCTGGCTACGCGAGGGGAGGCTCGGGGGAGCAGGGCTTCGAGGTTGAGTTATACCCGTTGATTTAAGTTTGTTTGGGATGCCCGGCTTTTTGCCGGGCATTTTTGTTTGGGCTCTTTGATTGTGTACATATCCATTCCTGCGGTAACGGCTGCTAGCGGTTTCGCTCTTACAGCGAGTCACTTGGAAAAGCCCCAAGTAACCAAGGGCTCTTGCCCCTTTCGTTCGGTGCCTCGGCCAGGCTCGGCATGCCCTCGCTCCGGTCCTGCTCCGTGGGCCCGCCGCCATCGGCCATCCATGGCCGGGGGCGGCTAACCCGGCATCCATGCCGGGTTGCCCACTGCGCAGAACCTCCACTCGGCCTCTCGAGGGGGCGTGCACCGCAAACGCTAAAGCGAGGCGGCCGACCGGCCTGACCGGGAGGTTGTACGCATTTCCCTGTGGGAGCTGAGCTTGCTCGCGATGACTGTAGAGCAGTCGACATCGAAGCGCCTGACCCACCGCCTTCGCCAGCAAGCCGTGCTCCTACAGGGGAGTGTGCCAAACACAAATGTTGTGTACATCACTGAACAATGTGGGAGCGAACCTGCTCGCGATGACGTCTGCGAAACAAATAAGGCGTGGAATAAATGCAAAAAAAAGGGCCACCGCAACCCGACGTTGCGGCGACCCGAGAGTGGCACTTAACTAGCAGCTCACTGGCGTGAACATCAAAAAATCAATGCGCCCCAGCAGCCTTGTTCAAATCGCTCTCAGCCCATTCGGTATAGACGCAGGCATCCGCAGTAGCCCAGCGCACACGCACCGGATCACCTGCTTTCATTGGCATGCCAGCAGCTGAAAGTGCCTTCACGGTCATCGACGTACCGCCCGAGGTCAGTACGCTGCAGGTCTGGCTTTCGCCCAGGAACAACACCTCCACAACCTTGGCTGATACTTCATTCCAGCCCGCAGCCAGCGGCTCCTGAGTGGCTTGTTCGATACTCAGTGCCAACGCCTTTTCCGGGCGCACCATCAGCAAAACATCCTGATTGGTTTGCAGGCCGGCTGTCAGGCGGATCGACAGCGATTGCCCTTCGAACGAAGCCACCGCGTTGCCCTGAGCCTTAAGTTTCAGGAAGTTCGAGTTACCGAGGAACGAGGCGACGAACGCATTCGGCGGGTTCTGGTACAAGTCATAGCCACTGCCCAGGCCGACGATCTTGCCGTGACTGAAAATCGCGATGCGTTGGGACAAACGCATGGCTTCTTCCTGGTCGTGGGTCACATAGACAATGGTGATGCCCAAACGTCGATGCAGTTGGCGCAATTCATCCTGCAAGTCTTCGCGCAGCTTTTTATCCAGCGCACCAAGGGGTTCATCCATCAACAGAATGCGTGGCTCATAGACCAGCGCCCGGGCGATGGCGACGCGTTGTTGCTGCCCCCCGGAGAGTTGCGAAGGGCGGCGATGGGCGAATTGTTCAAGCTGCACAAGCTTGAGCATTGCATCGACCCGACGTTCACGTTCCGCTGTGGCCAATTTGCGAATCGCCAATGGGAAGGCGATGTTGTCGCGCACCGAAAGGTGCGGGAACAACGAGTAGCGCTGAAACACCATGCCGATGTCACGCTTGTGTGGCGGCACGTTGACCAGCGATTGGCCATTGACCAGGATCTCGCCGCTGCTCGGTGTTTCGAAACCGGCCAGCATCGACAGGGTGGTACTTTTACCGGAGCCGCTGGAGCCGAGAAAGGTGAGGAATTCACCGTCCTTGATGTCCAGCGAAATGTTGTCCACGGCGGCAAAGTCGCCGTAGTGCTTGTTCAGGTTGCGCAGGCTTACCAGCGACTGGTCGTTCTGTTGAGCGGAATCTTTAATCACTGCACTCATGTCGTACTCCTGCGCGCTCAGGCGCTGATTTCATTGCGCCGGCGCAGTGCGGCGGCGATCACCATGACCAATACCGAGAGGCCGATCAGCAGCGTCGAAGCGACGGCGATCACGGGCGTCAGGTCCTGGCGCAGGGTGGTCCACATTTTCACGGGAAGGGTTTGCAGGGTCGGGCTGGCCATCATCACGCTCAGCACCACTTCGTCCCACGACACCAGGAACGCAAACAGGGCACCGGCGACCATGCCCGGACGGATCGCCGGAAAGGTCACCTTGAACACCGCTTGCAGGCGTGATGCACCGCAGATCACAGCGGCATCCTCGATCGACTGGTCGAACAGCTTCAGCGAGTTGATGATCGAGATGATGGTGAACGGCAATGCAACGATGACGTGGCTGACCACGAAAGCGAACATCGTCCCGGTGTAGCCCAGTTTAAGGAACAGCGCGTACACCGCCACGGCGATGATCACCAAGGGCACGATCATCGGCAGGGTGAACAGGCCGTAGAGCATTTCCCGGCCAGGGAAGCGGCCGCGTACCAGGGCAAATGCAGTGGGCAGGCCCAGGGCGACGGCGAAGAATGTTGTCAACACCGCAACCTTGAGGCTGGCCATTGCAGCGTTCATCCAGTCGGCGTTGGAGAAGAACTGGCCGTACCATTTCAGCGTCCAGCCCGGTGGCGGGAACACCAGCCATTGCGACGATCCGAACGACAGCAGCACGATGAACACGATCGGCAGCAAAAGGAACAGACCGATCAGCCCGGTGGTGAAGTACAGGCCGAAGCGCATCCGACGGCTCATGGCATTAGGGGTCAGGAGCATGACGGCTTACCTCGCGTTGCTGGCGCCAACCGGGGATTCCGGTTGAAGCTTCAGGTAGAAGTAGAACAACACCAGCGTAATGACGATCAACAACGCGGCACCGGCGCTCGCCAGCCCCCAGTTGAGGAAAGACTGCACCTGTTGAATGATGAACTCGGGCAGCATCATGTTCTGCGCACCACCCAGCAGCGCCGGGGTGACGTAGTAACCCAGAGACATCACAAACACCATCAGGCCACCGGAGAACAGGCCTGGCCGGCACAGCGGCAGGAACACCCGGAAGAAGTTGGTCCAGGGACTGGCACCGCAGATCGAGCCGGCTTGCAGAATCATCGGGTCGATAGCCTGCATGGTCGCCTGCAGCGGCAGTACGATGAACGGGATCATGATGTAGCTCATGCCGATCACCACGCCGGTGAGGTTATGCACCATCTCCAGCGGTTGATCGATGATGCCCATCGCCATCAACGCCTTGTTGATGACCCCCGAAGCTTGCAACAGCACAAGCCAGGAGTAGGTACGGGCAAGGAGACTGGTCCACATCGACAACAACACAATGTTGAGAATCCAGCGACCCCAGCCATGCGGCACCAGGGTGATGGCCCAGGCCAGCGGAAAGCCCAGCAGCAGGCTGAACAGTGTCACCAGGCCGGCCACCGAGAAGGTGTTGAGCAGCACCCGGGCATACGCCGAGTTGGCGAACAATTGCTCGTAGTTGCCCAGCCCTGGAACCGGCTCAAGCACGCCGCGCAGCAGCAGGCCAATCAACGGTGCCAGAAAGAACAGACCGAGGAACAGAAGGGCGGGGATCAGGTTGCTCGAACCACGCCAGCGTTGTGCCAGAGTCGGGGATTGCCTCATCGCAACCGCCTCGCCGAGGGCCAGACCGGCAGCACCATTGGCGCTACCGGATGCAGTGGGTTGACGGGGCGCGGTTACCGTCATTTTCATTTGACCAGCCATTCGTTCCACCGTGTCGCGATGGCAGGACCGTTTTTGGCCCAATACGCGAAATCAAGAGTGATCTGATCCTTGGCGTAGGCAGTCGGCAGGTTAGGTGCCAAAGCCGAATCCAGGAGCGCGACGCTGTCGACGTTGACCGGAGCGTAGGCGGTCAGGTTGGAGAAGTCGGCCTGACCCTTGGCACTGCTGGCGTTAGCCAGGAACTTCATTGCTGCGTCCTTGTTTTTCGAACCTTTGGGAATGACCAGGATGTCGGCCATGACCAGGTTCTGTTTCCAGCTCACGCCGACGGGGGCGCCGTCTTCTTGCAGCGCGTGAATGCGGCCGTTCCAGAATTGACCCATGCTCGCTTCGCCGGAGGCCAGCAACTGTTGCGACTGAGCGCCGCCGCCCCACCAGACGATGTCTTTCTTGATGGTGTCGAGTTTCTTGAAGGCCCGATCCAGGTCTAGCGGATAGAGTTTGTCCGCGGCGACGCCGTCAGCCAGCAGCGCCAGTTCCAGCACACCTGGGCTTGGCCATTTATAGAGTGCGCGTTTACCGGGGTAGGTCTTGGTGTCGAATAGCGCGGACCAGTCCTGGGGTTTGCTGGCGCCGAGCTTGCTTTCGTTGTAGCCGAGGACGAAGGAGAAGAAGAACGAGCCGACGCCGTGATCGGAGACGAACCGCGGGTCGATTTTATCCCGTTCAATGACTTTGAAATCGAGGGGTTCGAGCAGGCCTTCGGAGGCGGCGCGCAAGGCGAAGTCAGCTTCGACATCAACCACGTCCCACTGCACGTTGCCGCTTTCGACCATGGCTTTGAGTTTGCCATAGTCGGTGGGGCCATCCTGGACCACGGTGATGCTGCTGGCCTTGCTGAACGGATCGGCCCAGGCTTGCTTTTGCGCATCCTGAGTGCTGCCGCCCCAGCTGACAAAGTTGACGCTTTCAGCTGCCATCAACGCTTGGCTGGTCACGCTCAGCAGTCCCGCAAAAAGAACCGCGGTTGCACGTTTGTTCAACACCATTTTCACGCCCTCATTGTTGTGTTTATGAGCGGGGCTTCGAGCGCCCGCCTATCGGGAGCAGTAGGTCCATCGAGTCAGTTCTGACTGTCCGGTCTATGGAATATCATATTATGGTATTCCAAACTTTGTGCAAGCACTTTGCCGTACCGGCTATCAGCCAAAACATGCTTTTTTGTTCGGCGAGGGCATTGCCCAACCTAACTCGAATCCAGAGGACGACTTGCCCTTTGTAGGAGCTGGCTTGCCAGCGATGGATTCACAAACACCGCGTTTATCCGGCAAACACGCGTCATCGTTGACGACCATCGCTGGCAAGCCAGCTCCTACAGTGGGTCACTATTCACTGGGCGAACGGGATGCTTTCTACGACTTCCAGGTCGTACCCGGTCAAACCCGCGTATTTGAGCGGTGGGCCGAGATGACGCAGTTTGCCCACGCCAAGGTCTTGCAGGATCTGCGCCCCAGTCCCCACTTCAGAATAGATGCGTGACTGCGAACGGCTGAACTGGCGAGGCGGCTGCGTGAGTTGCGGTACACGCTCGAGCAATGCCTGTGACGACTCATGGTTAGCCAACACCACCACCACGCCACGACCTTCTTCGGCAATCCGCTGCAACGCGGCCCATAGCGTCCAGTTGGACGGGCCGCTGTACTCGGCGCCGACGAGATCGCGCAATGGGTCGATCACATGCACACGCACAAGCGTCGCTTCATCGCGGCGCAAGTCGCCCATCACCATTGCCATGTGGACACCGCCTTCGATGCGATCCTCGAAGGTGATCAGACGAAAGGTGCCGTGCACGGTGGGCAGCTCGCGTTCACCGATGCGCACCACGGTGTGTTCGGTGCTCAGACGGTAGTGAATCAGGTCGGCGATGGTGCCAATCTTGATGCCGTGCTTGCGCGCGAACACTTCCAGGTCCGGACGACGGGCCATCGTGCCGTCATCGTTCATGACTTCTACGATCACCGAGGCCGGCGTGAAGCCTGCCAGGCGCGCCAGGTCGCAGCCAGCCTCGGTATGACCGGCGCGGGTCAGCACGCCGCCTTCCTTGGCGCGCAACGGAAAGATGTGCCCCGGCTGTACCAGATCGGTGGGCCCGGCATTCGAGGCAACGGCCGCCGCAACGGTGCGCGCCCGGTCCGCCGCGGAGATGCCGGTAGTCACCCCGGTGGCGGCCTCGATGGACACGGTGAACGCGGTGCTGAACACACTGCCATTGCTCGGAACCATTTGCTCCAGACCCAGGCGCTGGCAGTGGTCGTCGGTCAGCGTCAGGCAGATCAGGCCACGCGCCTCACGGGCCATGAAGCTGATCGCTTGGGCTGTGCAACAGTCGGCTGCCAGCAGCAGATCGCCTTCGTTTTCCCGGTCCTCGTCATCGACCAGTAGCACCATTTTGCCTTGGCGATAGTCTTCGATAATTTCTTCGATAGTGTTGAAGGCCATGTCGGGAATCTCAGTGTTTGATGGAAATGTATTGTGGTATACCATAATACAAAATCAACCGAGAGGTCACTATGAAGGCGTACTGGATTGCTCACGTGGATGTCACCGACCCCGATCAATACAGCCAATACACCCTGCGGGCACCGCAGGCATTTGCCGAATATGGCGGACGATTGCTGGCGCGCGGCGGGCGCAGTGAGGCGATGGAAGGTCGGCCGACGCCACAACGCAGCGTGGTGATCGAATTTGACTCTTATGAACAGGCGCTGGCGTGCTATCGGTCAGATCTGTATCAGGAGGCGAAAGGGCATC
This sequence comes from Pseudomonas sp. GL-B-19, assembly GCF_019956415.1. Classification (GTDB taxonomy): domain Bacteria; phylum Pseudomonadota; class Gammaproteobacteria; order Pseudomonadales; family Pseudomonadaceae; genus Aquipseudomonas. Next base: position 14,506 of record NZ_JAHBDK010000097.1, read on the forward strand.
GCGAGGGGGTGGCTCGGGCCGAGGTGATTATTGTCGAGGGTGTAGCGCCAGCATGAAAAACGCCACATAACCCTGTAGGAGCCGGCTTGCCGGCGAAGGCGTCCTTGAGCATTGCACTTATCTTGCGGGCGCCTTCGCTGGCAAGCCAGCTCCTACAGGGGATACCGGTTTTCGCTAGCGGATGAAATGAATCTTGCCGCTGTCGTCGTTGCCGATGTAGATGCCATAGACGCCGGCCTGCCGTTCCTCGATGTAGCGCTCGAGGATCTGCCGGATCGCCGGGTAATAGATGCTGTCCCAAGGGATGTCCTCGGGTGCAAAGAATTTGTAGTCGAGGGTTTCCGGCCCGAACTGGCCAGTGATTTCCAGGGCGATGGCGCGGAAGATGATGTACACCTCGCTGATCTTCGGCACGCTGAAGATCGAGTAGGGTGAGAGGATTTCGCCCCGCACGCCACTCTCTTCCCAGACCTCGCGCAACGCTGCCTGCTCGGTGGTTTCGCCAGCCTCCATGAAGCCCGCTGGTAACGTCCAGGTGCCGGGGCGCGGCGGGATCGCGCGTTGGCACAGCAAGTACTTGCCGTCCTGCTCGATGATGCACCCGGCAATGATTTTCGGATTGATGTAGTGGATATAGCCGCAGCTGCGGCACATCAGGCGCTCGTGCGTATCGCCCGGCGGTTGCTGCTGACCGAGGTCATTGCCGCCGCACTTTGGACAAAAGCTCGGGCTGAACATGATTAGCGACCTATGCGCGGTTCTTTGAGCGCGATGGGTTGGGTGATCTCGGGGATCGCCCCGGTCTCATCCTGCTTGCGCTTGAGGTAATCGAGGGCGACGGTGGCGGCGGCGCGGACGTGGTCGACGCAAGCCTGGTGAGCGGCCAGAGGATCACCGCTCTTGATCGCCTCGACCATGCGTTCCATTTCCTGGTTGCTGGCGCCACGACGGTTTTCCTGGGACACCGACGTCGCGCGCAGGTAGCTGATGCGCGCCTGAAGCTGACGCAGCTGAGTAGCCGCGACGTGGTTACCGGAGCCTTCGAGCAGTACGTCGTAGAAACCTTGCACGGAGTCGATGACTTGTTGCAGTTCGCCTTCCTTGAGCGCCTGACGGTTTTCCTCCAGGGCTTTTTCCAGGGCCTTGATGTCCTTGGCCTTGGCGCGCAGGGTGAACAGCTGAACGATCAGCCCTTCGAGCACGCAACGCAGCTCATAAATATCGACGGCATCGGCCAGGGTAATGATCGCCACCCGTGGGCCCTTGGCGTCGGCAAATTCCACCAGACCTTCGGATTCCAGGTGACGCAACGCTTCGCGCACGGAGGTACGGCTGACGCCCAGGCGATCGCACAGATCGCGTTCGACCAGACGGTCTCCCGGCAGAAGCTGGAAGTTCATGATGGCGCTTCGCAGTTTATCCAGCACGATTTCGCGCAGGGTAACGGGGTTGCGATTGACCTTGAAGCTGTCGTCGAGTGGCAGGCGTTTCATGGGGTCCGCTCTGAATGTGGCTGTCCATGCAAAAAGAGCACTTCGATCCTTTGGATCATCCGTACTCATTCAATCAAACAGCCAAGGTTAACTGGAGGCCTCGGCATCGGCTTCGGCGAACGCTTCACGGGCGAGCCGGAAACTGTCGACGGCAGCGGGTACACCGCAATATATGCCGACCTGAAGCAGAATTTCGCGTATTTGCTCACGACTCAGGCCGTTACGCAAGGCACCGCGCACATGCAGCTTGAGTTCGTGAGGCCGGTTGAGGGCCGAGATCATGGCCAGGTTGATCATGCTGCGCTCTTTTAGCGACAAACCCTCACGACCCCAGACGTGGCCCCAGCAGTACTCGGTGACCATTTCCTGCAACGGACGGGTGAAGTCGTCGGCATTCTCGATGGAGCGTTTCACATAGGCTTCACCCAGTACCTGGGTGCGGATCTGCAAGCCTTTTTCGTACTTCTCGTTACTCATTTCGCTTATCTCCGTGGGGCACGGATATCAGTGCTGTTCTGTCGGAGCCCGGCTTGCCGGCGAAGGCGTACTCAAGAACGCCATCGCCGGCAAGCCGGACTCCTACAATATGACCAACATGACCTAGAGCCCGCCCATCAGGGTGTATTTAAGTTCAAGGTAGTCTTCGATGCCGTACTTGGAGCCTTCGCGGCCCAGACCCGAGGATTTGATCCCGCCAAAAGGCGCGACCTCAGTGGAAATCAGCCCTTCGTTGATCCCGACCATGCCATATTCCAAGGCTTCACTCATGCGCCATGCCCGGCCCAGATCACGGGTGTAACAGTAGGCGGCCAGACCGAACTCGGTGTCGTTGGCCATTTGGATCGCTTGGGCTTCGCTGTCGAAGCGAAACACGGCTGCCAATGGGCCAAAGGTTTCTTCCTGGGCGACTTTCATCGCGCATGTCACGCCGGCTAGCACTGTTGGCTGGAAGAAGCCGTGGCCCAACGCGTGACGCTCGCCACCACAAAGCAATTGCGCACCTTGTGCAAGCGCGTCCTGCACATGGTCTTCAACTTTGGCGACGGCGCGGTCGTTGATCAGTGGGCCTTGATTGACCCCGGCATCGAAACCGCTGCCGACGTTGAGTTGCGAAACCCGTTCGGCCAACCGCGCGACGAAGGCGTCGTGAATTCCGTCCTGCACCAGGAAGCGATTGACGCAAACACAGGTCTGGCCGGCATTGCGAAACTTGGCGATCAGCGCGCCCTCCACGGCACGTTCCAGGTCTGCATCGTCGAAGACAATAAATGGCGCGTTGCCGCCCAGTTCCAGCGAGACTTTTTTCAGTGTCGGTGCGCACTGCGCCATCAGCAATTTGCCGATGCCAGTGGAACCGGTGAACGACAGCTTGCGCACCAAGGGACTTGCAGTCAGCTCGCCGCCGATGGCGACAGCGTCCCCGGTGATTACGTTGAAGATGCCCGCTGGAATGCCGGCCTGTTCGGCCAATGCGGCCATGGCCAATGCCGAAAACGGGGTTTCCGGCGCCGGTTTAACGATGCATGGACAACCCGCAGCCAGTGCCGGACCGGCCTTGCGAGTTATCATCGCGGCAGGGAAATTCCATGGCGTGATCGCCGCGACGACACCGATCGGCTCTTTGCTGACGACGATGCGCGCATCGCCCTTGTGGCTTGGAATGGTGTCGCCGTAAATGCGTTTGGCTTCTTCGGCAAACCACTCGATGAAACTGGCCGCATAGAGAATTTCCCCCTTGGCTTCCGCCAGGGGCTTGCCCTGTTCCAGAGTGAGGATTTCGGCAAGGGCATCGGCGTTTTCCAGCATCAGGGCGTGCCAGCGCTTGAGTGCGTTGCTGCGTTCCTTGGCGGTTATTGCACGCCAGGCTGGCCAGGCTTGATTGGCAATAGCGATGGCCTGGCGCGCTTCGGCGGCGCCAAGATTCGGCACCCGGCCAATCAGTTCGCCGGTGGCGGGGTTGAAAATGTCCTGTTGCGCACCATCGGGCGCATCCAGCCATTGGCCGCCGATGTAGGCCTGCTGGCGGAACAGTTGCGTGGCTGCTGGGCTCATGCCGGCTCCTACAGGGTTTTTTGTGAAGCCATCAAGCCAGGGCGGGCAGGGGACCCAGCTTGCCCTTGTGATAGATCATCGGTGTCACGGGTTGCTCGGGAAGAATCAGGTTCTTCACGGCGCCGACTATGATGGCGTGATCACCACCATCGTATTCGCGCCACAGTTCGCACTCGATGATCGCGGTGGCTTTGCGCAGTAGCGGGTTGCCCAACTCGCTCAGGTGCCAGTCGATGCCGCTGGCCTTGTCCTTGCCTTTTCCGGCAAAGGCATAGGCTTCGGCGGTCTGGTCGGCGGACAGCAGATGAATCGCGAACTGCTTGCTATCGCGTAACACCGGGTAGGTGTCGGATGCGTAATTGGGGCAGAACAGCACCAGTGCCGGGTCAATCGACAGTGCACTGAAGGCGCTGGCGGTAATGCCGACGATGCCGCCGTCCGGGTCCAGGGTGGTCACTATCGTGACGCCTGACGGAAACGAGCTCATGACGTCTTTGTAAATGCCGGGTTCGATCATTTCTCAAGACTCCTAACGCATCACGAACGGATCAGGCATCGGTGCCTGGGAGAGGTTGATCCACACCGTTTTCAGCTCGGTGTAGGCCAGCACCGAATCGATGCCGCTTTCGCGTCCATAGCCGCTGTTTTTGAAACCGCCGATTGGCGCCATGGCCGACACTGCGCGGTAGGTGTTGACCCAAATGATCCCCGAGCGCACGTCCCGGGCCAGGCGATGGGCACGGCCCAGGTCGCGGGTCCAGATGCCGGCGGCGAGGCCGAACTGCGAGTCGTTGGCGATCGCCAGGGCTTCGGCTTCGTCCTTGAAACGAATGACTGAAGCCACCGGGCCGAACACTTCTTCTTGCATGATCTTCATCGAGTTGCTATCGCACTCGAACAGCGTCGGCTCATAGAACCAACCGTCACCGAGATTGGCCGGACGCTTGCCGCCCAGGCGCAGTTTCGCGCCTTCGGCAATGGCATCAGCCACCAGACCTTCAACCACTGCCAGTTGCTGCGCGGTGGCCATAGGGCCCATTTCGCTGCTGTCTTCCTGCGGGTTGCCGATGCGGATGCGCTGGGCGCGTTCCACCAAGCGGCCGACGAATTCATCGTAGATTTCGTCTTGCACCAACAGACGCGAACCGGATACACAACTTTGCCCGGAAGCGGCATAGATCCCGGCGATCGCGCCGTTGATCGCGCTGTCGAGGTCAGCGTCGGCGAAAATAATGTTCGGCGATTTGCCGCCCAGTTCCAGCGACAGCTTGGCGAAATTTTCGGCGCTGCTGCGTACAACATGCCGCGCTGTAGCCGCACCGCCGGTGAAAGCGATTTTGCGAACCAGCGGATGGCGGGTGAGGGCGGCGCCGGTGCTTGGGCCGTAACCGGTGACGACGTTGACCACACCGGGCGGAATCCCGGCTTCCAGCGCCAGGCGCGCCAGTTCGAGAATGGTTGCCGAGGCGTGCTCGGACGGCTTGATCACGATGGTGTTGCCTGCCGCGAGGGCCGGAGCCAGTTTGATCGCCGTCAGGTACAGCGGGCTGTTCCACGGAATGATCGCGGCGACCACGCCCATGGCCTCGTGCACGGTGTAGGCAAACAGGTCAGGCTTGTCCAGCGGCAGCGTTCCGCCTTCCAGTTTGTCAGCCAGGCCTGCGGTGTAGTGAAAGAATTCCGGCAGATAGCCGACCTGGCCGCGAGTCTCGCGAATCAGCTTGCCGTTGTCGCGGCTTTCCAGCTGCGCCAGTTGTTCCTTGTTTTCGGCGATCAGATCGCCCAGGCGGCGAAGCAGTTTGCCGCGAGCGGTGGCGGTGAGACCTCGCCAGGCCGCACTCTCGAAGGCAGTCTGCGCAGCCTGTACGGCGCGCTCGACGTCAGCTTCGTCGGCATCCGGCAATTCAGCCCAGGCTTGTGCCAAGGCCGGGTTCAGGCTTTCAAAGGTCTTGCCGGACAGGGCATCGACCCATTCACCGCCGATGCACATCTGGAAGCGTGCGAGTGTCATGCAACGATCCCCTTTATATGGTTTGGTCGGGAGTGCGCGGTGTCGAGAAACTCCAGCAACAGCTGGTTGACCAGGCGCGGCGATTCTACGGGCATCATATGCCGCTGTTCGGCGAGCACGGCAACGGTCGCGCCGGGAATGCGCTGGGCCAATTGCTCAGCCATTTCGGGAGTCGATCCCGGATCCAGCTCGCCGGTTGCAATCAATGTCGGCACCTGGATGCTGGCCAAGTCCTCGGCACGGTACATGTCTTGGGTTGCAAACAATTCATAGGTGGTCAAGTAACCCTGAGGATCATTGCCCGCCAGTGTCTGGCGGATCGCAGCGATCTGCGCAGGATTGGCTGCCTGGTATTCACGACTGAACCAGCGTGACAGCGCCGCCTCAGCGTTGGCGTCCGGCCCGTGTTCGGCGGCCTGGCTGGTGCGGGCGATAACACCGGCACGTTGTTCAGGGCTGCGATTGAACACGCTGTTGAGCACCACCAGACTTTGCAAGCGCTGCGGGTAATGCAGGGCAAAAGCCCGCGCCACCAGCCCGCCCATGGAAAAGCCGATCACCGCGGCCTTGGGCAATTGCAGGTGATCGAGCAACTCCAGCAACTGGTCGGCATAGCCAAGCAGGGGGGTTCCATTTTCCGGACGAGGACTGGCGCCATGGCCCAGCATGTCGTAGGCAATGACACGGTACTTCGTGGCCAAGCCAACGATCTGGCCGCCCCACATTTCTTTATTCAGGCCCACGCCGTGGATCAAGACCACGGGCTGGCCTTGGCCGGTCGCCAGGTAACTGGTTCCAGCCGGGGTGCGTTCAGCGGTGAGCCGAATCATGGAGCGCTCCTGCATACCTTTTTGTTGTAGTGACCGACCTTTATTACTGGGCTTTTTCGGCCGCCAGTTCTTCCAGGTCGATGTAGCGGTTGCCGATGCGTGGGTGCAGACGGCCGCCGTCCGCGCAACCCAGGACCACGACAATTTCGTCGGCACGTGGCGCGTCTTCGATCTGCATTTCCAGGGTGATGTAGTGCGAACGCAGGCCTTCGTCATCCTTGTGCATCATCGGAATCTGGATCGAGGTGCCCGGGCCACCGCGCTTGTTGGTGAAGCTCAGATAACTCTTGGCTTTAACCGCTTCGCGGTAATGGTTACCGAAACGCAGGGTGTGGATGACGGCGGAAGCGTGTTCGATTTCACCATCGGCACCGACGACGGCTGCCTTGCCATAAGCCTCGATTTTCTCGGCACCGCCGATGATGCCTACCAGGCGCTCAACCATAAGTGCTCCGAGGTCCGAGCAGTTGGCGCGGATTTCCGGCTTGAGGTCTTCGACGAAGCCGCGACCCAGCCAAGGGTTTTTCATCACCACAGCCAGGCCGACCATGGTCACTGGCGTATCGGTGGCCTTGCCGCCTTCGATAAAGGTTTCTTCGACATAGCTGACGATCTTGCGGATTTCGAAACTCATGAGCTGCTCCGTTTCAGGTTGAAAGTGTCTGTGCGTATGATGGTATACCATAATACCGGATGCGCAAGACCCTGAAATGAGTTTCTGGTCGGAAGGTGATGAAAAGAGGGGGGGAAGGGCGCAGTAGCTTTTAAGCGTCTCCACCAAAGCACTGCTACTCAGACATGGGCCTGCAGCAATACCCGGTGCTCCGTGCGGTGGATCGTCGGCAAGAATGGGCGACCCACCGTCTCGGCTCGTTTCGTGTTTCAGGCCGCAGCGCTCACTCCTGCGCCTTTCCCCTCCGTCGGAATGTCATGAAGGGAAATCCTTGAAGTCTCCGGCAATGCCAGTCCACCCGCCAGCGCAAGCAAAGCCACAGCGATTAGGTAGAACGCCGGCGACAAGTTGCTGCCGGTGGTGCTGATTAGCCACGTAGCCACCAGCGGTGCAGTGCCGCCGAAAATGGTATAGGCCATGTTGTAGGTAATCGCCGATGCGGTGTATCGAGTACGGGTAGGGAAGGTTTCCGAGAGCAAGGCCGCCGTTACCACACCGCACAACACCGCTCCAATCGCCAAGAGCATAACGCCGGCGATGGATGCTGCGAACGAGCCGGAGCTGGCCATCAGGAATGATGGATACACGGCCACAATTAATAGAGCGCAAGCCGTCATCACCGTTTTTCGACGCCCGACCCGGTCCGAATACAGCCCGGCCAGTGGGCAGATCGCCGCAGCGAATAGCAATGCAATCAGTGACACCAGCAACGCTGTTGCGCGGCTCAGGCCGCCCGCGACTTGCAGGTAGGTAGCGAAGTAGGTGGTGAACATATAAAACGATAGCGCCGTGAGCGACACAAAAGCGCCCAGGCAACAGATTGCCGCACCATGGTTGCGCAAGGTTTCCCTAAGTGGGGAATGGGCTACTGCATGCTCCTGAGTCACCGCCTGGAATGCCGGTGTCTCATCGAGCTTCCAGCGCAAGTACAGGCCCACCAGGCCCAGCGGCGCGGCAATCAGGAATGGCAGGCGCCAGCCCCAGCTACCCATCGCTTCGGCCGATAATGATGCCTCGAGTGCGTAGGCCACCACGGCTGCCGCGGCGAAGGCGGAAAAAGTAGACACCGGAATGAAGCTGCCGTACCAGGCGCGTTTATCATTCGGTGCATGCTCCATCAGATAGGCACAGGCACCTGCGTATTCTCCCCCGGCGGAAAAGCCTTGGGCGCAACGGATCAGGGAAAGCAGAATCGGCGCCATGACCCCGATCGCGGCATAAGTGGGCAGCAGACCGATCAAGGTCGTTGCACCGGCCATCAGTAGAATCGTCATCGCAAGGGTTCGCTTGCGGCCGATCCTGTCGCCCAGCATGCCGAAGAAAATCCCTCCAAGAGGCCGAAACGCAAAAGCCACGGCGAATACCGCAAAGGTTTTCAGCAGCGCGGCACTGGCATCGCCGCTTGGGAAAAATTGCTGGGCGATGGTTGTGGCCAAAAAGCCGTAGACGGCGAAGTCGAACCACTCGACGAAATTGCCGATGCCGGCGGCCACAATCACTCTTCTCAGGGTTCTTGGGCTGACTTGTTCTGTCGTTGCGCTCGTCATGCTGGACCTCGAGAGTTCGTTAGTAAGCTTTCGATTATCGGGGCAGGTACTAAGGCTGCTCACTTCAAAAGTGTCATCCACATAGTCAGTACCGACTTCAAGCACTTGAATTAAGCATTACTCGCGCCAGATGGGTTGGTCGTTCATCCAAAGAGTTGGCCGTCAGTGATATTTGACGGCCTTGGCTTGCAGCTTTTCGATCCGCAGGTGCCCCACAAATGCAACGTCGCTCAAGGGCGTTTCACTGCATCGGCACCCGAAGGCTCCAGGTGAACATCAGCTGTACTGACTTGTCGATCCAGCTGCGGGTTTGGGCCTCCAGTTGTGGGTCAGCTGATAGGCAATTGCCAGCCATATGAACCATCCCGGCATGACCATTAAGGCAATACGGGTGTCAGGTCTTAATGCCAGCAAACAGAGAACAAAGCCCAGGAACGCCAAAGAGAACCAGGCCATCGGTACGCCTCCAGGCATCTTGTAGGCTGATTGAGCATGCAGGTCGGGCCGGCTTCTGCGATAGGCAATGTACGACGCGAGGATGGTCGACCAAGTGAAAATCACCAGGATCGCCGACACGGTAGAGACGATGGTGAACGCTGTCATGACTTCTGGAACGATGAACAGCAGCAGTACACCCACCAGCATCAACAGTGTGGTGAACGCCAGGCTCAACAGAGGCACGCTATTGCCCGACAAACGCCGAAAAATTCCCGGAGCATTGTCGTGACTGGCCAGCCCAAACAGCATGCGGCTGGATGAAAATACGCCACTGTTGGCCGATGAGGCGGCAGACGTCAGCACCACAAAGTTGACGATACCTGCTGCGGCGGGAAACCCTGCCACTAGAAACAGTTCGACGAAAGGGCTCTTGTTGGGCGAAACCTGTTGCCAGGAAGTCACTGCAATAATGCAGGCCAGTGCCAGCACATAAAACAGGATGATTCTCAACGGAATCGAGTTGATGGCTTTAGGCAGGGTCTTCTCGGGGGAGCGCGTTTCGGCGGCTGCAGTGCCGATCAGCTCAGTGCCGGCAAAGGAGAAGATTGCCATCTGGAAACCGGCGAAGAAACCAAACAGGCCGTTGGGGAAGGCTGCCTGTTTATCCAGCAGGTGGTTCAGGGATGCAGTGACGCCATTGGGTGAGACGAAGGAGCTGGCAATCAGCACCATGCTGACGCCAATCAAGGTGACGACGGCAATGATCTTGATGATCGCGAACCAGAACTCCACTTCACCGAAAAGCCTGACCGTCAGCACGTTCAAGGCAAACAGCGTCATTAACATACCGATGGCCGGTATCCAGGCGGGTACATCGGGGAACCAGTACTGAAAGAATCCGCCGACCACTACTGCATCGCCTACCACCGCGACGCTCCAGCTCAGCCAGTACGACCAACCGAGGAAGAATGCCGCTCGTGGGCCGAGGTAGGCACCGGCAAAATCCGCGAAGGTTTTGAAGTTCAAGTTGGAGAGCAACAGTTCGCCCATGGCGCGCATGACGAAATAGACGAACAGACCGATGATCATATAGATGAGGATGATCGACGTGCCGGAGAGGGCGATGATCTTCCCGGAGCCCATGAACAGACCTGTTCCGATGGCACCTCCCATGGCCATTAACTGAATGTGACGATTGCTGAGCGTGCGCTGCAGCGCGGGCTGTTCAACCAGCCCGGACGGAGTCGATTTCATTACAAAACCTCTTGATTTTATGTTTTTGAGTTTTGGCAGAAAAGTGGATGTCTAGCGTTCTTGTTAGAGATGCAACGGCTACTGACGGTGGTGGTTTGCGGGTGGCAGGGTTTCTCGTCCGCGAATAAGGTGCGCGGCCCCTTGGCACCTTGCTCAGGGGGCCTCACCTATGGCGATCAGCTGACTGTGCGCAGGCGCGAGGGGGCGATTGCTGGCTGCGGATCAAGCAGTTGGTAGAGATTTTTTATGTTGGCAGGCGTCGGCACCAAGTGGATGCGCTCACCGATTGCATGCTCCCGCGCTAGGTCGTGCACGTAGCGCAGTGACGAAAAGTCTTCCAGAGCAAAACCCACTGAATCGAACACAGTGACCTGTGCGTCGTTCTCGCGCCCCGGGACTTCGCCTTGAACAATCTGGAAGAACTCGACGACGGGAAAGTCGGGCTCCAGTTGTTGAATATCGCCTTCAATCCGGGTTTGAGGTTCAAACTCAACGATGACCCGGGCATTGCGCAGGATGTCGGTGTGCAGTTCGGTTTTCCCCGGGCAGTCACCGCCGACGGCATTGATATGCATGCCGGGCTCGATCATCTCGGGCGTCAAAATCGTTGCATAGGCCTTGTCTGCAGTGACCGTGGTGACGATGTGCGCGCCCTTGACCGCTTCCTGTACCGAGTTGGCCAGAATCACCTCAATCCCCGGGAATGCGGCCAGGTTGTGCTTCAACTTGAGTGAAGCATCGCGATCGATATCGAAAATGCGGATTTCCTTTATAGACAGCATTTCGTGGAAAGCGAGGGCCTGAAACTCGCTCTGGGCGCCATTACCGATGATTGCCATGATGCTTGAACCAGGGCGCGCCAGGGACTGCGCGACCAGCGCGGAGGTCGCTGCAGTGCGCACGGCTGTGGTCAGCGTCAGTTCGCTGAGCAAGGTTGGATAGCCACTGTGAACATCGGCCAGGACACCGAAGGCCATGACCGTCAGCAAGTCCCTTTGACCGTTGTCCGGGTGACCATTCACGTATTTGAACGAGTACTGTTGGCCATCGTCGGTCGGCATCAACTCGATCACACCGTCGGCCGAATGATTGGCGGTGCGAGGCGACTTATCAAACTGCGCCCAGCGTGAGTAGTCAGCTTCGATGTAAGCCGCCATTTCGCGGATTACCCGGCGGATTCCCACCTTGGCGAACAGGCGTGCGGCATGATCGACATCGATAAAAAGAGTCATGTTTTTATTCTCCGGTTCAATAGTTGAAACGCTGCGATTCAGGGGATGACTCAGGCGCGTTTGCTCTCGTAACCATGCAGCACGTTGACCGCATTGATCCCGATTTCATCGACCATGTAGCCGCCTTCCATCACGAACAGGGTGGGGCAGCCCACACCCGCTATCAGCTCGCCGATGCCGATGAAGTCTTCGCTTTCCAGCAGGAAATGGCTGATGGGATCGTCCTTGAACGTGTCGACGCCCAGTGAAATAACCAGCACTTCAGGGGCAAATTGCTGGAGCTTCTTGCAGGCGTGGAACAAGGCGTTGCGGTAACTTTCCCAGGTAGTGTTCTTCGGCATCGGATAGTTCAGGTTGTAACCTTCGCCGTGGCCTGCGCCGACTTCATGGCTGAAGCCTGAGTAGTACGGATAGGACACCGCCGGCTCGCCGTGCAGCGAGACAAACATGACGTCGCTGCGCCCGTAGAAAATGTTCTGGGTACCGTTGCCATGATGAAAGTCGACGTCCAGTACCGCGACATGCTTGGCGCCTCGGGTAATGGCCTGCTGTGCGGCGATGGCGGCGTTGTTGAGATAGCAGTAGCCGCCCATGTATTCACGCGCGGCGTGATGGCCGGGCGGGCGGCAGAGGGCAAAGGCACTGTCGTGGCCTTCATCGATCAGCGCCAGTCCGGTCAGCGCGATATCGGCGCTGGTTTTTACCGCTTGCCATGTGGTGGCGGTAATGGGGGAGCCGGCATCCATGGCGTAGAAACCCAGCTTGCCGTCGATGAACGTCGGGACTTGCTCGTTCGCCAGATCGCGCACCGGCCATACCAGCGGCAAGGCATCGTGGGTGCGTCCGGTTGCGCTCCATTCAGACCAGGCGGATTCCAGAAAAGTTACGTAGCGCTCGCTGTGCGCGTTGACATAGCACGACCGGTCAAATGCTCGTGGTTCGATGATCTGGCCTAGCCCTACCTGTTTAACCCGATGATGGACGGTATCAGCCCGACTGGGCTGTTCAAAGGACGGTTTGAGCACGCCGTCTTTCAATTCGGTGCCGTGGTGCAAACGGTGGGAATCACTGAAAACTGTAAACATTGTGCGCATCCGTTGATGTGAGCCAGTGCAAATATTTTGTTCTGGTTCAGATGCGAAATCTTTGCTTTGTTTTCAAGGTTTGGTAGATATTGCGGGTGGTTTTACTCAGGAATGGCGCCATGCAGAAAAAAATATCCAAACGCATCAGTCTCGACGACACCGACCTGGCGATTCTCGCGTTGTTGCAGGAGGATGCGAGTATCTCCAACGCCGAGCTCAGTGAGCGCCTGTCGTTAAGCCTTACGCCTTGCTGGCGGCGTCGTAAGAGAATGGAGGAGGCGGGCGTGATTAAGGGCTATCAGGCGAACCTTGATCGACGAATGCTGGGGCTGGATATCCTGGCGTTCGTGCACATCCGTTTTTCCACCCACGCTGATCACGCTCCCGACGCTTTCGAGGCGGTGATTGCGCAATTGCCTGAAGTGTTGTCCTGTCACAAGATCACCGGGGATGCCGATTACGTGCTGCAAGTGTTGGCAGAGGATCTTGATAGCTACAGTGACTTTATAGAGCAGGTGCTCAGGCGTCAGGTGGGTATTGCCTCCATCCAGTCCAGCCTGGCTTTACGCGAGGTCAAGACCAGTAGCCGCATTGCGATACCCAAATCGAGCAAGGACTGAGCGGGCAGGGGTTAGATCACCTTTTCAGGGGCGTGTTAGGAGACTGTATTGTTTCGACGGCACTTGGCAGTCAAACGCTCTAATCCGCGGCTTCGGCTAATCACTGTCGTAAAACTGTAATGTTACGGTCATAGAATTGACACGACTTCTTACATTTGACCTAAGCTGGCCTCTGGCCTTTTTCACGGATGAGCAAGCCCCCATGCGTCGTGTCGTATTCAATCAGAAAGGTGGTGTTGGAAAATCCAGCATTGCCTGCAACCTTGCCGCTGTGAGTGCTGCCGAAGGCTACCGAACGCTGCTGGTAGATCTCGACCCCCAGGCAAATTCGACTCACTATCTCACTGGCCTGATCAACGAGAGTATTCCGACGGGCATCGCCGATTTTTTCAAACAAACATTGTCTGGCGGCTTCGAAGGCAGAAAGAGTCGCGTGAACATCATCGAGACCCGTTACGACAACCTCCACCTGGTGGCTGCCAGCCCCGAACTGTCAGACCTCCAATCAAAACTGGAGAGCAAGTTCAAGATCAATAAGCTGCGCAAGTTGCTGGTAGAGCTTTCCGAGGATTATGAGCGCATCTACATCGATACACCTCCGTCACTGAATTTTTATACCTTCAGCGCGCTGGTGGCTGCGGACAGGTTGCTGATTCCGTTTGATTGCGACAGTTTTTCTCGTCAGGCGCTGTATCGCGTCATCGCGCAGGTAGAAGATCTACGTTGTGATCACAATGAATCACTGAAAGTGGAAGGGGTGGTGGTTAACCAGTTCACTGGGCACACTGGCTTGCACCAAAGTCTCGTTGATGAGCTGCTGGCAGAAGGATTACCAGTACTGCCGGTTTACCTGAGCAGCTCCGTCAAGATGCGCGAATCTCACGAAGTTTCAGTCCCCCTCATCCATTTAGCTCCTCGCCATAAGCTTTCACTGGAATTTGTTGGCTTGCTGGATGCCCTGGAGCGGGCCGCCTAGCGTAAGCGTCCAGCCAACACACCTTCCAAACGCCAGCATTAAAGGCGAGGGTGTCTAATGCCGATCAGTTAAGGCGTTGAACGCCGAAATCCTTGTGGGAGCGAGCCTGCTCGCGATGACGGTGGAGCAGTCAACACTGCGTTGCCTGACAGTCCGCCATCGCGAGCAGGCTCGCTCCCACAGGTTCTTGCCCTTTAACTGATCGGCATTAGGCGAGGGTGTCCGCGTATGTTTTATCGGTGCTGAATAACCGGTGCCTTGCCCTGACAGCCGGGCACCGGACACCCTCAAAAACGCGGTTTGATGGTTTTCCAATCAGGCTTGTAACGCTGCATCTGTTTCACATCATCGCGCTGGCGAATGCCACAAGTCAGGTATTGGTCATGCAGCTTGCCCAATTGATCGTGATCCAGCTCCAGGCCCAACCCGGGCGCTCGGGTAATTTTCACGCAACCATCGACGATGGGCAGCTTGCCGCCCTTGATCACCTCTTCGTCCGGCTCCTGCCAAGGGTAATGCGTGTCACAGGCGTAATCGAGATTGGGCACCGAGGCGGCGACATGCGCCATGGCCATCAGGCTAATACCCAAGTGTGAGTTGGAATGCATGGACACGCCCACGCCAAAGGTTTGGCACATTTTCGCCAGCGCCTGAGTGTCGCGTAGCCCGCCCCAATAGTGGTGGTCGGCGAGGACGATCTGCACGCTGTTCAATGCCACACTGCGGCGAAACTCATCGAAATCAGTGACCACCATATTGGTCGCCAGCGGCAGGCCGGTGCGTTTGTGCAGTTCGGACATACCCTCCAGGCCCGGCGTCGGGTCTTCGTAATATTGCAGGTCGTCGCCCAGCAGTTCGGCCATGCGGATCGAGGTTTCCAGGGACCAGTTAGCGTTCGGATCGATCCGCAGCGGGTACCCCGGGAAGGCCTTTTTCAGCGCCTTGATGCACGCAACCTCATGCTCTGGCTCCAGCGCGCCAGCCTTGAGCTTGATGCTCTTGAAACCATAGGTCTCGATCATGCGCCTCGCCTGGGCGACGATCTGCTCTTCGTTCAGCGCTTCACCCCAGCTGTCTGGTTTGTAAGGCGAATCGATATGCTGGGCGTATTTGAAGAACAGATAGGCGCTGAACGGAATCTCGTCACGGATCGCACCGCCCAGCAAGTCCACCAACGGCACGTTCAGCGAGTGTGCCTGTAAATCCAGGAACGCCACTTCGAACGCCGAATACGCATTGCTCACCGCTTTGCTGGCGTGCGAACCGGGTGCCAGTTCTGCGCCGGCGATGCTCGCCGGTTTGTTCGCCGCCACAGTGGCCTGCACGATGGCGCGCAGCTGATTGAGATTGAACGGGTCGAGGCCGATCAACTTGGCTTGCAATTGCTGCTGGATCGCCAGCGCCGGAGCGTCGCCGTAGCTCTCACCCAGGCCAATGTAGCCATTGTCGCTCTCGATCTCGATGATCGATCGCAGCGCAAACGGTTCGTGGATACCACTGGCATTGAGCAGTGGCGGATCACGGAAAGCGATGGGGGTGACGGTGACTCGTTTGATTTTCAAGAGGCTGCTCCCTTTGAACCTGAACTCAAGGCTTGTTGACTGATGGATTTTTTGCAGGCTGCGTCTGCGACGGGTTTGCCGGTCAGCGAGCGAAAGGCGTCGCCACGGGGTGCCGTGCGGGCGAAAAAGATCATCACGGCCGCTACCAGTGATGTGGCGGCCAGGCCGTAAAGTCCACCCTCGATAGAGCCGGTTTTTTGTTCCAGAAATCCGAACGCCGTCGGGGCGACGAAACCGCCAAGGTTGCCGATGGAGTTGATCAGGGCGATCACTGCGGCGGCGATGCGCGCATCCAGATAGCCTTGCGGAATCGGCCAGAACAACGCCGAGGCAGCCTTGAAACCTATGGCCGCAAAACAGATGGCGACGAAGGCGAAGATCGGTCCGCCCGTGGTCGACATGAACATGCCGAAGGCCGCAATCACCAGCGTCAACGACACCCAGGCTTGCTGGTGTTTCCATTTACTGGCCATGGCGGCGAAGCCATACATCGCAACGATGGAAATGAGCCACGGAATCGAGTTGAACAGGCCGACCTGGAAGTCGCCGAGGTTGCCCATTTTTTTGATCATGCTCGGCAGCCAGAACGTGGCGCCATAGATGGTCAAGGCAATGGAAAAGTAGATAAAACAGAACAGGGCAATTTGCTTGTCGGCCAGCAATTTGAACATCGACGGTTTGATCGTCTGCGCGGCTTCGCGAGCCTGCTGCTCCAGCGCGATGGCGCCAACCAGCGCGTCCTTTTCTTCGGCGCTCAGCCATTTCGCTTCACGCGGATGGGATTGCAGCCAGAACCAGACAAAACCGCACAGGACGATGGAGGCGAAGCCTTCAATCAGGAACATCCACTGCCAGCCATGCAGGCTGAAACCGCTGACGTTCAGCAGCGCACCGGACACCGGGCCAGAAATGACCGAAGCAATGGCGGAACCGCTGAGAAAGATCGCCATGGCTTTGCCCCGTTCAGTCGACGGCAGCCACTGGGTGAAGTAGTAAATGATGCCCGGAAAAAAACCCGCTTCGGCCGCGCCGAGAATGAAGCGCAGCACATAGAAGCTGGTTTCGCCACGCACGAAGGCCATGGCCATGGCCGCTGCGCCCCAGGTGAACATGATGCGCGTCAACCAGGCGCGAGCACCGTAGCGTTGCAGCAGCATGTTGGAGGGCACTTCGAATATCGCGTAACCGATGAAGAACAGCCCGGCACCCAGTCCATAGGCCGCTGCGCCGATGCCCAGGTCGGTTTCCATGTGGCTGCGTACGAAGCCGATGTTGACCCGGTCGATGTAGTTGACGATGAACATCACCACAAACAGCGGCAACACATGGCGCTTTACCTTGGCTGCGGCGCGGGCAAGCACATTCGGGTCCGGCGGATTCTGGAGGGTATTCAAGAGGCAACTCCCGATCATTGTTTTTTTAGGGACGAGCCGATCATGGACGCGGCAATTAATCCCGTCTAATCTAACTTGGCATTCGATTGATACCTGGATTAGATCAATGTTCGAACTGACTCAACTGCGCTGCTTCACCACGGTGGCCACCGAACTCAACTTTCGTCGCGCCGCCGAGCGCCTGAACATGACGCAACCGCCCCTCAGTCGACAGATCCAACTGTTGGAGCACCACTTGGGTGTCGAACTGTTCACCCGCACTACCCGCAGCGTTGCTCTCACCGCCGCCGGTCGCGCCTTTTTCATCGAAGCGCAGAATCTGCTGGAGCGCGCCCAGCAAGCCGCCGTCACTGCCCGACGTTTTGCCGAAGGCGACATCGGCTCGATCAACATCAGCTTCGTTGGCAGCGCGGTGTACGAATTCCTGCCCAAGGTCATTGCTGAAGCACGGCTCAAACAGCCTCATGTCAAAATCGATCTGTCGGAGATGAACACCTACCAACAGCACGAAGCCCTTCGCGCCCGGCGTATCGATCTGGGCATCGTCCGTGCGCCCTTGCTGGAACCGGGCTACGCCACCGAGTGCCTGGTGCGCGAGCCATTTGTATTGGCCGTCCCCAGTCGCCACCCGCTGGCCAGTGCCGAAACCGTGTCCGTCAAAGACCTCGATGCGCAACCGTTCCTGATGTACTCCCACGCCGCCTATCCACCGTTCAACGAACTGCTGACCGGCATGCTGCGTTCAGCCCGCGTCGCTCCGGAATACGTGCAATGGCTCGGTTCGTCACTGACTATTCTGGCGCTGGTCAACGCCGGAATGGGCCTGGCCCTGGTCCCTCGCTGTGCCACCAGCGTGGTGTTCAAGAACGTGGTGTTTCGGGATATCGATCTGGGGGAAGGCGTACAGAGCGAGCTGCATTTAATCTGGCGCGAGAATAATGACAACCCGGCGTTTGCGATGTTGCTGGAGGGGATTCGAAAGGCTGTGAGGGAAGGGTGGGGCTTGTGAATTTGGCCATTTTTTTGTTGGCTCAAATGTAAGTCTGGGTTACGCAGTTATTGAGCGGTGATCTGGTTAGCGCAGAGCGCTAGCTACAAGTGAGACTGACTGCCTTTGCGGCGCGTTCGAGTTGTTGTTTAACATCGACGGGTATCCGCTGCTTCTTTAATCGTTGTTCGAGGAATGCTTGATTGCCTCGAGCGTCCACCTCGGCCTCGACAGCGGCGTCCTCCGCTTCTATGGCGGCAGAGTGACTCTCCATGACCGTATCAACATCTGCCGCGCTATTCGCACCTTCGAGAGCGCGGATCAGTTTCGCCACTTCCTCTTCTTCAGCGTTAGCGTACGCCTCTACGGTCATCCCGGCAGCCAAGGCTCGCGCTCGAATTTCCACTCCTTTTAAGGCGTGCCTGGCTTCACTGCAAGAAACTTCTTGATTCTGCTTTGCGACGGCTCTCCATTGGAGTAGACCAACGGTCATCGTGCTGATGATTGCCAGGGTGATAGCACCGCTCAGGATCCGCTTCATGGCCACTCTTGGTCTCTATGAAGTGAGTTTTCGATAGGCGTCGCTTCATCTCATGTCGATGAGATCAAAGCGTAGCATTTACGTCAGTTTAAGGGGCTGTCGATCTCCTGCCACCGACGGTGCAACCTGGAACTGACTTACTGACTATAGCTAGGAGCAGATGAACCGGGTTCAAAATTTTGTCCTGATTTACTCCTGGGCATGAACGCCCGAGGTTTCAAAAAGAATCTCACAGCGGCACCCGAGCGTCTTGGATTCTCTCGTTCTACTGGCCTTTAAAAATCTTTTTAAACCCGAAGGTTCAAAGGAAAAGGCAACTTTGCAGGGCGGTACGTCGTCCCTGAGCCGTCAATCCCCACCTTGAGGCCCTCAGGTCCCCTTGGGCGAATGCAACATTCCCGCCCGTCACCCACATGAACCCCCAGCCTGTCGAACCGGCACTAACCCGTCGTTGCGTTGTCAGTAATTGGCACCTGTAGCGACGAGGATCGTCTCTGATAGCGGCACATCAAGCTACGTGTAGTGTTTTCTCCAATGCCTTACGGCAAAAAAACTCGCGACGGATTGCTCTTGGACCGACTATTCCTTTTGCGGGCGACACTCTATGGGTTTACTTCTCGATCCGCGTCATGACATTGATGCCGCTTTATTAAGCTATCGCCGGGTGTTCTGGTCGCTGGCGCTGTTCAGTGGCGTGATCAACCTGCTTGTGCTGGTGCCGTCGCTCTACATGATGCAGGTGTACGACCGGGTCCTCACCAGCCGCAACGAAACCACCTTGTTAATGCTCACATTGATCGCCCTGGGACTGTTCATGTTCAGCGCCCTGATCGAGTGGGCACGTGGTGTGGTGATGATTCGCATGAGTGCGGGGCTGGACGATGCCTTGGGCGAGCGGATTTTCGACGCCGCCTTCGCCCGCAGCCTGCGCGAGCACAACGCCAACCCGGCGCAGGTGCTCACCGATCTGGCGACACTGCGTCAGTTAATCACCGGCCAAGGTCTGATAGCCTTGCTCGATGCGCCGTGGTTGCCAATCTTCCTGCTGGTGGCGTTCATCTTTCACCCCTGGTTCGGCGTGCTGACGCTGGTTCTGGCCCTGGTGCTGATTGGCCTGGCGCTGTGGGGCGAGTTGGCGACTCGCACGCGCTTGGGCGAAGCCAATCGCCTGGGTGTGCAGTCATCGATCTATGTAAACAGCACGTTACACAATGCCGAAGTCATCCAGGCCCTGGGCATGCTCGGGCCGTTGCGCCAGCGCTGGAGCCTGCTGCAGCAACGCATCATTGCCGCCCAGGCCCATGCCAGCGATCGTAGCGCGCGTATCACTTCGACGACCCGTTTTGTACGCATATCCGGACAGTCGCTGGCCCTGGGGCTGGGGGCGTTGTTGGTGCTTGAAGGCCAATTGTCGGCGGGCATGATGATTGCGATGTCGCTGCTGCTGGGGCGGGCGCTGGCGCCCGTGGAAATCGCCATTGGCTCGTGGAAGCAATTCAACTCCGGCCGCCAGAGCTACCAGCGCCTGAGCCAACTGCTTGCCCAGCATCCGCGCGAGCGCCTGCGCATGCCTTTGCCACCGCCCACCGGCGCGGTGCGCCTGGAGCAGTTGTATGTCGGCCCGCCCGGCGCCTCGCAACCGGTCCTGCGGGGCATCAATTTCAGCCTTGCCAAAGGTGATGTACTCGCCGTCGTCGGCCCCAGCGCCAGTGGTAAATCAACGCTGGCCAGAGCGCTGGTCGGGGTATGGCCGGCCATGGGCGGGTCGGTGCGCCTGGACAATGCCGAGATCAGTCAATGGTCCCACGACGCCCTGGGCCCACACCTCGGATACCTGCCTCAGGACATCGAGCTGTTCGACGGCAGTGTGGCCGACAACATTGCCCGCTTCGGCGAGCAGGACGCCGACAAGATCATCGCCGCCGGGCGTCACGCCGGCATTCACGAGATGATCCTGAGGTTCCCCAAGGGTTACGACACGCCGCTGGGCCCCGGCGGGCTTGGCTTGTCCGGTGGACAAAAGCAACGCCTCGGCCTGGCTCGCGCGCTCTATGGGTGCCCGTCGCTGATCGTGCTCGACGAGCCCAATTCCAACCTCGATGAAGCCGGAGAGCTGGCGCTGGTGCAGGCCATCAATGCGCTCAAGGCTGCTGGCAGCACCGTGGTGCTGATTACCCACCGGCCTAATGTGCTGGCGGTGGTCGATCACATCCTGGTGCTCAAGGACGGCACTCAACAAGCATTCGGTCCACGGGATCGGGTACTCAAGGCATTGATGCCGGGGCCAAGACCGGCCGCAGTCAGGGAGGCTGGCAGAAATGCGTGATCTGACCCCTGGGACACAAATGTACAGCGAGCAGGGGCTGACCGTGCGCGGCACCACGCCGCAGCCCTGCGCCAGTACCGACGCCGGGGGGGCGGCACGCTATGGTGTGGGTTTCCTGGTCCTGACACTGGGCGGCTTCCTGCTCTGGGCCTGCCTGGCGCCGCTCGACCAGGGGGTCGTGGGCAGCGGCACTGTGGTGGTGGCGGGCGAACGCAAGGCTGTGCAGTCGTTGGTCGGTGGGGTGGTGGAAAAGCTGCTGGTCAGCGATGGCGACCGCGTCACGCAGGGACAGTTGCTGGTGCAGCTCAATACGGTGCAGGCGCAGTCGCAACGGGATGTGACCCTGGGCAAGTTGCTCAACGATCGTAGCGTCGAGGCGCGATTGATTGCCGAGCGCCTGGGCTCAGCCGAGATCCAATGGCCCGCTGAACTGCTGGAACGTGCCGACGAGCCACGGGTCAAGGCCGCCATGGTCTTGCAGAGCCAGTTGTTTCTGACCCGCCGCGCAGAATTGGGCAGCCGCTTGCAGATCATCGAACACGAAGTCGCGGCATTGCAGCAGCAATTGCAAGGTTACGAAGGTGTCAAACGTAACTACGACGCGCAGATGCGTTTCCAGCAGCAGGAGCTGGAAGGCCTGCGTGGTTTGGCCAGTGAAGGCTACATTCCGCGGAACAAGCTTTTAGAGGCCGAACGCAACGCAGCCCAACTGGCCGGGCAGATTGCCTCCGGGGTGGGCGATGTCGGCAGGACCCGCCAGGCGATCAACGAAAGCGGGCTCAAGGCCTTGCAGGCGAAGCAGGAATTTCGCCGCGATGCCGAAACCCAGCTCAGCGAGGTCTCTGCCGAGGCCGCAGGTTATGCCGATCAGATTAATGCCTTGCAGTTTGAAGTCGACAACGGTGCGATCCGTGCGCCGGTGTCCGGGCAGGTCATGGACGTGAGCATTCATACGGTCGGGGGCGTTGCGCAGGCCGGCCAAACCCTGATGCAGGTGGTGCCGCTGGACGCGCCGATGGCGATCACCGCGCGTTTCGAGCCGCTGATGGCCAATAAGTTGCGCCCGGGGCTGCCGGTGCATGTGCATTTCACCGCGCTGCAACGGGTGGATACGCCGACCGTCACCGGCACGGTGACTACGGTGTCGGCGGACCAGTTGATCGATGAACAGACGCGCCAACCGTACTTTTCCGCCAAGGTCGAAATTCCCGCCGACACCGTCGCCTCGCTGCAGGCCTCCGGCCTTCTGGTGCGCCCCGGCATGCTCGCCGATGTCACGGTGGTGACGGGGGAACGCACCTTGATGAATTACCTGATGAAACCTTTGCGTGAACGCCTGCTAGCGGCCTTCAAAGAGGAATGAGCATGACCGCCGTTGCCGCTATCGCGGCGGTCGCGACACTGCATATCCCCTGTAGGAGCGAGCTTGCTCGCGAAAGCGGTAGATCAGTCAGCCTGCTTGCTGAATGTTCCGCCGCCTTCGCGAGCAATGTGCAACTCAGGCTGCAAAGTCGCTGGCGTGCAGCTCCTTGACGCCCACCAGTTCGAATTCGAACTCAGGGGTGGCGTCGGCGTTGACACTGCCTTCGAGGATGCCATCGGCAAAGCGCAGTTGGCCGGTGGCGTTGGTGGGGTCGAAGGCGTTGCTGCCGATGAACGTGAAGGCGTCGACGGTGGCCGTCAGGGGGTTGGCATCCAGGCCGGTAAGGTCCAGATGATCACCCTCGGTGGTCTTGAAGCCGCTGATCACATCACGCAAAGCCCCGACGCCCATGTCCGACAGGGCAGCAAACGCGTAAGTGTCCGCGCCAGTGCCACCGGTAAGGCTGTCAGTGCCTGCACCGCCGATCAGCCGATCATCGCCCGAACCACCCACCAGCGTGTCGTTACCCGCACCACCGTTCAGAATGTTCCCGGAGCTGTTGCCCGACAGATTGTCGGCGTAAGCGCTTCCCCTCACGTTTTCGATAAATTTCAGGGTGTCGAGCCCGGAACCCACGGTATTTTGTTGTGCGGACGTCGATAGGCTTACGGTAACCCCCGCCGAGGCACGCTCATAGGACACTGTGTCATTGCCATCGCGCCCGTCCAGCACGTTGTTGCCGGCACCGGCGAACAGCGTGTTGTCCAGCGCATTCCCTGTGCCATTGGCAGCGCCAGCACTATCGATATACAGATTCTCGACGTTGCTGCCGAGGGTATAGGCCGCCAGGCTGCTGTGCACGCTGTCGATCCCTCCAGGCACCCTATTGCTGTTGGTCTCGATCACGCTGTCGTCGGCGTTGTCGACATAGTAAGTGTCGTTGCCATCGCCACCGCTCATGCTATCGTCACCTGCGGCACCATCGAGCACGTTGTCGGCGGCATTGCCGGTGATGAAGTTGCGCCGCTCATTGCCGGTACCGTCGATCTCCGACACACCGGTGAGCACCAGGTTCTCGAGATTGGCGCCCAGCGTCCAACTGACCGAGGCCTGCACCGTATCGATCTGCGAGGTCGAGGTGTTGGTTTCTACCACGCTGTCGAACGCGTTATCGACCACGTAGATGTCGTTGCCATCACCCCCGGTCATGGTGTCGGCGCCCAGGTCTCCATCCAGTGTGTCATTGCCGGAGCTGCCTACCAGAGTGTCCGCTTGATCGGTGCCGGAAATCATCCCGCCCTGGTTCTGAGCGTTGTCGAAAATGTCCTGCACGCTGTTGTTGTCGTTGGGGTCGCCCTGGAAGCCAAGGTCATCGGCGATGTAGTCGGCCAGGCGCTGGCCGACGATTTCTGCCGATTCCTCGTGCAGGTGCCAGACGTCATCGGGATACACCAGCGGATCGACTTCATAGCGCAAGGGCAGGTCGGTGTAGTCCACTGCCAGCTTGACGTCGGCGCGCTCGGTGGCGATGGCTTCCTGGGCGGCGCGGACATAGCCGACCCCCTCGACGATGGAGGCAATCTTCTCTTCTGAATAACCACGGGCACGCGCCGCGTCCTGCTCGTAGTGACCGGTTTCCATCATGTACACACTGAAGTTGCCGAACTGGGCATGCAGGTAATCAAACACCTTCAGGGTCGCGGCCTTGTACGCCGCTGCGGCCGCCGGTTTGTCCGTGGCGCGGCCGATCTCTTGGGCGGCTTCCTCGCCCTGGCCCCAAATGATGCCCATGGTGACGTTATCGATGGATTGGAGTTCGGTGAGCTGGTCCTGCAGCAACGCTACGGCACGCAACAGCGCAGGCCCGGGTTGATTGGTGTCGGTCAGCCACCAGCACAACTTGAGTTCCTCGGCGCTCAGGGTCGACAGGCCGTTGACTGTGCTTCCACCCACGGCGATGTCAATGCCGTTGCCATCGGCGTCGGTGAACTGGCTGCGCACGTCATAGGGGGTGTAGCGGTCCAAGTCGTTGACCAGCATCGAGGTGCCGGATTGATCGTCGTCCTCCGTCATGCGCAGCAGGCGCGCATTGGATTGGCCGAGTGTGGGCAGGTAGAGGATGTCTTGCTGGGCTCGCTCGCCGAACACGAAATCACTGGTGGTCAGGGTGTTGAGGTAGTTGCCGTTGAGGGCGATTTCGAAGCGATTACCATCGGCGTCGACCTCGGCGGATTTGATGTAGGTCTTGTCGCCGGCGGCATTGAGGGTCGTGTACAACGTGCCATTGCTGCCATCGCCAAGACCGAGAATGCCAAGACCGGAAACATTGATCTTGTCGACGCCCACGGTAAAGTCATAAATCGTGTCGGTGGCCGTGACGCCGCCGGTGTCATAGTCGCGATAGCTGTCGAGGACGTTGGTGTAGCGGAAGGTGTCAGCACCGTCGCCGCCGTACAGCGAATCGCGTCCGGCGCCGCCGTCGACGATGTCCGCGCTGGTGCCGGCCTTGATGGTGTCGTTGCCACCGAGGCCGAGGATCAGGTCGGCGCCCGCCGTGCCGTTGAGACTTTCGGCATTGTTGGTGCCAGTGATGGTGTTGTCGGGCGCATCGGCCACCGCCAGGGCGAAGCTGTCGCTGACCGACGCACCTGAAGGATCGGTGGCCTTGACCAGTACGTTGTAATTACCAGACGCTGTGCTGATCGGCGTGCCGGTGAACGTCAGGCTGGTGGCGTTGAAACTCAGCCAGGCGGGCAGGGCTCTGCCGTCGGCGAGGGTCGCGGTGTAGGTCAGCACATCCTGGTTGGCGTCGGTGAAGCTGTCGTGGGCCACGGTGTAGTTGAACGGCGTGCTTTCGGTGGCGTTCTGGTCGAGGAGGGGGATGGTCACCACCGGCGCTATATTGCTGGGGGTGTTCTGGTCGGCGAAGACAAAATGACTCGTCGTCAGGCTGTTGACCAGGTTGCCCGCCAGCGATACTTCGAAGCGGTTGCCGTTGGCGTCGACGGTGAGATCCTTGAGGTAGGTGCGGTTGGTCGAAGCGCTGTAGGTCATTTGCAGCGTGCCGTTCAGGCCATTGCCCAAGGCCGTGTAGCCGAGCGCCGAGACATCGATCTTGTCGGCGGTCACGTCGAAATCGAGGATCTGGTCACTGGCGCTGGTGGAACCGGTGCGGTAGCTGTCGAGCTTTGAGGTGTAGCGGAATACGTCGGCACCCGCGCCGCCGGTGAGTTTGTCCACGCCAGTGCCGCCGATCAGAATGTCGTTGCCGGCGCCACCATTAAGGGTGTCGTTACCGCTGCCACCGAACAGTTGTTCGTTGGCAGCAGTGCCCGTCAGCGTGTCGTTGTTCGGCGTGCCATTGATCACAGTGGGTGCGCCGGGTACATCCTGTACGGCCAAGGTAAAGCTGTCGCTGACAGTTGCATTGCTGCCATCGGACGCGGTGACCTGTATCGAGTAAGTGCCCGACGCCGTGTCGCTTGGCGTGCCGCTGAAGGTGCGGGTGGCGGCGTCGAAGGTGAGCCAACCGGGCAGGGCGCTGCCATCAGCCAGTTTGGCGGTGTAGCTGAGGCTGTCGTTATCCGGATCGGTAAAACTGGTGGCCGGCACCACATAACTGAACGGGGTGTTTTCGGTGGCGTTCTGATCCAGCAACGCCGTTGCCACCACCGGTGCCTGGTTAGTCGGTGACGACGTGGCAAAGACGAAGTTGGCGCTGCTCAGCTTGTCGACGTAGTTGCCGTCCAGTGCCACCTCGAACCGGTTGCCATTAGCGTCGGCGGTCAGGGTCTTGATGTAAGTCTTGGTGCCAGCAGCATTGAGCACCAGGTACACGGTGTTGTTTTTGCCGTCCCCCAGGCCGGTGAAACCCATGGCCGAGAGGTCGATCTTGTCGGCGGTGATATCGAAGTCGGTGATCAGGTCGCCAAGGTTGACGCCGCCGGTGTTGTAGTTGCGATAACTGTCCAGGCGGTTGGAGAACACGAAAGTATCCGCCCCGGCGCCACCAGTGAGAGTATCCATGCCGGCGCCGCCATCGAGCTTGTCGTCGCCCGCGCCACCACTGAGGCTGTCGTTGCCCGCCAGGCCGAGCAAGGTGTCGGCCGAATCACTACCCGACAGCGAGTCGCTGCCGCTGGTGCCGGTGACCACCCGATTGAAAATGAAGTGGCTGGCGGTCAGGGTGCTGGCCAGGTTGCCCGAGAGAATCAACTCGAAGCGATTGCCGCTGGCGTCGGCATCGTAGTCCTTGATGTAGGTGCGGTTGTTGCTGGCGTTGTAGCTGACCTGCAAGGTGCCGCCACGGCCATTGCCCAGGCCGGTGAAACCGAGGCCGGCGAGGTCGATCTTGTCCTGGGTGACATCGAAGTCGGTAATGGTGTCATCGAAGCTTGCGGTTGCGTTGCGGTAACTGTCGGACTGAGCGGCGAAACGGAACGTATCCGCGCCGGTACCGCCGGTGAGTTTGTCGATGCCTGCACCGCCTACCAGAATGTCGGCGCCGGCCCCACCATTGATGGTGTCGTTGCCGGCACCGCCGTAGAAAATCTCGCTGGCGGTGCTGCCCAGCAGGGTGTCGTTGCCAGCCGTGCCTTGCACGGTGGTCATCGGCACCGTGGCGCTGACGTAGCTGCCGTTGCCATAGACCAGCGTGGCCCCATTGCTGGTGTGGCTGATGGTGTTGCCGATGATGGCGTTACGATCGGTGCCGTCTTCATTACGCTCTGCAACACCGTAGGTCGACAGGTTGCTGCCGCTGATGATGTTGCCCTGGATCGTGTTGTCGCTGCCGTTGAAGTACTTGCCGGACACGCCCAAGGTGTCGTCGTAGGACTGGATGATGATTTCCGGCACGGGGCTGCCCAAGGAATTGTTGTTGAGCGTGTTGTCGATGATTTCGACGTGGTTGCTTCCGTAGACTCGGATCCCGGCGCTGGTGTTGTCGTGGATATCGACGCCGCTGACGGTCACCTCGCTGGACAGTTTGATCAACACCCCTTCGGCGCCGTTGCCGTACACCTCGCCACCGGTGATGGTGATGTGGCTGGGGGAGGGGATGTTCTCGCTGCCGCGCTGCACCACGATGCCAGTGCCGCCATTGTTGTAGGCAACGTTGTTGGTGAGGGTGAAGTCGTGTGTACTGGTGACGACGTTGAAACCGTGGCGGTCATTGTCGTAGGCGACGTTGTTTTCGAAGGTGCTGTCGCTGAGGAAGTCAGCCACGAAGCCGTCCAGGCCATTGCCGTGAGACACGCTGTTCTTGATGACCATGTTGACGGTCTGCTCGTGGGGGTCGAAACCGTACCCGGAGCAATCCTTGATCTCGACGCTGTCGAGGGTGACGTTGGAGTCGTAGCCTTCTACGCCGGGAATGTAGCCGTTGAACCAGCCGTCGATCTTGCCGGTGGTGTTGTCGCGGTTACCATCGATGGTGAGGTTGCTGACGCCAAAGTCGTGGGTTTCCTCGCCATAGGCCGAGCGGATGACCCCCGTGATCTTGGTGTCAGAGCCGTCAGCCACCTTGACGGTGGTTTCGCCCATGCCGTCGCCGTACAGGTAGACGTTGCTCTTGAGCATCAGGCAGCCGTCGGAGGGTTCCTCGCCTCCCGAAACGATATAAGTTCCGGTCGGCATATACACCTGCCCGCCGCCTGCGGCAGCCGCTGCATCAATCGCACTTTGTATCGCCGCTGTGTCGTCTGTGATGCCATCTCCTATGGCGCCAAAATTCTGTACGTTGAAAATCATAAACTTACTCCGTATCAGGTTAAAACCT
The DNA here is from genome assembly GCF_019956415.1 of Pseudomonas sp. GL-B-19. Lineage (GTDB taxonomy): Bacteria > Pseudomonadota > Gammaproteobacteria > Pseudomonadales > Pseudomonadaceae > Aquipseudomonas. The sequence goes on from NZ_JAHBDK010000097.1 coordinate 42,670, forward strand.
CGATAGGCGCCAATATTCCATCGGCGGCCACCGTGTTATGACCCAGCGGAGCGCAAAAGTTTTGACAGAAAACCGAACTAACTGATCAGCGGTTGTGAGGTGTTTCAAATAAGTAACGTTCTGTTGACGCTTGCTTAAAGTGCCACTATCGCAGCATCGGCCAGGATCGTGCCCTGGCCGAGCAGGCCCGCATTGCCTTACTGGAAAACGAAAAAGCTCATGCCACCGACAGGATCGCCGCGATGGTCGATCAATCAGGCGGCGGGGAGCAGACCTTTCTGTCTCGCAACATGAGTCGCCATTGCGTCCATCAAGTCCGGGGACAGGCAGTCATAGGGCTCCAGGCCGATCGAGCGCAGGCGCTCACGTATCGCCTTCATTTGCGCTGGCGGTGTGCCGGTTTCGATGATGGAGGACACGAACGCGGCGAAACCCGGCGCAGCCCATCCGCTTTGGGGAGAGAGCTCGGTGTGGACGAAGTCCAGGCCATAAAACGCATGGCCCTTGTTCTCGATGCGCCCGAAGAGATGGGTGTGGCACTGCTTGCAGGCGTGGCGCTGAATGGTGGCGGTTTCGTCGATAATCGCCAGTTTCTCGCCATGGGCAGTGACGCTGACTTTGTCCCGAGGTACCACGGCGATGACGGCGAATGTCGCGCCTTGCGGTTTCCAGCATTTGCTGCAGCCACACGCGTGGTTATGCAGCGTTTGTGCGTCAATCCTGACCTCGACCTTGTCGGTCGCACACAGGCATTGCAGGGTGCCACCTGTGAAATTCGTGGCGGCGGGTTGGATACCATTGTCCAGTGCAGGGTGAAGTTTCAAGGTGGTCATGCTGGCGTCTCCTTTGCAGTTTGTCCCCAGATAAAGGATAGCTCGTCGTTCGAAGCGTTCCTCTTGGTAGATGACCTTGCCTTGTTTTTCGAATGCACAAATCCCCCTCCCTGAGGGCGGTTCTGCTGGCGACCTGGAGTTTGCGTAGGAACTCGATTTTCGTTCCGATTCGGACCGTCAACCCCGCCCTAAAACGTTTTCACACAGCCTCGGCCGAACGCTGCCAGAAGTTTTGCCCTCCGACCTCGGCGGTTACTGAAGCTTCAATTTTTACCATAGGGGAGAATTGGAGCCCGCACTGATGGACGCATCACCGCAGCCTGTCGGTAGTTGTACAGGCCACGGTACCGAACAGCTTGCTCGATGCGCCCCTAGCCAGCGCTGATGTTGCCACAGAAAATAGGACGGCTGCCGTCTGCCGGGCTGGTGCGAACGAGTAAGGCATATTCACCCTTGGTCAGTTCGTTCAGCGCCACCGGTGCCTGAGCCCAGTACTGGGTTCGCGACGCTAACGATGGATAATCGACACTGTTGGCCTGATGGGTCTTGTACGCCGGTTGTGCGCCCAAATGCTGGCACGAGCCAGCATAGATAGCGGTGTCAAGGCGGCTAGGTACGGCCAAGTCGGGGGGGACACCACCGATGGTGAGCCAGATGCTGGTTTGATTGCCCACCGGACTAAGGTTGGCTCGAGCGATATGCTCAGCGTTTTGCGGGGTAGCCTGTAAGGGGACATCAACAATTTCAGTTCTGCTCGCACAACCTGAAATCGCCCCTGCCACTACTACCAACGCCAGCCAAGATGTTCTGTTCATTACAGATCTCCTGATTTGAGGTGCGTTGATTTCATCCCCCTTGTGGAGTTTAGTGGCTTGTTCCGTGTGCGGGATCGAACTGATGGATGGTGTGTAAAAGCGCATTCGTGCTGCGTCGTGCAAAGCGCCGACGGCCGTTTGATGAGTGATTTTGCGATATGCGCTGCTAAGATAAATCCATCTTTAGTTGCTACTGTAGTTGCCAATCATGCACGTAAAAATATTTGTGAGTGTTGCTGTGAGTTGTAATTCGGTTGTTTCAGGGTTGTACCACTGCGACTGCCCAAATAGAATTATGACGGCTGTATTTGTGAGTGGGCAGTTGTCGCCATTAAACGTTTCTTTCTCGTCGCGCTCATAAGCGATAACGGTGCTTAAAAGTGACGAGTATCGGTTTTTTAGCTGAATGATCCGAGTTTGTTGTTCTTTATTAAGATTGGCAAACTCGCTGGTAATCAGGGTTAGCTTATGTTTTTCATTAAAGTTGAATTTGACGAAGGCTTGAATAAATAAATTTAGTCGCTCGCAAGGGCTTCGTGCATTTTTCATTCGACGCTTCGTTTCCTGCAATAAATCCAATAAGCCGAACTCTATGAGTTCGAACAACAAGGCTTGTTTGTTATCGATGTGATGGTATAGCGATCCGGCATGCAATCCCAGGTAGCTCGCCAGATCTCGCAAGCCGACTGCCTGAAAGCCACGAGTGGCGAAGAGTTCCATCGCAGCGTCAAGAATTCGATCGCGAGCGCTGTGTATTGGATTGGCTGATGCGATGGTAGTTTGCATGTCGATCCGTCTACTAGAAAATGAAAGCGTGGCGAATACGCGTCGTAGATTGATGCAGGTTTTATACATCTGCACGTAACCGGACACGCGCGCGCCGCAAATCTCAGAGTTGAAAGTATTTTCACCATAGGAATGGACTTAGCTTATCCCCCGTGGCGATAGCCCGTTCTGGACGCATGGCTCGCGGTGCGCATTAGCAATAGCACTGCGCAAATTACCGGCAGGTTCACCAGCAGCAGCGCATATCGCAGCGACTCGTGGCCAAACAGAGGAAGCAACATATCGCTGAACAAGCCGGTTATCAGTGGCCCGATGCCGACCCCGAGCAGCGTGCTGACGATGGTTTGCAGAGCCATGGCGGTACCGCGTCGACCGGGTGGCACCAGTTGGGTGACGAGGTTGTAGGACGGGGCGACCCACCAGACGGCAAAGAAGGAATAAAGCGCGCACCAGAGCATGGCGGTTGGAATCGGCACATCGCCCAAGCGCACCAACAGGGAGTCGGACCAGAGCAGATAGGGGATCAGCGCACAGATGGCCGTCAAGTGGCCGAATATCGGAATCGAAACTTGCCAGTGTGGATTGCGACGGCACAGGCGGTCACTCAACCAGCCACTAAACAAACCACCGATCCCGGCCGAAGTACCGCAGATCACCCCCGCCAGCAATCCGGCGTGTTGCAATGACAGGCCGTGGGAGCGCACCAGGAAGCTCGTGTTCCACATGCCAATGGCATAGGAGCTGAGCGTGGTCAGTCCTCCTGCGAGGATCAGGCAACGATAGGCCGGCAACGCCCAGAGCTTGCGTGCTTCAGCGCCCATGCCCAGCAGCGCAGGCTGCGTTTGGGAGTGTGGCGTAAGGTCCCAACGGCCACGCTGAGGGTCGCGCACGACAAAGGCCAGGATGGCGCTGAACACCAGCGCCGGCACACCAAGGGCAACGAACGCACTGCGCCAGCCATAGTGCTCCACCACCCAGGCGCCGATGCTTAACCCGATGATCGAGGAAAACGTCGGTGCTGCGGTAAAACAACTGATAGCGAATGAACGTCGTTGTGGTGGATACAGGTCAGCGATCAACGACAGCGAGGCCGAAGTCGTCGGCGACTCGCTGACTGCAACCAGCATGCGCGCAATGGCCAGCGCAAGAAAACTGCCGGCCAATCCGCAAGCCATTGTCGCCACGGCCCAGAGAAGACAAGACATTGCCAGCAGGCGTATACGCGGCATGCGGTCCACCAGCCGACCCGCTGGCAGCCCCATGAGTGCGTAGACCGCCGCGAACGCCAATCCCGAGATCAACCCGATGGCGGTGTCGCTGACCGCGAATTCGGATTTGATCGGTTCGACCATGACCGCCAGTATTTGTCGCCCGACGAAGTTGTCGGCAAACACCATGGCCAGCAGCAATAGCAAGCCGTGGCTGCCCCAGCCGACCCTGGCCGGTGCCAACAAACCTGCGCGGGCAGTCACCGCGGCGCCCACAGATCAGGCAGGCCGGGGTCACTCACGACGATCAGGCGCTTGAGCAAGACCTTCAAGGCCTGCGCGTCGGCCGCGCCGAGCTTGACCGAGAGATCTTCTTCCACGGCCTTGGCCAGCGCCAATTGATGCAGTGAAACCTCGCGGCCCTGGGCCGTGAGGACAAACCGTAATGAGTCTGCCGAGCCCTCGAACGCGACCAAGCGCTGGCGTTCGAGAAAACGCATGCTGGCCAGCGTGACTTCGCGGCCAGTGTAGTTAACAAAGGTGTTGATTTCCTCAAGGGTCAGGTTGTCGCGGATACACAAAATCGAAAGAACAAAAAACGTCTGTTCGTCCAGCTGCTGGCTGCTCAGTAGCTGCCGCAGGACGTTCAGGACCTGATAGTGCCCACGCCCCAGCAGGTAACCGAGCAAGTCTTCGGTGTAGCTGCACTCCGGTGGCGGCGGGGTGGTAGCCAGTCGCAGTTCGCTACGTGGCTTGCGCGTGGCCAGGGCGTATTGGCCACTCTGGAACGCCAGCGGCGCACGATCGCTGTGATCGAAGGCGAGTACCTCACCGACAAAGATCACATGGTCGCCGCCTTCGTACTGGAACGCCGTGCGGCACTGGAAACGTGCCGTGCAATCTTGCAGTAGCGGTGCTTCGCTGATGCCATTGTCCAGTTCGATCTCGGCGAACTTGTCCTCGCCCTGGGTGGCGAAACGTCCCGACAGAGTCTCTTGCTCCGTGGACAGCACATGCACGTTCCAATGCTTGCCGCTGCTGAAGATCGGCAGACTGCGTGCTTGCTTGGACAGACTCCAGAGCACCAGCGGCGGATTGAGCGACACCGAGTTGAAACTGTTGGCGGTGATGCCCACCGGCGAGCCGTCTTCGGTCTGGGTGGTGATGATCGTGACCCCAGTGGTGAACGTGCCGAGCGCGGCACGAAATGCCTGGGGATCGAAGCTGATGTTTTGCATTGCCATGACTGGCCTCATGGAGTGGAGTTTTCGTATGGCCAGTATTAGGCGTTTGCAGGTGCTGAACATCGTCTCAACGGACTAACACTAATGCAGGGCCTCGTCCGATTGGACGAGGCGGCGCAGGTGTTAGCAAGGCTAGGGTGGCGCCTGGCGCATGGGGCGCTTAACGGCCATTGAGCCAACCTGCAAGGGGATAACAATGAGTTCAGCCACGTCTTGCGTCGAAGACCTTTCCAGCCTGCTGGCGCGACAGAAGAGCGCCTTCGCCAGTGCCGGGCTTGTCAGCGCCGATACCCGCCGCCAGCGACTCCAGCAAGTGATCGACCTGTTGGTCCACAACCATGCAGCATTGACCGCGGCGATCGACCAGGACTTCGGCGGGCGACCTGCCGGTTTCTCATTGATGAATGACGTGCTGGGCGCACTCGCATCGCTCAAATATGCCCGCGATCATCTGCAGGCGTGGATGCAGGACGAGCCGCGCGAGATGTTTTCCCCTTATGACCAGCTCGGGGCCCGGGCTTGGGTCATGCACCAGCCAAAGGGCACGGTGGGTATCCTGGGTACCTGGAATGCGCCGCTGTATACCTTGTTCAGCCCTCTGGCCTCGGCGCTGGCCGCCGGTAACCGGGCGATCCTGAAACCGTCGGAAGTGGTGCCACGCACCGCCGAACTGGTGGCGCGCCTGTGCGCCGAACACCTCGACCCGCTGGTGGTGGCGGTGGTCAACGGTGGACCGGAACTGGGCGAGGCCTTCAGCAGCCAGCCCTTCGACCATCTGGTGTTCACCGGCAGCACGGCGATTGGCCGGCTGGTGATGGGCAATGCCGCGAAAAACCTGGTGCCGGTCACCCTCGAACTGGGCGGCAAGTCGCCGGTGATCGTTTCGGGCAGCGCCGACCTGAACAAGGCCGCGTTCAGCATCGCCGTGGGCAAGGCCAGCAATGGCGGGCAGATTTGCATCAACCCGGACCTGGTGTACGTGCCCAAGGCCTCGCTCGAATTCTTCCTCGATGCGCTGCGCAGTGCCTATCGTGACCTCAACCCGACAGTGGCCGGCAACCCGGATGTGGTGGCGGTGGTCAACCAGCGGCATCTGGACCGGGTCGAGGGCCTGGTCGAAGACGCGCAGTTGCGCGGTGCGCGCATCGAGTGCCTGCCCGACCCCCTGGCCGTGGACGCCCGGGACCGTCGTCGTCCGCTGCGGGTGGTGGTTGATCCGGCCCCGGACAGCGAAATCATGCACGAGGAAATCTTTGGTCCGGCCATGGTCGTGCTCAGCTATGACGACCTCAATCAGGTCATCGCTGACATCAACGGCAGGCCACGTCCGTTGGCGCTGTACTACTTCGGCGAAGATGCGCAGGAGCAACGTCACGTGCTGGAGCACACCCTGTCCGGCGGGGTCACCATCAACGATGTGATGATGCATCCCGCTTTGCATGATGCGCCGTTCGGTGGCGTCGGCGCCTCGGGCATGGGCCATTACCATGGCCGCGAAGGCTTTCTCGAATTCAGTCATTTGCGCACGGTTTTCAAGGCGTCGGCTCACGACCCGCGCCGCGAGTGGGGCATGTTGCCGCCCTATGGCGAGCACTACCTGGCGGCCATGCTGGCTGGTGTCACATCCGACTGATTTCGGTGTGGGGGCCTTGCGTTCCCAATCCGTTGCATGAGGTAGGCGATTCGGTGGCGCAGATTCGCAGTGGCACCGATGATGTGATCCGCAGCGTGGACACCATAGCAGCAGTCATCACCGAACAGGTACGAGTCACACGGGAAATGGTCACCCGGGTCGAGAGTGTCTCCACCGGCACCGGTGCGCTGTCGGCCAATGCCGGTCGCAGTGCGGTGGCCGCCGCGGATCTGGAACAACTGGCGCGGGCGCTGGATCAATTGTCGGCGCGCTTTCATGTCGCGTGAACACCGCGATCCCCGTAGGAGCCAGGCTTGCCGGCGAATGGAATGCCGCGTTGTATCTGTCGCACCGCGTTATCGTTCTTCGTCGGCAAGCCGGACTCCTACAGGGCTGTGCAAATTTTCAGAATAATCATCAATCAGGGCGCGATCATCACCATGGATAACCACGAAAACGCACCACTCAACTCCACCACCGGCTGGCCGCGCCGCAGCGTGCTCAAGGCCGGTGCCGTGGCTTTCGGCGTCGGGCTCCTGGGGCGCTTTGCCGACGCCCGCGCAGCGGGACTTTCGGCCAGCGACTACCAGGCCATGGACGCCTGGGCGATGAGCCAGGCGATCCGCAGCGGCGAACTGAGTGCCGAGGACCTGATCACGGCGACGCTGGCCCGCTACAACGAAGTCAACCCCAGGGTCAATGCGGTGAACATGCTGCATGAAACCTACGCTCGCACCTTGCTGGCCCAGCGCCGCGCGGCGGGCACTCACAGCCAGGGCGCCCTGGCCGGCGTGCCACTGTTGCTCAAGGACCTCAACACTCCCCTGCAGGGCACCATCACCAGCAACGGTTGCCGGATGCTAAAGGACTCACCGCCCGCAACCCGCACCAGTACCCTGATCTCCCGCTATGAGCAGGCCGGTGCAGTGCCATTCGGCAAGACCACGTGCCCCGAGTTCGGCTTGACCACCACCACCGAATCCCTGGCCTGGGGCCAGACCCATAACCCATGGAACCTGGCCATGAGTGCGGGCGGTTCCTCTGGAGGCGCGGCGGCAGCGGTGGCGGCGGGGATCGTACCCGTGGCCCACGCCACCGATGGCGGCGGTTCGATCCGCATTCCGGCTTCGTACTGTGGCTTGGTCGGACTCAAGCCCAGCCGCTATCGCACCCCCAGCGGACCGCTACATTTCGAAGGTTGGTTTGGCGCCAGTGTGGCCAACGTAGTCTCACGCACGGTACGCGATACCGCGCTGTTCCTTGATGTCGGGCAGGGCCATGAAACGGGCAGTGCATATTGGTGCCCACCACTGGTGCGACCGTATGTAGAGGAATTACAGCGCGAGCCGGGCAAGCTACGTGTGGCCGTGGTGCGTCAGTCGCTGACCGGTGCGCCTCTCGAGCCGGCGATTGCCGCCACCCTGGAGCAGACCATCAAGCAACTGCTGGCTCTGGGGCACGAGATCGACGAGTTGACGCTCAACGTCGATCCGCGCCAGTTGTTCGGTGCCCATGGCATGGTCATAGGTACCGCGGTGCGAACCCTGATCCACGACCGTGAGCAGGTACTCGGACGGGTTGCCACGGCGCAGGACCTGGAGAAGATCACCATGGTCAACCTGGAGCGTTCGAAGGGCATCAGTGGCGAGGACCTATACCGCGCCCGCCAATCGTTTGAGAGTATCGGCGCGACCATGGAGCAGCACTTCGACCGCTACGACGTGATCCTGTCGCCTGTCACCGGCAGCCTGACCCCAAAACTCGGCCTGTTGTCCCTGGACCAACCCTGGGACAGCTACGCGCACAACGCCATGGGCAGCGCCGGCTTCACGGTACTGGCCAACGTCAGCGGTCAACCGGCTATCTCTCTACCGCTGGGCCAGAGCGACGACGGCCTGCCGGTGGGCATGATGTTTACCGCTCGCCTGGGAGGAGAAGACGTGCTGCTACGCCTGTCCAGTCAGCTGGAACAGGCCCATCCGTGGGCCGCCCGACGCGCCTCTTTGTAATCCGACACCCCCTCTGTAGGAGCGAGGGCAGTTACCCTCCCTAGTCCACTTTGACGATGAGCCCGTCCCCCCGCAGCCCTGATCATGGGGCTGCACTCCGCCAGCGCACCCTGCGTGGTCGGCGGTTTCTTTCTGACCTCAGCTAATGGCATAACAACAATGACGGCTCAAGTTCAGTCTCAGACCCACTATGACGTGATCGTCGTCGGTTCGGGCGCAGGTGCGATGACTTCGGCGGTGTTCCTCGCCGACCAGGGTTTGCGCGTGCTGGTGGTGGAGAAAAGCGACCAGTACGGCGGCACGTCGGCGATCTCCGGCGGCGGTATCTGGATCCCGAATAACCACTACTTCGCTCGCATGAACGGCAACGACAGCTACGCTACGGCCCTGACCTACCTGCAAGCGGCGGCGGGCGAGCATGTCGATGAAACACGCCTGCGTGCTTACCTGGACAATGCGCCGAAGATGATCGAACAGCTCACCCGTATCAGTCGGGTGCGCTACGCGGTAGCGGCCAAATACCCTGATTATTATCCGCACCTGCCGGGGGCTCTGGCCGGTGGACGGACCCTGGATCCGGAGCTCTTCGACACCAGCCTGTTGGGTGAGGAACTGGCGAACCTGCGCAAACCGTCGCCTTCAACCCTGCTGATGGGGCGCATCGCCTGGACTGCGCGCGATGCGCACAAGGCCATGGCCCGCAGTTTCGGCTGGCGCTTGCTGATCATGAAACTGATGCTGCGCTATAAGCTGGACTTCAAATGGCGACGCAAAAGCAAGATGGATCGCCGTGCATCCCTGGGCAGTTCGTTGGTGGCCTCGCTGCGCCGCTCGCTGATGGACCGCAACGTGCCGCTTTGGCTCAACACCGATTTTTCCGGCCTGATCACCGACAACGGACGGATCAGCGGTGTAACCGTGCTGCGTGACGGTGCCGAGTTGCAACTGCATGCGCGCCTGGGGGTGATCCTGGCCTCTGGTGGCTTCGAACAAAACCAACTCCTGCGCGACCAGTACCTGCCCAAGCCAACCCGCAAGGCCTGGAGCGCGACGCCACCAGGCAACAACACCGGCGCGGCGCTGCAGGCCGGTATGGCTCAGGGCGCAGCCACCGCGTTGTTGGATTGGGCCTGGTGGGCGCCGACCATTGCCGTGCCGGGAGAAGACAAGCCCCGGGGGATCTTTGCCGAGCGTGCGTTCCCTGGTGCCATCGTGGTCAACGGTGAGGGGCAACGGTTTGTCAACGAGGCTGCACCATACCTGGAGTTCGTCGATGCCATGCATCAGGACAACCAGAAAACCGGCGGGAAATCGGTGCCAGCCTGGGTGATCTTCGACGCGCATTTCCGCTTCAACTACGCCATGGGCCCGTTGATGCCCGGCCAGATCATGCCCGACAGCCGCCTGCGCAAGGAGTGGCTCAACAACCTGTACTGGAAGGCCGACACCCTGGCCGGGCTGGCCCGGCAGATCGGCGTCGACAGTGCCGGCCTGGAAGCCACCGTCAGCAAGGTCAACGACTATGCCCAAAGCGGTGTGGACCTCGATTTTGCCCGTGGTGGCAACGTCTTCGACCGCTATTACGGCGACTCCAACATCAAGCCCAACCCCTGCCTGGCGCCGCTGCGCAAAGGCCCGTATTACGCCATGCGCCTGGATGCCGGGGACATCGGCACCAAGGGCGGCCTGTTGACCAACGAGCACGCACAGGTGGTGCGCGATGACGGCACAACCATCGCGGGCTTGTACGCCATCGGCAACTGCTCGGCGTCGGTGATGGGCACCAGCTATCCGGGAGCGGGTGGCACCCTGGGGCCGGCGATGACCTTCGGCTATGTCGCCGCCAACCACCTGGCCAGCCAGCGATAGGAGCGTGTATGTCAATGTCCGATAACATCCCCAGCACTGAAATCCTGCCGCCCTTGCAGGTGGCCGATAGCAACAGCTTGACCTGGGACGAACAATGCGACGTGCTGGTCGTCGGCTGGGGCGCGGCCGGTGCTTGCGCCGCGCTGGAAGCTCGCGCCCAGGGCGCCGATGTGCTGATCGCCGACCGCTTCACCGGCGGCGGTGCCAGCGCCAAGAGCGGTGGGGTGGTATACGCCGGTGGCGGCACTCGCCATCAGCAGGCTGCGGGCTTCAACGACAGCCCCGAAGCCATGTTCGATTACCTCAAGCACGAAACCCGGGGCGTAGTCAGCGACGACACTTTGCGGTGTTTTTGTAACGACAGCGTGAGCAACCTCGATTGGCTGGAAAGCCACGGCGCACCCTACGCCCACCAGATGCCACCGGGGGGCAAGACCTCGTACCCGCCCGACGGTTACTTCCTCTATTACTCGGGTAACGAACTGGTACCTGACCACATCGGTCCCTTGCCTCCAGCGCCACGGGGCCATCGCACCGTGGGCAAGGGGCAGGGCGGCGCGGTGCTTTTTGCTCACCTCAAGGCGGCGTGCCTGAAGGCCGGAGTGAGGCCGTTATTGCAGGCAGCGGCGCGACGGTTGGTGATCGATCCCCGGGGGCGGGTACTGGGTGCTGAGTTTTGGTGTATGCCCGATGGCAGCAAGGAAGCGCAGTTGCATGCACGACTGGCTGCCCGCGCCGAACGATTGCAGAACTTCGCCCTTGGCTATTGCAACAAACTGCGCAAAAAGGTCTGCCAGCTCGAACGGGATTTCGCCCAGCCACGCCGGGTGCGGGCGCGCAACGGGGTGATCCTGAGCACCGGTGGTTTCATCTTCAATCGCCAGATGATTCAGCGGCATGCACCGAAGTTCCAGCGCAACTTCAAGGTCGGAGCCACCGGCTGCGATGGCAGTGGTTTGCGCCTGGGCGCCAGTGTTGGCGGCCAGGGTTGTGGGCTTGAGCGGGTATCGGCGTGGCGCTTCCTCAATCCACCCTATAGTTGGCACAAAGGCATCGTGGTCAATCGCGAGGGCCGGCGCTTCTGCAATGAAGAAGTCTACGGCGCCACCCTCGGCCAGCCGTTGATGGAAGAGCAGGGCGGCAAGGCGTGGCTGGTGCTGGATGCGCCGTTGCGCAGGAAAGCCATCCGCGAAGCGCTGTTTGGCGGCTACTGGTGGTTCCAGAGTTTTCCGGCCCTGGCGTTGATGCTGTTCAAGGTGCGCAAGGGTAAAAGTCTCAGCGAGTTGGCCAGTGCGACGTCCATGGACCCCGCCGTACTGCGTGCCTCGGTGCTGGCTGCAAACGCCGCCGCCCGTGGCGAGGCGCCGGAGCCGTTCGGCAAGTCCGAGGGCGGACGCCAAGTGCTTGAACAGGGACCTTTCTATGCCTGCGATATCTCCGTAACCAATCCGGTGTTCCCCCTGGGAGCCCTGACCCTGGGCGGCTTGCGCGTGGATGAACGCAGCGGCGCGGTGCTGGACGAGCAAGGCCAGGCGATCGACGGCCTGTACGCGGCCGGGCGCAGTGCCCTGGGGATTCCTTCGCACTTGTATATCAGTGGTCTGTCCCTGGCCGACTGCGTGTTCTCCGGTCGTCGTGCCGGCGCCGCTGTCGTCCGCTCGCACGATCAGCAACTTCAAACGACCCACGCACACGAGATGACACGATGACCCTCACTCACCACAACAAGAATGGCCGGGTTCACGGCAAGGTCGCTCTGGTCACCGGTGGCGCCAAGGGTATTGGCGCCGCCAGCGTGCGGCTGCTGGCGGCCGAAGGTGCCCAGGTACTGATCAGCGACCTGGACGTCGAGGCCGGCCAGGCCCTGGCGGCTGAAATCGGGCCGACTGCAGAATTTATCCACCACGATGTCGGCAGCGAAGACGAGTGGCGCCAGGTCATCGACCATGTGCGCGAGCGCTACGGTCGTCTGGATATCCTGGTCAACAACGCCGGCATCCTGATCTGCGGCTCGATTGAAGAAACCAGTCTGGCGCAGTGGCACAAGGTGATGCAGGTGAATGCCGACAGCGTATTTTTGGGCTGTCGCGAAGGCATCGCGTTGATGAAGGACAGCGGTGGTTCGATCATCAACCTGTCGTCCATCGCGGCTCTGGCCGGGCGGGACGATTACCTGGCTTACAGCGCCTCAAAGGGGGCGGTGGCGGCGTTGTCGCGTTCGGTGGCGGTGCTGTGCCGACGGCGCAAATACCGCATCCGCTGCAACACCTTGCATCCGGATGGCGTACTCACAGACATGACCCGCGGCGGCTTCCCCGAGGGCGTCGATCCGAACCGCCTGACCATCGACAGCGATCCGATGAACCGCATGTGCCGGCCCGAGGACGTGGCGGCCAGCGTGCTGTTCCTGGCTAGCGACGAGGCTCGGGCGATCAACGGTGTCGAGTTGCGCATTGATAGTGGTCAGATGGTGATGAGTATCTGAGAGCCTTGCTCTCACACAAACCCCCTGTGGGAGCGAGCCTGCTCGCGAAGGCGGCTCAGCCAACAACGATGTTGAATGTGCTGGCCCCATCGCGAGCAGGCTCGCTCCCACAGGTTTTGTGCCCGATAGACGAGCGCCTAGTACCCTTCAAACTGCGCCGGGCGTTTGTCGATAAACGCCTGCATGCCTTCCTTCTGATCCCGTGAGGCAAACAGCAGGGCATTGGCCTTGCGCTCCAAGGCCAGGCCGGCTTCCAGCGGGGCGTCCATGCCGGCCAGAATGACTTCCTTGATCTGCTCGGCTGCCAGGGACGGCATCGCCGCGATGACACGCGCCAGCTCCAGGGCGTGGACCTGCACCTTATCATCGTCCACCAGATCGCTGACTAGCCCGGCAACCCAGGCTTCCTCGGCGCTGATCGGTTGCCCAGTAAGTGCCATTCGCATCGCCTTGACCTTGCCCACGGCTCGCACCAGCCGTTGTGTGCCGCCGATGCCGGGCATGATGCCGATGCGGATTTCCGGTTGGCAGAAACGTGCGCTGCGCCCGGCGACAATCAGGTCGGCGTGCATGGCCAGCTCGCAACCACCGCCATAAGCGTAACCGCAGACCGCCGCGATTACCGGTTTCGGGCAGTGCTGGATCGGCCCCCAGACCCGCTCGGTGTGGCGCTTGTAAATATCGATGGCGCCGACCCCGGCCATGCTGTTGATGTCGCCACCGGCAGCGAAAACCTTCTCACCGCCTGTCAGCACGATGCAACGGACCTGCGGATCAATCGCCAGCTCACTGAAATGACGCGACAACAGCGCCTGCAATTCCAGGCTCAAGGCATTGGTCGCCTGGGGGCGATTGAGCCGCAGCAGGGCCACGCCCGGCAGTGGGCGTTCGAGCAGAACCGGTGCAGCAGATGAGTCGGACATGGGAATCCTCAAAGACCTGACAAGGTGTGAATGGCCGCCAGTGTCCTGTTCGCGAGGTTAATTTTTCATCGTCCGTTCAGACGTAGTTTGGCCCGCAGTTCATCCCTAGAGTGACCCTTGTCAGTAGAAAGAGGAGCACATGATGGAGCTGCATTCGGGGCTTGATTACAACGGCAAGGTGGTGCTGGTCACCGGTGGCACCAGGGGCATCGGCGCGGGTATTGCACTGGGTTTCCTGGCCGCCAACGCACGGGTGATCGTCTGTGCCCGGCGCGAACCTGAACGGGTGCCGATACTGGGTAGCAAGAGTGCGACCTTCATTGCCGCCGATGTGCGTGACCACGATTCCCTGCAACGACTGTTCGCCACCATCGAGCGCGATTTCGGGCGCCTCGACGTGGTGATCAACAACGCCGGGGGCAGCCCTGCCGCCGACGCAGCCACGGCCTCGCCCAGGTTTCATGAAAGCATCATCGGTCTGAATCTGATCGCGCCACTCAACGTCGCCCAGCACGCCAACCGACTGATGCAGGCACAGGTACAGGGTGGCTGCATCATCTTTATCGGCAGCATCAGTGCACTGCGTTCCTCGCCAGGCACCGCCGCTTACGGCGCGGCCAAGGCCGGGGTGCTGGCGTTGGTGCAATCGCTGGCGGTGGAGTGGGGCCCCAAGGTGCGGGTGGTCACGGTCAGCCCGGGGCTGGTGCTGACCGAGCAGGCGCATCTGCACTACGGCACGGAGGCCGGTATAGCCGCCGTATCTGCCGGCATTCCGGCTGCACGCATGGCGGTGGCCGAAGACATTGCCAACGCATGCCTCTACCTCGCATCACCGCTGGCCAGTTACGCCAGTGGTTGCAACCTGTTGCTGCATGGCGGTGGTGAACGCCCGGCGTTTCTCGGTGCTGCACAGGTTCTGCCCACCTGATCGACCTATTGCGGCGACCGGGTTCGGTGGCCGCCTTCAATGTGAAGGAGACGACTTTGGCTGATCCACAATTGCTATCCAATGTGCGCGCCCTGGTGGGGCGCCAGTACGGCCGCGTGTATGCCTGGGACGAGGTCAATGCCCCGATGATTCGCCAGTGGTGCGAGGTCATGGGCGTGGACAACCCGCTGTACACAGAACCTGCTTTTGCCCTGGGCACCCAACATGAGGGCCTGATTGCTCCGCCTGCGATGCTGCAGGTGTGGACTATGGAAGGCCTGCACGCCAACAACTATCCGCCGGGCTCCACCGACGAGAACCCTTACGAGGTGCTCAAGGAAATGGAAGCCTACGGCTATGCCTCCACGGTGGCGGTGAACTCGGAGCTGAGCTTTACCCGCCCGGTGCGACTGGGGGAAAAGCTCTACTACACCACGCGTCTGGATTCGGTTGGCGATGAGAAAACCACCGCTCTGGGTACCGGCTTCTTCGTCACTCTGGTGATGAGTCATTTCGTTGAAAAGGCTGGCGGTGACGAGCCGGTGGGTGAGTTGTTGTTTCGCGTCTTCAAGTTCCGCGCGGCCAATGCCCAGGCGCCAGCCAAGGTTGAGTCGACACCGGTCAAGGTCAAGCGCTCGCTGCCGGGCATCAGCGACGATACCCGCTTCTTCTGGGAAGGCTGCGACAAGGGCCAGTTGCTGATCCAGCGTTGCACCGCCTGCCAGACTCTGCGCCATCCACCGGCACCGGTGTGCATCGAATGCCACAGCTTCGACTGGGACACCCTGCAAGCCAGCGGCCGCGCCACCTTGTATTCGTTCGTGGTGATGCACTACCCCGAAGTGCCGCCATTCGATTACCCCAACCCGATCGGCCTGATCGAACTGGAAGAGGGCGTGCGCCTGATCGCCGGATTGATCGGTATCGAGCGTGAGCAATTGCAGATCGGCCAGCGTTTGCAGGTCGAGTTCCAGACCTTCGATGACCAGCTGACCCTGCCTTTGTTTCGGCCGGTAGAGGCATAGGAGCCACCATGGATTTCGAATTGAGCGAAGACCAGCGCGCCATTGCGCAGATGGCCGACGGCTTGTTTGTCGACCATTGCCATGACGACTACATGCGCCAGTGGGACACCAGCGGCGAGCCAATGATGGCGCCGCTGTGGGCGTTGTGTATCGAGACCGGGCTGCATGCCCTGGCGATTCCCGAAGAACACGGCGGCAGCGGTTTGGGCATGACCGAGCTGATGCTGGTGCTACAAGCCCAGGGCAAGGCCCTGGCCCAGGTTCCGTTGTGGCGCCATCAATTGGCGGCCGCAACCCTGGCCCGTTTCGCCGCTGGCGACAGTGCCGGTTGGGTGGCCAAAGCGGCATCCGGCGAGGCGTTGCTGAGCCTGTCGGTCGACGGCTTGAGCAGTGCGCGGGGCATTGAGTTGCAGGCGCAGGCAAATACCGGGGGCTGGTCGATCAATGGCCGGGTCGCGGCCTTGTCCCTGGGTGATCAGGCCAGCGCCGCACTGGTGCTGGTGCAGGCCGAGGGCCAGCCGCGCTTGCTGCTGCTCGATCTGTCGGCGTCTGAAATTCGACAGGTGTCGGCGGTGTTGACCCACGGCGAAGCGGTGGCTGACCTGCACATCGAAGGTTTGACCGTGAACGCCACCGCGCTGCTGCCGGCCGAGGCGGTCGCCTGGCTGGAGCTGCGCTGCACAGCGGCATTGGCTGCCCTGCAACTGGGGGTCAGCCAAGAGCAGATCCGCCGCACGGTGGCCTATGTCAGCGAGCGCCGGCAGTTCGAGCGTGTCATCGGCAGCTTCCAGGCGGTGCAGATGAGCATGGCCGACACCCATATCGCCGTCGAAGCCTTGCGCACCGTGCTGTGGCAACTGGCCTACCGCATCGATGCCGGTCTGCCTGCGCCCAGCGAAGCGCTGGCCGCCGCGTGGATGGCCTGTGAAGCGGGGCATCGCATCGGCCATATCGCGCAGCACGTGCATGGCGGCATCGGCGTCGACCTGACGTACCCTATCCACCGTTTTCTCTACTGGAGCCGCGGCCTGTGCCTTGCCCTGGGTGGCTCGGCGGCAAGCCTGGAACGCCTGGGCGACTGGCTCAACGATAACGACAAGCTGGGATGGAAATATGACCTCGAAGAACACCAAGCGCTTTGAAGACGTGCGCCCCGGCGAAGTACTGCCGGAGCTCGCCGTGCCGATCACCGTGACCCTGATCAACGGCGGCGCGATTGCCACCCGTGATTACTTCCCCGGTCACCACGACGCGGAGGCGGCGCGTGCTCTGGGTTCGCCCCACGTGTTCATGAACATCCTCACCACCAACGGGCTGGTGCAACGGTTCATCGAACAGTGGGCCGGGCCGCTGGCGCAATTCACCGCGCTGAAAATCAAGCTCGGCGCGCCGAACTACCCCGGCGACTGCATGACTTTCAATGGCAGCGTCAGCGGACTCGACGTCGACACCCGCACGGTGGAAATCACCTTGAGCGGCAAAAATTCCATGGGCAACCACGTGACCGGCACGGTCGCGCTGGTCCTGCCCTGATAGCCGGAGAGACACAGATGACTGATTCATCGATTTCCGGGCGTGCCGCGATCGTAGGTCTAGGCGCAACCGAATTTTCCAAGAACTCCGGACGCACCGAATTGCGCCTGGCCCTGGAGGCCACCTTGAGCGCGCTCAAGGACGCCGGCATCGATCCGTCCGAGGTCGAGGGCTTCAGCTCCTACTCGGTGGACAAGGTCCCGGAGTATGAAATCGCCCGACTGCTGGGGTGCAAGGACGTCAAGTTTTTCTCGCAAGTGCCCCATGGCGGCGGCGCGGCCTGCGGACCGGTGATGCACGCGGCGATGGCGGTGGCCACCGGGATGGCGAAAGTGGTGGTGGTGTATCGGGCCATGAACGAGCGTTCCTGGTATCGCTTCGGTACCGGCAGCTACGGCTTCGCTTCGGCACCGACCTTCGACAACGTCAACTACGGCTGGTACATGCCCCACGGCTTCCATACACCGGCGGCCTGGGTCGGGATGTTCGCCCAGCGCTACATGCACACCTATGGCGCCACCAGCGAAGACTTCGGTCGAATCGCGGTGGCGGCACGGGATTTTGCCGCGACCAACCCCCAGGCGTTTTTCCACGGCAAGCCGATCACCCTGGAAGAACACCAGGCCTCGCGCTGGATCTGCGAACCGCTGCACCTGCTCGATTGCTGCCAGGAATCCGATGGCGCCGTGGCGATGGTCATCACCTCGGCCGAACGCGCCCGTGACCTGCGGCAGAAACCGGTGACCATCAAGGCCGGCTCCCAGGGCATCAGCCACGGTCAGCAGAGCATGACCTCGTTCTACCGCGAGGACATCACCGGGCTGCCGGAAATGGGTGTGGTCGCCCGCGAGCTGTATCGCCAGTCCGGCCTCGGCCCCGAGTCTTTCCAGACTGCCGTGATCTATGACCACTTCACCCCGTTCGTGCTGCCACAGTTGGAGGAGTTCGGCTTTGCCAAACGCGGCGAAGCCAAGGAATTCATCCGCGCCGGGCACCACGCCCGTGGCGGCAAACTGCCGATCAACACCCACGGCGGGCAACTGGGCGAAGCCTATATCCACGGCATGAACGGCATCGCCGAAGCGGTGCGCCAGGTGCGTGGCACGGCGGTCAACCAGGTGGCGGATGTGCAAAACGTGCTGGTCACCGCCGGCACCGGCGTACCCACCAGCGGCCTGATTCTCGGCGCAGCCTAAGGAGCAGCAGATGTTCGTCGACCTCACTCCCGAACAACATGCCCTGCGCCACAAGGTGCGGGACTATTTCCAGGCCCTGATGACCCCGGACATGCGCGAGCAGTTGCGCGGCAAGGAAGGCGGCGACCTGTTTCGCCAGACCATCCGCCAGATGGGCCGCGACGGCTGGCTCGCGGTCGGCTGGCCGAAGGCTCATGGCGGCCAGGGTTACGCCGCCACCGAACAGTTGATCTTCTTTGAAGAAGCCAACATCGCCGGTGCACCACTGCCGTTCGTTACCATCAGCACCGTCGGCCCGGCCTTGATGGCTCATGGCAGCGAGCTGCAGAAAGAGCGTTTTCTACCTGGGATCGCCGCGGGCGAAATCATGTTCGCCATCGGTTATTCCGAACCCGACGCCGGTAGCGATCTGGCCGTGCTGAAAACCAGCGCCCGCCAAGACGATGAAGGCTTCCTGGTCAATGGCAACAAGCTGTGGACCTCGGGTGCCGAATCGGCCGATTTCGTCTGGCTGGCGGCCCGTACCGACCCGACCCAGGCAAGGCACAAAGGCATTTCGCTGCTGATCGTCGACACCACGACGCCGGGCTTCTCCCACACCCTGATTCCCACCACCAGCATTCCGACCACGGCCACTTATTACGACAACGTACGGGTGCCCAACGAGATGCTGGTAGGTGAGTTGCACGGCGGCTGGAAGCTGATCACCTCGCAACTGAACCACGAGCGCCTCGGCCTGGGTACCTGGTCGGACAAGGTAGTGGCGCTCTTTCGCCGGGTCTACCTGTGGGCGCGGGCCCGTGACGAGCAGGGGCATCGGGCAATGGATAAGGCCTGGGTGCGCAGTTCGCTGGCCGAGTGTTATGCGCGGCTGGAGGCGATGCGCCTGATCAATATGCGCATCGCCGCCGACCTTGAGCGCGAACGCATGGACGTGGCGCTGAGTTCGACCACCAAGGTTTTCGGCTCGGAGTCGGCCATCGAGATCCTGCGCAAGCTGGCGGCGATCCTCGGCGCCAATGGCTCAATGCGCAGTGGCTCGGTGGCGACCCTGCTGCAGGGCGAACTGGAATTCGAATTGCGCAGTTCACCGACTCTGACCTTTGGCGGTGGCACCAATGAAATCCAGCGTGAGCTGATCGCCCAGTTTGGCCTCGGCATGCCGCGCACCCAACGCTAACGCTGGTCCATCAAAAACAAAAACCGTACTCGCCCCGGATCCGGGGCGGGTCGAAGGGGACTTTCATGAGCACTATTGAACAATTCAGGCACGACACCCGTGCCTGGCTGGAGGCTAACTGCCCGCTGTCGATGCGCACCGGCATGGCTGAAGGCGACGTGGTGTGGGGCAGTCAGAACCCGCAGTTTCCCTGTGAAGACGCGCGCCTGTGGTTCGAACGCATGCGCGACAAACGCTGGTTCTGTCCCGAGTGGCCCGAGGAATACGGCGGAGTGGGCCTGAGCGAAGAACAACTGGCGGTGCTGGAAAGCGAGATGCGCCGCATCAAGTGCCGGCCGCCGCAGATCAACCTCGGTATCTGGATGCTCGGGCCGGTGCTGCTGGCCTTCGGCAGTGAGCAACAGAAACGCGACCTGCTGCCGCCGATTGCCCGCGGTGAAGTGCGCTGGTGCCAGGGCTTCTCCGAACCGAACGCCGGTTCCGACCTGGCCAGCCTGAAAATGGCCGCCCGCGATGCCGGTGACCACTTCGTCGTGGACGGCAGCAAGATCTGGACTTCCTACGGCGACAAATCCGACTGGATGTATGCCCTGGTACGCACCGACTTCAGCGCACCGAAACACGAAGGCATCAGCCTGATCGTGCTGGACATGCGCAGCCCCGGCGTCAAGCCGCAGCCGATCGATTTGATCAGCGGCAAGTCGGCATTTTGCCAAGTGTTCTTCGACGCCGTGAAAGTCCCCAAGAGCCAGTTGATCGGGCCGTTGAACGGTGGCTGGAACCTGGCCAAGTATCTGTTGCAGCACGAACGCAAGGCGATGTCGAAATTCGGTGAGTTCAGCCTGCCGTCGCACTTCGACCTGCTGGCCCTGATGCGCGAGTACCTGCCGGCGCCACAGACTCAGAGCGAGCACGCTCTGCAGGCGCGGGCCACGGCCTGCGCGATGAACGAGCATGTCTACAACCTGACTGTGCAGCGCATGGGTGAAGAGGCGCGGGCCGGCGATGACATCGGCGGCCTGATGTCGATCATGAAGCTGGTGCACACAGAACAGGAACGCGACAAGTTTGAAGTGCTACTCGATGCCATGGCCGGGCATGCCTTCGGTTGGGACAGTCCGGCGTTCAGCGAGCAGCAACAGGCGGTGACCCGTTCCTGGTTGAACAGCTATGCGCTGACCATTTCCGGCGGGTCCTCGGAGGTCCAGTTGAACGTCATCGCCAAGCGCGTGCTGGGCTTGCCCGACGCTAAAAAAGGAGTCACCCCATGAGCCTGCGTTATAGCGATGAACAGCGTTTGCTGGCCGACAGCGCCCGGGACTTTCTCGCGGCCCGCAGTCCGGCCAGTGCCCAGCGTCGACTGCGCGATGACGCGGTTGAAGCGGGTTTCGATGCGCAGTTGTGGCAGGGAGCGGTCGATCTGGGCTGGAGTGCGATTCCGTTTCCGGAAGACTTCGGTGGCCTGGATTTCGGTTGCAAGGGCCTTGGGCCGATCTTCGAATCCATAGGCCGCAACCTGTCCGCCACGCCGCTGTTGTCCAGCGTTGTACTTGGCGGTTCGCTGGTGCTTCTGGCAGGCAACTCCGCGCAACAGACGCGCTGGTTGCAAGCCGTGATCAGTGGTGAACAGCGCCTGGCCCTGGCCGTGGACGAACAGTCGCGCCACGACCCGAGCCGGATTGCCCTGGCAGCGAAAGTCGAAGGGCAGGGCTATCGCTTGCACGGCGACAAGTTCTGGGTGGTCGACGGGCTGGGTGCCGACGCCTATGTGGTGGCGGCGCGCACCTCCGGGAAGCCGGGCGACACGCACGGCATCAGCCTGTTCCTGGTGCCGGCCGATACACCGGGTTTGACCGTCAGCGCCTTGTCGTTGATCGACTCGCGCAACAGCGCACGCCTACAACTGGATCAGGTGCAATTGGGAAGCGAAGCGCTGCTGGGCACCCAGGGCGAGGGCTGGGCCGCGCTGGAAACCGCGCTGGACCGTGGCCGAACCTGCCTCGCGTCGGAGCTGTTGGGGATGGCCGAGCAACTGTTCGAAACCACCCTGGAGTACCTCAAGACCCGCGTGCAGTTCGACACACCCATTGGCACTTTCCAGGTCCTGCAACATCGCTGCGCTCAAATGTACGTCGACCTCGCGCTCAGCCGCAGCGCTCTGATGGCCGCGCTGGCGACGCTGGATGACGCCAGTCCCGATGCTCCGGCACGCGCTCGTCTGGTCAGCCTGGCGAAATGGAAGACCGGCGACACGGCGATCAAGGTGGCCAACGAAGCCGTGCAAATGCACGGCGGCATTGGCGTCACCGACGAGCTGGATGTCGGCCTGTACCTCAAGCGCGTTCGCGTCGCCCAGAGCTGCCTGGGCGATCGGGATTTCCATTGCGAACGCTATTCGGCCCACGCGTAAAACCCTGTGGGAGCGAGCCTGCTCGCGAAGGCGGAGTGTCAGGCAACGAGGATGCTAAATGTGCCGGCCTCTTCGCGAGCAGGCTCGCTCCCACATGGAATCGGTCGGGTACCCGCCACTTGAGTACAACACCACCCCCCTGTGGGAGCGAGCCTGCTCGCGAAGGCGGAGTGTCAGGCCATGAAGATATTGAATGCGCTGGCCGCTCCCACAGGCCTTTCGCCCGTTCTGGAGAAAACAAAAATGAGCATTGAACGCTGGCAAACCGCGTGGCGCGAACTGATCGCCCCCGGTGCGCCGTTTGAGGTGGTGACGCCCGATGATGGCGCTCCACGCTACTTCCGTCACGCCGCGGAAAACCTGCTGCAAGTGATCGACTCAGGTCGCGTCCACGGCGACCGCGAGTTTCTGATCTGGCAGTCGCAACGCCTGACTTTCAACCAATTCTTCGATCAGGTCGACCGCCTGGCCGGGCAGATGGTTGCCCGTTTCGGCTTGCAACCGGGCGAGCGGGTGGCGATTGCCATGCGCAACCAGCCAGCGTGGCTTGTGGCCTTTGCCGCTATCCAGCGCTGCGGTGCAGTGTGTGTGCCGCTTAACAGTTGGGGCCTGCGCGATGAGTTGCAATACGCGTTGCAGGACAGCGGTTCGCGCTTGCTGCTGTGCGACGAAGCACGTCTCGAAACCCTGCGAGAAGATCTGGCCCGTGAGCATCGGGCGACCATTGTCGTCGGGGCCCAGGGCGAGTCTTTACCCGAGCACTGCCTGCGTTTCGAGGACCTGATCAGCGTCCCTGCATTGCCCACACCAGCGCTGAAAATCGATCCCGACACGCCGGCACTGATTCTCTACACCTCGGGTACCACCAGTCGTGCCAAAGGCGCGGTATCCAGTCACCGGGCAATTTGTCAGGCGCTGTTTGCCCTGGATTTCCAGGGCGCGTTTTGCGCCATGAGCTCGCCCGAACGCATCGGCGCCGTGATCAATAGCGGCTATCCGCCGACTACCCTGGCAGCGGTGCCGATGTTTCACGTCAGTGGCTTGCATGCGCAGTTCCTCTGCGCCTTGCGCGGGGGGCGGCGCTTGCTGCTGATGTACAAGTGGGATGTGGAGCAGGCGCTGGACTTGATCCGCGACGAGCGCTGCACCCAGTTCAACGGGGCGCCGGTGATGATGCAGCAACTGCTGGCCTCACCGCGCTTTGCCAGCGAACACACCGCGAGCCTGTTCGGCCTTGGCCTGGGGGGTGGAGCCGCATCTGCCGGGGTGCTCGACAACATGCTCAAGCTCAAGCCCGACGCCATCGGCGGCGCCGGCTACGGCCTGACCGAAAGCAACGGTATCGGCGCTGCCATCGGTGGCGATCCGTTCATATACAAGCCGGCGACGGCGGGGTGGGCGTTGCCGATCGTCGATATTCGCATCGGTGACAGCCCTGACCAGCCGCAGCCGGCGGGCACGCGCGGGGTGATCTGGCTGCGTTCGCCGACGCTGATGAGCGCTTACTGGAATTTGCCAGAAGCCACTGCGCAAAGTCTGCGCGACGGTTGGCTCGACACCGGCGATATCGGCTACCTCGACGATGAGGGGTTCCTGAATATCACTGGCCGGGTCAAGGAGTTGATCAACCGTGGTGGCGAAAAGATTTCCGCCGCTGAAATCGAGACGTG
This sequence comes from Pseudomonas sp. GL-B-19, assembly GCF_019956415.1. GTDB lineage: Bacteria > Pseudomonadota > Gammaproteobacteria > Pseudomonadales > Pseudomonadaceae > Aquipseudomonas. Next base: position 66,417 of record NZ_JAHBDK010000097.1, read on the forward strand.
CGTCCTCGATATGCCCGGAGTCCTGGAAGCGGCTGCATTTGCCATCGCCGACCCTCTGCTGGGTGAGACGGTGGGGCTGGCCGTGCATGGCATGGCATCGACGCTGCCCCAGGAGGCTCAAATCTGCGCATTCATCGCCGAACGCCTGGCCGCCTACAAAGTGCCAGCGCAGGTCTATCGGGTACTCGAACCCTTGCCACGCAATGCCACCGGCAAGGTACTCAAGGCACAACTGCAAGAAAAGTTGGGCGCATAACGCTTCCTTAGTCTTTCCGGACGATGCAGGGGCCGGCAGAACACGAACAATGGGTCTAAATCACAAAGCCTTATCAGCGAAGGAGGCATTACATGAAAATAACAAGAACAGGTCTCATGCTCGCGGTCGCAGTCACAGCCAATAGCGGGCTGATGGGTTATGCGCACGCCGCGGTGTCACCTCAGGAAGCCGCCAAACTGGGCAAGGAGCTGACCTGTGTCGGCGCCGAGCAAGCCGGTAACGCCGAGGGCACCATTCCGCCGTACACCGGCAAGTACCTGGGCGAAGTGCCGGGCTGGAATCATGTTAAGTTTTCCGGCGACCAGCCGGTTGATCCCTATGCTGCGGAGAAGCCAATCCTGGTGATTACCGCGCAGAACATGAGCCAGTACGAGTCGCACCTGACCGAAGGGCAGAAGGCCCTGCTGAAGAAGTACCCGACCACCTACAAGATGAACATTTACCCAGGCCATCGGGATTTCCGCTACCCCGATTACGTCTGCCGTCGTGCGATGGACAACGCGCTGCACGCGAAGCTGGTCAACGACGGTGCAGGTTTCGAAGGATTGGGCCAGGTGCCGTTCCCGATTCCAAAGAACGGCATGGAGCTGCTGTGGAACCATCAACTACCGGCCCGTGCCTACACCGAGGAAAAAACCAGCGACCTGGCTTCGGTCCTGCCCAATGGCAGCATCGGCTGGGGGCGTGCCTATGCACGTAACCTGTCGCAGGCCAACTCGCCAACCGTCGAACCCACTACGGATGGCAAGGTTCAGGCCATGAGTAACAACATGACCCTCAAGCCGGCCCGCGACAACGGCACACTCAGTATTTCCCATGAACCCTACAACTTCGCCGTCGAGTCGCGTCAGGCCTGGTCCTACAGCCCGTCGACCCGACGTGTGCGGCAACTGCCGGGGTATGGTTACGATCAGCCGATGATCGGCACCAACGGCACCATGACCGTTGACGAGGACCGCTTGTTCAACGGCTCGCCGGAGCGCTTCACCTGGAAACTCATCGGCAAGCGCGAGATCTACAGCCCGGCCAACGCCTTCAAGCCCAACGCCGGGACCGTCAAGCACGCCGACATGCTGACGCCCAACCATCCCAATCCCGATTTGATGCGTTATGAGTTGCGTCGCGTGTGGGTGCTGGAAGCCGACTTGAAGGAAGGCTATCGCCATGTCTACGGCAAGCGCGTGCTGTTTATCGACGAAGACACCTGGAACGCCGTCATGGCTGACAACTACGACGCCCGTGGGCAACTGTGGAAATACGCCATGGTCAACTATTACTACCACCCTGACATGAGCGGCTGGCAGGCCGGTTCGCAGTTCTTCATGGACTTGAACTCCGGCCAGTACACCGGCTACGGCATGACCAACGAGTCGAAGAAAGGTCCGATCCTCAACGAAGGAAAATTCACTCCGGACCAATACACCGCGGATGCGGCGCGGGCTATCGGGCGCTAAGACCGAGGTCGTTGCATTAACAAAAGCCCCATCGGTATCCGGTGGGGCTTTTTTTATTCACGACCCCGTGAACCGGACACGGCGGTGTACCTGCTGCACCGCGTTATCGTTCTTCGCTTTGTAGGAGCCAGGCTTGCCGGCGAACCAGGCGCCGCGGTGTATCTGAAATACCGCGTCATCGTTCTTCGCCTGTAGGAGCGAGCGGGCGGCGATCCGACTTGCCCGCGAACCAGACGCTACGGTGCATCTGTCGCACCGCGTTATCGTTCTTCGCGGGCAAGTAGATCGCCGCCCGCTCGCTCCTACGAAAGCAAACAGATCTCCACAGACACATCGGGAACAACATTTCACCGTCAATCCTCCTCCAGCGTTCTAGCCTGAACTGACAGCGCCATGATCAAGGAGGATCACCCATGCCAAACATTCGTCATGCACATCGACTGCGTACCGGTCGCTATTCAGCGCCGGGACAGGTTTATCTGGTCACCACTGTTGTCCAGAACCGCGACCCCGTATTTACAGAGTTTGCACAGGGTCGTCTGGTGGTTGATGCGTTGAGGAAAGCTCAGGAAGAGGCGTTCGCCATATCGCTGGCTTGGGTTGTCATGCCGGATCATCTTCATTGGCTGATCGAACTTGGGGATTGCACGCTCTCCTACGTAATGGCGAGGACAAAATCACGCATTTCGCTCGCGTTGAATCGCTCGATCGGGCGCAATGGATCACTCTGGCAGCATGGTTTTCATGACCGAGCCATCCGCAGGGAAGAAGACCTGCAGGCGGTGGCCCGCTATATCGTGGCCAATCCGTTGCGGGCGGGGTTGGTGAGAAAAATTGGCGACAATCCGTTATGGGATGCGGTGTGGTTATGAACCGATTGCAGCGAACACCGTCCTGTAGGAGCCAGGCTTGCCGGCGAATCAGGCGCTGCGGTGTATCTGTAATACCGCGTCATCGTTCTTCGCGGGCAAGCCACGCTCCTACAGGCGAACCAGGCGCTGCGGTGTACCTGTTGCACCGCGTCATCGTTCTTCGCCGGCAAGCCTGGCTCCTACGCCAACAAATGCCACCTCAAGTCCCCGATCATGTCCAGGTGCGAGTAGTCACGAAAGCTGAATCGCCAGACCCCGTCGACACGCTCGAACTCATCAACGTAGCGCCCGGCAGCGATGGGTTGCAGGGGCAGGGTGTCGGTGGCCTGAAGCACGGTGTAGCAGGAGCGCACCGTCGCCGTTCCCGCTGTTTCGTTGATGTCGATGATGGGGTTGCTGATGAGGTGTCGGGTACGGGGTGTACCGCAGGGGTAGATCTTGATTCGTTGCTGCCAGATCCCCAGCAGGGCAGCGTGATCAAGGAAGATCTCCTGGTTTTGTACCTTGATGCGGGCATGACGGAACAGCTCTGCGGCCTCGACCAATTGACCGCCGTCCAGGCATTCGGCGTAGCGGTAGAGCAGGTTGCAGATGTGTACGGCGTTGGTACTCATGGTGATCCTCATTAAAAAGCCGCTGGAACCTGACAAGGTTGCAGCGGCGCGGTGTTGCGGGAAAGCAGGTCAGGCAGTGGCGGCCTGGACCGGCGTGAGGAGCGGGGCGGGGTGCTTCATCTGTTGGCGGTAACGTGGCAGCGCCAGGGTCAGGAACACGCTGGCCAGCACCAGCAATGACACTGACGAAGCAAGGGCATAGCGTAGGGATTCACTGCCCAGGGTCGGCACGAAGAAGTCGCTGAGCATGCCCACCAACAGTGGCCCGACACCGACACCCAAGAGGGTCATGGACATCACGAAAATCGCCGTGGCCTGGGCCAGTCGTGTGGCCGGGAACAGGTGGGTAATGGCGCTCAGGCAAGGTGTTGCCCACCAGACGCCGAAGAAGCCGAAAGCGCTGTAGAACAGGAACGCTTGCGGCACAGCGATGCTGCCGATATGGAACGCCGTGCCTTGGGGCCAGAGGAAGTAAGCCAGGGCAAAGGGAATGCTGATCAGCGTTCCCAGCAGCGGCACGCCGATTTGCCAGCCAACATCGCGCCGCGCCATGCGGTCGGTGAGCATGCCGCAGACCAGGGTGCCGATGGTCGACCCGGTGCCGCCCACCACGCCCACCAGGAACCCCGCCTCTTGCAGGTTGAGGCCGTGGGAGCGGATCAGGAAGCTCGGGCTCCAGGTGCCGATGGCGTAACCGGCAATCGCCGCCGCGCCGCCGGTAAGTACCAGCCACAGGAACGAAGGCATGCGAAACAGCTCGACCAGGGTCTTAAGCCAGCCATCCTGTTGTGCCGCGACGTTACCCAGCGGTGCTACGCGCTTGGGCGCCCGCACGGTCAGCAGCAGAAGCAGGCCGAGGAAAATACCGGGGGCGCCGATCAGCAGGAAAGCGTAGCGCCAGCCATGGTGCTGGGCGATCCAGCCGCCCAGGCCCAGACCAACAATTGCCCCAAGGCTGGAACCGAGCATCAGAACCGACAGAGCAGTGGATCGGCGGTTCGCCGGGTACAAATCCGAGACCATGGCCACCGACGGCGCCGTGCCGCCGGCTTCACCAACCGCCACACCGATCCGCGCCAGCACCAGGGTCAGAAAGTTGCCGGCCATGCCGCAGAGCACGGTCATCAGGCTCCAGGCGATGCAGCTGAAAGCGATTACCGGTTTGCGCCCGATGCGGTCCGACAGGCGCCCCAGCGGGAAGCCGAACACGGTATAGAACACCGCGAAGGTCACCCCCGAAAGCAGACCGATGCCGGTATCGGAAATGCCGAATTCGAGCTTCACCGGTTCGATCAGGATCGCCATCAACTGGCGGTCGATGTAGTTGAACACATAGATGCTGGCGAGCACGAAAAGCGCGTAGTGCGTTCGCCATGTCACGGGGGTGGATTGGTTCACTGCGGGTGCTCCCGGTTTTTTTCTAGTTGACGCGATGCTCGGCGTGTCACGGTTTTTTCTCATCGTCCATTCAGACCATTTTTTCGTCCCCCGGACAAACCGCCGTACACGGTCTGCTCATGTAGGAGCGAGGCTTGCCCGCGAAGAACGATGACGCGGTGTGTCCGATGCACCGCGGCGTCCCGTTCGCCGGCAAGCCTGGCTCCCACAAGCGGTGTGTCCGATGCGCCGAGGCGTCCCATTCGCCGGCAAGCCCCATGTGGGTACAAACGATGCGGTACCGGGATCGACCTGTCGATAGCCGACCTAGTCTTGTCGGACGATGTTTCGCTCGTGCTCACGGTCAATCATTCAGCCCATATCCGCTGGCATATCAGCGCTTGCCCAAGCTACGGCAAGCCCTGCGACAGCCTGAAACAATAAGAAGCTGAGGAATTGAAATGAGCGTCTTGTTTGAGCCGGTCGCCCTGGGCGAACTGCAACTGGCCAACCGCATCGTCATGGCCCCCATGACTCGCAGCCGCGCCCTTGCCGATGCAGTACCCGGCGGCGATATGGTCGAATACTATCGCCAGCGTGCCGGTGCCGGGTTGATCGTGGCCGAGGGCACTGCGCCGTCCGCCAGCGGCCTGGGCTATTGTCGCACCCCGGCTATCTACAGCGACGAGCAGATCGTCGGCTGGCAGCGGGTCACCGAGGCGGTGCATGCCGAGGGCGGGCGCATCGTCCTGCAGCTGATGCATGTCGGCCGCGCCGCCAGCCAGCACAACAAACCGGCGGGGGCGGCCACGGTGGCTCCATCGGCATTGCGTGCACGCACGCAAGTGTTCAGCGACGCTGCCGGCCTGGTGGACACTGAAGAACCACAGGCCCTGACCTTGCAAGGTATCGGCGATGTCATCGAAGACTATCGCCAGGCCGCATTGAATGCACGCCAGGCCGGCTTCGACGGTGTAGAGCTGCACTGCACCAGCGGTTATCTGCCGATGCAATTCATGGCCTCTGGCAGCAATCAGCGCAGCGATGCTTACGGCGGCGATGTGACCGGGCGGGTGCGTTTTGCCAAGGAAGTGATCGAGGCTATGGCCAGTGCGATTGGCGCCGGACGTGTCGGCTTTCGCCTGTGTCCGGGAAATCCCTACAACGACATCGACGACCACGATCCGGCTGCCACGGCAGCCGCCTTGTGTGAAGCCGTGGCGCCGTTGGGTCTGGCTTACCTGCACATCATGCGTTCGCCGCTGGCAGACCTCGATGCCTTTGCCCTGGCGCGTCGGCACAGCCCCCATGCCTTGATTCTCAACGATGGTTTCGACGGCCCTTCGGCCAGTGCCGCTCTCGCATCGGGCGAGGGGGCTGCTGTGTCATTTGGCCGTCACTTTATCGCCAACCCCGATCTGGTGGAGCGCTTGAAGCGTGGCCTGCCGCTGAGTGGCTTCAACCGCAAGACGCTGTATACGCCGGGCCCGGCTGGTTACTCGGATTACTGCGCCTATCAAGAGAATACGCAGGAGGTGGCGCAATGAACCTCAACGACTTGACCCGCGTCCTGCCGACCCGCCCGGTACCACGGGAGCAGACCCAGGCGCTGCTCGACCAGCGCTCGGTCGCCGCCGGGCTGATCAAACCGGGCGACCTCTACACCCTGGCCGACCGCCTGGAACAACAAGCGAGCGAGCAAGGTGAGCGTACGTTCCTGATTTATGGCGAGCAGACCCTGAGCTACTTCGAGGTCGATGCACGGGCCAATCAGATGGCCCACACCTTTTATGCCAATGGCCTGCGCGCCGGCGATGTCTGCGCCCTGGCCATGGAGAACCGCCCGGCGTTTTTCTGCACCTGGTTCGGCCTGGTCAAGCTTGGAGTGGTAGTGGCCTTCATCAACACTCAGGTCAGCGGTCGACCGTTGCTGCATGCGTTGCAAGTCACCGCGGCCAAGGCGTTGGTGATCGGCGAAGAGTGCCTGGCCAATGTGCAGGCCACCGAAGGCTTTCCAGACCTGCCGTGCTGGCTGCTGCGCGACGCGGAAAATCCCTGGTCGGGAGCCCTGCCCAAGGGCATTGACGGGCATTTCGCTGCGCGTCTGGAAAAAGCCCCGCGCACGCCGTTTCCCCGGGATATCCGCGCGCACATCGATGCGCAGACCCCAACCCTGCTGATCTTTACCTCGGGTACCACCGGCTTGCCCAAGGCGGCGCGCTATAGCCACATGCGCTGGATGTCGTCGGGCGATGTGATGGAAGCCACCCTGCAAGCCACTTGCGAAGATGTCTTCTATTGCTGTCTGCCGCTGTACCACGGCGCCGCGGCCACCTCGGTGACCTCAACCGCGCTGCGCGCCGGTGCTGCCATCGTGGTGCGCCGCAAATTCAGCGTGCGCGAGTTCTGGAAGGACGTGGCACGGCATCAGATCAGCATCTTCCAGTACATCGGCGAGATCTGCCGCTATCTGCTCAATCAGCCGGTGCAAGCAGGCGAACGTGAGCACAGCCTGCGCTGCATGCTCGGCGCCGGTTTGTCGCCCGATTCCTGGCAACGCTGGCTGGAGCGCTTCGGTCCGATCCAGGTGTTCGAGGGCTGGGGCGCCACCGAGGCCAATGCCGCGGTGATCAACGTCGACAACTATTTCGGCTCCTGCGGACGCGTGCCCGACTGGAACAAGACCAACCTGCGGCTGGTGCGTTACGACGTTGAAAACGACTGCCACCCACGGGACGAAAACGGTTTTTATCAAGTCTGCAAAGTGGGCGAGATTGGCGAGGCCATGGGCTTCATTGTCGATCACCCGGAGATTGGCGGCGGGCGTTTCGAGGGCTACACCTCAGCAGAGGCCACCGAGAGCAAGATTCGCCGCAATGTACTGCGCGAGGGCGATGCCTATTGGAGTTCCGGCGACTTGCTGCGCGAGGACGCCGACGGCTACTGCTACTTCGTCGACCGCATCGGCGATACCTATCGCTGGAAGAGCGAGAACGTCTCGACCCAAGAAGTGGCCGACGCCCTGAGCGATCTGTCGGGTCTTGAACTGATCAACATCTACGGCGTTCATGTGCCGGGCCAGGAAGGACGCGCCGGCATGGCCGCCGTGCTCATGCAGGCAGGCCAGGCATTCGATCCGGACGCCCTGTACGCCTTGGCCGAAGCACGCCTGCCGCGTTATGCGGCGCCGGTGTTTGTGCGGGTCACTCAGTCGGCGGACCTGACGGCCAGCTTCAAACTGCGCAAGGTCGACCTGCAACGCCAGGGTTATTGCCCGAGTCTGTGCAGGGATCCACTGTTCATTCGCGACGATCAGGCCCGCACCTATGTGCCTTATTCGCTGGAGACGCTGACGCAGGCCGGGCTGGCGCCTTTCGCGGTGGCCGACCATGGCTGATCTCGACGACAACGGTCACGAACTTCGCAGCGGCCTGCGTTATCCCTGGCCGCAGGCACCCGATTCCGGTCAGGTGCGCGAAGTGGCACCGGGTGTGTGGTGGCTGCGTATGCCGCTGCCGTTTCGCCTGGACCACATCAACCTCTATCTGCTGCGCCACACCGATGGCTGGGTGGTGGTGGACACTGGCATGAATACCGAACAGACCCGCGAGGTCTGGGACCGGGTGCTGAATGAAGTGTGTGCCGGGCTGCCGCTGCTGGCGGTGGTCTGCACCCATTTTCACTCTGACCATGCCGGTGTGGCCGCGTGGCTTTCGGAGCGTTTTCACTGCCCGGTGTACATGACCGCCAGCGAGTTCCAGTCGTTGCATGTCAGGTTTCCCGGCGATCAGCCGCCGGGCTGGGACTTTCTCGATTTCTACCGCAAGGCCGGCGTCAGCGACGAGCAGAGTGCCGAGATGTTTGCGGTGATGAGCAACGCGCATTTTCTGCCTGCACCATTGAACCATTACCGCCGCTTGCATGAGGGCAGCCAGCTGCACATTGGTGGCCGCACCTGGCAGGTGGTCATCGGGCGCGGTCACTCGCCGGAACATGCCTGTCTGTATGCCGCCGATGACGGCTTGCTGATTTCCGGCGACCAGGTGCTGCCGCGCATCACCTCCACCGTCGGTGTGCATGCCACGGAGCCGTTAGCCAACCCACTGCGCGACTGGCTCGATTCCATCGAGCATTTGCGCAGCTTGCCCGACAGCGTGCTGGTGCTGCCGGCGCACGAGCGGCCGTTCTTCAATTTGCATCAGCGCCTGGATCAGCTGGAGGCCCATCACCGCGGGCATCTGGCGTTGATGCTGGCCAGCTGTGACGAGCCGCGCACTGTGCTCGAACTGATGGCCGTCTTGTTTCCCAAGCTGTCGGGTCGCTTCGACGAACTGATGGCGCTTGGCGAAACGTTGGCCCACGCCAACTACCTGGTGGCCGAAGGGTCGCTGGAGCGGGAAGAGGACCGGGGGCGATATCGCTACCGGCGTGCTGTAAGGGGAGCGTGCGCTGTTACACCGCTCAAGGTGTTTTGAGCGGACGGCACGGCAGCAGTGTTGAACATTCCAGGCAGCCAGCCGGTTGTCATTGAGGAGAATCAGTGTGATCAACAAAAACAACAATAACTCTACGGTCATTGGTTCGCGCGCATTTCAGGTCAGCAGCCTGGCGGCAGCCATTGCGCTGGTGTCCACACCCGTTTGGGCCGGTGACACGATCGAGTTCGACAACGGCGCGACCATGGATTGGTCGGTGACCACCAGCTACGGCATCGGTGTGCGCACTGGCAGTCAGAGCGATCGCTTGCTGACGATCAACGCCGACGATGCCAACCGTAACTTCGACAGTGGCAGCCTGACCACCAACCGCGTGGGCGCGCTGGCGGAAATGATCCTGCGCAAGGACAACTACGGCGCCGTGGTGCGCGGCAGTACCTTTTATGACGACGTCTACCACCGCAACAACGATAACGATTCGCCCGCCACCGTGAACAAAAACGGCAGCAACGACGAGTTCACCAGTGACACCCGCTATTACAGCGGCGGTCGCAGCAAACTGCTGGATGTCTATGCGTTCAGCGGCTGGCGCTTTGACAACGACACCATGCTGGACGTCAAGGCCGGGCGGCACATCGAATCCTGGGGCGAGAGTTTGTTCTACCCGGGTGTGAACGGCGTACAAAACCCGTCTGATGCGGTAAAAGCGAACCAGCCGGGTGTCGAGGTCAAGGAAATACTCTTGCCGGTGGGCCAGTTCTCCGGCTCGTTCCGACTGAACCCCCAGCTCACCTTCGGTGCATACGTGCAGTACGAATGGAAGGGCACTGAACTGCCGCCGGTGGGCAGCTACCTGTCGGGCACTGACGTGGTGGGGCCGGGGCGCGAGTTTCTCTACGCCAACGGCCGCAAGGTTCCCTACCTCGGTACCGACGAACCGAGTGATGGCGGCCAGTGGGGCGTGCAGGTGCGCTACCGCCCGGTACCGGCCCTCGAGCTGTCGCTGTTTCACGTCAACTACCACGACAAGAACCCGGCCACTGCCCTGGTCGGCTACGACCCGCTTCCAGTGGGCGGTGGTCTCAACGCCTTCGCCATCAATGGTTACCGGATCAAGTACTTCGAAGACATCAAGCTGACCGGCATCAGCGCCTCGACCAAGATCGGCGACACCCAGGTCGGCGCCGAATGGTCGTACCGCGACGGTGCGCCGGTGATGGTCAATACCGGCCTTGGCGCGGTGCCGGCCAAGGGCAAGGGCCAGCAAATGCAGATGTCGGCGATCCGTATCCTGGGGGACCGTCCCTGGGCCAGCCAGACCGCCCTGACTGCCGAAATCATCCGCGTGCAGGTCGACAGCGTCGAATCCACTTCGGCGGCGCCCAACCTGCAAGGCGTGAACCTGTTGCCCTCCCTAAAACCTCTAGTGGCGTCTTCCGATGACTTTACCTTCAGCACAGCCACGGGCTTTCGCACCAAGTCTTCCAGCGCCTACACCGTGGGAGCATCGTTCAGTTATCCGGGAGTTTTCCAAGGCTGGGATCTGGAAGTCCCCTTCAGCTTCTCCAACGTCTTCAGCGGCTCCACGCCCATGGCCGGAAGCATTTCCGGCGTCGCCGGTGACCGACGCCTGAGCGCGGGCACAACCTTCAAGTATCTGGGCAACCTCGAACTCGGTTTGAAATACATCTCCTACCTGGGTGAAGCCGACCCGATCAAGCGTCCGTTCGCCGACCGTGACTACGCCACGTTCTCGATGAAGTACACCTTCTGATCGACCACTCAAGGTCCGGGTCGCCTTGCTGCGCCCGAACCTTCATCAAAACCTGGAAATGGCCGCAGCGTAACGCTTCGGCATGGAGGCACTATGGGACTCAAAGGGCATGCAGCCATTGTTGGCAGCGCACAATACAAACCGGAGAAGTATTCGACCGCACCCAAGATGTTTCACCTGGAGCAAGTCGCCGACCTGGCGGCCCAGGCGCTGCGCGATGCCGGGCTCAAAGCCTCGGACCTCGACGGGTTGGTGATCAACGGCCCTCTTTTTCATGAAGCTTCGGTGTTCGTACCGGCGATGGCCGCCGAGTACCTGGGCTTGCGGCTGAACTTTGCCGAAGTGGTGGACCTGGGCGGCTGTACGTCGGTGGGCATGGTGTGGCGCGCCGCCGCCGCCATCGAACTGGGGTTGTGCCAGGCAGTGCTTTGCGTCATCCCCGCACGCATGGCGCCGTTGGGCCCCGACGAGGATCCTGGCTGGATGGCCCGATCCATGCGCTTTGGCGGGCACAGCACGGCATTCGGCGCGCCCGAAGCCGAGTTCGACTTGCCTTACGGGCACATGGGCCAGAACACCGGCTACGCCATGATCGCCCAGCGTTATGCCGCACAGTACGACTATGACCAGCGAGCGATGGCCAAGATCGCCGTCGACCAGCGCACCAACGCCCTGGCCAACCCGCAAGCGATGTTCTATGGCCAACCATTGACCATCGAGCAAGTGCTGGCGAGCAAAATGGTCGCCGACCCGTTGCATGTCCTGGAAATCGTCATGCCGGTGGCCGGTGGCGCCGCGTTGATCATCACCAACAAGGAAGTGGCGGCGCGGTCCCGCAAGCGCCCAGCGTTCATTACCGGGTTTGGCGAACACCTGGCATTCAAGTCGCCGTCCTATGCCGAGGACATGCTGCACACGCCTATCGGTCCGGCCTCCAAGCGGGCCTTTGCCATGGCCGGACTCAAGCCCAAAGACGTCGATGCCGCGCAGATCTACGACTGTTACACCATCACCACCTTGTTGACCCTGGAAGATGCCGGTTTCTGCGGCAAGGGCGAGGGCATGGCGTTCGTGCGTGAACACGACCTGACCTGGCGTGGCAATTTCCCGATGAACACCCATGGTGGGCAGCTGAGCTTCGGCCAGTCGGCCTCGGCCGGTGGCATGAGCCAGGTGATCGAAGCGGTGATGCAAATCGCCGGCACCGCCGGTGAACGCCAACTGGGCCGCTGCGACAGCGTCTACGTCTCCGGCACCGGCGGCGTGATGAGTGAGCAGGGCGCATTGATACTTCAGGGAGCATAAGCACATGTCCAACAACAAACCGATGCCGGTCGCGACGCAGATCTCCGCGCCCTTCTGGGAGGGCCTGAAGGCTCGCCGCCTGTTGATCCAGCAATGCAACGCCTGTGCGCACTGGAACTTCTACCCGCGCCGGCATTGCCCGGTGTGCCTGGAACATGACCTGGCCTGGCGCGAAGTCGACGGTGCCGCGACGCTGTACAGCTACACCGTGACGCGCATTGCGACCTTGCCCGACTTCATGGATGAGATGCCGCAGAAACTGGCTGTGGTCGAACTGGCCGAAGGGGTGCGCATCAACACCAACCTGGTCGGCCTTGAGGAAAACGAAATCGAGATCGGCATGTCCTTGCAGCCGGTGTTCGCCGAAGTCGACGCCAAGGGCACCCGCCTGCTGCGCTTCACCGGGGTGGACAAGGATGCGGCGGGCCTTGAGCCGCTGCCCGCGCAGGACAGCGAACCGGCGCCGGAGCAACCGCCCGCGCGGCAGATCGACCTCAACGATGGGCCGGCCTTGCAGTCCCTGGTCAGCGAGCAGTACAGCGACTGGAGCAACGTGGTGGTGGTCGACCAGGCACTGATCGACGACTTTGCCCGGTTGTCGGGTGACGATTACTGGATTCATACCGATCCGGAGAAGGCGCGCCTGCAAAGTCCGTTCGGCGGCACCATTGCCCATGGTGCGCTGGTGCAGGTGCTGCAGTCGCGGATGAAACTGGCGCTGGGCTTCGAAATCAGCGGTTTCACCACTCAGATCAACTACGGCTCCGATCGCCTGCGCTTCCCGGCGCCGGTACCGGCCGGTTCGCGCATCCATTCGCGGGCGCGGGTGAAAAAAGTCGAAATCCTGACCCGTGGCACCCAGCTGACCCTGGAACTCAACATTCATGTGGTGGGCCAGGATAGGCCGTCGGTGATCAACGACCTGGTGATCCTGTACATGGCCTGATCGCCACCCAAACCACTGAACGGGTGAGGTCCTGTGGGAGCGAGCCTGCTCGCGAAAGCGGTAGATCAGTCGGCCTGGATGGCGACTGGCATGGCCTTATCGCGAGCAGGCTCGCTCCCACAATCGCCTGCGCCGTACACAACAACCCGTCCCGTGCCATTCACGCCATTAAATAAGCCATTTGGACGATGTGCCTCCCAAGCCTTGCGCCGACTATTCCCCCAGAGGCAACGCCCATCTCGATTGCCTCGCATGCCTGGTGCGTGACAAAAACAAGAGGATCGGCCTTATGACTAGCCCTATGCACGTGTACCCCGAACAGGAGCGCTCCTCATGCGCTCGGTGATCGGCTACGCGGTTTGCCTGGTGGTCGCCCTGACCATTGGCTACACCTTTTCCCCAAAATCCCCGCCGCAAGTGGAGCTGTTGGCCACGCGTCCGGATCGGGTGCAGATCAACGGCCTGCTCAATCTTGGCTCACGGGTGATAGCCGTGGGCGAACGGGGCAGCATCCTGCTCAGTGATGATCAGGGCGTCAGCTGGCAGCCAGCCGCAGTCGGCACGCAACGTAACGCCACCCTGACTGCCGTGGTGGCGCTGGACGACAGGCGTTTGCTGGCCGTCGGGCATGACGGCTGGATTCTGCGTTCCGTGGACTCAGGCAGCAGTTGGCAGGAAATGCGCCACGACAGCGATTTGGGCGAACCGCTGCTGGGCATCTGGACTGGCGGTGGCGACAGTGTCTTGGCTTTCGGCAGCTTCGGTAAGTTCTATCAATCCGTTGATGCCGGGCAGACCTGGTCTCCGCAGGCCCTGGACATCGACAACGCACACTTGAACAGCATGGCCGGCGGCGACGATGGCCACCGCATGCTTGTGGGCGAGCAGGGCCTGGTATTGCGTACGGCCGACGCCGGTCAGCACTGGCAGACCTTGCCGGCGTTCTACAGCGGCTCGCTGTTCGGCATCGTGCGCCTGAGCGCGGATAACTGGGTGACCTACGGCATGCGCGGGCATGTTTTCGTCAGCCATGACTTCGGCGACAGCTGGACCCGGATCAACGTGGGTAACCAACTGCCTTTGTATGGCCATGTATTGCTGCCCGATAACTCGGGGCTGGTGATCGTCGGTGCCGGCAGCTCGGTGGTGCGTCTGGATGCACAGGGCGCGTTGGTCGGCGTCGGACGCCTGGCCGGGCTCGGTACGTTGACCTCGGCGACGATGGTTGGCCCGCGTCTGCTGGTGGGTGGCGAGCGCGGGGTATTGCAGGGTTCAGCTGGCAGCGTCGCTGCCTTAATGGCCACACAGGCCACCCAGTAAATGAGAGGCAGGCAATGAATCAAGGTAAACACTGGGTGACGCGCTGCGTCGAAACGTGTGCGGACCACTTGATGGCCTGGCGCAAGGGACTGCTGTTGCTGTTTGTTCTGGTGACGCTGGGCCTTGGCTACAGCGCCACCCACACGCAACTGGATCCGGGGTTCAACAAACAGATCCCCGTGCGTCATGAATACATGATCAATTTTCTCAAGTTCAGCCGCTACTTCACCGGCGCCAACCGCTTCCTGGTCAGCGTACGCTGGAAAGGCGAGGGTGATATCTATAACGCCGAGTACCTCGAGACCCTGCGTAAAGTTACCGACGACGTGTTTTTCATATCTGGAGTCAGCCGTCCCAGCGTGACGTCGCTGTTTACCGCCAACGTGCGCTACATCGAAATTACCGAGGAAGGTTTCTTTGGCGACGTGGTGGTGCCACCGCGCTTTAGCGGCACCCCCGAGGACCTGGCGCAGGTGCGCAGCAACACGGCAGCCTCCGGGCAGGTCGGTCGCCTGGTGGCCAACGACCTGAAATCGGCCATGGTCCGCGCCGACCTGCAGGACACCGACCCGAAAACCGGCCAGCCGGTGTCCTATGTCGACATCGCCAAGAGCCTCGAAGACATCCGCGCCAAGTACAACAGTCCCGATATCGACATCAACATCGTAGGCTTCGCCAAACTGGTGGGGGATGTGGTTGAAGGGTTAAACACGGTGATCGGCTTCTTTGTCGTGGCCTTCGTGATCACCGGGTTGCTGCTGTGGCTGTATTCGCGGTCCCTGCGCCTGACGGTGGTGGCGCTGGTGGTCGCATTGCTGCCGGTGGTCTGGTTGCTGGGCCTGTTGCCGCTGTTGGGCTTGGGCATCGATCCGATGTCGATCCTGGTGCCGTTCCTGATCTTCTCCATCGGCGTGTCCCATGCGGTGCAGATGACCAACGCCTGGAAGCAAGACGTGCTGGCCGGTAACACGTCGAAGGAGGCAGCGCGCTCGGCGTTCTGCAAAATCTTCATCCCCGGTTCCCTGGCCTTGCTGATGAACGCCCTGGGGTTCGCGGTGATCATGCTGATCGACATTCCCATCGTCCACGAACTGGGGGTGACCGCGTGCATCGGCGTGATGTTGATGATCATCACCAACAAATTGATGTTGCCGGTCATCATTTCCTACCTGCAGCTGGAGCCTGGGTTATTGCGTCGGGCGCAATCCAGACCCGCAGGCAAGCACCGCCTGTGGTGGCGCTTGTCGGCGCTTGCCGAACCGGGGCCGGCCCTGGGGGTGTTTGCCATCAGCCTGTTGCTGCTGTTGGCCGGGGCCTACAAGGCTCGCGACCTGGCAGTGGGTGATATCGGCGCGGGCGCGCCGGAGCTGCGGGCCGATTCGCGCTACAACCAGGACAACGCCAGGATCATCAGCAGCTACTCCATCGGGCTGGATGTGATGTCGGTGTTCGTCCAGGTCAAGGGTGTCGAAGAAGGTTGCTTGTCGCCTGCGGTGATGCGCGCGGTGGAAGCCTTCGATTTCCGCATGCGCACGGTCTCGGGTGTGCAGTCGATTCAGAGCGTGGCGGACATGGGCAAGCGGGTGATCGCTGGCAACAACGAAGGCAATCCGCGCTGGGCGGCGATTCCGGGATCACCTCGTGGCCTGAGTCAGGGCGCGCGGGCCTATATGCCGGATGACGGCCTGGTCACCGACGGCTGCCAGCAGATGCAGATCCTGGTGTTCCTTGCCGACCACGAAGGCAGCACCGTCAGCCATGCAATTGCTGAAGCCAGGCGGATCATTGTCGAAGTCAGCTCGCCGCAAGTCGAATTCCTCCTGGCCGGTGGCAACGTGGGGGTGATGGCGGCCTCCAACGAGGCGGTCAAGCGTGCCGAAGTGATCATGCTCGGGGCACTATTCGGATCGGTGGCATTGTTTTGCTGGCTGACTTTCTTGTCGATCCGCGCGGTGCTGTGCATTCTGGTGCCGCTGGCGATTGTCGCGATTCTGTGCAACGCACTGATGACCATGCTCGGGATCGGCCTGAAGGTCGCCACCTTGCCGGTGATGGCGCTGGGGGTGGGGGTGGGCGTCGACTACGGCATTTACCTGTACGAACGTATCCAGCACGAAATGCTGCGCGGATCCAATCTGCGAGAGGCGTTCTACCAGGCCATGTGCCAACGCGGTACGGCTGCGGTATTCACGGCCGTGACCATGTCCATTGGCGTCTGCACCTGGGCGTTCGCACCGCTGAAGTTTCAGGCTGACATGGGTGTATTGCTGTCGTTCATGTTTCTGGTCAACGTACTGGGGGCGATTTTCCTCCTCCCGGCGTTGGCAGCCTGGTTCAATCGCGGTCGACCGTTGGTCGCAGATCGGGTGCGCCAGCCGGCGCCAGCACAAGGGCAGTTCCGCCTGAAAAACAGCCCGGCGGCGCGTGATCCCGGTAGCGAAAAATAAACCTGTCGGACCTATTGTGGAGTCCGCAGGCGCTAGGGAAACTGGCAGGAAAGTAGCAGTCGAGAGGGGGGGGCGATGGGTTCCCCCAGCCGAAACTATAAAAATAACAAGGGAAGGGCGCAGTCCTTACCCGAGCGAGATAAGACTATGCAAAATGGTGTTTTGACCCATGAAGCCCTGGCCAGCCTTGGCCTCGACCTCACGCGCTACAACCAGTTGGTGGGCGAAATCTACGAAGGTGCCCTCGATCCGAAACTGATGGCCCATGCCCTCAGAAGCTTTCTCAAACTCTACGATGCCAACTACGTCACCTTGATCCTGCGGGTGCCAGATCAACCCGATACGGGCGTGATGATCATTGTCGGCGACATCGAAGGTGCCGGTGATGTCTGCTACATGACTTACCCGCAAACCAATTCGCCTTTCTCCAACCAGCCGCTGGACAGTGTGTTCACCGTCGATGACATCATGAGCTCCACTGAATGGGAACACTGCGCCTACTTCAAGGCGTTCTGCGGTCCCAATGATGTCTATCACGTGATGTGCGCCGACATTTCCACCCCGGACGGTGGCAAACTGCGCTTTCGCATCACCCGCCCCAAACGGGCCCCCAACTTTTCTGCCCACGACCGGGCGGTGTGCGCCAGTTTCCTGCCACACCTGCGGCGTGCCTCGCAGTTGCATAACCTGCTGGACCGCAGCGAATCGCTGAGCGAGCTGTACTCCCAGGCCATCAGCCGGTTATCGGTGGCGACTCTGGTGCTTGACGAGAGCGGCAGCGTGTTGCAGATCAATCCGGTGGCCCAGGAAATCCTCGCCCGTTCCGATGGCCTGAAACTGGTGGGCGGGCGCCTCGAGGCGACGTATCCCAGTGATAACCGTGAGCTGCAACGCCTGATTCGCGGCGCGTTCTGCCCGGATGCACCGAAAAGCGCCGAGGCCATGTCGGTGACGCGGCCCTCGGGGCTGGTCAACCTTGGCGTGGTGGTCGAATCGATTCCGTCCCTGGACTGGGCCGAAGAGAAGGGCCAGCCGGCGGCGCTGGTGTACATCCGCGATGCGTCGAGCAAGTCCCTGGCCAGCGAAGTGGTGACCAAGCAGCTGTTCAACCTGACCAAGGCCGAAACCGCCCTGGCCATGGAACTGGCCAACGGCCTGTCGCTGGAGGAAGCTGCCGAGGTTCTGAATATCCGGCGTAACACCGCGCGGGCGCACTTGCGCTCGATCTTCTCCAAGACCGGTGTGCGACGCCAGACCGAACTGGTGCGCATCATGCTCAACAGCGTGGTGGCCTTGGGCAAGCCGCAACTGGCGTTGAAGGTGGCCGAAAAAATCAAGGTGCCGCCACTGCGACTGGCCGTGCCGATCTATCGCCAGGCCTGACCTGTAGGAGCCAGGCTTGCCGGCGAAGAACGATGACGCGGTGCAACAGATGCACCGCGGCGTCCGGTTCGCCTGTAGGAGCGAGCGGTGCGGCGATCCGACTTGCCCGCGAAGAACGATAACGCGGTGTGACAGATACACCACAGCGTCTGGTTCGCCGGCAAGCCTGGCTCCTACAAAGCGAAGAACGATGACGCGGTGCAGCAGATACACCGCAGCGCCTGGTTCGCGCGCAAGTCGGATCGCCGCCCGCTCGCTCCTGCATAGTCCGCACAGACGATGCAATCCCGTGATCATCCTGTCGATACTGGGCGGACCTATCACGGAGAATCACAATGCCTATTACAGCCATTACCGGGAGTGCCTCGGGAATCGGTGCCGCCGTATCCGCCGCCATGCGCGCCGCCGGGCACCAGGTCATCGGTATCGATCGCAGCAACGCTGAAGTCATCGCCGACCTGTCCACTGCCCAGGGACGTGACGCCGCCATCGGGCAAGTGCTTGAACTCAGCGGCGGGGTCCTCGATGGGCTGATCTGTTGCGCCGGGGTCGGTGTCACCGCGCCAGACTGCGGCCTGGTCCTGGCGGTCAATTACTTCGGCGTCAGTCAGTTGCTCGACGGCCTACAGGGGGCATTGGCCAAGGGCCAACAACCGGCGGCGCTGGTGATCGGCTCAGTGGCGGCGACTCATTCGGGGCCCGAGGGCCAGCCGATGATCGAAGCGATGATCGCCGGTGATGAGGCCCGGGCGCTGGAACTGTCCAACAGCCTCGGCCAGCCGCACGTCGCCTATGCCGCTTCCAAATACGCCATCAGCCACCACGTCCGCAGCCTGGCTGTGGGGTGGGGCAAGCAGGGCATGCGGGTGAACGTGGTGGCGCCGGGCGCGGTAGAAACCCCGTTGCACCAAGCCTCACTGGACGATGCACGCTTCGGCAAGTCGACCCGCGAATTCGTTGCGCCACTGGGCCGCGCGGGGAAACCTGCGGAAATCGCCGCAGTGGTCGCATTCCTGCAATCGCCGCAGGCATCGTTTATCCATGGCAGCGTGCTGTTCGTCGATGGTGGCATGGACGCAATGGTCCGCGCCTCGCGCTTCTAAAAGGAACTCCCATGAACAAAGTGGCATTCATCACCGGCGCCAGCCGGGGTATCGGCCGCGAGGCGGCGCTGGCGTTTGCCCGCGCCGGTTTCGACCTGGCGATCAGCGCCCGCACCCTCAATGAGGGCGAACAACATGAACATGCCCTGCGCGACGCCGCCGGGGCGCCGCTGGCCGGCAGTCTCAACGGCACTGCGCAGGCGTTGCGCGAGCTCGGTTGCCGGGTGCTCGTGGTGCCGATGGACCTGCTCGACAGCGCTTCGGCCCTGAACGCCTGTCAGGCGGTACTGGCCGAATACGGGCGCATCGACGTGCTGATCAACAACGCGATCTACCAGGGCAGCGACCTCAACGCCGGGTTCATGGACCTGCAGGTGCAGGCTCTGGAGCGGATGTTCCAGGGCTACATCCTTACCCCGTTCCTGCTGACCCGGGCGGTGACCGAACACATGGTGACGCGCGGCGGCGGGGTGGTGATCAACGTCACCTCCGGCGCCGGCGAAAGCGACCCACCGGTAGCGGCGGGCAAGGGTGGCTGGGGTTATGCCTATGGCGCGGGCAAGGCGGCGGTGTCGCGACTGTCCGGGGTGCTGACCACGGAACTGGGCGAGGCCGGAGTGCGCGCCTATACCCTCAATCCGGGCGTGGTCACTACCGAAGCGCTCAAGGCAACCATCGGCGACAAAGGCCTGATCGCCCTGCGCGCCGGCAGCGCACCACCCCATGTACCGGCGGCCGTGATGCTGTGGCTGGCCACCGCCGAACAGGCGCCAGGGTTTCAACGCCGGACCATCGCCGCACAGCCGTTTGCGTTGGAACACGGGATTGTCGCCGATTGGCGTTAAAACCTATCCATTGACCCCTGTGGGAGCGAGCCTGCTCGCGATGGCGGTAGACCAGTCGCCAACAATGTTGACTGGTCTATCGCCATCGCGAGCAGGCTCGCTCCCACAGGGATAGTGCGGTCTTTACCCCTGCCGACGCTGACGGGCGAGGGTCATCGCGGTGTCTTCGATCATGTCTTCCTGGCCGCCGACCATGCCGCGACGACCCATCTCAACGAGGATCTCCCGGGCCGACACGCCGTATTTCTTCTCGGCGCGCTTTGCGAACAACAGGAACGAGCCATAGACCCCGGCATAGCCCATGGTCAGGGCATCGCGGTCGCTGCGGATCGGGAAGTCCATGATCGGCACGACAAGGTCTTCGGCCACGTCCTGGATGCCGAACACGCTGACACCTGTGTCGATACCCATGCGATCACACACCGCCACCAGCACTTCCATCGGTGTGTTGCCAGCTCCAGCACCAAGACCCGCGCAGGCGGCGTCGATACGGTTAGCTCCGGCGGCAATCGCGGCGATGGAGTTGGACACACCCATCGACAGATTGTGGTGGCCATGAAAACCGATCTCGGTCTCTGGCTTGAGGGCCGCGCGCATCGCCGCCACACGGGAACTGACGTCGTGGGGCAGCAGGTAGCCCGCCGAGTCGGTCAGGTAGATGCAGTTGGCGCCGTAGCTTTCCATCAGCAAACCTTGCTTGACCAGACCTTCGGGGCTGTTCATGTGGGCCATCATCAGGAAACCGACGGTGTCCATGCCCAGGCCGCAGGCGTGGGAAATGTGCTGTTCGCTGACGTCGGCCTCGGTGCAATGGGTGGCGACGCGAATGGTGTTGACCCCCAGTTCGTGGGCCATTTTCAGGTGATCGACGGTGCCGATGCCCGGCAGCAACAGGGCAGAAACCTTGGCCTTTTTCATCAGCGGGATCACCGCCGACAGGTACTCCTCGTCGGTGTGGGCCGGGAAGCCATAGTTCACCGAGCTACCGCCGAGGCCGTCGCCGTGGGTGACTTCGATCAGCGGCACGCCGGCCGCGTCGAGTCCGCAGGCGATGTCTTTCATCTGTTGCAGGCTGATCTGGTGACGCTTAGGGTGCATGCCGTCGCGCAGGCACATGTCGTGAACGGTGATGCTCTTTCCGCGAAGATCCATGGTCGGCTCCTTATGCGTGGGCGGGTTGGGTGGTGGCTTGCAGCACCAGTTCGCCCTTGAGGATTTCCTCGGCGAACATCTCGGCGGTGCGCGCGGCGGCGGCGGTCATGATGTCGAGGTTGCCGGCGTACTTGGGCAGGTAGTCGCCCAGGCCTTCGACTTCCATGAATATCGACACCCGATTGCCGTCGAACACCGGGCCGTTAACCAGCTTGTAGCCGGGCACGTAGCGCTGCACTTGCTTGATCATCGCCTCGATGGCGGCGGTGATTGCCGGCCGGTCGGGTTCGCTGGCGGTCAGGCAATGAACGGTGTCGCGCATGATCAGCGGTGGTTCGGCGGGGTTGATGATGATGATCGCCTTGCCTTTCTTCGCGCCGCCGACTTTTTCCACCGCGCTGGAGGTGGTGCGGGTGAACTCGTCGATATTTTTCCGGGTGCCGGGACCGACCGATTTCGACGCCGCGGTGGCGATGATTTCGGCGTATTCCACCGGCTGCACGCTGGACACCGCCGCCACCAGCGGAATGGTGGCCTGGCCGCCGCAGGTGACCATGTTGACGTTCATCACGCCGAGGCCCAGTTGCGCCTTGAGGTTGACCGGTGGCACGCAATACGGGCCGATGGCCGCCGGGGTCAGGTCGATCATCAACACACCCAGGGCGTTGAGCTTGCGTGAGTTCTGCGCGTGTACATAAGCCGAGGTAGCGTCGAAGGCGATCTGGATCTGGTCTTCGAGGACATGGGGCAGCAGGCCGTCGACGCCATCGGCGGTGGTCTTCAGGCCGAGCTCGCGAGCCCGCGACAGGCCTTCGGAGGTGGCGTCGATACCGACCATCCATACCGGTTCCAGCACCTCGCTGCGCATCAATTTGTACAGCAGGTCGGTGCCGATGTTGCCCGGCCCGATCAGCGCGCATTTGATCTTTTTGCTCATGTTTTTTTGGCTCCTGAAGAAGGAAGGGCGATCAAGGGACAAAGCGCAGGCTGGTTTCGCCTAACCCGCTCATGGACAGGCTGATGCGGTCGCCGGCGACCACTGGAACCAGCGGCGCCAGGGCACCGGAAAGAATGATTTCGCCACGGCGGAACGGGATGCCCAGCTCGCCCAGGGTATTGGCCAGCCAGGCCACTGCCGCGCAAGGATGACCTTGCACCGCCGAACCCAGGCCAGAGCCTGCCGGCTGGCCGTTTTTCAGCAGTTGCATGTGCACGGCGGCCAGGTCCAGCGAGCGCGGGTCGATCCGCTGGCTGCCGAGGGCGAACACACCGCAGGACGCGTTGTCGGCCACGGTGTCCTGGATGCGGATCTGCCAGTCGTCGATCCGCGAATCGACGATCTCGAAGCACGGCACCACCCATTGGCTGGCGGCCAGCACGTCCTCGGCGCTGATGCCAGGGCCTTGCAAGTCTTCGCCGAGGATAAAAGCGATTTCACCTTCGGCCCGTGGCTGGATCAGGTTGTAGCGGGCCAGGCTGACATCGCTGCCATCCTCGACCTGCATGGCATCGGTGAGGAAACCGAAGTCCGGTTGATGGACATCGAGCATTTCCTGCACGGCGCGGCTGGTGACCCCGATTTTCTTGCCGATCACCCGCTCGCCGAGGGCTTCGCGGCGTTGCAGGAAGTGCAGGGAAATCCGGTAGGCATGTTCCAGGGTGATCTGCGGATAACGGCGGGTCAGGGGCGCCAGGGTCTGGCGGCTGCGCAAGGCGTTGAACAGTTCGTCACCGAGGGCGTTGATCAAATGGGCGTCCATGGCGAGGGCTCCAGATGGGTGGGAGAAAAAAAGGCCCACCCCAAGCTCATCGAGGGCGGGCCCAAAGGAGTCGGTCAGCCGGGCCAGACCGACGAGTCGGCGCCGCCATCGACATCGATGATCTTGCCGGTCACCCAGGCCGACGCCGGGCTGGCCAGGTACAGCGCGGCGGCGGCAATGTCTTGTGGGGTGCCCAGGCATTTGAGTGGGGTGTTGGCTTCCATGACCTCGCGCATGGCGGCGGGCATCACGCCGTTCAACGCTTCGGTCAGGGTGGGGCCGGGGGCGACGGCGTTAACCCGGATCTGCGGTGCGAAGTCCTGGGCCAGCAAGCGGGTCAGATGGCTGAGGGCGGCCTTGGCGGAGCCATAGGCGCTGAAATGGCGCTGGGCATAGCGCGCCGCCACCGAGCTGATATTGATGATGTTGCCGCCACCGGCCTCGCGCATCAGCGGCACACACAACTGGCAGAAGGCGTAGCTGGTGGCGACGTTGAAGGTCAGCACCTCGGCGAATTGTTCGGGCGTCATCGTCAGCGGATCGTTGGGACCGCCACCGCCGACGTTGTTCACAAGATGAGTGATCCGGCCCATTTGCTCAACGCTTTGACGCACCAGCGCCTGGCGTTGCCCGGCATCGTTGACGTCACAGGCGATGGCCAGGGCGCGCCGGCCCAGGCCACGAACCTCTTCGGCCACAACCTCTACCTCGTCCAGCGAACGCGCCGAGCACACCACATCGGCGCCGGCTTCGGCATACGCCAGGGCAATCGCCCGACCAATACCCCGGCCGCTGCCGGTGACAATGGCGACGCTGCCGTGCATTTGGAAACGTTGCAATATACTCATGGGCCCTTGCTCCGTGGGGTCGATTGTTGATGGATTTAATATCGCCGCCACGGCTGCTGCCAGCATCGTCTCAATGGACTAGCGATGTAGCTGTGATACCGCATCATCGTTCTTCGCCGGCAAGCCGGGTCCTACAGAACCCCTAGTCCGCTTTGACGATGAATGATTGTTCGCTCGATCCGATGATCCATCTCAACTTGCGCAATGGCGCAGTGAGATCGGGAGAATTGAGTGATGCACAGCATGCGTGAAAAGACCCAGGACGAACGTGATCTGCTTGAACGTGCACGGCGCCTGGTGCCCGCACTCAAGGCACGCACGGCACAGGCCGACAAGGACTTGAAGGTGCCGCAGGAAAGCGTTGCCGAGTTGCAGTCCGCCGGTTTGCTGCGAGCTTTGCAGCCAAGGGCGTTCGGTGGCTACGAAGTCGATCCGCGGACCTTCTTCGAAATCCAGACCATCCTCGCCGAGGGTTGCATGTCCACGGCCTGGATCTACGGCGTGATGGGGGTTCACCCTTGGCAACTGGCGCGTTACCCGATCGAAGCGCAGCGCGAAGTCTGGGCCGATGATCATGACTCGCTGATCTGCTCGACCTATATGCCGGCGGCCAAGGTCACGGTGGTCGAGGGCGGTTACCGCATCAGCGGGCGCTGGGGTTTCTCCAGCGGCAGCGAGCACTGCCAATGGGTGTTCCTGGGCGGCATCCTGCCAGCCGATGGCGAACTGGCCACCGAGCACGGCACCTTCCTGCTGCCGCGCCGCGACTATCAGATCGAACGTAATTGGGACGTGATGGGGCTGCGCGGCACCGGTAGCCATGACATCGTGGTCGAGGATGTATTTGTCCCGGCCCATCGCGTGCAACGCACCAATAACTGGACCCTCGAAGCGACGCCAGGGCGCCTGGTCAACACCAACCCGATCTACGCGATCCCCTTCGCCCAAGTGTTCTCGCGCGCGGTCTCGACCTCGGCCATCGGCGCCCTGCAAGGTGCGATCAACGAGTTCCGCGATAACGCCGCCAAACACATCGGCAAGCACGGCGCCCGTACCGCTGACGATCCGGTGGCGCAAACCGCGATTGCCGAAGCGATGATCACAGTCGACAGCCTGCGCCTGGTGCTGGAGCGCAACTACGAGCACCTGATGAGCCTGGCCCGCGCCGGCGAATACCCGGATACCGAAACCCGCCTGTTGTATCGCTACCAGTCGGCCTATGTGACCAACATCTGCGCCGAACGGGCCAACGACCTGCTGCGCAGCATGGCCGCCTCGGGCTTGTACAACACCAACCCGGTGGCGCGGCTGTTCCGCGATCTGCACCAGGCACGCGGGCACATCGCCAACAACTACATGGCTTACGGGCGCAGCTACGGCGCAGTGATGCTGGGCCTGCCCAACCCGGACCCTTACGTCTGAGGCCATGGCGTCCGTTTATCGACTCCTTGGGTTTACACCTGCCGGTGATTCACGGGCAGGTGGTCATGAGTATCTGACCTATGAACAATTATTTTGCCCTGCGCGTGGCGCGAGTGATCGAGGAAACCGCCGATGCGCGCTCCCTGGTGTTCGACGTGCCGGAGCATCTGGGCGAACGTTTTCGCTATCAACCCGGCCAGTTCCTGACCTTGCGAGTGCCTTTCGAGGACGGCTGGCTGCCCCGTTGTTATTCATTGTCCAGCACGCCATTGCTGGATGAGCCGTTGCGGGTAACGGTCAAACGTGTGCACGAGGGACGCGCCTCGAACTGGCTGTGCGGCGAATTGCAAGCCGGCCAGACCCTGGAGGTGCTGCCACCGGCCGGGGTGTTTGTGCCGCGCAGCCATGACGGCGACTTGCTGCTGTTCGGCGGCGGCAGTGGCGTGACCCCGGTGCTGTCGATCCTGCGTTCGGCGTTGCTCGCCGGAACAGGCCGGGTCCTGTTGATCTATGCCAACCGCGATGAGTCCTCGGTTATTTTCAAGGATGAACTCAGACACCTGGCAAGCGCTCATCCGCAACGCCTGCAAATCGTCCATTGGCTCGATTCGGTGCAGGGCATCCCGAGCGTCGGACAGCTGGCCGAACTGGCGCGGCCGTTTATCGATGCCCAGGCATTCATTTGTGGTCCGGGCCCATTCATGGACGCGAGTGTCAGCGCGCTCAAGAGTCTGGGCATGCCGGATCGCCGAGTGCATGTCGAGCGTTTCGTCTCGCTGCCCGGCGAAGGCGAACTGCCGTTGGTGACCAGCAGCGAAGCGGCAGTGGCCGCGCAGTTGGCGGTGCGCCTGGATGGCGAGGACCACCTGCTGGCCTGCGACAGCGGCGAGACCGTGCTGGCCGCCATGGAGCGGGCTGGCCTCAAGCCACCCAGCGCCTGTCGGGTCGGTGGCTGCGCTTCGTGCATGTGCACCCTGGAAAGCGGCGATGTCGAACTGCTGCACAACGATGCACTGGACGCAGGCGACCTGGCCGAAGGCTGGATTCTTGCCTGTCAGGCGGTGCCCACCAGCGCGCAACTGCGTATCCGCTTTCCGGAATGAAGCCCTCAATGATGCCAAGCCAGAGCACACAATGAATCAGAGCCTGAACTTTGTTGCGCCGCTGAGCGCAGCCCCTTTGACCCTTGCCCAGTTGGTCTTTAGCAGTGCCGAACGTTTTGCCGGGCGCACGGCCATCGAGGAAGACGGCCAGTGCATCGACTACGCCGATCTGCCCGAGCGCGTCATGGCTTTTGCCCGGGGCTTGATGGCCCTGGGGATCCAGGCCGGTGACCGGGTCGGTATCTGGGCGCCGAACAGTGGTGACTGGATCCTCGCAGCGCTGGGTATTCAGTGTGCCGGTGCGGTGCTGGTGCCGATCAACACGCGTATGAAGGGTCAGGAAGCCGCCGATGTGCTGGAACGCAGCGGCTGTCGGCTGTTGTTTGTCCAGCAGCGGTTTCTCGACGTCGACTACCCGGCGCTGCTCGCGCCCCATCGGCCTGCGAGCCTCGAACACCTGGTGATTGTCGATGGTGACACGCCTGCGCTGCCGTCGGACCTGACGCTTGCACAGTTCCTGAGTGGCGCGGCGACCATCGATGCCGACAGCGCCAGGCGCCGTGCATTGGCGGTCGACCCCGAGTCGATGTGCGACCTGCTGTTCACCTCTGGCACCACCGGCAAACCCAAGGGCGTGATGAGCGGCCATGGACAGAACCTGCGAGCCTTCACCGAATACGTCAAGGTCATCGGCCTGGTGCCGGGCGACCGTTACCTGATCGTTAACCCGTTCTTTCATGCCTTTGGCTACAAGGCTGGCTGGCTGACCTGCCTGATCGCCGGAGCGACCATCCTGCCCCATGCGGTGTTCGACGCAGAACAAGTGTTCCAGCGCATCGCCCGTGAGCGCATCAGCGTCTTGCCCGGTGCGCCGACCCTGTACCTTTCGCTGCTGGCCCATCCGCAGCTCAAGCAGACCGACCTGTCGAGCCTGCGCATCGCGGTGACCGGTTCGGCGAGTATCCCGCCGAGCCTGATCGAGCGCATGCGCAACGAGTTGGGGTTTGCCGTGGTGACCACCGCCTACGGCCTGACCGAATGCGGCGGACTGGCGACGATCTGTGACCCACAAGATTCGGCGCAGGTGATCGCCGGCACCAGCGGGCGGCCGATTGCCGGCACCGAAGTGAGCATCCGCGATCCGCAAAACCAGGCACTGGACCCAGAGCAAACCGGTGAGATCTGCCTGCGTGGCTTTCACATCATGCAGGGCTATTTCCAGAACCCCGAAGCGACCCGCGAAGCCATCGACGCCGAAGGCTGGCTGCACACCGGCGATGTCGGGCGCCTGGACGAGGCGGGCAACCTGATCATCACCGACCGCCTGAAGGACATGTTCATCGTCGGCGGTTTCAACTGTTACCCGGCGGAAATCGAAGCAGCGCTGATCAGGCACCCGGCCATTGCCCAGGTGGCGGTGGTCGGCATCGCCGATGAGCGCATGGGCGAGGTCGGGTGTGCCTGCGTGGTCCTGCGCGAAGGTAGAGAACTCGACGAGGCGCAACTGATCGCCTGGAGCCGAGAGCAAATGGCCAATTACAAAGTGCCGCGCCAGGTGCGCTTCTTCAACGCCTTGCCATTGAATCCGTCGAGCAAGGTGGCGAAGAACGAATTGCGCGCGGTGGTGGCCAACAGCGTTCAGGCATGACGCGCAGCCATCTCACCAAACGGACGATGTGCAGGGGAGCTTTTTTTTTCATGCTGCGGCGACACCAGCAAACAACAACAAAAAGGAGAGGAGCATGTTCACTCGAAACCTGGTTACGCGCCGTCCGGGGAGCCCGATCGATGGTCGCTGCCTGTTGGCAACGGCCATTACCTTCATCAGTGCGACGGCCAGCGCTGCGCCGACCCTCGAACTGGGGGAAGACACCACCCTGGATTCGTCGCTGACGGTCAACTACACCGCATCCATGCGTACGGCCAAGCAGGCCAGTCAATACCTCAACGACCCGAACAACGACGACGGCACGCGCAACTTCAAGCGCGGCTCGTTGATCAACAACCGCCTGAGCCTGTTCGGCGAGTTGCAGCTCAGGCACGACAACCTTGGCGCGGTGTTGCGCGGCAGTCAGTTCTACGACGATGTCTACAACCAGAAAAACGCCAACGACTCGCCGCAGACGGTGAACAAGACCGGACACAACGATGGCTTCAGCGACGAAACCCGCAGGCTCAGTGGCAGCATGGCGCGACTGCTCGATGCCTATGTGTATGGCAACTTCGATGTCGGCGAGACCCAGTACCTGTCGCTCAAGGCCGGACGGCATCTGGTGGCCTGGGGCGAGAGCCTGTTCTGGCCTAACATCAGCCAGGGCCAGGCCCCGGTGGACGCGACCAAGTTCAACGTTCCGGGTACCGAGGCCAAGGACTCGTACCTGCCGGTAGGGCAGGTGTCCGGGTCGTGGTCGCTGAATGAAAACCTGGCGCTGGTGGGCTATTACCAGTACGAGTGGGAAAAG
Source organism: Pseudomonas sp. GL-B-19 (assembly GCF_019956415.1). Classification (GTDB taxonomy): domain Bacteria; phylum Pseudomonadota; class Gammaproteobacteria; order Pseudomonadales; family Pseudomonadaceae; genus Aquipseudomonas. The sequence continues at coordinate 95,317 of NZ_JAHBDK010000097.1, forward strand.
ACTCAGCTCAACCCTGTGGGCGATTACTTCGGCAGCGATACCTTCGGTCCCGGTGCCGAGTTCTTTCGTCTGGGCAGCGGGGTAGTCGACAGCCTGCCCAATGGCCTGGCGGTCGGTTATGCCGGTGAAAAAGACGCCAGCGACAGCGGCCAATGGGGTCTGGGCGTGCGCTACCGAATCACCGAGAACACCGAAGTGGGGCTGTTCCATTACCGCTATAACGAGCGCATCGGCTCATTGTTCTTCGACTTTACTGGCACCACCCAATACTCGTCGCTCAAGGGCATTGGTCATGACGGAACTGCGCCGACCTATCGCCTGGGTTATTTCGAAGACGTCAAGCTGACCGGGATCAGCTTCAGCTCCAAGGTCGGCGACTCGGTGCAGTACGCCGGTGACCTGAGCTACCGCGATGGCTCCTCGGTCTACCTGAACAACGGCGCGCCGACCACCGGGCAGATCTGGCAAGGCAACCTCAACGCCATGTACATCCTGGGCCCAAGCCTGCTCGCCCAGCAGACCACCTTCATGGGCGAAGTGGTGCATCAACACATCGACGGGGTGGACAGCCTGACGATCACCGGCGGCGGCGCCGGCGTGGATGGCACCTTCGACACGTTCGAGTCGAAGACCCAGACCCGTGGCTCGACCCTGCTGGGCATTGGCGCCTACATGGACTACCCGTCCATCACCAACGGCCTGGACCTGAGCACCAAGGTGGTATGGACGCAGAATGTCGACGGCAGCGCCTATCAGGGCTTGGGCCGCGACGAGAAGCGCCTGACCGTGGGTGGCGACTTCAAGTACCTGGGGAACCTCCAGGTCGGCATGACCTATATCGCCTACTTGAGCTCGCCGGATGTCGCCCAGGGTCGCTTGCTGGCTGACCGCGATTACCTGTCATTCAACGCCAAATACACCTTCTGATGATCATCGCTGTGTCGCGATGTGGCGACGCAGTCCTTCGTTTGTAGCCTGATAACAATAAAGAGAGGCCTGTCATGAATCCTCGTTCAACCCCATCACCGTTCAGTCCCGTCGAGATTGGCCCACTGACTCTGAAAAACCGTTTTATCAAGGCCGCCACCAACGAAGGCATGAGCGCCCAGGGCGTGCCTTCCAAACAACTGGTCAAGCTGCACTCGGCCTTGGCCGCTGGTGGCACCGCCCTGACCACCGTGGCTTATTGCGCGGTGAGCAGCGATGGCCGCACCTTGCCCAACCAGTTGATCCTCGCTGAATCCAGCGTGCCGCACTTCAAGGCCTTGACCGACGCCGTGCACCAGGCCGGTGGCCTGGCCAGCGCGCAGATCACCCACGGCGGCTGCTTTACCTTTATTCGCGAGCGCTCGACCAAACGTCCGCTGTCGGCCAGCGGTGGCTTCAACAAGATCGGCCTGATGAGCGGCATGTTCCTCAAGCAGGCGATGAACGAAGCCGACATGCAACAAGTGGTGCGCGATTTCGCCCAAGGCGCGCGCCTGGCACGCCAGGCGGGTTTCGATGCCGTGGAAATCCACATGGGCCACGGCTACTTGCTGAGCCAGTTCATTTCGCCGATGTACAACAAGCGTCGCGACCAGTACGGCGGCAGCCTGGAAAACCGCCTGCGTTTTCCGCGCCGGGTGCTGCGCGCGGTGCTCGATGCGGTGGGCGAGGAAATGGCGGTGATCTGCAAATACAGCATCACCGAAGGCGTACGCGCCGGTAACAGCGCCGAAGACGGGGCACAGATCGCCCGCATGCTGGAAGAAGAGGGCGCGCACTTGCTGGTGCTCAGCGCCGGGATGAACGCCGAATCGATCACCACCATGTTCGGTTCTTCCTTCCCCAAGGAAAACCGCGTGCAGCAGAAGAACAAGATCATCGCCCTGGCGATGGCTATCCAGCGTCGCAAAGAGCCGACCGTGGAATTCCGTGAGCTGTATCTGCTGGAACATGCGCGCAAGGTGCGGGCGGCGGTAAAGATGCCGCTGGCTTATCTGGGCGGCGCCAAGAGCCTGGCGAGTATCGAACAGATCATGGCCGAGGGCTTTGACCTGGTCGCGATGGGGCGGGTGTTGCTGGCTGAAAATGACTACGTCAACAAACTCGCCAGTGGCGCCAGTCGCGACTCGATCTGCACTGCCTGTAACCGTTGCGTGGCAATGATGTACACCCCCGGTGGCACCTCTTGCGTACTGGGCCAGCCCGGCGACGCCGAATTGAACCGCCAGCCGGCGGCGGGGTGACAGATACACCGCAGCGCCTGGTTCCTTTGTAGGAGCCAGGCTTGCCGGCGAAGAACGATAACGCGGTGCAGCAGGTACACCGCGTCGCCCGGATCAACCGTGTTGCAGGAAGTCGATGCAGCTGCGGTTGAACAGTTCGCGGTGTTCCACCTGGACCCAATGCCCGCAACGGTTGAGCACGATGAACCGGGCATTGGGCGCGCCGTCGATGATGCGCTGGGCGCCACTGATCGGGTTGAAGTGATCGTTGGTACCCCAGAAGCCCAGGATCGGGCACTGGATCTCACCCAGGCGCGCTTGCATATTCGGGACCATCATGGTGCTGAACAGGTTCTTGGGCTGGGTCACTGCCACCGCCACGCGTTCTTGCAACAGGCTTTCCGGCAGAATCGAATCATCGAATAGCTGCAGGCGCATCATGCTGCGCATCTCCTCCATTCCAATGGGGCCAGCGCTGAACAGGCTGACCATGCGCACGATGCCTTCCATCTTGAAGTAGGTTTCCCGTTCCTCGACACCGCCCGGAGCCAGCAGGATCAGGCTCTGTGGCAGTTGCGGCAGACGCAAGGCCAGGCCGAGGGCGATCGCGCCACCCAACGAATTACCCAGCAGCGTGCAACGCCGCACACCGATGCACTCCAGGAACGCCGCCACGCAGTCGACGAAGAAATCCAGGTTGTACTGGACGTCCTCGGGTTTGTCCGAGCGGCCGAAACCTGGGAGGTCAAGCACGATGTTGCGATAGCCCGCGGCGACGAATTGCGGGTAGTTGCCCTTGAAGTTGCTGAAGCCACTGGCGCCCGGCCCGCTGCCGTGCAGCCACAGCACCACGGGGCCTGCGCCCTCATCCAGATAGTGCAGACGCAAGCCGTTTGGCAGGGTCGCGTAATGGCCGACGGGCAGGGGCAAGTCTACGGGTTGATTCATGGGGTTCTCCATTGTCTGCGGATTCATGAAGCACAGCCGCGTCAGGCGCTGCAGCAGATTGAATGCAGCGACTTGAAGGGAAACGCAGCGACTGGCGTGGTGCGCGCAATGTGAATGCTGGGCTCTGATCGGGTTATTCACATCGTCCGTTCAGACCACGCGGCGGTAGTCCCATCGGACGATGTCTGCCCTGGCGCTTACCGCTAATCATGCACGGGACGGCTCCACTGCAAGGGCAGCGGGCTGCAGCGTATTTGCACATTCGGAGATTGCTATGAAGTTACTCAATAAAGTGGCCTTTGTGACCGGCGCCGCGCAGGGCATGGGCCAGGCCATCGTGCGTGGTTTTGTCGCCGAAGGCGCCAAGGTGGTGGCTGTCGACCTGAATCAGGCAGCCCTGGCCGAGAGCCTGGCAGATTTGGGTGACAAGGTACTGGCTCTCGCCTGTAATGTCGGTGATGGTGCCTCCGTGGCCGATGCCATGGGGCAGGCCGAGCAGCACTTCGGCGGCCTCGACATCCTGGTCAACAACGCCGGCGTGGGCGCGCTGGACAGTTTCCTCGAAACCCCGGATGAGAGCTGGGCGCGGGTGATCGGCGTGAACCTGGGCGGCACCTTCCTGTGCTGCCGCGAAGGCGCCAAACTGATGGTCAAGGGTGGTCGCAAGGGCGCGATCATCAACCTCTCCAGCACCGCCGCGCTGACCGGCGACGGCCCAAGCCACTACTGCGCCTCGAAAGCCGGGGTGATGGGCCTGACCCGTTCGATTGCCCGTGAACTGGCGGCCAGCGGCATACGTGTCAACACCCTGGTGCCGGGGCCGACCAACACCCCGATGATGGCCGGCATCCCTGATGACTACATGCAAACGCTGCTGAAAAACGTGCCCTTGGGCCGTATGTGCGAGACCGACGAGATCGCCAGGGTCGCGGTGTTTCTGGCCAGCGAAGACGCCAGTTTCATGACTGGGCAGAACATCGCCGTCAACGGTGGCATGGCCTTTATCTGATCAGGGAGACACCCATGAGTAAGCGTTTACAAGGAAAAATCGCCTTTGTTACCGGCGCCGGTTCCGGCATCGGCGAAGCCACCGCGCTACGATTCGCCGAGGAGGGCGCCACGGTGGTGCTGTGTGGCCGACGCATTGAGCCGCTGCAAGGCGTGCAGGAAAAAATCCGGACCCAGGGTGGGCAGGCCGAGATCGCCGTGGCCGATGTCAGCGATGAACAGGCCTACGTCGGCGCACTTCAAGCTACTGCGCAACGCCACGGACGTCTGGACATTCTGGTCAACAACGCAATGGCCTACACCTGGGGCGGTATCGACACGATGACCACCTCAGACTGGCACGCCAATTTCGCTACTACGGTGGACGGCACCTTCTGGGGCACCCGTACCGCGATGCAGTTGATGAAAGAGCAGGGCGGTGGTTCGATCGTCAATATCGCTTCGATCTGCGGCCTGTTCGGCACAGCCTGGATGGCCGGTTACTCGGCGGCCAAGGCGGCGGTGATCAACTTCAGCCGGGCGGCGGCCAGCGAAGGAGCACCGCACAACATCCGCTGCAACGTGATCATCCCCGGCGTGGTCGACACTCCTGCTACAGCCGGCATGCTGGGCGACGCCAAGACCCGTACCAACACTGAAAAAGTGATCCCGATGAAACGGGTCGGCCTGCCGGTGGAACTGGCCAACGCCATTTTGTTTCTGGCCAGCGACGAGGCTTCGTATGTCACCGGCGCCAGCCTGGCGGTGGACGGCGGGCGGGGTTCGGATCTGTACACGGTGCTCGACTGATGAGCCAGGACCCGAGCGCATTGCTTGCGCGCATTGACCGACTGGAGTCGCTGGACGCGATCCGCCAACTGGCTGGCAAATATGCCCTGGCGCTGGACATGCGTGATATGGATGCCATGGCCAACTGCTTCGCCCCGGACGTGCGCGTGGGCCGCGACAAAAGCGGTCGCGCGCACCTCAAGGTGTGGCTGGACGAAACCATGCGCAAGCAGTTTCACGGCACCTCCCATCACCTGGGGCAACACATCATCGAGTTCAGCGATGCCGATCACGCCACAGGCGTGGTCTATTCGAAGAACGAGCATGAGACCGGTCCCGAGTGGGTAATCATGCAGATGCTGTACTGGGACGACTATGAGCGAATCGATGGGCGCTGGTGCTTCCGTCGCCGCTTGCCGTGCTATTGGTACGCGACCGACCTGAACAAACCACCGATCGGCGGTTTGAAAATACGCTGGCCAGGGCGCGAGCCGTACGCCGGCTCCTTCCACGAGCTCTTTCCATCCTGGGATGCATTCTGGGCGCAACGCCCGGACAAGGACGCCTTGCCGCAGATCGCCGAGCCGGCACCGCTGGAAGGCTTTCTCAAAACGCTGCGCCGTGGGGCGGATGACCCGAAGATTCGCGTGCGCTGAACAATCGGGCGGCCCGTGCAGGATTGCCGCCTTGTGCAACACCCAACGAATGTGGGAGCGGGCTTGCTCGCTCCCACAAAGTAATGCTGTTCACTTAGGTTTGGTGCTTCAGGCGCACATAGGGATCTTCCAGCGAACCAGAATCTCGCGGCTGTAGACGATCCTTTGTGGGAGCGAGCCTGCTCGCGATGGCTTTGTGTTGGGCGACATGTTTTTTGATGGTGTACATATCCATTGCTGCGGTAACGGATATGTACACCATCCCACCACGTCTTAAGTGAACAGCATTAGTTCCTACAAAGGGCTTTTGGTTTAGTTCGTGACTCGTGGCTCCCGCGGCATGCCCAGTGCCCGCTCGGCAATCACGTTGCGCTGAATTTCATTGCTGCCGCCATAGATGGTGTCGGAGCGGGTGAACAGGAACAGCGACTGCAGGCGGCTGAGCTGGTAGGGCGCGGCGTCGAGGATTTCTCCAGCATCACCCAGCACGTCCATGGCCAGTTTGCCCAGGTCGCTGTGCCAAGTGGACCAGGCCAGTTTGTAGATCATCGCTTCGCGACTGAGGCTGCCGTCTTGCGGGCCCGAGAGCATGCGCAGAGAGTTGTAGCGCAACACCTTGAGCCCGCTCCAGGCCTGGGCGATGCGCTGGCGCAGCAGTGGGTCGCGCGCGGCGCCGTTGGCGCGGGCGATGCGGATGACTTCGTCGAGTTCGTTGTGAAACTGCATCTGCTGACCCAGTGTTGATACGCCGCGCTCAAAACCCAGCAGCGCCATGGCGATCTTCCAGCCATCGCCCGGTTGGCCGATCAGGTTGTCGGCACTCGTGACGGCCTGGTCGAAGAACACCTCGTTGAATTCACTGGTACCGGTCAGTTGCTGGATCGGTTGCACGCGGATGCTGTCCTGGGCCATCGGCACCAGAAGGAACGACAAGCCGTGATGTCCCTGGCTGCCGGGCTCGGTGCGCGCCAGCACGAAACACCAGTCGGCCTCGTGAGCCAGGGAGGTCCAGACCTTCTGCCCGCTGATCAGCCAGTGTTCGCCCGTGGCATCCAGTTTCGCCCTGGTCTGTACGTTGGCAAGGTCCGAACCTGCCCCCGGCTCCGAATAGCCCTGGCACCAGAATTGGCTGCCGTCGAGGATGCCGGGCAACAGGCGCTTTTGCTGGGCCGGGGTACCGAAGGCGGCGAGTGTCGGGCCGACCAGGCCTTCGCCGATATGACCCATGCGCCCGGGTCCACCGGCGCGGGCATATTCCTCATGGAAGATCACCTGCTGACTGATGGAGAGTCCTCGTCCGCCGTGTTCCCTGGCCCAGCCGACGCCGATCCAGGCACCTGCGGCAAGCCGACGCTCCCAGGCTTTGCGCTCCTCAGGAAAACTGTGTTCATCCCCCGGGCCGCCGCGAAAACGCAGTGGTGCAAATTCGCTGCTCAGGTGCTCGGCCAGCCACAGGGCGACTTCTTCGCGGAACACTTCATCTGCGCGACTGAAACCGATTTTCATGGTTGTTCTCCCAATAGATGCTTAGCCAGGCGCTCGCGGTGCAACGCCGGGCTGCCCAGTAGATGCTCGCCGGCGCGGGCACGTTTGAAGTACAGGTGCGGATCGTATTCCCAGGTAAACCCGACGCCGCCATGCAGTTGGATCGACTCGGCGGCGCAGTGAAAAAAAGCTTCGCTGGCATGAATCTTTGCCGTGGCGGCGGCCTGCTCAAGCTCCTGGGCCACGGCGGCATCGCCTTTCGGGTCCAGACGTTCCTGGGCTACACAGGCGGCGTAGTAGGCCGCCGACCGGGCGCATTCGACTTGCAGCATCATGTCGGCACAGCGGTGCTTGATCGCCTGGAAGCTGGCGATGGTGCGTTTGAATTGCCGGCGTTCGGCAATGTAGGCCAGGGTCAGGTCCAGGGCCTGTTGCGCGCCGCCAGCCTGCTCGGCGGCAAGCCCGATGGCGGCGATCAGCAGGGTGTCACGCAGCACAGCCCAGCCTTGCTCGGGGCCGCAAAGTTGTTGTGCCTCGCTGACCTGCACGTGATGCAATTCAATGCGTGCCAAGCGACGGGTCTGGTCCAGGGTTGCCAAGGAGGTACGCACCACGCCCGGCGTATTGCCAGGCAAGACGAACAGGCAGATGCCCCGTTCGCCCTGAGTGTCGGGGGCGCGAGCGGCGACGATCAACAGGTCGGCCGAGGCGCCATCGATGACCTGTGCGTATTGGCCGTCAAGGGTCCAGCCTCCTGAGCGCGGCGCAGCCACGGCTTGCACACTGCAAGCCTCCAGCCCTGGAACGCTGGCGAAGGCCAGGGTGGCACGGGTTTCACCTGCGGCAATCGCCCCCAGCCAGTGCTCCTGTATGGGCTCGTTGTGCCCCAGCAGCAGGGCCGGGGTGGCCAGGCACGCAGTGGCGAACAGCGGCGAACCCAGCAGATAGCGACCGCTTTGTTCCAGCAGAATCGCCAGTTCGACAAACCCCAGGCCCATACCGCCAAAGCGCTCCGGCACCATCAGCGCCGGCCAGTACAGTTCCTGGCCGATCCGTTGCCAGACCTCGGGATCATGAGCGTCCGGCCGGTTCATGGCGGCGCGCACGGCATGCGAGTCGCTGACCTGGGCAAGAAAACGCTCGGCGCTGTCGCGAATCATCAGGTGTTCTTCGGTAAAAGCGAACTCCATGGGGGGCGGTCTCTGCAATGCGGATGGATGCGCAAAGTCTGAGGGAGTGGGAGCGGTGTTCGAATCACTAAAACGGACTAGGGACAGCGCGTCATCGTTCTTCGCCCTGTAGGAGCCCGGCTTGCCGGCGAAGGCGTCCGTGAAATCGCCTTTGCTGGCAAGCCGGGCTCCTACAGGGTGCTTAGTCTCAACGGACGATGAAGCGCCCGGTGGCGCTTAGCACAATGCCAGCCACGTAAGCCATTCAGCCAACGAGGACCAAGGCATGATCGACATTCGCGGTTTGAGCTATTTCGTCTCGCAGATCGAAAACCTCAGCCATTGGCAGCGTTACGCCGAAGACGTGCTGGGCATGCAAGTGAACCCGGCGCCGGGCGGAGGCTTGTACGTGAAAATGGACGAGCGTCCGTTTCGCATGCTGATCGTCGAAGGCAGCGAGGCGCGTTACCTGGCCTCTGGCTGGGAGTTGGCCAACGAGCCGGCATTCAATGCCGCCCTCGAGCACCTGAGCGCTGCCGGCATTGAATGGCAGCCGGGCTCCGCCGCCGAGATCGAGCAGCGCGGTGTACAGGCGCTGATCAAGGTCACCGACCCGTCGGGCAACTGTCATGAACTGAGCTGGGGCCATCGTTCCGATTGCCTGCCGTTTGTCTCGCCTCAGGGTGTGCCGCGCTTCATCACCGGCGACATGGGCCTGGGTCATGCGGTGCTGCCAGCGCCAAATTTCGACGCCACCCTTGCGTTCGCCAAGGATGTGTTGGGCTTTAAGTTGTCGGACATTTTCAACTTCCGCCCCGACGCGTCGGTGCCGCCGATCCGCATTCACTTCCTGCATTGTCAAAACGCCCGCCACCACAGCCTGGCACTGGCCGAGTACCCGGTGCCGTCAGGTTGCGTACACGTGATGGTCGAGGTCGATTCGATGACCGAAGTCGGTCGTGCCCACGACCGTCTGCACGCCCATGACGTGAGCCTGTCGGCCACCCTCGGCCAGCACCTGAACGACCGCATGACCAGTTTCTACATGAAGACGCCGTCCGGTTTCGATCTGGAGTACGGCTTTGGCGGTTTGCAAGTCGACTGGGCCGAACATTCGGCGTTCGAGTTCACCCGCGTGAGCATTTGGGGGCACGACTTTTCGGTCGGCCAACAGTAAGGAATGATCAAAATGAACAAACAACTGACAGCGGCCGATGCGGTCGCTCAATTGCGCGATGGCATGACCATCGGTTTCGGCGGCTGGGGCCCTCGGCGCAAGCCGATGGCCATCGTGCGTGAGATCCTGCGCTCGCCAGTCAAAGACCTGACTGTGGTTGCCTATGGTGGCCCGGAAGTGGGCATGCTGTGCGCCGCCGGCAAGGTCAAGAAGCTGGTGTTCGGCTTCGCCACCCTCGATGCCATTCCGCTGGAACCTTACTACCGCAAGGCCCGCGAAGCCGGCGAGCTGGAGCTGATGGAACTGGACGAAGGTATGTTCCAGTGGGGCCTGCGCGCCGCCGGCATGCGCTTGCCGTTCCTGCCGACCCGTTGTGGCTTGGCCACCGATGTGACGCGCCTGAACCCGGAACTCAAGACCATCCAGTCGCCCTATGTCGATGGCGAGGTGCTGCTGGCAATGCCTGCGCTCAACCTCGACGTGGCGTTCCTGCATGTCAACGTCGCCGACCGCCTGGGCAACTGCCTGGTGACCGGGCCGGACCCGTATTTCGATCACCTGTTCGCCCGCGCCGCCAAGCAGTGCTTTGTCTCGTGCGAACGCCTTGAAGAGCGCCTGGAACTGAGCGCCGATCAGGCCCGCTTCAATACCTTCGAACGCTACCTGGTGACTGGCGTGGTGCATGCACCCCTCGGTGCGCACCCGACGCTCTGCGCCCCCGACTACGGCTGGGACCTCAAGCACCTGAAAAACTATGTCGCCAGCAGCCAGGTGGAAAACGGTTGGCAGGACTATGTGCAGACCTACATCGCCGGTGGCGAGCAGGCCTATCAGGCACAGAACGGCGGTGCCGATTCCATGGGCGTCTTGCCCCTTCCCGTGTTCTGAGGATAAGCGACTATGTCTGCAACCTGTGATTTCACCCTCGCTGAACTGATGATCGTCGCCGCCTCCGAGGCTTGGCGCGGCAATGGTGAAGTGATTGCCTCGGGCCTGGGCGTGATCCCGCGCCTGGGCGCCAGTCTGGCCAAACTGACCCACAGCCCGGAACTGTTGATGACCGACAGCGAGGCGTTCCTGGTCGAAGAACCGATCCCGCTGGGCCCGCGTGGCGACTACGTGCCGCGCTACTCGGGCTACATGTCGTTCGAGCGGGTCTTCGAATGCGTGTGGGGCGGGCGCCGTCACGCGATGATCGGCCCGACCCAGATCGACCGCTGGGGCCAGACCAACTTGTCCTGCGTCGGCGACTATCAAAAGCCCAGGACGGCGATCCTCGGTGTGCGCGGCCTGCCAGGCAACAGCATCAACCACCTCAACTCGTTCTTCGTGCCCAGCCATAACACCCGGGTGTTCGTCAGCGGCGAAGTGGACATGGTCTCCGGTGTGGGTTTCAAGGCCGAGCGCTGGCCCGAGGGTGCGCGCCGCGACTTGATGGACATCCATTGCGTGGTCAGCGACCTCTGTGTCCTCGATTTCAATGGCCCGGAACGTGCGGTGCAGGTGCGCTCGTTGCACCCCGGCGTGAGTTTCGAGCAGGTCCAGGACAACACCGGCTTCCCGTTGCTCAAGTCGGCGCAGTTGCATGAGACCGCGCACCCCACTCAAGAACAGTTGGCGCTGATCCGTCGACTCGACCCCCACGATTACCGCGCCACGGCGATCAAGGGCAATCCGCCCGGCATCCGTACGGCCTGAGGCAAGGACAGCGACCATGCACAGCAGCGACAGTGAATTCATCGTCCGCCAGGACAACGCCGTCTACGAGACGGACACCCCGGTGCTGTACATCGTGGCCGAGGGTATTGCCACGCTGACGCTGAACCGGCCGACCTTCAACAACGCTCAAAACTCGCAGATGACCTACGCCCTGGACGCCGCCTTTCGCCAGGCGGTCAACGATGACAGCGTCAAGGTCATCGTCCTGCGGGGTAACGGCAAACACTTCTCGGCTGGCCACGATATTGGCACGCCCGGGCGCGATATCGACAAACCGTTCGAGCGCGCGCACCTGTGGTGGGACCACACCAACAAACCCGGTGGCGAGCAGCTGTATGCCCGCGAGCAGGAGGTGTACCTGGGCATGTGCCGGCGCTGGCGGGAACTGCCCAAGCCGACCATCGCCATGGTCCATGGCGCGTGTGTAGCGGGCGGGCTGATGCTGGCCTGGGTCTGCGATTTGATCGTCGCCAGCGACGACGCATTCTTCCAGGATCCGGTGGTACGCATGGGCATTCCGGGGGTGGAGTATTTTGCCCATCCCTATGAAATGAACCCGCGCATCGCCAAGGAATTCCTCTTCACCGGCGACCGAATGAGCGCCAACCGGGCCTGGCAAGTGGGCATGGTCAACCGCCTGGTGACACGTGAAGAACTGGAGTCGGCGACCTATACCCTGGCCGCCGGCATCGCCCGCCAGCCACGCATGGGCCTGGCCCTGACCAAGCAGGCGATCAACCACGTCGAAGACCTGCAAGGCAAGCGCACGGCGATGGATGCGGTGTTCGCCTGGCACCACTTTGCCCATGCCCATAACGAGCTGTTGTCCGGCGACAAACTGGGCGGCTTCGACGCCAAGGGCATGGCCCGGGCCAACAAGCAGGCCGAGGACAAAAGCCAATGAACCGCTGGCTGGATACGCCATTGACTGAGGCCCTGGGTTGCCGTTACCCGATTGTGCAAACCGCCATGGGCTGGGTCGCCGACGCCAACCTGGTAATCGCCACGACCCAGGCCGGGGGCTTCGGTTTCCTGGCCGGGGCGACCATCCCGGCCGATGAACTGGAAGGCGAAATCCGCAAGGTGATCGACGCCACCGGCGGCAGCAACTTCGGGCTCAATTTCCATATGTTCCAAGACAACGCCGCGCAGTGCGTCGACCTGGCGATCGAGTACCGCTTGCGCGCCGTGAGCTACGGACGCGGCCCGGACAAACAGACCATCGCACGCTTCAAGGCGGCGAACGTGCTGTGCATCCCCACCGTCGGCGCCTTGAAACATGCCCTGAAGGCGGTGGAACTGGGTGCCGATCTGATCACTATTCAGGGTGGCGAGGGCGGCGGCCATACCGGCGGCGTGCCCAGTTCGATCCTGCTGCCCCAAGTACTGGCGGCGGTCAGGGTGCCGGTGATCGCGGCCGGTGGGTTCGCCACCGGTCGTGGCCTGGCCTCGGTGCTGGCTGCCGGTGGCGCCGGCATCGCCATGGGCACGCGGTTTCTCATGACCCGCGAATCGCCGACTCCGGCTGCGACTCTCGAACGCTACCTGAAGGTCAACGATCCGCAGCAGGTGCGTGTGACCACGGCGGTGGATGGCATGCGCCACCGCATGATCGAAAACCGTTTCATTAACCACCTGGAGCAGGCGGGCTCCTTCGGGCGGCTGCGTATTGCCCTGGGCAGCGCCTGGCAGTGGAAACAGCAGACCGGCATGAGCCTTGGTCACATGGCTTCAGTCTTTTTCCGGGCGTTGCGTGAAGACCCTTCGGCACTGTCGCAAGTGGTGATGGCGGCCAACCAGCCGGTGCTGTTGCAACGCTCTATGGTCGATGGCGCCCCGGACGAGGGCATCCTGCCCAGTGGCCAGGTCGCGGCCGCCATCGGCGAGTTGCTCAGTTGCCGTGAAGTCATCGAAGGCATCGCCAGCGAGGCCCAGCAATGCCTGGACACGCTCCTGGCACGCAGCCAGACCCGCCCCTCGAACCATCCAGCCAGCATTGGAGAACCCCTTTGAACCAGGCATTCACGACACAACTCAATCAGGGGATCGCTGAATTGGTGATCGCCAAACCACCGGTCAACGCCCTCGACAGCCAGGAATGGCAGGCCCTGGCGCAACAGATCGAAGCCCTTGGGGCCAATCCTGAGGTGCGGGTGATTGTGATCCGCGCCGAAGGCCGGGGCTTTTGCGCCGGGGTCGACATCAAGGAACTGGACAAGTACCCGGAGCGGATCGTTGAGGTCAATGCCGGCAACTACGCCACCTTCAAGGCCGTGCACCGCAACCCGGTGCCGGTGATTGTCGCAGTGCATGGTTTTGTCCTGGGCGGCGGCATTGGCATCACCGGGGCGGCGGACATTGTCGTCGCCTCCGAATGTGCGACCTTCGCCCTGCCGGAAGTCGACCGCGGCGCCATGGGTGGCGGTGCGCATCTGCAGCGCCTGTTCCCGGTGCAAAAAGTCCGCTACCTGTTCTTTACCGGCGACAGCATCGGTGCCCCCGAAGCTCTGCAATACGGCTTTATCGAGCGGATCGTCAGCAAGGACCAGTTGCGCGAAACCGCCCTCGGCATCGCGGCAAAAATTGCCGAAAAAAGCCCGGGGATGATCCGCATCGCCAAGGAAGCCTTGAACGGCATCGAAGACGGCAACCTGGAAGATAAATACCGCTGGGAACAGGGCTTCACCATGCAGGCCTACAGCAGCCCGGACTCCGCGGAAACGCGCCGGGCCTTCGTCGAAAAACGCGACGCCAAGTTCTGAGATAACGCCATGGACCTGACATATACCCCCAAGCAAAACGCCTTCCGCGCTGAAGTACGCGCCTGGCTGGCGGCCAACCTGCCACGCGAGCCCCTGGCCAGCTACGACACCCGCGAAGGCTTTGAACAGCATCGCGCCTGGGAGGCCAAGCTGTTCGAGAGCCGCTGGTCGATGGTGATGTGGCCCGCGGAACTGGGCGGTCGCGGTAGCGACTTGATCGAGTGGCTGATCTTCGAGGAAGAGTATTACGGCGCCGGAGCACCGATGCGCGTCAATCAGAACGGCCAGCTGTTGCTGGGGCCGACCCTGATGGAATTCGGCACCCCGGAGCAGAAGCAGCGCTTCCTGCCGCGCATGGCCGAAAGCCTGGACATGTGGGCGCAAGGCTGGTCGGAGCCCAACGCCGGTTCCGACATGGCGGCAATCACCAGCAAGGCGCTGCTCGACGGCGACCATTACGTGATCAACGGGCAGAAGACCTGGTCGACCCGGGCGATCTACGCGGATTGGCTGTTCGGCCTCTTTCGCAGCGAGCCAGGATCGACTCGTCACCACGGCTTGTCGTTCGTCATGGTGCCGCTGGACACGCCGGGGGTGAGCATTCGCCCGATCAAGGCGCTCAACGGCAAGGACGCCTTTGCCGAGGTGTTTTTCGACGACGTGCGAGTGCCGGTGGCTAACCGCATCGGTGAGCAAGGGCAGGGCTGGCATGTGGCGATGGCCACAGCCGGTTTTGAGCGTGGCCTGCTGCTGCGTTCACCGGCGCGCTTTCAGGCCACGGCGCGCAAGCTGGTTCAGCTGTACAAGGCGAACCGCGTCAGCGCCGACCGCGATCCGAGCCTGCGCGATGCCGTGCTGGAGACCTGGATGGGCGCTGAAGCCTATGCGTTGTCGGCCTATCACACTGTGGGCCGCTTGAGTCGGGGCGAGCAGATCGGCGCGGAGTCGAGCATCAACAAGGTCATCTGGTCGGAGCTGGATCTGAAGATGCACGAGACCGCCATGCGCATTCTCGGTGCACGCGGCGAGTTGGTTGCAAAAGGCGCGGAGGCGGGCGATGCGGCGGGCTGGCTGGAGGGCTTCCTGTTTGCCCAGTCCGGGCCGATCTATGCCGGCACCAACGAAATCCAGCGCAACATCATTGCCGAGCGCATGCTCGGCTTGCCGAAATAAGGAACCGCCCATGGACTTCACTTTTAACGATGACCAGTTGGCGTTCCGCGAAGCCATCAGTCGTTTCCTGATGACCGAAGCCGCCCCGGAGATGCTCCGGGAAATCTGGGAGACCGATGTCGGGCGCTCCCGGGACCTGCGCAACAAGATCGCCGAGCAGGGCCTGACCGCCTTGTCGGTGCCCGAGGCCGAAGGCGGCATGGGCATGGACGACGTGACCTGGGCACTGATGACCCAAGAGCTGGGTTACTACGCCATTCCCGATTTATTGGCTGACACCGCTTATGTCGCCAGTGGCTTACTCGCCGGTCTGCCCGCAGGGCACCCGGCCCGCGCCGACCTGTTGCCTCGGATCGCCGATGGCAGTTTGCGCATGGCGATCAGTCATCCGGTCAATGCACTGGTCAGCGACGCGCAATTGGCCGAAGTGTTGATTCTCACCGACGGCAATGACATCCATGTGGTGCCGCGCTCCCAGATGGAGGTGGAAAACCATCTGAGCATCGACGCCTCGCGCCGCTTGGGTCTGGTGACGTGGACCCCGTCGTCGGCGACCTGCGTGGCCAGTGGCGAGCAGGGGCGCGCCTTGCAAGATCGCATGCTGGACCGCGGCGCGCTGTCGGTAGCCGGACAGTTACTGGGGCTGGCGCAACGCATGCTGGACCTGTCGGTGGACTACGTGGCCCAGCGCAAACAGTTCGGCAAGCCGATCGGCAGCTTCCAGGCGGTCAAGCATCACCTGGCCGATGTCGCCCGTTACATCGAACAGGCCAAACCGGTGCTGTACCGCGCCGCCCATGCCTTGGCCCGGGGCGACGTCAACGCAGGCGTATGGGTTTCGCAGGCCCGCCTGGCGGCGAATGAGGCGAGCTGGATCGCAGCCCGTAAAGGCATCCAGGTGCACGGTGCGATGGGGTACACCTGGGAAGTCGATTTGCAGATGTTCATGAAGCGTGCCTGGGCCCTCGATGCGTCTTGGGGCGACCGCGGCTTTCACAAAACCCGTGTCAGCGACTACCTGTTCGCCGACGCTACCGGCCTTGGGCCGGGACACACTTTCGAGGAATGAGTCATGGCACAGGCTTACATTGTTGATGCACTGCGCAGCCCCACGGGCAAGCGCAAGGGCTCATTGAGCGAGATCCACGCGATTGACTTGGGCGCCCATGTGCTCAAGGCACTGGTGGAGCGCAATGTGATCCCCGCTGAAGACTACGACGACGTGATATTCGGTTGTGTTGACACCATCGGCTCCCAGGCCGGCGATATCGCCCGCACCAGTTGGCTGGCCGCCGGCTTACCGCTGACGGTCCCCGGCACCACAGTGGATCGCCAGTGCGGTTCATCGCAACAGGCGCTGCATTTCGCCGCGCAGGCGGTGATGAGCGGCACTCAGGATGTGGTCGCGGTGGGCGGGGTGCAGACCATGACCCAAATCCCTATTTCCTCGGCGATGCTGGCCGGCCAGCCCCTGGGCTTTGCCGATCCATTCTCGGGTAGCGTTGGCTGGCGCGCGCGCTTTGGCCAGCAACCCGTGAACCAGTTCTATGCCGCGCAACGGATTGCCGATCATTGGCAGATCAGTCGCGAGCAAATGGAAGCCTTTGCTCTGCAAAGCCACGAACGCGCACTGGCGGCCATCGCCAGTGGGCGATTTGCTCGGGAAATCGTTGCATGCCAGGGGCTGACGGTGGATGAAACCCCGCGCCAGAGCAGTCTGGCAAAGATGGCCGAATTGCAGCCGGTGGACCCTCAGTTCCCGTCGATCACCGCTGCCGTGTCCAGCCAGACTTGCGATGCCTCGGCGGCGCTGTTGGTGGTCTCCGAGGCGGCGCTTAAACGCTACGACCTGACGCCACGGGCGCGGATTCATCACCTGACGGTGCTCGGTGACGATCCGATCTGGCACCTCACCGCACCGATTGCCGCTACCCGTCGGGCCTTGGCCAAAAGCGGGCTGAGCATGGCCGACATCGACCGGGTCGAGATCAACGAGGCCTTTGCCTCGGTGGTCATGGCCTGGGCCAAAGAGCTGGATTACGACCCGGCGCGCACTAACGTCAACGGCGGTGCGATTGCCCTGGGCCACCCGTTGGGTGCCACTGGCGCAAGACTGATGACCACGCTACTGAACGAACTGGAATGCAGCGGCGGTCGCTACGGCCTGCAAACCATGTGTGAAGGCGGCGGCCAGGCCAACGTGACCATCATCGAACGCCTGTAATTCTTTCCATGTGGGCCGCCGCTTCGGGTGCGCGGCCACCCAAATCCTGAGGAGTCAAACATGGCTATTTGTGCAGACCGCACCGTGATCATCACCGGGGCCGGTGGCGGGCTCGGTCGCGCCTACGCCCTGGCGTTCGCCGCGCAAGGGGCCAATGTCGTGGTCAACGATATTCGCGCCGATGCCGCAGAAGATGTGGCGGGCGAGATTCGCGCCAGCGGTGGCCAGGCCATCGCCAGCAGCGACGACATCACCACACTGGCCACTGCGCAGCGCATCGTCGATGCGACGTTGGCGGCATTCGGTGAAGTACATGTGCTGATCAATAACGCCGGCGTATTGCGTGACCGCATGTTCATCAGCCTCAGTGAAGAAGACTGGGACATGGTCATGCGCGTCCACCTCAAGGGCCATTACTGCCTGGCCAACATCCTCGGCCGCCGCTGGCGCGACCTGGCCAAGGCCGGCACGCCGGTTGACGCCCGCATCATCAACACCAGCTCCGGCGCCGGTTTGCAAGGTTCGGTGGGACAGTCCAATTATTCGGCGGCCAAGGGCGGCATCGCTTCGCTGACCCTGGTACAAGCGGCGGAACTGGCGCGCTACGGCGTCACCGCCAACGCGCTGGCACCGGCCGCACGGACCTCGATGACCGAGAGTGCGATGCCCGAAGTGGTGAAAAAACCCGAAGACGGCAGCTTCGATGCCTGGGCTGCAGAAAACGTCGCGCCGCTGGTGGTGTGGCTCGGTAGCCCGGCGTCGGCCCACGTCAGCGGTCAGATCTTCGAAAGCCAGGGCGGGCGAATTTCCTTGGCTGACGGCTGGCGCACGGGCGTCACCCGCGACAAAGGCGCGTTGTGGCAAGTTGAAGAAATCGGTGCGGCAGTGAATGCGATCCTTGCCGAAGCGCCGAAGGCGCAGAAAGTCTGGGGAAGCTAAGAACCCCCACCCTGTAGGAGCTGGCTTGTCGGGTCGCCGCATCGCAGCGAAGGCGGTGTGTCAGGCAGGCCGCCTTCGCTGGCAAGCCAGCTCCTACAGTAAGCCTTGTTTTGCCGTCGCCATACCCCATTTTGACGATGTGCCCGCATCGCCCCCTCCGTACAAATACAGCGTATTGATTTCTTCGGAGGTAGACGCTGTGAAACAAGCCCCCCCTTATGTTCCCGGTCATCAATTGCTGGCCGGCAAGTCGGTGTTGATAACCGCCGCAGCCGGTGCCGGTATCGGTTACTCAGCGGCCCGACGCAGTGCCGAGGAGGGTTGCCGGGCGCTGATGATTTCCGACGTGCATGCGCGGCGCCTGGAAGAGGCGGTGGAACGCCTCAAGGCCGAGACCGGTTTACAGGCGATTTATGGCCAGCTGTGCAATGTCACGATCGAAGGCGAAGTCCAGGCCCTGGTGGCGGCGGCCGAAGAGGCACTGGGCGGTGTCGACGTGCTGATCAACAACGCGGGCCTGGGAGGCCAGAAGCGTGTAGTGGAGATGAGTGACGAAGAGTGGTTGCGGGTGCTCGATGTGACCTTGACGGGCACCTTCCGTATGACTCGGGCGATGTTGCCGCACATGCAGCGCCGCGGCGCAGGGGCCATCGTCAATAATGCCTCGGTGCTCGGTTGGCGGGCACAAAAGGAGCAGGCCCATTACGCCGCCGCCAAGGCCGGGGTGATGGCGCTGACCCGCTGCAGCGCCCTGGAAGCCGCCGAGTTCGGCGTGCGTATCAATGCGGTATCGCCATCGATTGCCCTGCACGATTTTCTCAAGAAAGCCTCCAGTGAAGAATTGCTCGCCAACCTGGCAGGGCGCGAAGCGTTCGGTCGCGCCGCCGAAGTCTGGGAAGTGGCCAACGTGATGATGTTCCTGGCTAGCGACTATGCCTCCTACATGGTAGGTGAAGTGTTGTCCGTCAGTTCACAACAAGCTTGAGGGCGCGCTCATGAATCACGTTTTCAGCAGTGCCCGGGCGTTGCTTGCGGCCGAAGGCCTGGACCTGGGCCACACCGAATGGCTGACCATCAGCCAGCAACGCATCGATCTGTTCGCCGAAGCCACAGGTGATCACCAGTGGATTCATGTCGACCCGATACGCGCCGCCAGCGGTCCCTTCGGCGCCTGCATTGCCCACGGCTACCTGACCCAATCCCTGGCCAATCTGTTCATGCCGCAGTTGTTGACCCTTTCAAACATGGCCATGGGGGTCAACTACGGCAGCGATCGTGTGCGCTTCCCGGCGCCGGTCAAGGTCGATTCGCGGGTACGCGGCAGCGGCCTGATCATCCGTGCCGAGCCAATGGGCGACGCCGTACAACTGGTAGTGCGTATCACAGTGGAAGTCGAGGGCCAGGCGCGTCCGGGCTGCGTGATCGACACCATCAGCCGCTACACCTTCAACCCAATTTCCGAGTGAGTTTCCATGGACCTGAATGAAGTCGTCATCGTTGCCACCGCCCGTACCGCGCTGGCCAAATCGTTTCGTGGATCGTTCAACGATACCGAGGCCCCGGTGCTGGGTGGCCATGTGGTGCGCGCGGTGGTCGAACGAGCCGGCATTGAGCCTGCTGACGTAGAGGATGTGATCATGGGCGCGGCGGTTCAGCAGGGCACCCAGGCCTACAACATCGGTCGGCTCTGTGCCTACACCGGTGGCTTGCCGGACAGTGTGCCGGGCATGGCCCTGGACCGCATGTGCGCCTCGGGTCTGATGAGTATCGGCGTGGCTGCCAAGGGCATCATGAGTGGTGAGATGAGCATCGCCATCGGTGGCGGCGTGGAGTCCCTGTCGCTGACCCAGACCAAACACAAAAACAGCTTCCGCGCCCAGTCCGAAGCCGTACTGCAGGTGATGCCCAGCGCCTACATCCCGATGATTGAAACCGCCGAGATTGTGTCCCGTCGCTATGGCATCAGTCGTGCCGCTCAGGATGAGTATTCGTTGCAAAGCCAGCTGCGCACTGCTGCCGCTCAACGGGATGGCCTTTTCGACGAGGAAATCGTCGGCCTGAGCGTGGACAAGCTGCTGTTCGCCGCCGATGGACAGCCCAATGGTCATGAACGCGTGAAGGTCTTGCGTGATGAATGCAATCGGCCCAGCACGCGCCTTGAGGACCTGGCAAATCTGAAACCGGTGTGGAAGGACGGAAAATGGATCGAGCAGGGCGAGTTCGTCACCGCCGGCAACGCCTCGCAGTTCTCTGACGGTGCCTCGGCCAGCCTTTTGATGAGTCGTGCCGAGGCCAGGCGCCGCGGGTTGACGCCACTGGGCATCTACCGGGGCATTGCCGTGGGTGGGTGCGCACCGGAGGAAATGGGCATCGGTCCGGTGATCGCCATTCCCAAGCTGCTCAAGCGCTTCGGCCTGGGGGTAGCGGATATCGGTCTGTGGGAGATCAACGAAGCCTTTGCCAGCCAGGTGTTGCATTGCCGTGATGCGCTGCAGATCCCTGCAGAGCGCCTGAACGTCAATGGCGGTGCGATTGCCATCGGTCACCCATTCGGTATGTCCGGCGCGCGGATGGTGGGCCACGCCTTGCTCGAAGGGCGGCGGCGCGGTGCGCGTTATGTGGTGATTGCCATGTGCATCGGTGGCGGCATGGGCGCCGCCGGTCTGTTCGAGCTGCCGTAAAGCGAGCGGGGCGCCGCCACACACTCGATTAAATCCATGGGGCCCGCAGGTCGGGCCCGCTGCTGGGGAATGGATATGCATAGTTGTTTGCCCAATGCACAGGTCCTGGCGCAAATGGGCCTGGAGTTGGCCGAGTACGAGCGGATCATTGGCAACATCTACGATTCAGCGATGAACACCGCCTCTTTGAGCGACTCGTTGCGCGAGATCCGTGCGCTGTTCAAGGCTAATTTCGTGACCTTGATCCTGCGGGTTCAGGATGAGCCGCTGTTGTCACCGATGGTGGTTGCCGGTGATATCGAACTGGGGCAGGGCGGCATCAACCATTACGCCTACTACGCCAAATCCACCCTGTTCGACGGTTTGCCCACCGACACTGTGTTCACCATCGATGAGCTGATGAGCGATGCCGAATGGGCCAGTTCGGCGTTTTACCTGCTGTACTGCCAACCCTACGATTGTTACCAAATGCTCGGTGCCGATATCCGCATGCCGGATGGCGGCACGGTGCGTTTTCGGATCAATCGACCACAGGGTCACCCACGTTTCAGTGATACCGAGCGGGCCATGTGCGCCATGTTGTTGCCACATTTGCGCCGGTCTTTGCACATGTATTCGCAACTCGACCGCAGCGAGTCGCTCGGCAGCCTGTATTCGCAGACGATCAGCCGCCTCGCAGTGGCGACCTTCGTGCTCGATGAAAACGGCTGCGTGGTGCAACTCAACCCTGTGGCCCGGGAAATCCTCGACAGTCAGGACGGCCTCAAAGTGGTTGGCGGTCGCCTGGAGGCGACCTACCCCAGTGACAATCGGGAATTGGCGCGCCTGGTGCTCAATGCCTTTCAGCGTACCAGGCAAGGCGCCGGCAAGGGGGTGCAGGTGGCCGAGGCGACGTCGATTTCCCGTCCTTCAGGGCAGGTCAGTCTGGGCGTTGTGGTGGAGTTGATTCCATCCCGGGAACTGCTCGAAGGCAACGGTAAACCCACGGTGGTTGTGTATGTGCGCGACGCCGTGAGCAAGTCGCTGGTGAGCACGGTGCTGACTTCGCAACTGTACAGCCTGACCCCAGCGGAAACTGCGCTGGCACTGGAACTGGCCAACGGCTTGTCGCTGGAGGAAGCCTCGGAAATCCTCAATATCAGACGCAATACCGCGCGCGCGCATCTGCGTTCGATATTTTCCAAGACGGGCGTGCGGCGCCAGACCGAGCTGGTGCGGATCATGCTCAATAGCGTGGTAGCTCTGGGCGCGCCGCAGCCGGCCGGGTCCCGGCTGTGACGCGGGCCCGGGTAAAAATGCGTTAGTCCGTGCGGACGATGCTGTCGGGTTCCTGGCCTGTCGATACTGGGAAACCGTTGTCGAACCCATGGAGAAGAAAAATGACCGGCAGTAATCAGTCCCCTGGCTGGGCTTTGACGTTGTTATTGGGATGCTGTGCCATCGGCACGGTGAATGCCGCACCGGAAGACATCCCGCGCCTTGGCAAAGACTTGACGTGCCTGGGCGCGGAAAAGGCCGGCAATGCAGACGGCAGCATTCCCGCGTTCAGCGGCAAGTGGTTGGGCGTGCCGCCCCATGTTGATTTCAAAGGCACGGGTAACCACCCGGTGGATCCGTACCCGGACGAAAAACCGTTGTTCGTGATAACCGCGCAGAACATTGCGCAATACAGCGACTCCCTGTCTGACGGCCAAAAAGCCCTGTTCAAGCTCTACCCGGCCACCTACAAAATACCGGTCTATCCCTCGCATAGGGATTTCCGCGTCAATGACGCGGTATGCCGGGCCACTCAGGAGAACGCCAGCGTGGCGCGTCTGGTGGATGACGGCGAAGGGGTGGTCGGCAAGACCGGCGGCACACCATTCCCCGTGCCGCGCAGCGGCCTGGAGCTGTTGAAAAACGCCTCGGCCTTTTCCTTGCGGGCCTGGACCGAAGAGTACACGTCCGACAACGCCTATGTGCTCAAGGACGGCAACATCAACTGGGGCCGCGTGCATTCGCGCAACCTGGCGCCAGCGCTGGAGCCAGGAAAGATTGCCGATACCACCGGCAACTCGTCGTTCTATCTCAATGAAACCCTGCTGCCGCAACGGGACAAGGGTGAGATCAATACCGGGACCGAGTTCTGGAACGACAAGACCGAACCGCGCCAGGCCTGGCGTTACGATCCGGGCACTCGGCGTGTGCGCCAGTCGCCAGGCTATGGTTTCGACATGTCGTTCCCCGGCAGCGGTGGGTCGATCACCGTGGACGAAGTGCGCCTGTTCAACGGTTCAGGTCAGCGCTACGACTGGAAGATCGTCGGCAAGCGTGAGATGTACATTCCTTACAACACCTATCGTCTGCACGACGCCAAACTCAAATATGCCGACCTGTTGACCCCCGGCCATATCAATCCCGATGTCATGCGTTATGAGCGCCATAGGGTCTGGGAGCTGGAAGGCACCCTCAAGCCTGGCTATCGCCACCTGTATGGAAAACGCAAGTTGTATGTCGACGAAGACACCTGGTTTCCGATGCTCGCCGACAACTACGACAACCGTGGCGAGCTGTGGCGCACCTCGATGGTCAACTACTTCTATGCCTACGAAAGCCAGGCCCAGCAGGCGGGCGTCGGCCTGTATTACGACCTCAATGCCGGCAGCTACCTGGCGTTCAATCTGATCAACGAGCAGCGCAACGGCTACCTGTTGAATAAACCCGGTTTCAGTCCCCGGGACTTCGGTCCGGAAGCCGCTCGCCGCTTCGGCCAGTGACCAGGAAGTTTGGCGCCCGCTTTGAGCAGGGGCGCCCTTTGAGAGTCGCTCCCATTTGATCTAGTCCAACTGAACGATGATCTCCTTGTGCGTCCTGCTCAATGATGTCCGCCATGGGATCACCCTGTATTTCTTGGGGGCATTGCCTGCCCCGAAGTCTGCATTCGAGGAACAATAACAATGACGAAACTCGCTGAAATCAACATAGAGAACGCCCAGCGCACCCACCGTTACGCGCGCGGCTGGCACTGCCTGGGCAATGCCAACGATTACCGTGATGGCAAGCCCCATACCCTGGAAATCTTTGGCACCCGCCTGGTGGCCTTTGCCGATAGCCAGGGCACCATCAGCATTCTGGATGCCTACTGCCCGCACATGGGCGCCGACCTGTCCCAGGGCACCATCGAGAACGACAGGCTGGTGTGCCCGTTCCACCACTGGAAATACGACACCGGCGGCAAATGCGTGGAGATCCCTTACTGCAAGCGCATTCCACCCAAGGCCAAGACGCGCAGCTGGTTGACTTGCGAGGAAAACTATCTGCTGTTCGTCTGGAACAACCCCGAAGGCCGTCCGCCAAAAGAGGGCGTGGTCATTCCGCACCTGCCCGAGATGGATGATCCAGACTGGATTCATGACTGGAACATCGACACCATGCTGATCGAGACCAACCCACGGGAGTTAGTCGATAACCTGGTGGACGCCCAGCACTTCGGGCCGGTGCACGGTACACCGACCAAGTATTTCGCCAACATATTCGAAGGGCATATCGGTCATCAGATTTTCCATGGCGACTCCGAGCGCTTGGGCGGCGACCTGATCGCGCCATCGGCCTACTACGGGCCGGCCACTCACTTCACGCATATCAGTTCGATGTTCGGCGATGCGCGGATCCACGCCATTCTGCTCAACAGCCACGTGCCGGTGACGCCAAACAGTTTCGACCTGCGCTTTGGTTGCATGGTCAAGCGCGTGCCGGGCTGGACTGAAGAGCAGAACCAGGAAGTAGCCAGGGCCTATGTCCAAGGCAACCGTGAATCGTTCTATCAGGACGTGGTGATCTGGAAGCACAAAATCCGTATCGACAAGCCGGTGCTGGCAGAAACCGACGGCCCGGTCTATCAGTTGCGCGAGTGGTATGAGCAATTCTTCACCGATGAGGATGACGTGCCCGCGTCAATGGCGGAGCGTCGCGAGTTCATTACGGTCGACGAGCGCTGATAGAGGAGCAGGGCGCCTTCGAGAGGCAAGCGATTGTCTCTCGACGGCGCCGCTCCCAAGGGCACTGCCGCCCTTGAGGTCATGGTCATGACTCAGGTCCGATTTGAAGGCAATGAGGGAATGCATAATGAAAATAAAAACGGCCTATACCTTTCCTTTGTTAGTAGTGTTTCTCTTGGTTTCGGTTGTACAGGTTTCGGTGCCGCCGGAATCGGCCAGCGTCAAGGCGTGCAAGCGTTATGCGAGCTGTCTCACCATGAGTTCGAGAGTTTCGAACTGGCTTGATTTCCGCTAGGGGTGTTCTGGCGAGCCTCTTCGTTTTGTAGTGACCGTTGTTCAAAAGCGGCTACACCCTGGATTTTGAGACCTGTTAGCCAGAAAGCAGGTTAGAGTGTTCATCAATGTCTGTTCATAAGGGCCCTCCACTCGATTCGCGTAGTCACGCCAAGCGGCTCCAGCGAACGACCGGGCAAAAAAAACCGTATATCAATCGTTATGTGAAGAATGAATCGTCCGCTGTTTGTTTCTTTAGATGGGCCCAAGGGAGCCGGTAAAACCACACTGTTGGAGGCCGTTACGAAAGTACTGAGGGCAGACAACAAAAAGGTGATCCGGCTTTGCGAGAAAAAAAGCGATCCCTATAGGGGTGAAACAATGACCCTCGTTAACAAACTCGTCAGAAATCCCACCCGGGATTTGGAGTTGGAGGTTTGTGAGCGCTTTGCTGATAGCCGTACCTGGATTTCCCAGCACGTGCTGGCTAAACAGCCACCAGGCAGCATTATCTTGATCGATCGCTGGTACCCATCTGATGCCGCGTTTCGCCGGATAGTACCGTTTGCAGAAATTCTACAATTGAACATTGATCGAAACGTGCAAGTGCCAGACCTGCATGTCGGGGTTGTCACCAACCCTGAAATTTCATGGGCAAGGGCAGCGGCACGACGGCGTGGGCTGAGCAGTACGGTGATCCATAAGCTGGAAGAACATGTCGCTTGTACCCAGGCGTTCGAGCAAGCGATTGCAGATCACGGCTGGGTTTTATGCCGTAATGAAGGAACGATCGAAGACGCAACGATGCAGGTGGTTTCTGAGATCTATAGAGTCCTTCAATGCCCCGTAGGCGAAGTTCGCTGCGCCGGCCTTGATGCGGTTGAGATAGCCGTAGATATAGATCGTTAGCAGAATCGAAGGGTTGATTTGTCGCCGCAGCGGTAGCCGGCTGACGCTTTGATCTGGGTGCCAGTCATCGAACTCTGAGCCGAAGCTGCCCGGGGTGGGTCTTACATGATCAGACGGTTCGAGCGCCCATTGCTGGAGATGTATGCCAAGTGAGTACCACGCGGGCATGATTCTTTATCGCGAGATGTAGAAGCCTGGCGCGGCAGTGGCGGGTTGACTGCAAGCCTCGTGTTTTCCCGCAACTCTCCCGCCAGTTCCAGGTCACTTGGCCGCGCGCTGATCTCCTCGCCAATGTTCTCGAAAGTGGTGCATGACGGGTCATTCCTCTTGCAGGTGGATGAGTGCAATCCAATTGTCTCGGCTAGTCAATCAATCGGTCCAACTCTACTGTTTCTGGCATCGGGTCGTGAGGCCCGCCGATTTTTCTATCCAGCCAACTTTCACAGGAAAACGACCATGTCAGACACCCGGAAACTCATCGCCGTTGTCGGTGCCACCGGTCATCAGGGCGGCGCAGTTGTGCGTGCGTTGCAGGCGAACGGTCAATTCAAGGTCCGTGCATTGACGCGCAATCCGGCGGAACATCCGCAGTTGGCGGACGAAGTCGTGCTGGCGGATCTGACGCATCCGCAAACCCTGGAAGCCGCGTTTGCCGGGGTACACGGGGTGTTTCTGGTCACCAATTTCTGGGAGCCTGGCACGGACGAGCACACCCAGGCACTCGCGGCTATCCACGCGGCGAAAGCTGCCGGCGTTCAACACTTCATCTGGTCGACGTTGCCGAACGTGGAGTCGATCAGCCAAGGTAAGCTCGATGTCCCGCATTTCACCAACAAGGCAAAAATCGACCAAATCGTGAGTGAAGCCGGATTCGCGCACCACACCTTCGTGATCGCGCCGTTCTTCTACCAGAATCTGCTCGGCGTAATGGCTCCGACTCAACAAGCCGATGGAACCATTGGCTGGGCGATGCCGATCGACCCGCAGCAGCGCGTTATTCACATGGGCGACATCACCGAGCTTGGCCACGTCGTTGTCGGGGCATTCACGCAGCCTGAACTCGCCGGTAACGGCGAATATCTGCCGATGGTCGGTGACTTCCTGAGCTTCAACGAGGTAATTACCGAGTTGAATCGGCTGGGGCACCATTTCTCGTTCAAGCACGTCCCGCAAGAAGTTTTTGCCGGCTGGTTCCCGGGGGCCGGGGAAGTCGCGCAAATGCTCGCCTACTTCGAGGCCCATACCTACCTCGGTGCGGATTCGCCCGATGCCATCGCGCTGGCCAACCGAGTCGCCGGCCGACAGCCGACGAAATTTGCCGCGTGGGCCCGGGAGAACTTCGAAATTCCGGCGTCCGCCTGACGCAACAATCGCCACTCGCTATCGATACCCTTGCGGCGTGTCTGGCGCATTCATCTTCTGGATCACCAGCCCGATGAACGCCGACACGGCAAGTGGCAGCTGCCGGCGGCTCGGGTACAGCACGTTCAGTCCATAGCCTTTGGGCTGGTATTGCGGCAGCACCGGGACGAGCACGCCGGCCTCTACTTCAAGCCTGGCCATCACGGGCGGCAGCAGCGCGATGCCCAGCCCGGCCGCGGCAGCCTTGCGCAGGGCCTGGGCGGTATTGCCGCTGAAGCGCCCGGCAACTTGCACTTCTTCCTCGCCATCGGGACCGACCAAACGCCATGTGGCGTGGCCGCCGGGTTGCGCGGAGATCACGCAGTCGTGGCTCGCCAGATCCTGCAACGTGCGGGGTGAACCACGCTCCGCGATGTAGGCGGGGCTGGCCACCATCCCGACGCTAAGCGGGGCAAGGATCTGACGGCCGACATAGCCCGAGTCGCGCAATGGCCCACCGCGAAAGGCGACGTCGATCTGCTCTGCGATCAGATCGGCCTTCGCATCGCTGAGCACGAAATCGAGTCGCACACGCGGATGCGCGGCCAGAAACCCGGTGACCCATTCCATCAGGAAAAAGTCGAAAAAGTCGGCCGGAGCTGCCACGCGCACCAGCCCACTGGGCTCGTTGCTGCCCGTCATCAACGCCTGTCCCGCTTCGAGCAGGCCATCGACGGCACCCACGCATCGCTCGTGAAAGCCTTGGCCGGCACTGGTGAGCGTGAGCTTGCGAGTGGAGCGTTGCAGCAGCCGCGTGCCGAGTTGCGCTTCGAGCTGCTGGATGCGGCGACTCACGGTATTGGCTGGCATGCCCAGCCGCCGTGCCGCTTCGGCAAAGCTGCCGCAGCGTACAACCTGCACAAACATGGCGATGTCATTGAGGTCGATCATAACGGGACATTCCTGCCGTTGGTGGACGAGTGCAATCCAATTGTATCGACTAATCAAGTAATCGCCCGGGCCTTATTGTTTGAGGCATCGGCCCTACAGCCTCCCAACTTCGCACGGCAGGTTTACCCATGGCCCTACTACAAACTCAAATCGGTACTCGCTCTGACCGCGAAACCATCACCGACCGCGCAATTAGCTACCGCACCACCGGTAGCAGGCATGGCTCTATTGTCCGGTTGATGAGCCCTTCCGATCTGGGCCACCTGATCAAGCCTTTTGTGTTCCTCGACCTGTTTGAAGGTGAGAGCTCATTCATCAACGGCATGCCAATGCACCCGCACTCGGGCATCGCCACCGTCACCGTTATTACCGAAGGCAATTTGCGCTTCGAAGATGCTGATTCGGGCAAGGGGATGATTGACTATGGCGGTGTCGAATGGATGCGGGCCGGAGGTGGCGTGTGGCACGGCAAGGAAATGTCGGTCGGTACATCGAAGCGGATTCAGGGGTTTCAACTGTGGGTGGCACTCCCACCGGCGTTGGAAAACGCCAGCGTCGACAGCCAATACCTCGAGTCGAGGGTGATGCCAGAAGTGGGGCCGGCGCGTGTGATTCTCGGATCGTATCAAGGGGTTCAAAGCCCGGTCCGCGCTCCCGCCGGGATGAACTACCTGCTGGTCACGCTGCCCGCCGGGGAATCCTGGACCTATATTCCACCCAATGGACACGAGTCATTGTGGTTGAGTGTCAGCCGCGGAACCCTTTCCGTTCCCGGTGTGGTCATGGCGGGAGAAATGGTCATCTTCGAGCCAGGTAACGGTGCTGTTACGCTCAAGGCCATGCACAAGGATACGGTCTTCGTGATCGGCTCGGCAGAACCTCATCCCTACGATCTGGCTCTGGGGAACTACTCGGTGCACACCAACCCGCACGCCTTGCGGTCGGGGGAGGCGAAAATTGCCGAGATTGGCGCCCGGCTGCGTGAATACCTGAAAAAGTCAAACGGGTCAGCCAGCGTACCGGTTTTCAAGTGACCCACTGAAACTCTGATGCTTTTGCTGTTGGTCGATTTCAGCCTGTCGCGAAGGGCTATAAACGACCCATAGCCGACGCTCACCGAATGAATGACTCAATTGGAGGCCAAACGGTTTCATAGCATCGCATTGGACATCACGCTTGAAGGGCGATGGCTACGATCCTGCTCAGAAGCGCCATGCCATGTCTGACGGCAGGCAAACTACTGAGCTGCTAGTGTTAGTCAGCACGCCGTCAAAGTCTCAGCAGTCTCATGGGGCATCCGGCGCTATGCCTACGCTGTTGTCCATCGACGGCGGGGTAATCCAAGGTGTTTCAAACCGATCGAATGGTTCTGAACCGAGGAAAAAATCATGGCGAAGGTACTTGTTCTCTATTACTCAATGTACGGTCACCTCGAAACGATGGCTGGCGCAGTGGCCGAAGGCGCACGATCCGTACCCGGTACCGATGTGACGCTCAAGCGTGTCGCCGAAACCATCCCGGCCGAACAGGCAGCTGCCATCGGCGTCAAACTCGACCAGAAGGCACCGGTGGCGACACCTGACGAGCTTGGCAATTACGATGCCATCATCTTTGGTACACCGACGCGCTTTGGCAATATGGCGGGACAGATGCGTACGTTTCTCGACCAGACCGGCGGACTGTGGATGAGCGGCGCGCTGGTCGGGAAAATCGGCAGTGTCTTTGCGTCGACCGGCACCCAGCACGGTGGCCAGGAAACCACTATTACGTCGTTCCACAGCACACTCCTGCATCAGGGAATGGTCATCGTGGGTGTGCCTTACACCTGTGCAGGGCTGACCAACATGAGCGAGATCACCGGCGGTACGCCCTATGGCGCGACCACCCTGGCAGGTGCCGACGGAAAACGACAACCGTCACAGAATGAACTGGATATTGCGCGCTTCCAGGGTAAGCACGTCGCTGAGCTTGCAAAAAAGCTCGCCGGTTAATCCGTGATGGACTAGCACTTTCAAATGATTGGTGCGACGGTTGGCAAACAAAAAAGCACACAGCGCGGCTGCGCTGCACCAGACGCCGTGACCACCTGCGCTATCAAAGCAGGCATCGTTCTGGGTGCTCCGGCCTGAAGGTTCGCTGGTGCGGGCCTTTTTTTTGGTAATTCACATCACTCAATGCTCATGGGCATGCGAATGGATGGTGAGGGCACCAGGAACCTTGGTGCGTTCGAGCCCCCCACGTTCCAGCCACCGGAGGGTCTGCTCATAGGCACGCTGCAGCAAAGACTCGGTCTGGTCAAAGTTGAAAACCGAGACATCCACCGGGCACAAGGGCGGGACGATGTGCAGACTGGTGAAAGTGCGGAAGTGTTCGATGTCGCTCACCAGTTGGCGCATGCTCATCAGATTGACGGTGTGCAGGGCTAAGGCGACCAGTCCTCGGGGAGGTTGCCTTAGGTCGCAACTCATTCCGGTGGGGATTACCACGACGTTGGTGGCTCCCAAGGCTACGGCAGTCGAAATAGGTGTATTGCTTGCCACGCCGCCGTCAACCAGGAACTGATCGGCGATTTGTACGCAGGGGAACACCAGCGGAATGGCAGCGCTGGCCAGTAACGCCTGCTCGAGTTCGCCACTGGACAGAACCGTCTCGGCACCACTGAGCAGGTTGGTGGTGACGATGTATAGGGGCAGCACCGCATCCTCAATGCGGTGAATGGGCAGTGCCTGACCCAGCAGCCGATTCAAGGCCGACGGCTGCAACAGATAGCCACGCCGTTTGATCAATCCTCTACAGGTATCGAACCAAGAGAGGGGGAAGATGTCAGTTTTACTCAGTCCGCGCCAGAATCCGGCGAGCGCCTCGACGCCGTCGGAGTCGGGCCTTGCGGCAAAGTAGGCACCGTTGATAGCGCCTACCGAAGCGCCAACCACCATATCGCATCGAACATTGGCCTCAACCAGGGCCCGCAACATGCCCACCTGCACCGCCCCCAAACTGCCACCGCCAGCGAATACGATTGCGGTTTTGGTCGCCATGGCGGAAGTCTCTGTGCGGAAATGTATCGAATGAGTGTAGCTGGCGGGTCGGCATTACTTCCGGCAGCCCGCCACATGATCGATATTTCGCAAGTCAGGAGTTACGGACCATGCCGAATCCCAACGGAAACGGGATGAATGCGTAACATGCCCCGGCTTTCCTGTTCCGTGAAACAACCGACCCACTCCCATCACCTGTTTTTGAGCCATTCTGCATCATAAACTTATCGCTCGGAGATTCTGGTTTCTCGATGCCAGAGCGTCGGAAAAAGCTCGTGCTCCATAGGTACATCTGATGCCAGAGCATCTTTCAGCCCTGGAAAGTCGGGTGAGGTGGCCCAAGGTCTCGGCGCATGCCGCACGTCATCGCCTATGACCCTCACTGAAAACGCGCGGCGACGGTTATGCCCGCCCACGCCAGCAGAGGCATGCAAAGTCAACATGTTGAAACACACCATGTCCCCCGGCGACAACGTCCATCCGAGAATGGGAAAGTCCTCGCGATGGCTTTCAATATCCGGTAGCTCGCCTAGTGTTCCCTCGGAGAACCATTTGGCTTGGCTGTCCATGAAGGACCGAGGCATCAACCAGGGGCCCTTGTGTGAGCCGGCGATGAATTCGAGGGTCGATTCCCTGGGCACGGGGTCAACTGGAATCCAGAAACTCACGGTGTCCGAACCAGTGATGTTGTAGTAAGGCTGGTCCTGGTGCCAAGGCGTGCGTTGGCGCGTATTGGGCTCTTTCACCAGCAAGTGATCATGGTGCAGGCGCACCTGTTGGCTGTTCAGCAGGGCGGCCGCGATTGGGGCGATGGCGGAGTTGAAGATGAAGTCGCGATAGTGTGCATTCTCTTGCCAGTTACAAAAGTCCTCGAAGAACCATCCCGGATCTGTAGGGCTGCTCGCCACTTTTGCGCGAGGGCTGGGATGGGCAAGGTTGCGCTCGATGCCTTGCGTCAGTTCGCTGATTTGCTGCGCAGTAAACGCATTACGGATACACACTGCACCATCAGTTTGAAAGGCACGCACAGTCTCGTCGCTGACGGGGAAGGCAAAACGAGATTCACCGCGTTGTGTCATTTCGTCCATGGGGATTACCTCATTCGCCGTAAATATCGAAGTTGAAGTACTGCTTCGCGATCTGGTCGTACTGGCCTGATTGGCGAATACTGGCAATGGCCGTGTTCAGCTGCTCTCTGAGATCAGGCTCGTTTTTTCGGACACCGATAGCAACGCCATCGCCAATGATGCTTTTGTCGGTGATGGGCTCACCGGCGAAGGCAAAGCCCTGGCCTTGAGGCTTTTGCAGTAATCCGATGTCGGCTTGTACCGAAGCCTGGAACGAGGCATCCAGGCGTCCAGTGATGAGGTCTGAAAACACCTGGTCTTGGGTTTGGTAGGAAAGGATATTGACGCCTTGGCGGCCCCATTGCGACTTGGCATAACTTTCATGTAGCGAGCCTTGAACCACCCCAACCGACTTGCCTTTCAATGATTCTGCCGTCGGCAGCAATCCGGTGTCTTTTCTGGCAACGAGAGAAGACGGCGCGGTGTAGATTTTGTTGCTGAAATCGACCTGCTGGCGACGTGCCTCGGTGGCGCTGAATGCAGACAGGATGGCGTCAAATTTCTTCGCCTTTAACGCAGGGATCATGCTGTCGAAGGTCTGCTCGACCCAAATACACTTGACCCGCAACTCGGCACATAGGGCATTGCCCAGATCGATATCAAAACCACTCAATGAACCATCTGGCTGCTTTTGCTCGAAAGGTGGGTAGCTAGGGTCGACGCCGAATTTGATCACCGGTTCTGCCTGCGATAGCGGGGTGATGATCAACCCGAATAGCAGGGTGATGTATTGAAATTTGCATAGTTGCATGATGACCTCATTTTTTATTGGTTTTCACGGTTTGGCAGGTCTTTGCTCAAGCGTCGAGTGGCAAGAAGGCCTCAGTCAACTTGACCCAATAGCCAGCGCCCCGTATCAGGATGTCGTCATTGAAGTCGTAGCGAGGGTCGTGAGCCATGCAGCTCTTTTCACCGTCGCCATTGCCGATAATCAGATAGCTGCCAGGGCATTGCTGCAGGAAGTAGGCGAAATCCTCGCTGCCATTGAAGGGCACGATGTCGTTCATCACCTCGTCCTCACCGAGCCAGTCGATGGCCACCTGGCTGGCAAACCGGGTCATTTCTTCGTCATTTACCAGCAAGGGGTAGTCGGCACTGTAGTCGATCTCGGCGGTCGCGCCGAATGCCTGCGCCTGGGCGTGAATGAGGTGTTTTATCTGGCTCTCCAGACGGTCCCGGACGGCATTGTTCAGTGAGCGGACGGAAATCAGCATGTGCGCGCTGTCCGGGATCACGTTGGACGCCTTACCTGCGTTAATGGCCCCGACGGTGATAACGCTCATTTCCTGAGGTGAAGTGTTGCGCGAGACGATTGTCTGCAGGGCCATGATGATGCTTGCGCAGACCACCACAGGGTCGACGCTCAGATGCGGCATCGCGCCGTGACCGCCTTTTCCGTGAATCGTGACATTGACCTGGTCGGCGGAGGCCATGAAGGGCCCGGCTCGGAACCCGAGTTTTCCGACAGGGTAACCAGGCATGTTGTGTGCAGCGAACACTGCATCGCAGGGGAACTGTTGCAGCACGCCTTCCTGAATCATTCGTCGGGCGCCGGCCAGACCTTCTTCGGCCGGCTGGAAAATCAGACGGACCGTGCCATCGAACGGATGGCCATGGGCGAGGGCGTAGGCGGCGGCGAGGAGCATGACCGTATGCCCGTCATGGCCACACGCGTGCATCTTGCCCGGTATCCGGCTTGCATAGGGGAGCCCGGTTTTTTCCAGAATTGGCAGTGCGTCCATGTCAGCCCGTATGCCGATCACACGCGAACTGGTGCCTTTCTTCAGCGTGGCGATGACCGCGGTTTCGGCGAAGCCGCGCGTCACGTCATAACCCCATTTGATCAATCGTTCGGCTACCAACTCACTAGTCTCGACCTCCTGATAACCGAGTTCAGGGTTGGCATGGATCTGGTGGCGCAGTTCGCGCATTTCCTGCTCAATCTCTTTTAACAGCGTGATGGACTGTGTCATTGGCAGCGTTTTTCCTTGGTGACCAAGAGGAGAAACCAATCTGTCGCAAGGGGCACATCCTACGATGGCTTACGGCATCATGCGTTTCATCAAAGTGCCCGGGCTTTTTCTGGTACGGTCTTTTGGTGAGGTTCGAAGCCCAGGTGGTGTTGGTCCGAGAGTAGAGGGCCAAGGCAGCAGCTGACAGGCAACCGAAAGTGAACAAGGCAACCCAGGGTTAACACCGGCGGACACTATGAAGTTCTATCAACTCAATGCACTGGTGGCGGTGGCCGATGCGGGCAGTATCCGCGGCGCTGCAAAAAGGCTCGACACTTCGCCGGCAGCGGTCACCAAGGCCATCCAGAAGCTGGAGGCAGACACCGCGACACAATTGCTGATCCGTAATACCTCAGGGATTGTGTTTACCGAACTCGGCAAGAAGCTGTTGATTCAGGCACGTCTGCTGGTGGCACAGATGGTCAGTGCCCGTCAGGTGTTGCCTGATTGCAAGGGGGAACTGGAGGGGTGCTTGTCGGTAGCCGTGACACCCTGGTTGGCGATGACACTCATGCCTAAATCCGTCGTGCGTTTTCGCCAGCTGTTTCCAAAGGTGCAACTTGAGTTGTATGAGGGGCTTTCATCGGTCGCGTGTCCGCTGCTGCGGGATGCGAGCGTCGATCTGTTTATCGGACGGCTTGATACCCGGTTTTCCAGTGCCGACCTGACCTATCTGCCGCTGTTTACGGCCGACTGTGCGGTGGTGGCCCGTCAGCAACACCCGTTGTCGAACAGCAGGACCATGGAGGATCTGGCGTCGGCTGACTGGATACTGGCCTCGCAACAAGACGGAACGATTTCGACGCAGGGGCATGTGCATTTCGCCCATTCGCTCTCGATCATCTTGAGCTTGCTGCGTGAAACCGACATGTTAAGCATCTTTCCCTGGCCGCTGGTGGAGATATGTGCTCAGCGCGAAGGCTTGTGCGCCTTGCCTCTG
Source organism: Pseudomonas sp. GL-B-19 (assembly GCF_019956415.1). GTDB lineage: Bacteria > Pseudomonadota > Gammaproteobacteria > Pseudomonadales > Pseudomonadaceae > Aquipseudomonas. The sequence continues at coordinate 130,804 of NZ_JAHBDK010000097.1, forward strand.
CGCGAGCCGGTCGGCAGTGCCTCGGTGGGCGCCATCAGCCGAAGCGGGCAGCCCCTGCGGCCGGCGGCCGAACGGTTTCTGGAGTGTCTGATCGAAACCATTCACCTGGAGATGGGGCATGCGCATTCTCCTTATCGACGGATGTTGCAGACCGTCGATTTACTGGTCTGAGAGCGGTTATCGAAACTGAGTGGAACGTCACTGGTTTCATAGTCATACCTCACTGTCCGCTCCTGGCCGAGCCCTGCCTGTCGTGACCGACCATGTAACCGGTCATTGAGCAGAACTTCATGCCCAGTTCGCTTGTCAGGTACGTCGGGTAGGGCGCGTATGCTGTTGATTTCCGGGGATTCTGGTGATTAACGGCAAAGTCCGGTTTTTAGGTACCTGTGACAGCGATAGAAGTTCCATCCAGACACATCATTTATGGGCGATGTTTACTGTTCATAAGTGGGCCGGTGCCTCGTCCTGCTGGGGGTTTAGGGCTAATGCCGTGGGCGAATGTTCATCGATCTATGTTCATGGAGCTGGCCAGCGACTTCCGGACCTACCCGCTTCTGTAGGCCGGGTTTCTTCAATGCAGTGTGCTCCCGGATTCGAGCGTGTTGTTTTGGCTACGGTTTGCGTTTGCTACCCACATCCTCACGTCTTTCCGCCCTGGACATCGGCGGGGATGGCAACTACTAATCATTTCACATGGTCGATTGCTGCCTGTCAGCAAGTACGGCTTGCGACCCAATGTAGCGGACTTTCGCCGACGGCAATTTAGTCCGATCGTTGCCGCTCAGATGTGCCGTTCGCGTATGCCCGTTTGAAGACTAGGTAAAGCGCGCCAGTTCGATTCAGCGTGTAGCTGAGTGGCTCGACTTCGGCGTCAGAACTATCGCGCCGTCGATCACTTCTATGGTCAGTACGTCGCCGACGCTCAATCCTAAACTGGCGAGTAGTTCAGGTGGCAAGTCGACGATGACGTCGCCACTTCCATCCGCAGGATCTTGGCATTTCACTGTCCAGCGTTGGGCTTCGGTCATGATGTTACTCACATGCGGGGATGACTCATTATGCTCGCAATGTCTTTGCCGGTTGAAGCGTGCTGCTGACTGGTGATGACTTCTCCTGGCCGATCCAAGTCATACAGCCGCCAATCATCCGCCCCGTGAAAGGCTTCGTTGGAACCCTTTTTTGATAGCGCTGAAGGGCGCACGTGTCAGTAAGACGCGTGCACGGGCTTTCCCTTATGGTTCTAACATGACGTCCGGGCGACCAGCGTCATATTCGTCGAAGATCAGCGCCATGGGCCGGCAGTGCCCAGGGCAGGATGCCTTCCTGGAATTCACAAGTTCGGTATGTGCTGCGGGCAAGATGAGGGCTTAGTTAACCATCACCTCGTCCAGTGCCTGCTCGAGGGTGCTGACCGTGCGCTCGATATTGTGCAGCTTTTCGAGTCCGAACAGACCGATGCGGAAGGTCTGGAAGTCAGCCGGCTCGTCGCATTGCAACGGCACTCCGGCGGCGATCTGTAGGCCGTGGTTGGCAAATTTCTTACCGCTCTTGATGTCGGCATCATCGGTGTAGCTCACCACTACGCCAGGGGCCTGAAAGCCGGCTGCGGCCACGCTTTTGATGCCTTTGCCGGTCAACATTGCGCGCACCCGATCGCCCAGAGCCTGTTGTTCGCCGCGGACCTTGTCGAAACCGTAGGCTTGCGTCTCTTTCATCACTTCGTTAAATCGCGCGAGGGAATCGCTGGGCATGGTCGCATGGTAGGCATGTCCGCCCTGTTCGTAGGCCTGCATGATCTGAAGCCACTTTTTCAGGTCGCAGGCGAAGCTGCTGCTATGCGTCTGTTCGATGCGCTCGAGGGCCAAAGAACTGAGCATCACCAGGGCGCAGCAAGGGGAGGCGCTCCAGCCTTTCTGCGGTGCGCTGATCAGCAGGTCGACTGCGCATTTCTGCATATCAACCCAAAGCGTGCCAGAGGCGATGCAGTCCAGCACGAACAGGCCACCCACCGCATGCACGGCGTCGCCGACGGCCCGCAGGTAGTCGTTGGGCAGGATAATTCCTGATGAGGTTTCAACGTGGGGGGCGAAGACAATCTGCGGCTTCTGCGCCTGAATGGCTGCCAGCACTTCGTCCAGAGGGGGTGGGGCGTAGGCAGCCTGGCGACCAGTGTCGACCGGTCGGGCTTTCAGCACCGTGGTGGCCACCGGGATGTTGCCCATCTCAAGGATCTGGCTCCAGCGATAACTGAACCAGCCGTTGCGTATCACCAGGCATTGCTGGTCGGTGGCAAACTGTCGCGCCACCGCTTCCATGCCGAATGTGCCGCTGCCCGGGACCACCGCTACAGCCTGGGCGTTGTAGACCTGTTTCAGGGTCCTGGAAATGTTCTTCATCACGGCTTGAAATGACTGCGACATGTGGTTGAGCGAGCGGTCGGTGTAGACCACTGAGTACTCGACCAGCCCCTCAGGGTCGATACTGGGATATAGCTTTGACATGGGGTGACTCCTTTGGCAGAGATGTCAGTGGTATCGACCCTGCCCTAAGCCTTGGCAAATGACAAGATTGCTCGGGATTGAATTGCGACTTCTGTCGAGCGGCTGGCATCACCTGTGGGCGGCAACTCTCATGGGCAATGATCAGATGGTGCTTGTCGTCAACAGCTGTTTGGACGTTATAGCCAACCGTTCCGGTGCCTCGGCCGCTCGTGGCCATTGAGCGTGCATCGGATCGGTAAGAGAGATTTGTTGGTCTGGACTGTCGTGGAGCTGCGCCTCGATGTCCTTGAGTTTCTGCATCTGCTGTTTCAGGGTTTCGATTTTTTCTTTCAGCCGCTCGGCTTTGGCCTCGGCCACTTCGGGCGTTGCCCGATCCACCGAATCCATCGCCGCCAGATAACGATCAATGCGCTGTTCGATCTGTTGCATGCGCGCCTTCACTTTGCCCTGGGTGAAGTTACGGTCACGGTTGTTGACGGCTTTGAACTTGCTGCCATCGATGGCGATGATCGATTGAGAGAAGAGGTCGAGGTTACGGCAAAGCACTACGAACTGGCGGCAGACGCTGCGAATGGCTTTGCCGTTGTCCTTGCGAAAGTCGGCAATGGTTTTGAAGTCTGGAGCCAAACGTCCCGTCAGCCACATCAACTCGCCGTTACGCTCGGCCTCACGCTCAAGCCGACGGCTGGACTGAATCCGATTGAGGTAGCCGTAGATATAGATCTTTAGCAAGGTCGCTGGATGGTAGGCCGGACGCCCCGTTGCTGCAGGATCAACACCCTCAAACCCAAGTGCACCCAGGTCGAGTTCATCGACGAAAACGTCGACCACTCGCACTGGGTTTTCTTCGGCTACGTAATCGTCCAGACACTCCGGCAGCAACGTGACTTGCGTCCGGGCCTCACCTTCAATGAATCGCTTCATTATCGTCCCCGCCACGATCTCGACGATTTGAAGGTTAGACAATCGCAGGCGTTTTCACACAGCCTGGACCCAGAGCGGACATTCGTAAGAAGGCGGGGCGGCTCTGTTGCGTCCGGAGAAAAACACCTCTGACACCGCGTTATAGCGTCATGTTTCTTTCATGCAAGCGGTAACCGACCCGACTGCTCAGGCGCTCGTAATAGTTCCTCACGGTAGGTAAGCCCGAACAAGCAAATTTCGAGATAAAAAATGCCGCGTAACGGAGCAGCTGGTACACAGCTCCGACGCGGCAAAAAGCTCTGTTTGACGAGAGCGTCGATAACCCCGCAGGGGTTCGGTTTACATGGCCCAGTGCAGCATTGCCAGCACCAGTGCGCCAAGGAATACGGTTTCTCCCACCATCAATAGAATGGGTTTGATCCCCACTGAGGCCAGCTCCTTGAGCTGCGTCTTCATGCCCAGTGCGCTGATGGCGATCACCAGGCACCAGCGTGACAGGCTGTTGCCGGCGTCCTGAACCATCTGTGGAATGAACCCGGTGCTGTTGACTGCGGCAAGGATTACGAATCCCACCGCGAACCACGGCAGCAGCGGTGGTCGCTTGCTGCCAGGTTCGACGCCGCGGGCGCGGGTGATCATGGCCGCACACAGAATTACCGGTAGCAGCATCGCCACGCGCATCAGTTTCACGACCGTGGCGCTGTCGCCGGTCTCGTGTGACATGCCGTAGCCGGCGCCAACCACCTGGGCGACATCGTGAATGGTTCCGCCGAGGAAAAAGCCTGCATGGAGTGGGCTTAGGTTGAAAAATTGGGCGATCATTGGGTAAAGGATCATTGCCATGGTGGATAGCGCCGAAACGCCAATGACCGTGAACAGCGTCGCCCGCTCTTTCTTCTCATGGCTGGGCAGCGCTGCCGCCAGGGCAAGGGCTGCCGAAGCGCCACAAATTGCGGTGGCACCGCCGGTAAGCAGGCCGAACAAGGTGCTGAAGCCCATGGCACGAGCCGCGACGATGGACACCAGGATAGTCACCACCACCAGCGTCACCACCATCAAAACTGGCTGCCAGCCAAGGGCAACGATCTGCTCCAGGGTGATGCGGATGCCGAGCAACGCAACACCGACCCGAAGGATCTCGCGGGCCGTGAATTCGATGCCAGGCTTGCATACGCCGTCACCGGAAAGAAAATTCATCGCCATGCCCAGTAGCAGTGCGAAGAGCATCACCGGTGCACCGTAGTGCTCGGAGAGGAACGTGGCCGCAGCGGCGACCATGGCGCTGACGATAAAGCCGGGCATCAGCAATTGGCTGCGTACCCCCAGCGAGGCAATGGTTGCGGAGCTCATGCAGGACTCTCCTGAGGGCAGGGCAGTGGTTGTGCCACGGGCAGCTCGACGGGGGCGCTCATGACATTCTTCCGGCTGGCGATGTACCTGTGACAGTCGTCACGAGTCTCTGGATATCGCGGTGGTAGTGGCGCTTGCCGTAGCAGAACACCAAGGCTGCAGCGATGCTGACCAGCGGGATCAACTGGAAAGCGCGATCGAGACCAAAGGCGTCAGCCAGCAGGCCGGTGACATAGGGACCGGGCCCCTGACCGAGCAGGTTGTTGGCCAGGGCCAGAATGGCAAAGGCCGTGCCGTGCACCGAAGGGTGGGTCAAGTTGGCAATCACGGCGCCGGCGGGGCCAAACGTGCCGGTGACCACCAGCATGGCCAGAGCAATGCATACCAGTTGCGCCAGGCCTGGGGTCAATAGCATGGCCACTGACAGCAACAGGCTAGTAATCAGGCAGTAGGCGATGGCGAGGGAAATCTTGCGCCCGGGAGCTTTACGGCATAGGCGGTCGCTAAGGATGCCGCAGAGAATCATGCCGGCGCCACCCGCCAGGATCAGGATGGCGGAAATCATGCCAGCCCGATCGGTGCCCATGTGGTAGTAACGGTTAAGGTAGCTGGGCAACCAGGCAATCAACGAGCCGGCGATGAACATCTGCAGACCGCTGCCGATATAAGCGCTGATGACCGAGCGGCTGGCGAACAGCGTACGCAGAGGATTCTTGCCGCTTGCTTCGGCGTATTGGCCTGCGCCCTTATCGCAATTGCCAAGGCGCGACTCCTTGACTACCAGTGGATAGAGGATGGCGAGCGTCATGCCAAAAATCGCCATGATGATGAAAGCGGTGCGCCAGCCCAGGTGCTGGGCGATGACGCCACCGAGTGCCATGCCCAGTACTGAGCCAAACATGCCGCCAGCCATGAAGGTGCTGATGAGGGTCGCACGCAGCTGCTTGGGGAACACCGAAAGCACCACCGCGACGCCAACGCTGGCATAGGCCGCCTCGCCGATGCCGACCAACGATCTGGCGAGGAGCATGTGCTGGTAATTTTGCGCAAGGCCGCAGCCCAGAGTAGCCAGGCTCCAAAGCGCGGCCATCAGTACCAGGCTGCGGACTCTCCCCCAGCGGTCGGCCATTATTGACAAGGGTACGGCCAACAGGCCCACCATCAGAGCGACGATGCCGCTCAGCAGGCCGAGCTGGGAGTCGCTCAGGGTCCACTCGGACTTGAGCAGTGGAAAGATTGCGTTGAGCACTTGTCGCGACATGTAGTCTGAAATCAGCAAACCGAAACTTAGTGCAAATACGCACCAGGCATACAGCCGGGGCACGCTGACGGTCGAAGTTTCGATATTGTCAGCAAGGGCGTGGTGAACATTCATGGCGTTTCCTTGAATCTGGGCTTCTTGTTGTTATTGCACGGCCCTGATCGGACTCGTGAACCGGGCCTTGACCTGCGTGCGGCTCGGGCAAGCATCGGTGCGTGTCACTACCCGCCCGAGCGCATTGAGCGAGGCCGGCCCTCAGGCGGTGGGCAGACGGTAGTCGTGGAACATCTCGCGAAGCTTGTTCTTCAGCATCTTGCCGGTCGCGCCGAGCGGGATGCTGTCGACGAATACCACGTCATCCGGGGTCCACCATCTGGCGATCTTGCCTTCATAGAAGCCAAGCAATTCGTCGCGCGAAACTTCGCTACCGGGCTTGCGGGTCACGACCAGGAGCGGGCGCTCATCCCACTTCGGATGGTAGGCCGCAATACACGCGGCCATCGCCACCGCCGGGTGGGCCATGGCGATGTTTTCCAGGTCAATGGAACCGATCCACTCACCTCCGGACTTGATGACATCCTTGCTGCGGTCGGTGATCTGCATGAAGCCCTCGGCATCGATGGTCGAGACATCGCCTGTTGGGAACCAGCCATCGACCAGCGAATCGCCAGTGTCGCTCTTGTAGTAAGAGGAGATGATCCAGGGACCGCGCACCATCAGCTCGCCCGAGGTTTTGCCGTCGCGGGGGAGTTCCTTGCCATCATCGCCGACGATTTTCATGTCGACGCCGTATACGACCCGACCCTGTTTGGCCTGCAGGACGCGGCGTTCGGCGCTGTCCATGGCGAGGTGCCTGGCCTTGGGGGTGCAAACGGTCCCGAGCGGACTCAGCTCGGTCATGCCCCAGACGTGCAGCACCTGTACGTCATAGCGGTCCTCGAAAGCCGCCATCATGGCCGAAGGGCAGGCCGAGCCACCGATAATCGTCCGGCGCATGGTCGAAAATGTCTTGCCCGTTGCCTCGACATGCGCGAGCAAACCTTGCCAGACGGTGGGCACGCCGGCGGACAGGGTGACTTTCTCCGCCTCGAACAACTCGTAGAGCGATTCGCCGTCGAGCATTGGCCCGGGAAAAACCAGCTTGGCGCCGACCATGCAGGCCATGTACGGCAAACCCCAGGCGTTGACATGGAACATCGGCACCACCGGCAGGATGGTGTCGCGCGCCGAACAGTTCAAGGTGTCGGGGAGGGCGGCGGCGTAGGTGTGCAGAAGCGTCGAACGGTGGCTGTAGAGCACACCTTTGGGATGGCCGGTGGTACCGGAGGTGTAGCACAGCGACGATGCACTGTTCTCATCGAAGGTTGGCCAAACGAAGTCGTCGGTGTGGGTTTCGATCAAATCTTCGTAGCACAGCAGATCGGGGATCGAGGTAACCGCCGGCATATGCGCTCGGTCGGTCATGAGCACGAAACGGGTGATGGTCGAGACTTTTCCGGCGATGGATTCGACCAGCGGCAGGAAGGTCAGGTCGAAGAAGAGCACGCGGTCCTCTGCGTGGTCGGCAATCCACTGCACCTGGTCGGCATGCAGGCGTGGGTTCAACGTGTGCAGCACGGCACCCGAGCCGGATACGGCGTAGTACAGCTCCATGTGGCGGTAGCCGTTCCAGGCGAGCGTGCCGACGCGGTCACCAAAGCTGACGCCGAGCGTGGCGAGCGCATTGGCCAGGCAGCGTGCGCGTTGCCCAAGGTCGCGATAGGTTTGTCGATGGATATCGCCTTCGACGCGGCGGGAGACGACCTCCTGGTAGCCATGGTGGCGCTCGGCATGGGTGAGGAGCGTCGAAATAAGCAGCTGCTGTTGCTGCATCAGTCCATTCATGTTGGACACCGTCTTATTGTTGTTCATGTGAAATACCTTGGCGAATAGCCAACGAGGGATCGACTCAGTTGTCGTCCAGTTGTTCGAGGAACTCGAGAAGCAACGCGTTGATCTGCTCTGGCGTTTCTTCCGCCGCGGCGTGGCCCACACCGGGTAGCAGTACTTTCTTGCGCAGCCCGACCAGATAGGTTTCGAGCTGGTCATACAGCCTACGAATCTGTGGCGGCTCGATGGATGGGTCGTTGGCGCCACCGATGAACATGCTGGGCTGGCGCACCACCGCGCCATCGAGAAAGGCGGAGATCTCCCAGTTGCGGTCGCGGCAACGGTAGTAGTTCAGGGGGCCGGTGAAGCCAGCACGGGTGTACTCATCCACGTAGTAGTCGATCGCCTGGGGGCTCAACCAAGCGGGAAATGCTACAGGGTTCGATTTGGAGATACGTGTGGGAGATGACCTGCCGGGTCAGCATTTGGGGCGCAAGCTTGTGAGTAATCGGCGCGTGCTGTGTGCAACGCCCGAGTATCTGGAGCGGCGGGGCACGCCTCAGTCGTTGGAAGATCTCAAAAACCATGATTGCCTGGTGCTGAAAGAGCGAAACAACGCTTTTGGCGTGTGGAACCTCACCAGAAACGGGCAGGAAGAATCCGTGCGCGTCAGCGGCCCGTTGTCTTCCAACAGTGGCGAGATTGTTTTGGAGTGGGCGCTGAGTGGTGGCGGCATTCTGCTGCGTTCGATGTGGGATGTGAAACCGATGCTGGAAAAAGGACGTCTGGTGCAGGTGCTTGCTGATTACTCACAGAGCGCCAATGTCTGGGCTGTTTATCCCACTCGCCTAAGCGAGTCGGCTAAATTGCGCGTCTGCGTCGAATTTCTGGAAGAGTACTTTCGCGATCTGTCGGTTGGGTGACTTCCGGGGCGGAAGATCAACACACGTGATCTTCCGCCAGGAATTTTCATCAGCTCAACCAGGGGTTTTCCGCCAGATGCCGAGATTCGAAGCTTCGAATCTGATCGGCCCGCTGCAACGTCGTACCAATCGCATCAAGTCCTAGCAAAAGGGACTGTTTGCGCAGTTGGTCGATCTCGAAAGGAATCACAGTACCGTCCGCCAATTCGATTGTTTGCTCTGGTAAATTCACTTCGATCCGTGCTGTCGGCGCGTCACTGATTACCCTGGCAATCTGCTTTAGCTGGGCTTCAGAAAGCTGTATGGCCAACACACCATTGCGCTGGCAGTTGTCATAAAAAATACCGGCAAAACTGGTACCGATGAGTGCTCTGATGCCGACTTGTTTCAGGCCCCAAACGGCATGTTCTCGACTAGACCCACAACCGAAGTTGGGGCCGACCACCAGGAAGGCTGCGTCGTTCCAGGCTGGTTGATTGAGAATGAACTCAGGGTTGGGTTCGCCTGACTCCAGAAAGCGCAAATCGAAGAACAAACCGCGATCCAATCCCTTGCGATCAATACCCTTGAGAAACTGTTTGGGCATGATCACGTCGGTGTCAATGTTGGAAGCCAAAAGTGGCGCGGCGCTGCCGCTGACCGTGTTGAAAGGTTGCATGCTTCAAGCCTCCAGAGCGAATGAGCGAACGTCGGTCAAATGTCCGGTGATCGCTGCAGCTGCGACCATCGCCGGACTCATGAGATGGGTGCGCGCGCCGGCACCTTGGCGACCTTCAAAATTGCGATTTGTACTTGATGCGCAGCGGTCACCTGGAGCGAGGACATCGTCATTCATGGCCAGGCACATCGAGCAACCCGACTGCCGCCATTCAAAACCGGCATCCAGGAATATCTGCGCAAGGCCTTCCTGTTCGGCTTGAGTACGAACCAGTGTTGAGCCGGGAACGATCATTGCTCGTACATGTGCCGCTACGCGCTTGCCGCGCACCACACGGGCAACGTCACGCAAGTCTTCAATTCGTGCATTAGTGCAGGAGCCGATAAACGCATGGCTGATGACCACGTCGCTCAGCGGCATGCCCGCCTGCAGACCCATGTAATCCAAAGCGCGTTGCATACCTTGGCGAAGAATGAGGTCGGGTTGAGTGGCAGGGTCTGGCACATAACCGCCGACTGGCGAGGCTTGATCGGGGCTTGTACCCCAAGTGACCATCGGTTCCAGATCATCAACGTTGAGTATTACCTCGCGGTCAAATACAGCGCCTTCGTCAGTGTGCAGTTCTTTCCACTTAGCAACTGCCTGCTTCCACATTTCGCCTTGAGGCGCACGTGGTTTGGTTTGCAGATAAGCGAAGACTTTGTCATCCGGAGCCATGAACGCGCCCCTGGCACCCGCTTCGACGGCCATGTTGCAGATCGTCATTCTGGCCTCGACACTTAGCTCAGAGATCGCCGGCCCGGCGAATTCGATTGCATAGCCAGTGGCGCCTGATGCGCCGATATTTTCGATCAGCGCCATGATGATATCTTTGGACGTGACACCGCTACTGAGCAGCCCGTTCACTGTAACTCGCATGGTTTTCAGGCGTTTGTAGACCAGTGTTTGCGACGCCAGCAGGTGCTCGATTTCAGAGGTGCCGATGCCAAATCCGAAAGCACCCAATGCACCGTAAGTCGTGGTGTGGCTGTCACCTGCAGCGACGACCATCCCAGGTAATATGAAGCCTTGCTCTGGCGCTACGACGTGCTCAATGCCTTGTCTCTTGTCCAGCACATCAAAGAGCTCGATTCCAAAGTCTCGGCAGTTTTCTTCAAAGTACGAGACCTGTTGCGCACCGCCGGCATCCGGCATGGTCGCAATACGAACCGGTGCGGTCGGGTTCACGTGGTCGACCACCGCAAGCGTCGCGTTTGGCCGCCATACTTTACGGCCTGCTTCGCGCATCCCGCTAAATGCCTGGGGGCTCGTGTATTCGTTAGCGACCTGGCGATCAATGTACAAAAGCACGTGGCCTTGATTATCAAGAGGGCAAACGGTGTGGCTATCGATGTGTTTCTGGTAGAGCGTTCGAGGCATATTCATGGCTGGATTCTTTCTCTGTCTTATTCGAGATCACGGGTACAAACATGCCTACAGCATATTGATCCCTGATCACGCATCAAGAGCGTGAAAGTGAACGCGTTCAGCACGAATTGTGAATAATCGAATTAACCCGTTTTCAGTGTGATTGCTCAATGCGTCTCAAGCTTTAGTGATCATCAAGGCAGCACACACCATAAGAAACAGGCAAAACCAGGTGCGAAGAGACTTTTCGGGCAGGGCATGAGCGAGCTTGACTCCCCAGCTGACACTGAGAAGCCCACCTAACGCCATGGGCAGGCCAAGATGCCATTGCACATGGTCGTGGAGTGCATAAGTCAGCAGCGTTACACCCGTACTCGGAACGGCCAGTGCCAGTGATAGCCCTTGCGCAACTACTTGGGTTGTACCGAAGACGGTGGATAAAACGGGAGTGGCCAATACCGATGCTCCCAAACCGAAAAAACCGCCCAAGATCCCGGAACCCGATCCCAAGACCATCAACCATGGCCATGGATGTCGCAGCTCTTTGCTGGGCTGCGGTTTAGGTAAGTACATCTGCAAATAGCTGTAGGCCGAAAGCAGCATCATGAAGACGGCAAAACCTATGCGCATGGTATCGGGATCCAGGCCTACGGCAATGATCGATCCTATCCAGGCGAAGACAAATCCTGCTGCCGCTAATGGCGCCGCATGACGCAGTAAAATTCGTGTTCGTTGGTGGTATCGCCACAGCGCGAGCATCACGTTGGGCACGACCATGACGAGCGTCGTCCCCTGAGCCAGCTGTTGATCCATTCCGAACATCAACACCAAAGCCGGGATTGCAATGAGTCCACCACCGATCCCGAATATCCCTCCGAGCGTACCCATTGCAGCGCCCAACAGCAGGTACATAGCCCAATCGATCATTTGAGGCTGCCCACCTTTAGCTTATGAGTTAGATGGTTGAGAGATACTGGCGCGCATTGCATCGCGCTAACAAAGAAGTAAATTGAATGCCGCTCGTAGGGATGAGTCGGCGTGCCTGAGAAATTAAAGCGGACAGCCCTTTGCCCGCAAAATAGCGTCGAAGCGATTCGGGTCTAGTGTGCCGGCTTCAATAGCCTTCAATGTTGCCTGCTCGCGTGCAAGCAAATCGTGGCAACGCACAAGCAATTCAGGCAGCTCTGAACGGGCGGCAGCAACTACACCATCGCCGTCGCCGATCATCAAATCACCAGGTGTAACCAACATTCCAGCGCAGGAGATCGGGACATTGATTTCTCCTCCACCATCGGTGCTTGGCCCTCGATGCACCCCGCCGATAGCGTAGGCTGGCAACTCGCCGGTCTGCCACTCATCGAGATCGCGCAGAGCGCCATTGATTACCACGCCAACAATTCCGGCCTTCAATCAATGCCATTGCCCGCATGATGCCTCCGAAGACGGCGCGCGTTAGGTCGGCACTACCGTCAATTACGAGGACATCGCCAGGCCGCGCCATCTGCATCGCTTTCAGGATCATCAAATTATCGCCAGGTCTGACCCTTACAGTCAGGGCGCTGCCAAGCATTGGCGCGCTCCCATGAAACGGACGTAAACCTAAGGCCAGAAGAAACAACATTAAACATAAAACCCTCGCTGCCAGGCCGCACTAGCTGTTGTTGGGGAGATGCGCGGCCACGAGCGTAGTGAGGTTACTAGCTTCAAACAATGGCGATTCAGTGATCAAACACTTCACGAATCGTGGCGTATTTGATCTTGCTTTGGCCCTGAAACGGCATTGGATAAATTGAAACCGGAGTCAGCAAAATGGGATTTAGTCGCCCAGCTTGGCCCAGAATTCTTCTGCAGAAGGGCTGATTGGGGCTGTCGGTCGCGTTAGATGAATTTCTAAAGGGATATCCCAGCTTTCATCGAGGGCCCTGACAAGGCGTCCATCAGCCATTTCCTGTTCCGTCAGGCTTTTCGGTAACCACGCTACACCCTTGCTTTCCAAAGCCATGGACATAAGTACTGCTGCAAGGTGGCTACTAAAAAGAGGCTTGAGGCGAAGGTAGTCTTCTTTGCCGTGGAGTCGGTGAGCGACGATGCGGCCTAGACCCGATTCGTGGGTGTATGCCAAGTAAGGCAGTGTTTCAGGTGAGGTACCAAAATTGGCAGAGGCACTTGCCAAAGGCACGAGCACATCCTCTCCAACCTTCTTCCCAATGAATTGATCAGGGGCCAGCAAAGGTGGGACGTCGGGATGGCGATGGCAAAGCAGGAACTGAACTTGGCCGTGAATCAGCATCTGCTCACAAACAGCCATGCTATCTGAGTGCAGGCGTACAGCATCTATCGGGGCGCCATTCTCCGTGCTTCTCAGCCATCTTGGAAAAAATGTAAAAGACAGGGAGTGAGTGGCTGCGAATTGCAGTGTCTTGGCGGCCATCCCAGCCACCTCCTGTGCCTCTGTGCGCATCCTGTACAAGCGTCTGGCAGCCTCCTGAGCGCTGGGCAAAATCTGCCTTCCAGCCTCGGTCAGGGTTGCTCCCTGAGGCGTGCGCACAAACAACTCCACGCCCATCCAATTCTCCAGTGAACGGACTCTGCGGCTGAAGGCCGGCTGAGTGACGTGGCGCGCTTCAGCGGCACGAACAAAGCTGCCGTATTCGGCAAGCGCTGAAAAATCTTCGAGCCAGACGAGTTCCAAGGGCAATGCCTCCTGTGCATAGGGCGCGGCATTAATAGCATTGGGCGGGTGTCATCGCAAAGCATAACGTGGGGCCACCAACAACAAGAGGAACCCGTCATGCGTATCGTAGACATCCGTGAAAAAACCGTCTCTATCGCTTCTCCAATCGCCAATGCCTACATCGATTTTTCGAAAATGACCTGCTCGGTTGTCGCTGTCGTCACGGATGTGATTCGCGATGGCAAACCTGTCATCGGTTACGGTTTCAACTCCAACGGTCGCTATGGTCAGGGCGCATTGATGCGTGATCGCTTCTTGGCGCGTATCACAGAAGCTGATCCAGATACTCTCGTCGATCATGAAAACAACAACCTGGATCCGTTCGCCATCTGGAAAACCCTGATGACCAACGAAAAGCCAGGTGGCCACGGCGAGCGCTCAGTCGCAGTTGGCACCATTGATATGGCTGTGTGGGATGCCGTTGCGAAGATTGAAGGCAAGCCCCTGTATCGCCTGCTGGCCGACCGTTACCGCAACGGCGTGGCAGATGACAAGGTCTGGGTCTACGCGGCGGGCGGCTACTACTACCCTGGCAAAGATCAGACCAAGCTCAAAGCAGAAATGCAGAGCTATCTGGATCGTGGCTATGACGTCGTCAAGATGAAGATCGGTGCGGTGCCACTGGACGAAGACATCCGTCGCATCGAAGCAGTACTTGAAGTGGTCGGGGACGGTCGTCGACTGGCGGTCGATGCCAATGGCCGCTTCGATCTGAAGACAGGTATCGCTTACGCGGAAGCCATCAAAAAGTACAACCTCTTCTGGTACGAAGAAGTTGGCGATCCGCTGGACTATGAACTGCAGGCTGAGCTTGCAAACCACTATGAACTGCCCATGGCTACTGGTGAAAACCTGTTCTCCCATCAGGATGCTCGTAACCTGCTGCGCCACGGTGGTATGCGCCCTGATCGCGATTACCTCCAGTTCGACTGCGCCCTGTCTTACGGGCTCGTGGAGTACATGCGCACCCTGAAGGTGATGGAAGAAATGGGTTGGTCTTCCCGCCGCGTAGTTCCTCACGGTGGTCACCAGATGTCCCTGAACATCGCAGCAGGTCTGCACCTGGGCGGTAACGAATCGTACCCGGATGTGTTCCAGCCTTTCGGCGGCTTCGCTGACGGGATCCGCGTGGAAAATGGCTATGTAGGTCTGCCGGATATCCCAGGTGTCGGCTTCGAAGCCAAGTCCGCTTTGTACGCAGTAATGCGCGAGCTGGGCGAAGGCTGATAGCCCTCGAACGGCGGCCTCTTGCAGGAGGCCTGCCGTTATTAGGCGTCACTCACTGACGCCACGCCACACGCCCATCACAAAAATAAAATGAGGTGCTCCCGTGGAAATCTCCAAGTCCCGCTGGTACAGCCAGCTGTATGTGCAGGTGCTGATCGGTATCGTCATCGGTGCAGCAATTGGTCACTTTGAACCGCAATTCGGAGCCAAGCTCCAACCTTTTGCGGATGGCTTTATCAAACTCATCAAAATGCTGTTGGCGCCTATTATTTTCGGTACCGTCGTCGTTGGTATCGCTAAGATGGGCAGCATCAAGGAAGTCGGGCGGATCGGCGTCAAAGCGCTGCTCTACTTTGAAATCCTTTCAACCATTGCGCTGGTCATCGGCCTTATTGTGGTCAATATCGCAAAGCCAGGCGCTGGGATGAATATCAACGCTACCACGCTTGATGCCAGCGCTATCGCCAAGTACAGCCAAGCCGCCAGTGAGCAGGGCGGAACAATCGATTTCTTTCTCAACATAATCCCGAGTACCTTCATTGGCGCATTCTCGAATGGCGTCATGCTTCAGGTCATCTTGATTTCGGTGTTGATGGGCGTTGCCCTCGTTCAAATGGGCGAAACCAGCAAACCGCTGATCAATACCATCGACCTGTTTCTGCAAGGGCTGTTCAAGATCGTGGCAATGGTTATGCGTCTGGCTCCGATTGGTGCCGGCGCTGGGATGGCTTTCACTATAGGCAAGTACGGAATTGGTACCTTGCTGTCACTCGGCCAGTTGCTGATAGCACTCTACGTCACCACGCTGATATTCATTGTGATAGTGCTGGGGGCGGTTGCTAGATGGTCAGGAATGCCTTTGTTTCAGTTCCTCCGGTACTTTAAGGACGAGATTCTCATCACGCTTGGAACTTGCTCAACTGAAGCGGTGCTTCCGCGAATGATGGTGAAACTTGAAAAGCTGGGCTGCAGGAAGTCAGTGGTGGGCATGGTGCTGCCAACTGGATATGCCTTCAATGCGGATGGCACCTGCATTTACCTCACCATGGCGGCGATTTTTATCGCACAGGCAACCAATACGCCACTGACGTTTATGGATCAGATGATTCTGTTGGGCGTCTTCCTGCTGACCTCAAAAGGCTCCGCTGGCGTGGCGGGTGCCGGGTTCATAACACTGGCGGCAACGCTTACAACCATCCACTCCATTCCGTTGGTGGGCCTTGTATTGCTCTTGGGCATCGACCGGTTCCTGAACGAAGCGCGAGCCGTGACTAACCTGATCGGCAACGGTATCGGCACCATAGCCATTGCCAAGTGGGACAACTCGTTCGATGTAGAAGCCTGCGAGCGTGAAATGGCCGCGATGAAAAACGAAAAGGCGGCGCGTAGAGCGTTAGCAACTCAAAAGTAATCAGCATCGCTTACCGGTCATTCCTCATCGAACAGAGCGCAATGACCGGTAGCCATTTTGCTGTCTCGTTCTCGCAGAACGGTTCATGCGAAGTACTCAGTTGAAATGTGATGGAGCCGGGAAAATGATTGAGCGATCTCATCATGAACTACGCAAGGCGTTCGGTGATTTGCTTCATGGAACAGTCTGTAAATTTGCCGCATCAGTTTTCGATCCGATCTCGGTTCGAATGGCTTCCGACCTTGGTTTTGAGGTCGCCATCCAGGGCGGTTCCGTCGCCTCGCTTCAGGTACTCGGCGCTCCCGACATCGCGTTGCTCACGCTTGATGAATACGCAGAGCAAGTTTCCAGGGTAGGACGGGCCAGCCAAATCCCAATCATTGGCGACGCTGATCATGGGTTCGGCAACGCGCTCAATGTTATGCGGACGGTCACGGAATTACAGAAGGCTGGCGCTGCTGCTCTGACACTGGAAGACACGCACCTGCCCGCCAAGTACGACGAGCAATCGAATGTGCTCATCGATATTGATGAGGCCGCGAGCAAGATCTACGCTGCGCGTTTTGCGCGGTCGGACGATGCACTCAGCATCATCGCGCGTACAAATGTGGCAGTCACCACCCTGGAAGATTCGATTGCCCGAACGACGGCCTATCAAAAGGCTGGGGCTGATGCGATTTGTCTTGTCGGTGTTAAGAACTTCCAGCATCTGAAGGCACTGACCGCGCATCTTTCCCTGCCGATCATGCTCATCAACTACGGAAATCCCGAACTGAGTAACGTTGATAAATTGAGCGGCGCCAACGTGAGGATCGTGGTCAACGGTCACGCACCTTATTTGTCCGCGATCAAAGCGACCTACGATGCACTGCATGAGCAAAGCGGCATGGAAAACAGTGAGCTGTCCCTTCCTGAATTGCTCTCCAAATACACACTCTCGGACAAATATCGTGAATGGGCAAAGACCTATCTAAAATCAGGTCACGGTTCCCATTGAGTTCGAGCCAGGTAAGTAAAGCGTTATCTTTTTCAGTCAGCGGTATTGAGTCCGGTTCTGAAGTGGCAAGGCCCGCGTTTGCGGCGCTCTCAGCGTGGCGGATCAACCTTACGAGCTTCATCGCGGGGCTTCGGTTTGATTTGGAAGATCGTTTCACAATGCTATGCATTGATTCGCTCCGCGCATCAATGCATGCCAACAATGCACTTATCAAATCGGTCTACCTGCTCCACCATTCACCCCAATAAGAACCGTGCAGCGCGTCCAGGCGGTGCACGTCATAAAAGCGGTGGAGTACAGGTCAATGACAACATCAATTCCTTCCGGGCGTTCACGCGCCAGTGCGATTTTCCGGGTCACCTCGGGTAATTTCCTTGAACAGTTCGACTTCTTCCTTTTCGGCTTTTATGCCACGCAGATTGCGGCCGTGTTCTTCCCGGCCAGCAGTGAATTTGCCTCCCTGATGATGACCTTTGCGGTGTTCGGTGCTGGCTTCCTGATGCGTCCATTGGGCGCGGTGGTGCTGGGTGCTTACATCGATGATGTAGGTCGGCGCAAAGGCTTGATCGTGACGCTGTCGATCATGGCCAGCGGCACGATCCTGATTGTGCTAGTGCCAGGTTACGAGACCATCGGGCTCTTCGCCCCAGCCATCGTGCTGATCGGGCGCTTGCTGCAAGGCTTCTCGGCCGGTGCGGAAATGGGTGGCGTCTCGGTGTACCTCTCGGAAATTGCCACGCCCGGCAACAAGGGCTTTTTCACCAGTTGGCAATCGGCCAGCCAACAAGTCGCGATCGTCGTCGCAGCAGCGTTGGGCTACGGACTGAACCAGTGGATGGCGCCTGCGATGATTGCCGATTGGGGCTGGCGAATTCCGTTTTTCGTCGGCTGCATGATCGTCCCGTTCATCTTTTTCCTGCGTCGCAATCTGGAAGAAACCGAGGTATTCGCCGCGCGCAAGCACCAGCCGAGTATGGGCGATGTGTTCCGCACCCTCGCGCAGAACTGGGTGATCGTATTTGCCGGAATGATGATGGTCGCACTGACCACCACCGCGTTCTACTTGATCACCGTTTACGCGCCAACATTCGGCAAATCCGTGCTGCACCTGAGCACATCCGACGCGTTGTTGGTGACGCTGTTGGTGGGTGTTTCAAACTTCTTCTGGTTACCCATTGGCGGTGCATTATCTGACCGTATCGGTCGGCGTCCGGTTCTGATCGCCATGGCGCTACTGACCCTTGCCACCGCGTATCCGGCGCTGACGTACCTGGTGAACGCGCCGAGCTTCGTCAACATGCTGTTGGTCTTGCTGTGGTTGTCGTTCATTTACGGTTTGTACAATGGCGCGATGATTGCGGCGCTCACGGAGATCATGCCGGTCGAGGTCCGCGTCGCCGGTTTCTCGCTGGCGTACAGCCTGGCCACAGCGGTGTTTGGCGGTTTCACACCGGCGATCTCGACCTTCCTGATTCAGTACACTGGCGACAAGGCAGCGCCAGGCTATTGGATGAGTTTCGCCGCGCTCTGTGCCCTGTGCGCGACGCTCTATCTCTATCGCCGTGCGACCGGTCGCTTACAACCAGCGATCTCTTGATCCCGCCAGTTTTCGAGAAACAATTATGAAACAGCTATTCAATCTTGCCGCCTTCGCCTTGTTGACCAGCCTCGGTCTGAGCACCACGGTCCAAGCGGAAGAAATCCGCGTGATGACCTCCGGTGGTTTCACCGCCGCCTACAAAGTCCTCGGCCCTAAATTTGCCGTGTCTACCGGCAACACGCTCGATACCGCCCTTGGCCCGTCGATGGGCAAAGCGCCGGAAGCTATTCCCAACCGTCTTTCTCGCGGAGAAAAAGCTGACGTGGTGATCATGGTCGGTTATGCCCTCGATGAGTTGATCAAACAGGGCAAAGTCGATCCCGCCTCACGGGTAGAACTGGCGGATTCGCGGATCGGTCTCGTGGTGCGCGAAGGTGCACCGAAACCTGACATCAGTACCGTCGATGCATTGAAAAAGACACTACTAAACGCGGAGTCTGTCGCCTATTCAGACAGCGCAAGCGGCGTATACATCGAAAATCAACTGTTCACGCGCCTGGGCATAGAAGACCAGCTCAAACCTAAATCGAAAATGATCCCGAAGATTCCCGTGGGTTCGGTGGTCGCCACCGGTGACTACCAACTGGGCTTTCAGCAGGTCAGCGAATTGCTGCCAGTGCCGGGCGTGAGTTTTGTGGCAAAGATTCCGGAGCCGGTGCAGTCGGTGACGCGTTTCGCTGCCGGAATTCCCGTGGGCGCACAACACCCTGCTGAAGCCAGGGCGTTGTTGGAATACCTGGCATCCTCGGACGCACAAACGGACATAAAGGCCACCGGCCTGGATTCGGTCAGTCGCTGATCTGAACTTTCATTTCCACCACCAAGCGCTCCAGCTCCAGCGCCGCCGGGGTCAATGTACGACCTCGGCGTTTGATCAGCCCAACACTGCGCATCACCTGCGGATCGGTCAGCGGCACCCGCGTCAATATCGGATGATCCGCTGCCGGCATCGCCATCAGTGGCACCGCCGCTACCCCCAGCCCAGCCTCCACCAAACCGATCATCGTCGTCACATGCCGGGTTTCACAGATGCTCTGGCGCTGCGGGACGATGCCGGTCAGCGCCTGATCGAGCAGAAAGCGATTGCCCGACGTCTTGTCTAGCGAGATGTAGTCCTGCTGATAGAACTCGTCCCAGCTCACGCTGTGGCGATCCGCCAACGGATGATCACGCCGGCACGCGACAACATAACTTTCCTGCACCAGCGGCTCGAACTCGACTTCAGTCTCCAGCGTGCCTATGAAGCTCAAGCCGAAATCCGCTTCGCCGTTGACCACTGCACTGAGTACGTCGTGAGCACTGGAATCCAGCACTTTGACTTTGATGCGTGGAAATTGCCGGTGGTAATGCGCGATCACCCGCGGCATGAAGTAGTAAGCCGCTGACGGTACGCAGGCGACAGTGACATGGCCAAGACGGGTCGAAGCCACTTCGCTAATGCCCAGCAACGCCACGTCCAGATCATCCAGCAAGCGCTCGACGCTGGGCATGAAACTGCGTCCGGCCTGAGTCAAACTGACTTTACGCGTAGTGCGCTCGAACAACCGCACACCCAAGGCATCTTCAAGCTTATCGATGCGCCGGCTCAGGGCAGGTTGAGAGATGCGCACAGTGTCGGCGGCCCTTCGAAAACTGCCTTGCTCGACAACAGCACGAAAAGCTTGCAAGTCGTTGAGGTCGAAGTTAATGGCCATAGGTATGTACTCGGGAACAGGCAGATTGATCAGCTTATTCTATGAATAGAATAAATTAATGCAAAATCTAACTGAATTTGGTTTCTGTGCATGCCCTATCTCGGGGAGGTGCGTTATGGAGTTTGCTTGACATTGTTGGCGCCGACATCGAATTGAGCTAGTTGCCGAGATATCACTGCCCCAGTCTGATTCTTCTCGAACTGGAAAAGTACAATCAGCTTTTACGGATTGGGGAATCTCTGGGGCAAGCAGCTGTTTACGTCGGCCATTAGGCTTTTGTACGCTGAAACCGTACACAGTGAACCCCTCTCTTAGAGGCTATTCATAGGCTGCGTCCGGGGCATTGTGGAGAGGCGCCCAACCACGGCTGGGCGCCATTTGACTCAGCCAGTGTGGTGACTCTCGGCAAGGCGGTAGACGGATGTGTCGATGCCTTCGAAGCGCGCTTTTAACTGCAGCGCCAGATACAGTGAATAATGCCGTGACTGATGCAGGTTGCCACCGTGGAACCATAGGTTTTCCTGCTGTGTTGGCTTCCACATGTTCCGCAGTTCGCCCTCATACGGGCCAGGATCATTCGTGGTTCCAGAACCCAAGCCCCAGCAGCGGCCGACCTTGTCAGCTACTTCCTGGGAAATCAGCTTCGCCGCCCAACCATTCATTGAGCCATAGCCCGTGGCGTAGACGATCAGATCTGCCGGTAGTCGGCTGCCATCGTTGAGTACGACGGCATCTGCTTCGATGCGTTCGACACCCAGGCCAGGGGCGCTCTTGAGCTTTATTGTGCCGTTAGCGATCAGTTCTGAGGCGCCGACGTCGATGTAGTAACCAGAACCACGGCGTACGTACTTCATGAAAAGGCCAGACTCGTCGTCACCGAAATCGAGCATGAAGCCGGCCTTGGCCAAGCGTTCGTAGAAGTCCTTGTCACGCTCCTTGATCGCGTCAAAGATGGGTTGATGAAAGCTGGGCATAACCTTATAGGGGATCGAGGCGAACAGCATGTCAGCCTTGTCCGTGGTCAAACCCGTCTCCAGGGCGTCTTCTGAGTAGAGCCCGCTGAAGACGAGATCCATTAAACTGTCGGAACGCACGATGTGGGTGCTCGAGCGCTGCACCATGGTCACCTCGGCGCCGTTCTCCACCAAGTCGGCGCAGATATCGTGAGCCGAATTGTTCGCACCGATTACCACCGCGCGCTTGCCACTCCATGCGTCTCCACCGGGATGGCGACTGGAATGATGCTGCTGGCCATTGAAAACCTCGGCACCCGGATAATTGGGAACATTGGGTACGCCAGACATGCCGGTGGCGAGGATCAACTGGGTAGGCTGTAAAGTCACACGCTCGCCATTGCGCTGCACTTCAACCTTCCAGGCGCCACTTTGCTCGTCAAAGCTGGCGCTCACGCATTCTGTACGCGGCCAATAATTGAGCTCCATGACTTTGGTGTACATTTCCAGCCAGTCGCCAATCTGGTCTTTTGGGGTGAAAACTGGCCAGTGATCGGGGAAGGGCAGGTAAGGCATATGGTCGTACCAGACAGGGTCGTGTAGGCACAGCGACTTGTAGCGACCGCGCCACTGATCGCCAGGACGCTCGGCTTTGTCGACGATCAGAGTTGGCACGCCCATTCGCTTGAGCCGCGCAGCGAGCCCCAGCCCACCCTGGCCGCCGCCCACGATCAGGCAGTAGGGTTGGGTGGTGATACCCAGCGAAGCTTCTTCATCGCGTCGGCGCTCCAGCCAGTTGCGTTTGTCGGCGTGGGCGTGACCATGACTGGCACCCATCGGACGACGGCGGCCACTGGGTTCTTCAAAACCTTTGAGCTCGCGCATGGTCGTCAGCAGCGTCCAGCACAGGCCTTCCTTCAGACGCACGTAGCCTTTTCCTCGCGCCGCTTCGGTTTCCAGGCTGATCCAACCTTCGAGTACACCGTTATTCAGCGTCGCCTCACCTTCCAGTTTCCATCGCTCAGGACGAGTCTGGTCGAGGCGTGTTTCGAACATGTCTCGGATGGCAGGCTTGCCTTCCAAGGTCACTAAGTTCCAGCTGAAAAGTAGCAGGTCACGCCAGTGACACTCTTCGGCAAACAATTCCAGCGCGTCGTCCAAATCACGTTGGGCGAGACGCTCGCCGAGGTTTTCGACCCAGGCCGCGAGCTGAGCAGTTGGCGTTTGCAGAGGTGTTTCGATAGCGATGTTCATGGAGCCTCTCCCGATCTTGTTGTTTTTGTAACAACTTGCCCTAGAGCAAGGGCCGGGCCATCTTCATGAAAGCCCCGTTGCAGAGCGGCTGTCGCAGTAGTGCTCAGGCATTGACTCGGATCTATGTCACGATTCTGGGAACGGCGGATGACAGAGTGTCACGCGGTGCAAAGAGCGCTCGTTGCAGTCTTTTCATATAAGCTGCGAACAACCCCGTGTCCTAACCGTAGCGGAGAACAAGAACAATGAAGCCGGCCTTGATCAACGCCCATGCACAACAAGTGCTACAAGCCGTGCAGGGCACTCCAGCCAGCCACGGCCATACTACTGACCTGGCTATCACACGGTCTTGGCGCCGTTGCTTGGATCAGCATCAGCTCGATCCCGCCAGCCGCCGCGCGCCTAATGTAGTTGAGCACCCACGCTTACAGGATCACCGCGCGCCACTGGAACACATCATCTCTGTGGCGCACTGGCAGATGAGCAGTTTGCACCAACAACTCGGGCGTGACGGCCACGTGGTGCTACTCACCGATGCTCGCGGTGTGGCGATTGACAGTGTGTTCAACGAATCCGAACGAGCCGAGTTCCAGCGTTCCGGACTGTGGCTCGGTTCGGTATGGAGCGAGGATTGCGAGGGTACCAACGGTGTCGGCACTTGCTTGGTCGAGCGACAGCACGTAACCATCCGTCGTGATGAACATTTCCGTGGTAAGCACGTCGGCTTAACGTGTTCGGCTAGCCCGATATTTGATGCGAGCGGAGAGTTGCTTGCCGTGCTCAACCTCTCCTCTGTACGGGAGGAACACAGTCTTCAGCAACACTTCAAGGCCATGGCGTTGACCAACCTGTCAGCCAAGTTGATCGAGAGCTGTTTTTTCTTAGGGCATGATCCGCAGCGATACTTGCTGCGCTTCCACCCTGAGGCAGGCTTCGTTGGGCTGCTGGGTGAAGGTCTGCTCAGTTTCGACGAGCGTGCCCGTATCTGTTCAGTCAATGATGCTGCGCTGGATCTGCTGGGCCTCAGCCGTGATCAGGTGGTTGGGCAATCTCTGACGATGCTGCTGGAAACACCTATCGATCAGGTGGTGAGTCAGGCCAGCTCTCAGCCGAGTGTCTGTTGGCCAATGCGGCTGGTGGACGGACGCCTGCTCTATGGACAGTTGCGAGAACCCTTACGCCAGGTGCCTTTAGTCACTCCCGCAATCCCCAAAATTAACGACGTGAACGTGTGTCTGGAAGACCCGCGCCTGCAACGCGGCTTTGTTCGCGCATTGCGTGTTTTGGAGCGTGACGTTCCGGTATTTTTACAGGGCGAAACCGGTACCGGCAAAGAAGCTTTTGCGGCGGCGCTGCATCGCGCCAGCTCCAGAGCGAGCCAGCCGTTTGTTGCGATCAATTGCGCGGCCATTCCAGAAACGCTGATCGAGAGCGAGCTGTTCGGCTATCGCGGGGGCAGCTTCACCGGCGCACGCAAGGACGGGATGATCGGTAAGCTGGAGCAGGCCCATGGCGGCATTCTATTTCTCGATGAGATAGCCGATATGCCACTGGCGTTACAGACTCGCCTGCTGCGTGTGCTGGAGGAACGTCAAGTGGTGCCGCTAGGCGGCGCGACGGCACGTCCGCTCGACGTACGCCTTATCAGTGCCAGCCACCAGGATCTGCACGCCTGTGTGGCCGAAGGGCGTTTTCGCGAAGATCTGTTTTATCGCATGGCTGGGTTCGCCGTGCAGCTCCCGCCGTTGCGTGAGCGTTCAGACAAGGGCCGTTTGCTCGACCTTCTGCTGCGCGAAGAGACAAAAGGTGCAAGGATTCGGCTGGAGGCGGGCGTCAGAGAGCGCTTGCTGACGCAGCCTTGGCCGGGCAATGTCCGGCAGCTGCGTACGTGTCTGCGCACACTGGTAGCGTTGTCGTTGGAGGGGCGTGTCACTCTAGACGACTTGGTGGAGTTGCTGCCGACAGTACCAGTGACAGTCGCGTTGGCCGAAAATCCGCTTGGAGTATCCGAACGGCAGACGCTGCTAACGTTGATTGAGGCGGAATACTGGCATATCGCCCATGTTGCCGCCCGGCTAGGAATCAGCCGAAATACGCTCTATCGCAAACTGCGTCATCACGGTATTTCACGACCCGGCTGAGTGCAGAATGACATCGTCGCTTTTCCTGCCTCTGTGGACTTGGACTGAGGGTAGAAACGACATGTGTTCTCGACCTTATCGGTTGACCGAAGAGGGAAGGGCTCGGTTGAGCTTCGTTACGTGCCTCAGTCAGCGGTAGCACCTGATGTTGATTGTTGTAATCGCTCCAGCCCGAGCTGGTGATTCAAAACCAGTTCATGCAACTGAAACACTGACGAAACATTCCGGCCATATGATTCGCGTCACCGAAACCTAGGAGGGTTGGAGATGAATCGGCCATCAAGAAGCATGCGCAAACTGCTCGACGCCGTTGCCACCAACAATGAGGCAGCGGCTCTTGATGTGATGCGTGCTGCTGAGCAGCTCCAAGATGAGGTGCTGCGCCAACGATTGTTGAACTTGATTCATCGGCTCAACCAAGACGCCAATGACTTGCGAATAGCGCGGGACGATATCCAAGGCGGAGCCATCAAGCTCGCGTGACCCGCGTCCACCACTTAAAGCTAGTCCGCCTAAGCCACACTTTGGATGGCGCGATGAACAGCTTTATTTCAATCCCGGCAGCGCTGAGCCCTCCATGGCTTACAGCCAAAGCTGTTGCTAGGCAGAACGCTTACATTTGCTCGGAATCTGTTGTTCCTTGAGCGAATGAACTGGATGCGGCTTCAATCCGTTCCTGCAACTGAGTCATGTATGTCTTCGCTTTCTCCAGGTTCTGGAACGACACTGCATTGTTGTCGAGCCAGACCGTGCATCCACTGCCTTCCTCATGCGCTTCAATTCTGACGTTCATCTGCAATCCCTATGCGTTTTGGTGCGGCGGATCGTAGCGTACTTTTCAGATGTATCAAAATGAATCAAAGGCTCTAGGTCAATGCTTTTGCGAAGCATCCGGCTCAGGCCGCTTTGCAAAAAACAGTAGGAATACTGCCTCGACAGGTATCACCCCAATCACTGATAAAAATGTGAAAGCAGGGGAGATGCCGATCTCAACGCTTGCTGAAAGCCAGTCGAGTGGCAAACAGAACAAAGACCATGCCGGTGGTGCGATCCATCCACTTGATCACCTTTTCACGCCGTAAAATGCCAGCCAGTGGTTGAGTGGCGCCAATCAACATTGACGACCACAGTAAACCGAGCGCCACGTGGATGCTGACCAAGCCAAATGTCCAGGCAATCAAGGAGTGCCCTTGGGGAATGAACTGAGGGAGAAAAGAGACGTAGAAAATGCCAACCTTGGGATTAAGGACGTTCCCCATCATTCCCTTCAGAAACCAGTTTGCATTTGGCTTTCCGTCGGTTTCAGCGGGCGACAGTGAGGTACGTGGACGCAAGAGCATATTCAAACCAAGCCAAGCTAGGTAAGCGGCGCCACAGTATTTCAAGAGATTGAATGCCAGCTCAGAGAGTGCAATCAACGCACCCAGACCAAAGGCGACGGCGGCGCCCCACAACAGGCAGCCAGCATTGATACCCAGCGCAGCTCGGAATGCCTGTTGCTTACCTTCCACAGTTGCGGTTCTCAAGACCAATGCGGTATCGAGGCCTGGCGTCAGCGTCAGTAGAGTGGTGGCGAAGGTAAACGCTAAAAGATTTTCGGCGACGGACATGGGATTTAGAGGCTGCTACTAAATGAACACTCGCGCACGTTAGCACATGCGAAGAGGCGGCCGATGTAAGGGCGATATCAGATCGCAATTCGTTCAGGGGAACTATTCCAATGCAATGGTCGTACGGCGGAAATAATGGAAATGGGACTAACGGAGCAGCCAGGTTCGTGAAATTTCGTTCGTAGGTTTGTGGAAACAGACAACGGACGGTAGGAAAACGGACATGACCTGTCGTTTAACAAGTGGGCGATGTTATATATTCATGAGTATGGCTATCATTTGATAAATCAACAGAATTCCCCGCAAGCAGTACATCTAGCGTTCACCAAATCTTGTTCATAAGCGAGGGCTGGCATGTACAGGCTTGAGCAACATTTCTGGCACATCATTTTTTCCAAACTGCCACCGGCTGAGGAAGCGCTAAACAATTAACCCGTTCGCGTCGCCACCATTTTCAAGCCGGTTTTTCAACCTACCGGCCTTGCTTTGCGTTTATGGGGGCAGATTTCTGCCCTCGTTTTGCTAATTAGCGAGTCAGCCCCGCCTTTTCAAACGGATCTATCCCACCGCCCGTTGAAGATATCGCTTAGCCAGTATCAGATTGGCCAACCCAAACAGACTGAACAACTGCATCTGGTGCTTTTCCAGCAGGTGCCTAAAGTTCATGATCGTGGTGTCTCGGGAATCGGCCCGCTCAGTGTCAGGCGTGCGAACTGGCGCATGGGGGGGGCGTAGAGCGCTCCTTCCATGGCCGGATCGCTCAGGGAGAACCAGCTCTGCAACAGATGAATGCGTAGCATGGTTTCCAGCGGATAAGGTTTTCGGCCGCCGCCGGCCTTCGGGTAGAACGGCTCGATGAGCTCCAGCAATCCACTCCAGGGCACTACCTGATCCATCTCGGCGAGGAAGCGTTCTCGGCGTGTCTGTTTGCGCTTACCGGCGTACCCTTGCACCTCACGCTCTCAGGAGGACAAGCAAGCGACATTTCGCAAGCTCAACCGCTGCTCGAAGGTGTCCAAATTCCCTCTGTTCGAGGTAGGCCACGCAAGCGATGCTGTTGGCTGTTGGCTGTTGGCTGTTGGCTGTTGGCTGTTGGCTGTTGGCAGACAAGGGCTATGATGCTGAGTCCTTGCGCCAGTACTGTGACATTTATCGAATGCATCCAGTAATTCCCCTGCGGAACATGAAACGTAAGCCCAAGCTCGGCTTACCGCGCCTGTTCGACAAGCCCATTTCGTACAGTGCCTAGGCCCCGTCTTTTCGTCATCCCTCGCGCAAAACATTAACCGCATCTATGCTGCATGGACGCCAATTAACATCACGTTCAGTCGTGACTGTTTTGGTTAACCCACCGATACGCAAACGCCCCAGTTTCCTAATTCGATCTTGACCAGGCATCTGGTTGTGGGCTTCTGCCGAAGGACGGAATTTCAGGAGCTACAACCACTTGTTGGGGAGAACATCATGCGTGTTGTCCGGACTGGTCGTTCATCCACTGAGCTTGACGTTGCTTTTCATTTACCAGCGGGCATATCGCTGGAAATCATCAGCGGGGGACCTGGTTCAGCGTCGCCCTTGGCTAAGCGCAATGCCACGGTCTCCCCAGACTGGCAGGTGGATGCCCTGCAGGACGCACTGGCCGACGCAGGATTCGATGTCAGCAGCAACGTTGAGCTACGCAGCGATACGCAGACCCAGGAAAAAAGAGGTCCGGGGGATGCCATCCAGGTGAAGGTCGACGTCGACGTCGACGAGCTCGCCGTGATTCTGCTAGAAGGCGAGGGCGGCGTATTTGCCTGGCAGCAGGCGGATCCCGAAACAGGTCCTCAGACCCGGAACGGCAAAAAGCTCACACGCACGTTCACCCTCACACCGCGTGGTCCTGAGGACGCGGCGCCCATGCACCGCGGTCCGTTGACCGATTGGGCGATCGACAAACTGATCAAGCCGATCCGTGTACTGGTGCTGAGGTTCGTCGCTCAGAAGACCGTCGATGCCATTGTGTCGCGCATCGAGTCAGGCAATCCGACAGGGCTGGTGCTACTGAACGGCATGGACCCGGCCGCCTGGGTTCCGCGTGGCGATAAGCTACCAGCGCTCGGCAAGAAGGG
Organism: Pseudomonas sp. GL-B-19; assembly: GCF_019956415.1. Classification (GTDB taxonomy): domain Bacteria; phylum Pseudomonadota; class Gammaproteobacteria; order Pseudomonadales; family Pseudomonadaceae; genus Aquipseudomonas. The sequence continues at coordinate 159,432 of NZ_JAHBDK010000097.1, forward strand.
CACGCTGCAAGTACTGCTTATGGTCCATGGCACCTTTTCCTCCACCTCCGGCAGTTTCGGAGCGCTCGGTACTTATGAAGACGGGCGCGAGTTCCTGAGCGAGGCCTATGAGAAGTACGACGCCGTCATCGGTTTTGATCACAAGACCCTGGTCGAGGATGTGGAGACCAATGCCAAAGCGTTGGCCGCCGCACTCGACACGCTGCCCAAAGGCACTATTGTCGACAGCATTGCGTTCAGCCGAGGGGGGTTGGTCTGGCGTGTATTGGCACAGGAACTGTTTGCCAAGAGTCGCCCCGACATCATCTTTCGCAATACCACCTTTGTCGGTTGTACCAACGCGGGCACCCACCTTGCCGAACCCGAAAACTGGAACGATCTCATCGATTTCTACACCAATGTGGTGATGGCCGGTGCGCGTGCAGTCGGGGCAATCACTGGCAGCGCCTTGGTGTCTCCGCTGATTAACCTGGCGATCAAGACGCTGGGCGAGTTCATGCAGATGCTGGCACAGGTCGCAATCAACGAGCGAAAAGTGCCGGGACTTGCCTCCATGGAACCCGACGGCAAGACCGTGATGCGGCTCAATCAGGCCGATAATCCATTGGTGCGCCTGCATACATATCGGGCGATCACGGCAAATTTCGAGCCCGGCCGGTTCGACATCAGTAACGGCGTGACCGAGGCGCTGGCAGGCTTCCTGGCCGATCGTCTGACCGATCGGCTGTGGCAGAACGACGCAAATGACCTGGTGGTGGACACCGCTTCGATGACCTCGTTCGGCAAGGGGACCACGTTGCCCGATGCCTCGGTTTTCACCTACGCGGGCAAGGATGTGATCTACCACACCATCTATTTCGCCCAGACTCGAACCTGTGACCAGTTGTCCGCTTGGTTGAGTTTGCCGCAACGGTTGAAACGTACGATCCGTGACGCGGCGATTGCGCCTCCCTCCACTCATTATTCAGCCAAAATCCCGATACTCGCAGATGACGTAGAGGTTATGGCGGAGGAATTACCCAGTCGCAGGGGGGACTTACCTCTTTCCTTCGACCCGCCCCTTGTGGGATACGTTGACGAGGCGTTGCAGCCGCCACCGAAGCCGGATCCGCAAGAACTGACCCCTTGCCACGTCAATGCGTCCCTGCCTGAGTCGCCGGTGTTCGGAGAGACCGCCGAGCTTGAAGTCATCCTGTCACAGGAAGAAATAGCCCAGGCGGTCGGCAAGACCTATGTCAACGACCTCGTCACTTTCAAAAACGGAATCGCCCTGCAAGTCAAAGTGCGCGCGCGGACAAACTGTGAGGTTGACGGTCCGGCAGTGGAAAGCGTCCCGCCGCCGGGCAAGGGCAAGCCCCAGGTTTTATCTTTCGGTCTGCGTGGCCTGGCTGTCGGGCCAGCTGAAGTGTGGGTGGACGTGCTTCAAGGTGCACGTCGCCTGTCACGTTTGATTCTGCAACCCCTGTTCGTGGCGAAAGGCAATATGGGTGTTTCGGCAGTGGTCGACAGTGCCCGGGAGGATCCACCACTGGTCGACCTGCGCATCATGGAAGAAGGCAGCCCGGATAAATGGCGACTTCGGTTCATCGCCCGCTGCGATGATCTGGAGATCAACCATGAGTTCGTGACCCAGGATTTTACCGGCAATAAAGAGGCTTACGTCGGCACACTGTATAAGAAACTGGAAGCTTGCTGGTCAATCGCAGACGTTGCATTCGAACAACTGATGCAAGGTGTCCGCGCTGAAGGCGTACAGATGTTCGTCGAGTTGTTTCCCATTGATCTACGCCGCCTGATCTGGCGACATCGAGCCGCCATAGGCAGTTTTCAGGTTATCGCCAACGAACCTTCAATCCCTTGGGAAGTCGTGCACGTGGTGGATCCTGACAAGCCGCCCCCCCTGAGCGGCGGGGTGTTTTTGGCTGAGCTGGGCCTTACGCGCTGGATGAGTAACGTCGGCATCGCGCCAGCCAGACTCCGCTTGCGTCCCGGCAAGGCGGGTTATTGCATCCCTCGCTACCACGATAACAAGCTGAACCTGGCGAGCGTTGCGCAGGAAGCGAAAATGCTCGGCGATTTGCTCGGTGCTGTGTCCATTGGCGACGAGATTGCGCCTGTACTGAGTGCACTCGCTCGCGACAAGGGCGAGGATTTCGATGTCCTGCATTTTGCCTGTCATGGCAGTACCGACTACACGCAGGTATGGAACGCCGGACTGTTGCTCAATGTGGCGGGCAGTGACAAAACCACACTTCTGTCGGTGGCATCAGTACAGACTTTTGCCAACCTGGCGGTCGATGGTCAGCGGCCACTGATTTTCCTCAATGCCTGCCAGTCCGGGGTTACAGGTCCCACCCTGTCGGGTGCGGGAGGGCTTGCCCAGGCGTTCGTCCAGCGCGGCGCCGGGTTGTTCGTCGGTACGCTGTGGTCGATCGGTGACAGACCGGCGCTGGGCTTCGCCTCGCAGTTCTACGGCCAGCTCAAGGCCGGCCAAAACGTCAGTCACGCGTTGCGTGCCGCCCGTGAACAGGCCAAGCACGATCTCGACACGTCATGGCTGGCGTACACGGTCTACGGTCATCCCTACGCGCGCTTTACACCATAACGAGGGGGGAAGGGGGGGGAAGTAACGCCTGTTATCGGGCATTCTTTTGTCGCTGCGCTTGCATCGTGGGCCCAAGGTCCGCTAGGAGCACCCCATGTGGCTTGACACACTTACGCCTCTGATCCAAGAACGTCTGCCTGAGCTGATCGCCGATGCCGAGAGGCGGCGCGCGCCGGTGGATGCCCTGGCGCCGCTTCTGGAAACCCACCTCGCCGATGCGCCTCCCGCCGCCACGGATGAAGTGGAGGCGCTTATCAGCGAGTTGCTCGCCAAACACTATTACGCGCCTTATCGCAGTGATCCGGGCCCCATCGGTATCCGTCACCTCAGCGGTCAGCGACTCAGCTACTACCGCAGAAGCTCGGCAGATTTGCATGAGGCCGTCGGCCGGCGCCATCCGGTGATTCTGGCAACGACCAGCGAACCACGACGCCAGGCTCGCGAGTTGATCGAAGCCGCGCGTGCAGAGGAACGAACGGTGTACATCTGGACCCTCGCCTCGGGACTGTTCGAGATCACTTGGGACGATGAAGGCACCCGTAGTTTCCTGCCCGCGACACCGCAACGAATCCGTACCGCCCTGCAGCGCACATCACAACTCCAGGACCCCATACAAAGACTGATCATGCTGCACGTCATGGAGGAGAAGCGTCTCGGGTCGACGGGGGGCGACCTGCCGGTGTTCATCGATGTGAAGGCCGAGTTTGCCAGTACAGATGTGTACCTGCTTGTCGATGATGTTGACGAGAATGGCGATCCTATTCCGTTCGATGGTGATTTGGGCGATGAGGTGCACACCGCACTGACTGATCGACTACATGAAATAGAACAACTGACTGCTGGCAAACATTATCCCGGCAACGACCCCAAGAATCCTTTTGCACTGGCGGAGCTGGTTGGCTACATCGTCGAACGACGGCCATCCAATGCATTGATTGTCATACAGGACGTTGATCAATATCTGGACAAGTCCATGGATCGCATCGCCAGCCACACGGCCAGTGTGCTGCGTGATGCCAGTATTCGCCTGGGACGCTTGGAGCAAGGGCCTCAAATGGTGCTCCTGGGCACAGAGTTCAGCGCCCCGGCCAATCTCACCCGTGAAGTATTGCAACTGCAACTGCCGCTGCCGACGGCCCGGGAGCTCACTGCGTGTTTCCGACAAATACTGCCTCGTCAGTTCGGTTGGGGCGATGCCTATCCCCCGGACGATCCCTACGCCACCAATGACGACCTTCTGCGTTTAGCACAATCTGCGTCCGGCATGTCCTTGAGCGAAGCGACCGAGGCAATCCGCTCCGGTCTGCAATCGAGCAGCGGCGATGCCGAGCGCCTGTTGCAATCGGTTCAACGTGCCAAGCGTTCCGGGGTGCGGGTCAACCCCGCACTCGAAGTGGTTGATACCAGTGCTTTGTCGGCGTCACTGGGAGGCATGGAAAGTTTCATGTCTTGGTTGCAGCCTCGTGAGAAAGTCTTCAAGCATCCGGACAGAGCACGGGATGCCGGCATTGGCCGGGCTCCGCGCGGCGTTTTGCTGCTGGGCATACCCGGAACGGGAAAGAGCCTGGCCGCCAAGGAAATCGCCAGGCGATGGGGTTTCTCTCTGGTTCGCCTCGACATGGGGGCATTGCAGGACAAATGGCTTGGAGAATCCGAGCGCAACATCCGCAGTGCCCTGCGGATCGTCGACGCGATGAGCCCGTGCATTTTGTGGATCGACGAAATCGATAAAGGACTTGGACAGGAGCATACCCATTCGGCAGCGCAAAACGTGAACGCCACGCTGCTGACATGGCTGCAGGAGTCACGGGCGCCGGCGTTCGTGGTGGCCACAGCTAACCGTTTCGGCGGTCTGCCGCCTGAGCTCACGAGGGCGGGGCGTTTCGACGGCCGATTCTTTTTTGGTTGCCCAGGCGCCGAAGGGCGGCTGGAGATTCTGCGAATTCACCTCTCAGCACGCAATTGCGAATTGTCCGAAGCACCGCTCGACACCGTGATATCGCTCACCGAGGGCTTCACGGGGGCCGAACTGGAGCAAGTAGTGCTGGATGGCCTCTATGCCGCCTTTGCCGAGGACCGTCCGTTGTGTATCAAGGATCTCCAACAGGCCTGCCATGGCGTCAAACCGCTGGTGGCCAGTGTCGGCAAGGGACTCGATGAGATTTGGGCGCTGATCGACCATGGGCGGGTGACACCGGCGTCTGAACATATGCTCAATCGTACGCAGTTGATGAAGCTGATCGACCCGCAGCGGTTCCGTCCGGTCTATTGTCGACTGGAAAGCATCGAGGGTTGGGACAAGATCAGTTCGCGCGGTGCCGTTTCATTGATGGACGACCCTTATCGAGGCGCCGCCGCCATCGTTCTGGAAACCGGTGATGATCAGTGGGCGCTGGTGCAGACCAATGTCTACGCCGAAAAAGGTGATCGCTGGCACTGGAAGTTTCTCGACCGCGTGGAAACGCTGGGGACCAACGGCGTCTTCGATGTGTTGATAACCGAACATTGTGTTGAAGTAATCCTGTTCGAATCGCCATCCACCTTGGCACGCTTCGCCGAGCATGAGTATCTGGGGGCCTATGCAGAGCTGTTTCAGGTGGTCGGGCGGGGACGGGAGTTCGCGGGTTTCGCTGACGCGCAGGTGGTGAAACCATGAGCGCGTTGTCCTTTGAGTTACTCAACGATGACGAGGATCCCAGTCTCGGGATTTTCTTCCTGCAGTCGCGCTCAAGCTTTGTCGATGGCTACGACATTGTGCGCAAGCCCGATCCAGAATCGGCCACCGGCATGGCGTTCCTGATAACTCAACAAGGAATTCTGGCGACTTGCCGGCATGTCGTCGATGCCCTTGCATTACGCCCCGGAGATCAGGTGCGCTTGTATGGTCTGTCATCCCGGATGCCCATCACCGTACAAGCTCAGGTACTTGATGCCGGGTCAGCCGGCGTAAGTTGGGATCTGCCCGTGACGCGGCGGCAACATCCTGCCTACAAGGGGGTCGTCGACATGCGGGACGACGTGCTTGGCGAGGATCTGGCGCTATTGAAGATCATTCCAGGAACCGCCCGCGCTCATGTGATATTCGAGGGCGAGACTCCGCAAAAAGACGCGCGAGGACGAGTTAAGCCGCTCAATGCTCCCGAGCATTGGTTGTATCACCATGCCAGGGTTCTCCCGGCAGGCCCCCCCGGTTATTCCGCGCCAGGTCGCCAGCTGTTGACCTGGCGCGGTGTCTGGGTGGCGGGAGCACCTGTGATGGAACAAGCCAAATCGACATTCCAGGGATTGGCGCATAGCCGCCATCGGCTCGTGCATGTGCGCTCCGATGAAATTTTCCCCGGATTCAGCGGGGCGCCGCTATGGGACGACAAGCGCCGTCTGGTGGTCGCCATAGTGCGCCAACACCTCGCGGCGGGGACCACAGAGATTGGAGCGACGGATGTGCGAGCGCTGGAAGTCTGCCCTGGTTTCGTGCTGGCTGCCGATCGCCCCTTGCGCCAGGCGCTGGCATTTGCCGCTGCCGAACTGGAGGCGGCAATGCCCCAGCGCCATTCGGCATTGTTGGAGTGGGCTGCGGCGGAGGGCTTTGTGGAGCCGCAATTGCGTGCCGCACGGGATGGCGATTCGCTGACGCAAGATGACAACGAACACGTGATGTCGGCGCTGCAACTGCTGGACGCCTATGTCCGGCAAGGGGCTGGCCTCATCCTGACCGGGCAAGCGGGCAGTGGAAAGTCCACGCTACTACGAGCGTTTTGCCGAAAAATGCTGGAGACCAGTGTCATTGTCGCGGGCCGAAGGCTGGTGCCGTTCATTGTCCACGCCAGCGCATTCGTGTCAGCTCACTTCGACTTGCGCCAGGTGCTGGAAGGTGCCAGCGCCCGATTGGGTGTGGGCCACATGGACGCGCCGACCTTCATTTCGGCTTTGCTGGAGAATGACGCACGCATCGTCCTTCTACTGGATAGCCTGGATGAGGTGAAGTTGGCGGATCAGAATCAAATGCTTGCGCGTCTCTCTTTGCAGGCGCAGGGCGTGTCACGACGTAGCGAACGGCCTCTGGATAGACTGGTTCACTCTGTGCTGATCATGTCCCGTCCGAGCGGGGCGATCAAACCTAAAAAAGGCATTACCCCTGGTGGATATCATGTCTACGAGGTCCGACCGTTCGATGCGCCACGCATTCAGGCGTTAGCGGCGCTGCTGTATTCCGATCAGCAGAAACAGTCGGATTTCCTCGGCGAATTACAGCGGTTGCGCTGGTATCGGAATGGAGCATCACCTATCCAGGTCAGGATCGCGGCGATGACCCTCGCGTTCGACGCGCAATTGCCAGACCGCCCCAGCGACTTGGTCGTCAATGTTATTGAACTGATGTTCAAAGCAGCACAAAAGGAACGAGGTCCCGGTGAAGGTCTTGCGATTTACCGAGATGAAATCATCGGTTATCTGGCACGCGAGGAGCTGCGTGAGTCCTGGTCACTGAATTATCAGAACCTTCACGATCATTTTTCCGAGGTCAGTTCGCAACCGGAGAGCCCTCAATGGATGAGTGATGCCCAAGCGTTGCTGACATTCATCTTCGAAGAGTTGCCGAGCAGGGCACCTGTGCTTGCCATTGACGAATCGAAGCAACTCCAGTGGCTGCACCGCTCGTTCGTTGAAACGCTTGCCGCCAAATGGGAGGTTCGTGGCTGCGTAGATGATCATGCGCTGATGGCCCGGGTCGAACAGACCATGCAGCCCAGCGGGGAGGGTCATCTCTATGCCCTTGCTCTACTGGCTGCAATGGAACGGGGTAATCGCTTGACGGCTGTGCAGAAAGTCCTGGAATGCTGTTTGCAACGCCCCGTACCCGGAGTACGTGCGCAACTCCTGGCGTTGCGCGCGCTTGCGGATGGTATTGATGCCGGTGGAACGCTACGCCAAGCTCAAGTGAAGCTATTGATTCGTATCATTGTGACCGCTCAGAACGAAAGCATGGCCTGTCAAGAAATTTTCAGCATGGATGAGTTGTCCGATCCCTGGGAAATACTGGAGCGACCTGAGCTTCGAGCCGATGTGCTGGCTGCCCTGGAGGCTCGCTTCGCCGCCCGTCGCAGCAGACTTGGCGCCAAGCCGTTGCGTGTTCTCGATGCCGAGGCGCGCATACTAGATCGACTGCAGTTGTGGAGTTCCTTTCGCAATCTGGTCAGCGGAACACAGCCATCCACCTCACCAGCGTTGGTGGGCCTGCCAATGGGCATTGGCGGGCAGGGTATCGACGGGTACACACAATTGGAGCTGCGCAGGGCTGATGGCGCTGTAGACCTGTTGCAAATGGGGATTACGGATTTTATCGACCGCGTGCGCCAGGCAGACCTGCAAGTTCAAGGGCGGACATCTGCTGAACTGGTCAGCATGGTGGTCCACCTGATGGTCAACGAGGTGCGTGAGCGCTAATGCGCCTGATCATCACGCTTCTACTGCTGTGCATTGCTGGATGCACCCAGGATGTCGCCGACCTCAATCTACCGACGACCCAGGACACCAAACTCAAGGAACCAAAACTTACCTACCTGGGGGTAGGGGGCTGGTTGGTGCGATGGAAGGGCGAGGCTCTTTTATTTTCGCCCTCTTTTAGTAATCCGTCGTTTCCGCCCATTCTGGTCTCGCCAAATGACAAGCGGATTGATCAGTACATGCCTGAGGCGTCCGACGTGACCGTCTTGCTGATTGGCCATTCCCACTACGATCACCTGCTTGATGTTACTCAGATAATGCATAAGTACACCCCGCTGGCGAAGGCCTACGGACCGGAGACCGCCGGCCACATACTGATGGCTGCCCGGCCACCCCTGGACTTTGAAAATGTTGAGCCGAAGATGGCGAAAGTAACGTGTGATGAAGATGGAAAAACACACTGCCGTGCGGCAATGACCGGAAAATGGTTATGCAAGGGGCCTTTTCGTTTCATGCCAATCAACAGCAAGCACGCCCCGCACTTCATGGGAATTGATTTACTTCCGGGAGACCAATACACAAACCTCTCGACCTTCCCCCGAACGGTGTGGGGGTGGAAAGAAGGCACAACACTCGCCTGGCTTGTGGACCTGGTCGACGACACCGGCAAAACGGTCTATCGCATTCACTATCAGGACTCCGCCAGTAGCCCACCTATGGGTTTTCCACCCATCACAACCGGTAGAAAGCGTGTTGACGTCGAGATTCTCGCCGCAGCCTCGTGGAGCCAGGTCAAACAGTACCCCTCGGCATTGCTGAAGGTGACGAAGCCACGATTGCTTGCGCTCGGGCACTGGGAGGATTTTTTTGGCAATGATCCTTACAAACCAGAAGTGTCGACCTTACAAAAGGAACCGGCGTTGATCAATAAGATCCACGAGACTAATCCTGGACTTCCGGTGGTCATGCCGTACCCACTGACGGAGGTTGCACTTCCTGCGCCGGATTCAACCGGACTCAAGGGCCCGGAAGGTCGGTGCGAGTAAAGTGCGCCATGTTTTCTCATGCCACTAACTTATCCAGGTGGGTCCATATAGCGGCCGAGATCAAGACAGGAATTGCCCCCGGCCTTGAGCTTTCTCCAGCGGAAATGGGAGTACTCCTTCAACTCCATCCGGCTTTTATCCTGATAGGCGATGCCCACATGGAATCGATCGACATTGACCTCTTTGCCTTCGGGGAAGAACCATTTGATCTGCCGGGTGTAATAGGAGGCTAAATCGCGCATAGCACCATAAATCATGGGCGAGGAGTTCAGGGTCACGTTGATGGTCGAATGCTGAGGGTAGAAAGGGCACCCGTCCTTCGCGTCAGCATGCCCGAATGAGTTATTCATCAAGAACCCCAGCATCTCGCATGACTGTGTATCCGCCGCGGTCCAAGGCGTTTGCGTATTGGGGGTAATGCCCTTTGCCTGCGACTGGCACAGTTCCACAATCTGGTTTTGACAGTCCTTGCCGTAATGACTCCTGCACATTCTGGCAAGTGTGCGGATTGAGGTTTCCAGCTCCTCGTTCGCCAGCGCCGGCTTGATTAAAAACACGCGGGCAAAATAAGGGTTCTCTCCGTGCTCACCCGGTCTCCATGTTCCGGGACGCCCTTGGCACGGGTTGTTCTTTTCCTCCACGCCATTAGGACTCTGAAAGATGCAACCGAAGAGTACCGGGTGTTTCCAGTCGAAGATGTCGTAGCCCGTCTTTGCGTCCGAACCTTCATTGCAATGTTGCGCCAAGCCATCCAGGCCGGGGATCTGCAAAGCCATGTTCAATGTAGCCAACTGGGTCTTCAGCCGGCAGATATCACCCATCGACCCAGTGCGATCTTGCGCATGATCCGAAATGATGATGGATGGAACGCCTCTGCGGATCAGGGCATATGCCCCAAGATTCTCGCTCATCCCCCCATCGCTCAAATGAATCCAAGCCTGATCACGCGAAGGGAAAAACCTGTGTGCATAGTAGAAGGGCCAAGGTAGGACCATGTGGAAGTTGAAGGATTGATCAGAAATGTGCGGGTTACGGAAGGAGTATCCCCAACTCAATGTTGACGCTTTCATTCCGAAAGCCGCGATGTTACGTAAACCTGGGTCCAGGACAACTTTTTGTTGTGAGTCAAAGAACGCTGCTGATGCCATTGCAGCCGTAAAAGGCGTGATGTTTTTCAATGACTGGTCATACCAATACAGGCCCGACCCCATGCCATAGGGGGTGATCTCGTAGACACTCAGGTTCATGTCCAATTGTTTGCCGAAGTCCCATGGGCTGCGGTTCTCACCTGCTGTCGCATTGATTACCCACAAGGGTGCCCCACGATTCTCGTAGGCGTCTCTCAAGTTGCTGAATGTCATGGCCTTGGCGATGCCAATATCACCTTCCAAGCGGATTCGCCCTTGCTTGGTATAGGGGCACCCACCCGATTTGCACCGAGGTGGAACAGCGCCGTAGGTTCGGGCAATCCCGTCGATATAGGTGCTTTTGCTTGAGGAGACGTCTACCCCCCAGTCGAACAAAATATTGGGGACAACGTTCACGAGTGCAGATCCAGTGATGAGGAGCAGATTATCGGGCAGCGCATACCAGAAACTGTGATCTTGTCCGGTCGTCGTGTAATTGAAAGATGTGCGCTCCCAGAGATTCCGGCTGGTCGTAAATGGGTCCTGATACCCCCGCAAATAATTCTGGTAGCGATAGATGTCCCCGTTGCCAGGCTCTGTCGCTGTGGGTGGCAAGTAATTGGTGTAGTCCGGCGGGCCGTCTTTGTCAGGGGAGGGGCACAGAGGTTTTATCTTGAATTTCTGACCTTGAAGACTATTCGCTTTGCTGACCATAAATTCAGGTAAACAGTCCTCGAAAAACGTGTTGAGGCCCTCGGTGGTGACGGGCTTCTGAATGTCGATATCCGGTTCATAGGCCGTCAGACGTGAAAAAAACCAGTACCCCGTGTAGCCACCCCCGGAAACCGTTGAAATGATGTCTACGTCTTTGAGCATGCCCTTTTCGTTGAGCCCATCCAGTACCCCCATGGAGAAGGACGCGGCTTTGGTTCCACCGCCCGCAAGGGCGACACCTAGCAACGGTGGAGCCTTTCTCACCTGGTGCTCGGCTTTGAAAAGCTCGTCGAGATGAGGTCTGGAGTAATAATCCGAATCGCTAATGAGATAATCCGGTTTTACCTGATGATGGCAACCGGACAAGGTCGCAGCCAACAACGCGAGGGGGAGAGAGAAGTTCCTGTTCATATCGCACTCAATCCTTGAGAACAGTCCCTTTCTCACCGGGTATTTGGATTTGGTACTGCCGACCATCTTCATCGGAGCATAGGAGCTGCGCTGAAAACTTCCAAAGAACCGAGTGCCAATCTCAGTCATTTCTTACCTTGGCTGTTGGTAAAAGATGTCCCGGGGCTTTTTTCTGAACTGGATACCCCATTAACTCAATGTTTTCCTCCACTTGCCCATCGTATATTTTTTGCCGCAAAAACGGTTGTCGCCTCAAACGCAGCTACGCTCAGATGACGGGCGGACAGGTGAGCTTGGTCTGCTTGGCAATTCCGAACCAGTGCAGCAGTGTCAGCACTGTGAACCCGGCGCATGACCAATACATACCCATCTGCGTCCGGTTTGTCCGTCGCGCGGTGTTCCAAATTACTTCGATGAGGAGTCTCACGATGCTACACGCGCTGAACATGACGATGCCGTTGAAGCAGGATTTTCAGTCTCAACGAAAGCTGGACGACCTCAAGGCGAAATTTGGAGGCGAGATACAGCAGGCGATCGGCCAGGCGCTGGGCGAGTCGAATATCGTCCATTTCGCCCGGGTTTTGGTCATCGACAACAAATACATCCAGGTACTCACCGAATACGACGGTGACCCAATAGCTTACGCACAATTTTTTCTGAGGGCGCTGCCTGATGTGTTCGAGACCATCTTTGATCTGGTCGAAGATGTTCCGCAGTGGAGCGAGTTGGTGAATAATGAAAACCTCTTTGTTCAAGTCTCGCAGAGCTTCAATCTGAGGGCGCTAGGAACGAAGGATGACGACAAAAATGCCGGATGGCTGTTCTCGGCCTTTGGTACTCACACTGTGGAAGACATCAAGTCGGCACTGGCCAAATAGAACGAGTTTTGTGTCCTCGGGGGATCAGCAGACAGTTGGTCCCCTGTTTTCCGTCACTCTTTAAGGGGCATCCATATGGCGTTGGATCTGACGGACATCCAAGGTTTGATTCATCACTTCTACCCATATCCGATGACTCGACACCTGTTGTTCCAGATAGGCAATCCGGCGGCGGGCATGAATCTGCTCAAACACCTCGCGCCACTGACGAACGCGGCGGACCCTCTCAGTTCGACTCGCGAGTCGCTGCTCAACGTCGGAATCACTTATGGCGGACTCAAAGCTCTCGGGGTGAGGACCAGTATTCTGAAAGCATTCCCCGATGATTTTCGTGATGAACCGGCCCAGATAACAATGGGGGATTTCGAGGCGAGCAATCCCTCAAAATGGTGGAACGGCAAATTCAAGACCCAACAGGTACATCTAGTCGTTCATCTGTTTGGCAAATCTGTCGAGGCTCTCGAACAGATGACAGCCATAGTCCGCACGGCGGCTGTTGGGAATCAGGAACTACTCCCTACCATTAAGCAGGGTCCGATCGAAGGGAAGTGGCTTGGAGACACTCCCGGTGAACTTCACTTTGGTTACCATGACGGAATTTCGCATCCGGCGGTTCGCTGGGATGACGACCCTATTCAGGAGGGGGAAGTTGACTATCGTCATTTTATTCTCGGCTATTCCACAGGTGAGATCCCCTCGACACCACCAGCGTTTGGCTCCGACCCCGATTCAGTACGGGCTGGTGAACTGGTACGCAACGGCACATATTCGGTCTTTCGCTGGCTCCACCAAGACGTGGCGAGTTTCAACAGTTTCCTAAACACGGAGGGCCCCAAGGTATTCCCGGAGTTGTCGCTGAAGGACGCGGAGGAATTACTCGCCGCCAAACTGATGGGGCGGTGGCGTGACGGAACACCGCTGGTCAGTTCTCCCACCGCACCAAATACAGCACTCTCCAAAAGCGATAACTTTGGCTATGCCTTAGACGATCCCGATGGCCTTAAATGCCCGTTCTCCGCACATATTCGTGTTACGAATCCGCGCGATCAGGTACTTAATCACCTTATAACGTTGACGGGTGGGGTTCCCCGTGTGATTCGACGCGGCACACCGTACGGTCCGAAACTCACTGGGACCGTCGATGACGGTGAGGAGCGCGGGCTGGTGGGTATGTTTCTCTGTGCCAACATCCGGCGGCAGTATTACAAGCTGGCCGCTTGGATGAAGGTAAACGATTTCAGTCCGGCATTTCCCAACCAGCACGCGCAGGACCCACTAGCGAATCGAGAGACCCCGGATGCCAGCGACCAGTTCCTGATCCCGACGGCAACCGGCGATCGTACAGTGACATTGCCAGATTTCGTTATCACCAAGGGAACCGCTTTCTTCTTGCTCCCCGGTTTGCAGACGCTGCAAAAACTCGCGGACGGCGGGTTTCGATAGCTGTCCCGCAGCGGAGTGGCCTTTTCCGCCGACTTCGTTATCCAGCGATATAAAATTATCGAATGGCTGGATGAGATGGGTGAGTTTTTTGGGAGATTGAATCCCTTATAAAAGGCGGCACAGTCTTGAGCGACCTGGCACTCCTCCCGCCATCCGGTGCTTCACGGATGCTGGTACAAACTAAGGTTTCATCCCGAGATGATTGGGGGTGTTGACGCCGATATCAAATTGACCCACGTGCTGACGGCGTTTTTCAAGGTAGTTGTCGCGTCAGCCGTCTAACTATGCCGCTCTTTTCTCGATCTGTTGCTCTCGATCCGGGTTCAACAACACGGTGCCGATCGGTTCCCAGTTACGTGTTCCACCCGACCACCGCTCCGGCTTTCTCTCTTTGGCTCGTTCATACAGCTCCTGTCGCTTGGCCAAGACCTGATAATCCAGTCCTCGATGCCGCTCAGCCGGTGTGACGAACCGAATACGGCTATGCCGATGCTCATTGTTGTACCACCGCATGAAATCCCTTACCCAAGCCCGTGCGCTGTCCAAACTGGAAAAACCATCCTGCGGCCATTGCGGGCAGTATTTCAGTGTTCTAAACAGCGACTCCGAGTAAGGATTGTCGTTGCTGACCCGCGGTCGTCCCCGCGAGGGTGTGATGCCCAGCTCGTACATTTTGCTCAACGGCGTCACCGATTTCATCGGCGCGCCGTTGTCCGAGTGCAGCACCAGCGGTTTGTGTAAACACTGCTCGCCGATCACGCTACGTTGCAGCAGCGCGGCGGCTTTCTCGCCGCTTTCCGCGTCGTCGACCTCCCAGCCCACCGCCTTGCGGCTGTAAATATCCTCGATCAGATAGAGGTAGTAATACTTGCCGCGTATCGGCGATGGTAGGTACGTGATGTCCCACGACCATACCTGATTGGGCGCTTTGGCCGCGTGCGTCGTCGGTGCTGCGTACCGCTTGGGGCGCTGACTACGGCCTCGATGCTGCTGTTGACCGGCCGCTCGCAAGACGCGATAAAACGTGGATTCTGAGGCTAGGTAACGCCCTTGATCGGCCAACCGCGGCACGATCTGGCTCGGCGGCAGATGAGCGTACTCCGAGCTGTTGCACAGCGTCACAATGGTTTGTCGCTCAGCCTCATTCAGCGCATTTCGTGGCGTTGATCGTGTGACAGTCGTTCGGGCATCGGCCTGGATAACGTCTGTTTCAGTCCACCGCTGCAAGGTCCGCAGCGATAGACCGATTTCCCTGCAGGCCCTGATTTTTCTGGCTCCCGTCGCGACCGCTTGGCTCAGCCAGTCAACGAGCAACTGCCGTTCTGGCAACGATGTCAGATGTCCTCGTTGTCGGTCCCCCAGTAATCGTTGAGCTTTTTTCGCAGCACCAACAACGCGGCTGTTTCAGCGAGCGCCTTGTCTTTGCGGCGCAGTTCGCGCTCAAGTTCCTGGATGCGTTTCTTGTCTTTGCGCGACTGCTCCCGCTCTTCTTTTTGCAGGGCCTTTTCCGATTTCTGGCCGGTGATGAAGGCTTGTCGCCAGGCCGTGATTTGCTCGGGGTAGAGACCTTTGCGTCGGCAATACTCGCCCAGGTCGATCTCGGACAAGCCGGCGGCTTCAAGTACGACAGCAAACTTGGTTTCGGCTGACCAGTTCTCGGTCAGTTGCTTGTTTTCGGACACTGCACTTCCTTCAGAACTGAGTTGCTTACGCCAGTTGGACAAAGACATTTCGCTGACCCCTTCGCGCCGGGAAACCTCGGCCATCGACAGGTTCAGCGGGGGAAGCAGCATCTTGAGTAATGCGGCTCTGCGTTCAGGTGAATAGTACGGCACGACCAGTCTCTTTCCGCCCCCGATATGCTTTTTCAGGAAAAACCGGAGAGGCGACAACTATCCTGACACCGGGGGCTGACGCAAGACTGACCCACCTCAAAATCTACACAATTCCAATACAGACAATGAACAGACTGGGTCAGTGACATCTCGGCAACTGGGTCAATTCGGCATCGGCTCCAACACCATAATCACATGGGTAGTACATCGCAGATCTAGGACTGAATGTTTGACCTGGCTAAAGGCGGGTGTGGCGCAAAGAGCGGGAAGCGGCGAATGAATATTGTCGTGTTTCGCAATCACTTCGCTGAAATGCCCAATTGTGTTATCTCTGCTGCTTGATTAAGTCGTTGGCAATATCCTGCTTCGGACCTTTTTTGCCTGTCGCGAAGCGCCGCAACCGGCCAGAAGCGGTCACTTAAAATAGACTACAAACAAGATGTCAGTTCCTATCCGAATTTAACCTTCCGCTGTTGCGGTAGCTGATGTATTGAGGGACTAGACGTCGATGAAGATCACAACCAGTTGGCTGAAACCACCGACCAAGGCAACGGGGCTTGATCATCTGGGTACTCAAGCTCCGTGCGTGAAGATTTATGGTCAGTTGCTGCCGGGTATCACTAATGTCACCGACAGGGCGCGTTATTACTCGTTTTACCCTTGGGTGGTTTGGTCCTATGACCAGCGCTTCTCCAAGGATGACTTCGATCACTTCGTAGATATGTTTCGTCGTGCAGATTGCCTGTTTACGCTCATTTCTGAACGTCACTCTCGGCTGGCAGCAGACGCTGTGGAACATGGCATTGCCATGGCCGGAAGGAACAACCTATTACCCGCCCTGGACCGGCTCACGCTTGGTGAGGTGCTTAAGCTTTCGGATTATGCGACGCAGGATGAAACCGACACGCGCAGGTACTTTAAAAGTAAGTTGGGCGGATTTTCGCAATACTACGCCGGCACCTTGCTGGAGCTGGGGATCATGCAACCTTCCTCCAGAAGCTGGAGTTATTACACCAAGCAAAATGGCGAACATTTAGCGACGAGCATTGAGTCGGCTGCTCCAGCAGAGCTGTTTTGGGCTGCTGTAGAGAAAAATGAGGTAAGCCTGAGTGATCTGGATGCGTTGAGTGCCTTCTGTGTCTGCAGCATTGAAAGCAATGTCAGCGAATGCCAGCACCTCAGGGGCATCTTCTTTGATACTGAAAACAAATACGCCGAGGATGGTATACAGCGACGGCGTAGTCTGGGGCTGATACAGCAGCTAGTGAATGCACTGCCGGAAGGCTTTGATATCAGTCAGGACGTATTTCGCGCCTGCACCTACAGCGAGGCTCTTCCTGCGGGTAAAGAGTGGGTAGTACCAGAGTCACTGCAGTTAACTCGCAAACTGTGGGCCGTTTACGTGCGAAACGATTTGCTGTCCGTCGCCTTCCTGACGGTTCTAGCTATTTCACTCCGGGAAATGCAGCCGCAGTCTGCTCAGCAGAACCCACTATTTAAGACGATCGAGCAGTTCTCAAGCTGGTTTGCCGCATCGAGTGCTGTAGCGTCAGTTACAGATGCATTGGGCAGTGTTGTATTTGGTGAGTTGGTGAGTCAGACCCGTCAGCAGGGTGTCAGCCTTACTGCATGGGAAGACGCCGAGCATGAAACCCAGCTTGGTAGGGCATTGCTTGAAGGCTGGAAGCGAGGCGATGACAGTGCATTACTACTTAATATATGTCTGAAATTGTTAATAACCTTGGCAGCGCGGGGCACAAGCGACAAGCCTTATGACGGCTTAGCTATGAGTGCTGAGGAACTGCGCGACTATCCGATAAATTTGATCAGTTTCCATCATCGTGTGGAGCTCTGGAAAGAGCTTAAATTGCCAGAGGTAGTTACTGACCTGATCAACTGGAGCTTAAATACACACCTGCGAGTGGCTTTGCGCAAGCTGCGTCAGTCGAGCCGCGCTACCTTCCAATTGCGACCCTCGGAAAGAGGGCTGGAGGTGATTGCTGATCAGATACCAGACCCAACACCGACATCCCCACGCTTCAAGCAAGCTATACAAATACTCCGTGATTTGGGGGTGCTTGTTCTGGATAGGAGTGGGCAGACACGACTGAGTGAGGACGGCAAAAAGCTGATGGAAGGTGCCTGTGTCTGACACTGTTTCGCTGTTTGAGGTGATTAAGCGCGGTGGCTATGAAGCCTCCTTGATAACAACGTTCAATGCAACCTTGCCCTTCTATGAAGAGGTGCTTTTACGCCGACTGGTTGCGGCTGGGTGTCGGCATAATGTGGTGTTGATGGATCAGCGGCAATGCGCAGCCTCATGGGGGAGCGAGGCATCAAGACCACGCTTGGCGGGACATAACTACACCCTGTTGCCTATTCGTGTATCAGGTGCTTTTCATCCCAAGGTGTGCCTGCTGTTGGGGGCCAAGAAAGCATCGATTCTGATAGGTAGCCACAACTTAACGTTGTCGGGTATGGGCTTTAACCGCGAAGTCAGTAATTGGATTGAAGTTGCTAGTGCGAAAGATGCTGAAGGTACGGCAATCCTGGCAGCAGTCTGGAGCATGGTGAAGAGCTGGATTGAACTGGAACGAGATAGGGCGCCACTTCCATTGCTGGATTCAGCTCTGGCCATGGAACGCTTCATCAGTCCGCTGATTGTAAATGCCGGTGAAATGACTACGACTGCAGCATTGGCGCAAAGCCCAGGTGGGCCGTCTTTGCTGGATCAGTTGGTCGAAAGAGTACCTGTGGGAGTCAAGCGGATTGGGGTGCTTGGAGCATTCTTTGATCACCAGCTGACGCTTATGAAATCGCTCAAAAGCCGATGGCCGGATGCTGAGGTGGCGGTCGGTATTGATCCTGATACGGTTCAGCATCCTGGTGCTATCGGTGCTGACATTGCACGGCACGTCGATGTTCGCGCCCTGTTTAGCAACGATGGTGGGTATCTGCATGCGAAGATTCTCTACTTTGAGTCTGCAAATGCGGCGGATGATGTTTTTGTTAGCGGTAGTGCAAATCCCAGTCGTCCAGCCTGGATGGGTGAGGCTGGAGACGGCAATGTTGAGGCGGTTATCCTGCAAACAGGTACTGCAGCACGTCAGGCAGCTGAGGCTACTGCAATGCAGGCTCTGCTTGAATTGCCTGAGCTGGCTGCAGAAATGCTCGCTAGCTTGTCAGTTAGCCATGAGGCCAATGCCGATGAGGGTAAGGATGATCTACCCATGCTGCTGGGGTATTCAAGCCATACCGGATCACTGATTTATATCAGTTGTAATGGAGCAGCAATCGAAGGAGTCACGGCACGTTTTTTTGGCCCTAACCTTGAGGTTCTGGAGGCAGTTGAGGCCGTCAAATGCGCTGCCGATACGTTAGAGGTCCCAGTATCAATTCCGCCAAATAACATTCGCTCGTGCCTGCTATTGCGTAATGGTAATCCGGTTGCAAGGGCGATGATTCAGCATCCAGCCTTGCTCGAGTCGTCGGCCCGATCCTCAAAGCAATTTCAGATACGTTCGGCGTTGAGTGAGCTTGGCTCAAGTGAAGTGGATATTTCCAAGATCATCACTGTCGTCGAGCGAGTTATATTTGCACCGCAAAGCGAGCAAGAAGTCGAAGTGGCGTTGCGTGAATATACTGGGCGAGCAGTTAAGACTGACTCCACTTTGTCTCCAGCGTCCTTGGCGATTAATGCGGAAGACATAGTCCGGAACAAACGCAAAGTCAGACTGCTTAAGTCTGGTGATCTGGCCTATCTACTTGATGTGCTTGTTCGTCGCCTTAACGACGGACTTGAAGTGCAGGCCGCTGGTCTCGACAACGCCGGTCGAAGTGAGGAAGAGCAGGTTGGGCAAGATGATGCTGAGGAACCTGAGATAGATGTTAAGCCTGCGATTTCAGCAGAGCTGGTAGCTAAGGCCGTGTGTGCTCGTGGCAGAACACTCTGTAGACGGATGGTGGAGCAGTTGAAGCTCGCTGCTACAAATGAGTCTCGACAGGTCAGTGTGCTGGCACAGTTAATTGCGGTTCTGGCGATTTTGCGTGAGCTCCGTTACCTGGAGAAGTCGGATCACTGGCGTAAGGCGGGGCTGCGGCTTACTGAAGAAAAAGATCGCCGTTATTTGCTGGACCACAGTTTTAAATATCTGCTTGGTGCCAACGGTCAGCTCCTTGCAGCATTCGACTTGGCTGCTGGTGAGGATACAGACGAGTCAATGCAGTTATGCACGCTCTTGGTTTGGCTGGCATGGGATCTTGGCGAGGCCCTGACTCTAGATGTGACTAGGATCTGGGATAAAGCTGAAAAAATGGCAAAGTTACAGAGTAATGCTGTATTTCTGAGTCTTATGCCAAAGATCGTGATTGATCAGGAAGCAAGGACGGAGCTGCATGAGCATCTGCAGAAAACTTCTCGTGATACGCCCGAGGCGGTATCGCGGGTAGATCAGTGGCTCAGCTTACATATGGCTTATGGCGCGTCATGGGCCTCTGGATTTCGAGAAGCCAGCGATCTTGTTCTTGGAGGTTATTGTACTGTTCCGGGCGTGATTGATGAACCGAGAGTGATACTAGAACTAGACTCAGATCGAGTTGGCTATTGGGATTTTGTTGGCGTTCGAAGATTTAAGCGTGATCGCGTTCTAGGCATGAAGCCAGTCGATATGATCTGAGGGCGCGAGCTGATAAATTCTAGTTACATCGATCAATCTGACTGTCTGCTTGGGGTGTTGACGCCGATGCCGAATTGACCCCCAGGCTGCCGGAATTCATTGCCCCACCCGAATACTCAGCAACTCGGTACGCCCGGAGGGGAACATGACGGCCACGCAAATCTGACTGCAGCAACGCTATGTGCAATCCCGGATCAAAGGTCATAGATTGTCATGCAATGATAAGGCGTTGTCGCCAAATGAAAGGCTGGCATCCCCCTCGTCTATAAACTGTTCTTCACGGTCTGCGCGGCAAGCCCAGCTATTCGACGATGAGTGGACGCTGTTGGGCCAACGTGTTAGGCGGATGCATGCTGATATCCATAATCGTCCAATGGACGTACCTCCAGTTTTAGCTCATGGTTGCGGGCTATGGATGCTGTCAATAAGGGGAAACGAATGGCAGATGAGCAGGGCTATACCATCGACCAGTTGGAGCGGTCTCTGATCCACATGGCCGTCGAAAGCTGGCGGTTTTCACGCCTTTTCTCGCGCGTCGTAAACAAGCTGGATGCAGGCGAAGCTGGTCGATACGTCAACCAACTCCGCTATTTTCAAAAGAAAGTGGAAGAGAACCTTGATGCCAGTGGGCTGAAGCTTGTGAACGTCGAGGGTGAACCGTTCGACCCCGGAATGGCGGCCTCCGCGCTGAACATTGGTGATTTTGGTCCTGATGATCAACTGCTGGTCGATCATATGGTGGAGCCCATCATCATGGGACCTGAGGGCTTGAGGAAACAGGGCACTGTGATGCTGAGGAAGGTGCACGCATGAAATACGTCGGAATCGATCTCGGCACAACGAACAGTGCAATTTGCTCTTACGACGGAGAGTCGGTGCGTCTTTATAAGAGCCCCGATCAAAACGATGTTACGCCATCGGCAATCTTTATTGATAAGCGGGGCAACAAGTACTTAGGTAAGCGCGCATACGATAGTGCCGCGAAAAACCCCGATAATGCTGCCACTAAGTTTAAGCGAATGATAGGGACCAGCACCCCGATAAAGCTAGCTGCCGTCAACATTACCATGACGCCGGAGGAGTGCTCAGCCGAGATTCTCAAGCTGTGCTTCGGGTATCTGCCAGAGGAAATCAGAAACGGCGGTGAAACCGGGACCGTAATTACGGTACCTGCGGCCTTCAACCAGATGCAAAAGGACGCAACGTTGGCAGCAGCGGAAATGGCTGGCCTGGGTAGCGTTGCATTGATGCAAGAGCCAGTTGCGGCTGTCATGTGTGTTGTGAAACTACGGAAAGGCGACGGTGTTTTTCTGGTGTTTGATCTCGGTGGTGGAACGCTGGATATTGCCATTGCTGAAAGTATCAGTGGCCGTGTGAGTCTGCTGGCTCACGGCGGCGTGGCGATGTGCGGTGGTACAGATTTCGATCGCTCCATTCTAGATAACGTAGTCAAGCCGTGGCTTATATCGAATTTTGATCTCCCGGAAGATTTCAGCGTAAACCAGAAGTACAAATCACTGCTGCGAATGTGCCTTTGGGCGTCAGAGAAGGCAAAAATCGAATTGTCGGCGAAGGAAGATTCTGTGATCAGCCTCACAGAGGCTGACCTTGGTGTTAGTGATGAATCCGGCTCAGAAATATATGTCGACATTCCCTTCACCAGAAAACTGCTCAATGAATTGATTGCTGGCAAAGTGGATGAGTCCATTCAGTCCGCCCGGGAAACTCTCGAGAAAGCGGGTCTGAGTGCTCACGATGTTGAACGCATCGTATTTGTTGGCGGGCCAACTCAATATAAACCCCTACGTGATCGGGTTGCGTTTGAGCTGGGTATCGCTTCATCTACGGACGTGAATCCCATGACAGCTGTCGCAGAGGGGGCAGCCGTATTTGCCGAATCGATCGATTGGAAATCACAAAGTCGCGGCCGGAAGAGTGCTAGGGGAGCGCTCAGCGCGAGTGGTTCTTTGGCTCTCTCCTTCAACTACATTGCGCGGACGCCCGATTCGAAAGCGAAAATCGTGGCGAAGCTTGGTGGAAGTGCTGCTGCTGGGGTTGAGTTCCAGATCGACAGTCTTGACACCGGCTGGTCTTCAGGTCGGATAGCCCTTAAGGACGGTGTCGCAGTGGAGCTCAACCTTGCGAAGCCGGGGGAGAACACATTCAAGGTCTTCGTGTTCGACTCAAAGGGTGGGCCTGTTGCACTCCAGGATGACAGGATCGTTATTTCGCGGACAGCAGCTAGCATTGATGCGATTCCTGCATCTCACTCGATTGGCGTTGAAGCGCGCGACAAGCTCGGCGGGCGACTCGTCCTTGATTACCTAGTATGCGAAGGGGATCAACTGCCCAAGAAGGGCACGAAGACCTTCAAGACCGAAGAATCGCTCAAGGCCGGCAGTGCCGGGTCAATCAAATTCAAGTTGTGGGAAGGTTCGATCTCCGATCCGATCAATGACAACCGATTTATTGGGATGTTCGAGATCAAGGGATCTGACTTTGATGATGCAGTCATTGCAGCTGGCGCCGAAATGATTTGTGAGTACGAAATTCTGGACTCCGGAAACATCGTGATGGAAGTTTCTGTGCCTTCGATTGGTGGTTCATTTCACAGCGGCCGCAACTACTACTCCCGCCAGGAAGGCCAAATTGATTACACAAAAGCATCAAAGCTTGTAGAGGAACAGTCGGAGCACGCTCTTAAGCGTCTTGAGGAGATTGCATCAAAATTTGACGACCCGCGATTGGATCTAGCACGAGAGAAGCTAGAGCAAGCGAAGTCGGTAAAGACCGGCGAATCAGATCCCGAAACGACGAAACAGGCGATGGATAACGTCCAAGAGGCCAAGCGGTTATTGGCTCTCATGCGCAAGGAGCACTTAAAAGATATTCGCCAGCTTGAGCTAGGTAAAACTGTCGACTTCTTTGACAAAACGGTGCGTGAGTATGCTCGAATTTCAGAAGTCAATGCCTTTGAGAATCTAGTTAAAACTGCCCAGCGAGCGATAGGTAACAACAGTGGCGACTTTGAGTCTCACTTGGACGATTTGCGCGGAAAGAACTTCATTATTCTTTGGCGTCAGGACTGGTTCGTAATCGATCGATTCAAATGGCTTGCACAAGACGAGTATTTGTTCCCTGATGCTAGAGAGCATGCGCAGTTAGTCGTTGTCGGTGTCGAAGCGCTAAAGGCAAACGACATCGACAAGCTGCGCGCGGTAGTCGGAAATCTCGACTCGGTGCGTATCGGCTCAGCTGGCGACGATGAAATGATGGCTGGCGCGAATATCGTTCGGAGTTGACTTATGGCCATTGATGCTTGGCTCCCAGTTGGATACAAATTGCCGGATGGCGCGAAGGCGCGTATAGCAGTGTCCGAGGGCACAAACTGGCAGATTCTAGAAACCCAAGGGAATGGGCGAGTGTTGGTCGCGCAAGACGAACTTGCCCTTCGTTGGATAGACGCTGGATTGATGGAGGCAGGACTCTTCCGCTCATTCGACTTCGGGAGTCAGCGCCTTTGGGCGATTTCTTGTGGACCAAACCAGGTTCTTTGCCTGGTTACAGATGGGCACTCTCCTGATACAAAGGTCGATGCTCTGTCGTTTGCCTTGGCTCTGAAAGCAACGCGTGACATCGATCCAGAGTCACCATTGCAAGACTCGTTGTACGTAGAGAAGATCAGCCGTCTTCTACCAACCTACAGTATAAGTTCCAAAACTGACGATGATGTCGTGCTCGGTTACTGGCTCACAGGCGGTGCCAACGTCTCCGCAAAGTCATTTCGTAGACTTCACCAAACAATGAGTTGGCTTGGGGCGAGTCACCTTAAGGACGTGGTCCAATCCGCAGGATTTGAAGTCGATGCGGTAATTTCGGCTAAAAGAGCTTGCGTTTCGACCTCGCGACCAAACACCGTGCCAACATCGCGTGCGGACCAAAACGACTCTAATGCTGATGAGAAACCTGCGGCCACAGTCTTTGAATTGGCAGGGCGTCCTGATCTCGCTGTTTTCTTCAATGAGCACATTGTCGACATCGTCCAGAACCGTGACCGCTACAAGGCTTTGGGTATTGACTTCCCGTCGGCTGTTGTTTTGCAGGGTCCCCCGGGATGCGGCAAGACTTTTGCCGTTGACCAACTCATTGACTTTCTAGGTTGGCCGAGCTTCCAAATTGATGCGTCGAGTGTCGCGAGTCCTTACATTCATGAGACCAGTAAGAAGGTGGCGGAGATTTTCGATAAAGCGATGCAGAATGCTCCGTCGGTCCTCGTGATAGATGAGATGGAGGCATTTCTCGCTGATCGAGAGATGGGTTCCGGACACCATCGTGTCGAGGAGGTCGCGGAATTTTTGCGCCGCATCCCAGAGGCAGCAAGGAACGAAGTGCTAATTGTCGGGATGACAAACCGAATCGATATGATTGATCCAGCCATTTTACGAAGAGGGCGATTCGATCACGTTGTCAACGTTGACTTTGCCAGCGAGGTCGAAGTTCTGTCGTTGCTAGAGAAACTCCTGTTGACCTTGCCGAAGGAGGAGGATATTGATCCGAAATTCTTTGTTAGGGCGTTGGCCGGAAGACCCTTGTCAGATGTGGCGTTTGTTGTGCGCGAGGGAGCCAGGCTTGCGGCGCGTTCTGGGAAGGACAAGCTAGACCAAGCTAGTCTTGTGTCCGCGATGTATGCGTCACCCGCCAGGGAGCGTGACGGTAGCGTGCGCCGTCGGATAGGTTTTGTGTGAGAGAAGTTCGTGGAATCTGAAAACGATCATAAAAAGCAAGAAGAGAGAAACGGCTTTGCAGGCCTATCCTCGATGATTTCAGATGTTGAGGCTGAAGTCGCCAGTTCCCTGAAACAGGCGAATACTGTGTCTTTGCCCCGTTCTCAGGGATCAGCGCAGACAGGCGGCCAGCTTCCAGAGAGTCAGAGTCAGCCTCAACCGAAGCCGCAAATCCATCGACCAGCCGCGCAACCGCCGGGTGGCTTATCTATTGGCACAATGCTGTTTGGGCTTGCCGCGGTCATCGGTGTTATCTGGTTTGCGTCTCAATCGGTCAACCACAGGTCCACTGATCCGGCGTATTCTTCTGGACTCTCCTCTTCGTCTGTGACCCCGGCTCCGGCCTCGCAGTCGCCGTCCACGCAGCTTCAAATACCGCCTAGTCCGACAGGGCAGCCTCAAGTATCTAGTCGATTGAACGAGGATAAGCCTTTGGTCGGGAGGAATAATGTGCTTACGACAGCACAGATCCGGTACTGCTTGGCGGAGAAGATCCGACTGGACGCAGCGGAGGCGGGGGTTAACAACTACATCGACTCTGAGGTTGAGCGGTTCAACGGATATGTAACTGATTACAACGCTCGTTGCGGTGAATTCCGCTACCGACATGGTGCGTTCGAAGATGCGCAAAGAGATGTTGAGCTATACCGTGCTCAACTTCAGACAGAAGGTAGCCGCAGGTTCGTACGAAGTCCTGCCGCAGGAACGTCAACGCATACTGCTTCTAGCCTAGTACCAGATCCAACGGTTCAAGCGATTCAGCGTCGCTTGAACGAGCTCGGCTATCACGTTGGAACTGCCAGTGGCCTGCCTGGAGACAAAACACAAGCGGCGATACAGGCTTTTCAGCGAAATAGTGGTCTTGCTGCAGATGGTATTGCGAGCGCGGCGTTACTTCGACAGCTTGAGGTTGCTGCACAGCAGACGGGAAAGCAAAAATCGAATCCTAATTCGAAGCAAACTTCCTTATCTAGTACCTCTCAATCTCGCGCGCCAGCCAATGCTTGGGTGAACGGATCGACGTGGATCTGCAATTCCGGGTATCAAAAGATCGGTGACAGGTGTGAGGCATTCAAGGTACCAGCCAATGCTTGGGTGAACGGATCGACGTGGATCTGCAATTTCGGGTATCGAAAGGTCGGTGACAAGTGTGAGGCATTCAAGGTACCAGCCAATGCTTGGGTGAACGGATCGACGTGGATCTGCAATTCCGGGTATCGAAAGGTCGGTGACAAGTGTGAGGCATTCAAGGTACCAGCCAATGCTTGGGTGAACGGATCGACGTGGATCTGCAATTCCGGGTATCAAAAGATCGGTGACAGGTGTGAGGCATTCAAGGTACCAGCCAATGCTTGGGTGAACGGATCGACGTGGATCTGCAATTCCGGGTATCGAAAGATCGGTGACAGGTGTGAGGCATTCAAGGTACCGGACAATGCTTGGGTGAACGGACCGACGTGGATCTGCAATTCCGGGTATCGAAAGGTCGGTGACAAGTGTGAGGCATTCAAGGTACCAGCCAATGCTTGGGTGAACGGATCGACGTGGATCTGCAATTCCGGGTATCAAAAGATCGGTGACAGGTGTGAGGCATTCAAGGTACCAGCCAATGCTTGGGTGAACGGATCGACGTGGATCTGCAATT
>NZ_JAHBDK010000087.1 GCF_019956415.1 Pseudomonas sp. GL-B-19
TCGTACAGGCCGACACATCGGTTGAAGACAGGGACTGTTTAAGCGTCGTATTCTTTTTCATGGACTCGCCCTCGCTGCCGTTGGCTTCTTAGACTGCCACCGTGGCGCATTGACGCCTCGGCGTGGGCGAGTCCATCCAATTACAGGGTATCCGGGTGTTTTTAGATCGGGTTTCCACCACAGCATCCCTGTGGGAGTGAGCCTGCTCGCGAAGGGGGCAGCACATTCAACATCTCTGTTGGCTGACACACCGCTATCGCGAGCAGGCTCGCTCCTACAAGGTATTTGGGTGTTCTTCAGATCGGGTTTCGGTGGCTGTTGCCGTTAACCAGCCGGGCAATGCCCAGTGGATTGGCGTTTTTCAGCGGGTCGGGCAAGAGCGCGTCCGGGCAATTCTGGTAGCACACCGGGCGCAGGAAACGCTCGATGGCCAGGCTGCCGACCGAGGTGCCACGGGCATCGGAGGTGGCTGGGTAGGGACCGCCATGCACCATCGCATCACACACTTCGACGCCCGTGGGGTAGCCATTGAACAGCACCCGGCCGACCTTTTGTTCCAGCAGGGCCAGCAGCTCTGCGTGTTCATGCAAGTCCTGCGGTTCGCCAATCAGGGTCGCGGTGAGTTGACCGTGCAAGCTGTTCAGCGCCTGGCGCAGTTCGGCCCTATCGGCCACTTCGACGATGAGGGTGGTCGGGCCGAACACTTCTTCCTGTAGCAACGGATTACCCTCGAGCAGCAGACTGACGTCGGCCTTGAACAGATGCGCGCGCGCCTGATTGCCGTGTTGGCCATGGCCGGTCAGGTGGGTCACGCCTGGGTGACTTAGCAAAGCCTGCACGCCTTTTTCGTAGCTGCCGAGGATGCCGGCGTTGAGCATGGTTTGCGCCGGTTGTTCAGCCAGCAGTGCAGTGAGGGACTCGGTGAAGGCACTGAATCGCGCGGAACGCATGCCGATGACCAATCCCGGGTTGGTACAGAACTGGCCGCAGCCAAGCACGACAGAGGCGGCCAGTTCGCTGGCAATTTTCTCGCCGCGAACGTTCAGTGCTTCGGGCAATACCACGACCGGATTGATGCTGCTCATTTCGGCGAACACGGGAATCGGTTGTGGTCGTGCGGCCGCCATGTCGCACAGCGCCCGGCCACCTTTGAGCGAGCCGGTGAAACCGACGGCCTGGATCGATGGGTGCTTGACCAAGGCTTCACCCACGCCCGCGCCGTAGATCATGTTGAACACACCCTTGGGCATGCCGGTCTGCTCGGCAGCGCGGATGATTGCATCGGCCACCTGTTCGGCGGTCGCCATGTGTCCGCTGTGGGCCTTGAACACCACCGGGCAACCGGCGGCGAGGACTGCAGCGGTATCGCCGCCGGCCGTGGAGAACGCCAACGGGAAGTTGCTGGCGCCGAACACCGCCACGGGGCCAACGCCGATCCGGTACTGACGCAGGTCGCTGCGTGGAAGCGGTTGCCGCTCGGGCAAGGCGCGGTCGATGCGTGCAGCATAAAAGTCACCGCGACGGAGGACCTGGGCGAACAGGCGCATCTGGCCGCTGGTTCGTGCGCGTTCACCCTGTATCCGTGCGTTCGGCAATGCGGTTTCGCGGGTGACCAGGGCGACGAATTCGTTATCCAGGGCATCCAGTTGTGTGGCGATGGCTTCAAGAAAATCCGCACGGCGTGCCGCTGGCATGTTGCGAAACTCAGGGAATGCAGCGGCAGCGGCCTGCGCGGCGGCGTGCACTTCGGCCTCGGTGGCTTGCATGAAAGAGAAGGGCAGCGTCTCGCCGGTGCTGGCGTCATGGCTGTGCAACGTGAGGCTGCCGGCGGCGCTGCGTGTACCGCCGATGTAGTTGTGGCCGAGAATTTTGGGCATGGAAACTCCTGTCGGGCAAAAAGGTAATACAACCTTTGTAGGAGCGAGGCTTGCCCGCGAAGGCGGTGTGTCATTCACCCTCAATGTCGAATGACACACCGCCTTCGCGGGCAAGCCTCGCTCCTACAGGTTTTGGGTTCACGCCAGCGAGTCGCCTCGCTGCGGGGTAACGGGGGCGGCGTTTTCCAGCGCTGCGATACGCGCGGCGGACTCGGCATCCACTACGTGCAGCGACTTTCCACGGGTTTCCCGGGTCAGCCCTACGGCAACGACGGAAATCAGCGAGGCACCGACCAGGTACCAGGCGATCGGCGTCGAGCTGTGGTACTTGTTGAGCAACGTGATCGCGATCAGCGGGGCCAGGGAACCGGCGAAAATCGGCGCCACCTGGTAGCACAGCGAGAGGGCGGTGTAGCGCACGTGAGTCGGGAACATCTCGGCCATCAGCGCCGAGTACGGTGCGTAGGTCATCGATTCGATGGCCAGGCCCAGGGTAATGGCCGCCATGATCAGCCAGTTGTTCCCGGTGTCCATCATCGGGAAGCCGACGAAGCCCCAAAATGCGGTGAGCACTGCGCCGACGAGGTAGACCGGTTTGCGCCCGACCAGATCGGACAGGTAACCCATCAGCGGGATCAGGAAGAAGTGCAGCAAGTGAGCACCGAACATCAGAAACAGAATCTCTGAGGTGTCCTTATGCACCACCAACTTGAGGTAGGTGATGGAGAAGGTCACAACGGTGTAGTAGAGAATGTTCTCGGCAAAGCGAGCGCCGATGCCCACCAGCACCGAACGCCAGTGGTGACGCAGCACTTCTGTCACGCCCAGTTGTTGCTGCTTGGTTTGCGCCTGACGAGCCTGGGCTTCCTTGAAAATCGGTGCGTCATCGACACTGGTGCGAATCCAGTAGCCGATCAACACCACCACCGCCGAGAACCAGAACGCCACGCGCCAGCCCCAGGCGAGGAATTGCTCTTCAGACAAGTTCGACGACAACAGCAGCAAGGCGACCGTCGCGACCAGATTCCCGGCCGGCACACCGGCTTGCGGCCAACTGGCCCAGAAGCCTCGGCGATTGTCCGGACAGTGTTCAGACACCAGCAGAATCGCGCCACCCCATTCGCCGCCAAAGGCGAAACCCTGGATCAGCCGCAACAGCACCAGCAACACAGGCGCCGCGTAACCGATCTGGTCGAATCCGGGCAGGCACCCCATCAGGAACGTCGTGATGCCGACCACCACCAGGCTCAGTTGCAGCAGGCGCTTGCGGCCAAATTTGTCACCGTAGTGACCGAACACCAGGCCACCCAGCGGGCGGGCGAGAAAGCCCACGGCGTAGAGCGCGAACGCGGCAATGATGCCGTCGACGGGGCTGTCGGTCTGGCGAAAGAACAGTTGGCCAAAAACCAATGCCGAGGCCGTACCGTAGAGAAAGAATTCATACCACTCCGCGACAGTACCGGCCATGGCTGCGGCCACGACACGTTTGAGTCCGCAGGGGGTGGTTGCGCGTTGAGTGTCTTGAAGGTTGGACATGCTGGCGTTTCCTGTAGAGGCGCAAAAACAGGCAGCCGGGTCGGGCCGTGAAGGCCCGCCCGGCAATCACTCAGAGACCGACGTCCGGCAGTTGCGGACGGTTCGCCAGGGCTTTGGCCATGATTTGTTCGACGAACACCCGATCCGCTTCCGGCAAGGCCAGGCGTGGCGGACGGGTCAGCGCGCTGCCGCGACCGGCAATGGCTTCACACAGTTTGATGCACTGCACCAGGTCGGCACGGGCATCCAGGTGCAGTATCGGCATCAGCCATTCGTAGATCGGCATGGCTTCGGCGAAACGCCCGGCCTTGGCCAGACGGAAAATGGTTTCGCCCTCTTTCGGGAACACGTTGGACATGCCCGAGACCCAGCCTTCGGCACCGACGGCGATGCTTTCCAGCACCACATCATCCAGGCCGGCGAACAGCACGAAGCGGTCGCCGACTTCATTACGCACGTCGATAAAACGGCGGGTATCGCCGGAGGAATCCTTGAAGCACACCACGTTGTCGCAGTCGGCCAGGGAAATCAGGATGTCCGGGGTGACGTCGTTTTTGTAGATCGGCGGGTTGTTGTAGACCATCAACGGCACGTCGGCATTCTTGGCCACGTAGCGATAGTGCTCGGCGGTCTCAAAGGGCTTGGAGCTGTAGACCAGCGCCGGCATCAGCATCACGCCATCGACGCCGACCTTGCGCACGGCATTGGCGACCTTGGCCGCTTGCACGCTGGTGAATTCGGCCACGCCACAAATCACCGGCACCCGGCCGCGAGAAGCATCGACGGCGACTTCGGTGACGGCGATTTTTTCTTCGGCGGTCAGCGAGGTGTTTTCGCCGACCGAACCACACACCACCAGGCCGGACACACCGTCGCGGATCACGTTGGAAATTACCTGGTGGGTTTTATCCAGGTTGATGGTGAAGTCATCGTTGAATTGAGTGGTCACCGCGGGGAAAACGCCACTCCAGTTAATACGTTTGCTCATTTGTTGCCTCCGGATCGTTAATTGTATTTCGTATACGATATTTAAAATGAAAAGATTCGGCCAGTGCTTTTTCGGGTTTTTGGGGAGATTTAGTAACCGTTGGTCTGGGTGTTCCGGGATTAAGCGCTCAAGCACCCGGCCAGGTATCGGACAAGCGATAGCCCTGTGGCCATGGATCGCTCGGATCAAGCAGCAATTGGTGGGTGCCGGTGATCCAGGCCCGCCCGGAAATGCACGGGTAGATGGCGGGGCGGCCGGCCACTTCGGTCAGCGAGTCAATGCGACAGTGGAACTCGGAACCGATGATCGAACGACCGATAAAACGTTCGCCAACCTGCATCAAGCCCTTGGCCTGCAACACGGCCATGCGCGCCGAGCAACCGGTGCCGGTGGGTGAGCGGTCGATTTTGCCGGGTTGAATCACCACCGCGTTAGCGCCGGTGGCGATCCCGTTCTCATGGACGATGGGCGCCGCGATCTGGCAAAAGGAGATGTGCGACCACTCGGGGTTCAGCGGATGCACGAAGCCCAGTTGTTCGTTGGCGGCTCGGGTGATTTTCAGTCCTGTCGCCACCAGATCGGCAGCCTCGTCGGGGCGGATGGAAAAGCCCAGGCCCTTGGCGTCGGCGATCACGAAACTGTCGCCGCCGTAGGCCGTATCGACCTTTATTGAACCGATGCCCTCGACTTCAATCCAGGCATCCAGGCGATCGGCAAAGGAGGGCACGTTCTTGATTTCCACCCGTTCAACCTTGCCATCACGGCAATCGGCAACCACCTCAATCAGACCACCGGGAGCCTCCAGCACCATTCGGGTTTGCGGCTCGGTCATCGGCAGGATGCCGCTGTCGAGCAACACGGTGGCCACGCACAGTGAGTTTGAACCGGACATCGGCGGGGTGTCCGCCGGCTCCATGATGATCCAGGCCATTTGCGCCCGCGGGTCCTTGGCCGGCACCAGCAGGTTGACGTGGCGAAACACGCCACCGCGCGGCTCGTTGAGTACGAAGTTGCGCAGGGTTTCGTCCTTGGCGATCCAGCGCGACTGTTCCCATACGGTGGCACCGGGTGGCGGGGCGACACCGCCGACGATCACGTCACCGACTTCGCCTTCGGCGTGGCAGCTGACGACATGGATTACTTTTGATGAACGCATGGTTTCCTCCTTGTGTTGCCTGTTAGAGCCTCTTCGCTGGCAAGCCAGCTCCTACAGGATTTGGTGGTGTACATAAAATAGGTGCTCGACACCGATCACTGTAGGAGCTGGCTTGCCAGCGAAGATTGCAAGGACGACACGTTTATCCAGACTGCACGCGTCATCGTTGACGACCATCGCTGGCAACCCAGCTCCTACAGGGTTGAGTTGGCCTTGGGTTATTTCACCGATTTAAGAAACGCCGCAGTCTCCGCATGCACCGGGTTACCAATCACCTGATCCGGCGACCCAATCTCATGCACCAGCCCATTGCGAAAGAACGCCACACGGTCGGACACATCGCGGGCGAAGCGGATCTCGTGGGTCACCAGCACCATGGTCATGCCGTCTTCGGCGAGCATGCGCATGGTGTCCAGAACCTCGCCCACCAGTTGCGGGTCGAGGGCTGAAGTGGCTTCGTCGAACAGCATGTAGTCCGGTGACATCGCCAGGGCGCGGGCGATGGCCATGCGTTGCTGTTGACCGCCGGACAGCTTGCCGGGGAAGGTCTTGAGCTTGTCGCCCAAACCGACGTGGGTCAGTTGTTGCACCGCCAGTTCCTCGGCTTCGGCTTTGCCTTTGCCCAGCACTTTGCGCGGGGCCAACATCACGTTCTCCAGGACCGTCAGGTGCGGAAAGGCGTTCCATTGCTGGAACACGATGCCGATCTTCTGTCGCAGACGGTTGAGGTCGGTGGCGCTGTGATGGACCTCGACACCGTCCACGCGAATGTTGCCTTTCTGGATCGGCTCCAGGCCGTTGATGCACATCAACAGGGTGGATTTGCCGGAGCCGGAGCCACCGATGATCGATACCACCTCGCCCTTGTTCACGGTCAGGTTCACGCCCTTGACCACTTCGAGGTTGCCGAAGGATTTGTGTACGTTGTCGATCTCAATCATTTTCCTGCCACCTTCTTTCCAGACGAGCGCCTAGGCGTGCAACCACCAGGCTCATGACGTAGTAGATAAGGCCCGCGATGCACAGCACCAGCAACGGCTCCTGGATGCGGGTGACGATGGTTTGCGAGGCGCGCAGCAGTTCGACGATGCCGATCCACATCACCAGCGCGGTGTCTTTCATCACACCGAGCACCAGGTTCAGCCAGCCGGGGAAGGCCACTCGCGTGGCCATTGGCAGGACGATCCAGCGCAGGTCCTGCAAGAAACTCAGGCCCAGTGAACGGCTGGCCCGGCGTACCGTGAAGGGCACCGCCAGCACGCCGCCGCGCACGATCTCGGTGAAGTACGCGGCGGTGTAAACCCCGAGCACGATGCAACCGACGCTGAAGGCGCTGATGTTCAGGCCGACGATGCTTTTGAGTGAGTTGAACAGCACGAATTGGATCAACAGCGGCACGCTGCGAAACACGTCCAACACCCAGGCCAGCGGCAGGCTGGCCCGTGGCAACAAGGCCCGCAGCAAGCCGAACAACAGCCCGGCGATGGAGCCGAGGATGATCGACCAGAACGTCAATTGCAGCGTGACCCAGGCGCCATTGAGCAGAAACATCAGGTCATTCGAGGAAAAACCGGTGGCAAACATGGACAGCTCCTCAGTAGCGGAACAACCGCCAGGCAAACAGCCGGGCTGTCGCGACGATCGTCTTGGCAATGGCGTAATACAGCACCGCCGCAATCGCGAAGTACTCGAACGTGCGGAACGTTTTGACGTTGTAGTCCTGGGTCACCCCGGTCAGGTCATTGTTCAGCCCCACAATCACCCCCAGAGACGTCATCAACACCGCCCAGACCATTTGGTTAGTCAGCGGGTAAAACACAATTCGCAGCAGCTGCGGGACGATGATCATGCGGTAGGTCTGAAAGGCGCTCATGCCCAGTGACCGGGCGGCGCGCACCTGGGTCTGGGGCACAGCCTTGAGCCCGCCGCGGAAGTTTTCCGCCAGGTAACCCGCGTTGTTGAACGTGATCCCGGCCAGCAGCGCGAGCCACGAACTGACATGCAATCCGAGCGAGCCGAGGCCGAAGTAAAGGATGTAGATCTGGAACAACGACGGCGTGTTGCGGGCAATCGATACCCAGCCGTTGCCGATGCCGCGCAGCAGCGGGTGTTTGCTTTCGCGCATGACCGTCAGGGCCAGGGCGATGAGCACGCCGAAGATCATCGACAGTGCCGCGGTCTCGAAGGTGACCACGGCGCCGGCGAGCATATCCGGCAAGGCGCGCAGGGCTGAGCGCCATTGGAAGGTGTAGTCAAACATGCGCAGGGCTCTCCAGTTGGGCGGCAGGTTGCAGCCAGGCCGGCAGGCGTCCGCTGGCGGTGGCGTTACACGCAGCATCGACGCACTCGGCAAGGCTGGCGAAATGCACCTTGCGACCCACCAGTCCAGGCGCGTAGTGAGCGTATTTGCCCGAGTTGGTCATCAGCGTGGTGGCGGCGGGTGGAATCACCGGCTCGCCGAGCATGCACCAGCAGGTGTCGGTGACCAGGGTGGCGCCGAAGGCCTCGATCACCGCGATGTGCCCGGCCTGGCGTGCCTGCTCTAACACTGCGCGACCGCAGGTGATGGCGAGTACGACGTTCGGGTGTTTGTGCCGACCTCGGCACAGCCGCGCCAGATGAGCAAATTCACTAAGGGAAAAATGCGGGTTGCCCAGCGACACCACATCCACCCGGTGGTCACGGGCACTGTTGAGCTCGCGCCAACTCACCAGCAGGTCTTTCAGGCGGATTTTTTCTACGGGTATGGATGCATCCGCTTCCAGCACCTGTGTCGGGTCAATCGCTTCCGGGGTGACCCCGGCGATATGAAACAGTGGCGCCGCCGAGGTGGTGGCGAAGGCCGCACCAAAGGCTTTGAGATCGTCCAGGCTCGGCTTGCGGTTTTCCAGGCCCAATACCAGCGGCACGCGGCTGCCGGCCAGTGCACCGATGTGATATCCGAGCAACGGGTAAAAGGCATCGTCCAGTTCACCGAGTACGGGCAACTCGATCTGCAAGCGGGCCTTGCGTTGCGCGTCCAGGTGGCAGCCAATCAGCGGGGCGCGGCCGGTTAGAGCAATGCAGATGTCGAGGTAGTCCGGGTACTTCAGGGTGCGTGCGCCGAGCACGCTGTTGGCGTAAACCACGGCATTGGATTCGGCCCAGACAATCTGCTCGCCAGCCTTGGGCGCACTGTCGAGCAGGTAAGGTGCGCAGGTGTAGCTCAGTTGTGCGCCCATCGCCATATACGCATCGCCCAAGGCACTGGCCGGCTCGCCGAGGGCCGGGTCGATGCCCAATTCGCGCCAGCGGCGCTGGTCCACGGAAATCGAATTGAGGGTAGTGGGCACCCGCACTTTTGCCCCCCATTGCACCAATTGTTGGGCAAAGCGCAGGCTTGCAGGTCCGGTGTAGATGCAACCATCAATGTGCGCCTGGGTGACATCTACCAGACTTTCGGCCCCTTGCAGCTCGGCCATGCGCAGAACAATGTGCATGGCCATTTGCGCAGCTTGTCCATGCTGACCGTCGAGCAGTGCCCGATCAAACTCGGTGAGCTCGATTGAAGCGCGGCTGTCGGTGCTGGATAAAGGTTTGTCGAGTGCCTGCCAAGTATCCTCAGGCGGGTACTCGAACAGGCTCAGCATGGCCCCGTCGACCCGGGCGAAGGCCTGATCGTGCAAGGTCGCGAAGGCCTCCCGGCCGATGCAGAGCACCGGCAGGGAACGGGCAAAAATAGTCTGCGCCACCAGCACGCCCAGGGTCAGGATCTCATCCGGTTCGGCCAGCACCAGTGCCGCCGGTGCATGGCCGTTGCTGATCAGTTCCATCAACACACTGCTGCCGGTACACGAACCGCGTCCACTGGGAATCGCCAGCACACGCCCCGCCAGGTATTCGCCGCTGAGCGGGTGGTGGCGATCGATGACCTCGCCACTGCTGGAGTCAACCCCGCCCCAGAAACTCAGCCCGACATCGGCGAACAGCAGGGCACCTTCAGCGGCGCCCGCGACCAGGCTGCGACCGGTCAGAGAAACGGACCTAGGCATGCCGGACATCTCAGTAGTAGACCTGTGGCACGGTCAGGTTGGCGGGCGAGATATCGGTGCCGACCCATTTGACGAACAGCTCCTTGTAGCGACCGGTGCGCACCTGCTGGTTGACGAACAGGTTGAGGTAGTTGAGCAGGCCATACTCGTTGCGCTTGGCGCCGAGGGAGACGTAGTCGATGACGTACGGGGCGTTACCGGCGACTTTCAGGTTTTTGTATTTTCCCGATTTGAGGGTGGCGGCGGCGACGGTGTTGGTGACCACGGTGGCGTCGATGTGGCCCTGGGCAACGGCCAGCAGGGTGTCGTTCTGCGACTGATAGGCACGGAAGCTACCGGTGCCCCAATTCTTCACGTCTTTCTCCAGGGCGATGGCCTCATAGGTGCCGCTGGTGTTGCCCACGGGTTTACCTTTGAGGTCGTCGAAGTTGTTGATGCCCGTATCGTCGCGGGTCAGCACCACCATCTGGAAGGCGAAGTAGGGCACGGTAAGGCCGACGGTCTTGGCCCGTTCGAGGGTGTCGGAGGTGGAGGCGACGATCACGTCGGCTCGTCCGGAGACCAGCGCCGGAATGCGGTCCGGGAATGGCGTCTCGACCACTTCAGCCTCGACCCCGAGGATCTTCGCCAGGTCGCGGCAGTAGTCCACATCGAAACCGGCCGGACTGTTGCTGGCATCGCGAAAACCCATGGGCGGGAAGTCCAGGGTGACGGCGCAACGCAGCTTGCCTGCACCGATGATGTCGTCGAGCTTGTCGGCCTGGGCGTTGGCGACAAAGAGGGTACTGAGAACAGCGCTGAGGGCTACGGCAAATGCGGGGTTTTTCATAGAGGCCTCGTTCGTGTGAAGTGCTGTTGAATATCGTATTGAGGATTTCGTATACGATATTAACAATAGCAAGTGGCGTGCCTATTTCCAGTCCTTGAGGTGAATTAGTTGGTAGACCTTGAGGTAGGGGGCTTGGAGCGACATGACCGGGGTAGTAATGCCCAGGGGGGACTCGTGGGCCCCAGGGGCTGGTGTTACGTATCGGAGCAACGGGAAGCAGAGCGCCCCTTTAAGGAACACCGATTGACGAAAAATGGGTGAGAAGCCCGTAATTCCCTTCCCGCATAACAGATGCCGGTCCCTCTACAATGGCCTCCCACACATGGGTCAAAAGGTCTTTCCCAGAGAGAACTGGAACACTTGCGTTTCGGCGTTATCGGGTGTTCGAATCGGCAGCGCCAAGCTGAAAGACAGCGGCCCCAGTGCGCTGTACCAAGTCACGCCAACCCCCAGCGAGCTTGCCATCTGGTTCAGATCTACGCCGTTGCACCCTTGAGTGGTGCTCAAATAACACTTGTTCGAATAGACACTGCCCGCGTCCCAGAACACCGAAGTGCGTACGGATTTAGTGTCTTTGATGAAGGGCATCGGAAACAGGTATTCCACGCCGCCGGTGATGAGCACATTGCCGCCCAAGGCGTCGGTGTCCCGATCGGAATAATAGGCTTGACCGGCACTGGCATACTTCCCGGTGGCGGGGGTGTTGCGCGGACCCAAGGTGCCGTTTTTGAAACCGCGAACTGACCCTTCGCCACCCGCCGTGTAGTTTTCATAGAAAGGCAAGCCTTCGGTTGAGCCGTAGCTGTAGCCATAGCCGAGATTGGTATGGAAACGCAGTGATGTGGCAGTGCTGACCGGCAGATAGGTCTGCCCGGTGTAATCGATCTTGTAGAAGCTCAAGTCGCTTCCCGGCACCGTCACCGTAAGACTCAGGTTCTGTGAATGGCCGCGAGTGGCCAGCACACTTCGGTTCAGGGTCGACTCCGACCAGCCGAGACTCGCCTTGAAATTGGTGAACTCCTTGCCCTCGCGCTGGATAAAGTCGTAGATCTCATCCGCGCTATAGGTGCCAGGCTCGATGCTGTCATGTTGTGCCATCAGGCCAAACGTCGCCCGCGAGGTCTCATTGATGGGGTAGCCAAGCGAGGTTCCGGCACCAAAGCTGTTGATGGAATAGTACGAGGCGCCGTTACCGTAGTATTTATCGTAGTCGGTGTGGTTGTAGAACAGGTTGTAGCCCATGCTCACGCCATCCGAAGTGAAGTAGGGATCGACAAAGCCGAAGTTGTACTTGCTTTGATATTCACTGCGGGTCAAGCCGATGCTGACCTTGTTACCGGTACCCAGGAAGTTGTTCTGGGTGATCGAACCACCGAGGATCAGGCCGGCACTTTGTGCGAAGCCAATGCTGGCAGTGATCGAACCGGAAGCCTGTTCT
>NZ_JAHBDK010000088.1 GCF_019956415.1 Pseudomonas sp. GL-B-19
GGAAACGGCGGTGGCGGAAACGGCGGTGGCAATGGCGGCAACAGTGGGCACGGTGGCAACAGTGGTCACAGCGGCAGCGACCATGGGAATGGGAATTCAGGCCATGCCAGTT
This sequence comes from Pseudomonas sp. GL-B-19, assembly GCF_019956415.1. GTDB lineage: Bacteria > Pseudomonadota > Gammaproteobacteria > Pseudomonadales > Pseudomonadaceae > Aquipseudomonas. The sequence goes on from NZ_JAHBDK010000088.1 coordinate 113, forward strand.
CTGGAAGCTCGAACTCCGGTCGCGGTGGTACCCATGCAGAAGCGGGTGACGACCACGGCGTCCACGTCGGCGGCGAGGCCGGTGACGATCATGGCGTCCACGTCGGTGGTGAGGCCGGTGACGATCATGGCGTCCACGTTGGCGGTGAGCCTGGTGACGACAATGGCAACCATGTTGGCGGCGAAACCGGCGACGACAACAGCCGGATCTGAAGCGTTTTGTGGCCTCATGCAAAACCCGGGGGACCGGTTTTGCATGAGGTGCGGTAAAAAAATACGTGCGTGCGCTCATGGGATTATTTCCCACGCGGCTATACTGAGGGTTATCTATCCAGGAATCCGCTGAATGCAATCGTCCACGCTGCCCACCTCGCTCCTCAAAGCCTTGCGGCATGTCATGCGGCCGCTGGTACGCCTGATGCTGCGCAAAGGCGTCACTTACCTAGTGTTCGCCGACCTGCTCAAGGAGGTTTTCGTCGATGTGGCGGACCGTGAGTTCCGGCTGGGCGACAAGGTACCGACCGACAGTCGCATCAGCCTGCTCACCGGTGTGCACCGCAAGGATGTACGGCGCTTGCGCAACACCAGCGAATCCGCCTCATCCACGCTTCCGGAAAACATCACCTTCGGTGCGCAACTGGTCAACGCCTGGGCCAACGCGCCCTTTTGCAACGACGCCGGCCAGCCACTGCCACTGCCTCGATTGGCCAGTGTCGGCGGCGAATGCTCCTTTGACGCCTTGGTGGCGAAGGTCAGCACGGATATCAGGGCGCGGGTGGTGTTGGACGAGTGGCTGCGCCTGGGCGTCGTCCGTCTTGACGAACAAGAGCGCGTGCATCTCGAAGCCCAGGCCTTCGTGCCGCAAAAGGGCTTCGATGAGAAAACGGCTTACCTGGGGCATAACCTGCACGATCATGCCTGCGCTGCGGTACACAATCTGAGCAGCGAAGGTCCGGCCTTTTTTGAACGAAGCGTCCACTATGACGCATTGGCCCCGATGAGCGTCGAGGCGTTGCGCGAGGCCGTTGCCAGCGAGGGGATGCAAGCCCTGTTGAGCTTCAACCGACTCGCCGCCGAGCTGGAATTCCGGGATTTGCCCAGCCTTGAACCGCGCCAGCGCATCACGGTCGGCTTGTACTTCTACACTGAAGCTTCCGATCCCGATTCACCAACGGCCTCTAAGCCATGACCGTCAATTTGCGCCTGATTCGTGCAATCGCCCTCGCTCTGGGCCTCGGGCTTCCGATTGTGTTGCAAGCCGCCCCAGCCTGTGTCAGCCAGAATGACGCGGGCACAATCGAAGTGCCCCTCATCCAGGCTCCGGGGGGCACCGGCGGCACAGGCGCGGCGCCTGGCGGCATGGGGGGTACCGGCATCAGTACCGACAACGGCGGGATCGGTGGTACTGGCGCACCGCTGAAAAAGCACCCTGGCGGCATTGGCGGCACCGGTGCCGTTGCAGGCGGTGTGGGTGGCACTGGTATCAGCAACGATAACGGAGGGATCGGTGGCACCGGCATTGTCGGCACCATCACCGGGTTCGCGTCGATCTGCGTCAATGGCCTGGAAGTGCACTTCAGCAACAACGTTCCGGTCAGCGAGAACGGCATTGCCACTACCAGCACCCAGCTGGCGGTAGGCCAAGTGGTTGCCGTGGAAGCGTTCAATTCCAAGCGAGGTCTGGAGGCCGGGCGCATTTCTATCCTGCACGTCTACGAAGGCCCATTGACAGCCCTGCCTAGAGACTCCATGCCCATGCGTGTCATGGGGCAAACGGTACGCCTGGCCAGCGGTGCTCAAGTCGCTGCCGGTCTGCGCCCGGGTGATCCGGTACGGGTCAGCGGGCTGCGCGATGCTCGTGGCGAAGTGGTGGCCAGCCGCATCGACCGGGCGCCCGGCCTCAAGGAGGCCAGTGCCATCGGCTCGGTGGATCGCAGCGGCTATCTCCAGGGGCTCAAACTCAGCAATCACCCAGGCCCGGCGCAGGAAATGCTGGTGCGCGGCCAGTGGTCCGGCCGCGAGCTGGACGTGACCCAAAGCCGCCCCGACCCGAGCCTGCCCTTCATTGGCCGGGCACACAATGCGGTGATCGAGGGCCTGGTACAGGGCCGGCAGGACCGCCATTTGGTGGTCGGTGGCTTTAATGTGACGCTGGCGCGCGACACCGTGTTTGTCGGTGTGCAGCCTTCGGAGCTGGCGCTGGATCGACGCGTGCGGGTCAACGGCGTGTTCACCGGCGCGCGGGACGTGAAGGCAACGCGTATCGAATTGCCCCGCGAGCGCTCCGATTCGCCAGCCAGCAATCAGCACGGACGACTCCGAACCAGCGAGCAAAACACGGACGACTCAAGTGGCTCGAGCAACTCGAGCAACTCGAGCGGCTCCAACAGCTCCAACAGCTCCAACAGCTCCGGCAACTCCGGCAACTCCGGCAGCTCGGGGAACACGGGCAGTGACAGGAGCGGCCGCTCCGAGAGCGAAGGCAGTGTCATCGACGATACTCGCCACGGGGGCAATGACAGTCATGGCGGTGGCGACCAGCAAGAAATCGTGGACAGGTCCGGCAAGTCAGAGCGTATCGAGAAGGTCGAGCAACCCGACAAAGTCGAGAAAATGGAAACAATAGAGAAAGTCGAAAAGGTCGGACGTCCGGAGAAAGTCGAGAAAGTAGAAAAAGTCGAGAAAGTAGAAAAAGTCGAGAAGGTAGAAAAAGTCGAGAAGGTAGAGAAAGTTGAAAAGGTCGAGAGGGGCGAGAAGGTCGAGCAGGTTGAAAAAGTCGATCACTCTGGCAGGTCGGGTTAAACAGTGCAGTCATGATGCACTATCGTCATAAGTAACTAGGCTGGGTAAATCACGCAACAAAGCATGCGTGTGAACTTCGATGACGGAACACACGAGGTGAACATGGGCCCCAAGCGCACCCTGCTCGTCGGTTTGCTTGCCAACCTGGCCTTGCCAGCCTTGGCCGATACCTTCACGACCTCGATAGGAACCGACTACTCTCGGGGCGACTATGGCACCGGTACTAATTCCGAAACCTGGTACGTCCCGCTGGTGGGCAAATACGAAACCGGTCCCATGACCTACAAGCTCACTGTGCCCTGGCTGCGCATCACCAATCCGGCGGTCGGCCCTGACGGCGAGCCGTTGCCCGGCGGCTGCGGCAAAGTGGAAAGTGGTTTGGGCGACACTGTCGCTGGTGCCGACTATGCCGCGCTTGACGGCAGCGTCGGCGGGCTGTTCGTGGACCTGATCGGCAAGGTCAAGTTGCCCACAGCCGACGAAGACAAGTGCCTGGGCACCGGCAAAACCGACTATTCCGCCCAGGTCGATGTCGCTAAAGCCTTCGGCCCTGTGACCGGGTTTGCTACCTTGGGCTGGAAAAAGTACGGCGACCCGTCGGACTCCGACTTCGACAATCCGATATTCGCCGGCCTGGGCTTCGCCATACCCGTGTTCGCGCGCACCACGGCGGGCGCGTCCTACGACTGGCGGCAGAAGATCGTTTCCACGGGCGACCAGATCAAGGAACTCACCCTCTTCCTCACGCACAAGCTCAATCAGAACTGGAAGTTTCAGTTGTATGCCGTCAAGGGGTTTTCCGACGCCAGCCCGGATGGCGAGGCTGGATTGTTGCTCAGCCACGCTTTCTGATACCCCCCGTTGCCTGTCAGGTTATTTCCAACATTGATGCGTTTCACCGACTCGACCCAAGCCGGGTCCGCGCGGTGCGCTTCGAAAAACCTGCCAGGCCAGCCAGCGTCTGACAGGCTCTTTGATTCGCCCCTGGTTACCTGGGTAAATCCGAATGTCAGCTCCTGGTCTATTCCATTGAAAAAAGTCGTCTCGATAAACCGGCCGATCGGGTGAGGGGCGATTCTCCAATGGGTTAGGTTGATGTTTTTGCTCAGCGCGTGCCTTAGTCCTGATATTTGGTCGTTGACACTCGGGCTGACAACACTATGGCAGTGGCAGTGGCAGTGGCAGTGGTGGTCACGGTGGCGGAGGCGGTGGCGGTCATGCTGCTGGTCATGACGGTGACGGTCATGGAGGCCCGGGACGCGGCGGCGCTGACCATGGCGGTATTGCCGGGAACAGAGGCCCAGGCAATGCGCATGACAACGACGCTGACGATGCCGCAGATGCAGCCAGGGACGCTGCCAGAAACGATGCAGATGCAGCCCGAGATAATGCCAAAGCTGCTGCAGATGCAGCTAGAGATGCGGCCCGAGCTGATGCGGATGCAGCCAGGGATGCTGCAAAAGCCGCAGGTGTAGCGGGCGCAGATGCAACCAGAGATGCTGCGCGGGCTGCCGCAGATGCGACCAGGGACGCCGCTAAGGCTAACGCAAATGCCACCAGAGATGCGGCGAGGGCTGCTGCAGATGCGACTAGAGACGCTGCCAAAGCTGATGCGCGCGCAGCCAGAGGGGCTATGGCGGACGCCCCAGACGCCCCGGACAGGGACGTGGCTGAGGTGCAGAACTAGGCCTGCAAGTTCCGCCATGAACACGGCAGGCATAACAGCAGAAAACGTCCCGCAAGCTTAAGGGACGTATCGGCAAAGAGTCGCAAGCCCTGAAGCGTCGCGGGGTTTGCGACTTCTTTTCGAAATCTGTCGCACGGTCCGAAACACTGACGAGGATGGCGGCAGTGGGGACGGAGCTGGACGGGTAAGCAATACAATCCCAGTCGTTCACAAAACCCGGAGCCCTCCCGTTTTTGTGGCGCAGGGGCAGGAAGTTGGACTCAGCTGTCCACCGACCGCTTTTGGCCGATTCTGTTGAAAAAGTCGGCGAAGGTTTCCACGGCAGAAAAGTACGCGCTTGAGATTGAAATCTTTACTTTTAGTAGAGGATTCCGGGCTCAGATTTCGTGTAGCTGCGCGCAAAAAAAGCGTTTTCAGCAGTCAGTACGCGAGTAGCTTGGAAGGACCGACTGTTTTCAGCAGAATCGGCCGATTTCAGCCTGTCGCGAAGGACAGAAAACCCAAAGCAGCCCTTCGCGAAAGGCTGCTTACGACTGTGGATTCAACACACTGGATTTTGTGTAAGTGGGATCTCGGTTACACCGGCGCTAGCAGCACCTTGGGTGCTGCATTTGAGGCTTGAGACCACGCATTTCGGTCAGCCTGGGGGCGCGCTACACAGATTAGCTGCTGGCGTGATCGGTCGCCTTGGCTTTGCTTTGAGCTACAGCGGCTTCAGCCTTCTGTTTCTGTGCAACCTGGTAGGCTTCCATCGAGACTTTCCGGGCCGCCTCCATACGATTGAACGTCTTGTCACCACCACCTGTGGCCATCGCCAGAGAAGAAGCGGTCAGAGCGGCGATTACGAAGAGAGCTTTCATGGATTTCATTTGGGTATCCTCAAGTAAAACTTTTTGAACTGCTAACAGCGGAATTTATTGGCTAAAGCCGAACTTCCTTGTTCAACCTGGCTTCACCATCCAGCCAGGGCGGCGTTTCCTGCTTTCCAGGTGCCTTGTTCCATGCGCGCTTCGGTGTCTCTGTTTTTTGCCCAGGCAGTGAGCAGTACCATCATCCCGAATCCACCGACGATGAGAACCGGATAGGCTGCCAGCAACTCCACCAGCGAGTACTTCCAGGCCAGCGGACGACCCACACCCAGCATGGCGGCATAGAACCACGACACGCCAGAGAACGCCCCCGAGAACAGCGCCAGCATGCGCAGGCTGAAGGAGAGTTTCAGTAACGAACCGGCTTTTTTCAGAGCGGGCATTACAGCGCTATGCAACAGGAAGCCGTTAAAGGTCAACAGCACAACTATGCCAATTTTGGCTTGTAGTTTTGGATTGAGGAAATACTCCATCCCCTTGCCGGCATAATCGATCCCGACGATACCAATGCCCGTAATCCAAAGCGCTACAAGTGCAAGCGATACGGTTTTTTGAAGGCTTTCCATGTGCGCGTCATCGTGGTGACTTGACGTACCTCCCTTCAGGAGTTGCTTGATCATTGCAATGTCACTGGTCAAAACCAGCCCGATTGCCACACAGCAGGCGATAAGATGAAAATATACAACGCCCAAACGCAAATATTCCACGGTGGACGAAGAAAACATACTAAGTTCCATGGTTACCTCTTGGTTATAATGGTGGATCAACTTGGCTCTCGGCACGGCATAATTGGAGTTTGCCGTTCCTGATTGCAGTTAAGATCCAGCAATTACTATTAATTAGTCTTGCGGCATTACGCTGCCAGGACAATAGCGATTTTCGCGAATGAACTTTTAATCATTCGTTCATGTCCATTTTCAGGTAACAAAAAACATCATCCGCACTTTGTGCATATGAGGTTTAACTTCCACTTCTAGGGGGGCAGGCGAGGCCCGGAACTCTATCGGCGAGCCGATCAGGCAATGCTGGTGGGGTCGGCGGGGCTTCCACCCCATTCGAGGAAACGGATCTTGTGAACTTCACCCTCGCTGTCTTCGTAGACCAGGGTCACCGGTACCACGCCGGTCTTATCGGATGTATCGGTGCGCTGCAGTACCCGTTTCACATCGATGTCCATTCCGTAGTGGTATTCAACGGCTGAGACATGCGCGCCAGGTTCTTGCAGATTGTTCTGGTCGAAGACACTGGGTGCGAGACTGGATATCACGGCACTGACAATTGTGGCCATGCTCATAAGGCTGTACCTCTACTTAAGTTCGCTTGACGGGGACCTAATGTGACACATGGAGTAACTGAAGTTCACTTTAACGCGACGAACGTGCCTGCCTGAAAAGCCTGATAGTGGCTGTAAACTCCCGGCAATTCCCCGCGCTTGACGCCCCCCGACCATTCGTCCTTTAAACCCCGTATTTGTTGGAGAAACTCCTTTTTCTGCCTGTCGCGAAGGACTGGAGACAACCCAAAACAGCCTGTGAAAAGTGGCTGCAATTTGGCTGGGTTGTTTTTCTTTAGGCCTGATTTCGTCCTTTCCGGGTCCCTGTTATCAGCCGAACACATCGAAGAGTGACAAGACTGCCCCCGTGGAAAAATGAAGAGGATGAGTACCAAGGTTTGGATTATCGGCTTGCTACGCACGGGAGTGATCCGCCGGAATAGGCAGTGAATCGCGCTCAAGACTTTCGGTGACTAGAAATCTTGTTGCCATAGTGCCCAACCCAAAAGCTATCACGCTGATGAGAAGGAAACTGACGATGCAAAACCACCGCAGGAAATTGAGTCGGTTGGTGGGGGCAATCGAGTCAGTCATTCTACGGCGCAGGCGCTTAAACACTGCATCGGCTACATGCATAGGGAGTACCCCTAGGTGTGCTGCTTATCTTGTTGTAGCAGCTTCAACTACCCAATAAAGCCCTGGATGAGAACACGGCATTCACTATGCCAAGAGTTGAACGCTTTTTGATTTCTGGCCGAAGTGATCCATATATGCCCAGCGACGGGCTTGAGGAGGTGCCGCTTGCGGTATTTCGCCAGCAACACTAAGCAGATAGCGCGGTATTAAAGCCCATATATGGGGATTATTTTCCCGGAGTGTGGGGATAGCGATTCCACAGGAAGCTTAAGATCGGCTCAGTAGCAGCGGCAAGCAGACGGCAGACTCTATCTGCTCTCATTGGGCACAGGCTCATCGGACGCCTACGAATTCCTCTCTGGTTCACCAGGCTGTCAGAGGAGTCCTCAGTCGCCTGCGAAAAGCCCATGCTTGTGTGCGTAGGCGTACAGATCTACGCGGTTCGTCAGGCCCAGCTTGCTGTAGATCGATGTTAAATGGTTGCGCAGCGTGTGCTCGCTGATGTGCAGCTTCTCGGCCACCGACTTGCCAGAGGCTGAGGGGGCACTGGCCAGTGATGCAATGGTTTGGTGCTCGCGGCGCGTTAGCTTGGCGATTTTTTGTTGCTCCGGGTCTATATCGCGCTCGGCTTTCTTGCGCGCCAGTTCAAGGAAGATTCGGCTGGTCGCATTGCGGTCAATCCAGAGTTCGCCGTCATGCACTTTTTCTATGGCTTTGAGCAATGTTGATGCGGATGCCGACTCCCGCTTATCCACTACGCCACGTGCGCCCGCCAGCACCGCACTGTCATGCAGCGCCACGTCGCTCGACCCTGTCACGACCAGAATCTTGGCTTTGGTCTGGCTGTGCAAGTCGGCCAGCGACTCGATACAGTCCTCGCTGTCCAGGTCCAGCACCACCACATCCGGCGCGTATTGGTGCAGCGAAAGCAGGTATTGCGCCACCGACGCCACCGAGCCCGCCAGCGCCAACCTTGGTTGAGCGCTTTCCACCAGACGCTCAAGGCCCCAGGCCACGAGCGGTAGAGCTACTAACAGGACTTGAATTGGCATGCGGCTCGCTGCCTCTTTAGGCGGGTTGTGTTAGCTGATCATGATAGCAATCGTTGCAGTCCTTAGCTTTTTTCTATAGCGCATCAGTCCCCCCTCCCATGACATTTGTCCCGTAAAACACTGTTTTCATGGGTGATTGACTCCTAGAAAAAAGGGATAGCGCACTCATGTAAAAAACAGCGGTCGTTTTTAGACTTCTGTCATGAAAGACGCACACCGAATTGAGCCCCGTGAACAAGTCACCCTGTCGCTGCAACTGATCGGCGGGGGCAACGGTGTCACCCGTGACATCAGCGCCTCCGGTTTGTATTTCGAAACCGATAGCGAGCAGCAGGTGGGTAGCTTGATTGACTTCGAGATCGAGCTCGAGACTCCTGGCGGCCCCATGAAGTTCAAGGCGCAAGGACAAATCGTGCGCATTGAGCCGCTGGGCGGCAGGGCCGGGGTGGGCGTGAAGCTGCTGGCCAGCCGGCTGGTGCCGGTTGAGTGAGCTGTTCGTGGGGTGAGGAGGAATCGGCTTGCGGCTGTTGGCGGCCACAGCGGTTTTTTGCTCTGAGTAACATTCTTGGGAGAAAGACATGGCTAGCACCACAACTACCAGCGGCGGAACCGTTACCTCGTTTTCCAACACGCCGCAGGCGAAGGATGACGTCTTTAGCACCACTGAAAATATGCTGGGGGTCATGTATTGGGACGTCATGTCTAATGACCTCGGCGGCAACGCGAAGTCACTCTGGTCACTCGACAACGCGGTAAGTTCTTCTACTGCCACCAAGGCTTATGCTCCGGCCGACCTCCTGACCCAGGATACGGCGAGGGCTGAGGCGGCGAGTTCTGACACCAGTAAGAATGGTGCAAAGATCTGGATCACCTCGGACGGGAAGGTCGGCTACGACGCCGCTACTTTCTCCCCTGAATTCAAGGCACAACTCCAGGCGCTTGCTGCTGGCGAGCTCCTGACGGACAGCTTTACCTATGCGATTCGTCTCGGCAACGGAACGCTCAGTTGGGCCACCGCGACAGTGCAGTTTTCGGGCGTGAATGATGGTGTGACGATTAGCATGGGCGCGCAGGCCGGCATGGTGACCGAAGACGCCGACACCACTGCGAGCGCAACCGACACACTGACGGCCAGCGGCACGATTGTCTTTAACGACGTCGACCTGAGTGACACGCACATGGCGACGTTCGCGCCGGTGGGGGGCAACGCTACTCATCTTGGTACGTTCGAGCTCTCGGTGGTAAGCGAAGCAGCGAATGCGGCCAACGGTTCGGTGCAATGGACGTACAACCTGAGCAATGCGGCGGCGCAGTACCTGGCCCAGGGCCAGACAGTAACCGAAGCTTACCTGGTCACCATCAGCGATGGTCATGGTTCGTCGGTTACGCAGAATGTGACAATCACCATCACTGGCACCAATGACGCGCCGACGGTGACGGCGGCAGAAGTCGAAAGTGGTGCGGTGGCCGAAGACGGCACCACGGTGACCAGCGGCAGCTTCGCCTTTGGCGACGTGGACCTGGCCGATCACGCACATGTGGCCAGCGTGAGCACACCGTCCGGTGCGCTGGGTACGCTGGTGGCCAATGTCAGCGACGAGAGCACGGGCGACGCTGTGGGCAGCGTGGGCTGGACCTATACGCTGAGTAACGGTGCGGCGCAGTACCTGGCCGAGGGCCAGACCAAGACCGAAGTGTTCACGGTGACGCTGACCGACGACTTCGGGGCGGCGGTGACCAAGGACGTGACGATCACCATTACCGGTAGCAATGACGCGCCGACGGTGACGGCGGCAGAAGTCGAAAGTGGTGCGGTGGCCGAAGACGTCACCACGGTGACCAGCGGCAGCTTCGCCTTTGGCGACGTGGACCTGGCCGATCACGCACATGTGGCCAGCGTGAGCACACCGTCCGGTGCGCTGGGTACGCTGGTGGCCAATGTCAGCGACGAGAGTACGGGCGACGCTGTGGGCAGCGTGGGCTGGACCTATACGCTGAGCAACGGTGCGGCGCAGTACCTGGCCGAGGGCCAGACCAAGACCGAAGTGTTCACGGTGACGCTGACGGACGACTTCGGGGCGGCGGTGACCAAGGACGTGACGATCACCCTGACCGGCACCAACGACCAGCCGACGCTGACCATCGACGACACAACCGGGGCAATGAACGAAGGCAACGGCGCGGCCACGCTGAGCGACAGCGGCGCGCTGAGCTTCGCCGATCTGGACAGCAATGACGTCGTGACGGTCAGCCAGAGCGCCAATAACGACCTCGTCTGGAGCGGCGGTACCCTCGGTGCGGCGCAGGCCGCGGCGCTGGTGGCCGGCTTCTCGGTCGATCAGGACAGCTGGAACTACAGCAGCAACCAGAACCTGGACTTCCTGCGCGCCGGCGAAACCATCAGTTTCTCCTACACCGTGGTGGCCACCGACAACAGCGGCGCGGCCAACGCCACCTCGGCAGCGCAGACGGTGACGATCACCCTGACCGGCACCAATGACCAGCCGACGCTGACCATCGACGACCCGACCGGGGCAATGAACGAAGGCAACGGCGCGGCCACGCTGAGCGACAGCGGTACGCTGAGTTTTGCCGATCTGGACAGCCACGACGTCGTGACGGTCAGCCAGACCGCCAATAACGACCTCGTCTGGAGCGGCGGTACCCTCGGTGCGGCGCAGGCCGCGGCGCTGGTGGCCGGCTTCTCGGTCGATCAGGACAGCTGGAACTACAGCAGCAGCGAGAACCTGGACTTCCTGCGCGCCGGCGAAACCATCAGCTTCTCCTACACCGTGGTGGCCACCGATAACAGCGGCGCGGCCAACGCCACCTCGGCGCCGCAGACGGTGACGATCACCCTGACCGGCACCAACGACCAGCCGACGCTGACCATCGACGACCCGACCGGGGCAATGAACGAAGGCAACGGCGCGGCCACGCTGAGCGACAGCGGTACGCTGAGCTTCGCTGATCTGGACAGCCACGACGTCGTGACGGTCAGCCAGAGCGCCAATAACGACCTCGTCTGGAGCGGCGGTACGCTCGGTGCGGCGCAGGCCGCAGCGCTGGTCGCCGGCTTCTCGGTCGATCAGGACAGCTGGAACTACAGCAGCAGCGAGAACCTGGACTTCCTGCGGGCCGGCGAAACCATCAGTTTCTCCTACACCGTGGTGGCCACCGACAACAGCGGCGCGGCCAACGCGGCCTCGGCGGCGCAGACGGTGACGATCACCCTGACCGGCACCAACGACCAGCCGACGCTGA
>NZ_JAHBDK010000089.1 GCF_019956415.1 Pseudomonas sp. GL-B-19
ACAGCGTTACACGCTGCTGTCAACACCTCTTTTTCAACTCCTTTCGGGCTTCGATGAACTGAAACCGCTTGCTGCCGAAAACTGCGTAACTCTTTGTTTACCAAGGAGTTTTCCGTTTCGACTGCGCCGGAAGTGGGGCGAATTATAGACATCCAGAATCTGCCGTCAACCTTTAGTTTCACAATTGTGTCATATAGGTCAAAAAAGCCCAGAAACACGAAGGCCGGCCCAAGGGACCGGCCTTCTTCCCTTCTACTTACAAGCTAGGGAATGCGAATTGCGAAGCTTCATGGCTCGCACGTTGTGGCCAGCGCTGGGTGATGGCTTTGCGGCGGGTGTAGAAACGCACACCATCCGGGCCATATGCATGCAGGTCGCCGAACAGCGAACGCTTCCAGCCACCGAAGCTGTGATAAGCCACCGGCACCGGCAGCGGTACGTTAACGCCGACCATGCCCACTTCGATCTCATCGCAGAACAGCCGCGCCGCTTCACCGTCACGGGTGAAGATGCAGGTGCCGTTGCCATATTCGTGATCGTTGATCAACTGCATCGCCTCTTCCAGGCTGTTCACCCGAACGACGCACAACACTGGCCCGAAGATTTCTTCTTTATAGATGCGCATCTCTGGCGTGACGTTATCGAACAGGCAGCCACCCAGGAAGAAACCTTCCTCATGTCCGGCCACACTCAGACCACGACCATCGACCACCAGGGTCGCGCCGGAAGAAACACCGTCTTCGACATAACCGCTGACCTTGTCGCGCGCCTGACCGGTGACCAGCGGCCCCATGTCCAGACCACAGGTAGTACCCGCACCGATTTTCAGCGCCTTGATCTGCGGCACCAGTTTTTCCACCAGCGCATCCGCCACCTGGTCTCCGACGCACACAGCCACCGAGATCGCCATGCAACGCTCGCCGCAAGAACCGTACGCTGCGCCCATCAGTGCGTTGACCGCGTTATCCAGATCCGCATCCGGCATCAGCACCGCATGGTTCTTCGCGCCGCCCAGTGCCTGAACGCGTTTGCCACGCTTGGTGCCTTCGGCGTAGATGTATTCGGCAATCGGTGTCGAACCCACAAAACTGAGCGCTTTGACTTCCGGCGCTTCGATCAGCGCGTCCACCGCAGCCTTGTCACCGTGCACGACGTTCAGCACGCCTTTAGGCAGACCGGCTTCCAGCAACAGCTGAGCGATCAGCAGTGTGGAACTTGGATCGCGCTCGGACGGCTTGAGGATAAAGCAGTTACCACAGACGATCGCCAGCGGGTACATCCACAGCGGCACCATCGCCGGGAAGTTGAACGGGGTAATGCCGGCCACCACGCCCAACGGCTGGAAGTCCGACCAAGCATCAATGTTCGGGCCGACGTTACGGCTGTATTCGCCCTTGAGTATTTCCGGTGCTGCACAAGCGAACTCGACGTTCTCGATACCGCGCTTCAATTCACCCGCAGCATCTTCCAGGGTCTTGCCGTGCTCTTCGCTGATCAACTGAGCAATGCGTGCTTCGTTCTGTTCCAGCAATTGCTTGAAGCGGAACATCACTTGGGCACGCTTGGCCGCCGGCGTGTTGCGCCAGGCCGGGAATGCAGCCTTGGCCGAGTCGATGGCTTTCTGAATGGTTTCGCGGCTGGCCAATGGCAGCTTGTGGATCGCCTGGCCGGTAGACGGGTTGAACACGTCAGCCGTGCGACCGTCTTCGGTCACCAGTTCGCCATTGATCAAATGCGGGATAAGGCTCATGTAGCGCTCCTGAAAAGTTGTCCACAGGCGCCCGTTGAGGGCGCCTCTATATAGAAGAGAAAATCAGTCGATCTTGTTCAGCACTTCGCCGACCGCGTCGAACAGACGGTCAAGGTCTTGCGGCTTGCTGTTGAAGGTTGGGCCGAACTGCAGGGTGTCGCCGCCGAAGCGCACATAGAACCCGGCTTTCCACAACGCCATGCCCGCTTCGAACGGACGCACGATCGCGTCGCCATCACGTGGCGCGATCTGGATGGCACCGGCCAAACCATAGTTACGAATGTCGATGATGTTCTTCGAACCTTTCAGACCGTGCAGTGCGTTCTCGAAGTGCGGTGCTACTTCGGCCACGCTTTGCACCAGGTTTTCCTTTTGCAGCAGGTCTAGTGCTGCCAGGCCAGCGGCACAAGCCACCGGGTGCGCGGAGTAGGTGTAGCCGTGGGGGAATTCCACCGCGTACTCAGGCGTCGCCTGGTTCATGAAGGTCTGGTAGATCTCGGAGCTGGCAATCACTGCGCCCATCGGGATCGCACCGTTGGTGACTTGCTTGGCGATGCACATCAGGTCCGGGGTCACGCCAAACGTATCGGCGCCGAACATTTTGCCGGTACGGCCGAAACCGGTGATCACTTCGTCGAACACCAGCAGGATATTGTGCTGATCACAGATCTCGCGCAGACGCTTGAGGTAACCCTGTGGCGGAACCAGTACGCCAGCGGAACCGGCCAGCGGCTCAACGAATACGGCGGCGATGTTCGACGCGTCGTGCAGTTCGATCAACTTCAGAAGCTCGTCAGCCAGGGCGATACCACCCAGCTCAGGCATGCCACGGGAATAGGCATTGCTCGCCAGCAGTGTGTGCGGCAGGTGATCGACGTCCATCATCGCCTGACCGAACATCTTGCGATTGCCGTTCACACCGCCAAGGCTGGTGCCGGCGATGTTCACACCGTGGTAACCACGGGCGCGACCGATCATTTTGGTCTTGGTCGCCTGTCCTTTCAGACGCCAGTAAGCGCGGACCATTTTCACTGCCGTGTCAGCGCACTCGGAACCGGAGTCGGTGAAGAACACGTGATTCAGATTGCCCGGCGTCAGGTCGGTGATTTTCTCAGCCAGTTGGAACGACAGCGGATGGCCGTACTGGAAGCCTGGCGAGTAATCGAGGGTGCCCAGTTGCTTGGATACCGCTTCCTGGATTTCCTTACGAGTGTGCCCGGCGCCGCAGGTCCACAGACCGGACAGCGAGTCATAAACTTTGCGACCCTTGTCGTCGATCAGCCAGCTACCTTCGGCGCCCACGATCAGACGCGGGTCGCGCTGGAAGTTACGGTTGGCGGTATAGGGCATCCAGTGAGCATCAAGCTTGAGCTGGCTGGCCAGGGAAGACGGGGCGTTTTCAGGCAAGTTCATGGGCAAAACCTCGCAAGGCAATAAGCGGCGTAGAGATCAAAAGCGTTCTTGCAGCTAAATTGCCACGGAGATAAAGTCGGTGAAATCCAACTTTTCTAACGTTCAGTCAGGCTATTACTAAACTATGAGCACGCGTCGTCCCGATCCACTGGCGCAAGTCAGCGACTTTGATATCCGCTTGCTGCGGATCTTTCGCAGCGTTGTCGAGTGTGGCGGCTTCTCTGCGGCGGAAAGTGTGCTGGGGATCGGGCGCTCGGCCATCAGCCAGCAAATGAGCGATCTGGAACAGCGCCTCGGCTTGCGTTTGTGTCAACGCGGTCGCGCCGGTTTTTCCCTGACCGAAGAAGGTCGCGAGGTGTACCAATCGGCCTTGCAGCTATTAAGTGCGCTGGAAAGTTTTCGCACCGAGGTCAACGGCCTGCATCAACATTTGCGTGGCGAATTGACCATCGGCCTGACCGATAACCTGGTCACCCTCCCCCACATGCGCATCACCCATGCCTTGGCACAACTGAAAGAGCGCGGCCCGGACGTGCAGATTCAGATCCGCATGATTGCGCCGAACGAAGTGGAACAAGGCGTGCTCGACGGCCGCTTGCATGTCGGCGTAGTACCGCAGGCCAGTGCGTTGTCGGGGCTGGAATATCAGCCGCTCTACAGTGAACGCTCACTGCTGTACTGCGCGGTTGGCCATCCGCTGTTTTACGTTGACGACAAACAACTCGACGACCAACGTCTCAATAGCCAGGACGCCATCGCGCCGACCTTCCGCTTGCCAGCAGATATCCAGGCCCATTACCAGGCACTCAACTGCACCGCCAGCGCGTCGGACCGTGAAGGCATGGCGTTCCTGATCCTCACTGGCCGTTACATCGGTTACCTGCCGGATCATTACGCCAGCCTCTGGGTGCAACAAGGTCGCCTGCGTGCGCTGAAACCGCAGGCACGTTTCTATGACCTGAGCCTTGCATCGGTCACGCGCAAGGGCCGTCGCCCGCATTTGGTACTGGAAAGCTTTCTGGAAAGTCTCGCCGCGACGCGCTGAACAACACGCAAAACCTGTGGGAGCCGAGCTTGCTCGCGATAGCGGCATAACATTCATCATTGATGGTGACAGACCTGACGCCATCGCGAGCAAGCTCGGCTCCTACAAGTACGAGGGCTTTTATCATCCGGGACTTGTCTGAAGCCCATGGGTGCGCTATCAACGCATTGGTTGCACCCACCCATCTGTCTGGAAGTGCCTATGACCTTTGAAGTCCCTGCTCATGGCGGAAAACCTGCCAGCCGCATTCGTCAGAAAAACGAAGAGACCATCATCAAAGCCGCCGAAGACGAGTTCGCCCGTCACGGGTTCAAAGGCACCAGCATGAACACCATCGCCCAAAATGCCGGGTTGCCCAAAGCGAATCTGCATTACTACTTCACCAACAAACTGGGTTTGTACGTGGCGGTGCTGAGCAACATCATCGAATTGTGGGACAGCACCTTCAACACCTTGACCGCCGAGGATGATCCGGCCGAGGCATTGACCCGTTATATCCGCGCCAAGATGGAGTTTTCCCGTCGTCAGCCACAAGCCTCGCGAGTCTTCGCCATGGAAGTGATCAGTGGCGGCGAGTGCCTGACCGAGTATTTCAACCAGGACTATCGCGCCTGGTTCCAGGGCCGGGCAGCGGTATTTCAGGCGTGGATCGATGCTGGAAAGATGGACCCGGTCGACCCGGTCAACCTGATCTTCCTGTTGTGGGGCAGCACTCAGCATTACGCCGACTTCGCGACCCAGATCTGCCGAGTCAGCGGACGTACCAAGCTGACCAAGCAGGACATGGAAGAAGCCGGCAACAACCTGATCCGCATCATCCTCAAGGGCTGCGGCCTGAACCCTGCTATTTAAGACGCTTATGCCTTTTACCCTCAGCGACTTTTGCGAATACCGCGAAGAGATTCGCAAAAGCCGCTTCATCACCTTCGCCGCGCCGATATCAAGCCCAGCAGAAGCCCAAGCGTTCTTCGAACAGCATAGTGACCTCAATGCTTCGCACAATTGCTGGGCGTGGAAGCTCGGCGATCAGTACCGCAGCAACGACGATGGCGAGCCCGGCGGCACCGCAGGCCGGCCGATTCTCGCGGCGATCGAAGCGCAGGATTGCGACCAGGTCGCGGTGCTGGTGATTCGTTGGTACGGCGGCATTCAACTAGGTACGGGCGGCCTCGCCCGGGCGTATGGCGGTGGCGCCAACAAATGCCTGCAAGCGGCGCCAAAGGTGGAGCTGATCAGTCGAGTGCCTGTCAGTTGCGCCTGCGCCTTTGGTGAGCTCGCATTGCTGAAACTTCGCGTGGCGGAACTGGGCGGTTTGGTCGTGGAAGAAACCTTCACTGCCAACGGCGTCGAACTGCAATTAGCGATTGGAAAAGCGCAGATCCGCACCCTGCAAACGCAGCTGGCGGACTTGAGTCGTGGGCGCATTGTGTTGCAGCACTGAGTGCACCAACAACGTTCACCCTTATTCCATCGACGCTGGGAATTTGCCCACATCTACTGTGCACCCGGCTGTGGATAACCTGAGCACAGGTGCCTGTAACCCTTCTGTCATGCGGGTTTGCGGGCTTTGTACACTTTTCGTCCAATCTGCCACCATCAACACTAAATTCACGTAAAAACAAATAGTTAGCGCGGGTTATCACCTTTAGAAGATAGCCGCACAGTGCTTATGCCCGACCTTTGAGCTTGCGCACAAATACTGTGGAGCAATCTGTGGATAACCCGTTCATGACTGTCGCGACTCCCTATCCGGTATGGCTTGCAGACAGCTGCTCATTTTTCAACCAATTCAACTCGAGCAAAACAGGAGCCTGATCAACAGTTCTGCCCTCAAGTGGTGCCTGATTCGCCGTTGATGGGTCGCAACCCATTGTCCCCGAGGACTGTACCTGCGCGGATTAGCAGCTTTCCTGACTACATGGACAGGAAATTGCTTTATCCACAGGCATCATGCCCATCGACCCGAGTCCGTCATGCCCAACCCCGTGCCGATCCCCGATCAAACGCCCCGCCTGCAATTGCGCAAGATCAGTAAACGCTACCCCGGATGCCTGGCCAACGATGCCATCGACCTGACGATTGCGCCTGGCGAAATCCACGCCCTACTCGGGGAAAACGGCGCCGGCAAAAGTACGCTGATGAAGATTATCTATGGCGTCACCCACGCCGATTCCGGGGAGATGATCTGGCAAGGGCAACGCGTGAGAATGCGCAACCCGGCCCAGGCCCGTGGCCTTGGGATTGGCATGGTGTTCCAGCATTTCTCGCTGTTCGAAACATTGAGCGTGGCGCAGAACATTGCCCTGGCGATGGGTGCCACGGCCGGCACACCGAAACAGCTTGAACCGAAGATTCGTGAAGTGTCCCGACGTTATGGCATGGCGCTGGAGCCGGAGCGACTTGTCCACAGCCTGTCGATTGGCGAGCGGCAACGAGTGGAAATCGTTCGTTGCCTGATGCAAGACATCCGCCTGCTGATTCTCGATGAACCGACCTCGGTGCTGACCCCGCAAGAGGCCGATGAACTGTTCGTCACCTTGCACCGACTTGCGGCCGAGGGCTGCAGCATTTTGTTTATCAGCCACAAGCTCGGTGAAGTCCGGGCACTGTGCCACAGCGCCACCGTGTTGCGCGGCGGGCGAGTGGCCGGGCATTGCTTGCCAGCCAAATGTTCGGACCGGCAACTGGCGCGGCTGATGGTCGGTGAAGCGGCCGAGACGATTACGGGCTATCCGAAGGTGGTGGGCGGTGCTGCGTTTCTCACCGTTAACCGGTTGTCCTGGCCCAATCCAGATCCGTTCGGCTGCTCACTGAAGGACGTTGATCTTGAGGTACGCAGCGGTGAAATCGTCGGCATCGCCGGTGTCGCGGGTAACGGTCAGGATGAGTTGCTCGCCTTACTGAGCGGCGAAGAACGACTGACCCGCAATGACGGCGCAAGGATCAGTTTCGGAGGGCAATCGGTCGCTCATTTGCGACCCGATGCGCGACGCAAACTCGGCCTGGCCTTCGTTCCTGCAGAACGCCTGGGTCACGGCGCGGTGCCGGAGTTGAGTCTGGCGGATAACGCGCTGCTCACGGCTTTTCAACAAGGGTTGGTCAGCAATGGATTGATTCAGCGCGGTAAGGTCGAAGCGTTGGCCGAAGAGATTATCCGACGCTTCGGGGTCAAGACGCCCGATGCTCAAACGCCGGCTCGCAGCCTGTCCGGCGGCAACTTGCAGAAATTCATCCTCGGCCGGGAAATCCTCCAGCAACCCAAACTGCTGATCGCCGCGCACCCGACCTGGGGCGTGGACGTCGGCGCCGCCGCCACCATTCACCGCGCGCTGATTGCCTTGCGCGATGCCGGCGCGGCGATCCTGGTGATTTCCGAAGACCTCGACGAATTGTTCCAGATCAGCGACCGACTCGGCGCCTTGTGCAGCGGTCGTCTGTCGCCACTCAGGTCCACCGTCGACACGCGCCTGATCGACGTCGGCGGCTGGATGGCCGGCCAGTTCGACGCCCCTCAATCACTCGCCCCCGCAACGGTTTAACGGAGTTTCACATGCTGCTTTCTCTCGAACCCCGTGGCCAGCAATCGCGCCTGATGCTCTGGTGCTCGCCATTGCTCGCGGCAGTGCTGACGCTGGGCTGTGGCTCATTGCTGTTTATCGGATTGGGCCACGATCCATTGCTCACCTTGCACACCTTGTTGATCGCGCCGGTCAGCGACTGGTATGGCGTCTCGGAATTGTTGGTCAAAGCGTTACCGATTTTGCTCTGCGCGCTAGGGCTGGCGGTGGCGTATCAGGCGCGGATCTGGAACATCGGTGCCGAAGGTCAATTGCTGCTCGGCGCGCTGGCCGGCAGTGCCTTGGCCGTGAACATCATCGACCTGCAAAGTCGCTGGGCACTGGTGCTGATCCTGCTGGTCGGCACCCTGGCCGGTGCGGCGTGGGCCGGGCTGACAGCATGGTTGCGCACACGGTTCAATGCCAACGAAATCCTCACCAGCATCATGCTCAATTACATCGCCCTGAACTTGCTGCTGTTCTGTGTCCATGGGCCGTTGAAAGATCCAGCCGGGTTCAATTTCCCGGAGTCGGCGATGTTCAGTGATTTGAGCCGTTTGCCGTTATTGATGGAGGACGGCCGGGTTCACGCCGGTGTGTATTTCGCCTTGCTGGCGTTGGTCGCTGTCTGGGTTTTGTTGCAGAAAAGCTTTGTCGGTTTTCAGATCAAAGTGCTGGGGCTGGACAAGCGCGCGGCGGGGTTCGTTGGGTTCCGCGAGAAGCGTTTGATCTGGCTGGCGCTGTTGATCAGCGGCGGGTTGGCTGGCCTGGCCGGCGTGTGCGAGGTGACCGGGCCTATCGGCCAATTGGTGCCGCAAGTCTCGCCCGGCTACGGCTATGCGGCGATTACCGTGGCATTTCTCGGACGACTCAACCCCATCGGCATTCTGTTTTCCAGCCTGTTGATGGCGCTGCTGTACATCGGCGGTGAAAGCGCGCAGATGAGCATGAACCTGCCGCAAGCCATCACCCAATTGTTCCAGGGAATGATGCTGTTTTTCTTGCTGGCCAGCGACGTGCTGATTCTCTACCGACCTCGTTTGAATATGCGCAGGGCCCGTCGCGCACCTGCCACCGCCGTACATGCAGGAGCGCTGTGATGGATCTCGATCTGCTGAGCAATATTTTCTACGCCATGGTCCGCTGCGGCACGCCGTTGTTGTTGGTGGCGCTGGGTGAATTGATCTGCGAGAAAAGCGGCGTACTCAACCTGGGTCAGGAAGGGATGATGCTGTTTGGCGCGGTGATCGGTTTTATCGTCGCGCTGAACAGCGGCAACCTGTGGCTCGGCGTACTGTTGGCGATGCTCGCCGGGATGCTGTTGTCGTCGCTGTTTGCCTTGGTGGCGCTGGTGTTCAACGCCAATCAGGTGGCCACCGGGTTGGCGCTGACGATTTTCGGTGTGGGCCTGTCGACGTTTGTCGGTGCGGCGTGGGTGGGTAAACCGCTGGCCGGTTTTGAGCCGGTGGCGATTCCCTACTTGAGCGAGATCCCGCTGATCGGGCGGATGCTGTTTGCGCAGGATCTGCTGGTTTACCTGTCGTTCGTGCTGTTTGCGTTGGTGGCTTGGGTGATTCTGAAAAGCCGCGTCGGGCTGATCATTCAGGCCGTCGGGGAAAACCCGGATGCGGCCAGCGCGATGGGTTTGCCGGTAATGGGCGTGCGTACGCTGGCGGTGTTGTTTGGCGGCGCGATGGCCGGGTTGGCCGGGGCGTATCTGTCACTGGCGTACACGCCGATGTGGGCCGAGAACATGAGCGCCGGGCGTGGCTGGATTGCCTTGGCGCTGGTGGTATTTGCCAGTTGGCGGGTGTGGCGCTTGCTGCTGGGGGCGTATCTGTTCGGACTCGCCAGCATCCTGCATTTGGTGGCGCAGGGCTTGGGGCTGGCGATTCCGTCGAGTCTGCTGGCGATGCTGCCGTATGTCGCGACGATTGTGGTGTTGGTGCTGCTGTCGCGGGATGCGCTGCGGACGCGGTTGTATGCGCCGGTGTCGTTGGGGCAGCCGTGGCAGAGCGGACATTAGCGGTCGCCTGCCTTGGCCCCATCGCGAGCAGGCTCGCTCCCACAAAGGCCCGGTTTGAACCTTGGACTATGGGTTTACACCGCCCCCTGTGGGAGCGAGCCTGCTCGCGAAGGCTGCCTGACAGGCAACACCTGAGCCACGCCCCACGCCAATTCAAAGGCTAAGAAAACCACCAGCAAAGAACTGGCCCCATGCAGCAAGGCATAAAGCTGCCAAGCCGAAAACAGAAACCGTCCCACCGCGTCATACCGCCCAAACACCTGCTGCGGATCCCGAATCCGCAGCACCGCCCAGACACATACTATCGAGCCCAACAGATTCGCCATTAGCATGTGCATCGGCTCAAAAACCGGCAACTCGCCGGGCAAGTCAAAGACTTGGCTCACCCCCTCCAACACTCCGTGTAATGCCGAAAAACTCCACGGCGTGACAAACGCCGCCGTCACGATCAAGTCATACCAGGCGCTGCCCCGCACCACCCGGCGATATTGCGTTGAAGTCCACATTGGCCCTGCTCCAGACATTCGAGGAGCAACAAGGCTAAAGCCTGGAGTATGCTCCAAGGTCAAGCCCTCTTGAGACACCACTATGCGCATCGGTGAATTAGCCCAGGCCAGCGCGGTCAGCCGCGATACGCTGCGCTTTTATGAGCAGCGCGGATTGATCGCGGCGCAACGCAGCGCCAATGGTTATCGCGACTACCCGGCGGACATGGTGCAACTGGTGCAGTACATCAAAACCGCTCAGCGACTGGGTTTTACCCTCGGCGAAATCGGCAACAGCGTCGCGGCAATCTGGCAGTCACCCGATCCAGACAGCGCCGTCACGCAATTGCTGCAAGACAAACTCAAACTGATCGAAACCCGCATGGCTGAACTGGGCGCGTTGCGTAGCGAGTTGCAACAACGGCTCGGCCAGCGTTGTCCTTTAAGTCCGTGATCCTTATTGTTCAAGGAAACCACTCATGTCCAAGGCAAAAACCGCACTCATCATCGGAGCCTCCCGGGGCTTGGGCCTCGGCCTGGTGAAAACCCTGCTGGCCGACGGCTGGCAAGTCACCGCCACCGTGCGTAACCCCCAAAACGCCGAAGCTCTAAGGGCCTTGGGCAAAGTGCGGATCGAGAAACTCGACATGGACGATCAGCCTGCGGTGATCGTACTCAGCCAACAGCTCAAGGGTGAAATGTTCGATTTGTTGTTCGTGAATGCCGGGATCAAGGGCCCGAACGTTCAGACACCGGGCGGCGCGACGTTGGCCGAAGTGGGCCAACTGTTTTTCACCAACGCCGTGGCACCGATCAACCTGGCTCAGCGTTTCATCGGGCAGATTCGGCCGGACAGCGGCGTGCTGGCGTTCATGAGTTCGGCACTCGGCAGCGTAACCATACCGAACGAGCCAGAACTGGCGTTGTACAAGGCCAGTAAAGCGGCGTTGAATTCAATGACCAACAGCTTCGTGACGCAATTGGGCGAGCAAAAACTCACCGTGCTGTCGTTACATCCGGGCTGGGTGAAAACCGACATGGGTGGCGAAGGTGCGGACATTGATGTGGACACCAGTACCCGTGGTTTGGTGGATCAGGTGAACGCCTACACCGGTATGGGTGGGCATCATTTTGTGAATTACAGAGGTGAAACCATTCCCTGGTAAACATGTAGGAGCCGGGCTTGCCCGCGATTGCATCAACTCGGTCTCGCTGACAAACCGAGGTGCCTGCATCGCGGGCAAGCCCTAATGCCGATCAGTTAAGCAATTTCTGCGGTAACGCAATTTTTGTAGCAGCTGGCGAAGCCTGCGTCCGGCTGCGTAGCAGTCGTGAAATCAGACGATGCGGTGTTTCAGGAAGACCGAAAAC
>NZ_JAHBDK010000090.1 GCF_019956415.1 Pseudomonas sp. GL-B-19
ACCACCACCACCACCACCACCACCGTCCTTGGCATAGGCGCTCGAGTCATGGGAAATGGAATCTGGTATCAAAACACTGGAAGCCGAGAGGACGCCACCAATTGCCAGCGCCAGTAAACCTCTCTTGAAAAGCAGGTAAGTGTTCATCGTGCATTCTCCTGGTGATTTACCGCGAGCAGTGCCAACGCAATCAGGTTGCAATTCGGGAGCAGCTTGGGAGCGACCCCTTGGCCTAACGGTTTCTTCTGAATTGTTGGCGTGGGAAATTTTCCCACTCGATGTAAGTTAGACCTTTCTGGCTTCGGGTCAATCCGCGCAGGAGAAAGCCGACCGGCGGTTGGGGACACGGATGGAAATGGGGGTTGTCCATGCGGAGTGACATGGGCTGTGTTTTTGGCGCGTTTCAAGGCACCCCTTCAATAACAGTTGCTCGATTTAAACCACCTGAGCGGTCAGCCCGGTTTTTTGCCCGAGACTCACGGCAATCCCGCACCCATCGCCCAGAGCAGAACATCCGTCCAACTTCCCGACCCTGCACCATTAAAACGGGAGGGATCCGGGTTTTGTGAACGACAGGATGATTGCTCACCTGTCCAGTTCCGTCGCCTTCCCCGCTGCCGCCATCTTCGTCGGCGTTCCGGATCGCGCGACACGATGTCGAAAAAAAGTCGCAAACCCCGCGACGTTTCAGGGTTTGCGACTCAATGCCGATACGTCCCTCAAGCTCCCGGGACGTTTTCTACGGGTATGCCTGCCGTGCTCATTGCGCAACGTGCAGGCCTAGTTCTGTACCTCAACCGCGTCGATATCCGGGGCGTCCGGAGCGTCCGCCACATCCTCTCTGGCTGCCTGCGCCGCATCTTCGGCAGCCTCTCTGGCTGCTTCTCTGGCTGCTTCGGCAGCCTCTCTGGCTGCCTGTGCCTCAGCTTTGGCAGCCTCTCTGGCCGGCTGCGCCTTAGCTTTGGCGGCGTTCCTGTCCGCATCTGCGGCAGCCCGGGCAGCGTCTCTGGCTGCGTCGGCGTCTGCCTTGGCGACGTCCCTGGCTGCATCTGCAGCGGCCCGGGCAGCGTCTCTGGCTGCATCTGCATCTGCGTCCGCTACGCCAGCCGCTCTTGCAGCGTTCCGGGCTGCATCCGCCTCAGCTCTGGCGGCATCCCGGGCTGCATTTGCAGCAGCTTTGGCAGCATCCCGAGCTGCATCCGCATCAGCTTTGGCAGCATTCCGGGCTGCATCCGCGTCGTTTCTGACTGCGCCCCTGGCGTCTTCTGCGGCCTCCCTCGCAGCGTCCCCGGCGTCTTCTGCGGCCTCCCTGGCTGCATCTGCGGCATCGTTATCATTGTCATTGTCTTTCGCGTTGTCGTTGTCACGCGCATTACCCGGGCCTCTGTTCCCGGCCATACCACCATGGTCAGCGTCGCCGCGCCCCGGACCTCCATGACCGTCAGCGCCATGGCCAGCAGCACCATGACCGCCACCATCTCCATGACCGCCACCATCTCCATGACCGCCACCATCTCCATGGTCGCCGCCACCGTGACCGCCTCCGCCGTCACCACCGTGGCCACCGCCTCCGGAGCCACCGCTGCCGCCACCGTTACCACCACCGCCTCCACCGTGGCCGCCTCCACTGCCGCCACCGTTACCACCACCTCCGCCGTTACCTCCGCCACCTCCGCCGTTGCCGCCGTGGCCGCCTCCGCCGTCACCACCGTGACCACCGCCTCCGGAGCCTCCGGAGCCACCGCCACCGCCGCCATGACCACCACCGCCTCCGCCGCTACCGCCGCCATCTTTGGCATACACGCTGGAGAAACTACCGATGTAATCGGGCACCAGGACAGTCGATGCCGACAGGACTCCGCCAATTGCCAGAGCCAACAAACATTTCTTGAGCAGCATGATCCACCTCCGCTTGGAGCTGCGTCGTCATCTCCGTATCGAACGCAAAGTCCAGTGAGTTCCCAGCCGCCCCTTGGAGCGGCCAGCCAACCGGCACGGCCATAAATCTGCAGCAATAACGAGCAACTGCGGTATCCGCACGGTCCTTCAGAGCCAGTTAGCATCGTTGCGTGGGAAATATTCCCACACCTATAGATTAGTGATGTTAGCCCGAGTGTCAACGACCGAACATCAGGACTATGGATGCCGCTTTGTGAAAGCCATCGAACTATCGGGAGACCGCCTATTGGTCATGGATAAAGGACGAGTGGTCGAGAGGCCTCTACCACGGGTGATCACCGAGACGTGACGGCGGCTCGGGCAACACCAGAAAGGGGCATTCGTCCGGGTGGAATGAACTTCACCCTCCTCCTCGGTCACATGTAATCTTTTTCAAGCGCCCCCCAGCAGAGGAACAGCCTTATGAAATTGGCCTCGGTTGTCAGCGCCGTAATTTCCAGTCTCGCACCTGGCGTATTCGCCCAGAACGGACTGCCAGAACCCGGCGCCAGCGTCTCCGCCGTGGACTATCACTACGGAATGGAAATTGATGTCCAGAAGGTGCTGCAACGCACCGACACGTCCCAGAAGACAGGTGTGGTGCCCGTGACCCTGGTCTATGAAGACAGCGAGGGCGAAGTTCACAAGATCCGTTTCCTCGAATGGGGTGGAAGCCCCGCCGACCCCACCAGCATTGCCTGATCCGCTCGCCGTTAGGGTTCCGGGCCTCGCCTGCCCCCCCAGAAGTGGAAGTTAACCCTCATATGCGCTCAGTGCGGATGATGTTTTTTGTTACCTGAAAATGGACATGATCGAATGATTAAAAGTTCATTCGCGAAAATCGCTATTGTCCTGGCAGCGTAATACCGCAAGATTAATTAATAGTAATTGCTGGATCTTAACTGCAATCAGCAACGGCAAACTCCAATCAAGCCGTGCCGAGAGCCAAGTTGATCCACCATTATAACCAAGAGGTAACCATGGAACTTAGAACAAGGAAGTTCAGCTTTAGCAAACAAACCCCGCTGTTAGCAGTTCACAAAGTTTTACTTGAGGATACCCAAATGAAATCCATGAAAGCTCTCTTCGTATTCGCCGCTCTGACCGCTGCTTCTCTGGCCATGGCCACAGGTGGTGGTGACAAGACGTTCAATCGCATGGAGGCGGCCCGGAAAGTCTCGATGGAAGCCTACCAGGTTGCACAGAAACAGAAGGCTGAAGCCGCTGTAGCTCAAAGCAAAGCCAAGGCGGCCGATCACAGCAACAGCTGATCGGTGTAGCGCGTCCCCTGGTTGACCGAAATGTGCGGCCTCAAGCCTCAAATGCAGCACCGAAGGTGCTGCTAGCGCCGGTTTAACCGGGATCCCGCTTACACAATATCCAGTGTGTTGAATCCCACAAAAAAGCCCACTGACCGTCACCGGTTCAGTGGGCTTTTGTTTAGCTCTCTAATTACAGAGCCATATCAGTCGCAGCATTAGCCTTCGGTGCCTTACCCGCATCAGCCGGAGCAGCAACCGGAGCCACTACCTGACCCATCGCCGGCGGCGGAGTCAGTTCCAGCACCTTGGCGGTGTAAGCCCACTCCTCGGCCACCTTCTCAGGATTGCCATTGAGCTGAGTGCCATAGCTCGGCACGATCTGGTGCAGCTTTTCCTGCCAGGCTGGCGAAGCCACCTTGTCTTTGAAGACTTTCTGCAGCACGGTCAGCATGATCGGTGCAGCGGTCGAGGCACCTGGCGAGGCGCCCAGCAGGCCGGCAATCGAGCCGTCAGCAGACGAAACGATCTCGGTACCCAGCTTCAACACACCACCGGCAGCTTCATCACGCTTGATGATTTGCACGCGCTGGCCGGCTTGCCACAGGCGCCAGTCTTCGGCTTTGGCGTTCGGGAAGTATTCTTTCAGGGCGTTCATGCGCTCTTCGTCAGACAGCATCAGCTGGCCTGCAAGGTACTCAACCAACGGGTATTCCTTGATGCCGACCTTGGTCATTGGCCACACGTTGTGCGTGGTGGTGGTGGTCAGCAGGTCCAGGTACGAACCTTCTTTGAGGAACTTGGTGCTGAAGGTCGCGAATGGGCCAAACAGGATGACGCGCTTGCCGTCCAGAACACGAGTGTCCAGGTGCGGAACCGACATCGGCGGTGCGCCAACGGAGGCTTTGCCATAGGCCTTGGCCAGGTGTTGCTCGGCGATGGTCGGGTTTTCGGTCACGAGGAACGAGCCGCCTACCGGGAAGCCTGCGTATTCCTTGGCTTCAGGAATGCCGGACTTCTGCAGCAGGTGCAGTGCACCGCCGCCCGCGCCGATGAACACGAACTTGGCGTCGGTTTCGGCTTTGCTGCCGTCTTTCAGGTTTTTGTAGCTGACGCGCCAGGTGCCGTCTTCGTTCTTGGTGATGTCCTGCACTTCGCTAGACAATTTCAAGTCGAAGTTGGGCGTGGTTTGCAGGTGCCCTACGAACTGGCGGGTGATCTCGCCAAAGTTGACGTCGGTGCCGATCGGGCTCCAGGTGGCCGCGATTTTCTGGTTGGGGTCGCGCCCTTCCATCATCAGCGGCACCCACTTCTTGATCACTTGCGGGTCTTCGGAGTACTGCATGCCAGCGAACAGCGGGCTCGCTTGCAGGGCTTCGTAACGCTTCTTCAGGAACTTGATGTTGTCATCGCCCCACACAAAGCTCATGTGCGGTGTGGAATTGATGAACGAAAGCGGGTTCTTCAGCACGCCTTGCTGAACTTGCCAGGCCCAGAACTGACGGGAGATCTGAAACGCTTCGTTGATTTCAACGGCTTTCGGGATCTGAACGTTGCCCTTGTCGTCTTCCGGGGTGTAGTTCAACTCAGCCAGGGCGGAGTGACCGGTACCGGCGTTGTTCCAGCCGTTGGAGCTTTCCTGAGCGACGCCGTCGAGGCGCTCGATCATTTCCATCGAGGTGCCAGGTTCCAGCTCATTGAGCCAGACACCCAGTGTTGCGCTCATGATGCCGCCGCCAATCAGCAGCACATCGACTTTCTTTGCCTCTTGCGCCTGTACAGACGTGATCCCCATCGACAAAGCCAGCCCCAGCAGGGCCGTATTCACTTTCTTAAACATCTGTAGCACCTATGATAAAACGCCATCCGCCCTTCCATCCTCACGACCAAACCCCTGGCTCACGGCATTCAGGCAGGATGTCGTGGGTGTTCGTACATAAGGATTGGAGGGTGGGCACACAAGGCCGACGGACTGCGTCGACCTCAGTTATATGTCCCTACTGAACTGACTTTTTATCATTATTGGCTTCAGCTACTTGAGCGACATTGATCCTGTCGGCACGTCTGCGGGACGGGCCAACTGAACAGGTCAAACCAAGTTGGCGCGCAGAATATCACGGTCGGGCGACCGTGCGCTCCCGAAAGGACTCATGGGTCTAGTCCAGACGCGGCTCGTTCGCCGCGTTCTGGCCCAAACGATTCAGCACAAACACCTTGGCGTTGCGGGTCATCTGGTCCAGATGCCGGTCGCGCTGCTTCTCGGCATCGATCATTGCGCGCTGGCCGTGTTTTTGCAGCAAGTAGTGATGGATCTGCCGAACTTCAAGCGAACTGTAGATCGAGGCCACATCCAGCAGCCCCATCAAGCCTTCACTACTATGGTCGCGGGTGTTCATCAGTACTTGCGTGCCGCGCACGCCCAGCACCTGAAAGCCCATCGATTCGAACCACGGCACCTTGGCGACGGCGCAGGTCAACTCAGCGTGCGGGTAGCGGTTGATCATGTCTTGTAGCATGGCGCGCGCAACACCTTTACGACGATAGCCCGCGTCAACCGCCATGTAGGCCAAGCCGCACGCCTGGGGATCGTCTTTGATCGGCAGGTACAGCAGGAAACCGATGACCTTCGACGGGTCTTCATCGTCGGTGGCGACGATCAACTCGACCGCAATCCCCTTGTCCCCGTTGAGCGCTTCCAGGTACAGGTGCACTTCGAAGCCGACCGTGTATTGGTACACGTTGTACAGCGGATTGCTCGGCGCGATGCCGACCATGCTGATGTCGGTCAGGTTATCGACGACCAGTTGCAGGATCTGGCTGTTGATGTGCTCCGGGCACGGGGCTGCGAAGTGGGTGAGTTGGGGCATTGAAATTCTGACTCCGGGATAAGGCTTACAGGGCATCGGCCAGGGTATTGTCACAGATTGATCGCCGCGCTGCTTCTGCCAGCGGCTACAGGGGTTGTCGCGAATAGATAACTTAATTCCCCGACAATGAGGAATTCCCCCCCAGTTTTACGCACTTTTCCCCAATGCGGGGATAACCCATTTTTTTTGTCACAGGCCTTTGTTTTACTAAGTTTTACTAAATATTACTAAGACTTTGGTCTGATTGCGCTCATGGCTCAGCTTTTGCTTCGGCCAAAGGGCGAGTGCCATCACCGTGGCATGCCCCAATTGAGAACTATCATGAAGAGCTCAGTCCCTGCGAACAAGTCATCTGGCTATTCCATAGCGCAGGGCATTACTTCGGTGGTGATGATCACGTTCAGCGTGACCACCCTGAACGCTGCCCCCATCGATGATGTCGGACAACCACCACCCACCGACCCCTCAGCGTACATCAACCAGCCGGCTGATCCAGCCGCTGCGCTGGAAGCACTGAAGACCATGCCAGAGGCGAACCAGGGTGCATATGCCCTGCCCAACGGCATGTATGGCAACAAGGACACGACCCGCACCGAAAACGTGCTGCCGCCGAGTTTGCAGACTTCGTTCAACATCCCCACGAATGGCAAGCCCAGCCCCCTGTTTGGCGCTCAACCGTTCACCCAGCAATTGCTGCTGTTCGAGGAATTTGGCACGGAAAAACTAGACCCGACCCTGCCGCAACCGCCGCTGTCGTTCCCCGTGCCGCTCGCCGGCCCGGCGCCCCAGCAGGACCCGAACAGCATCGCCCGCAGCGTCCCGTCGAGTGCCGCGCTGGATGCGTTCATGCGCCAGCCGGGGCTGTATCCATTCCCGTCGCAATACTCCAATGTGCTGGACCGTAACCCGTGGAAGTCGCAGATCGAAGCCTTCCTCAACCGCCATCCGGTCGGCTCGCCAGCCGAAGGCCGTCCACCGGGAAAAGGCTGGTCGCATCAGCGCTGGAACGAGTTCTACCCGCAGGTCGATTTCAAGACTGCGCAAACCGGCGCACGGACCAACCTGGGCATGCGTGACCGCAAGCAATTGCACAACTACGCCAAGGGTGAATTTGCCCCCGGCGGGCTCTATTACCAAACCTCGGATATTCCGGCAACCGCTGGCACCACCAAGGGCATCGACGCGCGTTTTCACCCGAAAATGCCGGTGCAAAATTACAAGAATCTGTGGACCTTCGACGGCACCTTACCGGCAAAATTGCTCATGGTGCGGTATGGCCAACCGGTGCTGATGCGTCACTACAACGCCCTGCCGATCGACCCGGCGGCCAATGCCGGTTTCGGCTTGCATACCCTGACCACCCACGAACACAACGGGCACTCCCCGGCGGAAAGCGATGGTTATGCCAACGCGTTTTTCTTTCCAGGGCAGTATTACGACTATCGCTGGCCGGTCCAGCTGGCCGGTTACGACACCATCAACACCACGGCGCAGGATCCGCGCGCGGCATTCCCTTGCGCGCCTGGTGAAACGCTGTACGTCAACGACGCCAGTCCCGGGCTGAAAACCTGCGACAACGGCAGCATCAAAATCCGTGGCGACTGGCGCGAAACCATGAGTACGCACTGGTTCCACGACCACATGCTCGATTTCACCGCGCAGAACGTCTACAAAGGCAACGCGGTGATGATGAACTACTACAGCGCCCTGGATCGCGGTAACGAGGCGATCGAAGACGGCGTCAACTTGCGCTTCCCCAGCGGTTCGGCAATGCCGTGGGGCAACCGTGACTACGATGTGAACCTGATGATTGCCGACAAGGCCTGGGACGCCAACGGCCAGTTGTGGTTCAACCCGTTCAACACTGACGGCTTCCTCGGAGACCAAGTGTTGGTCAACTGGCAGTACCAACCGGTGCTGAAAGTGCGGGCGCGCAGCTATCGGTTCCGTATCCTCAATGGCTCGGTGTCTCGCTACTTCAAAATAGCGCTGGTACGGCAGGTCAGCGGCACCAGCGGTGAGTTTCCGGGTCCGGCAGGCTCAGGGGTTTCCTACAATCGCGTGCCGTTCCACATGATCGCCAACGACGGCAACATCATGGCGCACAGCCTGCCTTTCGACGGCAGCATGGACCTCGACGGCGACGGTAATTTTCAGGATCACAACGCCATTCTGCCGACCCAAGGCATCGCCGAACGCTACGACATCATTGTCAACTTTGCGAAATACGGCATCAGTACCGGCGACAAACTGTTCTTCGTCAACCTGATGGATCACCAGACCGGTAAAGGCCCGGAGAAAATAGAACTGTCGCTGGCCGACGTGCTGTCCGAAAAATACAAAGCGGTGCTCAAGCAAACCAGTAATGGCCTGAAATGGGACAACGGCGATCCGGCGGTGGGCAAGTTTCTGGAATTTTTGGTGCAGCCTTACTCCGGTCAGGACCTGAGCATGGACCCGGTCGCCTATGAGCCAGCCAAACCCGGCAAGCCCGCCGGCAAGGTCATGATCCCGCTGACCATTGACCGCGATAGCCCGACCGATCAGGCCAAACTCACCGCTGCGCGCCATCGCGAGTTCACTTTCGGGCGTTCTGACGGCACCGATCTAGCGCCGTGGACGATCAAGACCGATGGCGGTTTCGGTTACAGCATGGACCCACGCCGGCTAGATGCCGCGCCGCAATTGGCCAACGGCCCGACCGATGCCGGGTTCTCCGGCGACGGCACCCTCGAGGTATGGCATATCAAGAACGGCGGTAACGGCTGGACCCACCCGGTGCATGTGCATTTCGAAGAAGGCGTTGTTCTCAGTCGCGACGGCCTGCCACCGCCGGATTGGGAAAAATGGGCACGCAAGGACGTCTATCGCATTGGCGAAGGCGTCGACAGTACGATGGACGTGGAAATGGCAATCCGCTTCCGCGAGTTCGCCGGCACTTACATGGAGCACTGCCACAACACCCAGCATGAAGACAACGCGATGCTGTTGCGCTGGGATATCGAGCATCCGGGCCAGTTCCAGTTGATGCCAACACCCTTGCCGGGTTGGGACGGTGTGACCTACGTCGCTTCCGTGGCGCTGCCTACCTTCCGCACCGGCAATGACGGTAACAATAACGATGGCGACAACAAAAAACCCGTGGCCAACCCCGACAGCGCCACCGCCAGCAACGGCCAGCCGCTGACCATCAACGTGCTGGCCAACGACACCGACCCCGACAATAATCTGCCGCTCAAAGTGGTGGAGCTGAACCAGCCGGATTCCGGTAAGGGCACGGTCAGCACCGACGGTTTGCGGGTGATCTACACCCCACCAGCCATCGTCCCCGCACCGTTCACCGCGACCTTCACCTATCGCGCCAGCGATGCCAAGGACGCGAAGTCGGACCCGGCGACAGTGTCCGTCAATGTCACCGCTGCAGCGGCCAACGAGACTCTGGCGGTCACCAGCGCTTTCGTCACCGTTCGTAGCGACAATCGCTACACCTGGGATATTTCCGGGACCACCACGCGTTTTACCGGTAATAGCGTGACGGTGACCGCGTCCACTACCGCCGGGCCGCTTAACCTGGGCAAGGCCACGCTCACGCAAGTCGGTACGGGTGCGAAGTGGCGAGTGTTAGTGGCGACCGCCGGTGCCGGGCCGGCGCCAAACGCGACCATCACTGTCACGTCTGCGTTTGGCAAGACGATAACGGTGCCGATCTCCGTGCGTTAAAGCGGCATCGATAGGCGCCCCTGTGGCGAGGGAGCTTGCTCCCTCGCCACAGGACGGCGGTTACACGGGTGGCTCAATCGTATCCAGCACCCGGTTCGCTGTAATCTCCGCCACCATGATGCTGTTGGAAATACCCAGCAGGGCGTAGCGCGACTCACCCTCCAGATGATCCACCAACTGATGGACCATCACATCGACCGAGGCCAGCGTCTCGACCAAAAAAACCGCCAGGGTTTCGGTAGTGGCCGCGGGGTCCACGAAAAACAGAGTGCTGCGCGTTCGCGCGGTGGCTTTGATGTCGGCATTCGACGGGAAGTGGAAGTTCAGAGCCCGCTCGGCGGCCTCGTTGAGTTTTTTTGAATCGGGTTCGTACGGAGACACCGGATCGGTGTCTGGTGGGTTGGGCGTAACTTTGAACATAAGCTTGCTTCTCTGGTTGAGTGCCAACCCTCCTGCTGCTAAACGAGAGGGAGGCAGCTGTACGCAGGTTAGCAGACCGGGGAAGCTAGCAAAGCCGGCGCGCCCGAAGGCGCCCTGCGCACAACCACCATCAAGTGCAGGCATGGAAATGCCTGACTGACAAGCGCTTGTGCAGCTTACTTATAACCCCGGGCTGCTAAACCCGACCACTGATGGGCAGTGGCAGGGAAACGATAGAGGCCAGGGCCAAGGCACACAAGCCGGCGGATTCTGGCGTAGCCGTAGGCAACGGCGCAAGGTTTTGTAGCTTTCAGGACGTAACCTTGAGCGCGTTTAAACAAACCCCTTCCGCAGATGTTTAACAGGCAGACGAACATTCCCTACACACTTCAAAACCTTGCTCGCGCAGGCCCACCCTGCCCCGC
>NZ_JAHBDK010000091.1 GCF_019956415.1 Pseudomonas sp. GL-B-19
GGTAACGCTCGCTTCTTGCTGCAACAGCTTGAAGGCGCGAGGGCTGAAATGGCCTTGGCGGTGAACGCCTATAACCTGAAAAGAGCGATTAACGTGCTGGGCGTGCGTCAGATGATGGCGCTGATGGACTGAAAAGCCTTTTTTCGTCTGCTGTGAGCACAAAAGCAAACGCCCCGAACAAGTCGGGGCGTTTGCTGGAACCACCATCAGTGTGTTTTCACACAGTCTGACAAGGCCGGGTTTGTTTTACCTGTCAGCCGACATCAATGCAGAATCTGGCTCAGGAACATCTTGGTCCGTTCATTCTGCGGGTTATCGAAGAAGTCGTTCGGCGCGGCCTGTTCGACGATTTCACCCTTGTCCATGAAGATCACGCGGTTGGCCACGGTACGGGCGAAGCCCATTTCGTGGGTTACGCAGAGCATGGTCATGCCGTCTTCAGCCAGGCCGATCATGGTGTCCAGCACCTCTTTCACCATCTCGGGGTCGAGTGCCGAAGTCGGTTCGTCGAATAGCATGATTTTCGGCTTCATGCACAACGCGCGGGCAATCGCCACACGCTGTTGCTGGCCACCGGACAGTTGCCCCGGGAATTTATGCGCCTGCTCCGGAATGCGTACGCGCTCCAGGTAATGCATGGCGATTTCCTCGGCCTGGCGCTTGGGCATTTTGCGTACCCACATTGGCGCCAGGGTGCAGTTCTGCAGGATGGACAGGTGCGGGAACAAGTTGAAGTGCTGGAACACCATGCCGACTTCACGGCGGACCGATTCGATCTGCTTGAGGTCGTTGGTCAGCTCCACGCCATCGACCACGATGCGGCCCTGCTGGTGCTCTTCCAGACGGTTGAGGCAACGAATGGTGGTGGATTTACCCGAACCCGACGGGCCGCACAGCACGATACGCTCGCCCTGTTTGACGTTCAGGTTGATGTCTTTCAATACGTGGAACTGGCCGTACCACTTGTTGACGCCCTGCATCTGAATAATGCCTTCAGGGCTCGCAGGCTTTTTGATTGCTTCGCTCATTACAGAACTCCTAACGCTTGTGGCCAGTGTCGAGCTTGCGTTCCAGATGCATGGAATAGCGCGACATACCAAAACAGAAAATCCAGAACACCAAGGCCGCGAACACATAGCCTTCAGTGGCCATGCCCAGCCATTTCGGGTCGGCGGCAGCTTGTTTGACGCTGTTGAGCAGGTCGAACAGGCCGATGATGATCACCAGGCTTGTGTCCTTGAACAGCGCAATGAAGGTGTTGACGATGCCAGGGATTACCAGCTTCAGGGCTTGCGGCAGAATCACCAGGCCCATGCTGCGCCAGTACCCCAGGCCCATCGCTGCAGCCGCTTCGTACTGACCTTTTGGAATCGCTTGCAAACCACCGCGCACCACTTCGGCCACGTAGGCCGACTGGAACAGGATCACGCCGATCAGCGCCCGCAGCAATTTGTCGAAGTTCATGCCTTCGGGCAGGAACAACGGCAACATCACCGAAGACATGAACAGCACCGTGATCAACGGCACACCGCGCCAGAATTCGATAAAGGTCACGCAGACCACTCGAATCGCCGGCATGTTCGAACGACGGCCCAACGCCAGGACAATACCCAACGGCAGAGCGCCAGCGATACCGACAGTCGCAATCACCAGGGTCAGCATCAGGCCACCCCACTGGCTGGTCGCCACGGCGCTCAAGCCAAACACGCCGCCGTGCAGCAGGCACCAGGAAATGATCGGGTACAGCACCAGGAAGCTCAGGCCATACACCGCTTTATGGTGAAAGCGCGAGATGAACAGGGGTGCCACGCCGATGACTGCCAGCCACACGGTCAGGTCCACGCGCCAACGCAGATCCGGCGGGTAGTAGCCGTACATGAACTGGCCGAAACGCTGTTGGATGAACACCCAGCAGGCGCCCTCCTTGGTGCAGTCGGTCTGGCTGGTGCCAACCCAGTTGGCGTCGAGGATCGCCCAGTGCAGGATCGGCGGGACAACCAGGTAAATCAGGTAGAACGCAAACAGGGTCAGCAGGGTGTTGAGCCAGCTGGAGAACATGTTGGCGCGCATCCACGCCACGACACCGATGCTGCGGTTCGGTGGCGGCATGTCAGGTTTGAAAGTATGAGTGCTCATGCGCTTTTCCTTACCGCTCGATCAGCGCAATGCGCTTGTTGTACCAGTTCATCAGCAGGGAAATGCTGATACTGATCGCCAGGTACACGCTCATGGTGATCGCAATCACCTCGATTGCCTGCCCGGTCTGGTTCAGCACCGTACCGGCAAACAACGAAACCATTTCCGGATAACCGATACCGGCCGCCAGCGAGGAGTTCTTCGCCAGGTTCAGGTATTGGCTGGTCAGCGGTGGAATGATCACGCGCAGCGCTTGCGGGATGATTACCTTGCGCAGGGTCGGACCGTTGCGCAGGCCGAGCGAATGGGCCGCTTCGGTCTGGCCGTGGCTGACCGACTTGATGCCCGAGCGCACGATCTCGGCGATGAACGCCGCGGTGTACACCGTCAAGGCCAGGGTCAATGCCAGCAGTTCGGGAATCAGCACCCAACCACCGACGAAGTTGAAGCCTTGCAGCTTCGGCATTTCCCAGTGCAGCGGCGCGCCGAAGATCAAGGCGCACAGCGCAGGGATCACCAGAAACAGCGCCAGACCAACCCAGAACTTGTGGAACGGCACGCCCGTCGCTTCGAAGCGTTTGGTCGCCCAGCGGCTCATCAGCACGATGGCGACAATGGCCACAACGATGCTGACCACAAACGGCCAGAAACCGTCCGCTACCAACGCTGCGGGCATGTTCAGGCCGCGGCTGCTGACAAAGAAGGTGTCGCCGAAGTTATGGCTGTTGCGCGGCCCCGGCATGGTCAGGAACACCGCGAAGTACCAGAACAGGATTTGCAGCAGCGGCGGAATATTGCGGAAGACTTCCACATAAACAGTTGCCAGCTTGGCGATGATCCAGTTCTTCGACAGCCGTGACACACCGACGATGAACCCGAGGATCGTCGCCAGGATCACGCCGATGAAGGTCACCAGCAGGGTGTTTAGCAGGCCGATGACAAACACCCGGGCATAGCTGTCCGATTCGGTGTAGTCGATCAGGGTTTGAGCGATGCCGAAACCGGCACTGCGCTCCAGAAAGTCGAAACCGGAGGTAATGCCCCGGTGTTGGAGGTTGGTCTGCGTGTTGTCGAACAGATACCAGCCCATCGAGACCACCGCAACAATGGTGATGATCTGAAATACCCACGCACGCACTTTGGGATCGCTGAGGCTGAGCCTCTGCTTTGGTGCGCCGATTGAATTTTGCATGAAGTGCCCCGGATGTAATGGAACAGAACATCACCCGGCGGTTGGCCCGCCGGGTGATAGAACCATCAGCGCACTGGTGGTGCGTATTGAATGCCGCCAGCGTTCCACAAGGCGTTCAGCCCGCGGTCGATTTCCAGCGGAGTGTTCTTGCCGAGGTTTTTCTCAAACACTTCGCCATAGTTGCCGACTTGCTTGACGATCTGGACGACCCAGTCCTTTTTCACTTTCAGGTCTTTGCCGTATTCGCCATCGGTACCCAGCAGACGGGCAACGTCAGGGTTCTTGGTGGACTTGGCTTCAGCTTCGACGTTCTTCGAAGTGATGCCTGCCTCTTCAGCGTTGAGCATGGCGTAGCCAACCCAGCGCGCGATAGCCAGCCACTCGTCGTCGCCATTACGCACGACCGGGCCCAGAGGCTCCTTGGAAATGGTTTCCGGCAGTACCACGTAATCCTTCGGCGAGGCCAGCTTGCTGCGCTGGGCGAACAGCTGGGACTTGTCGGAAGTCAGAACGTCGCATCGACCGGATTCCAGCGACTTGGCGCTTTCGTCGGAGGTGTCGAAGGTGATCGGGGTGTATTTCAGACCATTGCCGCGGAAGTAGTCGGAAACGTTCAGCTCGGTGGTGGTACCGGCCTGGATGCAGATGGTTGCACCGTCCAGTTCCTTGGCACTCTTCACGCCCAGCTTGTTGTTAACCAGGAAGCCGATGCCGTCGTAGTAAGTGATAAAGCCAGGAAACTTCAGGCCCATGCCTGAGTCACGAGAGCTGGTCATGGTGGTGTTGCGCGACAGAATGTCGATTTCGCCCGACTGCAGCGCGGTGAAACGCTCTTTGGCGTTCAACTGACTGAATTTGACTTTGGTCGCGTCGCCGAAAACGGCAGCCGCTACAGCACGGCAATAGTCAGCATCGATGCCAACGATCTTGCCAGTGGAGTCCGGAACCGAGAAGCCCGGCAGACCGTCACTCACACCACACTGTACGAAACCTTTTTTCTGCACTGCATCCAGGGTTGCACCCGCCTGAGCGAACCCGCTGATACCGAGTACTGCGGCTGCAGTCACGATAGCCAGGGTGGATTTCAACATCTTCATTCAAACCTCCAGTTTTGCTCTTGTTGTGTCGGAGCTGAATCCTGCCGCACCCTTTTGAGGCGTAATCGACCCTTATTGGTTTTTTTTAGGGTCAACCGGCGTAGGACCTGCGCTATGAGTCTAGTAGGAGAAAATCCACATCATGGATAACTCACTTCTCACCAATCGGCCGAACGGGCTGTAGCCCTTTCACGTTCGCGAAGCCCGTAACGGCCACTGGCGAACATCCATCACCGGATTCTTTGCTATCCCGCGGCCAGCAGTACACTGATAGTGTTACCGCAAGGCGCGAGATGGGTTGCACCGTTTCCCCTTAGCAAAGCCCGTACCAGACCGCTTGCTGAAGCAATTGCGCGACAGGTCAATAGCAAAACTTGTAGCCTTGCGACATCTTATTAACTGATCAACCAGACGCGTACTCGGGTCTCGCACCCAATGAGAGCGCGCGCACAACATTGGAGCAGCCATGACCGAGCCCCTTATTCTTCACCCCGTAAAGCCCGCAGATGCTTGCGTTATATGGCTTCACGGCTTGGGTGCCGATCGTTACGACTTCCTGCCAGTCGCCGAAGCCTTGCAGGAAAAACTGCTGAGCACCCGCTTCGTTCTCCCGCAGGCACCGACTTGCGCGGTCACCATTAATGGTGGCTACGAGATGCCGAGCTGGTACGACATATTGGCCATGAGCCCGGCGCGAGCGATCAACCGCGATCAGCTGGAAGCGTCCGCGCAGCGGGTCTTTGATTTGATCGAAGAGCAAAAGGCCAGCGGAATAGACGCCTCGCGGATATTTCTGGCAGGTTTTTCCCAGGGCGGTGCCGTGGTGTTGCACACCGCATTCCTGAAATGGCAGGGGCCACTGGGTGGCGTACTTGCCCTCTCCACTTATGCCCCGACGTTCAGCGATCAGCTTGAGCTTTCAGCCAGCCAGCAGCGTATTCCGGTGCTGTCTTTGCACGGTCAATACGATGACGTGGTGCAAAACTCCATGGGCCGCTCTGCCTATGAGCATTTGAAGCAGCATGGTGTCACCGCGACATGGCAGGAATACCCAATGGGCCACGAAGTGTTACCCGAAGAGATTCGCGACATCGGCGTCTGGCTTGCCGAGCGTTTGCGTTAACTGTGATGCGAAACGCAGCCCATTGATCATCCCACTACGCCGCGCCCGATTCTTGCATTACACTGGCCGGCGTACATTCCTTAACCAATTGATGAGATGACCGTGCTCAAAGCACTCAAGAAAATGTTCGGTAAAAGCGAGACTGAGCAGCTCGCGCCAGTTCCCAGCGCTCCGTCTCATACCCCCAGCCACCGCACCGACGGTAATCAGCCTGGCCGGACCGCAACCGCAGCGGTACCGAAACACGAGCCGATGACCACACCGGCCACCCAAACTGCCCCGGTCGTTGCCTCTGAACAGCCGCGCAGCGAAGCGCCGAAACCGGCAAAACCGCGTCGCGAACCCAAGCCCAAGGCACCCGTCATTCCCTGGAAACTCGAAGATTTCGTCGTCGAACCCCAGGAAGGCAAAACCCGCTTCCACGATTTCAAACTCGCCCCGGAACTGATGCACGCCATCCAGGACCTCGGTTTCCCGTATTGCACGCCGATCCAGGCGCAGGTGCTTGGCTTCACCCTGGCGGGCAAAGACGCCATCGGTCGCGCCCAGACCGGCACCGGCAAAACGGCCGCGTTCCTGATTTCGATCATCACCCAGCTGCTGCAAACCCCGCCGCCGAAAGAGCGTTACATGGGTGAACCGCGGGCGCTGATCATTGCTCCCACCCGCGAACTGGTGGTGCAGATCGCCAAGGATGCGGCCGACCTGACCAAATACACCGGCCTCAACGTGATGACGTTTGTCGGTGGCATGGATTTCGACAAACAACTCAAGCACCTCGAAGCCCGTCACTGCGACATCCTCGTGGCCACCCCGGGCCGTTTGCTCGACTTCAACCAGCGCGGCGACGTGCACCTGGACATGGTCGAAGTCATGGTGCTGGACGAAGCCGACCGGATGCTCGACATGGGTTTCATCCCACAAGTGCGTCAGATCATTCGCCAGACGCCGCCGAAGAACGAGCGTCAGACGTTGCTGTTCTCCGCAACCTTCACCGAAGACGTGATGAACCTCGCCAAGCAATGGACCACCGAGCCATCGATCGTCGAGATCGAAGCGCAAAACGTGGCCAGCGAAAACGTCGAGCAGCACATCTACGCCGTCGCCGGTGCGGACAAATACAAACTGCTCTACAACCTGGTCAACGACAACGGTTGGGAGCGAGTGATGGTATTTGCCAACCGCAAGGATGAAGTACGCCGCATTGAAGAACGCCTGGTGCGTGATGGCGTCAACGCCGCGCAATTGTCCGGCGATGTGCCGCAGCACAAGCGCATCAAGACTCTGGAAGGTTTCCGCGAAGGCAAGATTCGCGTACTGGTCGCCACCGATGTCGCCGGTCGCGGCATTCACATCGACGGCATCAGCCACGTGATCAACTTCACCCTTCCGGAAGTCCCGGACGACTACGTACACCGTATCGGTCGTACCGGTCGGGCAGGCGCCGATGGCGTGTCCATCAGCTTCGCCGGTGAAGATGACTCTTACCAGCTACCGTCCATCGAGGCGTTGCTAGGTCGCAAGATCAGCTGTGAAACACCACCGACGCATCTACTGCGGGCGGTTGAGCGCAAACGCCCGTAACCGGGGATTTGCAGAAAGAGGCGCAGCCGGAAACGGACTGCGCTTTTTTTTCGCCTGGTTTTTTTCAACAGGAGCTTGCCCAAGACAACTAAAAGTCCATAATGGACAAATTAGTTTAATTCAGCACCCGGAGCCGGCCATGTCCAGTACGCCTTACGTGATCCCCCAATCTCAGGCCCGCGAGTTGCTGGCGAAAGTTGACGTGCCGCAGATCCTGCGCAAGCTGTTCCGAGACCTGGCCGCGGGCCAAGCCGTACAACCGGCGCAGCAACTGGTGGAATTCCCTCAGGGCGCTGGCGACTTCATCAACTACCTCGGCGTACTGGCGCAAGACGGTGTCTACGGGGTTAAAACGTCGCCGTACATCGTGCGTGAACAAGGTCCGCTGGTGACCGCGTGGACACTGCTGATGTCGATGCAGACCGGCCAGCCGTTGCTGCTTTGCGATGCCGGTGAATTGACCACCGCACGCACAGCCGCAACCACCGCCGTAGCAGTCGATGCACTGGCGCCGTTAGAGGCGCAGCGTCTGGCGATTATCGGCAGCGGCAAAGTCGCCCAGGCGCACCTCCACTACGTCAAGGACCTGCGTGATTGGCAAAGCATCACCCTGTATTCGCCGAGCCTGAGCGACAAGCATCCAGACGCATTGGATCAGCTCAAAAGCCTCGACCCACGACTGACCATCGTCGACAGTCATGAAGCGGCGATTCAGGACGCCGACGTGATCATGCTGTGCACCTCGTCCGCAGGCCCGGTGATCGACCCGTCAAGCTTGAGCAAACCAGCGCTGATCACCTCCATCAGCACCAACGCCCCGCGCGCCCACGAAGTGCCGCCGCAGAGCCTCAATGACATGCAGGTGTTCTGCGACTATCGCCTGACAACGCCGGGCTCGGCGGGTGAGATGTTG
This sequence comes from Pseudomonas sp. GL-B-19, assembly GCF_019956415.1. GTDB lineage: Bacteria > Pseudomonadota > Gammaproteobacteria > Pseudomonadales > Pseudomonadaceae > Aquipseudomonas. The sequence continues at coordinate 8,046 of NZ_JAHBDK010000091.1, forward strand.
ATTGCTGGTGAGCAACATGGCTGGGACAGCAGTGCAATAGTCGGCGACCTGCCCGATCTGCTGAGCGGCAAGGTGCAGCGCCCCGATTACAACCGGCCGGTGTTCTTCCGTTCCATCGGCCTGGGCCTGGAAGACATCGCGCTGGCCAATGCCATCTACCACCTACAGCACTGACACCACAACTCACTGTGGGAGCGGGCTTGCCCGCGATGCAGGCGCCTCGCTCCGTCAGGCACGCTGCGGTGATGCAATCGCGGGCAAGCCCGGCTCCCACAGGGTTCCTCTATATCAATGGCATTTGCGCCCCATCAGGAGACGTTCATGAGCCAGGCAGATTTCATCATCATTGGCGGCGGGATTGCCGGGGCTTCCACCGGTTTCTGGCTGTCGCAGCAGGCCAAGGTGATTGTGCTCGAACGCGAATCGCATCCGGCCTATCACTCCACCGGACGCTCCGCCGCGCTCTACACCGCCGCCTACGGCACACCTCAGGTTCGCGCACTGACCCAGGCCAGCCGCGATTTTTTCGACGCACCGCCCGCCGGTTTCTGCGAACACCCGTTGCTGACGCCGCGCGGTGAGATGACCGTGGACTTCACTGGCGACCCCGCCGAACTGAACAATCAGTACCTCAGCGCCAAAGCGACGGTGCCCGAGATGCAACTGCTCAGTGCCGACGAAGCCTGTGCGCGCATGCCGATCCTGCGCCGGGAAAAAGTCCATGGCGCGATCTACGACCCGACCGCCAGCGACATCGACACCGATGCCCTGCACCAGGGCTACCTGCGCGGTATCCGTCGCAACAAAGGCGAAGTCATTACCGACACCGAAGTGCTCGGCCTGACCCGCGATGCCGAGGGTGTGTGGCAGGTAACCACCAACGGCCAGACCTTCAGCGCCCCCGTCATCATCAATGCGGCAGGCGCGTGGGCTGACAAAATCGGCGCACTGGCCGGCGCCCGGCCGCTGGGCCTGCAACCGAAACGGCGTGCGGCCTTTATCTTCGCCGGCCCTGAGGGCGTAGATATCCATAATTGGCCAATGCTGGTCAGCCTCGACGAATCTTTCTACATGAAACCCGACGCCGGCATGTTCCTCGGCTCACCCGCTAACGCCGACCCGGTTGAACCGCACGACGTACAGCCAGAAGAACTGGACATCGCCATGGGTATTTACCAGATCGAAGAGGCCACCACCCTGACCATTCGCCGACCGACCCGAACCTGGGCCGGGTTGCGCAGCTTTGTCAGCGACGGTGATTTACTGTCCGGATTCGATCCAAATGTGCCCGGCTTCTTCTGGGTCGCGGCACAAGGCGGCTACGGCATCCAGACTTCGCCGGCCATGGGCCAAGCCAGTGCTGCGCTGGTAAGCGGTGAAAGCCTGCCCGAGCAGCTCACGCGTTTCGGGCTGGACGCCAGCATGCTCTCCCCCGCTCGCCTCGGCTGATCGCCTGTTCAGGTGACGTGTCGACACGATTACGGCAAACTTCCAGCGCCCCTTTTGCAGGGCGCTGACGCTGCCTGGAGCTCCACTGTATGAACGCACCTGAAAAAGACCCGGCGCTGGACAATTACCGAGCGATTGCCGATGCCATCGCCACACTGTTTTTCCCCCATGCCGAGGTGGTGCTGCACGACCTGCGCACGCAAAAGATCGACTACATCGCCAACAATCTGTCCAAACGCGAAATCGGCGATGACGCGGCGCTGGAGGACATGCTCAGCGACGATGTCAGCGAAACCAACATTGGGCCGTACGAAAAGCTCAATTGGGATGGTCAGAAGATTCGCAGCTTAAGCACCGTATTGCGCGACAGCGAAGGTCATCCGCTCGCGGTCCTGTGCGTCAACCTGAACATCTCGCTGTTCGAAAATGCAAAAGCGGCGCTCGACCTGTTCCTGTCGCCCAGCAAACTGATTCCGCAACCGGACTCACTGTTTCGTGATGACTGGCAAGAGCGGATCAATACCTTCCTGCACGCCTGGCTGCGCGAACGTCAACTGAGCCTGAACCTGCTGACACGCGACCACAAACGCGAACTGGTTTTGGCGCTGCACGCCGAAGGGGCTTTCAAGGGCAAGAGCGCATCGAACTATGTGGCCAATGTGCTGAACATGGGGCGGGCGACGGTCTACAAGCATTTGAAGGAATTGAAGGGCTGAGCCCAACGAGGTGTGTTGGCTGAAAGGGCCCCTTCGCGGGCAAGCCCGCTCCTACATTGGTCCTGCATACACAGGTCCATTGTAATTGGATGGACTCGCCCACGCCGAGGCGTCAATGCGCCACGGTGGCAGTCTAAGAAGCCAACGGCAGCGAGGGCGAGTCCATGAAAAAGAATACGACGCTTAAACAGTCCCTGTCTTCAACCGATGTGTCGGCCTGTACGA
>NZ_JAHBDK010000092.1 GCF_019956415.1 Pseudomonas sp. GL-B-19
CGCGAGCAGGCTCGCTCCCACAGGGGATCGCATAACCCTGTGGGAGCGAGCCTGCTCGCGATGGCCGCGCCGCGGTCTACCTGATCAACTAAAAATCTTTTTGAGAAACGCCTGCATATCCGCCCAGGACTGTTCATCCGCCGCCTTGTTGTAACCAATATCCGGCCCGCCATGTTCGCCATGGCTCAACCGATCCGCATCCGGATTGCTGAACCCATGCTTGGCGCCCTCAAGGCTGACAAATTTATAGTCGGCGCCGGCCTTGTCCATTTCAGCCTTGAACGCCGCCACGTTTTCCGGCGTGACCATACTGTCCATCGCTCCATGCTCCACGAGAATTTTCGCCTTCACAGTGCCCGGTGCAGCCGGTGTCTTGGTAGCCAGCGAGCCATGGAAACTCACCACGCCTGCCAATGGCAAACCCTGACGTGCCGCGTTCAGCACCACAGCGCCGCCGAAGCAGTAGCCTATCGCCGCGATTTTATTCGGGTCGGTTTGCGGTTGTTGCTCCAACAGTTCAAGCCCGGCCTGAAAGCGCGCAGCGGCCGCAGAGCTGTCTTTGAGCACATCCTGCATGAACGCCATGGCGTCCTTCGGATGTTCGGTGTTCTTGCCGTTGCCGTACATGTCGATGGCCAGCGCGCTGTAGCCCAGACCGGCGAGGTCACGGGCGCGACGCTTGGCATAGTCGTTCAGCCCCCACCATTCATGCACCACCAGGACGCCGGGGCGCTGGCCTTTGATGGCGTCGTCGTAGGCGTAATAGCCGATCATTTTTGTGCCATCGACACTTTGATAGGGGATTTCATGGGTTTTGATGGCGGCTTGAGTCAGCCCGCTCATCACCAGCAAACAAAGGGCGAGAAAGATGCGCATGATCGGATCTCCTGCAAGAAAGTCATCAAGACAGCCTAGTCGATCTTGTTCAGCTTGGGTTCAGTCTGTGTTCAGGGGAAGTTCAGGGGCGGGTGAGTAAGGTGGCTCGTACCCAAAAGCACCTGCGCATGAGGAAATTCCCTAATGACTGGCTTTAAAAACCTGATTCTGGCTTTTACCGTTCTGAGCGCGAGCACCGCGGCGTTAGCGTCCGATGACATCATCGCCAACCTTGCTCTTGGAAAGACCAACGAGAAGGTCAAAAAGTCCCTGACCCTGAACAGCTTCAGCATGGTCAGCCCAGTGGGAAATGAGAGTGCCTGGGGCGCGCATTTGGGCCAGCTGAACAACCCGGCCGATTACTCCGCCGGTTACGCCAACGTGTTGGTGACGCACAATGGCTTTAAACTCGGTCAGCAAGACCTCAAGGGCCGCTATGATTTGTCCTGACCGTTGGATGCGCCGTTGTGCCATTGGAGATGTTGCTTTGCCCGGGAGAGCGTTATGAAATTGCTGGTCGTCGAAGATGAAGCGCTGTTGCGCCATCACCTGCAAACTCGCCTGACGGAGAGTGGCCATGTGGTCGAATCCGTGGCCAACGCCGAAGAGGCGCTGTACCAGACCGAGCAGTTCAACCATGACCTGGCGGTGATCGACCTCGGCTTGCCGGGCATGGGCGGGCTCGACCTGATCCGGCAGTTGCGTGCGCGGGGCAAGACCTTTCCGATCCTGATTCTCACCGCACGCGGTAACTGGCAGGACAAGGTCGAAGGCCTCGCCGCCGGGGCCGATGATTACGTGGTCAAACCGTTCCAGTTCGAAGAGCTCGACGCCAGGCTCAATGCCTTGCTGCGCCGTTCCAGCGGTTTCACCCAGTCGACCATAGTCGCCGGGCCACTGCTGCTCGACCTCAACCGCAAGCAGGCCACGCTCAATGACGAACCGCTGGCGCTGACCGCGTATGAGTACCGGATCCTTGAATACCTCATGCGTCATCACCAGCAAGTGGTGGCCAAGGACCGCTTGATGGAGCAGCTCTACCCCGATGACGATGAGCGTGATCCGAACGTCATCGAAGTACTGGTCGGCCGTCTGCGCCGCAAACTCGAAGGCCCGGCCGGTTTCAAACCGATCGACACCGTGCGTGGCCTCGGCTACCTGTTCAATGAGCGCTGCACTTGATTCGTTCCCTTCGTGTCCGCTTGATGCTCGCCGCCACTTTGCTGGCGGTGTTGTTCATGTTGGCGTTATTGCCGGCGATGCAAGGCGCGTTCAGCCTGGCCTTGCAGGATTCGATTGAGCAACGGCTGGCCTCGGACGTCACCACGCTGATCTCCGCCGCGCGCGTGGAAAACAACACCCTGCTAATGCCGGCGCAGTTGCCGGATGAACGTTTCAACCTGACGGACAGTCGTTTGCTCGGCTACATCTTTGACCGCGAAGGTCATCTGGTCTGGCGTTCCAAGGCCGCCGGGGCAGAGTTGATCAACTACACGCCGCGTTACGACGGACGTGGTAATGAGTTCGCGCGCATTCGCGAGGCCAACGGTCAGGAATTCTTCGTCTACGACGTCGAAGTCAAACTGCTCGGCGGCAAAAGCGCGGCATTCAGCATCGTCGCCCTGCAACCGGTGCGCGAATACGAAGCCACCCTCGAAGGCCTGCGCGAAAACCTTTACCTGGGCTTTGGTGCGGCGCTGTTGGTGTTGCTCGCGTTACTGTGGATTGGCTTGACCTGGGGCTTGCAGGCCTTGCGCCGGCTCAGTCAAGAACTCGACGAAATCGAAAGCGGCGCCCGGGAAAGCCTCAGCGAACAACACCCGCGCGAACTGTTGCGCCTGACCGGCTCCCTCAACCGCTTGCTGCACAGCGAGCGCGAACAACGCAGCCGTTATCGCGACTCCCTCGACGACTTGGCCCACAGCCTGAAAACCCCGCTGACCGTGCTGCAAGGCGTCAGCGAAGACATGGCCCAGCGCCCGCAAGACCGCGATCAGGCCTGGGTGCTGCAAACCCAAATCGAACGCATGAGCCAACAAATCAGCTACCAACTGCAACGCGCCAGCCTGCGCAAAAGCGGCCTGGTGCGCCATCAGGTGCGCCTGCAACCGGTGCTGCAAAGCCTGTGTGACACGCTCGACAAGGTCTACCGCGATAAACACGTGCGCGTCGCCTTCGATCTGCCGCCCCAGTGTTATGTGCCGATCGAACAGGGCGCCTTGCTGGAAATGATGGGCAACTTGCTGGAAAACGCCTATCGCCTGTGCCTGAGCGAAGTGCGCATCAGCGTGCGTGAAACGCTGAACGGGGTTGAGTTGTGCGTTGAAGATGACGGGCCGGGTGTGCCAATGGATCAGCGCGCGCGGATTCTCGAACGCGGCGAGCGGCTGGACCGTCAGCATCCGGGGCAGGGGATTGGGCTGGCGGTGGTCAAGGACATTATCGAGAGCTACGGCGCGAAGCTGACGCTGGAGGATTCGCCGATGGGCGGGGCGGCGTTTCGGATTCATTTTCCGGTGGTTTAGTGGCTGGCCTTGCTGGCCTCATCGCGAGCAGGCTCGCTCCCACAGGGATTTATGTCACGATGAAGATCCACTGTGGGAGTGAGCCTGCTCGCGATGAGGTCGGCCCACCCAGCACAAATCTCACAAGAACCCTGCAATAAACAGATCTGTTTAAAATACACCTCCAGACACTCTCTCAGGCTACACATCCTTGCGCCGTTGCCTACGACTACGCCAGAATCCGCCGGCTTGTGCGTCTGGGGCGTGGGTTCTATCGTTTGCGGGTCGCTGACGAATCAGCGATCGGGTTTAGCGATCCGATCCCCTACACAGTCGCAAAAGCTGCAATTCGCATAATGGCGGCTGTGCGTGGGAGACCTTCGAGGTCTACCCGGGGTTTCTGTGTCCCGGATCGCTAACCTGCGTACAGCCGCCACCTTTACTTGTTTAGCGATAAGCCGTGGCGGCTCAACCAACCACGGAGCTGCACATGTTCAAGATCACACCCAACCCACCAGAAACCGACACCGACGACGTCTCCCCCTACGAAACCCCCGAGTCCAAAAAACTCAACAAAGCCGCCGACCGCGCCCTCGATTACTACCTCAAACCGGTCATTCCCAAAGACACCCCGCGCAAACCCAGTACGATCTACTTCGTCGGTCCCGACACTAATGATGAAACCCTGTTGGTCAGCGCCTGTGAATCCATGGCGTCGGCAAGTGTGATGCTCAGTGAATTTGCGGGGGTGGTGGAGGGGACACTGCGCAACACGGTGCTGGGGATTGCGCAGGTTGTGATGCTGGGGGAACTGGCGGTGAACCGGATGCTGGACAGGCTTGATCCGCCGTAGCTACCAGTCAGGTAGACCGTGTCATCGTTCATCGCGAGCAGGCTCACTCCTACAGGGATCTTCAGTGAACACACTATTTGTGTACACCCGAGATCAAATGTAGGAGTGAGCCTGCTCGCGAAGGGGGCCGGTCCATTCAGCGCAAAAAATCAGCTCTCTTGCGCGCGATAGGCCCCAGGCGTCAGCCCCGTCCACTTCTTGAACGCCCGGTGAAACGCCGAAGGCTCGGAAAACCCCAGCTGCTCGGCAATCTGCTGCAACGACAAATCCGCACGCCCCAGGTGATAAATCGCGATATCTCGCCGCAACTGATCCTTCAATTCCTGAAAACTCGTTCCTTCCTCGCGCAAATGCCGACGCAACGTCTGCGGGCTGATGTGCATCTGCGCGGCCACGGCTTCCAGGTCTGGCCAACGTGAACTGTCGCGGCTGAGCAAGCGGCGCAGTTGACTGCTCAGGCTGTCGCCGTCATCCGGGCGCGACAGCAGGTCGGCGGGGGAGTGTTCGAGGAAATGCTTGAGGGTGCGTTCGTCCTGCAACAGCGGCATATTCAGGTAACGACTGTGAAACAACAGGCTGCTTTGTGCCGCGCCAAACTGCATCGGGCAGGGGAACATCAATTCGTATTCGGCGCCGTGTTCAGGTCTTGGGTAACTGAACGTCGCCAGCTCCAGCCGTATGCGCTGGCCAATCAGCCAACTGCCGAGGCGGTGCCACACCATCAGCTGGCTTTCGGTGAGGAAATGGTCCGGGTCCTGAAACTTCGAATCATCGAGGCTCAGGCGGACCATTTCGCCTTCGTGGGTCAGGGTCAGGCGCGGACTTTCGGGGAATAAGCTATAAAACAATAAGCCGCGATGCAGTGCTTTCTCCAGATTGCGGCAGTGGATCACCGCATGGCACATCATCGCGAAGCTCCCGGTTTTGCTCGGTACCGGGCCGAATCCCAGGTATTCGTCGTCCAGTGCCAGCCACAGACCCTGGATCAATCGCGTGAACTGCTCAGGCGCGATTCGCGCACGCGGCTCGTCCAGCAACTCGGGGCTGATGCCCAGTTGCTGCAACAGGTCTGAATAGTCGACACCCAGCCGGCGCGCGCCACCGAGGGCGGCACGGGCGAAATGACTGGCGATGGTGCGTTCGCGCATTAGCAGGCAATTCCGTCCATTGAACGGACGGATGGTAGCCGTGCAGCCTTGCGATGGACAAGGCGGATATCCGCCAAATAGCAGGACGAGGTCTGGTCGATGGGCGGAAATCCGCCACATTGTTGCAGGCGATGGATGACAAGAACAATCCTGTAACCCTTGGCGTCAAAAGGCTTGCAGGCAGTTTTCGGAAGGTGGCACGGGCCTTGCGATACAACCAGCAGATGCCTGCCGTCGCGCAGCTCGACAAAACAAATCCCTCCAGAAGCAGGAGGGTTCGCAATTGAAGTGTCTTGGGCAACAGATGGATGTTGTCACCGGGCACTCTTGAGGAACTTTGCAATGACGACTCGTCAGCCACTGTACAAATCCCTGTATTTCCAGGTGATCGTTGCCATCGCCATCGGCATCCTGCTCGGTCACTTCTACCCGCAGACCGGTGTGGCCCTCAAACCGTTGGGTGACGGGTTCATCAAACTGATCAAAATGATCATCGCCCCGATCATCTTCTGCACTGTAGTCAGCGGTATCGCGGGCATGCAGGACATGAAATCGGTCGGCAAGACCGGCGGTTACGCGCTGCTGTACTTTGAAATCGTGTCGACCATCGCCCTGCTGGTCGGTCTGTTGGTGGTCAACATCGTCCAGCCGGGCAACGGCATGCACATCGACGTGACCACGCTGGATGCCTCCAAAGTGGCTCAGTATGTCGCCGCTGGTGCGGATCAAAGCGTGGTCGGCTTCCTGCTGAACGTGATCCCGAACACCATCATCGGTGCCTTCGCCACCGGCGATATCCTGCAAGTGCTGATGTTCTCGGTGATCTTCGGTTTCGCCCTGCATCGCCTGGGTGCCTACGGCCGGCCGATCCTGGACTTCATCGATCGCTTCGCCCACGTGATGTTCAACATCATCAACATGATCATGAAGCTCGCGCCACTGGGTGCCTTCGGTGCCATGGCGTTCACCATCGGTGCCTACGGTGTGGGTTCGCTGGTGCAACTGGGTCAGTTGATGGCCTGCTTCTACATCACTTGCCTGCTGTTCATCCTGGTCGTACTGGGTGGTATCGCTCGCGCTCACGGCTTCAGCGTGCTGAAAGTCATTCGCTACATCCGTGAAGAACTGTTGATCGTGCTGGGTACTTCTTCTTCGGAATCGGTGCTGCCGCGCATGCTGATCAAGATGGAGCGTCTGGGCGCGCAGAAATCCGTTGTGGGTCTGGTGATCCCGACCGGTTACTCGTTCAACCTCGACGGTACCGCGATCTACCTGACCATGGCGGCGGTGTTCATTGCTCAGGCGACCGACACCCACATGGACATCACGCACCAGATCACCCTGCTGGTGGTGTTGCTGCTGTCCTCCAAAGGCGCTGCTGGCGTGACCGGCAGTGGTTTCATCGTGTTGGCTGCCACCTTGTCCGCTGTCGGCCACCTGCCGGTTGCAGGGCTGGCGTTGATCCTCGGCATCGACCGCTTCATGTCCGAAGCCCGCGCCCTGACCAACCTGGTGGGTAACGCTGTGGCGACTCTGGTTGTGGCCAAGTGGGTCAAGGAACTGGACACTGACGTGATGCATGCGGAACTGGCTTCTGGCGGTCGCGGTATCTCCGACGAGCCTAAAGACGATGTTCTGGGCCACGTCGAAGGGGCAACCCCAACCAACGTCAAGTAAGACGGCTGCACTGAAAAAACCCGCTTCGGCGGGTTTTTTTATATTTGCGATTTGAGCGTAACGGTCAGCGCATCTGACGCATAAGGTGATTGCTGCAAGGGCGTTGGCTGCCTAGTCTGGAGGCATCGTTCACGGAGATCGCTCATGCTCGGGCCACTGGCATCACTCAAGGTTCTGGATTTCTCGACACTGTTACCGGGGCCGTTTGCCTCGTTGTTGCTGGCGGACATGGGCGCCGAGGTCTTGCGCATCGAATCACCGACCCGCATGGACTTGCTGCGGGTGCTACCCCCGCATGATCAGGGAGTGTCGGCCAGCCATGCCTACCTCAATCGCAACAAGCGCAGCCTGGCGTTGGACCTCAAACAACCCGAGGCGCTGGAGGTGATCAAGCAGCTGCTTGCCGACTACGACATTGTGCTGGAGCAATTTCGTCCCGGTGTGATGGAGCGCCTGGGGCTGGGGTATGAAGCCTTGAAGGCAATCAATCCGAAGCTGATCTACGTGTCGATCACTGGTTACGGTCAGACCGGCCCCTACAAGGATCGCGCTGGCCACGATATTAATTACCTGGCGTTGGCGGGATTGACCAGCTACACCGGCCGCGCCGACAGCGGGCCGCTGCCGTTGGGCATGCAGGTGGCGGATGTCGCCGGAGGCTCGCTTCACGGGGTCATCGGACTGCTGGCGGCGGTCATCGCCCGGCAGCAGACCGGGCAGGGCCAGCACCTGGACGTGAGCATGACCGATTGCGTGTTCAGCCTGAACGCCATGGCGGGCGCCGGGTATCTGGCCTGTGGCGCGGAGCCGGGCAGGGAAGACCAGATGCTCAATGGCGGCAGCTTCTATGACTATTACCGTACTCGCGATGGGCGCTGGTTGTCGGTGGGCAGTCTGGAGCCGGCGTTTATGAGGCAACTGTGTACGGCGTTGGGTCTGGAGGAGTTGGCGTCCCTGGGCTTATCGCCACAGCCTGCGAACCAGAAAAAGCTCAAGGACGCGCTGATGACCGAATTCGAGAAACACGACTTTAATGATTTGTGCGCCCTGTTTGCCGAACTCGATGCGTGTGTCGAGCCAGTGTTGAGTTTGAGCGAAGCGATTGAGCATCCACAGCTGAAGGCGCGGGAGCTGGTGACTGAGGTGCCGCGTGGGGATGGCACGAGCCAGGCGCAGATGGCGTGTCCGTTGAAGTTTTCAGATGGCTTGCCAGAGCCTCGGTATATTGGCGCGGCGTTGGGGCAGCATACGGATCAGGTGTTGGGGGAGTTGGGGTTTAGTATTGAGCGAATCGAGGAATTACGGCGTGCCAAGGTGGTTGCGTAGTGTCTGTCAGGGCCTCATCGCGAGCAGGCTCGCTCCCACAGGGGATTGTTGGTAGGCATAGATCCAGTGTGGGAGCGAGCCTGCTCGCGATGAGGCCAGACCAGACAACATAACTCTGACTTACTCGACCCGCATCTCCCCGCTAAATACCAATGTACTCCGGCACCGCCGACACAAGTACCGCCGCCCCTGCCTCACCAGACCATGGCGCTGCGCCGAAAACGGGAAATCGCTGTCCACGCACGGGCATTTGTAGATATAGCGCGTCACGCTGCGGCGTTTGACGTCGTAGGTGTGGCAGCGATTGGGCGGCAGTTCGTACACGCCGCGCATGATCAGTTGCCACTCTTCGCCATGCGGCTGGATGCGGTCACCAAACAGTTGATGAGCGATCAGGTGGGCAACCTCGTGGGCCACGGTTTGCTTGAGAAAGTCTTCGGTGTTTTCCCGGTACAGCTGCGGGTTGAAGCGCAACAGGTTCTCGTGCAAATGCGCGACACCGGCTTTTTGACCGCGCAGCTTGAGGCTCACCACGGGACGTTTGAAAGTGCGTTTGAAAAAGGATTCAGCGAGTTGGTAACAGTCTTCGACGCGGGTATTGAGTGGCTCGGACATGCTTGATGGATCTCCAGAGACGTCGAGTATGCCGCAACCCTGGGGTCTTGCGAATCGCCGAGGTACCGAATGGTCGTCAGCGCCTTCTATCCTTGAACATTAGAAGGCCGCCTTGCGGCGGCCTGTGTTGGCAGATCTTGTTTTTGGGTGGAAAGAACCACTAATTAGTATAGACCGGCCCCACGCCGAGTCCCCAGACAATGACTGTGAAAGCCATGATGGCGACCAGCACCACCAGGCCTACTGCAAGCACCGAACTTGAAAACAGGAACCCCTCGTCTGATGGAATGTTCATGAAAGTGGGTAGCCCCACATACAGCAGGTACACCGTGTAGCAGATGGCCGCCGTCCCGACGATCATTCCCAGCCACAGGTGTGGGTACAGCGCCGCCAGTCCGCCGATAAACAACGGGGTGGCGGTATAGGTCGCAAACGCAACGCAACGGGCCAGGCTCGGGGTGGCGTCATAGGTGCGAGCCATCCAGTGGATGAACGCGGCCATCACTGCAACACCGCCGAGCATCGCCACGTACGACATGATCGTCATCCATAGCGCGCTTTCCTGCGTCAGCATCACCGGTGCCCGGCTGCCAATCACCCAGCCGACCTTTGTGGTGCCGATAAACGCTGACACGGCAGGGATCGCCGCCAGAATCAGCGTGTGTGTCAGGTACATGTGGCTAATGCTTTCCTCATGGTCGCCACGGATTTCTTTCCATTCCTGGTCGGGGTGGGTGAAAAGCCCCACTACGTGATGGATCATGCCAGTCACTCCTCTTGTTTTTCCCATCGCCCCCCAGCGGAGCGCCTACGGGCCAAAGTGGCCAAGTAAGTAAAGGTCTGGATTTGTATGCGACCTTATGTCGCAGTATAGAAAGGTCTTAACCGCACAGGTGATAGGGGCTTAGAGCAAATCGCGCTGTAAACCTCAGGGATAATCGCCGATGGGTCTGTCACTCATTACCCTTGTGGGAGCGAGCCTGATCTGGTCCAGTAATTTTGGACATTGTTTTCGGTTCTCACGCCGCCATCTTTTCTGCCGCTACCGGCGAGTGGTAACCGTTGTAGCTGTGGCGCCTTACATTGTTGTAGCGCGCCACATATCGGT
>NZ_JAHBDK010000093.1 GCF_019956415.1 Pseudomonas sp. GL-B-19
TCAATCCCGGTAAAAATACCGCCGGACGAGTGGCCGGCGAGGCCACACTGGACACGCTCGAGATTATTCGGCAAACCGAAACGGTGCTTGCCTGGATGGTCGACAACCAGTTGGATATTCGCACCGCCCTGAGCATGACGACAGACGTCTACAGTCCCATCTTCACGCCAGAGCTGCACAATTTCACCCACAATCTCTACACGTCGCTTATCGGCGATAGTGTCGCGTCTAGCCATCAGGTCATCGAACCGATTTCTCCAGAGCTTGCGAAAAGGCTGCACCAAGCCATTGCACCGGTATTTAAAAGCAAACCTAATGTGATGGGTAAATTGCTGCAATGGCAGGACTCATTTTTCCGTATGCCTGATGGCATAACGGCCTATGGCCTCGGTGATTTCTGGGCGGATGTGATTCGGGTACACGGTACTGAACCGGAAGAGAGTGATTCGCTAGCCTCAGCTAACATCGCTCGTTACAGCCAGGGAATGGCGCAATATGCCCTGATTGCTCAATGGGCCGATTTGACCGAGCAAGAGCTGAATTTGATTGTCGACAAGGCCGACTTCTTCACTCTGGCTAGCATCAGCAGTAGCGCTGGCGATCTATCTCCTGGGAGGAGTGGAGTGGTCACGTTTACGTTCAGTGAGGATCCTGGAAGTTCCTTCACTGCGAGCAATGTCGTCTTGAACAATGCCACCCTGGGGCCTATCAGTGGTACGGGCACATCCCGTACAGCCACCGTTACCTCGATTGCCACGAACATCATCAGCAACGGCAGCTTTGCCGGAGGCGCTACGGGGTGGGGCACCAGCGGAACGGTTTTTCTTCACGGCAATGGCCACATGACCTTCGAGAGTGGGACTTCAGTGAACGGTGTCATCCAGCAGAATGTGACGACGGTCGAGGGGGAAACCTATGTCGTGCAGTTTTGGGTGCGCGGTCATAACAACAGCTACGGGCCCTGTAGGGCGACAGCCCAAGCCTTGGACGGTACGACGGTGCTTGGGTCTTTGGTGACCACTCCCAATTCTAGCGGAGCCACGGTCAAGTTCACTTTTGTCGCGACCTCGACGACGACAACCATCAAGTTGATTGAAACCATAGACGCCTCGAGTAATGAATATTATTTCGATGATTTTGTCGTAGCTCGCGTGCCGACAGTGACGGTGAGGAATAGCGTCTTTATGGACTTGGCCGCAAAGCCGTCCATGCCGTTGCTTTTGCGCATCGCACGACTTAAACAATGGTTACTGCGAGTCGTTGTACCGGCTTCCGAAGCTATCGGCTATTTCGAAAAGGCTAATCAATCCGGTCAGACGAGTGCCAAAGCCATTGACGCGCTGGCGGCGATCCATGGCTGGGATTCGAAGCAAACAGTTCTGATGAACAGCTCCCTGGTTAATCAACAGACCTATTCAGATTTTCCAAAGTGCTTCGACGACGTTTGTCATCTGGAGGCCTGGATGCTTGCCAGTGCGCACTTGGATGTTGGAGGCAACTGCATTGACCTGCTTTATAGAATGTCTAAATCAACAGTCGGTGCGCAAGAGTCAAGTTTGATTCGTGGTGTTGCCGAGCAATTAACGGCCACGATCAAACACTAACTCCGTTGTCACTGTACCAACGCCAGGAGCATGCCATGACTAATTCCACCGCAATCAATGCCATCCAGACCGCGCGGCGCGATGCGCTGGTTGACTATTACACCACTTACTGCATTCCCCAAACAGCATTGGGAGATGGCACACCCTTGAGCTTGCGCGTTAAAAATGCCGAGGATCTTTACGAGTATCTACTACTCGACACCCGGATTGGCCCGGAAGTCCTGACTTCTCGGGTTGCCGAAACCATTTCCAGTTTGCAGTTGTACATTAATCGCTGCCTGAGGGGGACTGATCCGGATGTGAACAATGCCTCTGAGTCGACCATGGTAGAGCAATCCAAGCCAGGCCGCTTTCTTTATGATTGGCCGGATTACAATCAGGTGTATTCGACTTGGGCGGGTAAGGAACGTTTGCAGTATTACCCTTCTACGTATATCAGTCCTGGTTTGCGCTATAGCAAAACCGAACTATTTAAATCCCTCGAAGAGACCATTAACCAAGGACGCATTTCTGACAGCCGGGTACAAGCAGGCTTCCAACAATATTTGTTCAGTTTCGAAACACTCGCCAACCTGAAAACCATCAGCGGCTATCAAGCAGGGACGAATGCATCGGCTGATAGTCAGGATACCCTCTACTTTATTGGTCGCAGCCAAAATGCCCCCCACAACTATTACTGGCGTAGTTGCAACATGGCTGTGCGTAGCGATGAGAACTCGCTTACGGGTGGTGCGTGGTCGCAATGGTTAAAAATCAATGTGCCCACCGAGGAAGCATTGGATAATATGATCAGACCTTGTTGGTTTAACCAGCGGTTGTATATTTGCTGGATTAGCCGAACGGCAAAGAATGGCATCGGTAGCAGCAATGTGACGATCGAATATGAGTACTTTAGTAATATCTGGTATTTGCAGGGTGATGGTGTGTGGGTTTCTTATAAAAAGGAGAGCCTTCCACGTAAGCCTTCGAAGTTTTCGCTTGTCAATAATATGCTTGCGGGAAAACTGAGGTTTTTAGATGAGTCTTACGCTCTTGGAGAAAAAGACTTTGTTTATTCCGATGCTGCGCTGTTTGAGGACAAGGCCAAGGAAGGAGATGTTCATGAGTTTCATAAGTTAAATACGACGGTGACGGTAGGTTTTGTTTCTGACTCGACTATTGAGTTGCGCTATAAGCATGCGGCGATCGCTATAGTTCGTCAGTTTGATCATGATGGCGACTTTATTGGTGAGATGCGATTTAACGTCGGAAATAATACTGAGTATGTTTATGAGTTGAGTAATAATACTAGGTATCTTGAGGTGGAGTTGAGTATTGGTGGTGTGTCGGAGAGTCAAAAGGTTCATGTCTACATGGGTTATGATTTGCCATTATTTGGCCGGCTTTTTCATTTGGCTGGAGGGCTATTGAAGTGCGTGTTGGAAACTTCTGGTGAGTTGGTTGTCAGCAACTTGGAAACTAGCTCGGCACCCTATTTTACTTCGATGTTGCAAAGTGATGGCGTTGGTGGTCTTTTAAGCTACAACTGTCAGGCCCAGGATGTAGAGGGTGGCAATACGGCCCCTATTGATTTTAATAGTTCCTATGGACTGTATTTTTGGGAATTATTTTTCCATAGCAGTTTCCTGATCGCCGACCGTTATCTGACTGAGCAGAACTACGCTCGAGCAGAGCAGTGGCATAAGTACATTTTCTCGCCGACGGGTTATCGTAACAGTCTAGGCATTCTGGACACAGTAGAAAACGATATCCGTTACTGGAACGTGGTGCCACTGCAAAAGGACCAGACCTGGAATGCGTCGATCCCGGAGACGGTCGACCCAGACGTCATCGCCATGAATGACCCCATGCATTACAAGATGGCGGTTTTCCTCAGCAGTGTGAACGCGCTGATCGAACATGGCGACAACTGCTACCGGATGCAGCAACGCGACTACATGACCCAAGCGAAAATGTACTACATACAAGCCTCGCAAATGCTTGGCCCGCGACCGGACATTGATTACACCAACAGTTGGTCCAATCCTACGGTCGGAGTGGAGGCTTCTACCGGCAGCCTCCAGCAATCCGACAGCAGCAATGAACAGACACCCAGCCGCATGGCAACGTTGTTCAAGGCTTATCTGCTAGACGCCAATGGCAGCTTTTTACCGCCTTACAACGCCGACCTGTTGCTGTACTGGGACAAACTGGAGGTACGCCTATTCAACCTGCGCAACAACCTGACCCTCGATGGCCAGCCATTGGTGCTGCCACTGTTTGCCACGCCGGTTTCACCCACGGCCTTGCAGCTTCAGCATGGCGCGGGCAACGGCGCAGCGGGTGGTTCAGTGCCCGCCAACCAACAGGTCAGTGAATTTCGCTTCCCGGTCTTGATGGACAAGGCCCGCACGGCGGTGAGCAGCGTCATTCAGTTCGGCAACGAACTGCAAACAGCACTGCTGCAGCGTGACAACGAGTACATGACCCTGTTGGTACAGACCCAGCAGCAACAGATTTCGACCCTGACTCAGGAGCTTCAGGTCGATAACATCGCCTCGCTGACCTCCGGGGTGGCTGCCTCGACTGAGGCGCTGAACAGTGCGAAGACTCGCCTGGCGCATTACACCGGCCTGTACAACAACTGGATTTCCAGCAGTGAGCAGAGTGCCATGGATCTGCGTGTGGCAGCCGGGGCGCTGAACGCCGGCTCGCTGATCAGCAACGTGGTAGGTGCTGCGGTTGAAATGGCCCCTAACACCTTCGGGCTGGCTGTGGGTGGATCGCGATGGGGCGGCGCGGCACGTGCGGTGGCCTTTGGGTTGCAAGCGTCGGCAACGATCCTGGAAACTTCCGCCCAGCGACTGGATATCAGTGAGCAATACCGCCGTCGACGCGCGGACTGGCAGATTCAGAAGCAAGGTGCGGAATTCGAAGTCAAGCAGCTGACGGCACAAATCCAGTCGCAGAATCAGCAACTGGCGATGGCGCAAAAGCAAAAGGCGCTGTATGCACAGGAGCTGAACAATATGCGTGCGCAGTACGCCCTGCAGACCACGCGCTTCACCGGGCTGGAATTGTTTAACTGGATGGCCGGTCGACTCTCTTCGCTTTACTACCAGCTGTATGACAGTGCGCTGGCGCTGTGCCTGACGACGAAAGCTGCGCTGGGACGCGAAATAGGTGATTCCAACGCTGGCAGTCTGTTCACCGCGCCAATGTGGAACGATCTCTATCAAGGGTTGCTGGCCGGGGAAAGCTTGCAACTGGAGCTGCAAAAAATGGAGAACATCTACCTGCGCCTGGACAAACGTGGCCTGGAAATTCAGAAAACCATTTCGCTCAATACTCAAATCACTCGTGCTGACAGCAGTAAAAGCTTTTCCGTGTTCCTGAACGGGGCGCTGTCGGGCAACCCGGTTGTTGCGGCCGGCGGCGTAGCAATCAAGACGGTGAACGGCGACAAGCTGGTCATTGAACTGGACATCGCAGCGCTTGATCTGGACGTCGCCTATGACAGCACGGGTAAGGTCGGGCGCTTCAAAAATATTGGCGTGACGTTACCGGCGTTGATTGGGCCTTATCAGGATGTAGAGGCCACCTTGGGTAAGGGAAGCGGCAACTATGTTGCGCTGTCCCGCGGGCTCGATGATTCCGGCTTGTTTACGGTCGACTTCAATGATCCGAAATACTTGCCGTTTGAGGGCGATTCAACCACCACCGGGACGCTCGTTCTGACGTTCTTCAAGGCCGGCACAGGTCAGCAGCAGCGTGAGCTGGTGGAAAGCCTGGTCGATGTCATTTTCCATCTCCGCTACACCCTCAAAGGGTACTGACAGTGGCCGCGTGCCAGGGGCTCAGCCCTTGGCCGCGCAGTAAGCCGAATCTAACGTTCAGTCTGGGGGGAAGTGATGCCTGGACTGCTCGTTGACATCAATTTCTACCCGTCAAAGTGACATTCGGTTATGTCATGGTTATCAAGGCAGATTATTTGTGGGGCAGGACTGCGAAAGGTTCATTGCCGTACGAGTGACGTCAATCGCTTCGATATGAAACGGGTAATAACCGACTCTAATCGCCACAAATAGACATAAAGCTACGATTTCAGACCTTTTATTTTTTCTCTCGTCTTTATGTTTTATAAATAACTCTGCAAAGGTGGTAGGTCGTCTTTAAGACATTATAGAGATGCATCGCAATACGCTGGGCGGACTTTAGCGCTCTGCGTCGGTTGTCTTGCGGGCGTATCAAGTTTTTTATCGACCTTGCGAATGATTTCACTAATTAAACTTAGTACTTGATGCGTGCTGGCTCGTCTGTCCATGGCTGACGGCGCAATGCACTTCGGTTTTCTATAGAGAAAAATTCTGGGAATAATACTATGAACGAGTCTTTGTTGCGGTCGCTACAAATGTCCACGGAAAGCGAAGTGGCACTAAAGCAGCTTGATGAAAAGGGGTTTAATTCGATCTTCGATATTGTTAAAGAACCACTTGAACAATTTTGCTGCACGATGGAAGAGCTGTCTGGAGAGCAGGCTGAATTGATTCATTCGGCAGCGTGCAAGCGGGTCGAAGCCCTGGAGAGTATCCATCGAACACTCCGCTCTCGTAATGAACCGGTCATGCAAAGCATTCCCAAGTTGGGCATTGCACCATTTCCGCAGGAGCTACAAATGGCGATGGGGCGCTCGCTGGGTGGCGCCGTAGATTTTGACGATCTTTTTGACGAGCGCTCCGGCGCTGGCTACGCGGAAGTAACGTCTATTCAATCGCTATTTTCGCCGGGACGCTACTTGGTTGAACTTTATAAAATCGCCCAAGGGCTTCACTCGGTAAGCAGCCCGCTGCATATAGATAAGCGTCGTCCGGATATCAAAAACCTTGTTTTGGATGAAACCAATCTTGTTAAAGAAATATCAACCCTCGAGATCTTGAACGAGACCTTGTTGAAAGGCATGCAGGCGTCAACCGGTGCTCCTGGCCTGCAAACGCTGGAAACTGTCTGGTACCCGATGACACTGCCTTATCACGATAACCTGGTGCAGGTACGTAGTGTGCTGTCGGCGAGCAAGCTTTCACTTGTGAAGCTCTGGTCTGCGCTGGCTGATGATCAAGTGACCGCCTTCAACGCTCTCACCCTCGACGGGGGCGGTGGCTCGGTAATTCCCGACGTCACGCCGTCGCCGAAAACTCGAGAGCAACTGGAAATAGCACCTGAGCTTTATGCTTTGCTGATTAATCCTGTCTCTGATGAGGCGGTAGTGAAACGTCAATATAACCTTGCTGCGCAGGATGATATCGCCTTGAAACTCAAGCCGGTCGATGAGTTTATCGCGCGTACCGGGCTGACTTTCAATCAGTTGATCGGCATGACCGCTCAGGCCGACTACTCGGGCAATGTTATCACCAATCTCATGAAGTCGGTGTTCTGGCGCTATGGCGAGAGTGAGCCTGTTAACGTCGACGTATACGGGCAAACCTATCTATCCAATGTGAGTTCAGATCCCGCCTCTTTGCTCGTATGCACGACTGAGGCAAAAAAACTTG
>NZ_JAHBDK010000094.1 GCF_019956415.1 Pseudomonas sp. GL-B-19
ACCGATATGTGGCGCGCTACAACAATGTAAGGCGCCACAGCTACAACGGTTACCACTCGCCGGTAGCGGCAGAAAAGATGGCGGCGTGAGAACCGAAAACAATGTCCAAAATTACTGGACCAGATCAAGCTTGCTCGCGATAGCGGTGTATCAATCGACATATTAGTTGCCTGATACACCGCTATCGCGAGCAAGCTCGGCTCCTACAGGGGTTGCGTCGGCGGCTACAGATTGCGTTTGCCGCGTCATTGCGTCTCAAGGAAAAAGGCCTTTCCAATGCACCCGAAATTTCTGACGATCCAGAGCAAAATCGCCCTGCTCGCCGGCCTCTGCCTGCTGTTGGTGGTGAGTTTGTTGATGGGCTTGTCGCTGTATCAAACCCTTCAAAGCAGCCAGCAAGTCGCCCAATCCAGCGGCGACATGCTCGCCAACGCCGCCAAGGAGCACATGCAGGCGCTGGGCACCGTGCAGGCGATGCAGGTGCAACGCACCTTCACCCAGACTCACGAATACGGCCAAGGGTTATCACGGTATTTGCTCTACCTCAGGCAGCTGCAACAGCAGGGCCATCTGACCCGCCCGCAACTGCGCCAGGCCCTGAGCAATCAGCTTCACCAGGCCCTGATCGACAAGCCCGACCTGCTCGGGCTTTATGTCATTTTCGAACCCGACGCCCTCGATGGCGCCGACGCCGGTTTCGCTGACCAAGCGGCCATGGGCAGCAACGAGACCGGGCGTTTTTCCCTGTATTGGGTGCAAAGCAAACCCGGTGAACTGCAAGCGGTGATCGGCGACGAAGCACTGCTCGCCAACACCTCGCCGGGCCCCAGCGGCGCGCCGTACAACGCCTTCTACACCTGCGCTCTCGATACCCGGCAAGCTTGCGTGCTGGAGCCCTATTTCGACGAGGCCTCCGGCAGCCGCAAACTGGTGACCAGTATTGCGTTCCCGCTGATGGACAACGGCAAAGTCATCGCCGTGGTCGGCCTCGACATCAACCTCGCCGCCCTGCAACACAACAGCGAAACCAGCGCCCATCAATTGTTCGATGGCCTTGGGCAGATCAGCATCGTCAGCCCGCGCGGGGTGATCTCAGCGAACAGCCAGGACGTCAGCCGCCTCGGGCAACCGTTGGAGAATGCTTCGGTCATGCACGCCTTGCGCCAAGGCCAAGCGAAGGTATTTGTCGATCAGCAGCGGATCAACGTCCTCGAACCACTGGCACCGATTGCCGGCGCCGCTCCGTGGGGTGTGCTGGTGGGCGTGCCGCAGGACGTGTTGCTGGCACCGGTGACCACGCTGCAAAACGAACTCGACGCACAAGGGGTAAAAAGCACCGCGCTGGAACTGTTGTTGGGCGCAGGCTCGGCCCTGCTCGGGTTGATGCTGATCTGGTACGCGGCGTTTCGCATCACCCGTCCGCTGCAAATGCTCACGCGGGTCATGGAGGATATCTCCCTGGGTGACGGCGACTTGACTCGGCGTCTGTCGGTGCAATCGCGGGATGAAATCAGCCAACTGGCGACCGCATTCAACCGTTTCGTCGAGCGTATTCATCACTCGATCCGCGAAGTGTCTTCGGCGGCACTCGGTGTCAACGAAGGCGCCAAGCGAGTGCTACTGGCATCGAACTCATCGATGAGCAACTTCGGCGAACAATCGATCCGCACCCACAGCGTCGCCGCCGCGATCAACCAATTGGGCGCCGCCGCCCAGGAAATCGCGCATAACGCTTGCGATGCTTCACAACAGGCCAGCGCGGCACGGCAACAAGCCGAAGACGGGCGCCAGGTGGTGGAGCGCACGATCCAGGTGATGAACGAACTGTCCGGCAAAATCAGCACCTCGTGCGCCAACATCGAAGTGCTCAATGACAAAACCGTGAACATCGGGCACATCCTCGAAGTGATCAAAGGCATCTCGCAGCAGACCAACCTGCTGGCGCTCAACGCCGCCATCGAAGCCGCCCGCGCCGGTGAAGCAGGCCGTGGGTTTGCGGTAGTCGCCGACGAAGTGCGCAGCCTCGCCGGGCGCACGCAAACGTCAGCAGCGGAGATTCAGCAAATGATTGAAGAGCTGCAAATCGGCGCGCGCGAATCGGTGACGACCATGACCGAAAGCCAGCAGCACAGTGAGGAAAGCGTGAACATCGCCAACCTCGCCGGGAAACGCTTGAGCAGCGTGACGCAGCGGATTGGCGAGATCGACAACGTGAATCAATCGGTGGCGGCGGCGACTGAGGAACAGACGTCGGTGGTTGAGGCGTTGAATGTCGACATCACCGAGATCAACACCCTGAATCAGCAAGGGGTGGAGAATCTGCAATCGACATTGCGGGCTTGTACTGAGCTCGAAAGGCAGGCGGATCGGTTGAATCAGTTGGTGGGGAGTTTTCGGATCTGAAGGGTGTGAGCGCTTTTGTGGCGAGGGAGCACGCGCCCTCGCCACAGGGTTTCAGTAGCTACCCAATCACTGGAAGGTTGGCTCGGCGCAAGTCGCTGATGTAGTACGAAGTACACGCAACCCCAAAAGCACGATCACCACCATTACAAGCCCCGCGCCAATGGCTACACCGAACCCTGCCCGCGCACCATAGACGTCAATGATCAAGCCCGAAAGCACTCCACCGAGTGCTACGCCGATGCTGATGCCTGTCGTCATCCACGTCAGTCCTTCGGTGATCCTCGACGGTGGAACAATGATCGTGCCGAGATTCATGACGATGACCATCGTCGGCGCGAATGATATTCCTGCCACAAAGAGCATTCCGGCAAGGATGTAGACGTCCGGTGAAAGAATAGGCAACACCGCTGTTACTGCTGTTACCAGTACTCCAATAAAGAACTGCTTTTCAATCGGCAAGGAAACCCTTAGCGCACCAAAAGTCAGACCAGCGATCATCGAGCCGAGCGCATAAGCTGCCAGGATAAAGCTGGCGGACGTTGGCCAACCTTGTGCATTGGCGAAGGCAACAACAGCCACATCGATGGATCCGCCAATCACACCCATCGCTAGAAGCGCCAGAACGATGGTGCGAACACCGGGGATAAGCAAAGTCGAACTTGCGTTCCGCCTGCTGCCCACAACCACTTTTGGCTCTGTCTGCCGTTGCAGAAGAAAAGCCGTTACGCCGATGACCAGAAGCACGACGGCAACAAGAGGCCCGGCTTCGGCGAAGTAGCTGATGCTCAGACCAATGGCGAGTGGTGGGCCAATAATAAAGGCGAGTTCAGTTAGAACAGTGTCCAGGGAGAAAGCCGTGTGTAATTGCGGCTTGCCACGGAAAAGCTGTGTCCAGCGTGCTCTTATCATGGCGGGCATGCTCGGCATCGTGCCCGCCAGTGCCGCCAGAATAAAAAGCAGTAAGGTCGGAGCCCTCACATAGACAGCCATTATCAGCGCCAGCAACATACCAATGCTGAAGGCTGTAACAAAGGGCAGAACCCGACTCTGACCCCGTTGATCAACGAGCTTCGATATTTGCGGGCCAATCAACGCATTCGCTAATGTAAAGGTACCTGCGACCGAGCCAGCCAACCAATAAAGACCCGTCTGCTGCACCAACATGGTGATGATGCCGATGCCGATCATTGCCTGTGGCAGACGGGCGATGGAGCTCGCGATGACTAACCCCATGACGCCAGGGGTTGTCAGTAGTTCGCGATAGGGATTAGCCATGATTTCTCCAGTTTATAATTTGATGCTGATACCTCAGGGCCTAAAGCAACCTGCTCCTCGAATAGATGATGAATACACAAATGATCAGAATAGTTAGCCATAACTTGGCCGTGCATCCTTGCCTCCCGGTAGCGGATAACATCCACTTTATCGATTGATTGCACCTACAGCATGTAAGTGCAGTTCCATGAAAGATTATCTATTGATCCATAACTGCCACGCGTCTTCGCGATCATCCATCGGCAAACAATCAAACATCTAATTCCAGATCTATTGCTTATTCCAGAACGCTCGCAGCGAACGTTTCTCACAAAAAGCAACCAGACGACCCCGGATGTTCCGCTCAAGCAAAGGAGAAAACGAATCAATCTTGAGCATATTCAGCAACAAAATAATTCAAGCTACCGTTTTGGCTGTTCAGTTGATTGGTCCTGGATAGCGCGAAAAATTGTCGCCTGCATCACCGCCTTCGCGTGCAAGTCGAATCGTCGCACCGCCGCTCCCACAGTTGACCGCATTCCCCTGTAGGAGCGAGCCTGCTCGCGAAGAACGATGACGCGGTGCTTCAGTGGTTACTCGGGTTGTTCAACTTCAAGCCCTTGGCATATCCATCCTGTAACCCGCCCCCGGCGCCCCTTCATGCATCGCCGCCTGAATGTCCGCGTACAACGCGTTCGCCTCAGCGGTAGTAATTGATCGCGAGCAATCCCGCAGCACTACACGCAAAAGCACATTTTCCTGGCCCGGCAGCAGCCCGAGTCGTTCAATGGCCTGCGCGGGTAACTCCGAGAACGCCCAACGCCCCTTGACTTGCATCTCTTCGATCCAGTCAGAACAATCACCCGCAGCCAGCAACATCCTTTCGGTCAACACTTGTTCACTTAGCCCCGGCGTCACCGCCAACGAAATGTCACGAGCAATTGACGGCAAACGAGATACCGCACTCCATGGATTCAGATCATGCATCTGCGCCTGCACTGGTATGTTCTGATCGCGCAACAAGCGAATATCCGGGATGCCTTTGCGCAACATCGTCAGGCGATCCAGCCCCATTCCGAGCGCCAGCCCTCCATGACGCTGCGGGTCTATCTTCAAGCGCTCCAGCAAAGACCTCGCAATACGACCGCACTCCAGTACTTCGACCGGAGCACGGTCATTCAACACATTCACTTCAATTCCGCCCTCGGTGTAATGATGCGGACTGTCGCTGTAGACCCACTCTTTCTCAGGAACGGCGGACATGAGGATATCGCCGACCAGACGCAATAGATGTTCATGCGTAGCCAGTTCCGGATCACCCAGCACCCAGATATCCATCTGATGCGGTTCGGCACAATGCCAACGATCCCGACTATCACGACGAAAAGTAATACCCGGCGCCGCCAGCAAGATCGTCTGCCCCGGATGCCGTACCTGAGCGGCTCGCTGAAGCGCAGCCGGAATTTGACTGGTGGTTTGCGTACGTAACAGCGAGCACTCATCGACCCAGCGTGTGTGTTCACTCCCGAGCGTGACCTCTGCCGGGTCGTAGCCGAGCAAACCATAATTTTCTTCAGCAGACACAATCCTCGGCCCTGTCTGCAGATGAGCTTGAGGCCAGCCTTTTTCCGCGAGTCCTTGGAGGATTTCATTCAGCAGTAGCCGGACGGCGTGATCGGGATTGTTTGTTTCGGTTAGATCAACCAGTAGCAGGGCTCGTTTAAGCGCACTGTCCGTAACGGTTTTCCTTAAAGATGTGTCCATACACTTTCTCTCGACAATGGGTCCTTGCCGACAAGGTACACAGCTGTTGGGGGGTTAAGTCGCAGAGCGAGGAAAATCAGAAGGGGCTGACAGCAAGGACTTACATAAGGCCGTGCTGTCTCATAATGCGTTGATGCGTCGGGCTAGGCTCACTTTGGACCGAGGTGATGCCATCGCGAGCAGGCTCACTCCTACAGTTTGACCGAGTTGTCCGGACGGACGCAGTCCAATGTGGGAGTGAGCCTGCTCGCGATGAACGATAACGCGGTGCTTGGGTATTACTTCGGCACCTCAACGTTATCCAGCATCCGGTTCGCCGCCAGTTCCGCCAGCATGATGATCTGCTGGATCGCCATGGCCGTATGCCGATGCGGCCCTTCCAGGTACCCCGCGAAATCGCTGGCCATGACACTGGCCTGGGCCAGTGACTCACAGGTGTGGGCCAAGAGGTCTTCGTCTCGGATATCCGGTGCAAGCATGAACATCGTGCTGGGTTTGCGGGTGGCGGGGGATTTGATGACGCCGGGGTTGAGGTAGTGATCGAGGGCGCGTTCGGCGGCTTCGTGGAGTTTTTTTGAATCGAGGGATTCGTAGGGGGATGCCGGATCTGTGTCTGGCGGGTTTGGAGTAACTTTGCACATATTCATTCGTTCCTTTTTTGGCAGCCACGCCTCGCTACTAATACGAGGGGTGGCGGCTGTACGCAGGTTAGTAGACCGGGGAACGAAGGCAAAGCCGGCGCGTCCGAGGACGCCCTGCGCACAGCCACCATCAAATACAGGTATGGAAATACCTGTCTGACAGACGCTTGTGCAGCCTTCAAATCCTCGGGCTACTAAACCCGATCACTGGGAATCAGTGACGGGAATAAAGTTACCGAGGGCGTCCAAAGCGCACAAGCCGGCGGATTCTGGCGTAGTCGTAGGTAATGGCGCAAGGCGTTGTAGCTTTCAGGAAGTAACCTTAAACACCTTTAAACAGCACTCCGATTTGAGGCCGCCATCGCGAGCAGGCTCACTCCTACAGTTGACCGAGTTGTTCAGGCGAACGCGGTCCAATGTAGGAGTGAGCCTGCTCGCGATGAACGATAACGCGGTCCAACTACCCTCCCCCCGCCAATTCTGGCATCCACAAACAAGCGGATGGCATACGCACAAACAAGCCCC
>NZ_JAHBDK010000095.1 GCF_019956415.1 Pseudomonas sp. GL-B-19
AACAGCGTTGGCGTGTTCCAGGTCGCGACTAATGCGATCCGCGGCATCGACTGCACAATCGCTCAGTCAACGAACGTCGATGATCGAAAGCGATGAGGTCATGAGCGTTTTTACACACTCTGGGCCATTAGCGGTCACTGGTTGCGCCTCAAATCCGCCATCAGCAAACGTCCACCCAACCCGCACAACCCGTCATGACACCTGCTGACGTTCTATTCAGACGCTTCATTGTCTTCGGCGACTGGATGGCCCGCTAGATTCGCGACGCGGTAACGAGGTAAGTCAATTGGACGGTGAGATCGATCCTGATGCCGAGCGCGGTAATGAAGATGACTTCTGGCCAGGACAGAGCCGTCAGATCAAATGCATGGGGCAAACCCGCGCCGAAAAAAACGACGGCTTTAAATTACTCAGCGTCAGCACGGCTCCGGCGAGAAGGCCCGGCCTGCTGAGCGCTTTGGAGGTGCCTGCATTTGTTCGGTGTTCTTTGACCATAAGTTCCAGGCGATGAACAGGATAAAGGCAACGCCGAGCCATTTCACCGCGATGAAGACCGACTCAAACTGCAGGGCCAGTGCTGATAGTCCGAGGGTGGCGACCAGCAGCCCAGGCAAACTGATCTACAGGCCGCGTTGACGTCGAGGTGCGTGGCTAATTCTGGATGAACAGGTCCCCTTCCACATCCGTATCGCCGTGTTTACGACTCTGCGCCGCAGAGTCGTAGAGGATCAGCAGGACCTCCCCAAGCTGCTCGCCCGATTCGAACAAACACATGCCCTCAGCGTGATCATTGCCTTGCCCAAAAGGCACCTCCAGCACCTTCTCCAATTGATCCGTAAAGACCACGCTTTCCTCGTCGGACGCGAAACCGCCGCGCCAGCGGAAGACCGTTACCGGACCATCCTGGTCCATGGTGGGACCCGCCAGGATCAGCAGATCGTCACCGCTAGTGCACAGGTCACGCAAGCCCAGACCATTTAGCGCGAAGAAGTGCTTGCGATAGCGGCGCCCATCCGGACCGATCTTCTTAAGCACCAGCGTGTCAGTCGAGGCGTCGTTCAGCTCAGGTTCTATCTCCAGCAACACAGCCCAGCCGCGAAGGACCGGTCCACGTAGCCCTAGCAGAAGACGCGAGCCAATCACCACCAACCCTTCGATATCAAAGCCGTTGTCTTTACCCGGGATACTCAGGAAGTCGCGTAGTTGAGGATCTTCAGCAATGGCCGTGGTCAGGTCGTTACTGACCTCGTTGCCATGTAGCTGCGCCGCCGTACGTCCATCGGCGTCCACCTTCCTGGCGAGTGCATAGCCGTCGTTCTGCCGGACCACAGGGATGCGGGCCAGCAGAAAGCGATTGCCCTGCGCCTCTACCGTCGATAGGCGCTTGATATTCTTCTGTGCAGGAGTGCCGGCCTCTGCCTTCTTTCGCTTCAGGCTATGGGAGCCCACCAACCAGAGGTAACCACTGTCATGGGTATAGGCCAACCCCTCGATATCGATCTCGGCGTCTTGCTTCGGTAGGGGCAGATCCAAATACTCCAGGAGCTGAAACGATTGGTGCTCATCGCACCTTACGACGTCGCCGGGCGCAGCATCCTGGATTTGCAGGCGTTCCAGGCTCGTGGTTTCGTCGTTCGCCACCCAGAGTGTGTCGTCAATCTGCTGAGCGACCGAAAGGCCATTGCGCAACGACGCAAACGCCGGATCAAAGCTCAACAGCGCAAAATTGCTTCGGTGGCTCATGAGCAGTCTCCTGTCTTTATGGCGCGGCGTGCCGGTTATTCAGAACCGGCTTCTGAGCGTGTTCTTCGTCCAGTGCATGCACTCATCCTAGCCGACCCGTCCACCGCTGATGGCTTAGGTCCCTTCGCTGCAGCTGCTAAGCAACCCGGATTAGTTCCATCAACTCCCAAAATAGCCGACTAACGGTGACCCCCGTAGGCACAAAGCCTGCAATACCCACCTCGACGAACATTTGACGTCAATCTACCGCCATACGGGTTTCCTAATCAGCAGACCCAATTGACACAGCTCAATAGCGTCGGTTCGAGCGCAACTGTGGCCGCAACATTCCCCGCATACAGGATTATTGACATGATCGACCTCGCCACCTGGAATTTAAGCATCCCTGAAGGCAGCCCACCGGCTACCATAGAAACGCCTCGACTGGCGCAAGGCTTCAAGGACCAGTATTTCAGTTCTGAAGCCGCTACCCTTTCCTTCTGGGCACCTGTGACCGGTTCCAGGACGGCCAACGCTATTTACCCGCGCAGCGAGTTGCGGGAAACCTATAGCGATGGAACGCTGCGCAACTGGCAGTATTCAGCGGCGGATAACATTCTGCGGGCGAGTCTGACCGTCAATCAGGTGCCCAGCACCGGCAAGATCGTGATTGGTCAGATTCACAACAAGGACAGCAACAGCCCCATGGTGAAGCTGGAATACCAATACAAAACGTCGACTTCGACTGGAAACATTGTCGTCAAAGTGCGCATGCGCCCCGACGATGAAGAGGGCCAGGTCATTACCATTGCGACGGGTGTGCCGCTCGACCGCAACTTTTCCTACCAGATCCACCTCAGCCCGAAGGGCGCTCTGGGCATCAGCGCAGCAGGATACAACTGGAGAACCACCATCGACCCGAGCTGGAAGACCAAACCACTGTATTTCAAAGCGGGTGCGTATGTGCAGGACAACACCGGCTATCCCACCGAGGGCGGAAAAGTGACGTTCAAGATGCTGGAGATCCAACACAACATTTAGTCGCTTCTTTAGGTCACTACCATTGGCACGCCGATCCGAAGGGTGAAGACTTTAGTGGATTTCCTCGTCGATCGGCTACCAAGTGGCTAGCTGTCAGTGAACTCAACCGCGCGGGCGGCAGATGCCCTCGAAAAACACTAAATTACGAAACGCCCGCTAAACGATTTAGCCAATCTGTTGCGTCGACCGGTTGAATCCACAGCCATAAGCGGTCGGTCGTGACCGTCTGCTGTGGGTCGTTTTCAGCCGGTCGCGACAGGCAGCAATCATCCAATCCGCTCTTCCCAGAGAGATCTCGCGACCCTCGTCCCGAAACCTTCTCGCCCGCATAAACCTTCCAAGCTATCCCATCCGTTGCTGCTTTAGCAGAATCCTCAAAAAACAAAATGATTGCACTTGGCCATTTCGTGACCGATTGGTTTTCGCTGTGAACGCTAAATTGGCACGTGTCGATATCAGGCAAGGAGGCGGCGTGAACAGGCAACTGAATTGTCGAACAAGCCGGGTAAGGTGGCGCGTCTTTTCATAGAAGTAACCACATAGCGACGATGGGTTTGATAAGAACTGCAGCGTTTGAAGGGTGCCACTTTTAGGAAGCGGCAGCAGGAAACGATGATGATCCGTTGCCCCCATCAATTCGCTTAAATGTCGATCAGCAGAGAAAAAAAACCAATGATCAGCCCGAGTTCCAAGGATTCGAATGGCCAATTGGCGCAGGGCTTCAAGCCTCGTCACGTAACAATGCTGTCAATCGCCGGGATTATCGGCGCCGGTTTATTCGTTGGCTCAGGACATGCCATTGCAGCTGCTGGCCCAGCAGTCCTGTTGGCGTATCTATTCTCAGGTCTGCTCGTCGTTCTGGTCATGCGTATGCTCGGTGAAATGGCGGTGGCCAACCCGGACACAGGCTCGTTCTCCACCTATGCCGACCAGGCAATAGGTCGTTGGGCAGGCTTCACCATCGGTTGGCTGTACTGGTGGTTCTGGGTACTTGTGATTCCTATCGAAGCACTGGCCGCCGGCCATGTGTTGAACCAGTGGTTTCCCCAGATCGATGCCTGGCTGTTCGCCCTGGTGTCGATCATTGCGTTAGTGATCACCAATCTGTTCAGTGTCTCCAAGTACGGCGAATTCGAATTCTGGTTCGCCATGGCCAAGGTGGTGGCGATCATCGGTTTCATCGGCGTGGGTTTTGCCGTGTTGATGGGCTGGGTGCCCGAACGGGAGGTCAGCGGCTTGAGCGGCCTGATGGCCGAACACGGCGGGTTCGCCCCCAACGGCCTGTCGGCGGTGGTGGGCGCCTTCATCACCATCATGTTCAGCTTCATCGGGACCGAGGCAGTGACCATCGCCGCCGCCGAATCCGACAATCCCTCGCAGAACATTGCCAAGGCCACGCGTTCGGTGATTTGGCGCATCGGCGTGTTCTACCTGTTGTCGATTTTCGTGGTCATCTCCGTGGTGCCCTGGAACGATCCGCTGCTCGCCCAGGTAGGCTCCTACCAGCGGGCACTGGAGATCATGAACATTCCCCACGCCAAGTTCATGGTGGACGTGGTGGTGCTGATCGCCGTGGCCAGTTGCATGAATTCCTCGATCTACATTGCTTCGCGCATGCTGTACTCGCTGGGCCGTCGTGGCGATGCGCCGAAGGCGCTGAAGGCGACCTCCTCCGAAGGCGTGCCGCGGGCAGCGGTCATCGCCAGCACCGTGCTGGGCGCGGCGATCACCGTGTGGAGCTACTTCATGCCCGCCGGGCTGTTTGACTTCCTGCTGGCCAGCTCCGGCGCGATTGCCTTGCTGGTGTACCTGGCCATTGCGGTGTCGCAGCTGCGCATGCGCCGGATGTTGCATCGGCAGAACGTTGAGCTGACCTTTCGCATGTGGCTGTTTCCATGGCTGACGTGGCTGGTGATTGTGTTCATTTGCGCAGCGCTGGCAGTCATGATGATCACACCAGAGCACCGTACCGAAGTCAGCACAACCATTGGACTGGCGCTGGCGATTTCCTTTATCGGCCTTGTGACGTCGCGTCACCCTGCGCAGGCTGCGAGGGTGACGTCAGTGGGATAAAACCAAGGAGGTATTTGCGCCAAACCTAATACTCCTTACGCCAAGGCTGGGGGGTATTACAAGCTCCTGCGTCTCAGGCCGTAATCGCTCTTTGTGAGGACATGACCACGATGTCATCGAACTCCACCGTGTCCGACGGTACGACTCAATCCGTTGGTTTTCTGCTGTTGGATAAATTCACACTTATTTCCCTGGCGTCCGCAGTAGAGCCACTGCGCATGGCCAATCAGTTGTCGGGGCGAGAGCTATATCGCTGGCATACGTTCAGCCCCGATGGAGAGCCTGTCTGGGCCAGTGATGGCGTGCCGATTACCCCAGATGCTTCGTGGAACAATCCATTGGTGGCGGACACTGTAATCGTGTGCGGTGGTGTTGGAATCCAGAGCGTGATTACCCGCGAGCACATTACCTGGCTGCAAACCTTGGCGCGTCAATCCAGACGGTTGGGAGGTGTGTGCACCGGTAGCTGGGCGCTCGCAAAAGCCGGGCTGCTCGACGGCTACGAGTGCAGCGTGCATTGGGAATTTTTGGCCGCCATGCAGGAGGCTTTCCCACGAGTCAGCATCAGCGCGAGTCTCTTCACCCTCGACCGAAACCGATTCACAAGCTCCGGGGGAACAGCGCCGCTGGACATGATGCTGCACCTGATTGGTCGCGATCATGGTCGTGAATTATCCGCAGCCATCTCTGAGATGTTTGTTTACGAGCGCATACGCAACGAACAGGACCATCAGCGCGTTCCGCTTAGGCATGTGCTGGGAACTCATCAGCCTAAGCTGCAGGAGATCGTCGCGTTGATGGAGGCCAATCTCGAGGAACCGATCGACCTGGATAACCTTGCAGAATACGTTGATCTGTCACGTCGACAGCTAGAACGGCTATTTCAGAAATACCTTCACTGTACGCCGTCACGCTACTACTTAAGGTTACGTCTTATTCGAGCGCGACAACTGCTTAAGCAAACATCATTGTCGATCATAGAGTTGGCGTATGTATGCGGTTTCGTGTCCACACCACACTTTTCCAAATGCTATCGCGAGTACTTTGGTGTTCCACCAAGCGACGAGCGTTCCGGCACTGAAATGAGTCGCAAACCGGCAACGCTTGCGACTACGCAGCAGTCATCAACTAAACAACTGGCAGCGCTCGACCAAGCACGAAACGAATCGACTTTTGCCAGTGTTCGAATGATTGATCGTTCCGATTTGGCGCAATCGTGCTGATAGGACGTCCCTGCCGCCCCATTCATCCGTAGTGCCTGGGTTTACTCAATAAGATCACGCAGGAGATTTGACGTGCACATTGGTGTTCCTCTCGAAACCCAGACGGGTGAAACACGGGTTGCTGCAACCCCTGAAACCATCAAGAAGCTGATCGGCC
>NZ_JAHBDK010000096.1 GCF_019956415.1 Pseudomonas sp. GL-B-19
GGGTGGGTCTCCGGAGTTTATGGAGAGCGGGGTGGCGTTGATGCGGCAGATGCATAGGGAAGGGGTTTTGGGCATGGCGTGATCGTGAGTGCGGTATTCCCGGAGATGACATTGAAGACTTATATTGTCCACGTGATCCGCAACAGCCTTGGTTACGCGGCGTTTTGCGGTCCTGTACGGAGATCGATTCATCAGCCCAGCCTGGTGAAATGAAGGCTTGTCTGACGGCAGTCCGTTACCGGATTTAGTTTCAACCGCTTTGGACCTGACAGCATCCGGTGTAAGTAGCGTTCTGCCAGACCTCACTGAACTGAAATAGTCTGCGAGACTGATCAGGAAATCTCAATTCCATTGATTCAATTTCCGTTGCGCCGCGTCCAAAAGACTAGTCTGCATTGTTTTTCGTCCGAAGTTGGGGGGTAGTGTTGGCTCTATAGTCCGCGTTCCCGTCATTGTAGAGCGATATCTGCATTACAGGAAATCTTATCCGCCTGCCGTAAATCGACTGTGAATCGGAGTCTGAAAACATAGAGTTAATGGACGTGGCATAGGAGGGTGGTTAAAACGTTGGTAGTCATTGTTTTTTAATAAAGTGGGGAAAAATATGAATGATGATGATCCATTTTCCGGATTTTTTAGTTCGTGGGCATACGTAGTCATTGCCGCCACAGGTGGAGTGATTGGACACATGATGCGCAAGCTCGGTGCTCGTCAAACAATAAAACTTGGCGAGACGGCGTTACAAGGGGTTGGCGCAGCATTCGCGGGGTATCTAGTGCTGTTGGGATGTCGTTCTGCTGGTGTTACACCAGAAGTTTCAGGCGTCATTATTGGATTGTGCGGTTGGCTGGGTGCGGATGCGACGCTGGTGTTGCTGCAGTCCTATATTTATAAAAAGCTGAATATCGTAAGCGCTCAAGGAGGTGGCGAAAAAAAATAGAAGCTTTGGTATGAGCTTGATCGATCATAAATGATGCAGCTTTTTAATGGGGCGGTATGTTTGTGGGGGTTTTCATCCAATAATTGACGTGGTCATTCGTTGCTCCTGTCGCAAGCACTAAATGTTCTGATTTCAGATCTTTGCTGTGCTCTGGCAGCGGGCGGTTTTATAAGAAAGGCACAGAACTGGGTTGGGTGTGGCTTTATCCGTACTTAGTGCCCATCTCGCATAGTTTTCTAGATAGAACACTTCCAAAGTGTTGAGTAAGTGTTGTGATCGGATCATGTTGCTTTAGTTGCGGACGATGACGCGCTTAAAGAGGTCATGGCGCATGACCATTCCCCCTGAGGACTTTACCATGAGTACTGTTTCCAACCAGGCCACCGCCGAGCTTTGCCACGGCACCCCGATGGTGGCAATCATGGACAACCGCGGGTTGTCCGTACGTGCGCTGGAGTTCAATCGCAACCTTGCCGGCGAAGCGGTTCGTACGCTGATTGCCCGGCAAACCTACACCGTCACCGGACATCCATTGAGTCGCTTGGATGCGCGGTTGTTTGCCGCGCAGGCGCTCAATCCGGACGTGGTGCCCAACTTCCGTTATCACTGCTCCTTGTCCGGCCAGGTGTTGCGTAGCCAGAGCCAGGATGCAGGCAATCAGGTGACGCTGTTTGACATCGTCGCCAGTCCGTTTTGGCAGCAAGGCAGCAGGGGGCAGACCAAGCGCTTCGACTACGACGAGGTGCATCGCCTGACCACGGTGCATGAGCGCGATACGTCGACGGAACCTGAGCGTATCAGTGAGCGCCATGTCTATGGCGAAGGGCTGGCCGCGGCCGCCGCGGGCAACTGTCGGGGGCAACGGATCCGCGGTTATGACACCGCCGGGCTCACTGAAGCAACCCGCTATACCCTGAGCGGACAGCCGCTGCACGGGGTGCGCCAGTTCTTGCAGGACCCGCTGGCGCAGAGTGACTGGCAAGGGGAGGAAGCCCAGTGGCAGGCATTGCTGGAGACCGAGCGCTATACCAGTCGCCTGGACTACAACGCACAAGGCGAGGTGTTGCGCAGTGTCGATGCCCGCGGCAATCAACAGCACCAGTCCCTGGACGTGGCGGGACAGTTGGCCAGCAGTGCCTTGCGTCTGGCCGATGGCAGCGCGGAGCGTCCGATTCTGGTCGCGATCAGCTACAGCGCCGCCGGCCAGGTGTTGCAGGAGCGGGCGTTCAATGGCGTGGTTACTGAATACACCTACGAGGCACAAACCCGGCGCCTGAGCCGACTGCGCACGACACGCCCGGTGCAGAGCGGGCGTAACACGCTGTTGCAGGACCTGAATTATTGCTACGACCCGGTGGGCAACATCCTGTCGATCACCGACGACGCCATTCAAACCCGCTATCACAACAACCAGCGCATCGAGCCGGTGAACAGCTACGGTTACGACGCCCTGTACCAGTTGTTGAGCGCCACGGGCCGGGAGAACGCCAATGCCAGCCAGCAGGGGCCGGTTTTGCCAACCCCTGAGGTGCCGATCGCTACGGATCCGAACCAATTCAGCCAATACACCCGCCTGTACCGCTACGACGATGGCGGCAACCTCACGCAAATGCGGCACCAGGGGCGACAGAATTACACGCTGGATATGCTGGTTTCGCCGAGCTCCAATCGCGCGGTGCGTCAGACCGGGCAGCTGTTGCCGGCAGAAGTCGAAGGGCATTTCGACGCTGGGGGCAATTTGATCGAGCTGGCCCACGGGCAACCGATGAATTGGGACGGGCGCAATCAATTGCAGCGGGTCGCCCAAGTGGTGCGCTCGGGCGGTGAGGACGATGCGGAGTATTACCAATACGACGGTGACGGCGCCCGCGTGCGTAAAACCACCGACAGCCATACCGATACGCTGCTACGTCGTGCCCAAGTGCTCTACCTGCCGGGACTGGAGCTGCGCCGGACCCAGCGCTTACAAGGTGGCAGCACCCACGTTGAGGAAGAGTTGCATGTCATCAAGGTCGCTTCGGCCGGCCGCCAGCAGGTGAGGGTGCTGCACTGGGAAATGGGCTCGCCGGCGGACATTCCGAATGATCAACTGCGCGGCAGCCTGGACAACCAGCTGGGTTCGAGCCTGCTGGAACTGGATCAGCAGGCCGACATTCTGACGCTGGAAGAGTATTACCCCTACGGTGGTACGGCGGTGTGGTCGGGTAAAAGTGCTAGTGAAACGAAATACAAGTTTGTGCGGTACTCGGGCAAGGAGCGCGATGCGACGGGGTTGTATTACTACGGTTTCCGCTATTACGCGGCGTGGTTGGGCCGTTGGTTGAATCCGGATCCGGCGGGGACGGTGGATGGGTTGAACCTGTTTCGGATGGTAGGAAACAATCCGATCAACTATATGGACCCTGATGGCAAGAACCGAATTTCTAAAGAGTTTGTATGGTCCGGCCATATGAAGGCGCTTGAAGACGCCTCGAGAAAAGGTAATTTCGCCGTCAGCTTCAGGTCGGCAGGCAAAGCGACACTGGATGCTTTGGCGAAAGGTGCCGCAGCGAAAGGGCATAACATTCTCGAAAAAACCATCAAAAAGAGTTCTATCGAAAATGCGTATGGAGCTGAAAAAGCACCCAGCATACTGGCGCAAGTAAAGGAGGCCGGAATTGAAGGGTATGTTGGTAGCTGGGACAAGACGGGGTTGGTCGGTATTTATCTAAGCGGTAAAAAAGAACATGAAAAGCCTATCCATCGGGTCGATGTTAAAGATCTTGAAGGCAGTCTTGCTTCATTAAAGAGCCAGGAAAACTGGTCAGCGATTCCCTTCACAGGGGACTATGACATGCATGATCTTATTACATTCCGGGGCGCGGGGCGTCCACGTACAGTATTGACGGACTCAAAAGAGGAACAAGACATTATTGATACGATGAATAGGCATGTCGCTGCGGTCGATGCTAATAGGCCCTTCGACGTTAAGCAACGAAATGTAATAAGACATGGACCTCAAGTCAATTTCGTGTCCCATATGGTGGCTTCTGAATCTGACAAGGTGGATAGCGACGGTGGTGTACTAGGGGCGGTGGCGCGGCCGGGAGAGTTTCCTGTAGCAATGCTCGACAGGGGGCGGTGGACAGTTTTAGAAAATATAGAACAGTTGGATTCGTACTATACAGGTGTCGGAGCACGAATTAAGGAAAGTTGGAAGCCAGGAGGGGTTCGAAATTATAAGGGGGATAAAATTGTAAATTTGGGACGGAAACCTTACCGCAGTTGATTAACCGCCAGGCTATATAAACTTTACAGCTCGGACTTAATCTGACAGTTGCCGGGTTTTTTACGGTGACTGTCAGGTCTATTCAGTTAGCTGGATTCTCTTCTTTTAGCTATTCCACGTTGATGACAGTCTCATCGAATGAACAGCATTCATTCATATGGCTAAATTGGCAACGCAGTAAACGGAATCTAACGTTCGGTCTGTAGGCAGGGGGGATGATGCTCGCTTCGATATGTAGCGGGTAACAACCGACTCTAATCGCCGCAAATATACATAAGGCTACGATTTCAGACCTTTTATTTTTTCTCTCGTCTTTATGTTTTATAAAAGACGCTGCAAAGGTGGTTGAAACATTATAGAGAGGCATCGCAATGCGCTGGGCAGGCTAGAGCCCTCAGCGTCGGTTTTCTTGCGGGGCTATCAAGTTTTTTATCGATCTTGCGAATGATTTGGCTCATTAAGTTTCGTAATTGCCGTGTGCTGGCTCGTCTGTCCATGGCTGACAGCGCTCTGCACTTCGCTTTTCTATAGAGAAAATTTTTTGGAGTAATACTATGAACGAGTCTTTGTTGCAGTCGCTACAAATGTCCACGGAAAGCGAAGTGGCACTAAAGCAGCTTGATGAAAAGGGTTTTAATTCGATCTTCGATATTGTTAAAGAGCCACTTGAACAATTTTGCTGCACGATGGAAGAGCTGTCTGGAGAGCAGGCTGAGCTGATTCATTCGGCAGCATGCAAGCGGGTCGAAGCCCTGGAGAGTATCCATCGAACACTCCGCTCTCGTAATGAACCGGTCATGCAAAGCATTCCCAAGTTGGGCATTGCACCGTTCCCGCAGGAGCTACAAGTGGCGATGGGACGCTCGCTGGGTGGCGCCGTAGATTTTGACGATCTTTTTGACGAGCG
The DNA here is from genome assembly GCF_019956415.1 of Pseudomonas sp. GL-B-19. Classification (GTDB taxonomy): domain Bacteria; phylum Pseudomonadota; class Gammaproteobacteria; order Pseudomonadales; family Pseudomonadaceae; genus Aquipseudomonas. The sequence continues at coordinate 5,116 of NZ_JAHBDK010000096.1, forward strand.
TTCCGGCGCTGGCTACGCGGAAGTAACGTCTATTCAATCGCTATTTTCGCCGGGACGCTACTTGGTTGAACTTTATAAAATCGCCCAAGGGCTTCACTCGGTAAGCAGCCCGCTGCATATAGATAAGC
>NZ_JAHBDK010000108.1 GCF_019956415.1 Pseudomonas sp. GL-B-19
TTCTTGACGACCATAGAGCATTGGAACCACCTGATCCCATCCCGAACTCAGCAGTGAAACGATGCATCGCCGATGGTAGTGTGGGGTTTCCCCATGTGAGAGTAGGTCATCGTCAAGATTAAATTCCGAAACCCCTGTCTGCTAACGCAGACAGGGGTTTTGTTTTGTCCGCAGGAAATCCGTCTTGTCGGGTTTCTATGCAACGGCTCGGGGCATGGCTATCATGCGGGCCTCATTGTGAGGCGAGACTTGCATGCTGACGTTGTTAAAGCTTCTTAAGGATGGCCGGTTCCATTCGGGCCAGGCCCTGGGTGTTGCCCTAGGTGTCAGTCGTAGTGCGGTGTGGAAGCAGCTTCAGCATTTAGAGGCTGAGCTCGGCTTGTCAATTCATAAGGTGCGCGGTCGCGGATATCAACTGGCGGCACCGCTGACGTTGCTTGATCCTGTCGCCATAAAAAACAATGCACCCACGTGTGACTGGCCAATTTTGGTCTTCGATTCAATAGACTCCACCAACGCTGAGGCCTTGCGGGCTATTGAGCGTGGCCAAGCTGCGCCATTTTTGGTGCTTGCCGAGCGTCAGACGGCTGGCCGCGGGCGGCGTGGCCGAAAATGGGTCAGTCCTTTTGCAGAAAACATCTATTACAGTCTGGTATTGCGTATTGAAGGCGGAATGCGGCAACTGGAAGGGTTGAGCCTTGTTGTCGGACTTGCGGTCATGCAGACCTTGCGAGCGCTCGGTGTTCCGGAAGTGGGATTAAAATGGCCCAACGATGTTTTGGTGGGGCAGAAAAAGATCGCCGGGATATTGCTCGAGTTGGTTGGCGATCCTGCGGATGTATGTCACGTGGTGTTGGGTGTTGGGATTAACGTCAACATGCAGATGGCGGATGAGGTTGATCAGTTGTGGACGTCAATGCGTCTGGAGTCAGGCAAGGTGTTTGATCGCAATTACCTGGTTTCGGAGTTGGGCTCGATGCTCCAGGCATACCTGGCTCGGCACCAGCTCGACGGATTTTCCTCGATCCAGTCAGAGTGGGAGCAAAACCACCTATGGCAGGGGCGGGCAGTGTCTCTGATTGCAGGCGTAAGCCAGATAGATGGTGAGGTATTGGGTATCGACAGTCAGGGGGCTTTGCGCTTGAAAGTGAATGGCGTTGAAAAAGTCTTTAGTGGCGGTGAGCTCAGTCTGAGGTTGCGCGATGATTCTTGAGCTCGACTGTGGAAATAGTTTTATCAAGTGGCGTGTGCTCTGTGCTGATGTCAGGCGGGTGTTTAGCGAGGGTGTAGTTGATTCGGATGACGCTTTGCTGGAGGTTTTGAGCAGGCTTGGTGGGCTCGCTCTTAGGCATTGTCGGTTGGTTAGCGTCAGAACAGCCGAAGAAACCGCTGCTTTAACTTCTATATTGACGCAAACTTTCGGTGTGGCCGTGGTGTGTGCGACACCTGCTCGCGAAATGGCTGGAGTGCGCAACGGATACGCCGAGTTTGAGCGGCTGGGGCTCGATCGCTGGCTTGCGATGCTTGGAGGGTACCATCTGGCTTCTGGTGCATGCCTGGTGCTTGATTTTGGTACGGCCGTGACTGCCGACTTCATTGCTCAGGATGGGGAGCACCTTGGCGGCTTTATTTGCCCTGGAATGCCCTTGATGCGCAACCAGCTGCGAACCCATACCCGCAGAATCCGATACGGTGACCTGGCTGCCGAGCTCGCGCTAGAGAGTCTCGCTCCTGGTCGTACAACCGTCGAAGCAGTTGAGCGAGGATGCTCTCTTATGTTGAGGGGGTTTGTCCTGACTCAGTTGGAGATGGCGCGTAGTTATTGGGGGGATGACTTTGTTGTGTTCCTCACCGGGGGGGATGCGACTCTGGTCTCCGGAATCGTGCCCGAGGCCAAGCTGGTTCCAGACCTGATTTTTGTAGGTTTAGCGATGGCGTGTCCATTGTCCTGAGGTTTTTATGCGTTGGTTGTTTCTGTTGCTGCTCGTTCTGAACGTCTTTTATTACATTTGGCATCAGCAAGAAGCCCCGCTACGGGCGAAAGATGTAACGCCTTTGAGCTTGTACCGGGGGGCGCAACAGGATATTCGCTTACTAAGCGAGGCAACTGATGCGACCCGTGACAAGGGAAAACCCGCAGTGGCGGGAAATGGCTGTCTCTATTTGGGGGGCTTTGTCCGTCAGGAGTCCGCTTTGGCGGCTGGGCGACGTCTGGGCGAGATCGGTGTCAGGTTCCAGACTCTGCCGAAAGATTCTGCCGAGTCGTCTGGTTACTGGGTGCGTATAGCGCCCGAAAGCCAGCGTTTACTGGATGATTTGCAGCTGATAAACCTTTCTAAAGAATTCAATGAGTTAAAACATAAAATAATGCCGTGCGAGGGGGTTGCACCGGCTGAATAGTTTGAATAGAATGGCGCCCGCTTCGCAGTGAAGACCTTTAACGGTCAACGGTGCGAAAGTGATGTCAACGCAGCTAAGCTCAGGTTTTTAATGAGAAAAATGCTTGACAGAAGGCTGGCATGATGTAGAATGCCGGCTCGCTTAGGAGGGGTTCCCGAGCGGCCAAAGGGATCAGACTGTAAATCTGACGTCTACGACTTCGAAGGTTCGAATCCTTCCCCCTCCACCATTTTTAGCGAGAGCTGCAAGCTCCGCGGGTATAGTTTAGTGGTAGAACCTCAGCCTTCCAAGCTGATGATGCGGGTTCGATTCCCGCTACCCGCTCCAAGTTTGCAGGTCCTGCACAGTGTTTCGCTCTTGTAGCTCAGTTGGTAGAGCACACCCTTGGTAAGGGTGAGGTCAGCGGTTCAAATCCGCTCAAGAGCTCCATATAACAAGGCAGATATGAAAATATCTGCCTTTGTTTTAATGGTTGATATTGGTTGTTCAATTCTTCTGTTGGGGGTTGTTTCGATGGCTAAGGAAAAGTTCGATCGTTCGCTGCCGCACGTCAACGTTGGTACTATTGGTCACGTTGACCATGGTAAAACCACTCTGACTGCTGCTCTGACTCGTGTTTGCTCCGAGGTTTTCGGTTCGGCTATCGTTGATTTCGATAAAATCGACAGCGCACCAGAAGAAAAGGCTCGTGGTATCACCATCAACACCGCACACGTCGAGTACAACTCGAAGATTCGTCACTACGCTCACGTTGACTGTCCGGGTCACGCTGACTACGTGAAGAACATGATTACTGGTGCTGCCCAGATGGATGGCGCGATCCTGGTTTGCTCGGCCGCTGATGGTCCGATGCCGCAAACCCGTGAGCACATCCTGCTGTCCCGTCAGGTAGGCGTTCCGTACATCGTGGTTTTCCTGAACAAGGCTGACCTGGTAGACGACGCTGAGCTGCTGGAACTGGTTGAGATGGAAGTGCGCGATCTGCTGAGCACTTACGACTTTCCGGGCGACGACACTCCGATCATCATCGGTTCCGCTCGTATGGCTCTGGAAGGCAAAGACGACAACGAAATGGGCACCACTGCCGTTCGTAAACTGGTTGAAACTCTGGACAGCTACATCCCGGAGCCAGTTCGTCTGACTGACAAGCCGTTCCTGATGCCAATCGAAGACGTATTCTCGATCTCTGGTCGCGGTACTGTTGTGACTGGTCGTATCGAGCGCGGTATCGTTCGTGTTCAAGATCCACTGGAAATCGTTGGTCTGCGTGACACTACCGTCACCACCTGCACCGGTGTTGAAATGTTCCGTAAGCTGCTCGACGAAGGTCGTGCTGGCGAGAACTGCGGTGTGCTGCTGCGTGGTACCAAGCGTGACGACGTTGAGCGTGGCCAGGTTCTGGTTAAGCCGGGTTCGGTTAAGCCGCACACCAAGTTCACTGCAGAAGTTTACGTTCTGAGCAAGGAAGAAGGCGGTCGTCATACTCCGTTCTTCAAGGGCTACCGTCCGCAGTTCTACTTCCGTACGACTGACGTGACTGGTAACTGCGAGCTGCCAGAAGGCGTTGAAATGGTAATGCCAGGTGACAACATTCAGATGACTGTTACCCTGATCAAAACCATCGCGATGGAAGATGGTCTGCGTTTCGCTATCCGTGAAGGCGGTCGTACCGTCGGCGCTGGTGTCGTAGCCAAAATCATCGAGTAATTTGTTGTAATGTCTTTTTCGGGCCGGCATAATGGTCGGCCTGATTTTGTTTTAGGTCAGTAGCTCAATTGGCAGAGCGACGGTCTCCAAAACCGTAGGTTGGGGGTTCGATTCCCTCCTGACCTGCCAGATTCACTTGGTGTGTCTGGCTTTCTTTTCACAGGATCTTCATAGATGACTCCTAAAGCTGAAGCTCAAGGCTCTCGCTTCGATCTGCTCAAGTGGCTAGTAGTAGTCGCTTTGGTGGTTGTTGGCGTTGTTGGCAATCAGTATTACTCTGCTTCGCCGATCCTGTACCGCGTACTTGCATTGCTCGTCATTGCTGCTGTAGCTGCCTTTGTAGGCCTGCAGACAGTCAAGGGCAAGTCTTTCTTTGTACTGGTTAAGGAAGCTCGCACCGAGATTCGTAAAGTCGTATGGCCAACTCGCCAAGAAACCACGCAGACCACGTTGATTGTTGTGGCTGTCGTTCTGGTTATGGCGTTGCTGTTGTGGGGGCTCGATTCCCTGCTCGGCTGGCTTGTTTCCTTGATTGTCGGCTAAGGGTGTCCCGTGGCTAAGCGTTGGTACGTTGTGCATGCTTACTCCGGTTACGAGAAGCATGTCATGCGCTCGTTGGTAGAGCGCGTAAAGCTAGCTGGCATGGAAGATGGCTTTGGCGAAATTCTGGTTCCCACTGAAGAAGTGGTTGAAATGCGTAATGGCCAGAAACGCAAAAGCGAGCGTAAGTTCTTCCCTGGTTATGTGCTGGTACAGATGGACATGAATGAGGGTACTTGGCACTTGGTCAAGGATACTCCTCGGGTGATGGGCTTCATTGGCGGTACTGCCGATAAGCCAGCACCAATCACTGATAAAGAGGCAGAAGCAATTCTGCGTCGCGTTGCTGATGGTAGCGACAAGCCGAAGCCGAAGACGTTATTCGAGCCAGGTGAGTCGGTGCGTGTCAATGACGGACCGTTTGCTGATTTTACTGGCACGGTTGAAGAAGTTAACTACGAGAAGAGCCGGATCCAAGTGGCGGTGCTCATTTTCGGTCGCTCTACTCCGGTAGAGCTAGAGTTCAGCCAGGTCGAAAAAGTCTAGCTGAGCAAGCATCCCAACCCCGCAGCCATAGGCTGTGGGGTTTTGTCGTCACTGGGATAAACGCGCAAGTAACCGGGGAGCCTTTCGAGGCGTTTGAACCCGTAATTGGAGTGCCTCATGGCCAAGAAAATTACCGCTTACATCAAGCTGCAAGTGAAGGCCGCTCAGGCTAACCCAAGCCCACCTGTTGGTCCTGCTCTGGGTCAGCACGGCGTGAACATCATGGAATTCTGCAAGGCTTTCAACGCCCGTACTCAGGGTCTTGAGCCAGGTCTGCCGACTCCAGTGATCATCACTGTCTACAGCGACCGTAGCTTCACTTTTGAAACCAAGTCCACCCCTGCTTCGGTTCTGCTGAAGAAGGCTGCTGGTCTGACTAGCGGTTCCGCTCGTCCGAACACCGTTAAGGTTGGCACCGTGACTCGTGCTCAGCTGGAAGAAATCGCGAAAACCAAAAACGCGGATCTGACTGCAGCTGATATGGAAGCAGCCGTGCGTACTATCGCCGGTTCTGCTCGTAGCATGGGCCTTAACGTGGAGGGTGTGTAATGGCTAAGTTGACCAAGCGTCAAAAGGCTATCGCCGGCAAAATCGAAGCAGGCAAGTCCTACAACTTTGTAGACGCTGCTGCTCTGCTGGCTGAGCTGTCGACTGTCAAGTTCAGCGAGTCGTTCGACGTTGCTGTTAACCTGGGTGTTGACCCGCGTAAATCTGACCAGGTTGTTCGTAGCGCTACTGTGCTGCCACACGGCACTGGCAAGACCGTTCGCGTTGCTGTGTTCACCCAGGGTCCAGCCGCTGAGGCCGCTCTGGCTGCCGGCGCTGATCGTGTAGGTATGGACGACCTGGCTGCCGAAATGAAAGGCGGCGACCTGAACTATGACGTAGTTATCGCATCCCCGGATGCAATGCGCGTTGTTGGTCAGTTGGGTCAGATCCTCGGTCCACGCGGCCTGATGCCTAACCCTAAAGTCGGCACCGTAACTCCAGACGTAGCTACCGCGGTTAAAAACGCCAAGGCTGGTCAGGTTCGTTATCGCACCGACAAAAACGGCATCATCCACACTTCCGTTGGCAAGATCGGCTTCGACGCCGTCAAGCTGAAGGAAAACGTTGAAGCCCTGATCGCTGATCTGAAGCGTATCAAGCCAGCTTCCTCGAAAGGCATTTACGTCAAGCGCGTTACCCTGAGCACCACTATGGGCCCAGGTCTGGTCATCGACCAAAGCTCGCTCGACGCTTAAGACACAGGTTGGCGCAAGCGATTGCGCCAATTGAAAGATTGGGGTCCCTGCCTGGCGGGGGCTATCCAAGACCGTAGGCGACGCAAGTCTTAAACCTCAAGCCTACGCAGATGGTGCTCCCGGTTCCTTACCGAATCAGACACCAAAACGACATCCGGCTCCGGCCAGATGAAACGGTAACAAGCAGGAGTTAAACCCGTGGCAATTAAACTCGAAGACAAGAAGGCCATCGTCGCTGAAGTCAACGAGGCTGCCAAAGTCGCTCTGTCCGCTGTCGTGGTTGATGCCCGTGGCGTAACAGTAGGCGCAATGACCGGACTCCGTAAAGAGGCTCGTGAAGCTGGCGTTTACGTACGTGTTGTACGTAACACCCTGCTCAAGCGCGCTGTTGCTGACACTGAATACAGTGTTCTCAACGACGTGTTCACCGGCCCGACCCTGATTGCATTCTCGAACGAACATCCAGGCGCTGCTGCCCGTATCTTCAAAGAGTTTGCCAAGGGTCAGGACAAGTTCGAGATCAAGGCAGCTGCGTTCGAGGGCAAGTTCCTCGCAGCTAATCAGATCGACGTACTGGCAACTCTGCCGACCCGTGACGAAGCAATTTCCCAGCTGATGAGCGTGATTCAAGGCGCTACCAGCAAATTGGCTCGTACTCTGGCGGCAATTCGCGACCAGAAAGAAGCTGCTGCAGCCTAAGGCTCGTCAACTTCTCGCGTTTTTTGTTTATTTCGATGGTCGCGTAGGCCGTCCCCCAATTCAGGAATTGAGTCATGTCTCTGACTAACGAACAAATCATCGAAGCAATCGGCCAGAAATCCGTAGTGGAAATCGTTGAGCTGATTAAAGCGATGGAAGAAACCTTCGGTGTTACCGCTGCTGCTGCATCGGCTGGTCCAGCTGCTGCTGCCGCTGTTGTTGAAGAGCAAACCGAATTCAACGTCATGCTGCTGGAAGCTGGCGAGAAGAAAGTTAACGTGATCAAGGCAGTACGTGAACTGACCGGCCTGGGCTTGAAAGAAGCCAAGGCTGTAGTTGACGGCGCTCCTGCCATGGTTCTGGAAGCCGTTTCGAAAGATGCCGGTGACAAAGCCAAAGCTACTCTGGAAGAAGCAGGCGCTAAAGTCGAGCTGAAGTAAGCATCGACTTTGCTCCTCCAGCCCGAGCGTTAAGCGAAAGGCTGATGGCTGGTGGCTCTTGCCACCGGCCTTTTTCCGTTATTTGCAGCCGACTGGGTCGGTGCTGATAACGAGCTGTAACCACCCGATGTGGTGGCGCAAACCATGGGGTTTGCACGATTTTCTGGCTGCTCCCGTCGGGAGGGGCCAAACAAGCAGGTGACCAAGCTGGGGAACGCTGATGGCTTACTCATATACTGAGAAAAAACGTATCCGCAAGGACTTTAGCAAGTTGCCGGACGTCATGGATGTGCCGTACCTCCTGGCCATCCAGCTGGATTCGTATCGTGAATTCTTGCAAGCGGGAGCGACTAAAGATCAGTTCCGCGACGTGGGCCTGCATGCGGCCTTCAAATCCGTTTTCCCGATCATCAGCTACTCCGGCAATGCTGCGCTGGAGTACGTCGGTTATCGCCTGGGCGAACCGGCATTTGATGTCAAAGAATGCGTATTGCGCGGTGTAACTTACGCCGTACCTTTGCGGGTAAAAGTGCGCCTGATCATTTTCGACAAAGAATCGTCGAACAAAGCGATCAAGGACATTAAAGAGCAAGAAGTCTACATGGGTGAAATCCCCCTGATGACTGAGAACGGTACCTTCGTAATCAACGGTACCGAGCGTGTAATCGTTTCCCAGCTGCACCGTTCCCCGGGCGTGTTCTTCGACCACGACCGTGGCAAGACGCACAGCTCCGGTAAACTGCTGTACTCCGCACGCATCATTCCTTACCGCGGTTCGTGGTTGGACTTCGAGTTCGACCCGAAAGACTGCGTGTTCGTGCGTATTGACCGTCGTCGCAAGCTGCCTGCATCGGTATTGCTGCGCGCGCTGGGCTATACCACTGAAGAAGTGCTGGACGCGTTCTACACCACCAACGTCTTCCACGTGCAAGGTGAAAACCTCAGCCTGGAACTGGTGCCTCAGCGCCTGCGTGGTGAAATTGCTGTCCTGGATATCCTGGATGACAAAGGCAAGGTTATTGTCGAGCAAGGTCGTCGTATCACCGCTCGCCACATCAACCAGCTGGAAAAAGCAGGGATCAAAGAGCTGCAAGTGCCTCTGGACTACGTCCTGGGTCGCACTACCGCCAAGGTCATCGTGCATCCGGCAACCGGCGAAATCCTGGCAGAGTGCAACACCGAGCTGAACACCGAGATCCTGGCCAAAATCGCCAAGTCTCAGGTTGTTCGCATCGAAACTCTGTACACCAACGATATCGACTGCGGTCCGTTCGTCTCCGACACACTGAAGATCGACTCCACCAGCAACCAATTGGAAGCGCTGGTCGAGATCTATCGCATGATGCGTCCAGGCGAGCCGCCAACCAAAGACGCTGCCGAGACTCTGTTCAACAACCTGTTCTTCAGCCCTGAGCGCTATGACCTGTCTGCGGTCGGCCGGATGAAGTTCAACCGTCGTATCGGTCGTACCGAGATCGAAGGTTCGGGCGTGTTGTGCAAAGAAGACATCGTTGCGGTATTGAAGACTCTGGTCGACATCCGTAACGGTAAAGGCATCGTCGACGACATCGACCACCTGGGTAACCGTCGTGTTCGCTGCGTAGGCGAAATGGCCGAGAACCAGTTCCGCGTTGGCCTGGTACGTGTTGAGCGTGCGGTCAAAGAGCGTCTGTCGATGGCTGAAAGCGAAGGCCTGATGCCGCAAGACCTGATCAACGCCAAGCCAGTGGCAGCGGCAGTGAAAGAGTTCTTCGGTTCCAGCCAGCTGTCGCAGTTCATGGACCAGAACAACCCGCTGTCCGAGATCACCCATAAACGTCGTGTTTCTGCACTCGGCCCTGGCGGTTTGACTCGTGAGCGTGCTGGCTTTGAAGTTCGTGACGTACACCCGACTCACTACGGTCGTGTATGCCCGATTGAAACGCCGGAAGGTCCGAACATCGGTCTGATCAACTCCCTGGCCGCTTATGCGCGCACCAACCAGTATGGTTTCCTCGAGAGCCCGTACCGTGTGGTGAAAGACGCTCTGGTCACCGACGAGATCGTGTTCCTGTCCGCCATCGAAGAAGCTGATCACGTGATCGCTCAGGCTTCGGCCACGATGAACGACAAGAAAGTCTTGATCGACGAGCTGGTAGCTGTTCGTCACTTGAACGAGTTCACCGTCAAGGCGCCGGAAGACGTCACCTTGATGGACGTATCGCCGAAACAGGTAGTTTCGGTTGCAGCGTCGCTGATCCCGTTCCTCGAGCACGACGACGCCAACCGTGCGTTGATGGGTTCGAACATGCAGCGTCAAGCTGTACCAACCCTGCGCGCTGACAAGCCGCTGGTCGGTACCGGCATGGAGCGTAACGTAGCCCGTGACTCCGGCGTTTGCGTCGTGGCTCGTCGTGGTGGCGTTATCGATTCCGTCGACGCCAGCCGTATCGTGGTTCGTGTCGCTGATGACGAAGTTGAAACCGGCGAAGCTGGTGTCGACATCTACAACCTGACCAAATACACCCGCTCCAACCAGAACACCTGCATCAACCAGCGTCCGCTGGTGCGTAAAGGTGATCGGGTTCAGCGCAGCGACATCATGGCTGACGGTCCGTCCACCGATATGGGTGAACTGGCACTGGGTCAGAACATGCGCATCGCGTTCATGGCATGGAACGGCTTCAACTTCGAAGACTCCATCTGCCTGTCCGAGCGTGTGGTTCAGGAAGATCGCTTCACCACGATCCACATTCAGGAACTGACCTGTGTGGCACGTGACACCAAGCTTGGGCCAGAGGAAATCACTGCAGACATCCCGAACGTGGGTGAAGCTGCACTGAACAAGCTGGACGAAGCCGGTATCGTTTACGTAGGTGCTGAAGTTGGCGCAGGCGACATTCTGGTCGGTAAGGTCACTCCGAAAGGCGAGACCCAACTGACTCCGGAAGAGAAGCTGTTGCGTGCCATCTTCGGTGAAAAAGCCAGCGACGTTAAAGACACCTCCCTGCGCGTGCCTACCGGCACCAAGGGTACCGTCATCGACGTACAGGTCTTCACCCGTGACGGCGTTGAGCGTGATGCTCGTGCACTGTCGATCGAGAAGACTCAACTCGACGAGATCCGCAAGGACCTGAACGAAGAGTTCCGTATCGTTGAAGGCGCAACTTTCGAACGTCTGCGTTCCGCTCTGGTCGGCCACAAAGCCGAAGGCGGCGCCGGTCTGAAGAAAGGTCAGGACATCACCGACGAAGTTCTCGACGGTCTTGAGCATGGTCAGTGGTTCAAACTGCGCATGGCTGAAGATGCTCTGAACGAGCAGCTCGAGAAGGCTCAGGCCTACATCGTTGATCGTCGCCGTCTGCTGGACGACAAGTTCGAAGACAAGAAGCGCAAACTGCAGCAGGGCGATGACCTGGCTCCAGGCGTGCTGAAAATCGTCAAGGTTTACCTGGCAATCCGTCGCCGCATCCAGCCGGGCGACAAGATGGCCGGTCGTCACGGTAACAAAGGTGTGGTCTCCGTGATCATGCCGGTTGAAGACATGCCGCACGATGCCAATGGCACCCCGGTCGACGTCGTCCTCAACCCGTTGGGCGTACCTTCGCGTATGAACGTTGGTCAGATCCTTGAAACCCACCTCGGCCTCGCGGCCAAAGGTCTGGGCGAGAAGATCAACCGGATGATCGAAGAACAGCGCAAAGTTGCTGAACTTCGTACCTTCCTGGACGAGATCTACAACCAGATCGGCGGTCGTAACGAAGATCTGGATAGCTTCTCCGACCAGGAAATCCTGGATCTGGCGAAGAACCTGCGTGGCGGCGTTCCAATGGCCACTCCAGTGTTCGACGGCGCCAAGGAAAGCGAAATCAAGGCCATGCTGAAACTGGCAGACCTGCCAGAAAGCGGCCAGATGCAGCTGACCGACGGCCGTACCGGCAACAAGTTCGAGCGCCCGGTTACTGTTGGCTACATGTACATGCTGAAGCTGAACCACTTGGTAGACGACAAGATGCACGCTCGTTCTACCGGTTCGTACAGCCTGGTTACCCAGCAGCCGCTGGGTGGTAAGGCACAGTTCGGTGGTCAGCGTTTCGGGGAGATGGAGGTCTGGGCACTGGAAGCATACGGTGCCGCTTACACTCTGCAAGAAATGCTCACAGTGAAGTCGGACGATGTGAACGGCCGTACCAAGATGTACAAAAACATCGTGGATGGCGATCACCGTATGGAGCCGGGCATGCCCGAGTCCTTCAACGTGTTGATCAAGGAAATTCGTTCCCTCGGCATCGATATCGATCTGGAAACCGAATAACACGTGACGCGAATCGAGAGCGGGGCAGGATTGCCCGCTCTCTGCTCCGCCAGGAGGAAAGGCCTTGAAAGACCTACTGAATTTGCTGAAAAACCAGGGTCAAGTCGAAGAGTTCGACGCCATCCGTATTGGATTGGCATCGCCTGAGATGATCCGTTCGTGGTCGTTCGGTGAAGTTAAAAAGCCGGAAACCATCAACTACCGTACGTTCAAACCTGAGCGTGATGGCCTGTTCTGCGCCAAGATCTTTGGCCCGGTAAAGGATTACGAGTGCCTGTGCGGTAAGTACAAGCGCTTGAAGCACCGCGGCGTGATCTGCGAGAAGTGCGGCGTTGAAGTCGCGCTGGCTAAAGTTCGTCGTGAGCGTATGGCGCACATCGAACTGGCCTCGCCAGTTGCCCACATCTGGTTCCTGAAATCGCTGCCGTCGCGTATCGGCTTGCTGATGGACATGACCCTGCGTGATATCGAACGCGTTCTCTACTTCGAGAGCTATGTCGTTATCGATCCAGGCATGACCACCCTTGAAAAAGGTCAGCTGCTCAACGACGAGCAGTACTTCGAAGCGCTGGAAGAGTTCGGCGACGATTTCGATGCCCGCATGGGTGCCGAAGCTGTCCGTGAACTGCTGCACGCTATCGACCTGGAACACGAGATTGGCCGTCTGCGTGAAGAAATTCCGCAAACCAACTCCGAAACCAAAATCAAGAAGCTGTCCAAGCGTCTGAAGTTGATGGAAGCCTTCCAGGGTTCCGGCAACCTTCCAGAATGGATGGTGCTGACCGTTCTGCCGGTTCTGCCGCCAGATCTGCGTCCACTGGTCCCGCTGGATGGCGGTCGCTTTGCGACTTCCGACCTCAACGATCTGTATCGTCGAGTGATCAACCGTAACAACCGCTTGAAGCGTCTGCTCGATCTGTCCGCTCCGGACATCATCGTGCGCAACGAAAAGCGTATGTTGCAGGAAGCCGTCGACGCACTGCTCGACAACGGTCGTCGTGGCCGCGCTATCACGGGTTCCAACAAGCGTCCTCTGAAATCCTTGGCTGACATGATCAAGGGTAAGCAAGGTCGTTTCCGTCAGAACTTGCTCGGTAAGCGTGTTGACTACTCCGGTCGTTCGGTAATTACCGTAGGTCCGACCCTGCGTCTGCACCAGTGCGGTCTGCCGAAGAAAATGGCTCTCGAGCTGTTCAAGCCGTTCATTTTCGGCAAGCTGGAAATGCGTGGTCTCGCTACCACCATCAAAGCTGCCAAGAAGATGGTCGAGCGCGAGCTGCCGGAAGTTTGGGACGTTCTCGCTGAAGTCATCCGCGAACACCCGGTTCTCCTCAACCGTGCACCGACCCTTCACCGTCTGGGTATCCAGGCGTTTGAACCGGTACTGATCGAAGGTAAGGCTATCCAGCTGCACCCTCTGGTCTGTGCTGCGTACAACGCCGACTTCGACGGCGACCAAATGGCCGTGCACGTACCGCTGACACTGGAAGCCCAGTTGGAAGCGCGTGCGTTGATGATGTCGACCAACAACATTCTGTCGCCAGCCAACGGTGAGCCAATCATCGTTCCGTCGCAGGACGTTGTATTGGGTCTGTACTACATGACTCGTGAAGCGATCAACGCCAAGGGCGAAGGTCGTGTGTTCGCGGATCTGCAAGAAGTTGACCGTGTGTTCCGTGCCGGCGAAGCCGCACTGCACGCTAAAGTCAAAGTGCGGATTAACGAAACCGTTAACGATCGTGATGGTGGCAGCGTCAAGAACACCCGTATCGTCGACACCACTGTCGGCCGTGCGCTGTTGTTCCAGGTTGTTCCACCTGGCCTGTCGTATGACGTCGTCAACCAGCCGATGAAGAAAAAAGCGATCTCCAAGCTGATCAACCAGTGCTACCGCGTGGTTGGTTTGAAAGAGACCGTGATCTTCGCTGACCAGTTGATGTACACCGGTTTTGCTTATTCGACCATCTCCGGCGTTTCCATCGGTGTTAACGACTTCGTTATCCCGGATGAAAAAGCCCGCATCATCAATGCTGCTACTGATGAAGTGAAAGAGATCGAAAGTCAGTACGCCTCCGGCCTGGTAACCCAGGGCGAGAAGTACAACAAAGTGATCGACCTTTGGTCCAAGGCGAACGACGAAGTTTCCAAGGCAATGATGGCCAACCTCTCGAAAGAGAAAGTCATCGACCGCCATGGCGTCGAAGTCGACCAAGAGTCTTTCAACTCGATGTACATGATGGCCGACTCGGGTGCACGGGGTTCTGCTGCGCAGATCCGTCAGCTCGCCGGTATGCGTGGCCTGATGGCCAAGCCGGACGGTTCCATCATCGAAACGCCGATTACTGCGAACTTCCGTGAAGGTTTGAGCGTACTTCAGTACTTCATCTCGACTCACGGTGCTCGTAAAGGTTTGGCGGATACCGCGTTGAAAACTGCGAACTCCGGTTACCTGACTCGTCGTCTGGTAGACGTGGCGCAGGATCTGGTTGTGACCGAGATCGATTGCGGCACCGAGCATGGCCTGGTAATGACTCCGCACATTGAAGGCGGTGACGTTGTTGAGCCGCTGGGTGAGCGCGTATTGGGTCGTGTTATTGCCCGTGACGTGTTCAAGCCAGGTACCGAAGAAATCATCGTTCCTGCCGGCACACTGGTAGACGAGAAGTGGGTCGAGTTCATCGAGCTGAACAGCATCGATGAAGTGATCGTGCGTTCGCCGATCAGCTGCGAAACCCGCTACGGCATCTGCGCCAAGTGCTACGGCCGTGACCTGGCTCGTGGTCACCAGGTGAACATCGGTGAAGCGGTCGGCGTTATCGCTGCCCAGTCCATCGGTGAGCCGGGTACCCAGCTGACCATGCGTACGTTCCACATCGGTGGTGCGGCAAGCCGGACCTCCGCAGCTGACAGCGTTCAGGTGAAGAATGGCGGTACCGTCCGTCTGCACAACCTGAAGCACGTTGAGCGAGTGGATGGTTGCCTGGTTGCTGTGTCCCGTTCGGGTGAGCTGGCAATCGCTGATGACTTCGGTCGTGAGCGCGAGCGTTACAAGCTGCCGTACGGTGCTGTGATTTCGGTTAAAGAAGGTGACAAGGTCGACGCTGGCGCAATCGTGGCCAAGTGGGATCCGCACACTCACCCAATCGTTACCGAAATGAAAGGTACCGTGACCTACGTGGGCATGGAAGAAGGCATCACGATCAAGCGTCAGACTGACGAATTGACCGGTATGACCAACATTGAAGTACTCGACGCCAAAGACCGTCCAGCTGCCGGTAAAGATATCCGTCCTGCTGTGAAGATGGTTGATGACAACGGCAAGGATCTCTTGCTGCCGGGTACTGACGTAATTGCTCAGTACTTCCTGCCTGCTAACGCCCTGGTTGGTGTAGCGGATGGCGCGAAGATTGCGATCGGTGATGTTATCGCTCGTATCCCGCAAGAGACTTCGAAGACCCGTGACATCACCGGTGGTCTGCCACGTGTTGCCGACTTGTTCGAAGCACGTCGTCCGAAAGAAGCCTCGATTCTGGCTGAAGTCAGCGGCACCATCGCGTTCGGTAAAGAGACCAAAGGCAAGCGCCGTCTGGTTATCACTCCGAACGACGGCACCGATCCGTACGAAGAGCTGATTCCGAAGTGGCGTCACCTGAACGTCTTCGAAGGCGAACAGGTAAACCGCGGCGAAGTTATCTCCGACGGCCCGAGCGATCCACACGACATCCTGCGTCTGCTGGGTGTGAGTGCGCTGGCCAAGTACATCGTGAACGAGATCCAGGACGTTTATCGTCTGCAAGGCGTGAAGATCAACGACAAGCACATCGAGACCATCCTGCGTCAGATGTTGCGTAAGGTTGAAATCGCTGAATCCGGCGACTCGACTTTCATCAAGGGCGACCAGATGGAGTTGACTCACGTTCTGGTAGAGAACGAGCGTCTGGCGGGCGACGAGAAATTCGTTTCCAAGTTCACTCGCGTGTTGCTGGGTATCACCAAGGCGTCGTTGTCCACCGAATCGTTCATCTCGGCGGCTTCCTTCCAGGAAACCACCCGAGTACTGACCGAGGCGGCGGTAACCGGCAAGCGCGATTACCTGCGCGGCCTGAAAGAAAACGTGGTCGTGGGTCGTCTGATCCCGGCCGGTACCGGTCTGGCTTATCACAGCGAGCGTAAGCGTCGCCGTGATGCTGACAAACCGTTGCGCGTAAGCGCCAGTGAAGTGGAAGCTGCACTGACCGAAGCGCTGAACTCTAGCGGTAACTGAGTTCTGCGATAAATGAGCGTAAGGCCCTGACCGCTCCGTTCATCGAATCGAGACAATTTGTCGAGGTTGGATGGGTGGAGAGGTCGGGGCCTTGCCTTGACTGGGGGCAAGATCCTCTTTAGACTCTTGTACCCCTAAATTTGGCGGGAATTCGTTCCTGCCATTTTGCTTTTCTTGCAAGACAATAGCGTCGCAAGACAACAGTGGAGCTAGTAGATGGCAACTATCAACCAGCTGGTACGTCAGCCGCGTAAGCGTATCGTCGAGAAATCCGACGTACCTGCGCTGCAGAACTGCCCGCAACGTCGTGGCGTATGCACCCGTGTGTATACCACCACGCCGAAAAAACCTAACTCGGCACTGCGTAAAGTATGCCGTGTGCGTCTGACCAACGGTTTCGAGGTTTCCTCGTACATCGGCGGTGAAGGCCACAACCTGCAAGAGCACAGCGTGGTACTGATCCGCGGCGGTCGTGTAAAAGACTTGCCAGGTGTTCGTTACCACACCGTACGCGGTTCTTTGGATACTTCCGGCGTTAAAGGTCGTAACCAGGGTCGTTCGAAGTACGGTACCAAGAAGCCTAAGTAGTAGCGGCTTTTTGTAAAAACTGATTTTCTATTTTTCTGAGTCGATAAGAGTAAGGTCGGAGGCGTCCCGCAAGGGCACCGATTCCGAGCGAACCTGAAGACCGTTTGAGGGCTTATCCATGCCAAGAAGACGCGTAGCAGCCAAGCGCGAAGTGCTTGACGATCCAAAGTACGGCAGCCAGATCCTGGCCAAGTTCATGAACCACGTAATGGAAAGCGGCAAGAAAGCCGTTGCCGAACGTATCGTTTATGGCGCGCTGGAAAAAGTTAAAGAACGCAAGAACAGCGATCCCCTGGAAATCTTCGAGAAAGCTCTCGACGCCATCGCTCCGCTGGTCGAAGTAAAGTCGCGCCGTGTAGGCGGTGCTACTTACCAGGTTCCGGTCGAAGTTCGTCCGTCCCGTCGTAACGCTCTGGCAATGCGCTGGTTGGTAGACTTCGCCCGCAAGCGCGGCGAGAAGTCTATGGCTCTGCGTTTGGCTGGCGAACTGTTGGACGCCGCTGAAGGTAAAGGTGCTGCAGTTAAGAAGCGTGAAGACGTGCACCGTATGGCTGAAGCCAACAAGGCTTTCTCGCACTACCGCTTCTAATTTTAGCGTCACTAATTTTGCGAGGGCTTTATGGCTCGTACAACACCGATTAATCGCTACCGTAACATTGGTATCGTTGCACACGTGGATGCTGGTAAAACCACCACCACCGAGCGCGTCCTTTTTTACACTGGCAAAAGTCACAAGATGGGCGAGGTGCATGACGGCGCCGCGACCACAGACTGGATGGTGCAGGAGCAGGAGCGTGGTATTACCATTACTTCTGCTGCTATTACCGCCTTCTGGCAGGGTTCCGAGAAGCAGCACAAAGACCAATACCGTTTTAACGTCATCGACACCCCGGGCCACGTAGACTTCACTATTGAAGTTGAGCGTTCCCTGCGTGTTCTCGACGGCGCGGTCGTTGTGTTCTGCGGTACCTCGGGTGTTGAGCCTCAGTCGGAAACCGTATGGCGTCAAGCCAACAAGTACGGTGTTCCACGTCTTGTTTACGTAAACAAGATGGACCGTGCTGGTGCGAACTTCCTGCGCGTGATCGGTCAGATCAAGCAGCGTCTGGGTCATACCCCGGTGCCGATCCAGTTGGCTATCGGTTCCGAAGACAATTTCCAGGGTCAGATCGATCTGTTGGCCATGGAAGCTGTTTACTGGAACGATGCTGACAAAGGCATGGTTCCACGTCGCGAGCCTATCCCTGCTGAACTGCAGGAACTGGCTAACGAGTGGCGCGGCAACATGGTTGAGGCTGCGGCCGAAGCCAGCGAAGAGCTGATGAACAAGTACCTCGAAGGTGAAGAGCTCACCAACGCGGAAATCAAGGCCGCTCTGCGTCAGCGTACTATCGCTGGTGAGATCGTTCTGGCTGTTTGCGGTTCTTCCTTCAAGAACAAGGGTGTTCCCCTGGTTCTCGACGCCGTTATCGACTACCTGCCTGCTCCTACCGACATTCCTGCCATCAAGGGTACTGACCCGGATGACGAGACCAAGGAAATGGAGCGTCACGCAGACGACAGCGAGCCGTTCTCGGCTCTGGCGTTCAAGATCGCTACCGACCCATTCGTGGGTACCTTGACCTTTGTTCGAGTTTACTCGGGCGTGTTGGCCTCCGGCGACGGCGTGATCAACTCGGTTAAAGGCAAGAAAGAGCGCGTGGGTCGTATGGTGCAAATGCACGCAAACGCCCGTGAAGAAATCAAGGAAGTACGCGCTGGTGACATCGCGGCCTTGATCGGCATGAAGGACGTCACCACTGGTGAGACTTTGTGCAACGCTGACAAGCCAATCATCCTGGTTCGCATGGACTTCCCGGAGCCGGTTATTTCGGTTGCCGTAGAGCCTAAGACCAAGGATGACCAGGAAAAAATGGGTATCGCTCTGGGCAAGCTTGCTCAGGAAGATCCATCTTTCCGCGTCAAAACCGATGAAGAGACTGGTCAAACGATCATCTCCGGCATGGGCGAGCTGCACCTGGACATCCTGGTTGACCGGATGCGCCGTGAGTTCAACGTCGAAGCCAACATTGGTAAGCCTCAGGTTTCCTATCGTGAGCGCATCACGAAGAACTGTGAAATCGAAGGCAAATTCGTTCGTCAATCCGGCGGTCGTGGCCAGTTCGGCCATTGCTGGATTCGTTTTGCTCCTGCTGACGAAGGTCAGGAAGGTCTGCAATTCGTGAACGAAGTCGTGGGTGGTGTGGTTCCTAAGGAATACATCCCGGCGATCCAGAAGGGTATCGAAGAGCAGATGAAGAACGGCGTTGTTGCCGGCTATCCGCTGATCGGCCTGAAGGCTACCGTGTTTGATGGTTCTTACCACGACGTCGACTCCAACGAGATGGCGTTTAAGGTGGCTGCTTCCATGGCGACCAAGCAACTGGCCCAGAAGGGCGGTGGTGAGTTGCTTGAGCCGATCATGGCGGTAGAGGTTGTTACGCCTGAAGACTATATGGGTGACGTGATGGGCGACCTTAACCGTCGTCGCGGCATGATTTTGGGTATGGAAGACACGGTCTCCGGCAAAGTAATTCGCGCCGAAGTTCCGCTGGGCGAGATGTTCGGTTATGCGACCGACGTTCGTTCCATGTCCCAGGGTCGCGCAAGCTACTCTATGGAATTCAAAAAATACAATACGGCTCCGTCGCACATCGTCGAAACCGTTACCAAAAAACAAGGCTGATTCAGTCCTTTAGGCAAGGAGTTAATTGTCGTGGCTAAAGAAAAATTTGATCGTTCCCTACCGCACGTCAACGTTGGCACCATCGGTCACGTTGACCACGGTAAAACCACTCTGACTGCTGCTCTGACTCGTGTTTGCTCCGAGGTTTTCGGTTCGGCAATCGTTGATTTCGATAAAATCGACAGCGCGCCAGAAGAAAAAGCTCGTGGTATCACCATCAACACCGCGCACGTCGAGTACAACTCGAAGATCCGTCACTACGCTCACGTTGACTGCCCAGGTCACGCTGACTATGTGAAGAACATGATCACCGGTGCTGCCCAGATGGACGGCGCTATCCTGGTTTGCTCGGCCGCTGATGGTCCGATGCCGCAAACCCGTGAGCACATCCTGTTGTCCCGTCAGGTAGGCGTTCCGTACATCGTGGTTTTCCTGAACAAGGCTGACCTGGTAGACGACGCTGAGCTGCTGGAACTGGTTGAGATGGAAGTGCGCGATCTGCTGAGCACTTACGACTTCCCAGGCGACGACACTCCGATCATCATCGGTTCCGCTCGTATGGCTCTGGAAGGCAAAGACGACAACGAAATGGGCACCACTGCCGTTCGTAAACTGGTTGAAACTCTGGACAGCTACATCCCAGAACCAGTTCGTCTGACCGACAAGCCGTTCCTGATGCCAATCGAAGACGTATTCTCGATCTCAGGTCGCGGTACTGTTGTGACTGGTCGTATCGAGCGCGGTATCGTTCGCGTACAAGATCCGCTGGAAATCGTTGGTCTGCGTGACACTACCGTCACCACCTGCACCGGTGTTGAAATGTTCCGTAAGCTGCTCGACGAAGGTCGTGCTGGCGAGAACTGCGGCGTGCTGCTGCGCGGCACCAAGCGTGACGACGTTGAGCGTGGCCAGGTTCTGGTTAAGCCGGGTTCGGTTAAGCCGCACACCAAGTTCACCGCAGAAGTTTACGTTCTGAGCAAGGAAGAAGGCGGTCGTCATACTCCGTTCTTCAAAGGCTACCGTCCACAGTTCTACTTCCGTACGACTGACGTGACTGGTAACTGCGAGCTGCCAGAAGGCGTTGAAATGGTAATGCCAGGTGACAACATTCAGATGACTGTTACCCTGATCAAAACCATCGCGATGGAAGATGGTCTGCGTTTCGCTATCCGTGAAGGCGGTCGTACCGTCGGCGCTGGCGTCGTAGCCAAAATCATCGAGTAAGCTCTTTTTGAGTAAGCTTTGATGACTTGAAAAAGCCCCCGCTCAGCGGGGGCTTTTTTATTGGGTTGACACCTATCTGGGGCGTCTATAGAATTGCGCCTCCTTTTAACGGGCGTATTGCGCTCGGTGGGAATAGCAGCCGGAGTCTGAAATCCAATGCAAAATCAGCAAATCCGTATCAGGTTGAAGGCTTTTGACCATCGCCTGATCGACCAATCCACCCAGGAAATCGTGGAAACCGCGAAACGTACTGGTGCTCAAGTGCGTGGTCCAATTCCACTGCCTACCCGTAAAGAGCGGTTCACCGTTCTGGTCTCCCCGCACGTCAACAAAGACGCGCGTGACCAGTACGAGATCCGTACTCATAAGCGCGTTCTGGACATCGTCCAGCCAACGGATAAAACCGTTGATGCTCTTATGAAGCTTGATCTTGCGGCCGGTGTGGAAGTGCAGATCAGCCTCGGCTAAGACTCGGTCTTAGTCGTGTAACGCTCTGAAATGGGCGGCCATAGCGGGTGAAAGCCCCGTACACTCATGAGGTTTACAACATGACTATTGGTGTAGTCGGTCGTAAATGCGGTATGACCCGTATTTTCACCGAAGAAGGTGTCTCCATTCCGGTCACGGTCATTGAGATCGAACCGAATCGCGTCACCCAGTTCAAAACTGAAGAGACCGATGGCTACCGTGCAGTGCAAGTCACTGTAGGCGAGCGTCGTGCTTCGCGTGTTACAGCTGCTCAAGCTGGCCACTTCGCTAAGGCGAACGTTGCCGCTGGTCGTACCGTAATGGAATTCCGTCTTGAAGAAGGCGAGTACCAGGCCGGCGATCTGATCAACGCTGAAATCTTCGCTGCTGGTCAACTGGTTGATGTAACCGGTCAGTCCAAGGGTAAAGGCTTCCAGGGTACGATCAAGCGTTGGAACTTCCGCGGGCAAGATAATACCCACGGTAACTCCGTGTCCCACCGCGTTCCAGGCTCTATCGGCCAGTGCCAGACTCCTGGTCGTGTATTCAAGGGCAAAAAAATGTCCGGTCATATGGGCGCTGAGCGCGTGACCGTGCAGTCCCTCGAAGTAGTGCGCGTGGACGCTGAACGCAATCTGTTGTTGGTCAAGGGCGCTGTTCCTGGCGCTACTGGCGGCAACTTGGTTGTACGTCCAGCAGCCAAGGCTCGCGGTTAAGGGGAAGCTGACATGCAATTAAATGTAAATGACGCTCAAGCGATCGAAGTTTCCGAACTGACATTTGGCGGCGAATTCAACGAGACGCTGGTTCACCAAGCAGTCGTGGCCTACATGGCCGGCGGCCGTCAGGGTTCCAAGCAGCAAAAGACCCGTTCCGACGTTCGTGGTGGCGGTAAGCGCCCATGGCGTCAGAAAGGTACTGGCCGTGCTCGTGCCGGTACTATCCGTAGCCCAATCTGGCGTGGCGGCGGTACCACTTTCGCAGCTCGTCCTCAGGATCACACCCAGAAGCTGAACAAGAAGATGTATCGCGCAGCAATGCGTTCCATCCTTGCTGAGCTGGTGCGTACTGATCGTCTGGTTGTGGTTCAGGACTTCGCTGTTGATGCACCGAAGACCAAAGATCTGCTGAACAAACTGACTGGCATGGGCTTGACTGACGTCTTGATCGTGTCTGAAGTCGTTGATCAGAACCTGTACCTGGCTGCTCGTAACCTGCCACACGTTGATGTGCGTGACGTGCAGGGTTCCGATCCAGTTAGTCTGATCGCATACGACAAGGTGTTGATCACCGTGTCGGCCGTGAAGAAATTCGAGGAGCTGCTGGGATGAACCAGGAACGCGTATTTAAAGTTCTGCTTGGCCCGCACGTTTCCGAGAAGGCTACGGTTCTGGCTGACAAGAAAGGCCAGTTCGTTTTCAAGGTTGCAACTGACGCAACCAAGCTGGAAATCAAGAAGGCCGTCGAAAGCCTGTTCAGCGTGAAAGTAGAGCGTGTTACTACCCTGAATGTTCTGGGTAAGAGCAAGCGCACTGCTCGCGGTCTGGGCAAGCGTAATGACTGGAAGAAGGCAGTTATCTCCCTTCAGCCAGGCCAAGATCTCGATTTCAGCAGCAGTGCTGAGTAAGGAAGGGGTGCATCATGGCAATCGTTAAATGCAAACCGACTTCCCCTGGCCGCCGTTTTGTGGTCAAGGTGGTCAACCAGGAGCTGCATAAAGGCGCTCCTCACGCACCGCTGCTCGAGAAAAAATCGAAGACTGGTGGTCGTAACAACAATGGTCGCATTACCACTCGTCACATCGGTGGTGGCCATAAGCAGCATTATCGTCTGGTCGATTTCCGTCGCAACGACAAAGATGGCATCTCTGCCACTGTCGAGCGTATTGAATACGATCCAAACCGTACTGCTCACATCGCTCTGCTGCTGTACGCAGATGGCGAGCGTCGCTACATCATCGCCCCTAAAGGCGTGAGTGCTGGTGACCAGCTGATCGCAGGTGCTCTGGCACCGATCAAGCCGGGCAACGCTCTGCAACTGCGTAACATTCCAGTTGGTAGCACCGTACACGGCATCGAATTGAAGCCAGGTAAAGGCGCGCAAATCGCTCGTTCCGCTGGTGCTTCGGCTCAGCTGATCGCTCGTGAAGGTGTCTACGTGACCCTGCGTCTGCGTTCTGGTGAGATGCGTAAAGTGCTGGCTGAATGCCGCGCGACCCTGGGCGAAGTCTCGAACTCCGAGCACAGCCTGCGTTCGCTGGGTAAAGCTGGTGCCAAACGCTGGCGTGGCGTTCGCCCAACCGTTCGTGGTGTTGCCATGAACCCGGTTGACCACCCACATGGTGGTGGTGAAGGTCGTACCTCTGGTGGTCGTCATCCGGTATCGCCATGGGGCTTCCCGACTAAGGGCGCGAAGACTCGTGGTAATAAGCGTACCGACAAAATGATCGTCCGTCGTCGCAAGTAAATAGAGGGATACGACAGTGCCACGTTCTCTGAAAAAAGGTCCTTTTATTGATCTTCACCTACTGAAGAAGATCGAAGTGGCGGCGGAAAAGAACGATCGCAAACCAGTTAAGACCTGGTCGCGCCGTTCCATGATCCTGCCACAAATGGTCGGTTTGACCATTGCTGTGCATAACGGTCGTCAACATGTTCCAGTTCTCGTGAACGAAGACATGGTCGGCCACAAACTGGGCGAGTTTGCCGGTACCCGCACATATCGTGGGCACGTGGCAGACAAGAAAGCCAAGCGTTAAGGGGTAAGGAACGATGGAAGTAGCCGCTAAGTTGTCGGGCGCTCGAATCTCCGCCCAGAAAGCCCGCTTGGTCGCCGACCAGATCCGCGGGAAGAAGGTGGGCGAAGCGCTCAACCTGTTGGCTTTCAGCAGTAAGAAAGCCGCCGAGATCATGAAGAAAGTGCTGGAGTCGGCCGTAGCCAACGCCGAGCATAACGAAGGCGCAGACGTTGATGACCTTAAGGTCAGCACCGTTTTCGTCAACGAAGGGCGTTCGCTGAAGCGCATCATGCCACGTGCCAAAGGCCGTGCTGATCGCATCGTCAAGCGGTCTTGCCATATCACTGTCAAGGTTGCTGACAAGTAACGGAGTCGAAGAGATGGGTCAGAAAGTACATCCCATTGGCATTCGCCTGGGAATCGTCAAGGAGCACACCTCCGTCTGGTACGCAGACGGTCGGACTTATGCGGACTATTTGTTCGCTGATCTGAAGGTGCGTGAGTATCTCCAAGACAAACTAAAAAGCGCGTCCGTAAGCCGTATCGATATCCATCGTCCGGCTCAGACTGCACGTATCACCATCCACACCGCTCGTCCAGGTATCGTTATCGGGAAGAAAGGTGAAGATGTTGAGAAACTGCGTCAGGACCTGACCAAGCAAATGGGTGTGCCTGTGCACATCAATATCGAAGAGATCCGCAAGCCGGAGCTCGACGGTATGCTGGTTGCGCAGAGCGTAGCTCAGCAGCTGGAGCGTCGCGTAATGTTCCGTCGCGCTATGAAGCGCGCTGTTCAGAACGCCATGCGCATTGGTGCCAAAGGCATCAAAATCCAAGTGAGCGGTCGTCTCGGCGGTGCTGAAATCGCACGTACTGAATGGTATCGCGAAGGTCGTGTGCCACTGCACACCCTGCGTGCCGACATCGACTATGCCAACTACGAAGCTCACACCACTTACGGTGTGATCGGTGTAAAGGTTTGGATCTTCAAAGGCGAAGTAATTGGTGGTCGCCAAGAAGAACTGAAACCACAAGCACCAGCGCCTCGTAAAAAAGCTGCTAAGTAAGGGGTACGCCAAATGTTGCAACCAAAGCGTACGAAGTTCCGCAAGCAGATGACAGGCCACAACCGTGGTCTGGCTCAGCGCGGTAGCAAAGTCAGCTTCGGCGAGTTCGCGCTGAAGTCTGTAGCTCGTGGTCGTCTCACCGCTCGTCAGATCGAGTCAGCGCGTCGTGCACTGACCCGTCACGTTAAACGTGGCGGCAAGATCTGGATCCGTGTATTCCCGGACAAGCCTATTTCCAAAAAGCCACTCGAAGTTCGGATGGGTAAAGGTAAGGGTAGTGTGGAGTACTGGGTTGCCCAGATTCAGCCAGGCAAAGTCCTGTATGAAATCGAGGGCGTTTCTGAAGAGCTGGCGCGTGAGGCTTTTGCCCTGGCTGCTGCAAAGCTGCCGCTCGCCACCGCTTTTGTTAAACGGACGGTGATGTGATGAAAGCGAATGAACTTCGTGAAAAAGACGCGCCGCAGCTTAACGAGCAACTGCTCGGCCTGCTGCGCGACCAGTTCAATCTGCGGATGCAGAAAGCAACTGGCCAGTTGGGGCAGTCTCACCTGCTCCGGCAAGTTAAGCGTGACATCGCTCGCGTGAAGACTGTGCTCAAACAGCAGGCAGGTAAGTAATCATGGCTGAAGCCGAAAAAACCGTCCGTACGCTGACTGGCCGTGTTGTCAGCGACAAAATGGACAAGACCATCACCGTTCTGATCGAGCGTCGCGTTAAGCACCCGATCTACGGTAAATACGTTAAGCGTTCGACTAAGCTGCACGCGCACGACGAAACCAATCAGTGCCACATCGGCGACAAAGTCACTATTCGTGAAACTCGTCCTTTGGCCAAGACTAAGTCTTGGGCGCTGGTTGATGTTCTCGAACGCGCTGTGGAAGTCTAAGGACTAGGGGTCGGAGAAATTATATGATTCAGACTCAATCCATGCTCGATGTGGCCGATAACTCTGGCGCTCGCCGTGTTATGTGCATCAAGGTGCTGGGTGGCTCCCATCGTCGTTACGCTGGTATCGGTGACATCATCAAAGTTACCGTCAAGGAAGCAATTCCTCGCGGTAAAGTGAAAAAAGGCCAAGTGATGACTGCTGTTGTAGTCCGCACTCGTCACGGCGTACGTCGTGCTGATGGCTCCATTATCCGCTTTGATGGCAACGCTGCTGTTCTTCTGAACAACAAGCAAGAGCCGATCGGCACCCGTATCTTTGGGCCAGTGACCCGTGAACTTCGTACTGAGAAGTTCATGAAGATCGTCTCGCTCGCCCCAGAAGTGCTGTAAGGAGATCCGACATGCAAAAGATTCGTCGTGACGACGAGATCATCGTGATCGCCGGCAAAGACAAAGGTAAGCGCGGTAAGGTGCTTAAGGTTCTCGCTAATAACCGTCTGGTTATTGGTGGTCTGAACCTGGTTAAGCGTCATACCAAGCCTAACCCGATGTCGGGCGTACAAGGCGGTATCGTCGAAAAAGAAGCTCCACTGGACGCTTCTAACGTCGCCATTTTCAACGGCGAAACCAACAAGGCTGATCGCGTTGGTTTCAAAGTAGAAGACGGCAAGAAAATTCGTGTCTTCAAGTCGACCCAAAAAGCGGTTGATGCTTGAACACTGCTAGGTAGAAGACCATGGCACGACTAAAAGAGATTTACTGGAAGGAAATCGCACCGAAGCTTAAGGAAGAACTTAAGCTTTCGAACGTGATGGAAGTTCCACGCGTTACCAAAATCACCCTGAACATGGGTCTGGGCGAAGCAGTCGGTGACAAGAAAGTCATCGAGCACGCTGTTGCCGACCTGGAAAAGATCACCGGTCAGAAAGTCGTTGTGACTTACGCTCGGAAATCCATCGCTGGCTTTAAAGTCCGTGAAGGTTGGCCGATCGGCGTCAAAGTGACCCTGCGCCGTGAGCGTATGTACGAATTCCTGGATCGTCTGCTGTCGATCTCCCTGCCTCGGGTTCGCGACTTCCGCGGCCTGAATGCCAAGTCCTTCGATGGTCGTGGTAACTACAGCATGGGCGTTAAAGAGCAGATCATCTTCCCGGAAATCGACTACGACAAGATCGATGCTCTCCGCGGTCTGGACATTACCCTGACCACCACTGCCAAGAACGATGATGAAGGTCGCGCGCTGTTGCGTGCTTTCAAATTCCCGTTCCGCAACTGATTGGAGTAGGAAAATGGCCAAGATGAGCATGAAAAACCGCGAGCTGAAGCGTCAGCTCACGGTTGCCAAGTACGCCAAAAAGCGTGCAGCACTGAAAGCAATCATCGTTGATCTGAACGCAAGTCCAGAAGCGCGTTGGGAAGCTACAGTAGCTCTGCAGAAGCAGCCACGTGACGCAAGCGCTTCGCGCATGCGTAACCGCTGCCGCCTGACCGGTCGTCCACACGGCGTTTACCGCAAGTTCGGCCTCGGCCGTAACAAGCTGCGTGAAGCTGCAATGCGTGGTGACGTGCCTGGTCTGGTTAAAGCCAGCTGGTAAGCACTATCAAAGTCTCGGCGTCCAGGTTCGCAAGATCCTGACCGCCGGTGACCTTGAACTTGAATCAAGCCCCTATTGGGGCTTGATTCATTTGTGGGGTGTGTCTAGAATACCCGGCTCGCCTGAGCCCGTGCTTTTTTCGCATGGATGAGCTCGGCGACAAGTAGTAGCCGCAAGGCTAATTTTTTTGTATTAGGAGCGTCTAGCCCATGAGTATGCAGGACCCGTTAGCGGACATGCTAACTCGAATCCGTAATGCCCAGATGGCTGAAAAGTCCGTCGTAAGCATGCCATCTTCTACTTTGAAGGTAGCTGTTGCCAAAGTCCTGAAGGACGAAGGTTACATTGCGGGTTATCAGATCAGCAGCGAAATCAAACCACTGCTGTCCATCGAGCTGAAGTACTTCGAAGGCCGTCCGGTCATCGAGGAAGTGAAGCGCGTTAGCCGTCCAGGCCTGCGTCAGTACAAGTCCGTCGATGATCTGCCAAAAGTTCGTGGCGGTCTCGGTGTGTCTATCGTCTCCACCAACAAAGGTGTGATGACGGATCGTGCTGCGCGCGCTGCCGGTGTCGGCGGCGAAGTTCTTTGCACTGTGTTCTAAGGGGGGATAAGCATGTCACGCGTCGCTAAGAACCCCGTTAAGCTGCCAGCCGGTGTCGAAGTAAAATTCGCAGGCCAACAGCTTTCGGTGAAGGGTGCCAAGGGTACTCTCGAACTGAACATCCATTCGTCCGTTGAGATCGTTGAAGAAGCTGGTGAGCTGCGTTTCGCTGCTCGCAATGGCGATCAACAAACTCGCGCAATGGCTGGTACCACTCGTGCGTTGGTAAACAACATGGTCCAAGGCGTAAGCCAAGGCTTCGAGCGCAAGCTCCAGCTGGTCGGTGTTGGTTACAAAGCGCAAGCAAAAGGCACAGTGCTGAACCTGGCTCTTGGCTTCTCGCACCCAGTGGATTATGAACTGCCGGAAGGCATCACCGCTGAGACTCCTAGCCAAACCGACATCCTGATTCGGGGTATCGATAAGCAGCTGGTAGGTCAAGTGGCCGCCGAGATCCGCGACTTCCGTCCACCAGAGCCGTACAAAGGCAAAGGTGTGCGCTACGCGGACGAAGTCGTCCGTCGTAAAGAAGCCAAGAAGAAGTAGGGCATAGCAAATGACCGACAAAAAAGTTACTCGACTGCGTCGCGCTCGCAAAGCACGCCTGAAAATGCACGAACTCGAAGTCGTGCGTCTCTGCGTGTTCCGCTCGTCGCAGCACATCTACGCCCAGGTCATTTCGGCCGACGGCAACAAAGTCCTGGCATCTGCCTCGACTTTGGATAAAGAACTGCGTGATGGCGCCACTGGCAACATCGACGCGGCCACTAAGGTTGGCCAGCTGGTCGCTACGCGTGCTAAAGCCGCTGGCGTCTCGCAGGTGGCTTTCGACCGCTCTGGCTTCAAGTACCACGGCCGCGTCAAGGCGCTGGCTGATGCTGCTCGTGAAGCTGGGCTGGAGTTCTAAGTTATGTCAAATAACGACCAAAAGCGCGACGAAGGCTACATTGAGAAGCTGGTTCAAGTTAACCGCGTAGCCAAAACCGTTAAAGGCGGCCGTATCTTCACTTTCACCGCGTTGACCGTGGTTGGTGATGGTAAAGGGCGTGTTGGCTTCGGCCGTGGCAAGTCACGTGAAGTGCCTGCTGCGATCCAGAAGGCAATGGAAGCTGCTCGTCGCAACATGATCCAAGTTGATCTGAACGGCACCACTCTGCAGTACGCAATGAAGTCCGGTCACGGCGCTTCGAAGGTGTACATGCAGCCTGCTTCTGAAGGTACCGGTATCATCGCTGGCGGCGCTATGCGTGCTGTCCTCGAAGTTGCTGGCGTTCAGAACGTTCTGGCCAAGTGCTACGGCTCGACTAACCCGGTAAACGTGGTTCACGCCACTTTCAAAGGTTTGAAAGCTATGCAGTCTCCTGAATCCATTGCCGCCAAGCGTGGCAAAAGCGTCAAGGAGATCTTCTGATCATGGCTACCGTTAAAGTTACGCTGATCAAAAGCATGACCGGCCGCATCCCTAACCACAAACTGTGCGTTAAGGGTCTGGGTCTGCGTCGCATCGGTCACACTGTAGAAGTACTTGATACTCCCGAGAATCGCGGGATGATCAACAAGGCTTACTACATGCTGCGTGTCGAGGGTTAATCGATGAAACTCAATGATCTGAGTCCAGCGCCGGGTTCCCGTCGCGAAAAGCATCGTCCGGGCCGTGGTATCGGTAGTGGTTTGGGTAAGACCGGTGGCCGTGGCCACAAAGGTCAGTCCTCCCGCTCCGGTGGCACCATTGCTCCAGGCTTTGAAGGCGGTCAACAGCCGCTGCATCGTCGCCTGCCGAAGTTCGGTTTCGTTTCCCTGAAAGCCATGGATCGCGCAGAAGTGCGTCTGTCCGAGCTGGCTAAAGTGGAAGGCGACATCGTCACCGTGCAGTCCCTGAAAGATGCCAACGTGATCAACGTCAACGTACAGCGTGTGAAAATCATGCTGTCCGGTGAAGTTACTCGCGCTGTCACCATCGGAAAGGGAGTCGGCGCCACCAAAGGTGCGCGTGCGGCTATCGAAGCAGCTGGCGGCAAGTTCGAGGAATAAATGGCTAAGCAAGGTGCTCTCTCTGCGCTCGGCAAAGGCGGTATGTCTGAACTCTGGGCTCGTCTGCGTTTTCTGTTCCTGGCGATTATCGTCTACCGAATAGGCGCACACATCCCGGTTCCAGGTATCAACCCGGACCGACTCGCGGACCTGTTTCGACAGAATGAGGGGACCATTCTTAGCTTGTTCAACATGTTTTCCGGCGGCGCGCTGGAGCGGATGAGCATCTTTGCACTGGGGATCATGCCGTACATTTCGGCATCGATCATCATGCAACTGATGACCGCCGTCAGCCCGCAGCTGGAACAGTTGAAGAAGGAAGGTGAAGCTGGCCGTCGCAAGATCAGCCAGTACACCCGCTACGGCACTGTCGTCCTCGCTCTCGTTCAGGCTATTGGCATGTCCATTGGTCTGGCGGGGCAGGGCGTTGCGTTCACTGGTGACTTTAGCTTCCATTTCGTCGCAGTAACCACTTTTGTGGCTGGTGCGATGTTCATGATGTGGCTGGGTGAGCAGATTACTGAGCGTGGTGTTGGCAACGGTATCTCGATGTTGATTTTTTCGGGTATCGTCGCCGGTCTTCCGAGAGCGATCGGGCAGTCTTTCGAGTCTGCACGTCAGGGTGATATCAACATCTTCGCCCTGGTTGCCATCGGTTTGCTGGCAGTAGCGATTATCGGTTTCGTGGTGTTCATTGAGCGTGGTCAGCGTCGTATTGCTGTTCACTACGCCAAGCGTCAGCAGGGCCGCAAGGTTTTTGCTGCGCAGACTAGCCACTTGCCGCTGAAGGTGAACATGGCCGGTGTTATTCCGGCCATTTTCGCGAGCAGCATTTTGCTGTTCCCGGCTTCGTTGGGTGCCTGGTTCGGTCAGTCTGAAGGTATGGGCTGGTTGCAGGACATCTCGCAGTCGATCGCTCCTGGTCAGCCGTTGAATATTCTGCTGTTTAGTGCAGGGATTATTTTCTTCTGCTTCTTCTATACGGCGTTGATGTTCAATCCGAAAGACGTAGCGGAAAACCTGAAGAAGTCCGGTGCCTTTATTCCGGGCATCCGTCCAGGTGAGCAGTCTGCGCGCTACATTGACGGCGTTCTGACTCGCTTGACCATGTTCGGTGCTCTTTACATGACGGCCGTGTGCTTGTTGCCCCAGTTCCTGGTGGTTGCAGCAAACGTACCGTTCTACCTTGGCGGGACCTCGTTGCTGATCGTCGTCGTGGTTGTGATGGACTTCATGTCCCAAGTACAATCGCACCTCGTTTCGCACCAGTACGAATCCCTGATGAAGAAAGCCAACCTGAAGGGTTACGGCAGCGGCATGTTGCGCTGAGTACCCATAAGGTTCGAGGAGTTGGTGATGAAAGTTCGTGCATCGGTGAAAAAGCTGTGCCGTAACTGCAAAATTATTCGCCGCGAAGGTGTTGTTCGAGTAATTTGCAGCGCGGAACCGCGTCACAAACAGCGCCAAGGCTGAGTGTGATTGTGCTTCAAGCCCGGTAGCTAGTGCGCTACCGGGTTGATTATTTGTTATTACAGCGATATTATCTCGCGCCCTATTTCTTGGCTTCCGGGGCGTAGGTAGCTGTCAATTGGAGTCCCACTGAATGGCCCGTATTGCAGGCGTTAACATTCCAGATAACAAGCATACTGTTATCTCGCTGACCTACATCTATGGTGTTGGTCGCACTACTGCACAGAAGATCTGTGCAGTGACTGGGGTAAACCCAGCCGCAAAGATCAAAGATCTGAGCGACGAGCAGATTGAACAGCTGCGTGGCGAAGTGGCGAAGTTCACCACTGAAGGTGACCTGCGTCGCGAAATCAACATGAAAATCAAGCGTTTGATGGACCTCGGTTGCTATCGCGGTCTGCGTCATCGTCGTGGTCTTCCAGTGCGCGGTCAGCGTACCAAGACTAACGCGCGTACCCGTAAAGGTCCGCGTAAGCCGATCCGCAAGTAATCGCCCCAGCGAATCGACAGGAAATTAATCATGGCTAAACCTGCTGCTCGTCCTCGTAAAAAAGTTAAAAAGACAGTGGTTGATGGCATCGCCCACATCCATGCATCTTTTAACAACACAATCGTGACCATCACCGACCGTCAAGGCAACGCTCTTTCCTGGGCTACCTCCGGTGGTTCGGGTTTCCGCGGTTCCCGCAAGTCCACCCCGTTTGCTGCTCAAGTAGCTGCTGAACGTGCTGGCCAAGCTGCGCTGGAATACGGTCTGAAAAACCTCGACGTTAACGTCAAAGGTCCAGGCCCAGGTCGTGAATCTGCAGTCCGCGCTTTGAACGGCTGTGGCTACAAGATCGCCAGCATCACCGACGTGACGCCAATCCCGCACAACGGGTGCCGTCCGCCGAAGAAGCGCCGCGTGTAATCCAGGAGATTGTAAAGAATGGCTCGTTACATTGGTCCAAAATGCAAACTCGCTCGTCGCGAAGGCACCGATCTCTTTCTGAAGAGCGGCGTGCGCGCGATCGAATCGAAGTGCAACATTGAAGCAGCACCTGGTATCCACGGCCAACGCCGCGGTCGCCAGTCCGATTACGGCACCCAACTGCGTGAAAAGCAGAAGGTCCGTCGTATCTACGGCGTTCTCGAGCGTCAATTCAGCGGCTACTACAAAGAAGCTGCTGGCAAGAAAGGTGCAACCGGTGAAAACCTGCTGCAACTGCTCGAATGCCGTCTGGACAACGTTGTATACCGTATGGGTTTTGGCTCTACTCGTGCCGAATCCCGTCAGCTGGTATCGCACAAATCCGTCAGCGTTAACGGTCAGACCGTAAACGTACCGTCTTACCAGGTTCGTGCTGGTGACGTGGTCGCGATTCGCGAGAAAGCAAAGAACCAACTTCGCATTGTCCAAGCTCTCGATCTGTGTGCCCAACGTGGCCGCGTAGAATGGGTAGAAGTAGACACTGAGAAGAAGTCGGGCGTTTTCAAGAACGTTCCAGCTCGCAGTGATCTGTCCGCCGACATCAACGAAAGCCTGATTGTCGAGCTCTACTCCAAGTAAGGGCTAGAAAATAGGTGCATCCATGCAGATTTCGGTAAATGAGTTCCTGACACCCCGCCACATTGATGTGCAGGTTGTCAGTCCAACCCGCGCCAAGATCACTCTCGAGCCTCTCGAGCGTGGTTTCGGCCACACCCTGGGCAACGCGCTGCGCCGCATCCTGTTGTCCTCAATGCCCGGCTGTGCAGTAGTCGAGGCCGAGATTGACGGTGTACTCCATGAGTACAGCGCCATCGAAGGCGTACAGGAAGACGTAATTGAAATCCTGTTGAACCTTAAAGGTCTGGCTATCAAGCTGCACGGTCGTGACGAAGTTACGCTGACCTTGTCGAAGAAGGGTTCGGGGGTGGTTACCGCTGCCGATATTCAGCTGGATCATGATGTCGAGATCGTTAACCCCGATCACGTAATCGCTAACCTGGCGTCTAACGGCGCCCTGAACATGAAGCTCACCGTAGCTCGTGGTCGTGGTTATGAACCGGCAGACTCGCGTCAGAGCGATGAAGACGAAAGCCGCAGCATCGGTCGCTTGCAGCTTGACTCTTCGTTCAGCCCGGTTCGCCGTATCGCATACGTGGTGGAAAACGCCCGTGTCGAGCAGCGTACTAACCTGGACAAGCTGGTTATTGATCTGGAAACCAACGGTACTCTGGATCCTGAAGAGGCTATCCGCCGCGCTGCAACCATTCTGCAACAGCAGTTGGCTGCGTTCGTCGATCTCAAAGGTGACAGTGAGCCAGTGGTTGTCGAGCAGGAAGACGAGATCGATCCGATCCTGCTTCGCCCGGTTGACGATCTGGAACTGACTGTACGTTCGGCTAACTGCCTTAAGGCGGAAAACATCTACTACATCGGTGACCTGATTCAGCGTACCGAAGTAGAGCTGTTGAAGACTCCGAACCTTGGCAAGAAATCCTTGACTGAAATCAAGGACGTTCTGGCCTCCCGCGGTCTGTCCCTCGGCATGCGCCTCGACAACTGGCCGCCTGCAAGTCTTAAGAAGGACGACAAGGCGACTGCCTGATCGTCGTAATCACCGAACGTCGTGTTTGGTAAGGAATGAACCATGCGTCATCGTAAAAGTGGTCGTCACCTGAGCCGCACTAGCTCGCACCGCAAGGCCATGTTTCAAAACATGGCAGTGTCGCTGTTCGAGCACGAGCTGATCAAAACTACACTGCCGAAAGCTAAAGAACTGCGTCGCGTTGCTGAGCCGCTGATCACTTTGGCCAAGACAGACAGCCTGGCTAACCGCCGTCTGGCTTTCGACCGTACTCGTTCGAAAGCTATCGTTGGTAAGCTCTTCAACGACCTGGGCAAGCGTTACGCTACCCGTGAGGGTGGCTACCTGCGCATCCTCAAGTGCGGCTTCCGCACTGGCGACAACGCGCCTATGGCGTACGTCGAGTTGGTTGATCGTGCTACTGCCGGCGAAGCTGTAACTGCCGAGTAAGACGTCAGTCTGAAACGAAGAACCGGGCCTAGTGCCCGGTTTTTTGTGGGCGTTCGAAAAGTGCTGTGAACGTTAGTTATTTTCTATCGACACTGAAAGGTTAATGAATTTGTAGGTGTAACGTTGGTGATCAATACTCCTTGTCAGCCGATTATCCGGCAGTGAAAGACTGACAAAGGAAGAGATCGCATGAGCCAAAGTAAAACGCTTACCACAGCCAGTGGCGCTCCTGTCGCCGATAACCAGAATTCCCGCTCCGCCGGCCCACGTGGCCCACTGCTGCTCGACGACTTTCATCTGATCGAGAAGCTTGCCCACTTCAACCGTGAAAACATCCCGGAGCGCCGTGTGCACGCCAAAGGTTCGGGTGCCTACGGCACGTTCACCGTCACGCGTGACATCACCCGGTACACCAGCGCCAAACTGTTCGAGGTCGTTGGTAAGCAAGCCCCTACCTTCCTGCGGTTTTCCACCGTCGGCGGTGAGCGTGGTTCGGCCGATACCGAACGCGATCCACGAGGCTTCGCCCTGAAGTTCTATACCGAAGAAGGCAACTGGGACATCGTCGGCAACAACACGCCGGTGTTTTTCATTCGCGATCCTTTGAAATTTCCGGACTTCATTCACACTCAAAAACGCCTGCCGCAAAGCAATCTGAAAAGCGCACAGATGATGTGGGACTTCTGGTCGCATTCGCCTGAGACGCTGCACCAGGTCACCATCCTGTTCTCGGATCGAGGCATTCCTGACGGCTACCGTCACATGCATGGCTTCGGTAGCCATACCTACAGCCTGATCAACGCCAATGGCGAGCGGCACTGGGTGAAGTGGCACTACAAGACCCAACAAGGGATCAAGAACCTCGCGCCAGCAGAAGCAGTGCGCCTGGCAGGCATCGATCCGGATTACGCACAGCGCGACTTGTTCGGCGCTATCGAACGCGGTGACTTCCCGAAATGGCGCGTTTGCATCCAGGTCATGACCGAGGCTCAAGCCGCGGTGCACTACGAGAACCCGTTCGATGTGACAAAAACCTGGTCACAGAAAGAGTTTCCGCTGATCGAAGTCGGTGAACTGGAGCTCAATCGCAATCCGCTGAACTACTTTGCTGAAGTCGAGCAGGCGGCGTTCGGTCCGAGCAATATGGTGCCAGGCGTTGGTTTGTCACCTGACCGCATGCTCCAAGGTCGCGTGTTTGCTTACGCGGATGCGCACCGCTACCGCATTGGCACCAATCACCAGCAACTGCCGGTGAACGCGCCTCGCAGCCCGGTGAACAGCTACCAACGTGATGGGTCGATGGCATTTGGCAGTAACGGCGGTGCGGCACCTAACTATGAGCCGAATAGCTACGTCGAATCGCCGAAGCAAGCGCCTCGTTATGCTGAGCCGCCATTGGCGTTGAGCGGTGCGGCTGATCGCTACAATCACCGCGAAGATACCGATTACTACAGCCACGCCGGTGCGTTGTTCCGTTTGATGAGCGACGAGCAGAAAGCGCTGCTGGTCAGCAACATTGCCGCCGCAATGGCCGGGGTTTCCAGTGATGTGGTTGACCGGCAATTACAGCATTTCTACAAAGCCGATCCGGCGTATGGAGAAGCAATCGCAAAGCTGCTCAACGTACAGCTTAACGAAGTCTAAATGAGAAGCAGAACCGCCCTTGTTTGGGCGGTTTTTGCGTTATTTAAACTACTTTTCTCAGAATATCTTCGCTTTTATCGCGCAAACGAAGTGACCAAACGGTCGCCTTGGTCCAAACTACAGACTTTCAAGCAGGGAGATGTAGGGCGATGCAAGGCCACCCAGACGTAATCGATTACCTCAACACGTTGCTGACCGGCGAACTGGCGGCGCGTGATCAATATTTCGTCCATTCGCGGATGTATGAGGACTGGGGTTTCACCAAGCTCTACGAACGTATCAACCACGAGATGGAA
Source organism: Pseudomonas sp. GL-B-19 (assembly GCF_019956415.1). Classification (GTDB taxonomy): domain Bacteria; phylum Pseudomonadota; class Gammaproteobacteria; order Pseudomonadales; family Pseudomonadaceae; genus Aquipseudomonas. The sequence continues at coordinate 36,472 of NZ_JAHBDK010000108.1, forward strand.
GAAGAGGCCGGGCATGCTGATGCCCTGATGCGCCGGATTCTGATGCTCGAAGGGACGCCTCGCATGCGTCCGGACGACCTTGATGTCGGCACCACCGTGCCGGACATGCTCGCCGCCGACCTGCGACTGGAATACAAAGTCCGCGCCGCGCTCTGCAAGGGCATCAAACTCTGCGAGCAGCACAAGGACTATGTCAGCCGCGAGATGCTGCGGGTTCAATTGCATGACACCGAAGAAGACCACACCTACTGGCTTGAAAAGCAGATGGGTCTGATCAAATTGATCGGTCTCGAGAACTACCTGCAGTCCCACGCCTGATTGCACCGATACAAAAAGCCCCTGTCACTGAGCAAGTGACAGGGGCTTTTTTTGTAGCCGGATTCAGGCCCGATCGCGCTCCAGCAGCGGCTTGAGGTAGAAGCCGGTGTGAGACTGCTTCATCTCGGACACTTCTTCCGGAGTACCGACGGCAATGATCTGCCCGCCCTTGGAACCGCCTTCCGGACCCAGGTCCACCAACCAGTCAGCGGTCTTGATCACGTCGAGGTTATGCTCGATTACCACCACGGTGTTTCCGTGGTCACGCAGTCGATGCAGTACATCGAGCAGTTGCTGGATGTCCGCGAAGTGCAGGCCAGTGGTTGGCTCGTCGAGGATGTACAGCGTCTTGCCGGTATCGCGCTTGGACAATTCGCGGGACAGCTTGACCCGCTGCGCCTCACCACCGGACAGCGTGGTCGCCGATTGCCCCAGCTTGATGTAAGACAGGCCCACATCCATCAGCGTCTGAAGCTTGCGCGCCAGTGCCGGAACTGCGTCGAAGAACACCCGGGCTTCCTCGATGGTCATCTCGAGGGTTTCGTGGATGCTCTTGCCCTTGTACTTGATCTCAAGGGTTTCGCGGTTGTAGCGCTTGCTCTTGCAGACGTCGCACGGGACATAGATGTCGGGCAGGAAGTGCATTTCCACCTTGATCAAACCGTCGCCCTGGCAGGCCTCGCAACGTCCACCCTTTACGTTGAAGGAGAAGCGTCCCGGGCCGTAACCGCGTGAGCGAGATTCCGGTACGCCGGCGAACAGCTCGCGAATCGGTGTGAACAGCCCGGTATAGGTGGCGGGGTTGGAGCGTGGCGTACGGCCGATAGGGCTTTGGTCGATGTCGACGACCTTGTCCAGATGTTCCAGTCCCTTGATGCTGTCGTGCGCGGCAGCTTCCAGCGTCGTAGCGCCGTTGAGGGCTGTGGCGCTCAGGGGAAACAACGTGTTGTTGATCAGCGTCGACTTGCCGGAGCCGGACACGCCGGTCACGCAGGTCAGCAGGCCGATCGGGATGTCCAGGTCGACATTGCGCAAGTTGTTACCGCGAGCACCCTTCAGCGACAGTGACAACTTCTTGTTGCGCGGTGTGCGATTGGCCGGAACGGCAATCTTCACCCGACCCGACAAGTACTTGCCGGTCAACGAGTCAGGGTGAGCCATGACCTCGGCCGGTGTACCTTCGGCAACAATATGCCCGCCGTGTATGCCAGCGCCCGGACCGATATCCACAACGTAGTCCGCCAGGCGAATCGCGTCTTCGTCGTGCTCGACCACTATCACTGTGTTGCCGATATCGCGCAGGTGCTTGAGCGTACCGAGCAATCGATCGTTGTCCCGTTGGTGCAGACCAATCGACGGCTCGTCGAGGATGTACAGAACGCCCACAAGGCCTGCGCCGATCTGGCTGGCCAGACGGATCCGCTGAGCTTCACCACCGGACAAGGTGTCGGCACTGCGATCCAGCGACAAGTAGTCGAGGCCCACGTTGACCAGGAACTGCAGACGCTCGCGGATTTCCTTGAGAATCTTGTCGGCGATTTCGCCGCGACGGCCAGTCAGCTTCAGCACGCCGAAGTATTCACAGGCGTCGCCAATCGGCAGATTTGTCACTGCCGGCAGCGTCTTCTCACCCACCCAAACGTGCCGCGCCTCGCGACGCAGACGCGTGCCACGGCAATCCGGGCATGGCTGAGTGCTGAGGAACTTGGCCAGCTCTTCACGCACCGAAGCGGACTCGGTTTCGCGATAGCGGCGTTCAAGGTTCGGCACGATGCCTTCGAACGGGTGTGAGCGTTTAACGATGTCGCCACGGTCATTCAGGTATTTGAAATCGACGTTCTGCGAGCCGCTCCCATGCAGGATGAATTTCTGCTGATCGGCCGGCAGTTCGTTGAACGGTACTTCGAGGCTGAATTTGTAGTGGGACGCTAACGACCCGAGCATCTGGAAGTAATAGACGTTGCGCCTGTCCCAGCCACGAATCGCACCCTCGGCCAGTGTCAGCTCGCCGTTCACCAGGCGCTTGATGTCGAAAAACTGCTTCACGCCCAGGCCATCGCAAGTCGGGCACGCGCCGGCCGGGTTGTTGAAAGAGAAGAGCTTGGGTTCCAGTTCACTGATGGCATGGCCGCAAATCGGGCAAGCGAAGCGGGCGGAGAAGATCATCTCTTCACCCGGCTCGTCGTCCATCGGCGCAACCAGCGCAATGCCGTCAGCCAGCTTCAGTGCGGTCTCGAACGACTCGGCCAGACGCTGTTGCAGGTCGGCGCGAACCTTGAAGCGATCGACCACGACATCGATCGTGTGCTTCTTCTGTTTATCCAGCTTCGGCAACTCGTCCAGCTCGCAGAGCCGACCGTTGACTCGCGCCCGCACAAAACCTTGCGCGCGCAATTCTTCGAATACCGACAGATGTTCGCCTTTGCGCTCGCGGATCACCGGCGCCAGCAGCATCAGTTTGCTGCCTTCCGGCTGGGTGAGGACCAGGTCGACCATCTGGCTGACGGTCTGCGCTTCCAGTGGAATGTCGTGATCGGGGCAGCGCGGAATACCCACGCGTGCATACAGCAATCGCAGGTAATCGTAGATTTCGGTGATGGTGCCGACTGTCGAGCGCGGATTGTGCGAGGTCGACTTCTGCTCGATGGAAATGGCCGGCGACAAACCTTCGATGGTGTCGACGTCAGGTTTTTCCATCATCGACAAAAACTGCCGGGCGTAGGCCGACAACGATTCGACGTAGCGGCGCTGGCCTTCGGCGTACAGCGTGTCGAATGCCAGGGACGATTTGCCCGACCCGGACAGGCCGGTGATGACGATCAGCTTGTCCCGTGGCAGGGTCAGGTCGATGTTCTTCAGGTTGTGGGTCCGGGCCCCACGAATCAGGATCTTGTCCAAAGTAGCCTCGCTTGGCGGGCGTCGAAAACGTAGGAGTATACGGCCAAATACTGGATGGATGCACACTGTCAAACGAGTGGGTGATTGTCTTACATGAAGAGTCTGTCAGCGGAACGCGTCAAAGCGTCGCGATATACCCTGTCATTCGATGGGACTGGTAGAATCGCGGCCGGTTCACATGAGGTTTTTCCATGCACGATCCCCACAGCGAACGCATGAGTGGCAGTGAGACCCGCGCAGCAAGCGGTCTGGCCCTTGTGTTCGCCTTCCGTATGCTTGGCATGTTCATGGTGTTGCCGGTACTGGCGACCTATGGGATGGATCTGGCAGGCGCAACACCGGCCCTCATCGGGCTGGCGATCGGCGCTTACGGCCTGACCCAGGCAATCTTCCAGATTCCTTTCGGCATCATTTCCGACCGTATTGGTCGTCGTCCGGTTATTTACCTGGGGCTGATCGTCTTCGCCCTGGGTAGCGTACTGGCGGCCAATGCCGATTCGATCTGGGGCGTTATCGCCGGACGAATCCTGCAAGGCGCGGGGGCGATTTCTGCCGCCGTCATGGCGTTGTTGTCAGACCTGACTCGCGAACAGCATCGGACCAAAGCGATGGCCATGATCGGCATGACGATAGGCCTGTCGTTCGCTGTCGCCATGGTGGTAGGGCCGTTGCTGACCCGTGCCTTCGGCCTGTCCGGGCTGTTCCTCGCTACGGGCGGCATGGCGCTGTTCGGCATCGTGATTGTGATGTTCATGGTGCCGAAATCCACCGGACCATTGCAGCACCGCGAGTCTGGTGTCGCGCGCCAGGCGCTGATGCCGACGCTCAAGCATCCGGACCTGTTGCGTCTGGACCTGGGCATTTTTGTGTTGCACGCGATGTTGATGTCGAGCTTCGTTGCCTTGCCTTTGGCACTGGTCGAAAAAGCCGGTCTGCCTAAAGAGCAGCACTGGTGGGTGTACCTGACCGCGCTGCTGATTTCTTTCTTCGCCATGATCCCGTTCATTATCTACGGCGAGAAGAAACGCAAAATGAAACGAGTTTTATTGGGCGCAGTGCTGACGCTGATGCTCACTGAGCTATTCTTCTGGCAGTTCGGCGATAGCTTGCGGGCTCTGGTGATCGGGACTGTGGTGTTTTTCACCGCGTTCAATCTGCTGGAAGCTTCGTTGCCTTCGCTGATCAGCAAGGTTTCACCAGCAGGTGGCAAGGGCACGGCGATGGGGGTTTATTCCACCAGCCAGTTCCTCGGTTCGGCACTGGGCGGTATTCTCGGCGGCTGGATGTATCAGCATGGCGGTCTGTCGGTTGTGTTCCTTGGATGCGCCGGTCTGGCTGCCCTCTGGTTGGCCTTTGCTGTTACCATGCGTGAACCTCCCTACGTGACGAGTCTGCGCTTGCCGTTGTCGCCCGAGGCGATCCGCGAAGCGGGTCTGGTCGAGCGCCTGAAGGCTGTCGTAGGGGTAACAGATGCAGTGATCGTCGCAGACGAAGCGGCGATTTACATCAAATTGGACACCGAACTATTGGATCGCACCACCCTCGAGCGCCTGGTGAACAACCCGGCCGAGGCAGCGTGCGTAGCCTAGGAGAACGTTATGGCCCGTGGGGTTAACAAAGTCATATTGGTCGGCACTTGCGGCCAGGATCCCGAAGTTCGCTACTTGCCTAACGGTAACGCCGTGACCAACCTGAGTCTGGCGACCAGCGAACAATGGACCGACAAGCAAACCGGTCAGAAAGTCGAGAAGACCGAATGGCACCGTGTGTCGATGTTCGGCAAGGTTGCCGAAATCGCCGGCGAATACCTGCGTAAAGGCTCGCAGGTGTACATCGAAGGCAAGCTTCAGACCCGCGAGTGGGAAAAAGACGGTATCAAGCGTTACACCACTGAAATCGTGGTCGACATGCAAGGCACCATGCAACTGCTGGGCGGCCGTCCACAACAGGGCGACCAACAAGGCGGGGGCAATAACTACCAGCAATCCGCTCCGGCACCACGCCAACAGGCTCCGCGTCCGCAGCAGTCGACACCGCAGCAGTCGCGTCCGGCTCCACAGCAGCAGGCCGCTCCTCAGCCGGCTCCGGATTTCGACAGCTTTGATGACGATATCCCGTTCTGACCCTCATAAGAGAAGAGTGTAAGGTTTAGCCTCGAAACCCCCGATCGGTCCTCTTGACCGGTCGGGGGTTTTCTTTTGCGCACCATTTTGTAGGAGCCGGCTTGCTGGCGATCAAGGCCCTGTACGCCTGGCAGAGTTACTACTGCATTGATATCGAATCGCGCTTTTCGTGCTGCGAGCTGCTTCAAGCTCATGAAGTGCATTCTTTGCGCGATTTCATGCAGAAACTGTTGGTTGACGAGAATAACGGCAAGGTCGTTTCGATTTCCCTCCGAGGCAAAACGGTCAGCACAAGCAACCAATATGCGCACATGTCAGTGATTGCCGATTACCTCGACTTCCTCGCGGGTCAGCTTCAAACGCCATCTACGCAGGGCAGTGAAAATATCAAGCGAATGGCTTATGCGCCAATAGTGGAATGGACGAGTGCCTCCCTGAAAACAAGCTATGCTTCCACCGTCAGCGCAGGGATGGAGGCGAACAGGTGAACTTCCAAAATATCACCCTTACTTCGGAAACATGTACGGAACTCATTCGTAGTATCAGGACTGCCACCACCAGTAAGCCTAGAGGCTGGCGCGTTCGGGTGATCCTATTGGCCTCCCAAGGCTGCTCGCGGGTTGAAATAGCCCAAGTGGCCGGGTTTTCACTACGTTCAGTAACACGATGGTGCAACAGTTTCCAAGAACAAAAATTGGCGGGCTTGATCGATAAACAGGAACGCTGGCATACGATGTTGTTACCATCGAATGCACTAAGTGGAGTGCTTGAGAAGGTAGTTCAAGCACGTGTCGGACAGCATTGCTGGAGTTGGCGAAGCACGGCGCGAGTCGCTGACATGTCACCGGCCAGCGTCCAGCATATATGGGCTGCCACCTACGTAAAACCCCATCTGACACGTACCTTCAAACTGTCCAACGATACAATCCGTGAAGAAAAATTCTGGGATGTCATTGGGCTGTATTCCGATTCGCCGGATAAGACCTCGGTGATCTGTTGCGATGCAAGAATCCAGGTTCATGCCCTTGAGTGTACTCCGTTAGGACTAACTCTGAGCATCGATAATATCCGCACACAATCGCACGATTATCTTCAGAGATGCTTGATCAGTTGCATCGAGCGCCAACACCGGTATCAAAAGTGGCTGGAGCGATGCAAATTTTTCCACATGCATTTCGCTCAAACGTCCAGTTCGCGGATGAGAGTGGAGCGTTTTTTTCGTGACATAATCCTGTATCTATGTACTGGCGGCGTCGACTCGATTCATAAACTTACGGGTAAGAATCCATGCAATTTATGAGATATTTATTTGTAGGGATATTAAATACTTTTACACACTGGTTAGTCTTTTTTGTTTTTTATTTCTTACTCACGAGCAATCAAATTATTTGCAACGGCTCTGCTTTTTTTTGCAGTCGCAGTGAGTTTTTTATTAATTCCAAATGGACATTTAAAAAGGAAGCTACTGGGTGGAGATATTTTCTATATGCCGGATTCATGGGAGGAATAGCTACTAGCATTGGAGCCATATCCAACATAGTAAATCTGAATCCAGTATTCACACTAATGTTGTTTTCTGTCACAGGCTTGGCTGTTGGCTTTGTTTACTCAAGGTTTTTTGTATTCGGAGAGCAGACTCCATGAAAATATCTTTAGTAGTTCCAATCTACAATGAACAAGAGGCGCTGCCTATTTTTTATGAATGTATAAGAGGGCGGAGTGACCTGAGCAATTATGATATTGAAATAGTTTTTGTTAACGATGGAAGCAGTGATGAAAGTGCAAATATTATTTATGGCTTTATGAAAAATGACGCTCTGGTTAAGCTGGTAGAATTCACGAGGAATTTCGGCAAAGAACCTGCACTTTTTGCTGGGCTTGAGTGCTCATCGGGAGAGGCCGTCATCCCAATTGATGTTGACTTACAAGACCCTATCGAAGTAGTGAGTCGACTGATTGAAAAATGGCTGGATGGTGCTAGTATTGTCTTGGCTAAACGTATTGATAGACATAGTGACTCCATGCTTAAAAGAAAAAGCGCTGAGTGGTTTTATAAGCTTCACAACAAAATAAGCCAGCTTAAGATAGAAGAAAACGTCGGGGATTTTCGATTGTTATCACGTCAGGTCGTTGATAACATTTTACTGCTACCCGAAAGAAACCTATTCATGAAAGATATATTATCATGGGTAGGCGGAAAAACTGAGGTCGTAGAATATTGTAGGCCTGAGCGTATCGCGGGAAAAAGCAAGTTTAACGGATGGAAATTGTGGAATCTAGCAGTAGAGGGGATCACTAGCTGCTCAACTGTCCCTTTGAGGGTTTGGACATACATAGGATTTGGCGTTGCCTTGGTTGCGTTTTTATATGCAGCATGGATGATCTTAGATAAGATTTTTTTTGGAAATCAAGTTCCTGGATATCCTTCATTGATGACGGTAATATTATTTATAGGTGGAATCCAGTTGATTGGTATCGGTGTGTTAGGAGAGTATATCGGAAGAATATATATAGAGGTAAAAGGAAGGCCGAAATACATAAAAAAATAAATTTACAGTGCATAAAATCGAAGCCAGCAGGAGCGCACGCTGACACGCATGCAAGCAGTAAAGAGTCTAAGAGCTGGAGGTTCAGATGGATCAGGATGTGAGGTGATTCACGCAGTGATGACTAGACTGCTTTATGCGTCGATCAGAAAATGCATGACATCTATAACATAGGGAACCCCGATGAAAAATCAGCTAACCGCTGTTGCATACAAGGTAAGCCCCGAGCTAAGCAGAATAATAATTCTTGCGTGCGTAGGGATCTTAGTGTTCATGGCTATTGATTTCCAATACCCATCCCTTTTCAGAACAGAAAAGGCTCTAACTGACTTCGATGCATTTTATGTCTCAGGAAAAATGTTTTGGGATGGCACCCTCAACCAAGCCTACCATTATAAAGATTTTTTTGAAGCACAACAAAAACTCTATGGGACAAGCACCTTTATGGTGTGGTCATACCCGCCACAATTTAATTTTATCACTGCGGCGCTAGCAGTGCTCCCGGCCGGATTGGCATACTTTACGTTTACCGGACTGACGTTTGCATCATACCTACTCACAATCAAGTCAATATCCTCAGAATATTTTGGTAGCGTTATTTTGGCAATTTTCCCCGCCATACTCTTAAATATAAGATCAGGTCAAAATGGTTTCCTTACAGGCACAATTGTCGGGTTGTTTTTTTTGGCCTTTATGAAGCGTAAAGCTGTAGCAGGACTGCCTCTAGGGCTGATGATTATAAAGCCACATCTCGCTGTTGGTATAACGGTCCTTGCTTTGATCAGTAAAAGATGGTCAGCCTTGGGAGTCGCACTCCTGACGGTCACACTGACCTTAATAGCGTCTATGATTATATTTGGGCCAAGTATATGGCTTGCGTTTGCTGAAGGAATGAAGGATACAAGCCGCCTCTTAGCACTTGGGGCTTTCCCATCATTCCGGATGACATCGATTTACGCCACGATTCACGAATTCGGAGTTCCTTCTGCAATCGCATTGACCATACAGCTTTTAGCAGCAGTTATAGCGTGTTCGACAATAGCAATATCTTATATCAAGCTAAAAAACCCAAGACATATAATTGGGATAACCGCTACAGCCTCGCTATACATAAGCCCTTACAGTTTCGACTACGACTTAACACTACTAGGGATCTCTGCCGCAGCACTACTGCCATATATCGCAAGCCGAGCAAAACCAATCGAAATATTTGTATTGTTTTTTTTATCGTGGGCTGCCTGTGGGTCGGGGTTGGTGCAGTCTACACTGATAGGAAATAAATATACCAATATAGAAACCACCCATACTGATCCAGTCTATGCACTTTCCAGCATAGCACTCATCCTATTGACCATGCTCACCCTGCACATACTTTTAAGAGGGCGGTTGCAGGAGCTGAGTGCAACACGGCTATTGAATTGAAGCAGGAGTCTCATGTTGCAAACCCATGAGTCTGAGTGAATACCTCGACTGGACACACAGCCAGTTAAATCGCTTGCGTGGTCGGATGTTCAGCAAACTCTCAAACGTGTCTAACTCCTGCTAGTGTGCTGTTCTCGAAATAATCTACCCATTAGTGTGTGAGGCCATTGCTTCACGGGCGCGCTGAATTTTATTCAAGATATCTTCGCCTTTTGCGTTCCAGACATACCGGGTCGGTTGCGCATTTCGCAAGGCCAGGAACGTGGTAATAGAGGTCTCCAGCTCACGTACCGAACGGAAGCTGCCCTCACGTAAATACACCGTGATGTCCCGAAAAAACGTTCAACCATGTTCATCCACGAACTGGAAGTCGGGGTGAAATGCATGTGGAAGCGTTTGTGTGTTTCCAGCCACGCCTTCACTTTCGGATGCTTGTGAGTGGCGTAGTTGTCGACGATCAAGTGCAATTGAAGGTACTTGGGCGTTTCTCGATTGATCTTCTTGAGAAACTCCAGCCATTCCTGGTGTCGATGTTGAGATTCAATCGAGCTGATCAAGCGCCCCTGAAGGTAGTCCAGCGCCGTGAACAGCGTAACGGTGCCATGGCGCACGTAATCGTGCGACTGCGTGCGGATATGGCCGATCCCCAGCGGCAATCCGGGCTGGGTACGTTCAAGCGCTTGCACTTGGCTTTTTTCATCGCAGCAGAGCACCAAAGCCTTGTCCGGCGGGGCTAGGTAGAGACCGATAACCTCCCAAAACATCTCTTCGAAGTTTGGGTCATTGGACAGTTTGAAGGTACGGGTCAGGTGCGGTTTCAAGTCATTGGCAGCCCACAGCTTATACACGCTGGTGGCCGAAATCCCAGCCGCTCGGGCCATGCTTTGGCAGCTCTATCGAGGCTCACCGATGCGAGGTTGAGTCACTTGCTCAAGAACACGGCGCACCGCTTCAAGGGGCAGAAAAGGTTTACGACCCCGACCTGGCTTATCAAGCAAACCTTCCAGCCGTTGAGCCTGGAAGCGCTGACACCAGCACGTGATAACGGGGAGTGAGAAGCCGGTCAGCCGGGCAATCTCTACTCGCGTACAGCCTTGGGCCGCCAACAGAATCACTCGTGCGCGACGGCCGTCGCGCTGGCTGATGGTGGCCGAACGTACACGCCGGCTCAGCTGGCATGCTCTTCTGGACTGAGGACAATGTTGAGTGCGTTCACCTGCGCCTCTCCGAACGTTGGATGACACGGGAAGCGTAGCCAATATCGGAGAAATATTAATTCGAGAACAGCACACTAGGATATGGCTTAGACTTTTGTAAGGTTTAGCCTCGAAACCCCCAATCGGTCCTCTTGACCTGTCGGGGGTTTTCTTTTGCGCACCATTTTGTAGGAGCCGGCTTGCTGGCGATCCAGGCGCTGCGGTTAACAAGGCAAATCGCGTTATCGTTGATCGTCGGAACGCCGCCCGCAGCAAGCCGGCTCCTACAGGTCAGTCACATTGGCCCGTGCCGAGTGCAGTTTCTTGTAGCTCTCGATCAAGCGCAGGTGCCTGTCGAGTCCCTCCAGTTTCATGCTGGTCGGCGTCAAGCCATGGAAGCGCACGCTGCCGTCCACCGACCCGATTGCTGCTTCGGTGCGCTCGTTGCCAAACATCCTGCGGAAATTGGCCTCGTAGTCTTCCAGTTCCAGGTCTTCGTCCAGCTTCATTTCCAGCACCACATTGACGGCCTGGTAGAACAAGCCACGCTCAACCGTGTTGTCGTTGTACTGCAGGAACATTTCTACTGCCTCTTTTGCCTCTTCATATTGCTGCAAGGCGAGATAGATCAGCAGCTTTAACTCCAGGATCGTCAGCTGACCCCAAGCCGTATTGTCGTCAAATTCGATGCCGATCAAGCTGGTGATGTCGGTGTAGTCGTCCAGCTCACTTTCCACCAAGCGCTCAACCAGCGCTTGCAGTTCGTCTTCGTCCAGGCGATGCAGGTTCAGGATATCGGCGCGGAAGAACAGCGCTTTGTTGGTGTTATCCCAGATCAGATCGTCCGCGGGATAGATTTCCGAATAGTCCGGCACCAGGATGCGGCATGCCGTTGCGCCGATATGCTCGTAGACCGCCATGTACACTTCTTTGCCCATGCCTTTGAGGATGCCGAACAAGGTCGCGGCTTCCTCGGCATTCGAGTTTTCACCCTGGCCGGAGAAGTCCCACTCCACGAATTCGTAGTCCGATTTGGCACTGAAGAAGCGCCACGACACCACGCCGCTGGAGTCGATAAAGTGCTCCACGAAGTTGTTCGGCTCGGTCACCGCATGCCCTTCAAAAGTCGGCTGGGGCAGGTCGTTGAGGCCTTCGAAACTACGACCCTGCAACAATTCGGTCAGGCTGCGTTCCAGCGCCACTTCCAGGCTTGGGTGTGCACCGAACGAGGCGAACACACCGCCGGTACGCGGGTTCATCAGCGTGACGCACATCACCGGGAATTCACCGCCCAGGGACGCATCCTTCACCAACACGGGGAACCCTTGCTCTTCCAGCGCCTGAATACCGGCGAGTATGCCGGGGTACTTCGCCAGCACATCGGCCGGCACATCCGGCAGTGCAAATTCTCCTTCGATGATTTCGCGTTTTACCGCGCGCTCGAAGATCTCCGACAGGCACTGCACCTGGGCTTCGGCCAGCGTGTTACCGGCACTCATGCCGTTGCTCAGGAATAGGTTTTCAATCAGGTTGGACGGGAAATACACCACCTCGCCGTCCGACTGGCGCACGTACGGCAGCGAGCAGATGCCGCGCTCTTCATTGCCAGAGTTGGTATCGATCAGATGGGAGCCACGCAGCTCACCGTCGCGGTTGTAAATCTTCAGGCAGTACTCGTCGAGAATTTCAGTTGGCAGTGCATCTTTACGGCCAGGCTTGAACCAGCGTTCGTCCGGGTAATGCACAAACGGCGCGTTGGCGATGTCTTCGCCCCAGAACTGGTCGTTGTAGAAGAAATTACAGTTCAGACGCTCGATAAACTCGCCCAGCGCCGACGCCAGCGCGCCTTCCTTGGTCGTACCCTTACCGTTGGTAAAGCACATCGGCGAATGCGCATCGCGGATGTGCAGCGACCACACATTGGGCACGATATTGCGCCACGAAGCGATTTCAATCTTCATACCCAGGTCCGCCAGAATGGCCGACATGTTGGCGATGGTTTGCTCCAGCGGCAGATCCTTGCCCGCGATATAGGTGTGCGCCTCTGAGTTAGAAGCAGGCATCAACAACGCTTGGGCATCGGCGTCGAGGTTTTCGACCTCTTCGATCACAAACTCAGGCCCGGCTTGCACCACTTTTTTCACGGTGCAACGGTCGATGGAACGCAGGATGCCTTGGCGGTCCTTGTCGGAGATGTCCGCCGGCAACTCGACCTGAATCTTGAAAATCTGGTTGTAGCGGTTTTCCGGATCAACAATGTTGTTCTGCGACAGGCGGATGTTTTCGGTGGGAATACTGCGAGTGTCGCAGTACAACTTCACGAAATAAGCCGCACACAACGCCGATGAAGCCAGAAAGTAGTCGAACGGACCCGGTGCCGAACCATCACCCTTGTAGCGGATAGGTTGATCGGCCACCACCGTGAAGTCATCGAACTTTGCTTCAAGCCGAAGGTTGTCGAGAAAGTTGACCTTGATTTCCATGGGTGATTACCAGAATAACGGGCTAGACGAATTGGCCGCCATTATCCGGCTTTTCAGGCGTATGTCTTGTCGTTGTCTGGTTATGAACCTGTTTCACCCTAACGCCCGATGCACGGTACCGGGCGTTTTTCGTGAGGGATGTATTGCTCAGTCGAGTATCAGGTGCGGTAAAAACCGGCTCGAATCCTTGGTGATCAAACTGTTGTCTTCCCGCACGCCAATACCGGCTGCTTGATCGCCAATCACCCAAGAGCCAATCAGCGTATAGCTGTCGCCAAATTTAGGCAGCGGCGCGAATTCCTGAAGGATAAACGGCGCATCGGTGTAGGGCCCGTCCTCTTTCACGATCAGGCCATCGGCGGTTTGCAGCTCGATGTTGGCGCCTTCCCGGGAGAAGAACGGTTTGCGCACCCAACCCTTGGGCACCGCTTTATTCGGATCAGTATCCAGGTGCGCCGCGAGCAGGTTCGGGTGACCTTTGTTGAACTCCCACAGCAACGGCAGGATGCCTTTGTTGGAAATGATGGACTTCCAGGCCGGTTCGAAAAACTGCGTATCACTTTGGGCAATTGCAGCGCCGAAGGGCTCGTGGAAGATGAATTCCCAAGCGTGCAGTTTGAACAGATGAGGAATCCAGCGATCCTCAAGATCGACGAAGCGTCCATCACTGGTCAGGCCGATGTCTTCAATATCGATATGCCGTGATTCGATGCCGACCTTCTCCGCGACCAGCCGCAGGTAATCGGTGGTGCCTTTGTCTTCGACCGAGTGTTTCATCGAGGCGAAATAGAACGGTTGCTTGAGCTGCAACTGAGCAAAGGCTTGATGCAGCTTGGTGTCGATGCTGTTGAACTGGTCAGCCTGTTTGGGCAGCAAACCACGTTCGATGCATTGCTCCAGCCAGCCCCATTGAAACGCAGCGGCCTCATACAGGCTGGTCGGCGTGTCGTAGTTGAGTTCCAGCAATTTGGCCGGCCCGGTGCCGTTGTAGGAGAAATCCATGCGTCCATACAGGTGCGGGTGGCCTTCGAGCCATGAGGTGCGAATCATGTCGTAGAACGCCGCGGGAATACTCAGGCGCTCCAGCAACTCCTCGTTCTGCACCACACGGGCCACCAGGTCCATGCACATTTCATGGATCTCGGTGGTCGGGTCTTCCAGATCGTTCTCGATTTGCTTGAGCGTGAACTGGTAATACGCGCTCTCGTCCCAATAGGGTTCGCCGTCGATGGTGTGGAACAGAAAACCGAGACCTTCGGCGGTTTGTTTCCAGTCATGACGCTCTGCGCAATGGATCTTCTTCATGGCCCGGTTTCCTTAACTGCTCGACCCGCCGCCCCAGCCGCTGCGTGCACTGGCTTTGCTGCCGAAGCCGCCACGCGACGTCGACGAAGCAACGGAAACCGGCTTGCTGGGCGATTTGCTGATGGAATTGGTGTAGCTGCCGTCGTACTTTGCCTGGTTGGACCGGTTAAACGTTGAACCGTTGGCAATGCGCTGGTTGAGCGTTGAAGTGCCGTAGTTACCGCGATTATCGCGGTAGCGGTAGACCGGCTGGGAGTAATAGCTGTTGCGGTTGTTGCTCAGCATGTTGCCGATCAATAGTCCGGTCAGCAGGCTGCTGGTGGAGAAGCCCGAACCGCCGGTGTTGGTTTCCGAGGCCGGCAGTTGCGCCTTGGCGGCGTCCACCTGGGCTTGCGTCACCTGGCCATCGGCTGTCAGCTCGAAGCCGCCGAGCTTGGGGATGAACTTGCCGGCCGAATCCTGCTGGCACCAGTCGGCGACAAAGTCGGCATCGCAATCAGCCTGGTTGTCATACACCGGCGCAATACGGCGATGTTCGGCCATGGCGGTCATGTAGGCGTCCGAGCAGACGTCCACCGGGAGTTTTTCATCGGCGCATTGCTGAACGGACTGAAAGTTGTACTGCTTCTGCACCGGGTAGGTTTTTTCCGTTGGCCCGCAACCGGATATCGCCATGGCGACCGATGCTGCCAGCGAGAGCTGAACGTACTTGCTTCGTTTCATCGGGGGCTCCGCTGCACAATCAATTCTGGGAAGGGGTCATGCACGCGGCATTCAACATGCCGACGCTGATGGCCACTGCCGCGACATAGATACCCGCTGCAATCTCACCTTTTTTAATGCGTTCCGAGGTGCCTTTCAGTACAAGGCTGGTCATCAGGAACGCCAGCAGTTGTACAAACGCAGCGATCACCGCCCAGACGACGAAGTCGAGGAGGCTGATCGAATAGGCAATCACATTGCTGGCCGGAATGGCGAAGCCGATGATGGCGCCACCCAGTGCAATCGCGGCCGCCACGTTGCCTGAACGGATCAGTTCGAATTCCTTGTGCGGTGTGATGCGGGTGTAGATGAACTGGAACAGCGCAAACAGCACGGCGGCGCCGAGAATGTACGAAACAAACCCGAGCACGGCCGCCGGGTTCAGGGAGATGGAGAGTGCTTCTAGCATGGACGTCTTCCTTGTTAAAAAATGTTCAGGTCAGTGGTGTACAGCGAGATGCCCAGCGACGTGCTCAAACTGATGGTGCCTTCGGCGTCTTCTTCAACGGAAAACAGCAGGAATTCCCGGCGATCGGTCAGGCCGGTTTCGCGGGCGTACAGCATCGAACGGTGCTCGACGCTGTAGGACTCATCTGGATTTTTCAGCTGTTCGCTTAGCGCCACCAGTTCTGTCTGGCCATTCTCGGTGCCCCATTCGCGGGTGTATTCGACACCGTTGTGGATGTAAGTCGGCAGCCCGATCGGACTTTGCGGGCCGGCCAGCCGATGCAACTCCGCTTCACTGCTGATAGTGATGTAGCTGAGGTAATTGAACAGGATCACCGACTCTACCTGTCCGGCGATAGCGCCGGTGGTGTGGACTTGCAGCCAGTAGTCTTCATCGTTCATGTAATAGCGCGAGAGCCAGGTCGACTGCCCGAGATCGACGGTGCCGGCGCTCCAGATCTGTTGGGAGCCCGGGATCGTCACCGTGGTGTTGCCGTCGAGCAACAACCTCAGGCTGGTGTCGAACATCACGCCCTTGCCCAATGCCAGGCCCAGCGGGCCGGTGACAGGCGGCGTGTCGTTGGCGGTCCATTTCGACTGGGTGTTTGTGCCCGTGTTCGGAGCCTCAAGCCCCATCAACTGTTTAAACCATCCCATTGGAAATTTCCTTGAGGCGAGTGGAGGCGATGTAAAAGAGTTCACCGCCCTCAACGCGTGTGGCGCTGGGCGGGTTGATCGAAGGTTGTTGCGCACCTTTGGCGCGATAACCGATGAGGGTGGCGTTATGGCGTTCTTTCATCTGCGTGTACAGATCGCCAAAGGTGGCCTGATACGTCTCGGGCAGTTTCATCAGGTATTGGGTGGCGCCTTCACCCACGCACAGCAGCTCATTGATAACCATTGACGACCCCGGGTCCTGAGAGGCACGCACCAACATCTCGATGGCCATGCTTGAGGTGCATTCCAGGCTGGGGGCGTAGGCGCTGGCGAGTGCGGCGATTTCACTTTCATTGAAGTGTGCGACCACATGCCCGACGGGTTTCAGTTGATTGACCGCCAGCACTGTGGCCAGGGTCAAATCGTCTGACGGGGTTCGCACCAGCACACGCTCGGCACCCGGAACACCGGCGCGCAGTAACAACGCCGCAGAGGACAGGCTTTCACCTTTGATGAGCTCTGCCTTGCCCGGCATGGGGTTTTCTTCAAGGGTACAATCGCAAATCACGATCAGGTTGTCGTTGGAGGTTTCGTCCTGCAACAACAATTCAATGACTCGCTCACTGGATGCGCCTTCCCAGCCGATGAGAACGGTATGGCCGACCTTGCCGGTGAAATCGCCTTTGCCCTTCATGCCTTTTCTCCATGCATCGATGACACTGCTGGTGGTTTTGCCGATGGCCGCTGTTAGCAGCGCAATGCCGCCGAGCATGATCCAGGTCGCCACGAAAATTCGTCCGGCTGATGTCTGTGGTGTGAGATCGCCATAGCCGACGGTCAGCGTGGTGGTGAGATAGAAGTAGGTAAACGTGGCGGGGGCGGTGAGGTGGTGTTCGCCCAGAAACATCAGGCCCAGCCAGGCCGTGGACAGATGCACGCCTAACGCAATCACCAGGCCTGCCCACCCAAATCGGTGGAAGAGGGACGAGGCGTACATGCGCATTAACAGAAAAATCGACATGGGGTCCCTGACTCAGTGGGCTACTCGTTCCTGGCGATCGCATCGCTTCGGTTCCGAGAGCTCAATTGCGCCTACCGGGCGGCATTAAATCTGCCGCGTGGCGTTGATAAAAGTACTTTGGCTGCAATGAATCCGGCGAATGCCCCGAACAGATGGCCTTCGAATGAAATGCCCCGCCGAGGTAAAAAGCCAAAGACCAGGCCGCCATACAACAGGGCGACGAGGCCCGCCGTGATCACATTGCCCCAGCTCTTCTGGAACCAGGCGCGCGACAGAATGTACGTCCACAGCCCGAAAACCCAGCCGCTGGCGCCAATGTGTACGCCTTTAAAGCCGAACAGCCAGACCAGCGAGCCGCCCAACAAAATAATGATGGCACTGACGGCCATGAACCGATTGAGCCCTTCGATCATCACCAACGTACCCAGGACCAAAAAGGCCACCAGGTTGGCGCTCAGGTGCGAGAAGGACGCGTGTAAAAAAGGTGAAGTGGCGATGCCAAACAGTCCATTCACGGTTCTCGGAATCAGGCCGAATGCCATAAGGCTGTAGCCGGTCGCGGCATTGATCACTTGCAGCGCGACCATGAAGATGGCCAGGCCGGCGATTATCTTGAAACCTTTCAGGGCATCCATCCGTGACCTCGACTCGAGAAAAAACTGAAACGCAATCCATTGTGGGAGCGAGCCGGCTCGCGAAGAGGGCGTGTCAGTCAACATCAATGTCGCGTGACAAACCGCCTTCGCAAGCAGGCTCGCTCCTACAGGTTATGCATCCGGCACCTGAGTCGATTACTCGGCCGATTTTTGCTTCAGGCGTTCCAGAATCGCGTTGGCGCTGCCTTCGTTCGGCGTGATGCCGGCTTCGCGCAGTTTGCGCTCCAGGTCGTTGCCGGTCGATGCGTCGGCCAGTTCGTCCTGCGCTTGCAGTTCTGCGGCGCGTTGCTGCTGCTTGGCCTGCAAACGGTTCAGTGTACCGACGGCGGTTTCCAGCTTGCCGTTGGCGCCGCCGCTGGCGATGGATGCGCTGACCTGGGCTTTCTGTACGCTATCGCGCGCCTTGGCCATGTCTACTTGCTGGCGCAGGCTTTTGATGCGGGCTTCGGCCTTGGTGATGTCTTTGCGCATGCTGTCCGCGTAACCACCGAATTCGCTGGCCTGCTTTTGCTCGACGTCGAGTTCGTTGGTCAGGGTCGAAATCGCTTCGGCCACTTCCATCGCCAGGTCTTCGCGGTTGGCCTGGATCGCGGCCATGGCCTTGGATTCCAGGTCCTTGATTTTGGCGTTGTACTCGCTGACGCGGTCAGCCGACAGTTTGTGCTTGGCCATGATGGTGACCAGTTCACGCTTGGCGTTGGCCAGTGCGCTGTCAGCATCGCGAATTTCCTGGTCGAGGATGCGCAAGGCCTGTTGGTCGACGATCGATTCGCCCACTTCGGTGGCGCCGCCGCGCAACGCGGTGAACAACTTGCTCCAGATGGACTGAGTCATTGAATCTTCCTTTCCTGATAATTACTTGAAGAAGCGTTCGAAGGCTTCGATGGCACGCTGGACGTTGTCGACGAGGGTTTTTACCTCGGTCACCACGTTGGTCAGGCTGGAGTCGGAACTCAGCGCGCCGAACATGTTGTAAACGACTTGGCCGTTGGGCATGGACTCGATACCGATCGAGGACAGCGGGAACATTTCCCGGCTGCGCAGCACGGCATCGTTGAAGGCCGGCACGTCATTGATGGACTCGACGTCGACCAGCACGGTGTCCACGATGACCTGATCACCAACCACGGCGATATAAATCGGCAAGCCACCGAAATCGTTCATTTCCAGCTTTATGCTGGACTCGGAACCTTGAACAAGGGAAAGGGTGATGTCGTTCGAAACCACTTCGTCGAGGGCCTTCAGGGCGTTGAAGAGGCTATCGATGTTCCAGTTGTTGCTTGCGCTCATGTAATTCTCCGACATGAATGATCCAGCCAGAATCGGTTGGCGTAGCTGTTGTTCCATCTGCTTGAGCAAGCTTCGGTTTTCCGGAAGCACCCAAGTTTCGTGTTTCACATAGCCGGCGGCTGCCAGGCCTGCACGCATCTGCTTCATGTAGAAGCTTGATGGTTTTTTCACGGACGGTTTCGAACGCTCTCCCTTGGGGCTCTTTGATGTAACAGCAGGCTCGCGAGGCGGGTCTGACGGGGAGCGGCTTTTCATGGGGTGACTCCGTTGTGAACATCTCACGCGTGAGCAACCCTACAACCAAAGAAGTACACCTTCAACGGCTCACGCGTGAGATTTTGTTACCGCATGCGAAAAGGCCCGCAGCAAGACGGGCCTGTAGTATTTCAAGGTGTTTCTCAGCCTTTGGCGAAGGCCAGCATGTCCGCATTCACCTGTTCTTTATGGGTGTCCGTCAGTCCATGCGGTGCCCCTGGATACACAATCAGTTGGGCATGTTCGATCAGCCGCTTACTCTCCAGCCCCGCGGCCTGAATCGGCACAATCTGATCGTCATCGCCATGGATGATCAAAGTCGGGACATCAAACTTCTTCAGGTCTTCACGGAAATCGGTTTCCGAGAAGGCCTTGATGCTGTCCAGAGTGTTCTTGTGACCGCCCATCATCCCTTGCATCCAGAACGAGTCGATCAACCCTTGCGATGACGTGGCGCCAGGACGGTTGAAGCCGAAAAACGGGCCGCTGGCGACGTCCTTGTAGAGTTGTGAGCGGTCAGCGATGGAAGCGGCGCGAATACCGTCAAACACCTCAATCGGCAGGCCTTTGGGGTTGGTGTCGGTTTTCAGCATCAGTGGCGGCACCGCGGAAATCAGCCCGGCCTTGGCCAGACGTTGAGTACCGTGGCGACCGATGTAGCGAGCGACTTCGCCGCCACCTGTCGAGAAGCCAAAAAGTATCACGTCCTTCAGGTCCAGGTGTTCGATCAGCTCCGCCAGGTCATCGGCGTAATGATCCATGTCGTTGCCGTCCCACGGCTGGCTCGACCGGCCATGGCCCCGACGATCATGCGCGATGGCACGGAAACCGTTGTTGGCGAAGTGCAGCATCTGCGATTCCCAACTGTCGGCGCTCAAGGGCCAACCGTGGCTGAACACCACCGGTTGTCCACTGCCCCAGTCCTTGTAATAAAGCGTGTTGCCTTCGCGAGTCGTCAGAGTAGCCATGTCGATGATCTCCGGTGAGGTGCGTGGGTCGTACGTTTAATTGCGGGACAGGAATTCGTCGGTGGACACCACGCTGGCATAGGCAAAACCCAAGGCTGACATGAACGCAGCATGGACGTGGGCTGCCGGCACCGTAAGGCCGTTAAACTCCAGGTCACGTGAGGCACAGGCATCATGGATGACCGTGACGGTGTAACCGAGGTCGTTGGCGGCACGGGTGATGCCGTCGACGCACATGTGGCTCATGCTGCCGACTACCACCAATTCCTTGATTTCTTGCTCGTCGAGGATCGACTTTAGTTCAGTTTCGCGGAACGAGTTGACGAAGTGCTTGAGGACGACGGGCTCGTTGGCGTGGTTGAGCACTTTGGGGTGCAACTTCGCGCCTTCGGAGCCGGGGGTGAAGAACGGTGCTGCTTCGGAGGTGAATTCGTGGCGGATGTGCACCACCGAATCACCGGCCTCACGAAAGGCCTTGAGCAGACGAACGGCGTTATCCGCCGCAGCGTCGGCGCCGACCAGCGGCCACTTGCCTTGTGGGAAGTAGTCGTTTTGGATATCAACTACGATGAGTGCTTGCTTGGCCATGACTGTTTCCTCGAAGTGCTTGTTGGGTGTGGAATGAAGTATTGGGTTTAGCAGGCCGTCCGAGGATTGGCCGCACCGACAATAGAAGGGGGAAAACTGACAATGGACGCAGAAAGGCCAATTGCCGAACTGGGTGTGCTGATTTATCCCGGTGCGCAGATGGCGGCGGTGCATGGGTTGACCGACCTGTTTGGGGTGGCCAACCGGATCGCCGCCGAGCATCAGGCTGCGCGATTGCCACTGCTGCGGGTCAGTCATTGGCAGGTGGAGGGCGATCAGGCCCCGGTTCGGGTCTACGACAGTCATCCCGCGCCGGACTCGGCCTTGGTGGCCGTGTTGATCCCGCCATCGATTGCCAGTTTTTGTGCCGGTCAGGTGCCGCAGGCGTTGCTCCAATGGGTTCGTCAGCAACACGCTCGCGGCGCGACCCTTGGTGGCGTCTGCGTGGGCTCGATTCTATTGGCCGAAAGCGGTTTGCTCGACGGCCGCAGTGCTACCACTCACTGGACCTCGGCCAAAGCCTTCGCCGAGCGTTACCCGGCGATCAAGCTCAAGGCCGATACGCCGATTGTCGACGACGGGGACCTGATCACCACGGCCGGGCTGATGGCCTGGTCCGAGTTGGGGTTGCGCCTGGTGGACCGTTTGTTGGGGCCGAGCATTGCGACCGGCACGGCGCGGTTTCTGGTGGTGGAACACAGCGACAGTGCAAGCGAGTGCGGCAGCAACTTTTCGCCCATTCTCAGTCATGGCGATGCGTCTATCCTCAAGGTCCAACACTGGCTGCAAAGCACCGGGGCGACCGATGTGTCACTGACGGCCATGGCCGAGCGGGCAGGGCTGGAGGAGCGCACATTCCTGCGTCGGTTCCGCGCGGTGACCGGGCTCAAACCGACCGAATACTGCCAGCACCTGCGGGTCGGCAAGGCCCGGGAAATGCTCGAATTCACCAACGGCACCATCGATCACATTGCCTGGACCGTGGGGTATCAGGACCCGAGTGCGTTTCGGGCGACGTTCAAGAAGATTACCGGGCTGGCGCCGAGTGATTACCGGACGCGGTTTGGGGTGTCGCCGGTGGCTGCTACCCGTTAGCCGCAGCACCCAAATCCCCTGTGGGAGCCAGCCTGCTGGCGATGGCGGCAGTACATTCAACGCTGATGTAGCTGACAGATTGCTATCACCAGCAGGCTGGCTCCCACAGGGGAGAGGGCGAAGCTGAATCGTGCAAAATGCAGGAGATGAATCGACTGTCGTGCAGAATAAAACAGGCCTGTTGCCATTACCCTTTTCGCAACTATCTGATTTAAAAGTTGTTTGCGGCGCCAGCCGCTTGGCCTGATCTCTGCACCCCTTCCTCTACACTCATCAAACGCCAATTGAAGGGGGACGCATGACCCCAACAAACCGCAAAAAACTGGTGGTCGCCCATTCCGTGCACCCCGATGCGCCACTGCACGAAATCGAAACCAATCGTGCCCTGGCCCGTTGGCTGGCGCAGATTCTGGGCCTTAAATACGGCGGCAGTTTCGATCAGGAGCGGCATAACGGGCGCGACCTTTATGTGCTGCCGACCCAGACGCTGGTGGGCGCCGCTGCCGCCCGGCAAGTGGGCGTAAGAGGGCCGGAAGATTTGTGGGGCGGTTACGTTGACCACGACTTCATCTGCACCAAAGCCATCAGCCATGGCTTGCTCAATAAAAATGCTTACGCCCCGCCAGGCTGGTCGCCGCTGTTTTCCGAGCGAGTGCATAACGTGGTGCTGGATGGCCTCAGCGTGTTCTCTCTCGACGATGCGCGACCCGCGGCCGAACACTTGCTCTACAACGGCCCGATCCGCCTCAAGCCCGTGCATGCCTGCGCCGGGCGTGGACAGGAAGTGATCGACAGTCTCGACCAGTTCGACGCCATCCTCGCCAGGCCCGACGCCAGCCAGCTGTTCACCGAAGGTGTGGTGCTGGAGCAGGACCTGGGCAACGTGATGACCCACAGTGTCGGCCAGAGTTTTATCGGCGACACCGTGCTGAGTTACTGCGGTGAGCAATACTTGATCGAAGACGGGCAGGGCGAGCAGGTGTACGGTGGTTCCAACCTGCTGGTGGTGCCGGGTTATTACGAAGATCTGCTCAAGCTGCCCTTGCCTGATGATGTGCGGTTGGCGATCCAGCAAGCCCAGGTGTTTGACAGCGCAGCCGATGAGGCCTATCCCGGTTTTTATGCCTCGCGGCGCAATTACGACATCGCCCAGGGCGTGGACAGCAACGGCAAACAGCGCAGCGGCGTGCTGGAACAATCCTGGCGCATGGGCGGTGCCAGCAGCGCGGAAGTGGCCGCGTTGCAGAGCTTCGTCAACGATCCGGGGATGCGCGCGATTCGTGTGTCCTCAGTCGAAACCTACATCGACCAGCCGTTGCCGGCGGACGCCATCGAGGTGTATCGCGGGCCGGCGCAAACCAGTGACTTTCTACTCAAGTACGTAACGGTTAAATCCTATGACGGCTAGAAGTGAAACCATTCAGATCGACATCGACGATGAACAGATGAGCGGGACTTTTCTCAGCCCCAAATCGAAGGTTCCCGGCGTGCTGTTTGTGCACGGTTGGGGCGGCAGTCAGGAACGGGATCTGGAGCGGGCCAAAGGTATCGCCGGTCTGGGATGCGTGTGCCTGACGTTCGACTTGCGCGGCCACACCGGCGGCACTGGAATCCCGCTGACGCGCGTTTCCCGTGAAGACAACTTGCGCGACCTGTTGGCGGCGTATGACCGATTGCTCGCGCACCCGGCGCTCGACACGTCGGCCATCGCCGTGGTGGGCACCAGTTATGGCGGCTATCTGGCCTCGATCCTGACGTCATTGCGTCCGGTGCGCTGGCTGGCGTTGCGGGTGCCGGCGCTGTACCGCGACGATCAATGGCACACACCCAAACGTGACCTGGACAAGATTGATCTGCGCGATTACCGCAGCACGCTGATCCGCGCCGACAGCAACCGGGCGCTGCATGCCTGTTCGAATTTCACCGGTGACGTGCTGCTGGTTGAATCCGAGATCGACGACTATGTGCCCCACGCGACCATCATGAGTTACCGCGCGGCCTGTCAGCAGACCCACTCACTGACCCACCGGATTATCGACGGTGCCGATCACGCCTTGAACGACCCGGTTTCACAGCAGGCATACACCTCGATCCTGGTGGGCTGGATTACCGAAATGGTGGTGGGTGAGCGGTTGAGCATTATTCAATCCGGGTGAAAAATTTTCGGTGTTCTTGAGACCGCGATCAACCTGTAGGAGCCGGCTTGCCGGCGAATGCGCCCTCACCGTCACCATAGATCACTTGGGTTTCCTGGAAATCCGCAACGACTTGGCCTTGGCCTCCACCACCAAATACATCACCAACGTAATCAACAACGGCAATATGAAATAAATCGCCCGATACGCCAGCAACCCCGCCACCAGACTGCCCCGCGAAACCTCGTGTTGCAGCAACGCCACAAACACCGCCTCCAGCACGCCAAGCCCAGCCGGAATATGCGTGATGACCCCGGCTATGGCGCTGATCAACAACACTCCCAGCACCAGCGGATAGTCCAGCTTGCTCGGCAACAAGGTAAAAATCACTGCCGCCATCAGCGACCAGTTCAACGCCCCCAGTGCCAATTGCAGCATCGCCATGCGCAGTGACGGCAGGTCGATTTCCACCCCGCGAATGGCCCATTCCCGACGCTTGGAAAATCGACAGGCCGCCAGATAGCCCGCGCTCACCAGCAGCAACAGTACGCCCACCCCTTGCAGTGCGTCGCTGCTCAGTTTCCAGCCGGGCGGCATCCGCACCAGTCCCGTGCTGAACACCGCGCCGGCAATCACCATGTAGCCAAACCAGTTGGTCGCCAGGCTCAAGCCGAGGATTTTTGCGATGTTGCCCTTGCTCACGCCCAACCGTGAATACAGCCGATAACGCATGGCGATGCCGCCCACCCACGCGCTCAGATTGAGGTTGAAGGCATAGCTGATGATCCCCACCGGCAGGATCTGTTTCCACGTCAGGTCCTGGCGAATGTAGTTGCGGCCGATCAGGTCGAAACAGGCGTACACCAGAAAACTCAACAGCGTCAGCCCCGAGGCGATGACCAGCGTACGTACCTTGAAGTCGGCCAGAGTGTCGAACACTTCGTTCCATTCGAGGCGCTGGGCGAGCATCGTCAACAGGACGATCAGCGCCAGGAAAAACAGCATCGTCAACGGTCGTTTCCAGCGGCTCCAGCGGGACTTGCCCGAGTGCGCGGCGTGGCTGGTCGAGTGAGCTTCAGCGCGGGACATGTTGATCACTCCCGGTCGGCTGAGTGAAGGCTTTCAGACGCGGCTTGTGTGCCGGCAGCCAACCCGCCCAAGCCGGGAAATGCCGCAGGAAGTGGAACACCAGGAAGCCGACCGTCATGTGCCAGATACGGCCGCGCGGCGCCGTGTCGACGGACATGGCTTTGCAGTGGTTGTCGCTCAGGTGTTCAAGCCGTTCGAACAGCGTGCGGTTGAACGCCCGGTCGCGGATCAACACATTGGCTTCCAGGTTCATGGACAGGCTCAACGGGTCGAGGTTGCTTGAGCCGACGGTGCTCCAGTCTTCATCGACCAGCGCGACTTTGCCGTGCAGTGGCCGCTCGCAATACTCGTGAATCTGCACGCCCGACTTGAGCAAATAGTCATAGGTCATGCGCGCTGCGAGTCTGGCCACCAGCATGTCCGGTTGGCCTTGCAGAATCAGCCGCACATCGACGCCACGGCGCGCTGCGTTGCGGATCTCGCGCAGCAAGCGATAACCGGGAAAGAAGTAGGCGTTGGCGATGACCACGCGGCGCTTGGCAGTGCGCAACACCAACCGATACACCTCTTCGATATCGGTGTTGTGGTCGCCATTGTCGCGGTACACCAGCCGAACCTGGCCGTCATGATCGTTCAAGGCCAGTTCCGAACGCCGTTGCCGGCGTCGCTGCCACCAGTATTTGGCGCGGGCCGGGCGACCGCATTGCAGCAGGGCGAAGTGATGGATGTCGGCCACCGCCGGGCCTTGCACTTCAACGGAATAATCCTGCTTGGCCTCGGGACCGAAGTCGCCCAAATGGTCGGCGGAAAAATTGATCCCGCCGATGAAGGCAATCGCTCCGTCGACCACGACAATCTTGCGGTGCAGGCGGCGGAACCAGTTGGTGCGAATGCCCAGACGCTTAGGCGCCGGGTCGAATATCTGAATGTGCACACCAGCCTCGCTCAACGCGGCCAGAAACCCGGTGCTCAATTCACCGCAGCCAAAGCCGTCGAGACTGGCGGTGACCCGCACGCCACGCCGGGCGGCATCGATCAGCACTTGCTGCATCTCGTTACCAACCTTGTCCTCGAACACAATGAAGGTTTCCAGGAGGATTTCAGTCTTGGCCTGACGCATGGCCTCGAACACCCGTGGGAAGTACGCCTCGCCGTTTTCCAGCAACTCGACCCGGTTGTTGCCTTGCCAGCCATAGTTGACATCGACTACGCCGGGTTTGCCGGTCGTCGGGGCGGCCAGGTGTTCCACGCTGGTTTTTTCCATCGACGGGATGCTCATAACTCGATCTCCACCGACAGCGGTGCATGGTCGGAAAGGTGTGACCAGGGGCGTGCTGCCAACACCTGCGGACGGCTGGCCTTGAGATTGCGCACGTAGATGCGGTCGAGTCGTAATGCCGGCATTCGAGCGGGAAAACTGCGCGCCGGTTTGCCGTGATGTTCGGCAAACACTTCGCGCAGACCACAGGGTTTGAGCAGCGAATCGGCCCGCTGGCGCCAGTCATTGAAGTCTCCGGCAACGATTACCGGCGCATCGTCCGGCAACTCTGCAAGGCGTCGGCTCAACAATTTGAGCTGTTCGGTGCGATGGGTTTCGCGCAGCCCCAGGTGTACGCAGATGGCGTGAACTTCCTGACCGTCGCCGGGCAGACGCAGAACGCAATGCAGGAGACCGCGGTTCTCGTGGCCGCTGATCGAAACGTCAAGGTTGTCGTGGGCAATGATCTGGAATTTCGACAGCAACGCATTCCCATGATCGCCCGCTGGATAGACGGCGTTGCGGCCGTAGGCAAATTGCGGCCATAGGGTGTCAGCAAGGAATTCGTATTGCGGTATCGCCGGCCAATTGCTGTAGCGCATTGGATGCTGTTCATGGGCACCGTGGACTTCCTGCAAAAACACCACGTCCGCAGACACACTGCGCACCGCTTCGCGCAACTCAGGCAGGATGAAACGCCGGTTGAGTGCGGTAAAACCTTTATGTGTGTTGACCGTCAGCACGGTGAAGCGGCGCACGGCGGTGAGGTTTGGCGACGGATCATCGGTTGCGTCGAGCGGCTCGGAAACGTTCATGGCCGCACACCTTTGGCAAACGATTCGCCGGATGCGAAGAAGCTCGCCAGTGGGTGATAGACATTCCGCAGGCGTTTGAGCCAGCCTGAAATACCAATATGAATCGCCGCCATGTCGCCTCCCGCCTGATGGTCTTCGCACAGCCCTGTCTTTTGATGACTGCCCTGTGTGGGAGAAAGTTTCGGCGGGGCTACGGACGGTCAAGACCCACACAAATCAAATAAATGTGGGAGCGAGCCTGCTCGCGAAAGCAGTGGATCAGTCACCGTGATATTGACTGACCCACCGCTTTCGCGAGCAGGCTCGCTCCCACAAGGGGGTTGGTGTGGCCGCAACTGATCAGCTGGCCGCAAAGATCGAGGATTCGAGACCTTCAACGCTCTTAGCCGATCTACGCTTGTAGGCGCGGCCGAAGGCTGCGATCTTTTGCTTTCATTACGGCTATTCAAAAGGAGCACTGCGTTTGCATCAGTTCAAGACTGCGATACTGCTGGCGCTACTTCTCACGACGGGCAGCGCCGGGCTACACGCGGCGGCGATACCGGGCCTGCCGGCGACCAGCACCGCCGCGAGGCCACCGGCCCACCCGGAGCCGCTGGTCCAGGGTGGTTTGCTGGGGGCGATCAGTTCGAGCATCGATGAGGTCGAGGGAAAACTCGATCTCAACGAAGACCTGGTCGATGCCTGGCGTCTGCGCGCAGACCGTGCAGCTGATGAAGTCGATCAACTGGTCAATCATCCGTCGGCGCGTTCCAGCTGGAGCGTGGCAGGGGATTTCCTGATTTTGTCCGGTGTGTGGGCGGGCGTCTTTGCATTGCTCTGGCTGCTCGGCGGGCTGCTGGCCACGCGTCTGAGCCGGCACCGTTTGCTGCTCACCCGCGAACGCGGCCAGGCGGTACTCGGTTATGCATTGCCTTACAGCATTCCGGCGCTGATCAGCCTGCCATTGACGATTTTTGTCAGCCACTACTTGCCGGTTTCGGCCGGCCGGGCGCTGGCATTGTGTTTCGCCTATGCCACCAGCAGCGGCATCTTCGCCGCCTCGCTAGTGCTGACATTGGTGCTCCTGTTCAATGCCGGCCACAAGCGTCGGGCGGTGCAGATCCTTCGTCACTACAGCCCACGGCCGTTGTTTGGAATCGGCTTTCTGGTCGCCATCAGCGATGCTTTGACCAGCTCGCAGATCGCCCACCAGTTGGGTAGCAACCTCACCAGCAGTGTTGCGGTATTGACCGGGTTGGGAGCCTCGATTGCCTTTGGTCTGCTGGTGATCAAAATGCGTCGTCCGGTCGCTCATCTGATCCGCATTCTGCCATTGGCCCAGCGCCTCAAACAGCCGGCACTGCGCGAGACGCTGCGGATATTTTCCGGTCTGTGGTACTGGCCAATTCTGTTGATGGTGATGGTCTCGGTCATCAACCTGGTCAGCATCAGCGACGACAATCAGCAGGTGCTGCGCAGTGCATTGTTCACCACCGTGTTGTTGATTGCGACGGTGTTTCTCAGCACGACGCTGCATCACCTTTTCAAGTCCCGCAGCGAGCATGCGGCGCGTCGCAGCAATGCCTACAAAGAGCGTTTCCTGAGCCTTTCACACGCCTTGCTGCGGATCGGCATGGCGATTGTTTTTATC
Organism: Pseudomonas sp. GL-B-19; assembly: GCF_019956415.1. Taxonomy (GTDB): domain Bacteria; phylum Pseudomonadota; class Gammaproteobacteria; order Pseudomonadales; family Pseudomonadaceae; genus Aquipseudomonas. Next base: position 65,432 of record NZ_JAHBDK010000108.1, read on the forward strand.
GATATCCTGGGGCGTATCTGGGGGGAGTCACTCCTGGAGTTCGCGATGAGCAACACGGTCGGGCGAGCGATCAGTGATTCGCTGAGCCGTATCGGTCTGATTTTCCTCGTGACCTGGATGGTTTGGGTGGTGCTCGACACGGCGATTCAGGAAGCCCTGAAACCCCCGGTCAACAAACGCTCTGCACACCAGCCGAGTACGCGGGTGAAAACCATCCTGCCGCTGCTGCGCAACGCGGTCAAAATCCTGCTGGTGGTGATTTGTGCGATCACCACCATGGCTAACCTTGGGATTAACGTGGCGCCGTTTCTGGCGGGTGCCGGGGTCGTGGGGCTGGCCATCGGTTTCGGCTCTCAGCAACTGGTGCAGGACGTCATCACCGGGCTGTTCATCATCATCGAAGACACCTTGTCGATCGGTGATTGGGTGGTGCTCGATTCCGGGCATGCCGGCACGGTCGAAGGTCTGACCATTCGCACCCTGCGTCTGCGCGACGGCAAGGGTTTTGTGCACTCGGTGCCGTTCGGCCAGATCAAGGCCGTGACCAACCAATCCCGGCAATTCGCTTATGCGTTTTTCTCGGTGCAGTTCACCTACGACACTGATGTCGACAAGGCGATTGAATTGATCCGCGAGGCTGGGCATTCGATCAGCGACGACCCGTTTCTCAAGTACAACCTGCAAGGGCCACTTGATGTATTCGGTGTCGACAAAATGGACCTCAATGGCGTGGTGCTGACGGCGCAGTTCCGCACCGTGTCGGGTGGGCAATATGCGGTGAGCCGGGCATTCAACCAGCGTTTGAAAAAGCTTGTGGATAACAGCCCGTGGGTGCATTTCGCGCAGACTTATCCACAACAGGTTTTTATGCCCAAGCGGCCGATGGATGAGCAGGATGACGGGCCGGTATCGGAGCATTCGGCGGTGTTGATGCCGGATCAACCGCGCACCCAGTGATTTGTATTGAGGCTGATGGCCCCTTCGCGAGCAGGCTCGCTCCCACAGGGGAATGCGATCAACTGTGGGAGCGAGCCTGCTCGCGAAGGGGCCCGCCCGGCCGACCTCAATGCCGGATCAGCTTGCTGTGCAGCTCGGCAGTCGATGGCTGATCTAGCTCCAACCAAAAATGCGGCTTGCCGGCAATCTCCGCCGCCGCCGCAAGACCATCGCGGTACACCAGCCGATTACTCGCCAACGCCGGTACTTTCGCGCCGGGTAACAGCGTCCCGGCCAGGTTCAACGGGTCAACCCCGCACACCGCAATCAAACTGCCGTCATGCGGCCGTCGACGTACTTCGCGCAGCAGTGGAATCGCCTCGGACAACGCAAACTGTTCACCGGCCAAGCCACTGACGAACCGACCGCCACGTATTTCGCCCCGAGCCTCCAGCCGATGAAACGTGCGCAGCAATTCGCGCCAGCTCGGTAGCCAATCCGCCTCACGTTCCAGCAAGCGCCAGAACACCACGCCGTAGCGTCGCAACAAGGTCATGGCGATGTGTTCCAGTGTCTCGGTCGGTGTCGGCGCCGGACGTTGGTTATCCACAACCGGCGCGGCAGGCCCGCGGCGTAACAAGGCCCAGCGCCCGGCATCGTCCATCCCGCCGACAAACGCTCCGCGCCCGCGTCGACTGCTGCGATTTTGGCGTTTGCTGGCCGGGGTGATCAGCGCCCGCACCCCGGCGAAGCTGTCGGCATTCACTAGCCCGGCGCCGACCAGTTCCTGCAAGGCGATTTCCAGTTCCGAGCGCAGCAGATGAGCTTCGTGCATCAGCTCATCGAAAAACAGCGCGCCGTGTTGGCTGAGCGCTTCGTGCACCTTTTGCGTTTTGGGTGACAATTCGCTGACCGGTGTCTGCTCGGTCAAGCCGCTCCACAAGCCGACCTGACTGCGCGGCAACAAAAGAATCGGCGTGCTGCGCAATGCCGTGCTGGCGCCCTTGTTGCGGGCGGTCAGGCGCGTCCAGACCAGTTTGCCGCTGCGGCACAGATCATCCAGCCAACCCGGTGAATAGTCTTTGATTCGCGCCGACAGAATGTCGCTGTCCCAAGCTGACGCGGCGGCGGGATAGCCTTCGAACTGACCGACAATGGCGGGCAATACCGCGCTGCCCTGGCCCTGAGTCGCCGCCGACAGGTGCTGCCAGTCGAACAGAAAGCGCATGAAATCCTGCAACGCCACCGGCTCGATTTCGCGCCGCAAATGCTTGACCGTGTAGCGATGAATTCGCGCCAGCAAATGTCGTTCGCACCATTCCTCAAGCCCTGCGCCGGGCGTGAAGCGGCCGCGCAACACATAGCCTTCGCGTTCCAGTTGCGCCAAGGCCTGGGTGACATGATTCGCCGCCAATCCAAGCGGCTCGGCAATCTCTGTGAGTGGCAACGGCCCAAACGCGCTGAGCCGTGCGCGGATCACTTCAACGACGGCCTCGTCTGGCGCCCAGGCCTCATCGAAACCGGGCAATGCTTGCAGCGCCGGCACTGATATCGCCTGGGAATAAATCGCCTGCAAGCAGGTCAGTCGCTCCAATGCCAGCCACAAGCCTTGCTTGGCGTTGATTTGCAAACGGCTGGCGCGACCGCTGTCGGTTAGGGCGTTCAGCCAGTCGAGCCAGTGCGCATTGGCCTGCGCCTCGGCATCGCTGATGCACGCAAGGCTCATCAACGCCTCATGCATTTCATCGATTCCGGTGGGCGTCGGCCAAGCCTCATCGCGTACCGCTTGAATCGCGTCGGCATCCAGCGCACCGAGGTCGTCAGTGGACTGTGGATCGGTCCAGCGCCGGTTGAGCACCGCTTGCGTACGCCGCTCTTCAAGCGGCGCATCGTCGAGAAAGGTGTAGGGCCGGGCGCTGAGGATTTCCGCCGCCAGCGGGGACGGCGCCGGCAGGTCACGACTGATCAGCCGCACGTCGCCACGTTCCATGCGCCGCAAGAGCGCCAGCCAACCTTCGCTGTCCATCGCCTCGTGCAGGCAATCGTCGAGGGTCTGTTCCACCAGCGGATGGTCGGGAATTTCACGCTCACCGGCGAGGTTTTCCACGCAGGCAATCTGATCGGGGAACACGCTGGCGATCAGGTCTTCGCTTTTCATCCGCTGGATCTGCGGCGGGACTTTACGTCCGCCGCTGTAGCGCGGCAGGGCCAGGGCGACGCCGGCATTCCAGCGCCAGCGCACGCCGAACAGCGGCGCGTCGAGCACCGCTTGAATCAGCAGGTGCTCGGCGCTGTTGCTGTGCAGGTAGCGCCAGACGTCGTCGAGTTCAAAGCTGTGGCTGGTGGACAGCGACAGTACGATTGCGTCTTCGCTGGCGGCGGCCTGCAATTCGAAGTTGAAGGTGCGGCAGAAGCGCTTGCGCAGGGCCAGGCCCCAGGCGCGGTTGATGCGGCTGCCGAACGGGGTGTGGATGATCAGTTGCGTGCCGTCGGACTCGTCGAAAAACCGCTCCATCAGCAACGTGTCTTGTGACGGCAGGGCACCCAGCGTCAGGCGCGCCCGGGCGAGGTAATCGACCAGTTGCTCGGCGCTGGCGACGTTCAGGCCGAGGGTGTCGGTCAGCCAGTCGAGGGCTGGTTGCAGGTTGCCCGGCGTGGCGCCGAGCAAGTCGTCGAGGTGTGCTTGCAAGCGAGCGACGGCAAAGGACAGTTCTGCGCTGCGCCCTGGCGCTTCACCGAGCCAGAAGGGAATGGTCGGCGGTTGGCCCTGAGCGTCTTCGACCCGGACCTTGCCGGTTTCGACCCGCAGGATTCGGTAGGAGGTATTGCCCAACTGGAACACGTCCCCGGCAATGCTTTCCACCGCAAAGTCTTCGTTGACGCTGCCGATATTCAGCCCTTGGGGTTCCAGCAAAACGCTGTAGTCGGCGTTGTCCGGAATGGTCCCGCCACTGGTAACGGCGGTCAGCTTGGCACCCCGGCGACCGCGCAGAGTGCGGGTGACGGTGTCGCGGTGCAGGTAAGCGCTGCGCATGCCCTGTCGACCGTTGTAGCCCTCGGCGAGCATGTGCAGCAGTGCCTGATAGTGTTTTTCGTCGAGTTCGGCATACGGCGAAGCGTTACGCAGCATCGCCAGCAACGCTTGCTCTGACCATTCCTGGCAACTGACCTCGGCGATGATTTGTTGCGCGAGTACGTCCAGCGGCGCAGTGGGAATCTGCAACGTGTCGAGTTCGCCGCGCCTTACACAATCGAGCAGCGCGGCGCATTCGATCAGGTCGTCGCGGGTGGTGGCGAACAAGCGGCCCTTGGGCGTACCGCCGATCTGGTGCCCGGAACGGCCGACCCGTTGCAGAAACCCTGAAATCGAGCGCGGCGAGGCGATTTGGCACACCAGGTCGACATCGCCAATGTCGATGCCCAATTCCAGTGAAGCGGTGGCGATCAGCACTTGCAGGTCGCCACGCTTGAGCCGTTGCTCGGCGTCCAGACGAAACTCTTTGGCCAGGCTGCCGTGGTGGGCGGCCACGGCGTCCTTTCCAAGGCGTTCGCTCAGATGCCGGCTCAGGCGTTCGGCGAGACGTCGGGTGTTGACGAAAATCAGCGTGGTCCGGTGTTCGCGGGCGAGGGCGGCGAGGCGGTCGTAGACCAGTTCCCACACATCATTGGCCATGACCGCTGACAACGGCACGGGCGGAACTTCGATGTCCAGATCCCGTGGGCGGGCGTGGCCGATGTCGATGATGTCGCAAGGACGGTCGTGGCCCACGAGATAGCGCGACACCGCTTCGATGGGTTTTTGCGTGGCGGACAGACCAATGCGCACCAGCGGTTCTGCGCACAGCGCCTGCAACCGTTCAAGGCTCAGGGCCAAATGGCTGCCGCGTTTGCTGGCGGCGATGGCGTGGATTTCATCGACAATCACTGTGCGTGTGGTGCCGAGCATCTGTCGACCGGAGTCCGAGCCGAGCAGCACGTAAAGGGATTCCGGGGTGGTCACCAGAATGTGCGGCGCGATCTTGCGCATGGCCGAGCGATCTTTTTGCGGGGTGTCACCGGTGCGCACGGCGGTGTTGATCTGCAATGGGGGCAGGCCCATCACCCGCAATTGCTCGGTGATCCCGGCGAGCGGATCTTGCAGGTTGATCTGGATGTCGTTGGACAAGGCCTTGAGCGGCGAGACATAGACCACCAGTGTTTCATCTGGCAGCCCGTCGTCGGTTTCCAGCCCCCGGTGAACCAGGTCGTCGATGACGGCGAGGAAGGCAGTGAGGGTTTTGCCGGACCCGGTGGGTGCGGCAATCAGGGTCGAGCGGCGCTGGCGAATCAATGGCCACGCCCGGGCCTGGGCGGCGGTGACCGTCGGGAAGGTGTTGCTGAACCAGGCGCTGACGGCGGGGTGGAAGCCTGCCAGGGCGCTGTCCGTCGGGATTGGCAGATTCATGCAGCAATTTATGCGGGCGAGCCAGGGAAGTTGCAAGTACCGCTGGAGATCTGCGGCGACCGAAAAGTCGCTATCGCGGGCAAGCCTTGCTCCTACAGGTATGACCGGCACCATTGTAGGAGCAAGGCTTGCCCGCGATGAGGCCCTGTCTGCTTGCACAAAACGGCAAGATCTACACTTTACGGATGACGGTTGCGCACTAAACCCGCAAAATGCAACGATTCCAGAAACTATCAACGACATGGCCCGCGGGCCTTGTCGATAAAAGCCATCGTTCCAATCAGACTGGGCCTGCTGACTCTATGCGAATGCGCCTTATGTTACTGGGCGGCGGAAATGCCCTTGGGCAGGCGCTGATTCGCCTCGGTGCGGAGGAAGACATCGGTTTCCTCGCCCCCCGCCCCCCGCAAGACGGCTGGGATGCCGCGAGCCTGACGCAACTGCTCGACGACACCCGCCCGGACGCGTTGATCAACCTCGCCTACTACTTCGACTGGTTTCAGGCGGAAACAGTCAGCGAGCAACGTCTGGCCGGGCAGGAGCGAGCAATCGAGCGTCTGGCCGAACTGTGCCAGCATCACAACATTGTTCTGCTGCAACCCTCGAGTTATCGCGTGTTCGATGGCTCCCGTGCCACCGCCTACAGCGAGAAGGACGAACCGGTTCCGCTGGGACTGCGCGGTCAGTCGTTGTGGCGCATCGAACAAAGCGTTCGCGCGACTTGCCCGCAGCACGTGTTGCTGCGTTTCGGCTGGTTACTCGATGACAGTCCTGACGGCACGCTCGGGCGTTTCCTCGCGCGGGCCGAGACACCTGAAGAATTGTTGTTGGCCGACGACCGCCGGGGCAACCCGACACCGGTCGACGATGCGGCCCGTGTGATCATTTCGGTGCTCAAACAACTCGATTGTGCGGCGCCGCTGTGGGGCACCTATCATTACGCCGGCCATGAGGCGACCACGCCGCTGGCACTGGGTCAGGCTATCCTGACCGAAGCACGCAGCCTGCATCCGCTGGCCATTGAAGCGCCGACCGCCCAGGCTCACGCCGCGCGACCGGATGCCGCCGAAGAGCCGCAACACGCGGTGTTGGCCTGCAAGAAAATTTTGCACACGTTCGGGATCAAACCTCGCGCCTGGCGCGCCGCACTCCCGGGCCTACTGGATAGGTTTTATCGCCATGGCTGACGGACCTGTTTTAATCACCGGCGGTGCCGGTTTCATCGGCTCGCACCTGACCGATGCCTTGCTCGCCAAGGGGCATTCGGTGCGCATTCTCGATGATCTGTCCACCGGCAAACGCAGCAACCTGCCGCTGGATAACCCCAACCTCGAATTGATCGTAGGTGATGTCGCCGACGCTGCTTTGGTGGCTCAGGCGATGGTCGGTTGCAGCGCCGTGGCGCACCTGGCCGCGGTGGCCTCGGTACAGGCCTCGGTGGCCGATCCGGTGAAGACTCACCAGAGCAATTTCATCAGTTCACTGAATGTCTGCGAAGCCATGCGCCAGGCCGGCGTCAAACGCGTGCTGTTTGCCTCCAGTGCGGCGGTTTACGGCAACAATGGCGAAGGTGAGTCGATCGACGAAGACACGCCCAAGGCGCCATTGACGCCTTACGCAGTGGACAAGTTGGCGAGCGAACACTACTTCGAATTCTACCGTCGCCAGCATGCGCTGGAGCCGGTGATTTTCCGCTTCTTCAACATCTTCGGCCCGCGTCAGGACCCTTCCTCGCCGTATTCCGGGGTCATCAGCATTTTCAGCGAACGGGCGCGCCAAGGCCTGCCGATTACCGTGTTCGGTGATGGCGAGCAGACGCGCGATTTCGTCTACGTCGAGGATCTGATTGAACTGCTGGTGCAGGCCATCGAAAAGCCGCAAGTTGAAGCCGGTGCGGTGAATGTCGGCTGGAACCAGGCGACCAGTCTCAAGCAATTGCTACAAGCGCTGGAAGCGCTGTTCGGTGAGTTGCCGCCCATCAGCTACCTCCCGGCGCGCTCTGGCGATATCCGCCATTCGCGGGCGAACAACCGGCGTTTGCTGGAGCGCTTTACCTACCCTGCGCAGACACCCATGAGTGTTGGCCTGGCACGGTTGTTGGGGCGCTGAGATTTTCGCGATCACAAAAAAGGCGCCTGTTGAGGCGCCTTTTTTATTGGGGCTGGCTGTGTGCTGTCTGGGCTGACGTCTTCGCGAGCAGGCTCGCTCCCACAGTGGTTGTGTGTTGATGCACAGATCAAATGTGGGAGCGACGGTGCGACGATTCGACCTGCTCGCGAAGGGGGCTTAGAACTTGTAACCCAAACCAACCATGTAAACGAACGGGTCTACGTCCACATCGACTTTAGCCCGGGTACCCGGCGCAATTGCGTTGTTTTCAACGGTCGCGGTGGTGTCGATGTCGATGTAGCGTACCTGGGCGTTGATCAAGATGTTGTCGGTGATCATGTAGTCAGCACCAACCTGAAACGCCAGGCCCCATGAGTTGTCCGCTTCGAAGTTGCTGAAGCCCTTGGCCTGGGCTTCGCTGCCGACGTTTTCGTCGTAGATCACGGTGTAGTTGATGCCGGCGCCGAGATACGGTTGGAAATCGGACTTCGAGTCCAGCGGGTAGTACACGACACTCAAGGTCGGTGGCAGCTGTTTAATGGTGCCGAGTTTACCGTTGGCGGCTGAGCCCAGGGCAGTGCCTTTGAGCTTCACGTCATGCTCGAACGGGGTGGCTGCCAGCAGTTCGATCCCCCAGTGGCTGGTAAACATGTACGCGAAGTTCAGACCCAGCTGCGTGTCGCTGCTCAGGGTGGCTTCGCCACCCAGGTCTGCACCGGCCAGCGGGCCTTGATCGACCTTGACGCTGGAACTGTCGGCTTTTGGGTCGACGGTGATTGCGCCGGCACGAATAAGGATGTCGCCGGCCTCGAAGGCATGGGCGAGGGGGGCTGCGAGCGCGAGGGCAACCAGCGAGGCGCTGAGCAAAGACTTGTGCATGGGAGGGCTCCAAAGGGCGTTAAAAATTTTTGATGCCCAATGGTACAAATCCGTCTGATGCGGTCTTTTGATTCAGCTCAATGAAAACAGTGATGGGGCTTGTTTCTGTGGTGTAACTGAGGCCCTATCGCGAGCAGGCTCGCTCCCACAGGGATCACCTAAACCCTGTGGGAGCGAGCCTGCTCGCGATAGCTATCTTGTGGGCAACACAGAATTGCCGGATTCACTCCGGCAATTCATACACATAAATCTTGTTCGCCTCCATCTGATATCCGGCATCCGCCAACTCACTGGTTGATGCCTTGACCTGCATCGCCCCCTCGATCCAGTACGGTTGGTACAGCTCATCCAGCTTCACGCCGACTTCGCTTTTCACATGCACGATCTGGTTCGACGGCGGTGGCGGCACGTGGATGCACGCGCCGAAATACGGCACCAGCAGAAACTCCGTGGTACGACCGTCTTCACTCACTTCCAGTGGAACGATGTAGCCCGGCAGGCGAATATTCTGACCATCAAGGCTCTTCACCACCGGCGCATTCGGCATGTCCTGTCTGGCGGCGGGTGCCGACTCGGCAGACAGCGTGCTGCTCATCTGCGACAGGTCGTGCAGGGGCGTCATGTTCGGCACTTCCGGCGCGGCATCCGGCGGGATCATTTGCGACCAGGTCAGGTCTTTCGGCTCGGCTGCCCAAAGGGGCAGGGCGACCAGCATCAGCAGCGCAAGTAAGGCGCGGGGCATGTTCAACGTCCTCATAGTCGGATCGACAGGCCATCGGCCAACGATTGGCGATACGCGCGCCAGGCCGGCACGCTGCCCATCAGCAAGGCGGCGATCAGGATGCCACCGAGCAGCATCCATTCATACTCGCTGGGCCACGCGAGTGGCAGGTACAAGCCGTAATTGGCTTGCACGTAACCTTGGGCGGTGGCGATGCATACATAGAGCAATGCCACGCCGGCAATCACCCCGGACAGCGCCAATGCAAACGCCTCCAACACCAGCAAGGTCGCGATGTGCCACGGCCGGGCTCCCACCGAACGCAGTATCGCCATCTCGCGCCGACGTTCGTTCAGGCTGGTGAGAATCGCCGTGAGCATGCCGATCAACCCGGTCAGCACAACAAACAGCGAGACCACAAACAAGGCTTTTTCCGCCGTGCTCATCAAACTCCAAAGTTCTTGCAGCGTCACGCCGGGCAGGATCGCCAGCATCGGCTCGCCACGGAATTCATTGATTTCGCGTTGCATCGCAAAGGTCGAAATCTTGCTGTTGAGGCCGAGCATGAACGCAGTGATCGCTTGCGGCGTGAGGTCCATGTTGCGCGCCTGATCGGCACTGATCCGGCCGTTGCCTTGCGCTGGCACACCGTTGTGCCAGTCGACGTGAATCGCCTCCATGCCGCCAAGGCTGATGTGCAGCGTGCGGTCCACCGGGGTCCCGGTGCGTTTGAGAATGCCGACCACGGTGAATGGTTTGTCGTCGTGCTTGACCAGGCTGATCACCGCCACACCGTGGGCCAGTACCAGTTTGTCACCGAGCTTGTAGTGCAATGCATCCGCCACTTCGGCACCGAGCACCACTTCAAACGGATCGGTGGCGAAGGCGCGACCGTCGGCCAGTTCCAGGTGCTGCTGATGGCCGTACTGGTAATGCTCGAAGTAGGCCTCAGTGGTGCCCATTACTCGATAGCCGCGATGGGAGTCGCCAAGGGACATCGGAATCGCCCATTTCACTTTCGGATTGTTGGCGAAGTGTTCGAAGCTGTCCCAGCGGATGTTGTTGGTGGCGTTGCCGATTCGGAACACCGAGTACAGCAACAGGTTCACCGAACCGGAACGCGCGCCGACGATCAGGTCGGTACCGCTGATGGTGCTGGCGAAACTGGCTTTGGCTTCGGTGCGCACTCGTTCAACCGCCAACAGCAGGCACACCGACAGGGCGATGGCGAACGCGGTGAGGAGGGCGGTGAAGCGCCGGTTAGCCAGACTGGCCATGGCTAGACGAAACAAATACATCTCAGACCTCGAACGGGGTGGCGGCGCGATTGAGTTCGGCCAGCGACAGGTGGCGATCGAACAGCGGTGCGAGGCTCTGGTCATGGCTGACAAATAACAGGCTCGACCCGGCTTCACGGCATTCGGCGAACAACAACCGAATGAAGTTTTCTCGCGCGTCGTAGTCCAGGGCCGACGTCGGTTCGTCGGCGATGACCAATTCCGGTTGACCGATCAACGCGCGCGCAGCGGCCACGCGTTGCTGCTGGCCGATAGACAGCGAGTCGGCGCGACGGCTGAGGATGCTTTCATCCTTCAAACCCAAATGAGCGAGCAGGGTGGCCGCTGCCTGATCGACGCTGCCGTGGCGCTGTTTCGCCCGTTCGGCGCGCAGCCTGGAGAAGTGGCAGGGCAGTTCGACGTTCTCGCGCACGGACAGAAACGGCAGCAAATTGAATTGTTGGAAGATGTAACCGGTGTGATCGACGCGGAAACGGTCGCGCGCACCGGCGCCGAGTTCGGTCAGTTCCTGGCCAAGCAGACGAATGCTGCCGCGATCCGGCTTCTGCACGCCACCGAGCAGGCCGAGCAGGGTGGTCTTGCCACTGCCGCTGGGGCCTTTGAGGAACAGGGTTTCGCCAGGTTCCAGGCGAAACGCCGGGATATCCAGCAACGGCGGGTGACCGGGCCAACTGAAGCCCAGGTCGGACAGTTCGATGAGTGCTTGGGTCATGGCGCCGATTTCATGGGTGTTGATAAACCTGTGGGAGCGAGCCTGCTCGCGAAACCGGTCTGACAGTCAACAGATGTGTTGAATGTGATGGCCCCTTCGCGGGCAAGCCCGCTCCTACATTGGATTTTCGGTGGATTCAGAATTTCAGGGCGGCCGCCTTGGCTGTCACTTCAATGCCTTGCTGGCCGCTCGGGCTGATCAGTTGTACCTGAATTTTCTGGGTCGCCGGGAACGTGTTGAAGATGTTCGCCAAGTCCAGGTTTTTCAGGGCGCCGGGAGCTGCGCAGGTGAATTGGTAGTGAGCGTGGATTTCGCTGTGATCGTGATGATGTTCGTTTTTGGCGTCTTCATCGTGGTCATCGGCGTCCGGTTTGTCACCGAACAACGGGCTTTCCAGTTCCTGCATGGCGATCACGCAACCGGCCGCTTTTGGCAGGTTGAACAGCACCAATGGTTTTTCGAGTTGCGCACGAACGGTGGCGACTTTGGCTTTGTCGGCATCCGTGGTGGCGGCGTGTTCGAAGCCCACCAGGTTCATCGCCGGGCTTTCAAGTTCCAGTTCCAGGGTCTGGCCGTCCAGCGCGGCATTCAAGCGACCGACGCCATGTTCGTGGGCGCCGAGGCTGCCGTGCTCATGATCATGTTCGTCAGCGGCGTGGGCGACGGCCAGCGGTAACAAGGCAAACGGCAAAGCGAGCAGCAGACGGCGCATGGCGGGTCCTCGAAAAGTAAAATGAAGTATTTGTTATGTAATCTTATAACGTAAGTGCGAGGAGTTTGACCGGCTACTTGGCGTTGCACAAGTCCCATGGGAGCATGCAGGTCAGAAATGTGCAGGAGCAGACGTATGTTGCGTATACGCGGAAGCATCGGCGACTGGCCGGTGGATTTGACGCTGGAGATGGATGACGGCGACTGGGCACGGCTCGGCGCGCAGTTGCAGGTGAGCCAGCCCGAGGCCAGTGTCGCCCCGGCCAAACCGGTGACTCAGGATGAGGCGTTGTGGCAGATCGCCAGGGACCTGTTGCGCAAGGCCGGGCAATTGAGCGGGCCGGATTTGCTCGATCAGCTGGAAGCTCTGACGGGCAGCGCGGCGTCGGGCAAGCGCTTGTTGGTGCGCTTGCGCCATAGCGCCGATGTGAAGGTGTCGAGCGGCGGCGATACGCCGCTCTACAGCTGGCAAGAGCCCTTGTAGGAGCACAGGCGGCTGGCGATGGCGATCTCAGGGACGCCATCGCCGGCAAGCCGTGCTCCTACAAGGTTGCTTAATACAGCGCAGCAAACAGCTTGCGGCGGTACGTGGTCACCAGCGGGTGGTCATTGCCCAACAATTCGAACACCTGCAGCAAGGTCTTGTGCGGCAAGCCTTCGCTGTAGCTGCGATTGCGGATGAACAGTTTCAGCAACGAGTCCAGCGCCGGCTCGTATTGCTGGCGAGCCAGTTGCTGAATGGCCAGTTGATACACCGCTTCATCATCCTGCGGATTTTTCGCCAGACGCGCTTTCAGGTCTGCCGCATCCGGCAAATCCTTGGCCTGGCCGAGAAACAGGATCTGCGCCTTGGCACCGGCCAGCGCCGCTTTGTGTTCATCGCTCTTGACCGCGTCGAGCACGGTTTGCGCTTCAACCAACTCACCGCGCTCGGTGAGGCAGCGGGCGTAGAGGATCAGCGCTTTGGCGTTGGTGTTGTCTTCGCCCAGCAACACTTTCAGTACGGCTTCGGCGTCGGCGAAACGACTGTCATCGAACAAGGCCTGAGCCTGCTCGAACGGGTCGGCGGCGGCCGGTGGCGGCATTTGTACGTGAGGCTCAAGCATCGCCCGTACGGCGGATTCCGGCTGTGCACCGGCAAAACCGTCGACCGGTTGACCATCTTTAAACAGCACCACGGTCGGCAGGCTGCGAATCCCGAAACGGGCGACGATGTCTTGTTCCAGATCGCAGTTGACCTTGGCCAGCAGCAACTCGCCCCGATAACTCTCGGTAATGGTCTGCAGCAATGGCATCAGCACTTTGCAGGGCGCACACCATTCGGCCCAGAAGTCCACCAGCACCGGTTTGTGGAAGGAGTTCTCGATCACCGACTGGTCGAAATCAGCAGTCGTGGCGTCGAAGATGTACGGCGTTTCCTGACTCATGGGGGATCTCTTGGAAGCGTGAATGGGGCAACTATAAGGCCAGGCGGGGTATGGCTGAAAGCGGGGTGGCAGTTAGTCTTGTGTTGCCGAACACATCGCCATCGCGAGCAGGCTCGCTCCCACAAGTGATCTACGTCACACCGAACATCCCTGCTCGCGAAGCTTTTAGCCGCGCCGCGCGTGGTAAAGGCTCACATGCCGAAACTCTTCAGGTTCGGCCAGATCCGGCAGAGTCATGGCCTCCAGCATTTCGATGCGCTGATACAGCGAATGACGAAAATCCCTGACACGCGAATCGGCCACCAGCGCCTCTTTGCCACGGGTTAAAAATTCATCGAGCAATGGCAGGTTCGCCCGGTCGTAGAGCACATCGGCGACCAGGATCAGATCAAACCGGTCCGCCTCGGCGAAAAAGTCGGTCGAGTAGTTGAGATGGACATCATTGAGTTGCGCGTTTGCCCGGCACGCGGCAATCGCCAGCGGGTCGAGGTCACAGGCCACCACTTCAAGCGCGCCGGCCTTCACTGCAGCGATGCCCGCCACCCCGGAACCGGCACCGAAATCCAGCACCCGTTTGCCTTTGACCCACTCGGGGAATTCGGCGAGGTAGCGCGCCACTGCCAGGCCACTGGCCCAGCAGAAACTCCAGTACGGCGGCTCATGCAGAATCCGCCGGGTTTCTTCCGGGCTGAATGCGCGGTCCATGTTGTCGCCGTCGATCAGCCAGAGTTTCAGGTCGGTCTCGGGTAATGCGACAGGTACAAGCTGCGCATCACCGAGCAGTTCACCCAAGGCCTGTTGCAGGTCGAGCGGTGCAATCATGGCGCTTTGACAAATTGCAGCTGACCCAAAGCCTGCGTGGTTGGCTGCGAGATGACCCGCGACGGCAGATGCAGAATCAACTGGCCGGACTGGCTGGCACGACCGCGCAGTTCAACGCGGGCACCGGAAGGGAACGATTCCGGATTAAAACGCAGGTGAAATGGCAGCACTTGATTGGTGCCGATCAAACTGGAGCTGGCGAGCAATTGTTGCGGGCGATCCTTTTCGTCGATCACCAGCAGCGCCAGTTCGACTTCGGCGCCGGCAGGCACGCCTTGCAAGGTGCCGCTCAATTCACGTTGATACGCCGGCAGCGGTCCGAGGTTGGCCGATTCTTGCGCTTTCTTCTGCGCAGCCTGTGGGGCAGGCCCTGGTGTCGGCGGCTGGGACTTGGGTGCATCGCTGCCGCAGGCCACCAGCAGGCTGAATAGACTGAGCAAAACGAGCGGTCTTAGGGACATTTACGGCTCCAGCAAGGTGAAATCCATGGATCAAACACTATAGCCGTCTGTATACCGCAAACCCTATGGCTTGTCTTGCCACGGGGATGCGCTACCATGGCCCTCCCTTTTTTTGTTGCCTGCCACCATGCACTGTCCCTTCTGCGGTGCCAACGACACCAAGGTCATCGACTCGCGTCTGGTCGCCGAGGGCGAACAGGTGCGCCGCCGGCGTGAATGCCTGGCCTGCGGCGAGCGTTTCACGACGTTCGAGACTGCCGAACTGGTGTTGCCGCGCCTGATCAAAACCGACGGCAGCCGTCAGCCGTTCGACGAAGAAAAACTGCGCGCCGGTATGCAGCGTGCCTTGGAGAAGCGCCCGGTGAGTGTCGAGCGCCTCGAATCGTCGCTGGTGCACATCAAACACAAACTGCGCGCCACCGGTGAGCGTGAGGTCAAATCCCTCGTGGTCGGTGAGCTGGTGATGGCCGAGCTGCAAAAGCTCGACGAAGTCGCCTACATTCGCTTCGCTTCGGTGTATCGCCGCTTCCAGGACCTCAACGAGTTCCGCGAAGAGATCGATCGCCTGGCCCGTGAGCCGGTGAAAGAATGAATACGCCCGCAGAACTTGCCATCCTCGATGCCCATTACATGGCCCGCGCGCTGGAACTGGCGCGAAAAGGCCATTACACGACGCACCCCAACCCTCGGGTGGGCTGTGTGATCGTGCATGACGGGCAGATTGTCGGCGAAGGCTGGCACGTGCGCGCCGGCGAACCACATGCCGAAGTCCACGCCCTGCAAGCCGCCGGCGACAAGGCCCGTGGCGCCACCGCCTACGTGACGCTGGAGCCGTGCAGCCACCACGGCCGCACGCCGCCCTGCGCCGATGCCCTGGTGAATGCCGGGGTCGCCCGTGTGGTCGCGGCCATGCAGGATCCGAATCCGGAAGTCGCCGGTCGCGGTCTGCAACGCCTGGCCCAAGCCGGGATTACCACCGAAAGTGGCGTGCTGGAAGGTGAAGCGCGCAAGCTCAATCAAGGCTTCCTCAAGCGCATGGAACACGGCTTGCCGTTCGTGCGGGTCAAGTTGGCCATGAGCCTGGACGGTCGCACCGCGATGGAAAGCGGCGAAAGCCAATGGATCACAGGCACAGCGGCGCGTTCGGCGGTGCAACGCCTGCGTGCCCAGGCCAGCGTGGTGCTGACCGGCGCCGACACGGTGCTGGCGGACAACGCCCGGCTGACCGTGCGCGCTGACGAATTGGGCCTGGATCCGGAGCAAACCGCTCTGGCCATGAGCCGTCCACCGCTGCGCGTGCTGATCGACGGTCGCCTGCGGGTGCCGCTGAATGCGCCGTTCTTCAAGGCCGGCCCGGCGTTGGTCGCCACCTGTGTGGCGGTAGAGGAACAATATGCCAATGGCCCGGAATGCCTGATCGTGCCCGGTGTTGACGGTCAGGTCGATCTGCGCCAGTTGCTAGTCGCGCTCGCCGCCCGTGACGTCAACGAGGTGCTGGTCGAAGCCGGCCCGCGTCTGGCCGGCGCTTTCGCGCAGCAAGGCCTGGTGGATGAATTCCAGATTTTCATCGCCGGCAAGTTCCTCGGCTCCTCGGCGCGGCCACTGCTCGACTGGCCGCTCGCGCAAATGAAGGATGCGCCCGAGCTTAAAATCACCGAAATTCGCGCGGTTGGCGATGACTGGCGGGTCACTGCCATTCCTTCGCCAGCCGCCAGCGTATAATTCCTGGCCGCTGCCTAGACGGCTTTGTTCTCGAGGAGGACTCCATGTTTACCGGCATCATCGAATCCATCGGCAGTATTCGTGCATTGACCCCAAAAGGCGGAGATGTGCGGGTCCACGTAGAAACCGGCAAGCTCGACCTGAGCGACGTCAAACTGGGCGACAGCATCGCGGTCAACGGCGTGTGCCTGACCGCAGTTGAACTGCCGGGCAACGGCTTTGCTGCCGACGTCAGCCGCGAAACCCTCGACTGCACCGCCATGAACGACCTCAAAAGCGGCAGTCCGGTGAACCTGGAAAAAGCCCTGACCCCGACCACTCGCCTCGGCGGGCATCTGGTCAGCGGTCACGTCGATGGCGTGGGCGAAGTGGTTGCCCGTACAGAAAACGCGCGTGCCGTGGAATTCCGCATCCGCGCCCCGAAAGAACTGGCCAAGTACATCGCCCATAAAGGCTCGATCACCGTCGACGGCACCAGCCTGACCGTGAACGCGGTCGATGGCGCCGAGTTCCTGCTGACGATCATTCCGCATACCCTGAGCGAAACCATCATGGCGTCGTACCAGCCAGGTCGCCGGGTGAACCTGGAAGTCGACTTGCTGGCGCGTTATCTGGAGCGTCTGTTGCTGGGCGACAAGGCCGCAGAGCCGACTGCCGGCAGCACCATTACCGAAAGCTTTCTGGCCGCCAACGGCTACCTCAAATCCTGACTCAAGGGGGTGCCTTGTGGCGCTCAATAGCATCGAAGAACTGGTTGAAGACATCCGCCAAGGCAAGATGGTCATCCTCATGGATGACGAAGACCGCGAGAACGAAGGCGACCTGATCATGGCCGCCGAGTGCTGCAAGCCCGAGCACATCAACTTCATGGCCAAGCACGCCCGTGGCCTGATATGCATGCCGATGAGCCGCGAGCGCTGCGAACTGCTGAAGCTCCCATTGATGGCGCCGCGTAACGGTTCCGGCTTCGGCACCAAGTTCACCGTGTCCATCGAGGCGGCCGAAGGCGTGACCACCGGCATCTCCGCTGCCGACCGTGCGCGCACCGTGCAAGCGGCCGCCGCGAAAGACGCCAAGGCTGAAGACATCGTCAGCCCGGGCCACATCTTCCCGCTGATGGCCCAGGCCGGCGGCACTCTGGCCCGCGCTGGCCACACTGAAGCCGCCTGCGACCTGGCGCGCATGGCCGGTTTCGAGCCAAGCGGCGTGATCTGCGAAGTGATGAACGACGACGGCACCATGTCCCGTCGCGCCGAATTGGAAACCTTCGCCGCTGAGCACAACATCAAAATCGGCACCATCGCCGACCTGATCCACTACCGGATGATCCACGAACGTACCGTTCAGCGGATTGCCGAGCAGCCACTGGACAGCGAACTGGGCCAATTCAACCTGGTGACCTATCGTGATTCCGTGGAAGGCGACGTGCACATGGCCCTGACCCTGGGCACTGTCTGCGCCGAAGAACCGACCCTGGTTCGTGTACATAACATGGACCCGTTGCGCGACCTGTTGATGGTCAAGCAGCCGGGCCGCTGGAGCCTGCGCGCCGCCATGGCCGCGGTCGCCGAGGCCGGCAGCGGTGTGGTGCTGTTGCTCGGTCACCCGCTCGATGGCGACGTGTTGCTGGCGCACATTCGCGAAACCGCCGACCAGGCGGCCGTGAAAAAACCGACCACCTACAGCATCGTCGGTGCCGGTTCGCAGATCCTTCGGGACCTGGGTGTACGCAAAATGCGCCTGATGAGTGCGCCAATGAAATTTAATGCGATATCCGGTTTCGATCTGGAAGTTGTAGAATACGTGCCCTCCGAATAATGACCGGTTGTTTCCAGTCCTTGATTCGCGGCTAAAAAATCACTGAGGGGCGCGTAGAAAACGCGTCCCGGCTCTTTAAGAGATCTAACGAATGACCCTGAAGACCATCGAAGGTACCTTCATCGCCCCTAAAGGCCGCTACGCTTTGGTAGTGGGCCGTTTCAACAGCTTCGTCGTTGAAAGTCTGGTCAGCGGTGCAGTGGATGCCCTGGTTCGCCACGGCGTAAGCGAAAGCGACATCACCATCATCCGCGCTCCTGGCGCCTTCGAAATTCCGCTGGTTGCGCAGAAAGTCGCTCAGAAGGGCGAATACGCGGCAATCATCGCTCTGGGCGCGGTCATTCGTGGCGGTACTCCGCACTTCGAATACGTGGCGGGCGAATGCACCAAGGGCCTGGCCCAGGTCTCCATGGAGTTCGGCGTTCCAGTCGCTTTCGGCGTGCTGACCGTTGATTCCATCGAGCAAGCCATCGAACGTTCCGGCACCAAGGCCGGTAACAAAGGTGCTGAAGCTGCCCTGTCCGCTCTGGAAATGGTCAGCCTGCTGGCGCAGTTGGAGGCCAAGTGATTAGCGACGAAAGCGATCGTTTCAACCCGCGCGATCCAAAGCCTGCGGATGCCGGCAAGCCATCGAAAAGCGTCAAGCGTCGCGAAGCTCGTCAGCTCGCGACTCAGGCGCTGTACCAGTGGCACATGGCCAAGCAGTCTTTGAACGAGATCGAAGCGCAGTTCCGGGTCGATAACGATTTCAGTGATGTTGATGCCGCGTACTTCCACGACATCCTGCACGGCGTTCCGGCGCACCGCACCGAGATCGATACGGCCCTGGCCCCATGCCTGGACATTACGATCGAAGAGCTGGATCCGGTCGAACTGGCCGTTCTGCGCCTGTCGACCTGGGAATTGATCAAGCGCGTCGACGTCCCTTACCGCGTTGTGATCAACGAAGGTATCGAGCTGGCGAAAGTCTTCGGTTCCACCGACGGCCACAAGTTCGTCAACGGTGTACTCGACAAGCTGGCCCCGCGTCTGCGTGAAGCTGAAGTGAAGGCGTTCAAGCGCTAATCGGCGCTTTACCGCTATGGGTGAGTTTGAGCTGATCCGCAACTTCTTCGCCGCCGCGCCCTGTGCGCAAGGCGGCGAAGGCGTTGCCCTCGGGATTGGTGATGACTGCGCCTTGCTGGCTGTTCCTCCCGGGGAGCATTTGGCCATTTCCACCGATACGCTGGTTGCCGGTGTGCATTTCGCAGACCCCTGTGACCCGTTTCTGCTCGGTCAGCGCTCGCTGGCTGTGGCGGTCAGCGATCTGGCTGCCATGGGCGCCACCCCCATTGCCTTTACCCTTGCCCTGACCTTGCCGACGGTGACCGCCGATTGGTTAGAGGCCTATGCCCGTGGTTTGAGCCTCATGGCGCAACGCTGCGGTGTAGCGTTGGTAGGCGGCGATACCACCCGGGGGCCGCTGAGCCTGACCATGACCGTGTTCGGTCGTGTGCCGGCCGGCAAGGCGCTGACCCGTAGTGGCGCGCAAACCGGCGACTTGCTTTGCGTTGGCGGTGAACTGGGCAACGCGGCGGGGGCTTTGCCACTGGTGTTGGGTCAGCGTACCGCTGACGCGGCCATCGCCGATCCGTTGCTGGCGCATTACTGGTCACCGCAGCCGCAATTGGCGTTGGGCCAGGCATTGCGCGGCAAGGCGACCTCGGCGCTGGACATCTCCGACGGCCTGCTCGCCGACTGCGGGCACATAGCGCTGGCGTCGAAGGTCGGTATTCAGGTTGAGCGGAGTAAGCTGCCCGTGTCGGCGGCGTTAGTGGCGTTCCTCGGTCAATCCGGTGCCGAAACGGCTGCCCTGAGTGGCGGCGATGATTATGTGCTGGCCTTCACATTACCGTTCGTCGAGTTGTCTTCATTGCTGGCGGACGGCTGGCCGATACATGTGGTCGGGCGTGTCGTGACGGGGCAGGGCGTGGCGCTGCTGGATGCCGATGGGCAAGACATCACCCCGCAAACCCGGGGCTATCAACATTTTCGGGAGACACCGTGACAGATCATCCCAAACAGGTCCCGGCGGAATTCGTACCGCCATCGGTCTGGCGCAACCCCTGGCATTTCCTGGCGTTCGGCTTCGGCTCGGGCACCCTGCCCAAAGCACCGGGCACCTGGGGTTCGTTAGTGGCGCTACCCTTTATCCCGTTGTGGCAAATGCTGCCCGACTGGGGTTACTGGCTGATGCTCGGTATCACCATGTTGTTCGGCTTCTGGCTGTGCGGCAAAGTGGCCGATGATTTGCGCGTGCACGACCACGAGGGCATTGTCTGGGACGAAATGGTCGGAATGTGGATCACCCTGTGGCTGGTGCCGGAAGGTTGGTACTGGTTGCTGGCGGGATTCCTGATGTTCCGCTTCTTCGACATTCTCAAGCCCTGGCCGATTCACTGGATCGACCGGCATGTGCATGGCGGCGTCGGGATTATGCTCGACGACGTGTTGGCTGGTGTATTTGCGTGGTTGGCAATGCAAGGGCTGGTATGGATTTTCGCCTGACGGGCGAAGCAAGGGGACTAGGATGGCTCGGTGCGGGTTGGCGGTTTTTTTCGCAATGTTTTGCTCACTCGCCCAGGCGGCGGATGCCGCGCCGACGCCGTCAGTGATTCATCTGGCCAGCGAAGAATGGGAAGACTACACCGCCGCTGACGGGCATGGCCTGGGCTGGGACGTGCTGCGGGCTATCTTCGAGCCGGCCGGGGTCAAGCTGGACTTGCGCACCGAACCCTACACCCGCGCCGTGGGCCTGGCCCAACGCGGTGAAGTGGATGCCTGTGTCGGTTCTTACCGTGACGAGGCCAGCGATGTGCTTTATCCACGCTGGAATTACGATACCGATCACATCTACGCGTTGGGCCTGGCCAGTAATCCGGCGCCGAGCCCGGAGACCCTCGGCAACTATCGACTGGCCTGGGTCCGCGGTTACGAGTACCAGAAGTACCTGCCCAACGTGCAGCGCCATAACGAAGTCGTGCGGCGTACCGGCATTTTGTCGATGCTGACCCACAACCGTGCCGACTTTTACATTGATGCGCTGCCCGAGATCGATTACATCGTCAAGCGGGCCAAGGATCCTTCCCAGTACCGCCGCACGCATATCGCTGAATTGCCGCTGTATCTGTGCTTTGCCAATACACCCGAGGCTCGGACGTTGATGGCATTGTTCGACCAGCGCATGGATCTGCTGGTGAAAAGCGGCGCACTGAAACCGATCTTCGTGCGCTGGAAACAGCCCTATCCGTTCGATTCGAACTGAACATGAACCCTGTGGCACATGATTAACCCTGTGGGAGCGAGCCTGCTCGCGAAGACGGTATGTCAGTCGACATGACATCAATGGCGCAAGACAGTCCGTCATCGCGAGCAGATTCGCTCCCAAAGGGTGCAGTAGTGGCCTGATATCTAACTTTTTGATCGTTATGCCCCATAATTCAGCCTAAGCGTCTGCAGGAATCGGCTGTTACAATGCCGCGTCTGCGAATCTCCAGCACTATTGATCAGGAGCACACCGGTGCCTGTCGTTTTTGTCGCCGCTTCCAAGCTGCCAACGCCTTTTGCGCAATTCACCATGCATGGCTTTCTCGATGAAGCCACCGGCCGCGAGCACGTGGTGCTGAGCCTGGGTGAGTTTGCCGACGGTGCCCCGGTACTCGGCCGGTTGCACTCCGAATGTCTGACGGGTGATGCCTTGTTCAGCCAGCGCTGTGACTGCGGCTCTCAACTTGAAGCCGCCTTGCAAGCCATCGCCCGTGAAGGCCGTGGCGTGTTGTTGTACTTGCGTCAGGAAGGCCGTGGTATTGGCCTGCTGAACAAGATCCGCGCCTATGAGTTGCAGGATGGCGGTGCTGACACCGTTGAGGCCAACGAGCGCCTGGGCTTCGCTGCCGACCAGCGTGATTACGCCATATGTCTGCCGATGCTTGAGCACTTGGGCGTGAAATCCCTGCGTCTGATGACCAACAACCCGCGCAAGGTCAAAGCCTTGACCGACATGGGCATCTTGGTCGCCGAGCGCGTGCCGCTGCACACCGGCCACAACCCGCACAACAAACTCTACCTGGCGACCAAGGCCAGCAAGCTCGACCACATGATGGGCAACGAGCATCAGGGCGAGGCGGATCGAGCGTGACCCGCGGTCAGGTTCGGCGGCGGCTGTCGTTCAATTGGTGGCAATACCTGGCGCTGGCCTTGTTGCCGCTGTTGGTGATCAATGGCGTATTTGGCCAGGGCGAGGCGATTCTGCCGGTGCTGGCGATGCCGTTGTTCATCGCTGGGGTGGCCTCGATGTTTGTCAGCCTGAAGTTTTTCGGTGGCTACAAGCACGCCCTGATCGCTACGCGAAAAGCCCTCGACACGCCTGAGGAACCCGCCGCCTGGATCGCCCTGGCCGCTAAGCGGCGTACCGCGTTTCTGGCGGCTGCATTGCCTGCCTGGATTGGTGCGCTGGCGGTGTTCGTCGGCCTCGAAGCCGTGCCGTTGATGCTGCTGGCGCTGTCGACCATGGTGCTGTTTTACCTCTACCGTATTCCGCGTCAACTCGGCTGATGCTTCGAGCCTGGCTGGCGGTTCTGCTGCTGGCCGTCAGCGGCTCGGCGGTTGCCGTCGGGCGGGTCGTCAGTCTGGCGCCGTCCCTCTCTGAAATCGTCGTCGAACTGGGTTCAGCCGACCTGCTGGTCGGTGTGCTGGATGCCGGTGAGCGCCCATCCGGGCTTGAACACCTTCCTTCGGTTGGCCGCTACGGTCAATTGGATATGGAGCGTTTGCTCAGTCTTCAGCCCGACTTACTGCTGCTCTGGCCGGGCAGCGTTGGCCCAGCCCAGCGTGAGCAGCTCAAGCGGTTGAACATCCCCACGTACGTCGCCGAACCTCACACGCTCAACCAACTCGCTGCGCAAATGGAGGCGATCGCTACGCAACTCGGTCGGCCCGAACGGGGCGTAACGTTGGCGGTCGATCTACGCCAAAAACTGGATACCCTGCGTCAGCGTTATCGACGGGATGAGCCGTTGCGGGTGTTTTATCAAGTCTGGGATCGGCCGTTGTACACCGTGGGTGGCGGGCAGATCATCAGTGATGCGCTAGAGGTGTGCGGCGCGCGCAACGTGTTTGCCGACCTGACGTTGCCCGCGCCGCAGGTCAGTGTCGAGGCGGTGTTGCAGCGTAATCCCGAGGTGATTCTGGCCAGTGATCAGGCCCAACTCGACGCATGGAAGACGTGGCCGCAGGTGGCGGCGGTGGCGCATGGGCAATTGCTGTTGGTGGCGGATAAGGGGCTGGAGCGGCCGAGTGGGCAGATGGTCGAGGCGACGGCCAAGTTGTGCCGGGTCATTGCGCCGGACCGGTGAGACCGAGGTGCGGCCATCGCGGGCAAGCCACGCTCCCACATTTGGAATGCATTCCACTGTGGGAGCGTGGCTTGCCCGCGATGACGTCCGCCTAGACACAGCTGACTTCAGGTCAGATCTCGGGTGTCCAGGTCACCCCAAACAACCACGCCCGACCTTCCTCTCGATACCCAAACTGACTGCCTTCATGGCTGTACATCGCCCGGCTATAGCTTTTATCCAGCAGGTTATCGAGCTTCAGCTCAAGCGTGATTTCACGATTGAGTTCCCAGCTGCTGCGCAACCCCAACAAGCCGTAGCCACTCAGTGGCTGTTGATTGTTCAAGTCGTCATAGCTGCTGCTGACTGCTTGCCAACTGGCGCCGAGGCCCAGGCGATCAAATTGTCGATCCAGATCCAGGCTCAACGTCCGCCGTGCACGACGGGCGAGGGTGTGGCCGGTATCGCGGTCGCGCGGGTCGATGATCGATATACCAAGGTTGCTCTGCCAGCCGAACAATTCCTGTTTCAATGCCGCTTCGAAGCCATTGATCCGCGCCGAGGCCACGTTCTCTGGCTGAGAGTTACTGCCGAAAATAATCGCGTCTTCAAGATCGATGCGATAAAGCGAAGTTTCCAGGCGACTGGTTTCTGTTAACTGGCTACGCCATTGCAGCTCATAGTTTTTCGACGTTTCAGGTTTCAGGTCCGGGTTGCTGAAATCCGGGTAGTACAAGTCATTGAACGTCGGCGCGCGAAAGCCTTCGCTGTACGTCAGCAGCACAACGTTATCCGGGTTAAGCGGCAGGGTGAAGGTGCCGCTCCAGCTGTTCTGGCCGCCAAACTGTTGGTTCTGGTCACGGCGCAGGCCCAGTTCGGTGGAAAAACTGTCTACCTGGTAGTGATGCTGAACAAAGGCGGCGCGGTTCCAGCGGCTGTCTTCGTCGAAGGGCGTGCTGCTGTTGATCCGGTCTTCGTACCAGTCGCCGCCCAGGATCAGGCTGTTGCGCTCGGTGAGCGTCAGGTCGTTTTGCCAGTTCACCGAGTCGCGGTAGGTATTGAAGACGCTGCGTTCATCGCTGAGCTTGTCGAGGGTCTTCTCGCGGTTTTCGCTGTGGCCGAATTCGACGCGGGTCTTCCAGGCATCGTTAACCCGTGCGTCGACATAACTGCTGACGCTGCTCACTTCGAACTCGCTGAAAGGCTGCTGCTGGACTGACTCGAAAGTGTCCGGGTCAAAGCGGCCAAACGGGTTGTCGAACTCGCTTTTGCCTCGGTTATCCAGAATATTGGTACCGATTTCCAGGTCATCGGTAAGCGTATGACTCACGCTGAAACTAACCGATTGATTGCGGTACTCATCGTGATCGCTGTCGCTGGGAAAAGACTCGTGTGTGCGATTGATCCCGGCAGTTTCATTGAGGCTGGCGCCGAGATTGAAGCGGGTGTTCTCATCGCCACCTGACAGCCCAAGGCTGCGTTCCCAGGTCTGGTTGTTGCCAAATCCTACGTGCATCCGCGGTTGCAGGCCTTGTTCACCTCCGCGCCGGGTGAAGATTTGAATCACCCCGCCGATGGCGTCACTGCCATATATCACCGAACGGGAGCCGCGCAGCACTTCCACGCGCTCGACCTGCTCGATGTTGATGTGTTGCAGGTTGCTGTCGCCCGAGGTCGAATTGCCGATGCGCTGACCATCCACCAGCACCAGGCTTTGCGCCGACTGGGTGCCGCGAATATAAACCCCCGGCAGACTGCCGAGCCCGCCGGTTTGTGCCACTTGCACGCCCGGCACCCGTTTGAGCAAATCGGTGATGCTGTCCGGTTGCAGACGGTCGATGTCTTCGCGGGTGAACACTGTATT
Source organism: Pseudomonas sp. GL-B-19 (assembly GCF_019956415.1). Lineage (GTDB taxonomy): Bacteria > Pseudomonadota > Gammaproteobacteria > Pseudomonadales > Pseudomonadaceae > Aquipseudomonas. Next base: position 90,728 of record NZ_JAHBDK010000108.1, read on the forward strand.
GGCGGCACTGCTGTCGTTGCGCGCTTCGACCTGACGATTGGCGGTGATCAACACGTCGGGCAGTTTCAAGGCTTGATCGCGTTCGAAGGTGTCGGCCAGCAGTTGACCGGCTGGCAGCAGGGTCAGCGTCAGGGCGAGGCGAGAGAAATTCATGGTCAATTCTTGTGTATCAAGGACGGCGCGGTCCTTGTAGGAGCTGGCTTGCCAGCGAAGCTTTTGGCGCCCATGAGGGCGCCTTCGCCGGCAAGCCGGCTCCTACAGGGGATGGGATTTAGATGTTGAGCAGTTGCAGGCGCTCACGCACCGCCGCTTCGATCCCGGCCTCATCCAGCCCACACTCGGCCAGCATCTGCGCAGGCTTGGCGTGTTCGACGTAGAGGTCCGGCAAGCCCAGGTGCAGGACCGACTTGAGGATATTTTCGCGGGCGAGGAATTCGCTGATCGCGCCGCCGGCACCGCCCATGATTGCGTTTTCTTCGACGGTCACCAACAGCTCGTGGCTGCCGGCGATTTCGCGAACCAACGCTTCATCCAGCGGTTTGACGAAACGCATGTCGACCACCGTCGCATCCAGCGTTTCGGCGACTTTCAGCGCCTCGGCCAGTTGCACGCCGAACACCAGCAAGGCGACTTTGCTGCCCTGACGACGAACAATGCCTTTGCCGATTTCAATCGGTTGCAGGTCTTTCTCAATGGTCGCATTAGGCCCCGAGCCGCGTGGGTAACGCACCGCCGCGGGGCCGTTGTAGAGGTGACCGGTAGTGAGCATTTTGCGCAGTTCGTTTTCGTCGCTCGGGGTCATCACCAGCATGCCGGGGATGCAGCGCAAGAACGACAGGTCGAAGCTACCCGCGTGGGTCGGGCCATCTTCACCCACCAGACCCGCGCGGTCGATGGCGAACAGCACGTCGAGGTTTTGCACCGCCACATCATGCACAAGCTGGTCATAGCCACGTTGCAGGAACGTCGAATAGATCGCCACCACCGGTTTAGCGCCTTCACACGCCATGCCGGCGGCGAGGGTCACCGCGTGTTGCTCGGCAATCGCCACGTCGAAGTAGCGCAACGGGAAACGCTCGCTGAACGCCACCAGATCGGAGCCTTCTTTCATCGCCGGGGTGATGCCCACCAAGCGCGGATCAGCAGCGGCCATGTCGCACAGCCATTCACCGAACACGCCGGAATACTTCGGCCCGCCGGCTTTCTTCGGCGCAGCGGCCGGTGCGTCCAGCGGTTCGAGTTTGGTGATGGCGTGGTAACCGATCGGGTCGACTTCGGCCGGGGCGAAGCCTTTGCCTTTCTTGGTGACGACGTGCAGGAACTGCGGGCCTTTGAGATCGCGCATGTTGCGCAAGGTGGCGATCAGGGTCGGCAGATCGTGGCCGTCGATAGGGCCGATGTAGTTCCAGCCCAGCTCTTCGAACAGCGTGCCGGGAACCAGCATGCCTTTTGCGTATTCTTCGGTACGACGAGCGATTTCCCAGGCACCGGGCAGGCGCGACAGAACCTTTTTGCTGCCCTCACGCATGCTCGCGTAAGTTCGGCTGGAAAGGATTTTCGCCAGGTAGTTCGACAACCCGCCGACATTGCGTGAGATCGACATGTCGTTGTCGTTGAGGATCACCAGCATGTTGGCGTCCACTTCCGGCGCGTGGTTCAGCGCCTCGAACGCCATGCCGGCGGTCAGCGCGCCGTCACCGATCACGGCAATGGCCTTGCGATCACTGTTCTGCAGGCGGGCGGCAATGGCCATGCCCAGCGCTGCGCTGATCGAAGTGCTGGAGTGGCCGACGCCAAAGGTGTCGTACTCACTCTCGGAACGGCGCGGGAAGGCTGCGACGCCGTCCTTCTGGCGCAGAGTGCCCATGCGCTCGCGACGGCCAGTGAGGATTTTGTGCGGATAAGCCTGATGACCCACGTCCCACACCAGCCGGTCGTCCGGGGTGTCGAAGACGTAATGCAACGCGATGGTCAGTTCGATGACGCCCAGGCCTGCACCGAAATGCCCGCCGGTCTGACCGACCGTGTAGAGCAATTCCAGGCGCAACTCATCGGCCAGGGTTTCCAGCTCGGCTTCGCCTAACCGGCGCAGGCCGTCCGGCGTGTTGGCACGGTCGAGCAGGGGCGTGGTCGGGCGCTTGCGGGGAATCTCATGAAACGTCGTGGGCATCAGGCGAATCGTTATAGGTATAAAAGATGCGGCAGTTTACCTGATGCATCGCCCCCTGCCCACGCGTTGGTCTTAACTTGGCCGATACGCTGTCAGCTACGCCGGTCGACGATGTAGCGGGCCAGGTCGCGCAAGGGTTCGGCGGCCGCGTCAAACGGTCGCAGCGCGTGCAGGGCCTGATCGCGCAGTTCCAGGGCGTAAGCCTTGGCCGCGTCGAGGCCGAGCAGCGCCGGGTAGGTCGGTTTGTCACGAGCGATGTCGGCGCCCTGGCGTTTGCCGAGGGTTTCGGTATCGCTTTCAACGTCGAGAATGTCGTCCTGCACCTGAAACGCCAGGCCGATGGCCTGTGCATAGGTCTGCAACGCTTTCAGTTCGTCCTTCTCGGCGCGGCCGCTGGCCAGGGCGCCGAGTTTGACGCTGACTTCAATCAGCGCGCCGGTCTTGTGCCGGTGCATGTACTCAAGGGCTTTTTGATCGAGCTTCAGACCGACCGAACCGAGGTCGATGGCTTGACCGCCGACCATGCCCGCCGGGCCTGCCGCGACGGCCAGGGCGCTGACCATCTGCAGGCGAATCTCGGCGTCCGCCCCGTTCAGGCGCGGGTCGAGCAGGGCACTGAACGCCAGGCTCTGCAAGCCGTCACCGGCAAGGATTGCGCAGGCTTCATCGAATTTCTTGTGAGTCGTCGGCTGGCCGCGACGCAGGTCGTCATCGTCCATGGCCGGCAAATCGTCGTGCACCAGGGAATACGCGTGAATCAGCTCCACCGCGCAGGCCGCGCCGTTGGCTTGCTCAGCCTTGCCGCCCAACGCTTCGCAGGCCGCATAAGCCAGCAATGGACGTACGCGCTTGCCGCCATTCATCACGCTGTAGCGCATGGCTTCATAGAGGCGGGCAAGTTCAGAGCTGGGGGCGTTGAACAGGGTTTCCAGTGCCGCGTTGACGCGGGCCTGGCTGGTCGCCGAATACGCTGCAATCATTCTGGCTGATCCGCGTCGAAGGGTTCCTCGGCCAACTCGCCATCACGTTCGAGCAGCACTTGAACCTTCTGCTCGGCCTGGGCCAGCGCCGCCTGGCAATCGCGAGTCAGACCGATGCCTTGCTCGAAAGCCGTCAGCGAGTCTTCCAGCGACAGTTCGCCGTTCTCCAGACGCTCCACCAGCGTTTGCAGGTCAGCGAGCGATTGTTCGAAATCCAGTGCAGCTTTTTTGCGGGCCATGGCGGCTATTTCCGGTTGACGTTAAACCGGCGCGACACTAGCAGACATGGGGGGTATGGGCAAATGAGCGGGCTGTGTCGAGTAGTAGTTGCGGGGTGAAAGTACATATTGTGGCGAGGGAGCTTGCTCCCGCTAGGGGCGCGAAGCGGCCCCAAAACCATACGCCGCGGTTCTTCAGGTAACCGCATTCAGCGATTTGCGACTGCTTCGCAGCCGAGCGGGAGCCAGCTCCCTCGCTACAGGGTGCAACTCGTTAGATCATTGTGTGGATTCATTCGGAAAACTGATCTGGTAACGGGTACTGCGTCCACCACCGGGCAGGCGTTTCAGACAACCCTTCTCCAGCAACTCAGCCAAATGACGGGTCGCAGTGGCTTTCGATACTTTCGCCACAGCTTGATATTGAGCCGCGCTGATCCCGTCCTCGAATCCTCGCTCCCCACCGTCCAGTAAGCGATTCAGTACCTTGATCTGCTCGGCTGACAGTTTTGCGTCCCGATGCGCCTGCCAGAAGTGCGCCTTGCCCAGTACCGCTTCGATCCGCGTCATGGCCTGCTGCAAGCTGCGCAGCAAAATTTGCAGAAACCATTCCAGCCACTCGGTGATATCCGTGGAGTTTTTCTGGCTGGTTTCCAGCACTCGGTAATAGCCGGAGCGATCCTCAAGGATGCTCGCTGACATGGCGTAAAAACGGATCGCTTGGGCTTCACCCTGAGCCAGCGCCAAGTCGGTGATGGTTCGCGTCAGGCGACCGTTGCCGTCGTCAAAAGGGTGCAGCGTGACGAACCAGAAGTGCGCGATGCCGGCCCGCAACAATGGATCGAGCCCGCCCTGTCTCTGGCTGTTTTCAAACCACGCAAGAAAAGTATCGAGCTGTTGTTCAAGGCCAAGGCGGGGTGGTGCCTCGAAGTGGATGGTCGGTTTGTCGAGTCGTCCGGAAACCACCTGCATCGGCTCATCGCCGCGCAATTCGCCGATACGAATCGACCGGGCGGCAACATTCATGCCCTGATCCGGAAACAGCCATTCATGCCATGCCAGTAACCGCTCCAATGTCAGCGGTTGCGCAAAGTGCTGAGTCGCGTCGAGCATTAACTGCGCTAGCCCTTCACTGCGTTGGCTGACTTTATCGCCATCGACCACCTCCAGACCCAGGCGTCGCGCCAGTGATGAGCGGACCGAGCCAACATTCAGCTGCTCACCCTCGATAGCTGAAGACGTCACGATGTTCTGCAATAACGCATCCAGTTCGTTCTGCACGTTGAGTGAGCCACCCACAGAACTGGCCATGCCCATCAACCGACCTTGCGCCTGCACGCACTCACGCAATAGCGGCGTCAGGCGTTCGGATTGCCAAGTGAAATTCGGCCAATCAGGCTGTTGCCAAATCCAGTGAGGTGCCATGGCCACGGTAACTCCAGAGTGAATGAGCTGAATAATAGTCTTATTCGGCTCATTTTGTGAGCCGAATAACCTCGCTATTCGGCTCACGCACTCAAATGTTCGTGACTTCCCCCGCAAATCAAGATGGATCCGATTGTTAAAAACCAGCCAAATCGCTACCCTCGCGCCTTCCAGGACCCATCAGTCACCGGGTCTTTCTGACGAAACGCAGTATTTGGATCTGTAACGCGCCGAGGATCGGGCGCAAGGTTTCGTTATGCATGGCAGGAGGCATCACATGCGTTCATTTCTTTTGCTGGTGATGGGGCTGGTCTGCGCGACCGCTGCCTGGGCAGAACCGACGGCTGAGCTCTCGGAACCGGTCGGTGGCTGGCGCTTTAGCGGTCTGCTCGACCGTAGCGAAAACCCGCAAGTTGCCTATCCCACGCCGCCCATCGACCGGGGCGTGCAGCGCAATCGCACGATGATCGAGGGCCAACTCAAGGCCATCGGCACTCAACGCGGGCCGCACACGCTGGCGGTGAACGGCAATCCACTGAATCTGTACACCGACGACGAGGGGCGTTTCGCCCGGCCGTATGTCTTTGGCGCGGGCTCCAACAGCGTCGAAGTGCGCAGTGCCGAAGGCCAGTCGCTCAAGCGCGTTCAATTCTATGAAGCCAACAACCTGCGCACGCCGGCACGGATTCGCGTGGTGCTGGGTTGGGACGATCCGAAAGCCGAGCTCGACCTGCACATCATTACCCCTGACGGCCAGCATGCGTTTTGGGCTCACTCGGCGCTGACCAATGGCGGCGGCCTCGACCCCGACGGCGTCGATGGCCCCGGTCCGGAAATGTTCACCATGACCGCGCCGTTGCATGGCACCTATCTGGTTTATGTGAACTATTGGGGCAACTTCGGCAGCGGCGGCTATAACTTCGAGGAGGCCAGCAACCAGAACGAGGTCATCACCTCGCAGATCAACCTGGTGCTCAACGAAAACACCGTCGACGAAAAACGCGAGACCTTCATCGTGCCCCTGCGCGCGATCGGTGACCTGCTGCTGGTCAAGACTTTCAACTATTAAGCATCCCGCACCACGGATGAATTGGGTGTTGTGAACATGAGTGAAGAGACTGTTTCCCCGGCCGCTGACGCACCTGCTGCCAAAGCTCCCCGCCGTTGGCCGGCGCTGCTGGTCGGGCTGTGCCTGGTTGTTGGCGTGGCGGGTGGGTTGTGGTGGTTCATGCACAAACCCAAAGCGCCACCGGCGGAGTTGGCTAGCGACAAACTGGGCATGAGCCGGCCGGACGGTCTGCTCGAAACCCACTCCTTGAGCCAATTGCCCAAGGACCTGCTGGCGGTGCCGTTCCTCAAGGAAACCCTGACCGAAGATTTCGTCTTCTATTACGAAGCGCATGTCGATCGTCTCGGCTTGATCGGCAGTCTGCGACGGATCATTTACGAGCATGACCTGAAATTGCAGGACAGCCTGATCGAGCAACTCTTCGATCAACCAGCCGACGTGGCGCTGTGGCGCGGGGCGGATGGCCGGCTCAAGGATTTCCTGTTGGTGATGGATCGCGGTGGCCTGGCCAAGGTCTTGGAGCCGCTGGCCAAAGTGGCGCTGGACGATTCACAGCTGACTAAACTCAGTGATGTGAAGGTCGGTGCCGACGACGTGGCGCTTTATCAGCTCACCTACAACAACAGCAAAGCGCTGGTCTTCGCTTCCCATGGCGACAAACTGGTGGTGCTGTCCAATCCCTCCAAACTCTACGACCCAAGTAACGGAGCGGCGGAAGAGCCGGGCAGTGTTTCGACCCTGGCGCTGGCGGCTCTGCTGAACGGCGACAAACTGTTCCCCGAAGCCTTCGGCCTGCCACCGCGTACACCGGAAGTGAAACAACGTCTCTCGGTGAACTCCAGCGTTCTGGCCATGGGTTACCAGCGCTTCATCCCGAACTTCGCCGGACTGCGCTTCGACATGGACGACAAGGGCTGGCACAGCTTCCTTGCTCTGGATGAACTAGAGGATCAGCCGGACTTCGACTTCAAACCGATCTGGCAAGCCATGCCGATGGGCGCCAGCGCCTGCGTTGCTTTGCCCCTCGCGGCGGAACAACAGAAACCGCTGCTGGTGAAACTCGGCGCCGAAGAAACCGTGGCCCAGGCCCTGACCGAACACATGGCTGGTGCCGCCGGACTGTGCTGGTATGCCGATTCGCGTCTCTACACACCGCTGCTGGTGGCCAGCCTGAACGACGATGACAGCGCCAAGCTCGACGGTGATCTGGGCAGTTTGTTCGGTTCGATGGTCGGCGCCTTTGAGCCGAATGTCGAAGAGCATGCGTTCCCGGTGGTCGAGAAACAGGAAGGTCCAACCCACCAGTGGCAGCGTCAGGTCAGCTCCAACTTCGGCCCCTACAAAGCCAAGGAAGCTGAAGATCCGGACGCGATTTCCGGCAAGGCCTTCATGGAAGTCAGCCTGGCCCGTCACGGCTCGACGCTGTTGTTCTCCCTTGACGACAAACTCGTGGACAAGGCCCTCGGCACCCTCGACAAACGCTTCCCGCCGATGGCTGACGTGGTGCCGAAAGACCTGCTGATGCCGCTCTACTTCGGCCCGGAGCCCATGGCGCAACTGATGCAACAGGAAACCCTCGACAGCCTGCCGCAGGACATGGAACCGGTGTTTTACAACGCCGCGCAAACCTACCTGATCCCGAAATTGCGCAAGCTCGGTGGCTATGGAAAATACGCCCTGACCTTGCCCGAAGGCAGTGAACCCGACGGCCACTGGCAATGGCTGCCGCTGCAATGGAAAGCCCTGTGACTGCACTCATCCGAGGCCTCGGCTTGCTGGCCATGTTGCTGGGCAGTCGCGCGCTCGCCACTGAGGCGCCACCCCTCGACGTGCAGCAATCCCAGGTGTTTCGCGCCTGGTTCGTGCGCATCGCCCAGGAACAACTGACCCAAGGCCCGAGCCCGCGCTGGTATCAGCAGGACTGCGCAGGCCTGGTGCGGTTCGCCGCCAACGAAGCGTTGAAAGTCCATGACGATAAATGGCTGCGCAGCAATGGCCTGTCCAATCGCTACCTGCCACCGGAACTGCAATTGAGCGAGGCGCAACGTGGTCTCGCCCAGCAATGGCAACAGGGCGGCGGCAAGGTCGGGCCGTACGTCAACGCGATCAAATTGATTCAGTTCAACAGCCATCTGATTAGCCGTGATGTGGCGCAAGCCCGGCCCGGCGACCTGATGTTTTTCGATCAGGGCGACGACCAGCACCTGATGATCTGGATGGGCCGCTACATCGCCTATCACACCGGCACCACCACCCCCACTGACAACGGCATGCGTTCGGCAAGCCTGCAGCAACTCATGACATGGAAGGACACCCGATGGATACCCGACGCAGCCAACCCCAACTTCATCGGCGTCTATCGACTGAACTTTCTCTCCCAATGATCGGTGCCCGCATGTTGCGTTTTCTGCCTCTGCTGTTGGTCTTGATGCTGCCTTTCTCGGCGGTCAACGCCGAAGACACCGTCGAGCCGAGCGGCTACACGCCAGTGGCCGGTGAAAGTTTTTTTCTGCTGGCCGACAGCAGTTTCGCCAGCGATGAACAAGCCATGGTGCGCCTCGAAGCGCCGGGTCGTGACTATCGCCGGTTTCGCATGGAGCCTTACGGCGGCGCCGACATTCGTGTGTACCGCATCGACAAGCCGCTGGATTTTCTCAAACGCCAGAAGAACCTGCACCGCGTCGTCAGCGATGGCCAGTTCAAAGGTGAAGGTCTGTCGAACACGCTCGCGTACCTGTGGGACAACTGGTACCGAAAATCCCGTCGCGTGATGCAGCGGGCGTTTTCCTACGAGTCCCGTCAACAAGTCACCGAGGAAGTGCCGGAACTGAAGATGGGCACCGCCATCGCCGCGCCAACGCCTTATGACGCACAGCCGCAATTCGCCCTGATCCCGGGCCTGCCGGTGGTCAGTCAATTCCGCTATCCGCTGTGGCAAGCCAAACCGATCCAGCCGCCTGAGGGTGTGAACCTGGCCGGTTCTTCCAGCGAGTTCGTCAGTGTTGCGCCGGGTAACGTCTACATTCCGTTGGGCAACTTGAAACCGGGTCTGTACCTGGTGGAAGCGTTGATCGGCAAGTACCGCGCGACCACCATGGTGTTTGTCTCGAACACCGTGGCGGTGAGCAAGATCGCCGGTGATGAACTGGTGGTCTGGGCTGCGCGCAAACACGAAGGCAGTTCAGTACCGAAAGTGAATGTGTTGTGGACCGATGGCCTCGGCGTGATGAACAGCGGCGCCACCGATACCGATGGTTTGCTGCGTCTGAAACACGTCAGCCCCGAGCGTTCTTTCGTGATTGGCGAGGACGAAGAGGGCGGGGTGTTTGTCTCCGAGAACTTCTATTACGACAGCGAAATCTACGACACCAAACTCTACGCCTTCACCGACCGACCGCTGTACCGGCCGGGGGATTGGGTGTCGCTGAAAATCGTCGGGCGCGAATTCAAGAATGCGCGTGATTCGGTGGCGCCGACCGCAGCCGACGTCAACGTGACCGTGCTCGATGCCACGGGCACGGCGCTGCAATCGCTGGCGTTGAAACTCGATTCCAAGGCGGGCACCCAAGGTCGTTTCCAGTTGCCGGACAATGCGGTGGCGGGCGGCTATGAGCTGCGTTTCAGCTACAAGGATCAGACCTACAGCAGTGCGTTCCGCGTGGCTGAATACATCAAACCGCACTTCGAAATTTCGCTGAACCTGGCCAAGCAGGATTACCGCACGGGCGAACCGGTGAAGGGCAGCCTGGTATTGCTATACCCGGACGGTAAACCGGTGGCCAACGCCAAATTGAGCCTGAGCCTGCGTGCCCAGCAACTGTCGATGGTCGACAACGAACTGCAATACCTCGGGCAATTCCCGGTGGAGCTGACCAGTACCGAACTGACCACTGATTCCAAAGGCAACGCGACCCTCGACCTGCCGGCCGCCGAGAAGCCGAGCCGCTACATGCTCACCGTGTTTGCCAGCGATGGCGCGGCGTATCGGGTCAAGACCACCAAGGAGATTCTCATTGACCGTGGTGCCGCGAGTTTCAGCTTGAGTGCGCCGCAACGCTTCAGTGCGGTGGGCGACAAAGTCATTTTCAGCTATCAAAACGAAGGCGCCAACGAGCAGAGCAAAACCGTCACGCCGAGCAGCTACGGCTGGGTGCGTCTGGAAGACCAGAGCAGCGGCGACGGCAAACTTGCCGCGAAGGACAAAGGTTTCACCGTGGCTTTCGACCGTCCGGGCACTTACAACCTGACGTTGAAGGATGACCATGGCCGCGTGATTGGCGCGACCGGTCATTCGGTCACCGGCGATGGCGTCAAAGCCGTGCCGGGCACCGTGGAAATTGTCCTCGATAAACCGGAGTACAAAGCGGGTGATGAAGCCTTGGCGTTGATCACTTTCCCGGAACCAATCAGCGATGCGCTGCTGTCGCTGGAGCGCGACAAGGTCGAGGCCACGGCGCTGCTGTCCAAGGGCGGCGACTGGCTGAAGATGGAAAAACTCAGCGACACCCAATACCGTGCGCGCATTCCGGTGAAGGACAATTTCGCGCCGAACCTGACCTTCTCCGTGCTGTACACCAAGGGCGGTCAGTACAGTTTTCAGAACGCCGGCATCAAGGTGATTGCGCCGCAAATCGACGTGGCCATCGTCACCGATAAAGAGGCCTATCAGCCGGGCGATACCGTGTCGGTCGACCTCACCACGCAGTTCGCCGGCAAGCCGATTCCGGCACACCTGACGGTCAGCGTGGTCGACGAAATGGTCTACGCGTTGCAACCGGAAGTTGCGCCAACCATCGACCAGTTCTTCTACCACCCACGCCGCAACAACGTGCGCACCAGCGCCAGTCTGTCGTTCATCAGCTACGACGTGGCGTTGCCGGGCAGCCCGGGCGCGCCGGGCAAAGCCAACCGCAGCGAGCGGGGGGTGAAAGTGCTGGAGCGGCCACGTCGTGAAGACGTCGACACCGCCGCGTGGCAGCCGGAATTGATCACCGATGCCAACGGCAAAACCCGCTTCACCTTCAAGATGCCGGACTCGCTGACCCGCTGGCGCATCACCGCCCGAGCCATCGCCGATGACGGTCAGGTCGGGCAGAAGAAGCAATTCGTGCGCTCGGAAAAACCGCTGTACCTGAAGTGGAGCGGGCCAACCAAATTCCGCAGTGGCGACAAGCCGGCTCTTGGGGTGTTTGCCTTCAGTCAGGCTGAAAAACCAGTCAAGGCTGAGCTGGTGATTCATTACGGCGGCGCCGATCAGCGTGTGCCGGTGACCCTGAACAATGGCATCAACTACATCCCGCTGCCTGCGTTCGCGTTGGCCTCTGGCGAGTGGACTGCCGAACTGGTGCAGGATGGCAAAACCGCTGACGCGCTGGCCGTGCGCCTGACCGCGACCGGTGAAGGTTGGCAGGTTACGCAAAGCCAAAGTCTGGACGTGGCCAGCGGCGATACACCGCTGAGTTTGCCGGCGGACGCGACGGATATTCGCCTGCGTCTGGATGACAGCCCGCAAGCGCTGTTCCGTTCGGCGCTGGATGATTTGCTCAGTTATCCATACGGCGGCGTTGAACAAACCGCCAGTCGTTTGCTGCCGCTGAGCATCGCGTATCCAACCTTGGCGTCGAACCCGCAAATCCGCGATCGCTTACGCCTGATCATGCAAAACAGCCGTCTGCGTCTGGTGCAAATGGCCGGGCCTTACGCGAGCTTCACCTGGTGGGGCATGGACGGCGAGCCGGATGCGTTCCTGACCGCTTACGCTTACTACGCCGACTGGTACGCCAGTAAAGCGTTGGAGCTGAGCCTGCCGCCGGAGCATTGGCAGCGGGTGCTGGAGGTGTATTCGAAGCAGGCCAAAAACACCCCGCTGTTGCAGCGCGCGCTGATCCTGTCGTTCGCCAAACAGATGCAATTGCCGGTGAACACCTTACTCAGTGGGTTGATGGATGACCTGGCGAAAGCGGGCGAGGGTAACGCCGCGAACCTGATGGAGGACGGTGAAGACAGCCTCGTGATGAGTGATCCGGATTCGGCGCTCGGCTTAGCCGCTGCGCGCGTGTTGACGGCATCACTTGCGCGTCAGTCCAAGGTGACGCTACCGGACGCTTTCAATCGTCAACTGGCGGATGCGCAACAGCGATTGGCCGTCAGCTCGCAGCCGTTCGCCGAAGCGCTGAACCTGTCGCTTCAAGCCTTCGATCCGGCTCACGCGCAAGCCTTGTTGCAACGCTTGCTGCCGCAGCAATCGACGCTGGAACGCGCCTTGGCGCTGACCTGGTTGCAACGCAGCATCGAGCAGGCTTCGCCCACCATCGCATTGGCACCGGGGGAAGGCTGGAAGAAAGAACACAGTGATACCGGTGAGATGTATTGGACGTGGCAGGGTGTTTCGCCAGTGCCGGCCGTGTTGTCGTTGGCTGGGACGCAGGAACGGCCATTGCGTGCCGCGTTGAGCTACCAGACCCAACAACCTTCGATTGATCCGATGGCAGTGACCATCACTCGTCGCCTGTCGCGTCTGGTGCCGGGTGATGAGGCCTTCACCTTCAAACTCGAAGCGGTCGGCACCCAGCCATTGTCCAGCGACAGTCTGTATCTGGACGAAGTGATCATCACCAGCAAAGCCGCGAAACCGCTGCGCTACGGCATGCTCGAAGTGCCGCTGCCGCCGGGTGCCGATGTCGAGCGCACCACGTGGGGCATCAAGTTGATGGGCAAGGCCGGCACCGAACCGACGGCGCTGGAGAAGGCGCGTTTCGAGCCGGGGCAAATGGCTTACGCGATTCCGGTGAATGCCTTGAGCGGTGAGATGCGCTTGCGTCACTTGGTGCGCTTTTCGCAGAAGGGTCAGTTCAATTTGCCGCCAGTGCGGTTCACTCAGGTTTATGCGCCGCAACATCAGGCGCAGGAACAGAAGCCGGCCCTTGGTCAGGTTACGGTCAACTGACATGACCCGGCCTCTGGTCTGGTTGCTGCTGTGTTTGACTCCTGCTCTAGCGACAGCGCAGGACGAACCGCTGCGGCTGGGTTTCAAGGGCGAACTACTGTCGTTGAGCCGGACTCAGGTGGTTTCACGCGAGCCCATGCCTGCTGATTTGCAGGCGCCATTGGGCAGTTTGTGGAAGTTGTTTGTGTACGGTTGGCTGGTGGATACCGGCGCTCAAGAATCGCCTTATGAATGTCGCGGGCAGTCAAAAGAAGAAGTTTATTGCTGCACGGCCGGCGGCAAAATTGAGCGCGATCAGGCGTTGGTGAAATCGTGTGGCTTGTACTTTGAACCGGCGCGATTGGGCATCACCGACGCTGACTGGCGCACGTATTGGCAAGCGCGACAGGCACCGGAATGGTTACTGGATTTGCCCTCATTAAAGCCCTCTGCGCGAGTTTCCGTCGCTGAATTGCTCAAGGTACTTGCCGGGATGCCGGCGCAGGATCAGGCGCGACGGGTGTTGCTGGACGTGGTGCTGAATGCCGCCGATGGCAATGTCGTGGGCGAACTCGGTGGCCGGTTGCGGGTGAAAACCTGGAGCTGGTTGGGGGATCAGGCCCCGTCGTCACGTCAGGGCGGGTTTGCCGGTTGGACGGCGGATGGCACGCCGATCTGGGCCGGTGGGCGCGGGACCAGTCAAATGGTGCTTCGTCATTACGGTGAGGCGTTAGCCTCAGCGTTGCCGACTGACTGGCCTGCGGATACGGGGCGTTGTGTCGAAGTCGGGTTGTTTTCGCGCTATCCGATCGAGCGCGTTCTGACGGGGGGGCGTGTGGTTTCTTCCGGGCCTTTGCAGGGCAACTATCGCATTGAATTCAGCAACCGCAACCAACTCGATATCCACAGCGACGGCGAACTCTTTTTATTGAAGGACAAGCTCGTCGCCCGCCTGGACCGCGAAGAATACGTCGCCCGCGTCCTCCAGCGCGAAGCCAAACCCGAACCCGCCGAAGCCGCCAAAGCCCTGGCCGTCGCCATCCGCACCTACCTGCTGCAAAACGCCACCCGCAATGGCGACTGCCTCAGCATCGACGACAGCAGCAGCCGTCAACGCGTCGCCCCACGCCCAGCCACTAACGAAGCGCGCAATATCGCCGCCTGGACCAGCGACCTCGTACTGGCCGGCAGTACCGTCACCTACCACGCCGATCAACCCGGCCCGGACAAACTCTCTTGGCAGCAAGCCGTCGAACAAGCCAACGCCGGCCAACGCTTCGACGCCATCCTGATGCACGCCTACCCGCGCGGCAGTCTCAGTCGCTGGGACAACCCTGTCGCCTCCTGCGAAGCACTGCCCGCCGCGCAAGACTGGCTGCAAACCCAGCGTCGCGGCTGGCGTGCGCGGTTGGAAAGCGAGGTCGGCTACAACGAAGTCAGCACCTTCGCCGTCTGCCGCCTGGCCTTCGGCCGGCCCTACGTCGACCGCGAACGTCAGCGCATCTACGTACGCGGCGTGCTGTCGCTGCAAGACCGCCTCGACCTGACCCACGAATACCTGCATCTGGCCTTCGAAGCACACCCCAACGGCCAGGATGAAACCTACATCGAAGGGCTCGCCCGCCACCTCTTGCTGGAATAGGCCATGAAACTCCGTTATCCACAGGTCATCCTGTTCCTTTGTTCTTTTTGCGCACTGCCGCCGATTTTCGCCGCCGACGCCGCCGTCAAACTCGACACCCCCGTCGGTGGCTGGCGTACCGGCGCGGTTGAGGGCGAAGGCGAAAACTTCCGTCAGACCGTCAATTATCCCGCTTCGTCGGTTAACACCCCGGTGGGGCAGGCCAACACTGCGCGCATCAGCGGTCAGATAAAATCCACGCCCAAATCGGCGGAGCCTGGTCGACTGATCGTCAACGGCGTGAGCATGCCGCTGAAAATCGACTCGGCGGGTCGCTTTGATCGCCCGTTCTCGTTTCCCAATGGCAGCAACAGCGTTGAAGTGCGCAGCCCTGATGGCCAGCAGCGGCATCGCACGCAATTTCTCAATGCCAGTGGCGGTGCCACACCAGCCAAGTTACGGGTGTTGCTTTCCTGGGACAGCGATAACACGGATCTGGACTTGCACCTGATTACGCCGGAGGGGGCGCACATCTGGTACGGGGATCGTGTTGCGCCCAATGGTGCTGCGCTGGATGTTGATGTGACGACTGGGTATGGTCCGGAAATTTTCGCCATGCCTGCGCCGATCAAGGGGCAGTATCTGGTGTATGTGAACTACTTTGGCGGTGGCTATCGCAGTGACGATGAGGGGCAGGAGGATGCGGTTCAACCGCTGACAACGGCGCAGGTGACGGTGATTACCGAGGAAGGGACTCCAAGCGAGAAAATGGAGACGTTTCTGGTGCCGATGCGGGCCGTGGGGGAGTTGACGTTGGTGAAATCGTTTAGTTATCCATGATGAAGTGATTGTCCAGCGGGCTGCTGGACAATCAAAAATTCAACTACAACTGCGTTTCACTCGAATGAAAAAATCTTCTTCCAGTCCTTTTTCATGCTGATCACAGTCCAGCCCTCATTTTTCGCCTGGTTAAACAACGATTCGGTAAAGGTGCCCACTTTACTATCAGGTAATCCTTGCGCCGGGCCATAGGCGTACTCGCGATCGGCGTCGTCATGGAGCACCAACATTGCCAGTCGCGCGCCCTTGCCGGCTTTGGTGTACTCCAGCATTTGCTTGTCACCGGTGGAATTGCCGAAAGCTGCTTGAGGCTGACGGCCGACCATCAGGTAAATGTTCTCTGGCTTACCCGCATCGTTGTCGTTGAGCAGTATCTTGGGCAGCTTGATCAGCTCGGGTTTGCCGCTTTTGTCGTAGCCATATTCGGTGGCCCCGGCACTGCCGACTACCTGTTCGGGAGGCACACCATAGACTTCTTCGGCATAAGCGCGAACGAAGTCCTGACCGCCGCCGGTGACGATGTAAGTTTTGTAGCCGTTGTCACGCAGGTATTGCATGACTTCCTTCATCGGCTTGTAGGTCAGCTCGGTAAAAGGGCGCTTCCAGCGAGGGTCACGGGCTTTGGCCAGCCAGGCTTGGACTTGCTGCTTGAACTCATCCGTGGGCATGCCGCTCAGGGTCACCATGGCAATTTTAAGATAATCATCAAGGGTCAGTTTCGCCATGGCGGCATGGTCCCCCGAAAGCACTGTTTTGAAGGGTTCTACTTGAGCCAATTCGGGCCTTGCCTCGACTGCGGCAGGCACGCGACTCAGGCAATAGAACAATTGGCTATAGGCAGGGTGTTCAACCCACAAGGTGCCGTCCTGGTCGAAGGTTGCGATGCGCTCGGCTGGTGATACGAACTGAGCACCGCCTTCCTGGGTGGTCGTCTTGACGAACTCTACGATGGCTTGCTTGGCCGGCCCTTCATTCCAGGAAGGCAGCGGGTCGGCAGCGAACACCGCCGTCGACGCAATCAAACTCAGCCCAATTACGGCAAGGGGTGAACCAAAACGTCGCCTGACATGAGCGTCAGGACGGTTCGCAGAGATGACGGAGCTCCAGGTACGCTGCACCAAAATCATGAATTTCATGATGTTTACCTATGGTTGGATTGGTAAATCGTTGGTCGTACGTGGCTGCTCACTTTGCTTATGACTACAGCAGTCAGTTGGGAGTCAAGTGTAGATGGTAGTACTTGCTATTCAAGCCGACCCTGCCCCCCCTGTTGCCGTTTGTAAGCTGGTTTTTACCCGGTGTCTGGACGCTACGCACCACAGCGAAACGCTAGTGACGGTGGAGTTCACGCTGCCAGTCCCGGCGGCAGAATAAATCCGTAACGAGCCCTTTGCTCATCATCCGCTATGGTGATGTAAATCAGTCTCTTATCGAGGGTGCTCCATGAACACCTATTTCACGTTGTTTGTCGGTATGTTCACCACGTTACTGGCCATCATCAATCCCTTGGAGGCGATTCCCGTGTTCCTTGGTATGTTGCAAGGCAAGGACGTTGCCGAGCTCCGCCGGGTGGCACGTAAAGCTTGCATCTATGCATTACTGCTGATGTTCTTTTTCCTGATTTTCGGCAACCTGCTACTGCGCCTGTTCGAAGTGCCACTGAGTATGATTCGGGTGGTTGGCGGGATAATTCTGATGCGTATCGGTTTTGAGCTTTTCGCACCCTCGCCCAATAGCAGCCTGATTCCCACTAACCACGACACTGATCAGGATGTGTCCTTCATTCCCATGGCCATGCCAATCATGTTTGGCCCCGGTGCGATTGCCACCGTGATCGGACTGACCAGCACCATCAAGGACTCCGATCGGGCCCTGTTATCTTTCGCCGTGGTGGCGCTGGCCATCTGCGCCACCATGTTCACCACCTATTTGTCACTGGCCTACGCTCAAGTCATCCTCAAGACAATCGGCCCGCAAGGTATCGATGCCGCCACACGAATTGTCGGATTCTTCGTCTCTGCCATGGGGGTCGGCCTGATATTCCACGGCACGGTGGAGTTTCTGCAATCGTACGGGGTGCTGCTCCATGGCGGAGCGGGGTAGGGCGGCGGCGTGATCGTGATCTGCGGGGAAGGGGGTGCTTCGTGCGAGGCCAGTAATTACGTGGGTTTCGGGCATTAAAAAGCCGGCTTGTGGCCGGCTTCTCGGGGACTGGCTTGGATCATTTTTGGTAAACCGCGTCAGCCTTCAAAACGTACACCCGGATCTTGCGTCCGGCTGTGGGACTTGGCGAGAAAATCATCTGCCTTGTCAGTGCGATCTGAGCCGCGAGGCGGGTCGATGCGCAAATTTGGGGCGCAGCATACTGATTTTTTTGGGGAATTCCCAGTGTGGTGTGCTGCGCGGTGTTACAGAAACGGCACCGCCGGTCGGCGTTTGTTAAGCGTCGACCACCAGAACACCCATCCCAACACACTGATGTTCTGCTTCTCAATCTGCTCGGCACTAAGGATCTCATCCGGGTGCTCGGTTTTGTTGTAACTGCGCAATCTCAATGCATTGCCTGGCATCCGGTGCAGGTATTTGATTCGCAGCATCCCGTCATGATCTATGGCGTAAATCTCTCCATCAATCACCGTGGTCAGCCCACGGTCGATGGCTAGTGTGGAGCCATCTTCAATCCTCGCGCCCATGCCGTTACCGAGCATGTGAACGCAGAACACATCCGCATGATTGATTTCCAGGGAGTCGAGGTGGCTTTTGGGTAGTCGGATGAATTGGCCGGTGTCTTCCACGATATGGGTTTTATGGGACCCCGGGGCGATGGGCATTTCTTTGTAGAAGGGCAGTTCGACATCCGTCGGCTCGATTACCGTGTAGATGCCACGAATCGCCTGTGCGTCGAAGGTGTTGCCAGATTCGCCGAGCAGATGCAGGTGTTTGGCGTCTTCCGGGCCTTCGCCGGTTTTGAGCCAGTGGCTGTTTACCGAGAGTAATCTTGCGACCTCTTCCATGCGGTAGGCGGGCACACCGCGGGTGTACCAGTTGTGGATGTTTTGTGCTTCCGTGTCGAAAAACGCGGCAAATCCTGTCGTCGTGATGTTCGCTTTTTCGAGGAGTGCTTTGAACCGGGGCCGCTAGTGTTCTTTTTCATAAACACGAGTCTACGGGCGCAGGGCGGGGCTTTGAATAAACGAACCGTTCAAATTTCGAGGGAAATTTACGACCGGATGTAAGACGTATTTCGAACAAATTAAACAGAAAAAAACCGCAGCGACCGAAAGATAAACACGCTGTTTAAAACGCTTTATGAGCGCCCACAAAAAACCCCGGATAAACCGGGGTCTTTTCAAGGCGTCAGTGGCGCGAGACCACTGGCGTCTTAGCCTTTATAGGCAGCAACCGACTTGGTGATCGCGTCGCGGGCGGCATCTGCGCCGGCCCAGCCTTCGATCTTCACCCATTTGCCTTTTTCGAGATCTTTGTAGTTCGCGAAGAAGTGCTCGATCTGCTGAATCAGCAGCGGTGGCAGGTCGGTGTATTCCTTCACGTCGACGTACAGCTGGGACAGCTTGTCGTGTGGAACAGCGATGACTTTGGCATCGCCGCCGCCGTCGTCGGTCATGTTCAGGATGCCGACCGGACGTGCGCGGATGACCGAGCCTGGAGCCACCGGGTAAGGGGTCACTACCAGCACGTCGAGGGGATCACCGTCGTCAGCCAGGGTGTTCGGGATGTAACCGTAGTTGGCCGGGTAGAACATCGGGGTGGCCATGAAACGGTCAACGAACAGGCAATCGCTGTCTTTGTCGATTTCGTATTTGATCGGCGCGTGGTTGGCCGGAATCTCGATCGCGACGTAGATGTCGTTCGGCAGGTCTTTGCCAGCCGGAATCTTGCTGTAGCTCATTGGGCGGTGCCCCCGTTAGTTGACCAAAGATACTTGGCCGGATTGACCAAAAAGTGGCGGCGATTATAGGCATATTCCGCCGTTGATGCTACGTACCAAGGGTCGTAGAGACCTTAGTCGCGTGCCTGATAGACCGGGTCTGCAGCCAGAAGTTGCCGTAACCGGCTCAGTGGATCCTGCCGGTAGAAAAGCTTGAGCTGCTCATAGACCCGCGGATAAGCCTCGAACAGTAAATCCGGGGCGCTGAAGAAATACTCGCTGGTGACGGCGAAAAACTCGGCGGGGTTTTCTGCGGCGTAGGGATCGATCGCGGTTTCGGCGTCCGGGTTGCGCTCCAGTTGCTGGTCGAGGTCATCGTAGGCCTCTTGCATCACCTTGGCCCAGTCGCTGACCCGCATGTCGGGGTGCAGCGGCGGCAAGCCGTTGGCGACGCCATTGAGCATGTCGAGTTTGTGTGCGAGTTCATGGATGACCAGGTTGTAGCCTTCCCAGCCACCACTGGCCATCACGCCCGGCCAGGCGAGGATGATCGGACCTTGCTGCCACGCCTCGCCACTGTGTTCGCCGTCCCACTCATGTTCGACGCCGCTGGCGTCGCGATGGCGCTGGGGGCTGAGGAAGTCGTCGGGGTAGAGAATTATTTCGTGGAAACCCTGATACCAGTTCAAGTCGCCCAATTTCAGCAGTGGCAATTGCGCCTGCGCTGCCAGCAGCAGGCGCTGCTCCTGGTGCAGTTCGACGCCGGGCAGGGCGGTCAGGTGTTTGTCTTCGAGGAACAGCACGCAGGCTTCACGCAGCCACTGGTCTTCAGTGGCGCTGATGCCATCGAGAAAGCTCAGGTGATGGCGCACCCGCTGCCACATGTCGTCGGCAATCGGGTGCCTGGCCAGGATGCGCTGGCGGCGCCAGGCGCTAAGCGACCACATCGCGGATCAGCGCGATTGGGTTTTGGACGCAGCGTTGGCGAGGCGGCTGCGGACCATGCTTATGACCATCGGAAGCAGCGACACCAGGATGATGCCCACCACCAGCAGCGACAGGTTTTTCTTGATGAACGGTACGTTGCCGAAGAAGTAACCGAGGGTCACCAAGCCGCCGACCCACAGGATCGTGCCGAAGACGCTAAAGAAAAAGAAACGCGGGTAAGGCATTTTTCCGACACCGGCGACGAACGGTGCAAAGGTGCGGATGATCGGCAGGAAACGCGCCATCGTTACGGTTTTACCACCGTGCTTGTCATAGAAATCGTGGGTTTGTTGCAGGTAGTCGCGACGAAAGATCTTCGAGTCCGGGTTACTGAACAACTTTTCGCCTGCTGTTCGACCAATGATGTAGTTGGTGCTGTCGCCGAGAATCGCCGCGAGCATCAACAGGCCACCCAATAATACGGGGTCCATGCCGCCACCGGCCGCAACGGCACCGGCGATGAACAGCAGGGAGTCACCCGGCAAGAACGGCGTCACCACCAGGCCCGTTTCACAGAAAATCACCAGAAACAGAATGGCGTAGATCCAGGCACCATAGTTGGTTACCAGCATGTCGAGGTAGACGTCGAGATGCAGCACGATGTCGATCGGGTTGAAATCCATAGGGGCACCTGTGGTAACGGCCGGACTCTGCAGGCCTGTGCGGATGACTTCGCGGAAGACTACATAGGAGTGTAGTTTTTCTTGCAAGTCGAAAAGCTCGGGATTATACGGGCTGAAAAGTGAAAAGAGCGTTCAGTGTATATAGCGGGGGATGTCGCGGTAGACCGATGGTCGATGCGGTTTTTTGTAGGAGTGAGCCTGCTCGCGATGGCTTCACCTCGATATGACTGATTCACCGAGGTGTGGCTATCGCGAGCAGGCTCACTCCTACAACGGGCGATGTGAGTCAGAGACTGTCGCTGATCGGCAGCACGTAGTTCTTGAACTCGGTGTCTTCCTTGAACCCGATGGATTCGTAGGTTTTGCGCGCGACTTCGTTGTCGCTGCTGGTGGAAACACGCATGCGCACGGCATTGGTTTCCTTGGCCATTTTCTTGGCGGTGCGGATCAGATTGTCGGCCACCAATTGGCGGCGGGCGTCTTCGGCGACATAGATGTCGTTGAGGATCCACACGCGTTTAAGCGAAAGAGAGGAAAAGCTCGGGTACAACTGGCAGAAGCCCATCAGTTTGTTGTTGTCGTCGTCGGACACGGCGAGATAAATCACCGATTCCTTGCGGCGCAGGCGTTTTTCGAGGAACGCACGCGACGAGTCCGGGTAGGGCAGGGATCCATAAAACTCACGATATTTCACGAACAGTGGCGTCAGAAGGTCCAGGTGTTCGAGGGTCGCTTGAATAATCCGCATGGTAGGTCTCGACTTCAAGTGGCTGTCTTACGTGACGGCGATGGGAAACCCGTGGCGGCCGTTCGTCGATCCTGCCTGAAACCGGCGCAGAAACGCAATGCGGGAACGGTTCACGTATCTGTCTGATCCAACAGGAAGTTGCGTTTTATGTCCGCTCCTGCGTCTGAATCCAGTGTCTGAAGCTGGGCTTCGTCCTTGAGATTGACCCCTGACAACTGTCTGCGACAGGCCTCGCGCATTAAATAAAGCAAACGATGTGCCGCCATGCCGTAACTCAGGCCTTCGAGCCGGACATTGGAGATGCAATTGCGAAAAGCGTCTGTCAGGCCGATCTTTGGATTGTAAGTGAAATATAAGCCCAGACTGTCCGGGGAGCTGAGTCCAGGACGTTCGCCGATCAGGATCACCGTCATTTTTGCCCCTATCAGCTCGCCAATCTCGTCGGCCACCGCGACGCGACCCTGCTCGACCAGTATCACCGGCGACACGGACCAGCCTTCGGCCAGCACCTGTTCTTCCAGGCGCGTGAGAAATGGCAGGGTGTGGCGATGAACGGCCAGTGCCGACAGCCCATCGGCCACCACAATCACCAGATCGACGCCGTCGGGATTGGCTGAGGCATAAGTGCGCAGCCTCTGCGCCGACTCATCGCTCAATTTTCGCCCCAAATCAGGGCGCTGCAAGTAGCTGTTTCTGTCCGTGGCGGCGCTGTGCAGCAACACACTGTCGCGCCCGATCTCGGCCAGTTGCGAGCTGAGCCCTGCCGAGTCGAACGGCAGATGCACCGCATCCCGCGCCTGAGCGTGGGCGTACTGGAAATCCAGTTGGGCGCTGGTCGGCATGCTGGTGCCCGTGCGCCCCAGGGCAATTCGTGCTGGTGTCAGACGCCGCAATTCCAGCAATGGATTCTGTGGATCTACGGGTGGTTTTTCCATGAAAGCACTCATCCCAATTGCGCCATCGCCTGGCGGAAGGCCGGGGGCAGGCTGTCGCCGAAGTGAATTTTGCCGTCTGCCTGGGTAAATATGCCCATTTTTGTCAGCCACTGTTCGAATTCAGGTGCGGGTTTCAGGCCCAGGGTCTGACGGGCGTAGAGGGCATCGTGGAACGAGGTGGTCTGGTAGTTGAGCATGATGTCGTCGGAGCCAGGGATGCCCATGATGAAGTTGATTCCGGCCACGCCCAGCAGGGTCAACAGGGTGTCCATATCGTCCTGGTCGGCTTCGGCGTGGTTGGTGTAACAGATGTCGCAGCCCATCGGCACGCCCAGCAATTTGCCGCAGAAGTGGTCTTCGAGGCCGGCGCGAATGATCTGTTTGCCGTTGTAGAGGTACTCCGGGCCGATGAAGCCGACAACCGTGTTCACCAGGAACGGCTTGAAATGTCGCGCCACGGCGTAGGCGCGGGTTTCACAGGTCTGTTGATCGATACCGTGGTGGGCGTTGGCCGACAGTGCGCTGCCCTGACCGGTTTCGAAATACATCAGGTTCTGACCCAACGTGCCGCGATTGAGGCTCAAACCGGCGTCATAACCTTCCTTTAAGACATTCAGGTTGATGCCGAAACTGGCATTGGCCGCTTCGGTGCCGGCAATCGACTGGAACACCAGATCCAGCGGAACC
This sequence comes from Pseudomonas sp. GL-B-19, assembly GCF_019956415.1. Lineage (GTDB taxonomy): Bacteria > Pseudomonadota > Gammaproteobacteria > Pseudomonadales > Pseudomonadaceae > Aquipseudomonas. Next base: position 113,845 of record NZ_JAHBDK010000108.1, read on the forward strand.
CCGCGATTGATCGCCTCGATCGACGTGGTGACGTGGGTCAGCACGCAGGCCTGGGTCGGGATTTCATAGCGCTGGATGATCGCGTCAAGCATTTCCAGCATGGCGCAGATCGACGCGATGCTGTCGGTAGCCGGGTTGATGCCGATCATCGCGTCGCCGTTTCCGTACAGCAGGCCGTCGAGGATGCTCGCCGCGATGCCGGCCGGCTCGTCGGTGGGGTGATTGGGTTGCAGGCGGGTGGATAGCCGGCCGCGCAATCCCATGGTGCCGCGAAACCGGGTGACCACGCGGATTTTTTGCGCCACCAGCACCAGGTCCTGGACGCGCATGATCTTCGACACGGCGGCCGCCATTTCCGGTGTCAGGCCGGGGGCGAGCGCGCGCAGGGTCTGTTCATCGGCGGCATCGCTGAGCAGCCAGTCGCGAAACCCGCCAACGGTGAGATGGCTGACCACGGCGAAGGCGTGTTTGTCGTGAGTATCGATGATCAGTCGGGTGACCTCATCGGCCTCATAAGGAATCAGTACTTCCTGCAGGAAGTGAGTCAGCGGGATGTCAGCCAGGGCCATCTGCGCGGCAACACGCTCGCCATCATTGAGCGCAGCGACACCTGCCAGGAAATCACCGGAACGCGCTGGACTGGCCTTGGCCATGACGTCCTTGAGGCTCTCGAAGCGATAGGTCTGAGCGCCGACAGAGTGGGCAAATGTGGCCATGGGATGGTGTCCTCCTGAACTGTACAAGTCTTGATAACACTGAGATTCCCTTGTGGGAGCCAGCAGGCTGGCTCCCACAGGTGAACTGCGTGCACTTCAATATGGCAGGCGCCGGGCGATTGGCCCGGCGCCGGTACAACTCAAATGCCTTCGAGCATCGCGTCGGCCGGCGCATCGGCGCGTTGTTTGGCGGTCAACTGGAAATACAGGTAACCGGCCGCCATGAAGCCGAGGAACACACAGCCGATCAGCGTGTTGAACCAGGCCATTGCTACCAGGCACACCACCGCCAGAAACAGCGCAATCCCCGGGACAATCGGATAGCCCGGTGCGCGGAAGGTGCGTTCCAGGTTCGGTTCGGTTTTACGCAGTTTGAACAGGCTCAGCATACTGATGATGTACATCACGATGGCACCGAATACCGACATGGTGATCATCGCTGCCGTCAGCGTCATGCCTTGCAGGTTGACCAGGCCATCGCTGTATATCGCCGCGATGCCGATCACACCACCGGCCAGAATGGCGCGGTGCGGGGTCTGGAAGCGCGAGAGTTTGGCCAGGCCGCTGGGCAGGTATCCGGCACGCGCCAGGGCGAAGAACTGTCGCGAGTAGCCGAGGATGATCCCGTGAAAGCTCGCCACCAGGCCGAACAGACCAATCCAGACCAGCATGTGCATCCAGGTCGAGTTGTTGCCGACCACGGCTTTCATCGCCTGGGGCAGCGGGTCGTTGATGTTCGACAGTTGACGCCAGTCACCGACGCCGCCGGCCATCACCATCACGCCGATGGCCAAAAACACCAGGGTCAGAATGCCGCTGACGTAAGCCTTGGGAATCGTGCGTTTCGGATCCTTGGCTTCTTCAGCTGCCATCGCCGCCCCCTCAATCGCGAGGAAAAACCAGATCGCGAAGGGAATGGCGGCAAAAATGCCGGGAATGGAAGCGATGGTGAACTCATTGGAACCCGACCAGCCATTCAGCACGAAGTTACTGAAGCTGAAGCCCGGCGCAACCACGCCCATGAACACCAGCAACTCGGCGACCGCCAGCACGGTGACCACCAGTTCAAAGGTGGCGGCGATGCTGACGCCAAGGATGTTCAGGCCCATGAACACGAAATACGCACCAACGGCGGCGATCTTGGGGTCAAGTTCCGGGTATTGCACGTTGAGGTAAGCGCCAATAGCCATCGCAATGGCCGGGGGCGCAAACACGAATTCGATCAGGGTGGCGATACCGGCGATCAATCCGCCTTTCTCACCAAACGCCCGCCGGCTGTAGGCGAATGGCCCTCCCGCGTGGGGAATCGCGGTCGTCAGTTCGGTGAAGCTGAAGATGAAGCAGGTGTACATCGTCGCCACCATCAGGGCGGTGACGAGAAAGCCCAATGTGCCTGCGGTGCCCCAGCCGTAACTCCAGCCGAAGTACTCGCCAGAAATCACCAGGCCGACGGCAATACCCCATAGATGCAGGGTGCCGAGTGTGGGTTTGAGCTGTGTAGAAGAAGTCATAAGTCCTCGCTGTCTTTTTATTGTTTGATCTTTTGGACTTGCGGTACGACGTTTTAGCTGTGAAGCGGGCACGCAAAGCCCGTGCCAGAGCGGCCAGGGCGATGTTTTGGGTGCCTTCGATGACGCCATCGCGAGCAGGCTCGCTCCCACAGGGGGAACGCGGTGCAAATGTGGGAGCGAGCCTGCTCGCGATAGCTATAGAAAGGGCGATGCAGAACTCCCTGCACCGCCCCCGGTTTTTAGAAGAAGCCCAGCGGATTGATGTCGTAGCTCACCAGCAGGTTTTTGGTTTGCTGATAGTGATCTAGCATCATTTTGTGGGTTTCACGGCCGACGCCGGACTTTTTGTAGCCACCGAACGCGGCGTGCGCCGGGTACAGGTGGTAGCAGTTGGTCCACACACGACCGGCCTTGATGGCGCGGCCCATGCGATAGGCGCGGTTGATGTCGCGGGTCCAGAGGCCGGCGCCCAGGCCGAACTCGGTGTCGTTGGCGATGGCCAGGGCTTCGGCTTCGTCCTTGAAGGTGGTGATGCTCACCACCGGGCCAAAGATTTCTTCCTGGAACACGCGCATTTTGTTGGTGCCCTTGAGCAGGGTCGGCTGGATGTAATACCCGGTCGCCAGGCTGCCCTCGAGTTTTTCTACCTTGCCGCCGGTCAGCAGCTCGGCGCCTTCGCCCTTGGCGATTTCCAGGTACGAAAGGATTTTGTCGAATTGCTGTTCGGACGCCTGGGCGCCGACCATGGTGTCGGTGTCCAGCGGGTCGCCACGTTTGATCGACAGGACTTTTTTCATCACCTCTTTCATGAAGTCGTCGTAGATCGACTCTTGCACCAGCGCGCGAGACGGGCAGGTGCAGACTTCGCCTTGGTTGAAGAATGCGAGCACCAGACCTTCAGCGGCTTTTTCGATGAAGGACGGTTCGGCCTTCATGATGTCTTCGAAGAAGATGTTCGGCGATTTGCCACCCAGCTCCACGGTGGACGGAATGATGTTTTCGGCGGCGCATTTCATGATGTGCGAGCCGACCGGGGTCGAGCCGGTGAAGGCGATTTTGGCGATGCGTTTGCTAGTGGCCAGCGCTTCGCCGGCTTCTTTGCCGAAGCCTTGCACGATGTTCAGCACGCCGGGTGGCAGCAGGTCGCCGATCAGCTCCATCAGTACCGTAATGCCCAGCGGGGTTTGCTCGGCAGGCTTGAGGACCACGCAGTTACCGGCGGCCAGGGCCGGGGCGAGTTTCCAGGCGGCCATCAGGATCGGGAAGTTCCACGGGATGATCTGCCCGACCACGCCCAGTGGCTCGTGGATGTGATAGGCGACGGTGTTGCCGTCGATCTCGGCAGCGCTGCCTTCCTGTGCGCGGATGCAACCGGCAAAGTAGCGGAAATGGTCAGCAGCCAGCGGGATGTCGGCGTTGAGGGTTTCGCGAACGGCTTTGCCGTTGTCCCAGGATTCGGTGATTGCCAGCAGTTCCAGGTTTTGCTCGATGCGGTCGGCGATTTTCAGCAGCACCAGCGAACGCGCCTGGGCGGACGTAGCGCCCCAGGCATCGGCAGCGGCGTGGGCAGCGTCCAGGGCCTTGTCGATGTCTTCGGCGGTGGAGCGCGGGAATTCGGCAATCGGTTGGCCATTCACTGGCGAGGTATTGGTGAAGTACTGACCTTTGACAGGCGCGACGAACTCGCCGCCGATGTAGTTACCGTATTTGCTCTTGAACGAAACGATAGCGCCTTCAGTACCGGGGTGAGCGTAACGCATGATGTTGTCTCCTTGGCTTTTGTATTTATAAGAAGAGGCGCATGTGCGCTTGTTATAAGCGTAGAGCAAAGGTCGGGCCACTGCCTTGCAAGTCAGGCAAATCAAGGCCTTGCGTGGTTTTTGTCGGACCGGCGGGCAGCGCCTGTGACGGTTTCGGTACAGCGTGCGTGACACTTTGTACCGCTAGTGGCACAGCCTGTGACTGACGAGTCTCGACAGCATTGCAATGCGGGCCCGGCTGGAGGATGCTCGGACTCGCGCTCTATGTAGCAGCTGCCGAAGGCTGCGTCAGAGTGCGAAGCGCTCTCTTCGGTTTAGCCCTGAAACAGGGGATACAGGTTTACGACCGCTTCGCGGCCGGACGCAGCCTTCGGCAGCTGCTACACGGGGGCGAGCCAGACCCTGCGGGGAGAATAATAAGAAATGCACGACAACCATTTGAGTCGCCATGCCCAGCAAGTCCTGACCGTGACTCAGGGCAAATCGCACCTGCACGGCCCTGGCAGCGATCCGTCCATCGCCCGATCCTGGCTGCGTTGTCTTGAGGACTATCACCTCGACCCGGCCCTGACGATGGCGCCCACCGTGTTGGAACATGGCCGCGTGCTGGAAAGCCGCGAGCGTTTGCAGCAGGTGCTGCACATCGCCGGCAATGAAATGTCCAGCCTCCACCAACAGCTCTCCGGCGCTGGTCACGCGGTGCTGCTGACGGATGCCCGTGGTGTGATCCTCAATTGCGTCACCGCTCCCGCCGAACGGAAGATTTTCGAACGCGCCGGCCTTTGGCTTGGTGCCGACTGGAGCGAAGCCTGCGAAGGCACCAACGGCATCGGCACCTGCCTGGTGGAGCGTCAGTCGCTGACCATTCATCAGGACGAACACTTTCGCGGACGCCACACCGGCCTGACCTGCTCGGCGAGCCCGGTGTTCGACCCACACGGCGAACTGCTGGCGGTGCTCGACGTGTCCTCGGCGCGCCACGATGTATCGCGCCAGAGCCAGTTCCACACCATGGCCCTGGTCAATCTGTCGGCGAAGATGATTGAGAGCTGTTATTTCCTGCGCTACTTCGACAATCAATGGTTGCTGCGTTTTCACTTGCAGGCCGAGTCCGTCGGGTTGTTCAGCGAGGGGCTGCTGGCATTCGACGGGGAAGGGCGGATTTGCGCGGTCAATCAAAGCGCACTGAACCTGCTCGGGCACATTCGCGGTGGCTTGTTGGGTAAACCGGTGGAAGCGTTTTTCGATTGTTCGCTGGATGAGTTGCTTGGCCGTGCCAGTGTGAATGCCAATGCCAGTTGGCCCCTGCGCACCCGCGACGGCCGTAGTCTGTTTGCCGTGTTGCGTGGGCAGCCGCGCAGCATTCCAGTACCCGTTGTGCAAAGCCCGACGATTGCCGAACGTCCACGGCTGTCGGGCATCTGCATCGGTGATACCGCGTTGCAGGAGGATTTTCGCAAGTCGCTGCGGGTATTCGAGCGCGATGTCCCGCTGCTGATCAACGGCGAAACCGGTTCCGGCAAAGAGGCGTTCGCCAAAGCCGTGCACCAGGCCAGTCAACGGGCGGAAAAAGCCTTCGTCGCCCTTAACTGTGCGGCCATTCCTGAAAGCCTGATCGAGAGCGAATTGTTCGGCTATCGCGGCGGCAGCTTCACCGGCGCGCGCAAGGAAGGCATGCGAGGCAAGTTGCAGCAGGCCGATGGCGGGACCCTGTTTCTCGACGAAATCGGCGACATGCCGCTGGCCTTGCAGACCCGGCTTTTAAGGGTGTTGGAAGACCGGCAGGTGGTGCCGATTGGCGGGGAGCCGGAAGCGGTCAACGTGCGAATCATCAGCGCTACTCACCGTAATCTGCTGGATCGGGTGCAGGACGGCAGCTTCCGTGAGGATTTGTATTACCGGCTCAATGGGCTGGAAGTGGCGTTGCCGGCGTTGCGCGAGCGTAGTGATAAATCCCAGCTACTCGATTTCTTGTTGGCGGAAGAGGCGGGCGGGGAAACCGTCGTGATCGACGGGCCGGCGCGGGAAGCTTTGTTGGGTTTTGCCTGGCCGGGCAACGTGCGGCAATTGCGCAATGTGCTGCGCACCTTGGCGGCATTGTGTGACGGCGGGCGGATCGGGCTGGAGGATTTGCCAGCGATGATTCGTCAGGCGCGGCCGGCGGTTGCATGGGCGGTGGAAGAGCCGTCCGAACATCCGTTGGACGATGCCGAGCGGCTGGCGTTGTTGAATGCGCTGGAGCACACGCGTTGGCATATGACCCATACCGCTGAGCGCTTGGGTGTCAGCCGTAACACGCTATACAGAAAGCTGCGTAAACACGGTATTGCCCGCTAAATTGCGTCGCGCCCCATCGCGGGCAAGCCCGCTCCCACAGGATTTTCGGTGACCTGTGGGAGCGGGCTTGCCCGCGATGGCGTCCGTGAGACCGAAACACAAGGTGCGATTTTCCCCTCCCTACGCTAACCTGCGGCCATGTTTTACGAGGTCGACTATGCACATTCATATTCTGGGTATCTGCGGCACTTTCATGGGTTCGATGGCGGTGTTGGCCAAAGAGCTGGGCCATCACGTGACCGGCTCCGATGCCAACGTCTATCCGCCGATGAGCACTCAACTTGAGGCTCAGGGCATTGAGTTGACCCAAGGCTACGACCCTTCCCAGCTCGATCCGGCACCGGACCTGGTGGTGATCGGCAACGCCATGTCGCGCGGCAACCCGGCCGTCGAATACGTGCTGAACAAAGGTCTGCCGTACGTTTCCGGCCCGCAATGGCTGGCCGATCATGTGTTGCAAGGTCGCTGGGTGCTGGCCGTCGCCGGTACTCATGGCAAAACCACCACCAGCAGCATGCTCGCCTGGGTGCTGGAGCACGCGGGCATGAGCCCGGGCTTCCTGATCGGCGGCGTGCCGCAGAATTTCTCGGTGTCGGCGCGCTTGGGCGGCACACCGTTCTTCGTGATCGAAGCCGACGAATATGACAGCGCCTTCTTCGATAAACGCTCCAAGTTCGTTCACTACCGCCCGCGCACGGCGATCCTGAATAACCTTGAGTTCGATCATGCGGACATCTTCCCTGATCTGCCGGCCATCGAGCGGCAATTCCACCATTTGGTGCGGACCATTCCAAGCGAAGGCCTGGTGATCCATCCGACCACCGAACCGGCGTTGCAACGTGTCATCGAAATGGGCTGCTGGACCCCTGTGCAGACCACCGGTGCTGGCGGTCAGTGGCAGGTCAAACTGCTCAGCGAAGACGGTTCGAAGTTTGAAGTGATGTTCGAAGGCGTCGCCCAAGGCGTGGTCGAGTGGGACATGACCGGTCAGCACAACGTCGCCAATGCCTTGGCTACATTGGCGGCCGCGCGTCATGTCGGCGTAGTGCCTTCCATGGGCATCGCCGCGTTGAGCGCGTTCAAAAGCGTGAAGCGCCGGATGGAAAAAGTCGCCGACGTACGCGGCATCACCATTTATGACGACTTCGCGCATCACCCGACCGCCATCGCCACCACCCTTGATGGCCTGCGCAAACGCATCGGCGATGCGCCATTGATCGCGATCATCGAGCCGCGCTCCAATTCCATGAAGCTCGGCGCGCACCGCGACGGCTTGCCGGAAAGCGTGGTCGATGCCGATCAGGTGATCTGGTATGGCCCGGCCAACCTCGGTTGGGACCTGGCCGGCACGGCAGCGCTGTGCACTGTGCCGTCGGTTGTCAGCGATTCGCTGGAAGGCATCATCGAACGCGTGAAGAGCCAGGCCCAGCCCGGCACCCACGTGGTGATCATGAGCAATGGCGGCTTCGGTGGCCTGCACGGCAAACTCGCCGAGGCGCTGCAATGAGCAGCGGCCCGGATCGCATCACGCTGGCCATGACCGGTGCTTCCGGCGCCCAGTACGGTTTGCGCCTGCTCGATTGCCTGGTGCGTGAAGATCGCGAAGTGCACTTCCTGATTTCCAAGGCGGCACAACTGGTGATGGCGACCGAGACGGATGTTTCGTTGCCGTCCAAACCGCAGATGATGCAGGCCTTCCTCACCGAATACACCGGCGCTGCAGCCGGGCAAATCAAGGTGTATGGCAAGGAAGACTGGATGTCGCCGGTGGCTTCGGGCTCCGGTGCGCCCGCAGCGATGGTCGTGGTGCCATGTTCCACGGGGACGCTGTCGGCTATTGCGACCGGTGCCTGCAACAACCTGATCGAACGTGCCGCCGACGTCACCTTGAAGGAGCGTCGCCAGTTGATTCTGGTCCCGCGTGAAGCGCCGTATTCGAGCATCCATCTGGAGAATATGCTCAAGCTGTCGAACATGGGCGTGACGATCATGCCGGCTTCGCCGGGCTTCTATCATCAGCCGCAGACGATTGATGACCTGATCGACTTTGTCGTGGCGCGGATTCTCAATCTGTTGAACATTCCGCAGGACATGCTGCCACGCTGGGGTGAGCACCATTTGAGCAGCGATGAATAAGCTACTGATCCTTCTGCTGGTGTTGCAACTGACAGGCTGCGCCACGGCGCGCACCCTTGATGCCGCCAAGCCTGGGGCGCCGCTGGTGTATTCCGGGACGCGTCTGGATTTGTACGCCATGAACGGTGGGTGCTGTGCCAAGGACCACTTTGGTGCAGAGGCGCCGAGTTACCCTGGCTTGGACCTGCCAGCCAGCGCGTTGCTCGACACGCTACTATTGCCGTTGTCGTTACTGACGGTGATAGGGGTGAGTTTTCAGGCGACGGGTGGGTTGTAGGAGAGCGCTTCGCGCTCTATCGCGAGCAGGTCGAATCGTCGCACCGTCGCTCCCACATTGGATTTGTGGCCCACGCGGATCAGTGTGGGAGCGAGCCTGCTCGCGAAGACGGACTTATAGGCGCCGCAGAGTTATTTGCCGAGCTTGCGCAACTCATCCGATTCAACAATCCGAACCCCATCCTGCTCTTCCAGCGCCAAGCGCCACATCGCCCGGGCCAGTTGGCAGGCTTCGATGCCGTGATATTTGCCCGGGATCAGGCGTGACAGAGGGCCGGCAATTTTCTCGCCCAGACGTGGCGTGACGCGATCACCGAGCAGCAGAGAAGGGCGGCAAATGGTCAGTTGCGGCCAGTCCTGCGCGCGCAATGCGTGTTCCATCTCGCCTTTAACCCGGTTATAGAAAATCGAGGATCTGCGATCGGCGCCCAATGCACTGATCACGATCAGGTGCCGTGCGCCCATTTCTCGCGCACGTTTGGCAAACGCCACGACCATGTCCAGGTCCACTGCACGAAATGCTTCTTCGGAGCCGGCCTGTTTGATCGTGGTGCCGAGGCAGCAGTAGGCGATGTCGACGCGGCCGTTCAGTTGCGGCAGAAACACCGTCGGGTCGCCGACCGGGTTTTCCAGGTGCGGATGTGTGGCCAATGGTCGCCGTGAAGGGGCCAATACCCTTGAAATTGTGGGCTCATTGAGCAAACGATCAAGCAAGTGTTCACCGGTCAACCCGGTAGCTCCGGCAAGCAATACATGCTGAGGCGTCAAGTACATAGTGTTTCTCCCTTGATACTGTTCAGCTTAGTTGCTCTTTGAATCCTTGCTATTGGTAGAGCTACTTTGTAGCGCTTTTCGTGCCTGCTGCTTGCGTAACAACTGCCAGTGCGAGATCACCCCTTTAGGCGCCCACATCTGCGGCTCGGAGGCTTCGAAGCTGTCCGCCAGTTCGCGTTCGGCGACAGTAGCCTTGGCCAGTTTGAAGGCTTGCTCCAGGTCGTCGGTCTGGTTCAGTGCCTGGGTGAACAGTGCATCGCCGAAGTAGGTAGAGTTGGCTTCTTCGGAGCAACCAAAGGACACGCGGTCTGCCCGCGAGGCGGTGATGATCAAGGTGCGTTCGTCCTTGAGGGCGGGAATGAAACCACCGGAATAGCAGGCCGAAATCACAATGATCTTGTCGCGATTCTTCAAGGGTGCAAGCACCGCGGCGAGTTCATCGGCCGGTAGATCGGGCAGTTCCATTCGCGGTTGATCGAGCACCAGTTCGTGTTCGCTGGTGCCGTGGCTGGTCAGGTAAATGAAGATCAAATCTTCCGGGCCGCTGCGCTCGGCCAGCGTCAGCGCGGCGCGGCGCAGGTTTTCCCGGGTGGCCATCGGCCGGTCGACGAGGTGGTCGCGATGATTGACCAGGCGGATCTGGCCAAACGCACCGAAGCGGCTGCTGAGCATGTTGCTGACGTAATCGGATTCGCGCAGGAACACGCTTTGTTTGCCGTCACCACCGAGGGTCAGGGTGTACAACTCGACGGCCGGAGTCGAGCTCGGAACGTTAAGCAGTGCGTCGTCGAGCAAGCGGCCTTGAGCCAGCAAACCGAGCTCCAGGCTATCGGGCAGCAGCTTGCCATCGGCGTCACGCACACGTTGGCCATTGAGCCACGTGCCGCTTTGCACGGTGCCGTCAGTCAGCACCAGCGTGCCGCGTCCCGAGTAACTGTCATTGTCGAACTGGCCGGTGTAGAAGCTGCCGTCCGCCAGGTTCAGTCGCCCTTGGCCGGTGAAGCGCCAGTCGCTGAACCGGCCGACGTAGTGGCTGCCGTCGGCACCGATCAACTCGCCCTTGCCATTCAGCGAGCCTTCCTTGAACTGGCCCAGCCAGACATCGCCATCGGCATTCTCGTAGCGGCCCTTGCCGTGCAGTTGATTGTTCTTGAAGCCGCCGACGTAAATGTCGCCCTCGGCGCTGTTGAAGGTGCCGTTGCCTTCCAGTTGTCCGTTGACAAAATGTCCGGTGAATTGATTGCCGCTGGCGTCGCCGCGCTGGCCTTCACCGTTGGGTTTGCCCTGGGTGAACTGGCCCTGGTAGGAGCTGCCGTCGTCGAGTTCGAGACGACCGAGCCCTGAATATTGATCGGCCTTGAATTCGCCGCGATAGGTCATGCCGTTTTCTTTGAGCGTGCCTTCGCCATCGCGCCGACCGAGTTTGAACCCACCGGTGTAATTGCTGCCTGGTGTGGTCAGCGTGCCTTGGCCGTCGAACAGGCCCTGATTGAATTGCCCGCGAAAGACCTCGCCGTTGCTGCCATGCCATTCGCCTTGGCCATGCCATTGACCCTTGTCGAACTCGCCGGCGTACCAGCTTTTGTTCGGGTAGTCGATGCGGCCCTGGCCTTGCAGCAAGCCGTCGACCAGATCCCCGCGATAGCGTCCACCGTCCGGCAAGCGGGCATCGGGGGGCAGCAGCGATTCGCCATCGCCGCAAGCGGTGAGCAACAGGGTCAAGGCAAGGAGTGCAAGTGAGCGCATAGCGGGATCCGGGCAATTAGGCGACGGAGTATGCCGTAGCTATGTGTCGTATATATAGAGACGGTCGCGAAACAGCGTGAGCTGCTTCGCATCCGAGAGGATTACACGAAACAGAGGGACAGGGATTCAGCGACATAGGCCGGCTTGTCCGAGCCTTCTATCTCAAGGGTGGTGGTGGCCTTGAGCAGCCATTGGCCGGGCTTTTTCTCGATGGCGTCGGAGAGGTCAACCTTGAGGCGCACTCTCGAATCGACCTTGACCGGTTGAATGAAACGCACGCCGTCGAGACCGTAGTTGACTACCATCTTCACGCCTTCGGGGAGGATGAGGATGTCTTCCATCAACTTGGGGATCAGTGACAGCGACAGGAATCCATGTGCGATGGTGCTGCCAAATGGCGTTTGCGCGGCTTTGACCGGGTCGACATGAATAAACTGGTAATCACCAGTGGCTTCTGCGAACAGGTTGATGCGCTCCTGATCGATGGTGAGCCATTCGGAACGTCCGAGTTCCTTGCCGACATAATCTTTGAGCTCTGCAACGGGAACATAGGGCATTGAGACTCTCCTTGGGTTTCATCGGATTTATAGTTTTTCGAGTGGGGGGATTTGACCTCCCTGCGAACCACTGTAGATCAACATGGGTAATTGCTCCGGTCAACTGTCCATGCTTTTGGCGAATGCCGATCCATAGCGTTGACGTGCTTATAATGCGCGGCCCCTTCTTGGTGGGGAGAGCGCGGGAGATGCCGGATGTTGTTACGTGGCCTGACCTGGCTGGTGCTGTTCCAATTGCTGGGCACAGCCATCAACCACTTGTTTTTACCGGTGCTGCCGGGGCCGATTATTGGCTTGCTGCTGTTACTGGTGTACCTGATTTCACGCGGACAAGTCGGCGAGCCGCTGAGCCTGGCGGCCAGCAGCCTGCTGCGTTACTTGCCGTTGCTGCTGGTGCCACCGGCCGTGGGCGTGATGGTGTATGCCAAGGATATTGCCGCGGACTTCTGGGCCATCGTCGGTGCGCTGGTGTTGTCGCTGCTGCTGTCCATGGCCTTCGCCGGCGTACTGATGCAGCGCATGGTCAAGCGCCACGCCCATCGCGGAGATGACCAATGATCCTTGATTGGCACGGCGCACTCGACTCGGTGATTCATCATCCGTTGTTCGGCATCGGCATCACGTTGGGCGCTTATCAGTTGGTGCTGGCGGCCTTCGAGAAAACCCGCTGGATCTTTTTGCAACCGGTGCTGGTCTCGATGCTGGTGGTGATCGGTGTTCTGGTGACCTGTGGCCTGACGTACGCCGAGTACCGCAAGAGCACCGAGATCCTCAGTATCTTGCTCGGGCCTGCGACAGTCGCGCTGGCGGTGCCGCTGTACCTTAATCTGCGACGTATTCGGCAGTTGTTCTGGCCGATATTTACTACGCTGGTGATAGGTGGCGTGGTGGCCACGGGCATGGGCGTGTTGCTGGGCTGGTGGTTCGGTGCCGAGCACATGATCCTGATGACCATGGCGCCCAAGTCGGTGACGTCACCGATTGCCATGCTGGTGGCCGAGCAGATCGGCGGTGTCGCGGCGTTGGCTGCGGTGTTCGTGTTGATCACCGGCGTAATCGGTGCGATCTTCGGCCCGAGCCTGTTGACCCGGCTCGGTGTCCACAGTCCTGAGGCGCGCGGTATGGCACTGGGCATGACCGCCCATGCGGTCGGCACCTCGGTGGCCTTGCAGGAAAGTGAAGAGTGCGGCGCCTTTGCGGCGCTGGCGATGAGTCTGATGGGTGTGGCCACGGCGGTGTTCCTGCCGTTGGCGGTGTCGATGGTGGTGTAAGGAAATGTCTATGAGCTTGCCGCTTTTCCCACTGAACACGGTGCTGTTTCCTGGCTGCATCCTCGACTTGCAGATCTTCGAGGCGCGCTACCTGGACATGATCGGCCGCTGCATGAAACAGGGCGGCGGCTTCGGCGTGGTGTGCATCCTCGACGGCGAAGAAGTCGGCATCGCTCCGGCAGGGTATGCCTTGGTGGGGTGTGAAGCGCTGATCACCGATTTCAAGCAGCAGGACAACGGCCTGCTGGGGATTCGGGTGCAGGGCGGGCGGCGTTTTCATGTCTTGCGCACCGAGGTGCAGCGCGACCAGTTGACCGTCGCCGACGTTGAATGGCTTGAAGACGAACCTGAACAGCCGCTGCAGGAAGAAGACGCCGATTTGGTGGCGCTGCTCAAGGCGTTGGCCGAACACCCGATGGTCGAAGCGTTGAACATGGGCACTGAGGCGACCGGGCAACAATCATTGGCTAATCAGTTGGCCTATCTTCTGCCGTTTGCCGAAGTGGACAAGATCGATCTGCTGCAACTCGATGATCCGCAGCAGCGACTGGATGCGATTCAGGCGCTGCTGGATGAGTTGCAGGGGGAATTGTTTGCCTGATTGCGGCCGATAAGTCGCACGTCAATACGCATACCGCAACATCGCGTGCGGCAAATGCCGCAACGCAAAGAACCCAAACAACGCCATCAGCGCCGGCAACACCAGCCACCAGACCTTGGGTGGCATGGCGTTGAGCGGTGTCTGGCGCTGACTCAGCCACAGGCACACCGCACAAACACAGGCGGCCAACATAGCGCCGGCCAATACATCTGTCGGCCAATGTGCGCCCAGGTACACCCGCGATAGTGCAATCGCCAGCGCGGGCAAGCAGCCCAGCAGCAACCAGGTCAGGCGCATCCGCGGTGGTTGTCCTCGGCCCGCCAGCACGGCGAGGGTCAGGAACAGCGCGAATGCCCCCGAGGCATGGCCGCTGGGCATGCTGTAACTGGTCAGTGGATCGCTCAGTACTTCCGGGCGCACGCGGGCGAAAAATTGCTTGGTGAAGGTGTTGCCGAGGGCGGTGACGAGCAGGGTACTACCGGCAAAAATTGCCTGCCGCCATTGTCGCGTGATCAGCAGCAGGCCGGTCAGCAGTGCGCTGAACAGCAGCATGTTGCGAAACTCGCCAATCAGCGTAAAGACCACGGCCACTTCATCGAGCATCGGGCTGCGGTGTTCTTGCACCAACGTCATTAAGCCCTGATCAAGCGCGGTCAGGTGCGGATAGCCGATAAACAGTCCCGCCAGAATCAGAAGGCTCATCCCGGCAATCAGCATCGTCGCCTTGCGATGGCGGCGCAGGCTGCTGGTGACGCTCAAACCAACCATGACGGCAATAGCACCAGCGACGACTCCCGCCTCAGGCCAGAAACCTTCCGGCAACGGCAAACGAATCGCCGCACCCGTCGCCCAGCCGGGCAGCAGATACGCGACACTCCAGCCAGCGGCAGCCAGCAGGCTGACGGCGAAAAATCGCGGGAATGGCATATCGAACATCCCGGCAACCATCGGCAACATCGGGCGCAGCGGTCCGATAAAGCGTCCGACCAGCAGGCTGGCGATGCCATAACGCTGGAAATACGCCTCGGCGCCGGCAATCCATTCCGGGTGATGGCGTAAGCCGGGCAGGCGTCGGATGTTCTGGTGGAAATGCCGTCCGACGAAGTACGAAATGACGTCACCCAGCACCCCGGCAACGAACCCCAGCAGCAGCGTTTCACTCAACGACAGCGCGCCACTGCCGGCCAGGACCGCCACGGCAAACAGCAACACCGTGCCGGGCACGATCAGCCCGGCAATCGCCAGGCACTCCACAAAGGCCACTATAAACACCGCCGCAGCCAGCCATTGCGGGTTGACCGTCAACCAACCGGTGACGCTATCGAGCCATGGGCCCATAAAAACAACTCCATAAATGTTCATTGGTCCCATGAGGGACGACCGCAATCTTCAAAAAACTACAGATCCCTTGTGGGAGCGAGCCTGCTCGCGAAAGCAGGCTGTCAGTCGACATGGATGTCGCCTGATACTCCGCTATCGCGAGCAGGCTCGCTCCCACAGGAGATATCAATCTTCAAGGCAACAAAAAATAATCGCGACCTTCGATCTGCCCCCGTCGCAGCGGGTTACGCGTGCAATACGGCGCGTAAGCCGCATCGACAAAGCGGTACATCAAGTGTTCATCACGGCCATGGGGGATGCCCAAGCGGGTGGTCTGGATGATGTGGGCGGGCGCCGGGCCGATGTCTTCCACGAGAAGCACTTCATGATCGAAACGCTTGGCGTCCCAGACCGGCACCTTCAAACCCAGGGCCTTGCACAACAGGGTCTGCCCGGCACACAGCTTTTGCGAGGGGCGAGGGCGGCCTTGGGCGTCAGGATTGTTCAACAGCATTTGCGCCAGGCTCGCTGGGCCGCTCAGTTCATCCACCCATGGATAGGCTGATTTGATCAGCACCGCGTTGCCGGGGCCTTTGGCACTGAAGTTCAGCGAATCACCGCCACGGGCGTAATACATATAGATGTGCCCGCCATCCAGAAACAAAGCCTTACGTTTTTCTGTGTAGCCGAGGGAGGCGTGGCTGCCTTTTTCCTCGAAATAATAGGCTTCGGTTTCGATAATCCGGGCGCTGAGCCACAGGTCGCCGACCCGGTGGCGAATGACTTTGCCGAGTAGATCCCGGGCCAGCGTTTGCGCGTCACGGTCGAAAAACGCGTCCGCAAGCCCGGTGGGCAGGCTAGTAGCGGACGCTCGAACAGTCAGGTTGGACATGATGAGCGGCGTTTATCAGGGCTTATAGAGCGGTGATGATAACAATTTGCAGCTTAATCACGGCTGAACGTCGGCAAATTGCCCTCGATTTCGACCATCCGCCCGTCACCGCTGTTAGTCGGGAGTCGCGACAGCTATAATCTGCCGCTTTCCTCTTTGCCAAGACCACCGCAGACAATGACTGAGTCCGTTCTTGACTACATGACCCGCCTGGGTCGCGCTGCCCGCGAAGCTTCTCGCGTCATCGGCTGCGCCAGCACCGCGCAGAAAAACCGCGCCTTGCAGGCTGCTGCCAATGCGCTGGACGCTGCACGCGCCGAGTTGACGGCGGCCAACGAACTGGATTTGGCCGCTGGTCGCGCCAATGGTCTTGAGCCGGCCCTGCTGGAGCGTCTGGCGCTGACCCCGGAACGCATCGACGGCATGATCGTCGGCCTGCGCCAGGTGGCCGCATTGCCGGACCCGGTCGGCGCTATTCGCGACATGAGCTTCCGCCCGTCGGGCATTCAGGTCGGTAAAATGCGCGTGCCGCTGGGCGTGATCGGGATCATCTACGAATCCCGTCCCAACGTGACCATCGATGCCGCCAGCCTGTGCCTCAAGTCTGGCAATGCAACCATTCTGCGTGGCGGCTCCGAAGCGATCCATTCCAATCGCGCCATCGCCGCCTGCATCCAGCGCGGTCTGGCCGAAGCCGAACTGCCAGCCGCCGTGGTTCAAGTGGTCGAAACCACCGATCGTGCCGCCGTTGGCGCACTGATCACCATGCCGGAATACGTCGACGTCATCGTGCCCCGTGGTGGCCGTGGCCTGATTGAACGCGTCAGCCGTGACGCCCGCGTGCCGGTGATCAAACACCTGGACGGCATCTGCCACGTTTACGTGAGTGAACATGCCGATCTGGCGAAAGCCCAGCGCATCGCGTTCAACGCCAAGACGTACCGTTATGGCATCTGCGGCGCCATGGAAACGCTGCTGGTGGATCAAGCCGTTGCCAAAGATTTCCTGCCATCGATGGCTGCCCAGTTCCGCGAAAAAGGCGTCGAGCTGCGAGGTTGCGAGCGCACGCGCGCGATTATCGATGCTGTAGCGGCCACCGAAGAAGACTGGACCACCGAATACCTGGCGCCGATTCTGTCGATCCGCGTAGTCGACGGGCTGGACCAGGCGATCGAGCATATTAATAAGCACGGCTCCCATCACACCGACTCGATTGTCAGCGAAAACCTCGCTGACACACGGCGTTTTGTCGCGCAGGTCGATTCGTCGTCGGTGATGATCAACACCCCGACGTGCTTCGCCGATGGCTTCGAATACGGATTGGGTGCCGAGATTGGCATTTCTACTGATAAGCTGCACGCCCGCGGCCCGGTGGGTCTCGAAGGTTTGACCTGCGAGAAGTACATCGTGGTCGGTGATGGCCAGTTGCGCGGCCAGGCGTCGGTCTGACTTGGGCGACCTCGACCCGACAGTCCCAGCCACCGCAAGCGAGCCTCAACCTCGCCGGATTGGCATGCTGGGCGGTACGTTCGACCCGGTGCACATCGGCCATCTGCGCGGTGCGCTGGAAGTCGCCGAATCGCTGGCGCTCGATGAGTTGCGTCTGACACCCAGTGCCAGACCGCCGCATCGTGGTACGCCGCAGGTGTCGGCCAAAGACCGCCTGGCGATGGTCGAATGCGCGGTGGCCGGTGTGGCGCCGTTGGTGGTGGACGCCCGCGAATTGCAGCGGGACAAACCGTCCTACACTATCGATACCCTGGAGCTGATGCGCGCCGAACTGGCCGCCCAGACCCAGGTTTTTCTACTTTTGGGCTGGGACGCATTTTGCGGCCTGCCCACTTGGCACCGCTGGGAAGAGTTGCTCCAGCATTGCCACATCCTGGTGCTGCAACGCCCGGATGCCGACAGCGAACCGCCGGATGCCTTGCGCAACCTGCTGGCAGCGCGCTCGGTGAGCGACCCGCTGGCCCTCAAAGGGCCGAGCGGACAGATTGCATTCGTCTGGCAGACACCGCTCGCGGTATCCGCCACCCAGATCCGTCAACTGCTGGCCAGCGGTAAGTCGGTACGTTTCCTGGTGCCCGACGCGGTCCTGGCCTACATCGATGCGCACGGACTTTACCGTGCGTCGAACTGAAAAGAGGCGCGCTTCAAGGCACGTGAACACGTGTATCGAAGCCCCCGAACATACGAGCAAAACGAGTTTTATATGACGAACAAAGACGTAACTAAAGTAAAGCGCAAAGGCACATTCAAAAGCGCCCCACTGCCAGTAGTAGCACCGACCGGCCCGGAGCTGGCCGGTGAAGAACTGGTCAAGGTTGCCGTTGCGGCCCTGGAAGACGTCAAGGCCCAGGACATTCAGGTGATCGACGTTCGTGAAAAGCAGAGCATCACTGACTTCATGATCATCGCTACCGGTACGTCCAACCGCCAGATCGGCGCGATGCTGGACAAGGTTCGCGAAGCCGTCAAAGCCCAGGGCGTCAAGCCATTGGGTGAAGAAGGCAAGGGCGACAGCGACTGGGTTCTGCTGGACATGGATGATGTCATCGTGCACATGATGACCGCCTCGGCTCGCCAGTTCTACGACCTGGAGCGTCTGTGGTCCGGCGCTGAACAGAGCCGTGCCCTGAACGCGGCTCACCACAGCCCGGAAAATACCCACGAGCATTTCATCAAGCTCAACAAAGACCAGCAATAAGGGCCCGCTGTGCGACTGCGACTGATCGCCGTCGGTTCACGGATGCCCAAGTGGGTGGAAGAAGGCTGGCATGAATATGCCAAGCGTCTTCCGTCCGAGCTGGCGCTGGAACTGGTGGAAATACCGCTCAATACCCGTGGCAAGAACGCCGACGTGGCGCGCTTCATCCGTCAGGAAGGCGAAGCCATGCTGGCCAAGGTCGGGCCGAATGAGCGTGTTGTCACCCTCGAAGTCCACGGCAAGCCCTGGAGCACTGAGCAGTTGGCGGTCGAACTCGATCGCTGGCGCCTGGACTCGCGCACGGTGAATTTCATGGTCGGCGGCCCCGAAGGGCTGGCGCCGGAAGTCTGTGCCCGAGCCGATCAGCGCTGGTCATTGTCGCCGTTGACGTTGCCGCACCCGCTGGTGCGAATCCTGATCGGCGAACAGCTGTATCGTGCCTGGACAGTCTTGTCCGGCCACCCTTACCACAAGTAGTTCTGCCCTCATGTCTCAGCCGATCCGTATCAAGGACCACGAAAAAGACGCCCGTCTGGTGCGTGGTCGCGTCGTGTTCGGTGCAATTGCGGTAGTAGCGCTGATTTGTGTGCTGATTGCGCGGCTGTATTTCCTGCAGGTGATCCAGTACGAGTACCACTCGACCCTGTCGGAAAACAACCGCGTCCATGTGCAGCCGATTCCACCCACCCGTGGGCTGATCTTCGACCGTAATGGCGTGGTGGTGGCAGATAACCGGCCCAGCTTCAGCCTGAGCATGACCCGCGAGCGCTCCGGCGACTGGCAGCAAGTGCTCGATGTGATTGTCGAAGTGCTGGAGCTGACACCCGAGGACCGGGTGATCTTCGAGAAACGCATGCGTCAGGGGCGTCGGCCATTCGAGCCGGTGCCAATTCTGTTCGAGCTGACCGAAGAACAGATCGCCCGGATCGCCGTGAACCAGTTCCGCCTGCCGGGCGTGGAAGTGGTCGCGCAGCTGGTTCGTCACTATCCGCAGGGCGCGCACTTTGCGCACTCGGTGGGTTACATGGGGCGAATCAACGAGAAAGAGCTCAAGTCACTGGATCCTGTGAGTTACAGCGGCACCCATCAAATTGGCAAAACCGGCATCGAACGTTTCTACGAGCCGGAATTGCACGGTCAGGTCGGTTACGAAGAAGTCGAAACCAACGCTCGGGGCCGCGTATTGCGTGTGCTCAAGCGTACCGAGCCGATTTCCGGCAAGGACATCGTCCTGAGCCTGGACATCAAATTGCAGGAAGCGGCCGAAGCGGCACTGGGCGGTCGTCGTGGTGCCGTCGTGGCGCTGGACCCGAAAACCGGCGAAGTGCTGGCGATGGTCAGCCAGCCGAGTTTCGACCCGAACCTGTTCGTCACGGGCATCAGTTCCAAGGCCTATTCCGAACTGCGCGACTCCATCGACCGGCCGCTGTTCAACCGCGTGCTGCGTGGTCTGTACCCACCGGGTTCGACCATCAAGCCGGCGGTGGCGATTGCCGGCCTGGATTCGGGAGTGGTCACCGCGTCGACCCGCGTGTTCGACCCCGGTTATTACCAACTGCCCAATTACGATCACAAATACCGTAACTGGAACCGTACCGGCGATGGTTACGTGGATCTGGACACGGCGATCATGCGGTCCAACGACACCTACTTCTATGACTTGGCTCACAAGCTGGGGATCGATCGTTTGTCGGCGTATCTGGGTAAATTCGGCATCGGCCAAAAGGTCTCGCTGGACATGTTCGAAGAATCGCCGGGCCTGATGCCGTCCCGCGAGTGGAAACGTGCGACCCGTCGCCAGGCCTGGTTCCCGGGCGAAACCCTGATCCTGGGGATCGGTCAGGGCTATATGCAGTCCACGCCGCTGCAACTGGCCCAGGCCACGGCACTGGTGGCCAACAAAGGTGTGTGGAACCGTCCGCACCTGGCCAAGACGGTCGAAGGTGAGAAGCCCAAGGATGAAAATCCGATGCCGAATATCGTTCTGCGCGATCCGTCGGACTGGACCAAGGTCAACCACGGTATGCAACAGGTGATGCACGGCGCTCGCGGTACGGCGCGCAAGGCCTCGATTGGCGCGCAATACCGGATCGCCGGGAAAAGTGGTACGGCCCAGGTGGTCGCGATCAAGCAGGGCGAGAAGTACGACCGCTCCAAGGTTCAGGAACGTCACCGCGACCACGCCTTGTTTGTCGGCTTTGCGCCGGCCGACAACCCGCAAATCGTGGTGTCGGTGATGGTCGAGAACGGCGAGTCCGGTTCCGGGGTCGCCGCGCCAGTGGTGCGTCAAATCATGGATGCCTGGCTCCTGGACCAGGACGGCCATCTCAAAGCCGAGTACGCCAGCCCTATCAGTGCGGAGGTTACGGCCCATGATGAATAATTTTGATCGCATGCTCTCAAGCGAAGATGTGATGCGTCGCCGCGCGACGCTGTTGCAACGCCTGCACATCGATGGGCCGTTGCTCATTTTGTTGCTGACCCTCGCCGCCGGCAGCCTGTTCGTGCTGTATTCGGCCAGCGGCAAGAGCTGGGACCTGCTGGCCAAGCAAGCCACTTCGTTTGGTATTGGCCTGGTGTCGATGGTCGTCATCGCGCAGTTCGAGCCGCGTTTCATGGCGCGGTGGGTGCCGGTCGGTTATGTGCTCGGTGTGCTGTTGCTGGTGGTGGTGGACGTCATGGGCCACAACGCCATGGGCGCCACGCGCTGGATCAACATCCCCGGCGTGATCCGCTTCCAGCCCTCGGAATTCATGAAGATCCTGATGCCGGCGACCATCGCCTGGTATTTGTCCAAGCGCACCTTGCCGCCGCAGCTTAAGCACGTTGCGGTCAGTCTATTTCTGATTGGCTTGCCATTTATCTTGATCGTGCGTCAGCCGGACCTGGGGACATCGCTACTGATCCTCGCGGGTGGCGCGTTCGTCTTGTTCATGGGGGGCTTGCGCTGGCGCTGGATCATCAGCGTGCTGGCGGCTGCCGTGCCGGTGGCCGTGGCGATGTGGTTTTTCATCATGCATGACTATCAGAAGCAGCGAATCCTGACGTTCCTCGACCCGGAGAGCGATCCGTTGGGGACTGGCTGGAACATCATTCAGTCGAAAGCCGCCATCGGTTCCGGTGGTGTGTTTGGCAAGGGCTGGCTGCTGGGCACCCAGTCGCACCTGGACTTCCTGCCGGAAAGCCATACCGACTTCATTATTGCGGTATTGGGCGAAGAGTTCGGCCTGGTCGGCATTTGCGCGTTGCTGTTGATTTACCTGCTGTTGATCGGTCGCGGGCTGGTGATTACTGCTCAGGCCCAGACATTGTTCGGCAAATTGCTCGCGGGCAGTTTGACCATGACGTTTTTTGTTTATGTTTTCGTCAACATCGGTATGGTCAGTGGCCTGTTGCCGGTGGTGGGGGTGCCGTTGCCGTTCATTAGCTACGGAGGAACTTCGCTGGTAACGCTGCTGTCAGCGTTTGGGGTTTTGATGTCGATCCATACCCATCGTAAGTGGATCGCACAGGTTTGAATAAGGTGAAGATTTCAATGCAAGTAATGCGTGGCTGGGTGACTCGATACGCGCCATGGGTCGGCCTGGTAAGCATCCTTGGCACAACGCAGCACGCGTTGGCCGGCGAGTACGAAGGCTCACCCCAGGTGGCTGAATTCGTCGGTGAAATGACCCGCGATTACGGTTTCGCCGGTGAACAGCTGATGGGCGTGTTCCGCGAAGCCGAGCGCAAGCAGTCGATCCTGGACGCGATCTCGAAACCCGCCGAACGGGTCAAACAATGGAACGAATACCGCCCGATGTTCATCACCGATGCGCGTATCGCCCGTGGTGTGGACTTCTGGCGTCAGCACGAAGCGGTGCTGGCGCGTGCCGAGCAGGAATACGGTGTGCCGGCGCAGGTGATCGTCTCGATCATTGGCGTAGAAACCTTTTTCGGCCGCAATACCGGCAATTACCGGGTGATCGACGCATTGTCGACCCTGGGCTTCGACTATCCTCCCCGCGCTGAATTCTTCCGTAAGGAATTGCGTGAGTTCTTGCTGCTGGCCCGGGAAGAGCAGGTCGATCCGTTGACCCTCAAGGGCTCCTACGCAGGTGCCATGGGATTGCCGCAGTTCATGCCGAGCAGTTTTCGCGCGTATGCGGTGGACTTCGACGGTGACGGTCACATTAATATCTGGACCAATCCCGACGATGCCATTGGTAGTGTCGCCAGTTACTTCAAGCGTCACGGTTGGGTCGCCGGCGAACCGGTGGTCAGCCGCGCCGATGTCCGTGGCGAGCAGGTGGACGACGGTTTGACCACAGGCATCGAGCCGACTAAAACCGCAGGGGAGTTGCGGGCTCTGGGGTGGTCAAGTCATGATGCGCTGCGCGATGATATGCCGGTTACGGCTTTCCGCCTGGAAGGTGACAATGGCCCCGAATACTGGATGGGCCTGCAGAATTTTTATGCGATCACGCGTTATAACCGCAGCGTGATGTACGCCATGGCCGTACATCAACTGTCTGAACAGCTGGTCCAAGCACGGGGCGTCAAGTAATGCGGGCATTGCCTATGAATAAACCCCTGAAGTTCATGGCTTTCGCCGCGTTGGCGGTGCTGCTCGCCAGTTGCTCGACCAGTCGCGCACCCGCTCAGAAATCCTCGTCCACTGCCGTGCGCCCGGCGCCGGGGCTGGACATCAACCGCGCCCACAAAGATGGCGCGCCGTGGTGGGATGTTGACGTATCACGCATCCCGGATGCCACGCCGACCCTGCACTCCGGCCCTTATAAGGCCAACCCGTACACGGTTCTGGGCAAGACCTACTTCCCGCTGCAAGAATCCAAGACTTACGTCGCCTCGGGCACGGCGTCCTGGTATGGCACCAAGTTCCACGGCCAGAACACCGCCAATGGCGAGGTCTACGACCTGTATGGCATGAGTGCCGCGCACAAGACGTTGCCACTGCCGAGTTACGTCCGGGTGACCAACCTGGACAACAACAAGAGCGTGATCCTGCGGGTCAACGACCGTGGGCCTTTTTATTCGGACCGTATCATCGACTTGTCCTATGCCGCCGCCAAAAAGCTCGGTTATGCCGAAACCGGCACGGCGCGGGTCAAGGTCGAGGGTATCGACCCGCAACAGTGGTGGGCCCAAAAAGGCCGCCCAGCGCCTTTGATGCTCAACGAGCCGAAAGTCGCGCAAAATAGCGCCCCGGTGATTACGGCTTCGGCCGGTACCGTCGAGCAATGGACGCCTCCGGCGCAGCAACACGCTGCGGCCGTCGTGCCTGTTCAGCTGGATGCAAAAAAAAACGCTTCTGTACCAGCCTCTGGCCAGTATCTGCAGGTGGGCGCGTTCGCCAACCCGGACGCTGCAGAACTCCTGAGATCGAAGCTCAGCGGGATGGTGAGCGCCCCGGTGTTCATCAGCTCGATCGTGCGCAACCAACAGACACTGCATCGGGTGCGCCTGGGGCCGATAGGCTCTCCGGGTGAAATCCAGCAAGTGCAGAACAGCGTGCGCATGGCTAATCTCGGTTCGCCGAGCGTGGTCACCGCCGAGTAATACGTAGTACTTGATTGACGGTTCACTTGCGGTTTAAGGGGGTGAACCTGGTTGTTGGCTCGTTAAAGAACAAAAGCCCGGCAAGGGTTCTGAGTGAACAACTGAACACGCGACAGCTCGTTAGAAAGCTGTCTGATTAGTTTTGCCCCTGGGCAGTTTCCATTAGCGATTTCGAGAGACGGATGAACATCACCACCTTTGCCAAACGCCTGTTCCTGTTAGTCCCGCTGCTCCTCTCACCGGCTGCGTTCGCGCTCGAGGTGATGCCAGCTCCACCACAACTGGCCGCCAAAGCCTACGTGCTCATGGATGCCAGCAGCGGCAACGTGCTGGTCGAGAACAATGGTGACCAGCGTCTGCCGCCAGCCAGCCTGACCAAGCTGATGACCGCGTACATCGCGACCCTGGAAATCCGTCGTGGCCAGATCGGCGAAAACGACCCGGTGACCGTCAGCGAAAATGCCTGGCGTACCGGCGGTTCGCGGATGTTCATCAAGGTGGGCTCGCAGGTGACTGTCAGCGACCTGCTGCACGGCATCATCATTCAGTCGGGTAACGACGCCAGTGTTGCGCTCTCCGAGCACATCGCCGGCAGCGAAGACGCCTTCGCCGACGTGATGAACAAAACCGTGGCCGATCTGGGCATGACCAACACCCACTTCATGAACCCGACCGGTCTGCCGAACCCGGAGCACTATTCGTCGGCTCATGACATGGCCGTACTGGCTCGCGCAATCATCCACGAAGACCCGGCTCACTACGCGATCTACTCGCAGAAAGAGTTCTTCTGGAACGGCATCAAGCAACCTAACCGCAACCTGTTGCTGTGGCGCGACAAGACCGTCGATGGTCTGAAAACCGGTCACACCGACGAAGCCGGCTACTGCATGGTGTCTTCGGCTGTACGTGATGGCATGCGTCTGATCGCCGTGGTGTTCGGCACGAGCAGCGAAGTGGCTCGCGCCGCCGAAACCCAGAAGCTGCTGACTTACGGTTTCCGCTTCTTCGAAACCCAGACCTTCTATCAGAAAGGCGCCGAGCTGGCTCAGGCCCCTGTCTGGAAAGGCGCGACCAATCAAGTCAAGGCCGGCCTGGCTGAAGACCTGACCATGACCCTGCCAAAAGGCCAGCTGAAAAAGCTCGCTGCCAGCATGACCATGAACCCGCAGCTGATTGCGCCAATCGCCAAGGGCGACGTGATCGGTAAAGTCGAAGTGAAGCTGGAAGACAAGGTGGTGCACAGCGCCGACCTGATCGCCCTGGACGCTGTCGAGGAGGGTGGTATCTTCCGCCGTATGTGGGATAGCATCCGTCTATTCTTCTACAGCATGTTCAACTGATAGTGTGCTCCTGCAAGGCCCCGTGCTGATCCGGCGCGGGGCTTTGTTGTCGCCACGGCTTACGCTTACGAGGCCGTTACGCCATGACCGATACCGAAGTAAAGGCACCAAAGATCGAATTCCCTGCCACTGATTACCCGGTTAAGGTGATCAGCGACACGGGCGTGGGTAACAAGGACAAGATCATCAATATCGTCAGAAAACACGCCACCATCAACGATGAGCGTGTTGACGAGCGCCAAAGCAGCAACGGCAAATACACCACCATCCAATTACACATCGTCGCCACCGACCAGGACCAGCTGTACAACATCAACAGCGAACTGCGGGCTACCGGCTTCGTGCACATGGTGTTGTGATGTCTGGCACGCTGGGCTTTCGTGAGCTCGGCCAGATGGCTTACGAGCCGGTCTGGCACGCCATGCAACGCTTCACCAACGAACGCGGCAGCGACGCCGCCGACGAGATCTGGCTGGTCGAGCACCCGCCAGTGTTCACCCAAGGTCAGGCCGGCAAGGCCGAGCACCTGTTGCTGCCGGGGGATATTCCGGTGGTACAGGTCGACCGTGGTGGTCAGGTAACCTATCACGGGCCTGGCCAACTGGTGGCCTATCTGCTGCTGGATGTGCGCAAGCTGGGGTTTGGCGTGCGTGACCTGGTCACCCGCATGGAACTCTGCCTGATCGAACTGTTGGCAAGTTACGGCGTCACTGCCGCCGCCAAGCCAGACGCGCCGGGTGTCTACGTCAACGGGGCGAAAATCGCTTCCCTGGGTCTGCGGATCCGCCATGGTTGTTCCTTTCATGGCTTGGCCCTGAACGTGGACATGGACCTGGAACCGTTTCGACGGATTAATCCCTGCGGATACGCCGGGCTGGCGATGACCCAGCTGAGCGATCACGCAGGATCGATTGAATTTGCCGAGGTAAGTGCCCGGCTGCGCGCGCAGCTCGTCAAACACCTCGACTATGCTGAGCAGACGACCCTAACGGGCGGAATCGACTGATATGACTACTGATGCAGTGCAAACCATGATCCCGACGCTTGATGTTACCGAGCGTCCGGCCCCGCGTGCCAAGGTTGAAGCCGGCGTCAAGCTGCGCGGCGCCGAGAAGGTTGCACGTATCCCGGTGAAGATCATTCCGACCACCGAACTGCCGAAGAAACCCGACTGGATTCGCGTCCGCATCCCGGTATCCCCGGAAGTCGACCGCATCAAGGCCCTGCTGCGCAAACACAAGTTGCACAGCGTGTGCGAGGAAGCGTCCTGCCCGAACCTGGGCGAGTGTTTCTCCGGCGGCACCGCGACGTTCATGATCATGGGCGACATCTGCACCCGTCGCTGCCCGTTCTGCGACGTCGGCCACGGCCGTCCGAAACCACTGGACGTCAACGAGCCAGAAAGCCTGGCCATCGCCATCGCCGACCTGAAGCTCAAATACGTAGTGATCACCTCGGTAGACCGCGACGACCTGCGTGACGGCGGTGCCCAGCACTTTGCCGACTGCATCCGCGAGATCCGCAAGCTGTCGCCGAACGTACAGCTCGAAACCCTGGTCCCGGATTACCGTGGCCGTATGGACGTGGCGCTGGAAATCACCGCTGCCGAGCCACCAGATGTGTTCAACCACAACCTGGAAACCGTGCCGCGCCTGTACAAGGCTGCGCGTCCGGGTTCGGATTACCAGTGGTCGCTGACCCTTCTGCAGCGCTTCAAGCAGATGATGCCGCACATTCCGACCAAGTCCGGCCTGATGCTGGGCCTGGGCGAAACCGACGAAGAAGTCATCGAAGTCATGAAGCGCATGCGCGAACATGACATCGACATGCTGACCCTGGGCCAGTACCTGCAACCGTCCCGCAGCCACTTGCCGGTGCAGCGTTTTGTGCACCCGGACACCTTCGCCTGGTTTGCCGAGGAAGGTTACAAGATGGGCTTCAAGAACGTCGCGTCCGGCCCGTTGGTACGCTCCTCGTACCATGCCGATGAGCAGGCGAAGTTGGTCAAAGCTGAGCTGATATCGTCCTTGTAATTTGGCGGTGACATAAAAGGCGCCCGCATGGCTTTTCAGGCCTTGCGGGCGTTTTTTTGCCTGGCCTACGCCAGCCAGTGTTTTTTCCTGCAACCTGCGGGCGACTGACCCTCTTCTGTTTGTCCCCGTTCCTGACTACTGTGTGCTGAAGATTTTCGCGCAGGGAGATTCATGGATGACCGTTCGACCGACCCACACGCTGTATCCGCATAAACCTGTTCCGGCCTTGCCGTCGGAAGGGCTGATCGGCGTGATTGCCCCCGCCGGTCCCGCCGGGCTGGACACTGACAAAGCTATCGCCTGGATGCGCGCTCGCGGCTATGCGTTGCGGGTGTTTCCCGGGGTGTATGAACAGGATGGGTATCTGGCCGGCAGTGACGAGGTGCGGCTCAATGATCTGCACGCGGCGTTCGCTGACACAGAAGTCGATGCGATTATCTGCCTGCGTGGCGGTTACGGCACACCGCGTTTGCTCGACCGAATTGATTTCGAACTGCTGCAAAACAACGCCAAACCGTTCATCGGCTACAGCGACATCACGGCGCTGCACTTGGCGATCAGCCGTTATGCCGGTTTTGTGACCTTTCATGGCCCGCTGCTCAATGCCGATTTGCTGGGCGACAAGCAGAAGCCTACCGAGTCGTCGTTTTTCAACATGCTCAGAGGGCAGGTGAAGGCCGGCAGCGTACTTTCGCACCCGGTAGCCTGGCCGTTGACCACGATCGAGCCCGGTATCGCTCACGGGCGTTTGCTGGGTGGCAACCTGTCGATGATTGCCGCGACCATGGGCACGCCGTACGAGCTGGACGCCGAGGGCGTCATCTTGCTGATCGAGGACGTCAACGAGCCGCTGTATCGCATTGACCGGCTACTGACCCATCTGCGGCTGGCTGGCGCGCTGGGCAAGCTTCGTGGGGTTTTGGTGGGGGATGTGGCAGGGGTCGATGCAGCAGCGCTGGAGCAATTGCTAAAACAGACCTTCGAGCCGTTACGGATACCGGTACTGGCCGGGTGGCGTAGTGGTCATTGTGATCCGAACCTGACGTTGCCGATGGGGGCGTTGGTTCGATTGGATGCGGGGAAGAAGGAGTTGGTGTTGGAGCAGGATGTGGTGGTCAGGCGGTAAGCCCTTTAGCGTCTGATAGTCAGCTATCGCGGGCAAGCCCTAATGCCGATCAGTTAAGGCGCAAAACCTGTGGGAGCGAGCCTGCTCGCGATGGCGGATTGTCAGGCAACGCAAATGTTGACTGTGCCACCGTCATCGCGAGCAGGCTCGCTCCCACAAAGATTGCGGCGTTCAATGCCTTAACTGATCGGCATTAGGGCAAGCCCGCTCCCACACTAGATCTGTAAACGACACAAAATCTGTGGGAGCGAGGCTTGCCCGCGATGCTTTTTAGCGGCTACGCAGTCCTTCCAGCAACTTGTGCGTCGGATACCCATCCGCCGGCCAGCCAAACGACTGTTGTGCACTGCGAATCGCCTTGCGCGTGTTGGCGCCAATGATTCCGTCAGGGATGCCCGCGTCGTAGTTCTGGGCACTCAGCAGGCTTTGCAGTTCCATGCGCTCGGTGCGGCTCAACGGCAAATCATCTTTGGGCCAGCTGCCGCTGATCAGTCCTGCACCGTCGAAGCGTTCGGACAACAAACTCACGGCCAACGCATAAGACGAAGAGTTGTTGTACTTGAGAATCGCGCGGAAGTTGTCGAGGACCAGGAACGCAGGGCCACGATAACCGGCTGGCAGCAACAGGGCAGCGGAGAGGTGTTCCGAGCCTGGCGGAACCTGAGCCCCTGGGGGCAGTGAAACGCCCAGCTGCTGCCACTCGGCGACGCTTTTGCGAATCGTGCCATCGGCCAAAACGTAGTTGAAACTGCTTGGCAGTCGTACTTCAAAGCCCCACGGCTGGCCTTTCTGCCAGCCGGAGCTTTGCAAGTAGTGCGCAGTCGAGGCCAATGCGTCGGCGGGGCTGTCCCAGATGTCGCGGCGGCCATCGCCGTCGAAATCCACGGCGTGGGTGTTGTAAGTGGTCGGGATGAACTGGGTCTGGCCCATGGCGCCGGCCCAGGAACCGAGCATTTTCTCGGGTGTGATGTCGCCTTGTTGCAGAATTTGCAGGGCGGCGATCAGTTGATCGTGCGCAAAGCCCGGGCGCCGGCCTTCGTACGCCAGGGTCGCCAGCGAGTTGATGACCGACTTGCTGCCCTGGAATTGGCCGAAGTTACTCTCCATGCCCCACACCGACACCAGTGCCTGGCGGTCGACGCCATAACGCTGTTCGATGCTTTGCAGGATGGTGGCGTTTTCGCTGATCAGCGCTTGGCCTTTACGTACTCGCAGTGGAGAAACGGCGCCATCGAGGTATTCCCACACCGGGCGGGAAAATTCCGGCTGGCTGCGATCGGCACGGATCACGCTGGGGTCGAAGCTGACATCGGCAAAGGCGCGGTCGAACAGATCGGCGCGGATACCGGCGGCCAGTGCGTCTTTGCGGAAACCCGCTTGCCATTCGGCGAACGACTGGGTGGGCTGGATGTCGGGGGTTTCACCCGTCGGCACCGCGGGCGGATAGACCGCAGGAGCTGTCGCGACAGGAAGGGTTTTGAGCGGCTGGGCGTCGGCGGCAGTCGGTTTTTCCGCGCAGGCGACAAGCAAAATGAGGCTGGAGGCAGCTATCAGTTGGCGAACGGGCCAACGACGGGAAAGACAAAGGGGCATGCACAAGTCCAGGGCAATCGATTCAAGTGCAGACCTTAACATGTAGAAGGGGTGTTCTGCTTTACGCAGCCAGAAAGTAAGAAGCCTCCCAGCTATTAGACTGGAAGGCTTCGCGGCGGTAGCTGCCTTTGCCCTTGCCGGCTCGTTCCTGACGGCTGCGGAACAGTGGCTGGGCGATGATGGATTTGGCCTTGTTGGGGCCATGCGTTGATGGCTTTTTACTCATGATGATTTCTCGCAAGTGAGGGGATTTTGCGGGGCAAATCATCGGCCGAAGTTGTGGTTCTGTCTAGTCCCCACATTGTGTAGGACCTTTCGCTGATCACAGGGGAGTGTTTACTCGGAAGGCAAAGTCAGGCGCTGACCGGCCATCAACAGCGACAATCGACTGAGGCTCATCCACGGCGAACCGGCTGCCTGCCCTTTGATCTGTGCGTCGATCCGTTGCGCCTCCAGCAGCAATTGTGCCCAGCGTTGCGCCGAGTAGCGTTGCAGCGCCTTGCTCATCAGCGGCTTGCGCTTGTCCCAGATCGGCGGTCGGGCCGAGCTGAACGCCTTATCCAGCGGCACGCCCTGACTGTATTGCAGCGACAGGTTAGCCAGCAGGCGCAGTTCCCGGGCCAGCGCCCAGAGAATCACCGGTGGTTCGACACCTTCACCGCGCAGCCCTTCCAGCATGCGTAGCGCGTGGGCCGCTTCACCGTTGAGGATGGCATCGGTCAGGCCAAATACGTCGAAACGTGCACTGTCGGCTACGGCAGCCTGTACGGTTTCGACTGTGATCTGCCCACTTTCGGCCATCAATTTGAGCTTTTCGATTTCTTGCGCGGCGGCGAGCAGGTTGCCCTCGACGCGGGCTGCAATCAGTTCGACCGCGTCCTGGCTGGCCGACAACCCTGCCTGAGACAGGCGCTGGCGGATCCAGCTTGGCAACTGGTTGGCATCCACCGGCCAGATCTGCACGAACTGAGTCTGCTGACCTTCGATCAGCGCCTTGCCCCACTTGGTTTTCTGCGCACTGGCGTCGAGCTTGGGCAGGCTGATCAGCAATATCGTGTCTTCGGCCGGGCGTGAGCAGTACTCGATGAACGCGGCGGCGCCTTTGTCGCCGGGTTTGCCGGACGGCAGGCGCAGTTCCAGCAGGCGTTTTTCGGCAAACAGGGACATGCTTGCCCCCGCCTGCAACAACGTTCCCCAGTCGAAACTGGCGTCGGCGGCGAAGACCTGACGTTCGTCGAAGCCCTGTTGGCGCGCGGCCGCGCGAATGGCATCGGCCGCTTCCTGGCACAGCAGCGGGTCATCGCCACTGATGATATAGACCGGCGCGAGGGCACCTTGCAGGTGTTTACCGAGTTGGGCGGGGGCAAGTTTCATAAGAGAGGCCAAACGGGGCGCCGGAACGCCCCGAAAGTTTTACTGCTGAGGGATCTGGACAGGCGACTGGCGCGGAGTATTCGCTTCAGCCTTCTGTGCGGCTTCCAGCGCCTGGGCTTCGGCCTTGGCCTTGGCTTCTGCGGTCTGTTGCAGTTGGTCCAGTTGCGCCGGGGTGATCTGTTGCAGGCGCAGCATCATGCGTTGAACCAGCTCGCGACGGCTTTCGTTGCGAGCGCCGCTCGCTTCCTGATCCGAACCCAACAGGTTGTTGCCGTCGTGAACGTAGGTCTTCTGCACTTCGAGCTTGTCGCTCATCAGCGGCAGGTTATGTGCCCCACGAATGTCGTAGTTCAACACGGTGATCAGTTCATATTCGCCGGTACCGCCACCGCCTGTGTAACTGAGGACGCGCTGGTTGTTCTGCTCATTGGTCAGCACCAATTTGTAAGGTGCGCCGGCGTAGACCTTGACGCCACTGCTTTCCAGCGCCTGACGCAGCATCACCACGGTTTCGCCGTAGGCGTTGCGGGCGCTCAGGTCGATTTCCGTAATCGCCAGTTCGGTGGTGCCGGTGCCGCGCAGCTGGAAACCGCAGGCGCTCAACAGGACCGCAAGGCCCATCACCAGCAGATTGCGTTTGATCATTTTGTTGCTCCCCTTGAAACCATGTGGGCCGATCTGGCGGCCCGAAAGGTTTTACTCGGCGCCGGGCATGGCCCGGCGCCTGGTCCAATTAGCTGGCGACGATATTGACCAGTTTCCCGGGCACGACGATCACTTTGCGAATAGTCAGGCCGTCGACAAAGCGCAGCACGTTTTCGTTGGCCCGCGCGGCGGCTTCGACTTCTTCACGTGTCGCGCTGGCCGGCATTTCGATCTGGCCGCGCAGTTTGCCGTTGACCTGGATCACCAGTGTCAGGCTGTCCTGCACCAGCGCGCTGTCGTCCAGCACTGGCCAACCGGCGTCGATCACAGGCTCAGAGTGACCCAGTTGATTCCACA
Source organism: Pseudomonas sp. GL-B-19 (assembly GCF_019956415.1). Taxonomy (GTDB): domain Bacteria; phylum Pseudomonadota; class Gammaproteobacteria; order Pseudomonadales; family Pseudomonadaceae; genus Aquipseudomonas. The sequence goes on from NZ_JAHBDK010000108.1 coordinate 146,476, forward strand.
GCTCGTGGCAGATGTGCGGGGTGATCGGAGCCAGCAGCAGAGTCACGGTTTCCAGACCTTCGTGAACCAGTGCGCGATCCTGTTCGGTGCCTTGGGCCGCTTTTTCCAGCACGTTCATCAGCGTCATCACCTGGGCGATGGCGGTGTTGAATTTGTGGTTCTGGCCGACGTCATGGCTGGCCTGCTTGATGGCCTGGTGGATCGAACGGCGAATGGCTTTCTGCTCGTCGTTCAGGCTGGCGACGTCCAGTTTGCCCGGCAGGCCCTGAGTGACGTGCGCTTGAGCCAGGCGCCAGACGCGCTTGAGGAAGCGGTGCGAACCTTCTACTCCGGAGTCGGACCATTCGGCGCTCATGTCCGGTGGCGAGGCGAACATCATGAACAGGCGGCAGGTGTCTGCGCCGAACTGGTCAATCATCGACTGTGGGTCAACGCCGTTGTTCTTGGACTTGGCCATCTTCTCGGTGCCACCGATTTCCACCGGCAGGCCGTCTGCGATCAGCTTGGCGCTGATTACCTTGGCCTTGCTGTCGCGTTCGAGTTCGACGTCCGCCGGGTTGAACCACGTGTAGGCACCGTTGGCTTCGCGACGATAGTAAGTCTCGGCGATTACCATGCCTTGGGTCAGCAGGTTCTTGAATGGCTCATTGGAGCTCACAAGGCCTTCGTCGCGCATCAGCTTGTGGAAGAAGCGTGCATAGAGCAGGTGAAGAATTGCGTGTTCGATGCCGCCAATGTACTGATCCACCGGCAACCAATGGTCGGCCGCGGATTTTTCCACCAGGCCACCTTGGTAGTTTGGCGAGGCGTAACGGGCGTAGTACCACGAGGACTCGACGAAGGTGTCCATGGTGTCGGTTTCACGCTTGGCAGGCTGACCGCATTTCGGGCAGCTGCACTCGTAGAACTCCGGCATGCGTGCCAGTGGCGAACCGGCACCATCGGGCACGACGTCTTCTGGCAGCACAACAGGCAGTTGGTCTTCCGGGACCGGCACATCGCCGCAGGTGTTGCAGTGGATGATCGGGATCGGGCAGCCCCAGTAGCGCTGACGGCTGATGCCCCAGTCGCGCAGGCGGAACTGGGTACGCGAAGCACCGAGGTTTTTCTTGATCAGCGCGACTTCGATCGCATCGAACGCGCCGGCGAAATCGAGGCCGTCGAATTCACCGGAATTGATCAGCGTGCCGTGCTCGCCATAAGCGTCCTGCCACGGCGCCGGGTTGGTGTCGCCTGCGCTTGTACGCACCACGGACTTGATCGGCAGGTTGTACTTGGTGGCGAACTCGAAATCACGTTCGTCGTGAGCCGGTACGGCCATGACCGCGCCATCGCCGTAGTGCATCAGCACGTAATTGGCGACCCACACCGGGAGTTTCTCGCCGGTCAGCGGGTGCTCGACGAACAACGTGGTCGGCAGACCTTTTTTCTCTTGAGTGGCGACGTCGGCTTCAGCGACGCTGCCGCCCTTGCATTCAGCGATGAACGCTTGCAGCTCTGGATTGTTCTGCGCGGCCAGGGTGGCCAAATGGTGTTCGGCGGCCACGGCAACGTAGGTGGCGCCCATCAGGGTGTCCGGACGGGTGGTGAACACTTTAAGCGCGCCGGCTTCGCCGATGGAATCGACGTTGTACGGGAACTGCACTTCCATGCCACGAGACTTGCCGATCCAGTTGCGCTGCATGGTCTTGACCTGTTCAGGCCAGCCAGTCAGTTCGTCGAGGCTCTCCAGCAGCTCATCCGCATAAGCGGTGATCTTGAAGTAGTACATCGGGATTTCGCGCTTTTCGATCAGCGCGCCGGAACGCCAGCCGCGACCGTCGATCACCTGTTCGTTGGCCAGGACGGTCTGGTCGACCGGGTCCCAGTTCACGGTGCCGCTTTTTTTGTAGATCACACCTTTTTCGAACAGGCGAGTGAACAGCCATTGTTCCCAGCGGTAGTAATCCGGCTTGCAGGTGGTCACTTCGCGGGACCAGTCCACCGCCAGGCCCAGGCTGCGCAGCTGGGTTTTCATGTAGGCAATGTTTTCGTAGGTCCACTTGGCGGGCGCTACGTTGTTCTTCATCGCGGCGTTTTCCGCCGGCATGCCGAAGGCGTCCCAACCCATGGGTTGCAGAACGTTCTTGCCTTGCATGCGCTGGTAGCGGGAGATCACGTCGCCGATGGTGTAGTTACGCACGTGCCCCATGTGTAGCTTGCCGCTGGGGTAAGGGAACATCGACAGGCAGTAGAACGTCTCCTTGCCTGGCTGTTCACTGACTTCAAAGGACTTTTGCTCATCCCAGAATGACTGGGCGGCGGCTTCGATTTCACGGGGCTGATATTGTTCGTGCATGGCTACTTTTGAACTGAATAGGGGTGGCCTAATCCTCTTCAATGCAACGCTGGGCGGTGATCACGCCAAATCGGCGTTTTGGTGCCCAGACGAGCTGGAAGTGGAGTTACAGGAAGCGCCGTAGCATACATGACCGCACTCTACCGAGGGAAACCCTGATTACTGTCGCGCGTCTTGTAAAAACCGCTGCGAGGGCCGTTGGTCGCAGCGCTCAGCCGGTTTGTTCATGGAAGCTAAGCTCTAAATGGGGAGCAAGTCATATCTTCAATGAGGTGAGGGATGGTTGAGTCACGGCAAAAAGCTACAAAACCGGAGCTGTACGAAAGACTGATTGATCGTCTGGGCATGGCTCTGGACGTTGCAAAAACTGCTGGTCGGCTGCGCGATGAGCGTCCCCTTGAGCTGGAACTGCGTGGTCTTAGTCCCGCAGAGTTTGAATTGGTCAAAGCCTATCTGGATCGCAGTGAACGGGAAACACGTGGATGCTTGTCAGCAGCAGTGCAGCAACTCGACGCACCACGTTCGGCCAAAATCATCTGGCTCAAGGATAAAGTACCTGGCAGGGATGCGGTAAAGGTCCGGTCTCTGCAATTCAAGTAAGGGTGCTTGAGCCATTGGCCCCTTCTTTTGACACATTCCAAAGCGTAGTCCTTCCATATTTGTTGTCGCTTTGCGTCAACCCACTTAGGCTTCGGGCATCTCTGGAGATGCTCGATGCCTTTTCGATATTTCGTGAAACAACTTCTGTTGCCGCCCGGCCTTCTTTTGCTGTTGCTGGTTCTTGCGTGGTGGTTGCGCCGCTCAAGGCCAAGGCTTGCGGGTGTGTGCTTTGTCTTGGGTTGCGGGGGCTTCTGGCTGATGAGTTTGCCCGTGGTGGTGCAGTGGAGCGCTAAAGCGCTTGAACGCGAACCGCCGCTGGCACGCGACGAGTGGGCGACGCTGGGTCAGCGCGCGGACGCCATCGTGGTGTTGGGTTCCGGGCGTGAACGCGGCGACCTGGCCTGGGGCGCCGACCAGCCGACTGGCGTAGGGTTGGAGCGCGAGCGATATGCGGCGCGTCTGGCCAAGGCTTCTGGTTTGCCGGTTCTGACCAGCGGTGGTTTGCACTACGGCACGCCACCCACCGAAGCGAAGTTGATGGCGGACTCGCTGCTCGATGATTTCGGCGTGACAGTACGCTGGCAGGAAGGGCGCAGCCGTACGACGTGGGAGAACGCGCAGTTCAGTGCCGAAGTGTTATTGCCTCAGGGCATCAAGCGGGTCGTGGTCGTGACTCAGGCCTGGCACATGCCGCGGTCTGTCTGGAGTTTCCAGAAGGCAGGATTTGAAGTGGTGCCCGCGCCGGTAGGATTTTTAGGTGTGGATAATGCCCGACCGCTGGGCGGCTGGATGCCGGAATTCAAATCGATCTGGCAGTCCGGGCTATTGATGAATGAGGCGGTGGGGCAGATCGGGTATTCGCTTTTCTATCGCTGAAGATTAAAAGATCGCAGCCTCGTTTCACTCGACAGCTCCTACAGAGTACGCAATCCCCTGTAGGAGCTGTCGAGTGAAACGAGGCTGCGATTTTTTTCAGGCGCAGCGATACTTAAACAATCTTGGCCATCCGGCTGGCAATCAACGCCCAGCCAAACAACAGCACGCAAACTATGATCAGCGGCCACGAGCGCCATTGCAGGTAAGGCGTCAGGTTGTGCATCGGCACGACTTCGCCGTACAGGATGCCGCGTTCGAACTGCGGGATCTGCGCGGTAATCTGGCCAAACGGGTTAATCAGGCCGGACACGCCGTTGTTGGTGGCGCGGATCATCCAGCGGCCCGCCTCAAGCGCGCGCATCTGCGCCATCTGCAAATGTTGCAGTGGACCGATGGAGGTGCCGAACCAGGTGTCATTGCTGATGGTCAGCAGCAAGTCACTGCGGGCCGCGAGGCTGGCGGCGAATTCCGGGTAGACCACTTCGTAGCAGATGAATGGCGCAATCTGATAACCCTTGGCCTGCAACATCGGCTGATCGGCCGGTCCTCGCGCGAAGTCGGACATTGGCAGGTCGAAGAATGCGATCAGCCCGCGCAGTACATCCTGCAACGGTACGTATTCGCCAAACGGCACCAGTTTCTGCTTGAGGTAAGTGCCTTCGCCTTCACCGACGACAGTAATGCCGTTGAAGAAGCGTTTCTCGTGGTGCACTTCCTGACGGATCGGTATGCCAGTAATCAGCGCCGAATTACGCTCGGCGGCGAAGTTACCCATCATGTTCAGGTAGCTCTCGGCGGACTCCTTGAGTACCGGCACGGCGGTTTCCGGCCAGATCAACAGGTCGACGCGTTTGGAGCGAAAGCTCATGTCACGGTACAGCCCCAATTGCGCATTGAGCTGCGCCGGGTCCCACTTCATGCTTTGTTCGATGTTGCCTTGAATCGCTGCGACGCTTAACGGCGGGCCCGCCGGGCTGGTCCAGGCGTGTTCTTTCAGTGCCATGCCGGCCACCCATGGGCCAATCAGCAGCAACGCGCCGACCGTGATAAACCCTTTGCGCCCGGTGCGTACCAGGCGCAATGCGTTGTAGATCAGCGCGGCCGTCAGGGCGAGGGTGAAGGAAATCAGCCACATCCCGCCCACGGGGGCGAGCCCGGCCAATGGGCCATCAAGCTGGCTGTAACCGGAATAGAGCCATGGGAAACCAGTGAGGAACCAGCCACGAAACGCTTCCTGGCCAACCCACAGCGCCGCAAATGCCAAGGCATCCGCCAGTGGCGCTTCATTGCGACGCAACCAGCGCGCCCAAATCCAGGCGGGCAGGGCGAAGAACCAGGCAATCGCCGCCGTGAAGATCAGCATCAGGAAACCGGCCAGCAGCACCGAAGCACCACCGAAATGGTGAATGCTGTAGTAGATCCAGCTGGTGCCGGCGCCAAACAGACCGAAACCGAAACACCAGCCACGGCCCAGGGCCTGACGTGGGCTCAGTTCGCGTAAACCGGCGTAAAAGAAACCGACTGCCAGCAATGCCAACGGCCAGATATCGAACGGCGCCAAGGCCAGAGTGGTGAGTGCACCGGCCGCCACGGCCAGCAGGTTACCGGGCCAGCCGGGGCGGGTTATCCAGCGCATTTCTATCCTTAGTTTTTACCGAGCTATAGGCGTCAGGCGAAGCAAGTGAATCCGACGGCTGTCGGCGTTCAGAATGCGGAAACGATAAGGGCCGATTTCAGTGATTTCGTTGCGTTTTGGCAAGTGCCCGAACGCGCTCATCACCAGGCCGCCGACCGTATCAAATTCATCGTCGGAAAATTCGCTGTCGAAGAACTCGTTGAAGTTTTCGATCGGCGTCAGGGCCTTGATCAGGAAATCACCGCTGGGCAGCGGCTTGATGTAGCTGTCTTCCTCGACGTCGTGCTCGTCTTCGATGTCGCCGACGATTTGTTCCAGCACGTCTTCGATGGTCACCAGCCCAGCCACGCCGCCGTACTCGTCAATGACGATGGCCATGTGGTTGTGGTTGGCGCGAAATTCACGCAGCAGCACATTCAGGCGCTTGGACTCGGGCACGAAGGTGGCCGGGCGCAGCAGGTCCTTGATGTTGAAGCGGTCGCCATTCTCCTTGAGGATCAACGGCAGCAAGTCCTTGGCCAGCAACACACCCATCACGTCATCGTGGCTTTCGCCGATGACCGGGTAGCGGGAGTGGGCCGAGTCAACCACGGCGGGCAGGAACTCGCGAGGGGTCTGGGTCGCCTTGATGCTGACCATTTGCGAGCGCGGGACCATGATGTCCCGTACTTGCAGGTCCGCAACCTGGATGGCGCCTTCGACGATGGCCAGCGCTTCGCTGTCCAACAGTTTGTTCTGGTGTGCATCGCGCAGGAGCTCCAGCAGCTCCTGACGGTTTTTCGGCTCGTGGGCAAAAGCCTGGGTGAGCTTACCCAGCCAAGACTTCTGCCCGTTGCTCGATCGATCTTCGCTCATAGCGATTACTCTGAATCCTTTGTTGTAACGATAGGGGATGTTTCGGTTTCGTCGTCCGCGTACGGGTCCGGATAACCCAATTCTGCAAGCAACGTTCGTTCCAGTGCTTCCATTTCTTCGGCTTCGTCGTCATCTATATGGTCGTAACCCAGCAGATGCAAGCAGCCGTGAATGACCAGATGTGCCCAATGGGCCTTCAGTTCCTTGCCTTGTTCGGCCGCTTCGCGCTCAACCACGGCCACGCAGATCACCAGATCGCCCAGCAGCGGGATATCCAGAAACTCGTCGGGTACATCGGCGGGGAACGATAGAACGTTAGTGGCGTAATCCTTTTGCCGCCAGGTGTGATTCAGTTCGCGGCCTTCTGCTTCGTCGACCAGGCGAATGGTCATCTCCGAATCGGCAGTGCGTTGGCGCAAGGCCAGTTCGCACCATTGGCGGAACTCGGCTTCAGTGGGGGCGGACGCTTGTGTCGCCAGTTGCAGATCAAGCTCAAGCATCGCGGCGGTGGTCCTTGGGGGCTTCTTCGGCCACGCGGTTCTCGAAGCGCTCGTAGGCTTCGACGATGCGCTGCACCAGTGGATGGCGCACAACGTCCTTGGGCATGAAATGGGTGAAGCTGATGCCCGGCACGTCTTTGAGCACCTCGATCACATGGTGCAGCCCTGACTTGGTGCCTTTCGGCAAGTCGACCTGGGTAATATCACCGGTGATGACCGCTGTGGAGCCAAAGCCGATACGGGTCAGGAACATCTTCATCTGCTCGACGGTGGTGTTCTGGCTTTCGTCGAGGATGATGAAACTGTTGTTCAGCGTGCGACCGCGCATGTAAGCCAGCGGCGCGACTTCGATGACCTGGCGTTCGATCAGCTTGGCGACGTGTTCGAAGCCGAGCATTTCGTAGAGGGCGTCGTAGAGCGGGCGCAGGTACGGGTCGATCTTCTGCGACAAGTCGCCGGGCAGGAAGCCGAGCTTCTCGCCAGCTTCAACCGCCGGGCGAACCAGCAGGATGCGGCGAATCTGCTCACGCTCCAGCGCGTCTACCGCGCAGGCAACGGCCAGATAGGTTTTGCCAGTACCGGCAGGGCCGATGCCGAAGTTGATGTCGTTGCCGAGAATTTCCTTCACGTAACGCAGCTGATTCAAGCCGCGAGGGCGAATCATGCCTTTTTTGGTGCGCAGCGCTACGGAGGGTTCTGACGGGGACACATTGTCCAGCTCTTCGACGGCCGATTCCTGCAGGAACAGGTGAACCATGTCCGGCGACAGGTCGGTACCTTTGGTTTCCCGGTACAGGCGGCGCAGGAGGTTTTCCGCGGAGGTGGTGTGTTTGGGCTCGCCGATCAATTCGAACTGGTTTCCGCGGTTACGGATCTCGATGGTCAGGCGCTGTTCGATCAAGCGCAAATGCTCGTCGAATTGCCCGCACAGATTGGCGAAGCGGCGAGCCTCAAAGGGCTCGAGGATGAAACGATGCGGTTCTATGGGTGCGTTCAAGGTCGTATTTAGCCGCCCTGGGGCAATTAAGATGAAATCAAGGATAACGCCAGTGGGCTGGGTGCGAAAGCTCTTAAATATCCCAACCTCAAACACCATCTCTGTAGGAGCCGAGCTTGCTCGCGATGGCTGCCTGGCATTCAACATGATTGTCGTCTGACCTGGCGTCATCGCGAGCAAGCTCGGCTCCTACAGTGATGTGTGGTGTTATTGAATGAGCGAGCCCCGCAGCGAGTGCGGTTGTGCGGCATCAATGTGGACGTCGGCAAACTGGCCGATCAAGGTCGGATTGTCGCAGCGGAAATTGACGATGCGGTTATTCTCGGTCCGGCCTTGTAGCTCGCCAGGGTCTTTTTTCGAATAATCGGTGACCAGAATCCGCTGGATCGAGCCGACCATTTGTCGGCTGATCTCGAAGCCTTGCTGGTTCAGGCGATGTTGCAGGGCGTTCAGCCGTTCTTTTTTCAGCTCTTCGGGCGTTTCATCGGCCAGGTCGGCAGCCGGAGTGCCTGGGCGCTGGCTGTAGACGAATGAATAGGAAAAGTCGAAGCCGACGTCTTCAATCAACTTCATGGTCTGTTCGAAGTCTTTCTCGGTTTCACCCGGGAAGCCGACGATGAAGTCCGAACTGATGCAGATCCCCGGCACGGCGGCCCGCAATTTGCGCAGTTTGGATTTGTATTCCAGCGCGGTGTGGTTGCGTTTCATCGCCGAGAGAATTCGGTCTGAACCCGACTGCACCGGCAGGTGCAAGTGTTTCACCAGTTCCGGCACATCGGCGTGGGCCTGGATCAGGCTGTCGGAGAATTCCAGCGGGTGCGACGTGGTGTAGCGAATCCGGTCGATGCCGTCGACAGCGGCCACAACGCGGATCAGTTCGGCCAGATCAGCCAAGCGCCCGTCGTGCGTAGTGCCGCGATACCCGTTGACGTTCTGACCCAGCAGCGTCACTTCGCGCACGCCGTTTTCGGCCAGGTGAATGATCTCGGCAATCACGTCGTCGAACGGGCGGCTGACTTCTTCGCCACGGGTGTAGGGCACCACACAGAAGGTGCAGTACTTGCTGCAACCTTCCATGACCGACACGTAGGCACTCGGGCCATCGATGCGCGGCTCGGGCAAATGGTCGAATTTTTCGATTTCCGGGAACGAGACGTCGACTTGCGGCAATTTGGTGGCGCGTGCGGCGTCGATCATTTCCGGCAGGCGGTGCAGGGTTTGCGGGCCGAAGACCACATCCACGTACGGCGCGCGATCACGAATGGCGGCGCCTTCCTGACTGGCCACGCAACCGCCGACGGCGATCACCATGTCCGGGTTGGCGAGTTTCAGTTCGCGCCAGCGGCCGAGCTGGGAGTACACCCGGTCCTGGGCGCGCTCGCGAATCGAGCATGTGTTGAGCAGGATCACGTCGGCGTCTTCAGCGCGAGCGGTGACTTCCAGGGCCTGGTGTTCACCCAGCAAGTCGACCATGCGCGAGCTGTCGTACTCGTTCATCTGGCAACCGTGGGTTTCGATGTAAAGCTTCTTGGCCATGGATACAGTCATCACGTGATTCAAAGAACCGCGCATTATAGGGAACATGTCCCAAGGTTCCTACCGTTGTGCGTCCGGTGGCTATGCTATAGTTCGCGCCCTCATTTTTATCCCAAATGTGTTGCTCGCCCACCATGACCAAACGTGAAGCTCCAATCTACAAGGTGATTTTCCTCAACCAGGGCCAGGTGTACGAAATGTATGCCAAGCAGATCTATCAAAGTGATCTGTGGGGCTTTCTGGAAGTGGAAGAGTTCGTCTTTGGCGAGCGCACGCAAGTGGTCGTCGATCCGAGCGAAGAAAAGCTCAAGGCTCAGTTTGAAGGCGTGGTGCGCAGTTTTGTGCCGATGCATTCGATTGTGCGCATCGACGAGGTAGAGCGTCTGGGCACACCGAAAATCAGCGAAGCCCGTGGCGCGGTCGGCAATGTCATGCCGTTTCCGATGCCGATGCCTGAGAAGTAAGCTTCAAGACCGAGTTGCTCCAATCGCGAGCAGGCTCGCTCCCACAATTGATCTCCTGTGAACACAACATTTGTTAACACTGGAGTTTCATTGTGGGAGCGAGCCTGCTCGCGATGGGGCCAGTCAGATCAATACAGAAATCAGGGAAGCGGCGAGAAAGGCGTACGCCCATCCGCGCTCTGCAATTCCATCAGATATTTACGAAAGATTTGCCCCAGCACTTGGGTAGCCACTTCAAGTTCTTCGCGCGGCATTTTCTCGGTGACTTCGTCGGCGGTGTCCAGTGCATCTTCAGCGCCGTTGACCGCAGCCATTTTCAGCAGAATGTAAGCCTGAACGTTATTGGCCTGAACGCCTTCGCCTCGGAAAAACATGGTGCCCAGTTTGAATTGCGCCTGGGCGTGGCCTTGCAGTGAGGCCTTTTCGAAATAGCTGAGGGCTTTATTGAGGTCGCGCGGCGTGTTTTTGCCGTTGTAGTAGAACTCACCCAACTCGTATTGCGCTTGCGCATCCCCTTCATCCGACGCTTTCTGGCAGGCGGCGAGCGCTTGCGTCAGGTCTTGCGGCTGAGTATTGAGGGTGCAGCGACCCATCGCTGGGATTAACAACGAGTTGCCGCCTGCTTGTGCGAGCGCGAGCAGGGGCTGAAGGAGCAACAGGCAGCCCAATGAAAGGGCGCGGCCGGTGCGGTTCATGAGAATCGACTTACCTCTGAAGGGCGCGCGGACCCATCGAGGGATCCAATAAGCGCGCATTATGAAATAAGCAGGGCCAACCTTACAAAGTCTTTACTCGTTTTTCTGCTGCGCGGGGAATATATCGCCCAATTTGCGGGAGATTATTAGCAGTAGCGTAGGAAGAACGGTGCGGATGTAGGTAAAAGCTGACGCTGGCAGTCGCCAACGTCAGCGGTAAGGCGTTATTTCAATGCGGCGAATGCACGCTCAGCGGCATCCAGCGTCAGTTTCAACTCGACTTCGCCATGGGCGATCGAGGTGAAGCCGGCTTCGAAAGCGCTCGGCGCCAGGTACACCCCGCCATCGAGCATCAAGTGGAAGAAGCGACCGAACAGGGCCGCGTCGCTGGCCATCACGTCATCGAAGGTCACGATGTCGTCAGCGCCACTGAAGTACAGACCGAACATGCCGCCGGCCTGCGTGGTCACGAATGGAATACCCGCGGCATCGGCGCGCTGTTGCAGGCCGTCGAGCAGGCGGCTGGTGTAGTCGCTCAGTTCGGCATGGAAGCCCGGACGGCTGATCAGGCGCAGGGTGGTCAGGCCGGCGGCCATGGCCAGCGGGTTACCCGACAACGTGCCCGCCTGGTACACCGGGCCCAGTGGCGCGATGTGCGACATGATTTCGCGTTTGCCGCCGAAGCAGCCGACTGGCATGCCGCCGCCGATGATCTTGCCAAACGTGCTCAGGTCCGGCGTCACGCCGAAGTGTGCCTGGGCACCGCCAAGGGCAACGCGGAAACCGGTCATCACTTCGTCGAAAATCAGTACCACGCCATGTTTGTCGCACAGGGTCCGCAGGCCTTCGAGGAAGCCCGGTGCCGGCGGTACGCAGTTCATGTTGCCGGCAACCGGCTCGACGATGATGCACGCCACGTCCTGGCCGACTTCGGCGAGCATGGCTTCTACCGCGTCAATGTCATTGAACGGCAGGGTCAGGGTGTGTTTGGCGAAGTCCGCCGGCACGCCGGCCGAGCTCGGTACGCCTTGGGTCAATGCGCCGGAACCGGCCTTGACCAGCAGGCTGTCGGAGTGACCGTGGTAGCAGCCTTCAAACTTGATGATGTTGTCGCGGCCAGTGAAACCACGGGCCAGGCGGATCGCGCTCATGGTCGCTTCAGTGCCGGAACTGACCATGCGCACCATTTCCATCGACGGCACGATCGAGCAGACCAGGTCGGCCATCTCGGTTTCCATCGCGGTCGGGGCGCCGTAGGACAACCCGTGTTCCAGCTGTTTACGCACCGCGTCCAGCACGTCCGGATGGCTGTGGCCGAGGATCATCGGGCCCCATGAACCCACGTAATCGACATAACGCTTGTCGTCTTCGTCGGTGACGTAGGCGCCTTCAGCGTGTTTGAAAAACAGCGGGGTGCCACCCACGCTTTTGAACGCGCGAACAGGCGAGTTCACGCCCCCGGGAATGTGTTTCTGGGCATTGGCAAACAGGGTTTCGGAACGAGACATGGTCGGGCTCTCAAATCAGATTTTAAGTAATTCATTAAAGGCGCGGGCGCGGCGTGTCACTTCAGCCGGGCTCTCGGCGCCAAACAGACCGTGGACGACCGCCAGCAGATCAACCCCATGGGCCACCAGTGGCGCGGCGTTTTCCAGGGTGATGCCGCCAATCGCGCAAATCGGCAGGTGCAGTGTGCGGCGGGCCTGGTCGAGCAGTTCGAGGCTGCAAGTGGGGGCGCCGGGTTTGGTGTTGGAGTTGAAGAAACGACCGAAGGCGACATAACTGGCGCCTTCCTTCGCGGCTTGTTCGGCGAGTTCGAGTTGCGCGTGGCAGGTCGAACCGATGATGGCTTTGGAGCCGAGCAGAGCGCGGGTCGGCGACAACGGACCATCGGTCTGGCCCAGGTGCACGCCGACGTTCAGGCGTGCGGCCAGTTCGGCATCGTCATTGATGATCAGCTGGGTTTTATAGCGGTCGCACAGATCGCGCAAGGCTTCGGCCTCGCGCAGGCGTCGGGCCTCGTCGCTGCTCTTGTCGCGGTACTGCAGCAGGGTGACGCCGCCTTCCAGCGCCGCCTCCACGTACTCAAGCAGTTTACCGGCCAGCAACTGTCTGTCGGTAATAGCGTACAGGCCACGTAGTTTCATCGAACAAGCCTCACCGCATGACTAATAGAAAGTTACGAACAGAAATCCAGCGGCAGGCGGCGCGGCACGAACTGGCCTTTGCCCAATTGCTCCGCATCACGCAGGGTTCGCCATGTGTAGTTAAGCGCGGTCTGCACGGCGCTAACGAGGTTTTCACCTTGGGCCAGACGACCGGCCAGGGCGCTGGCCAATGTGCAACCGGAACCGTGATAACTGCCGGGCAAGCGCTGGCAGGTGAAGGTTTCGCGGTGGCCGTCGCGGCTGTACAGGCGATTGTGTATTTCGTGTTCGTCGCCATGGCCGCCGGTGATCAGCAGGTGTTTGACGAATGGCAGCAGTTTTTCGGCGCACTCGTCGGCGGTGCCTTCGGGCAGTTCGGCGAGGATGCGCGCTTCGGGAAGGTTAGGGGTGGCAATGATCGAAAGTGGCAGCAGGCGTTCGCGCATGGCATAGCCGACTTCGTCCTTGCCCAGTCGTCCGCCACCGCCGGCGCGCAGCACCGGGTCGCAGACCACTGGCAGGTGTGGGTGCGCCAAGAGCAGTTCGACTACCGTGTCGACCATCTCCAGGGAACCGAGCATGCCCAGTTTGACCGCGGCGACTTCGGAATCGTTGAGTACGGCATTGGCCTGGGCCAACACCCACTCACGGTCGAGGACGCGAAAGTCAGTGACGTTGACCGTGTCTTGCACGGTCAGGGCGGTGACGGCCGGGGCCGCATGACAACCCTGAGCGAGCAGGGCTTCGATATCTGCCTGCAAGCCGGCGCCACCACTTGGGTCGTGGCCGGAGAGACAGAGGACAACGGGGCGAGAGCTGTAGATATTCATGGTGCGCGAGCTTACCACCAGTCGACCAACGAGTCATGAGACGGACCGGCCGACGCAGGCTTCGCCAGTTGCTACAGGAATGCGGTAGGCAGCAGCGTCATTCTCTCACTCTGACCGGGCAAACAGCTCTATATCAATGGTTGCCGCTGGAACGCCCGTTCTAGAGCCTTGCTGTAAATATTTCAATGGTGTTCAAAGGCCATCAACGGCTATGCTAGAGTGGATCCAAACCAATAACAGGTAATGCCGGTTTTACGTCTACTCAAAAGGAATGAGGGGCTTCCTGAGATAACCGGACAGGCCACGCTGGGGCTTAAATGCGCTATTTGCTGATGTTGCTGCTTTGCTTGCCCCTCATGGCGAGCGCCGTCGAGTTCGACGAGTTCACTCAAAGCCTGCCCTTGGGCAAAAGCCTGCAAGTGTTCGAAGACGCGGGCGGTCAGGCGACCATCGCCGATGTCCGCGCGCAAGCTGCGGCTGGAAACTTCAAGACCCACGACAAAGCGACACTCAACGCCGGCTATTCGCGTTCGGCGTTCTGGCTGAAAATCGACCTGCACTATCGTCCGACCAACCCGGAGGCACAACGCACCTGGCTGCTCGAACTGGCCTATCCGCCCCTTGATCACCTCGATCTGTACTTGCCCGATGCTACCGGCAGCTATCAATTGGTGCGCCAGACCGGTGATGCCTTGCCGTTTGCCACGCGCGCGATCCGTCAGAACAACTACCTGTTCGATTTGAATTTCACGCCTGACCAGGCACAAACGGTGTACCTGCGCCTGCAAAGTGAAGGCTCGATCCAGGCGCCGGTCACCTTGTGGTCGAGCACCGCTTTCCTCGAAGAACAGCCGGTCCGGCTTTATGTGTTGGGGCTGATCTATGGCGTGTTGTTGGGGATGCTGGTTTACAACCTGTTCATCTACCTCAGCGTGCGCGACACCAGCTACCTCTATTACATCTTCTATATCGCCTCGTTCGGGTTGTATCAGCTGTCAGTCAACGGCGCGGCCGTGCAATATTTCTGGCCGAATAACCCGTGGTGGGCCAACGCAGCAACACCGTTCTTCATCGGTTGCGCCGGGCTGTTCGGCAGCCAGTTCGCCCGTAGCTTCCTGCAGACAGGGTCTTACGGGCGCTGGCTCGATCGCTTGCTGCTGGCATTGATTGCATTCGGCGCGGTGGTGATCGGGCTGTCATTGATGGCCAGTTACGCCCTGGCCTTGCGTCTGGCCACCGCATTGGCCTTGACCTTCACGGTGGTGATTTTCGCCGCCGGGTTGTTTGCCTGGTTGCGTGGCTTGCGTGTGGCGCGGTATTTCATCATTGCCTGGTCGGCGTTTTTGCTCGGCGGCATCGTCAACACGCTGATGGTGCTGGGTTACCTGCCCAACGTGTTCCTGACCATGTATTCGAGCCAGATAGGCTCAGCAATCGAAGTTGCCTTGCTGTCGCTGGCCCTGGCTGACCGAATCAACGCCATGCGCGAGCAACAAGCGCAAACGCTGTTTGATGCAGGTCAAAAACTCGAAATGCTGAACCAGCAACTGGCTCACAGTAACAAGCTCAAGGATGAATTCCTCGCCACCCTGACCCACGAATTGCGCACCCCCATGAACGGTGTGATCGGTTCGCTGGAGTTGATGCAGACCGTCGAGATGGACCCTGAACTGGAGCAATACCAGCAAACTGCCGCCGGTTCCGCGCGGGACATGATGCGCATGGTCAATGGCATCCTGACCCTGACCGAATTGCAGGCCGGCAAGCTCAAGGCCTCCCCTGCAGTGTTCAGCTTGCGGGGCGTGGTCGATGCCTTGCGCGCGCAGTTCGAGGGCAACGCATCGAGCAAATCGCTGGACTTCAAAGTTGACGTCACGCCGGGGCTGCCGGACCGCTTGCACGGTGACAGCGCCAAACTCACGCAATGCCTGGAGTGCCTGCTGGATAACGCGATCAAGTTCACTCGGGTCGGTGGGCTGGCGTTGCGGGTGACGGGCAAGCCAGTGGAAAACGGTCGGCTGTCGTTGTCGTTTGCGGTAATCGACACGGGTATCGGCTTCACCGATCTGGGGGAGGCGACGATGTATCAGCGTTTCTTCCAGCTCGACGGTTCAATGACTCGCGAATACGGCGGTTTGGGCGTGGGGCTGGCGATTTGTCGGCAACTGGTCGAACTGCTCGGTGGGCGCCTGACGCACCGCTCCGAGCCGGGCAGTGGTAGCCGCTTCCAGCTTGATGTCGACTTTGAAGTGCCGGTGGTAGAGCGACCGCCCATACCGTTGATGAGCGGCGATCTTGCGCGTTTGCGCTTGCCTCAGGATTGCAGCGTATTGCTGGTGGATGACAACAGCGTCAATCAGTTAGTGATGCGCGGTATGTTGCTTAAACTCGGGTTCCGGGTGCGTTCCGCCGACAACGGTCTGAACGCGCTCGATCAATTGCAGCGTGAAACCTTTGATGCGGTGCTGGTCGATTGTCAGTTGCCGCCTCAAGACGGCATCTCCCTGTGCTGCCAGATCCGCGCCTTGCCGGGTTGCGCCGAATTGCCGGTGTTCGTGGTGGCTCTGAGTGTTGATCGTGAACGTTGCCCGACCGCAGACTCGATCGATTACTTGAACAAACCGGTAAAATTCGAAGATTTACAGGCCGCGCTCTATCGTCGTGTGTTGTGCCCAGGCTAGGGCGAAAGCGCCGACAGTTAGGCGGATATGCCACTTTGTTCAGTCTCTGGGCAGTGCTTAACTGACTCCCTTGGCTGACCCAAAGGAGCCCCCGTCATGAACCTGCATCAGTTTGCCGAAACCCACGAAGTCACCAACCAGCCTCCGTCGCTGGACGGCACCAACCTTTATCGCATCGACTTGCCGTTGCAAGAATGGTCGCGGCGGTTCGGGGCCTGTTGGGCCGAGTCGCGGATCGACGCGTATGGCGCACTGGCAGGCGGGCCGCTGATGGAGGCCGGATTTGCGGCCAACCAAAACAAACCGGTATTCGTCAGCCATGACCGTTATGGCCACCGTATCGATTTAGTGGAGTTCCACCCGGCCTATCACCAATTGATGCGCACCGCGGTCGAGCACGGGCTGACCTCGTTGCCTTGGGCACATCCGCAGTCCGGTGCGCATGTGGCCCGAGCGTCCATGAGTTATCTGCACAGCCAGGCCGAAGCCGGAAGCGGTTGCCCATTGACCATGACCTTCGCCAGCGTTCCGGCAATGCGCCTGCAACCGGACCTGGCTGAGCAGTGGCTGCCGAAAATCCTTTCTACTGAATACGACCCGCGCAACGTCGGCATGGCGCACAAGGCCGGTGTGACCATCGGCATGGCCATGACCGAGAAGCAGGGCGGCACCGACGTGCGCGCCAACACCACCAAGGCGTATCCGATCGGCGCCAGCGGTCCGGGCCAGGCTTACGAACTGGTCGGTCACAAGTGGTTCTGCTCGGCACCGATGTGCGATGCCTTCCTGACCCTGGCGCAGACTGACAAGGGGTTGACCTGTTTCTTGCTGCCGCGCCATCGTCCCGACGACACGCGCAATCAGTTCTACATCCAGCGCCTGAAAAACAAACTCGGCAATTGCTCCAACGCCTCCAGCGAAGTGGAATTTCGTGGCGCGTTGGCGTGGATGGTCGGCGAAGAAGGGCGGGGCGTGCCAACCATCATCGAAATGGTCGCCATGACCCGCTTCGATTGCATGGTCGGTTCCAGCGCATTGATGCGCCAGGCCCTGACCCAGGCCAGCCATCACTGCGCTCACCGCTCGGTCGGCGGCAAGCTGCTCAG
Source organism: Pseudomonas sp. GL-B-19 (assembly GCF_019956415.1). GTDB lineage: Bacteria > Pseudomonadota > Gammaproteobacteria > Pseudomonadales > Pseudomonadaceae > Aquipseudomonas. The sequence goes on from NZ_JAHBDK010000108.1 coordinate 163,737, forward strand.
CGAACAGCCGTTGATGCAAAACGTGCTCGCCGATCTGGCGCTGGAAAGTGAGGCCGCCCTGGCCTTGAGCCTGCGCATGGGCAAGGCGCTGGATCATCTGGACGACAGCCATGAAGCGAAATTCGCCCGACTGGTGACGGCAGTGGGCAAATACTGGATCTGCAAACGCGCGCCCGCCATGATCAACGAAGCCGCTGAATGCATGGGCGGCGCCGGGTACGTCGAAGAAAGCATCCTGCCGCGCCTGTACCGTGAGGCACCGGTCAATTCGACATGGGAAGGTTCCGGCAACGTACAGTGCCTGGATGTGCTGCGGGCGCTGTCGAAAGAGCCAGGTGTGCTCGACGTGCTATTCAGCGAATTGGGCGATGGTCATGGTGACAAACGCCTGGCCGCGCACATCAATCAGTTGCAGGCGGCGTTCAAGGACACCAGCGACATTCAATACCGCGCGCGGCAACTCACCGAAGACATCGCCTTGGGGCTTCAGGCCAAGCTGTTGCTGGAGGCGGGGAACGCGGCGGTCAGCGATGCGTTTATCGCCAGCCGTCTTGGTTCCGCCGGTCGGGTGTATGGCGCGTTGCCGCGTGGGCTGGATGTAGAGGCGATTGTCGCCCGGTCGACTCCGCTTATGTGAACGACACAGAACCCCTGTGGGAGCGAGCCTGCTCGCGAAGGCGATTCAACTTCAACATTGATGTTGGCTGACACTCCGCCATCGCGAGCAGGCTCGCTCCCACAGGGGTAATTGTTCATCGCGATTGGCGTATGGCCAACACGCCACTGTTCCCGTGAAGCGACGATGCAGGCAAGATGAAGGTCTGCAAGTCAGAACACAGGATGCTGATCGTGACCGAAGCTTTTATTGTCGTTCAAACCGCCGAGCAAGCCGTGGACCGGCTTGCGCTCTTGCACAATCGTGCAACCACCGCGCTGAATCAGGCGCTCAAGCGTTACCTCAAGGATCGTGTCGAACCGGACGCCGAACAGCGTGCGATGTTTCGTTATCCCGAACTGCGTCTGACCTATCACTGCCAGGGCGAAGTCCCGCAGACCACGCGCGCCTATGCCAAGGTTCAACTGCCGGGGACCTACAGCGTCACCGTCACCCATCCGGCCGCTTTCCGTAAATACCTGCTGGAACAACTAGTGCCGTTGATGCACGACTTCACCGTGACCGTCGAAGTCGGCATCAGCCAGCAAAACATTCCTTATCCGTACGTGGTCGAACAGGGCGATGAACTGGCCGGCTCCGGCGTGACCGCTGCTGTGCTGGCGCGCGTGTTCCCGAGTACCGATTTGTCGGCCGCGACCGATGGCATTGCCGATGGTTTGTACGATTGGGAAAACACCGACCCGTTGCCACTGGCGCTGTTCGACGCCGCCCGGGTGGATTTCTCCCTGCGCCGACTGGTGCATTACACCGGCAGTGACTGGCGTCATGTGCAGCCATGGATTCTGCTGACCAACTACCACCGCTACGTTGACCAGTTCATCGTCCATGGCCTGGAGCAATTGCGCAGCGATCAGCGCTTCGTGCGCATGGTTCTGCCGGGCAACGTGATCATCGAAAAAAGCATGGACCACGGCGAAGCCTCGGCGATTGCCGCCGGTGTGGTCTGGCACCGCTATCAGATGCCGGCCTATCACCTGATCGCCAGCGACGGCCACGGCGTGACCCTGGTGAACATCGGCGTCGGCCCGTCCAACGCCAAAAACATCACCGACCACTTGGCCGTGCTGCGTCCGCATTGCTGGCTGATGATCGGACACTGCGGCGGCTTGCGTCAGTCGCAGACCATTGGCGACTACGTACTGGCGCACGCTTACATGCGCCGCGACGGGATTCTCGACCGGGTCGTACCGCCGAACATTCCGATTCCGGCCTTGGCTGAAGTGCAGATGGCGTTGCAGCAAGCGGCGGCCAATATCACCGGCGAAAAAGGCGATGAGCTGAAAAAACGCCTGCGCACCGGCACCGTACTGACTTACGACGACCGCAACTGGGAGCTGCGTTGGGCTCAGGAGCGTCCACTGATCAACCTGTCCCGCGCCGTGGCGGTGGACATGGAAAGCGGCACCATCGCCGCCCAAGGCTATCGTTTACGCGTTCCCTACGGCACGTTGCTGTGTGTCTCGGACAAACCGTTGCACAGTGAAATCAAGTTGCCGGGCTCGGCCAACGCTTTCTATGAGCGTGCGGTCAGCCAGCACTTGAAGATCGGCATCGAGGCAGTGGACCTGTTACGTACCGAACTCAACTCGCTGCACTCGCGCAAACTGCGCAGCTTCGACGAGCCACCGTTTCGCTAACGGTTGTCATGGTCATTTAGCGGTCAGGGCACTAGCATTAGCAGCCCTGACCGTTAGATGTTTCTTTCCCCATGTCTCGTCCCCAACGTCCCGTATCTAGTCGCCCTGGCGCAAAGCCTGCACCATCCTCCTCAGCCCCGCGCCGTGTCGCCAAAGTACCGCCGGCCGAGCCGAAGCTGATTCTGTTCAACAAACCTTTTGATGTGCTGACCCAATTCAGCGACGGCGAAGGGCGGGCGACGCTCAAGGATTACATCGACATCCCGGGGATTTACCCGGCAGGACGGCTGGACCGCGACAGTGAAGGTTTGCTTTTGCTGACCAACGACGGCCAGCTCCAGGCGCGGATTGCTGACCCGAAACACAAACTGGCCAAGACCTATTGGGTGCAGGTGGACGGCGAGCCGAGTGCCGAGCAATTGCAGCGTTTGCGTGACGGTGTCGAACTGAACGACGGCATGACCTTGCCGGCCGAAGCGCGGCAGTTGGACGAGCCTGAACTGTGGCCACGCAACCCGCCCGTGCGCTTTCGCAAAAGCGTGCCGACGAGCTGGCTGGAGCTGGTGATTCGCGAGGGGCGTAACCGTCAGGTACGGCGCATGACGGCGGCGGTCGGCTTGCCGACATTGCGTCTGGTGCGGGTCAGAATCGGCGACTGGACGATCGAAGGGCTCGATCAGGGCCAGTGGAAGGAAGTACCGGCGCGTTTATAACGTGCCGGATTCGATCAGGCCGATCACCACGCTTTTGATCACGAACGCGGCCACGCCCAGACCCAGTACAAAGAACAATATGAGCGAGCCAAAGCGCCCGGCCTTGGACTTCTTCGCCAGATCCCAGACGATGAAACCCATGAAAATGATCAGGATGCTGACAAGGCCAGTCATCATCCATTCTTCAAATACTGCAGGATCCATCGAACATCTCCAGCGTGGGCGAGACTAAAAGGCGCTGGAGTATACGCCACGGGGAATTGGCGAAGTATTGACCTGCGTCGGTGTGTCGCAGGCATTCGTCGCCTGGGCCGGCCCCTTCGCTGCGATGCGGCGACCCGACAAGCCAGCTCCTACAGAATTGGTGTCGGCCGCGAAATTGCGGTCCACACCAATTCTGTAGGAGCTGGCTTGCCAGCGAAGGCTGTTTCAGCTGCGCAAATGAGTCAACGGCAGCTCGGTACTATTGAGCACCTGGTTCAGCACAAAACTTGAACGAACGCTGGTTACCCCTTCAATCCGGGTAAGGTGCCCCAGCAGCAGTTTCTGGTAGTGATCCATATCCGGCACCACCACCTTCAGCTGATAGTCGGCATCCATCCCCGTCACCAGGCTGCACTCCAGCACCTGCGGCAACGTACGAATCGCTGCTTCGAAGTTCTCGAATCGTTCCGGTGTGTGGCGGTCCATACCGATCAGCACGTAAGCCGTCAGGCTCAAACCGAGCATCTTGCGGTCCAGCAGGGCGACCTGGCGGGAGATATAGCCGTCATCTTCCAGTTGCTTGACCCGGCGCGAGCATGGCGAGGGCGACAGGCCGATGCGTTCGGCCAATTCCTGGTTGGAGATGCGCGCGTCACGCTGCAATTCCGCCAAAATGCTCAAGTCGTATCGGTCGAGTTTGCTCATCAATCAGTCCTTTGTCTTAACTATTGCGGAAGATTATCTATCCAGGGTTAAAAATTGCGCAAGTGATGTTTAATTGAGCAATCTTCGCAATCCTCTGCCGGCGCCTCAGGCCTATTCTTATCACCAGAATCACTGCTCGGACAAACAGTCCACAGCGGCTCGCCCAACCAGGCCAGCCGCGGCCGCCACCCCCACCGGGGATGTGCCGGCCCCCGAGCTGCACACTGTCCAGAAGACGGCGTGAGGTGAGCCGACGTCATAAGCGTCGAGCACGGACGAAGTTCTCAAAGGGAGGCCGACGGGTCTCCCTTTTCTTTTGCGTGCTGTTTCTGTTCTGTCCTCAATAAATAAGTTTCGTGACTGATAACCTGTTGCAGAACCGGCCTGTGCTTTTCCAGTCTTACGTACAGGGCCCTAACCCGCAGTGAGGATAAGCATGAAGTCGCGCATCTGGCGGTTGGCCGGTGTTGGTTTGTTGTGCGTCAGTGTCACTGCGCAATCGCTGGCCGATGATCAGCAAAACCGTGGGTCCGATGGCGGCCAGCATGGGTCGGACAACCATCAGGGAAACGGTCAGGGCCATGGCGGTAATAATCAACCGCACCCGCAGAATAATGGTCAGCAGCAGAACCCGCAGCACCCGCAAAACAACGACGTCAATCGTGGCGACAACAACCGCCAGTTCGAGCACAACCGCCAGAATCAGAACAATGGCCAGTGGCAGAGCCGCCCGCAGCCTGACTTCAATAATCCGATCCGATCGCCTCCGCCCCCGCCGCAACTGCCGGCCAATGACCTGCCGATCCAGCCCCGGCCCGACACCGTGCACCAGACCCAGCCGCCGCAGCGTGGTTACTATCAGGACATGCCGCGACGCAACGACAACAACCAGCGCTGGAACGGCTATATCGGCGCTCCATCCTATGGCAATCATTATCAGGGTCGTTCCAGTGGCTACGGAAATGGCTGGGGCCCAGGCCCGCAATATCGCCCGGGACACGTGATCGACCGCTTCCCGGACCGCGAGTACCGCGTGCCTTACCGTGGCATGGATTATTTCTACTCCGGCGGTTACTGGTATCGCCCGCTGGGCCCACGCTATGTGGTGGTCGAACCACCGCACGGGATTCGCGTCAGCTATTTGCCGGATTACGCGGAGCAGGTGTTGATCGGCGGGGCGGTGCTGTTCCTGGCGGCAGGCTCGTATTACGCCTATCAGGAGAGCACCCGGGATTACGTCGTGGTCGAGCCACCGGCTGGCACCTTGCAACCGCAACAGCAGCCGCAAGTCGCCAGCAACGGATATGACGTGGAGGCGTATCCAGCCAACGGGCAGTCGGCGGAGCAGGTCAATCAGGATGGTTACGAGTGCTATCAATACGCGGTGCAGCAGAGTGGGTTCGACCCGCGAACCGCGACCTATCAACCGGACCCATCGGTGGTTCAAAACTATCGCCAGGCCCAAGGCAACTGCCTGAGCAGCCGCGGTTATCAGGTGAGTTTCTGACCCCTGGCGGCCTGCACCACTTCCTGCGGGTCGGCGTGCACCAGCACTTCGGCTCGCGGGTAGGCGGCGTGAATCGCATCGGCGGCCTGATCGCTGATGCCATGGGCGACTGACAAGGTCAAATCCCCCGGCAATTCCAGGTGCAATTGCACGAACCACTGGCTACCGGAAACCCGCGTGCGCAGATCATGCGCACCCAAAACCCCCGGCACGCTGCACGCCAGTTCAAGCATGTGCTGACTGACATCCGGTGGCAGTTCTTCATCCATCAACACCGTAAAACTTTCCCGGGCAATCTGAATCGCGCTCCAGAGAATATACGCGGCAATCCCCAGACCGAACCAAGGGTCGACCTGATGCCAGCCAAACCCGGCCAGCACCAGCGCCACGAGAATGCTGCCGTTGAGCAGCAGGTCCGAGCGGTAATGCAACGAGTCCGCGCGTACTGCGTTGGAGCCGGTGGCCTTGACGACGCGATGTTGCAACATCAGCAACGCCAGCGTCAGCGCCAGGGACAGCACAATCACGCCGATGCTGATCCACGGCGCACCCACAGGCTCCGGATGTTGCAGTCGTTCAAACGCCTGCAACGCAATCAACACCGCACTGCCACCAATGAACAACGCCTGGGCCATGCCCGCCAGCGACTCGGCCTTGCCATGCCCGTAACGGTGATCCTCATCGGCCGGGCGCAAGGCGTAATGCACCGCCAGCAGATTGAGCAGCGACGTGACGCCGTCGAGCGCCGAGTCGGTCAACCCGGCGAGCATGCTCACGGAACCGCTCAACCACCAGGCGATGGCTTTGGCGACGATCAGCGTACACGCCACCGCCACCGAGGCGCGGGTGGCCAGCCGCAGCAGGCGGGCGTGTTCGGAGCTGGAAATCATAAGTGCGGCTTTTCCTTCTGGTTTACGCGGCGGGTTGCAGGCCGAACATCGCCAGTTGCTGGGCGCTGCCCTTGTGTTGAATCAGGCGTGGGTCGTCCAGCGGGAAGCTGCGGCCCAGTTCCGTTTCGAGAATAGTCTGCAACTTGTGGTTATCGACCTTGCCGTCGGCGCCGATCGCTTCCTTGAGTTTTTCCGGGGCTACATGAGCAGTCTTGCCCGGCTCCAGATAAATCGCGCCGGTGGCGAAGTCGACCGCAAAAGCGATCAGGCCGGGGAGGATGTAGAACAGCAGGCCCACGGCATCCAGCGCCGCTACGACCGGGTCAATCTTGCCGTCAATCTGCCCGCGGCGGTCGGGGAAGAAAATCGAGCCGCAAGCGGTAACCTGGGTCAGCAGGGTTGCGACCAATACACCGCCAATCAAGCGAAAGGGAACACGCATATGAAATCTCCTGGGTCATCTGGAAAACGAAGCGACGTCGTTATGAATTAGGACCGTGATAAACGACAAGCAGTTCGCCGTTATACTCGCCGCTCTGTTTGGGAGCCAGCATGATTTCTTTGCCGATTGATGAAGTTTTACCCGCCCTGCGTGAAGCCTTGGCGACACGCCACGAAGCCGTACTCGAAGCACCGCCCGGCGCCGGTAAAACCACCCGCGTGCCCTTGGCTTTGCTCAACGAGACCTGGCTGGCCGGGCAGACCATTCTGATGCTCGAACCGCGCCGGTTGGCGGCGCGGGCGGCGGCGGAACGGCTGGCCAGTGAATTGGGGGAGAAGGTCGGTGAAACCGTCGGCTATCGGATTCGGCTGGACAGCAAGGTCGGCCCCAACACCCGCATTGAAGTGGTCACCGAAGGCATCCTCACGCGCCGTTTGCAGGATGACCCGGCGCTGGAAGGCGTTGGCCTGCTGATCTTCGATGAATTCCACGAACGCAGCCTTGACGCCGATCTGGCGTTGGCCCTGAGCCTGAATGGCCGGGAGCTGTTCCGCGACGATCAACCGCTGAAAATCCTCTTGATGTCGGCAACACTGGAAGGCGAACGCCTGGCCGGTTTGCTCGACGATGCGCCGATCCTGCGCAGTGAAGGGCGCATGTTCCCGGTGGCGATGCGCTGGGGCCGGCCGTTTCAGTCTGGTGAATTCATCGAGCCGCGCCTGGTGCAGACCATTCTCGAAGCCTTGAATGACGAAACCGGCAGTATTCTGGTGTTCTTGCCGGGGCAGGCGGAAATCCGTCGTGTGCATCAACAATTGGCCGATGCGTTGGGCGATAGTTCGCAGGTGCTGCTCTGCCCATTGCACGGTGAACTGGACCTGAATGCCCAGCGTGCGGCGATTGATCCGGCACCGGCCGGCAAGCGCAAAGTGGTGCTGGCAACTAACATCGCCGAGACCAGCCTGACCATCGATGGCGTGCGCGTGGTGATCGATGCCGGGTTGGCGCGGGTACCGCGTTTCGACCCCGGCAGCGGCATGACCCGCCTCGACACCCAGCGCATCTCCAAGGCCAGCGCCACTCAGCGCGCGGGCCGGGCAGGGCGCTTGGAGCCGGGCGTGTGTTATCGCCTGTGGTCACAGGATCAACACGAGCAACTGGCGGCGTATGCCAGTGCGGAAATTCTCTCGGCCGATCTCGCGGGTCTGGCGTTGCAACTGGGGCGCTGGGGCGTGACGCCGGGTCAGTTGGTCTGGCTGGATGTACCTCCGGCCGCCGCTTATGCACAGGCGCAGGATTTACTGGATCGCCTGGGCGCATTGGAGGGCGAAGCGCTGACTCGCCACGGTCAGGCCATGGCCGAACTGCCGGCGCATCCACGAATCGCCCATTTGTTGTTGCGTGGTCAGGCGCTCGGCTTGGCTGACATGGCCTGCGATGTCGCGGCATTGCTCGGCGAACGCGATATTTTGCGCGGTGCTGGCGCCGATTTGCACAGCCGCTTGGTACTTTTGTCCGGCGAAGAACGCGCCGCGCGAGGGGCACAGGGCGGTGTGCAACGGGCCCGGCAACTGGCGCGTCAATATCGCGGTTATTTGCGTGGCAAAGCGTCGGAGTCTGTTAGCGATCCCGATCATCCACGCTGGCTCGGCGCGCTGCTGGCGTTGGCCTATCCCGACCGCGTCGCCCAGCAACGGCGTGCCGGTGGTGCGGAATATCGCTTGGCCAACGGCCGCGCGGCGTTGTTCGCCGAGGCTGACAGCCTGATGAAACAGGCGTGGCTGGTGATTGCCGATCTCGGCAGTCGTCAGGGCCAGCGTGAGGAGCGGATTTATCTGGCAACAGATTTCGATCCGGCGCTGTTTGATTCGGTACTCGCCGAGCAAGTGCGCGTTGTCGATCAACTGGATTGGGACGAACGCGAAGGCGTGCTGCGCGCAGAGCGTCAGCGCAAGGTTGGCGAGTTGATACTCAGTCGCGAACCACTGACCGGCCTCGACGAAACCGCGCGCAGTCAGGCGCTGGTCAATCTGGTGCGGCGCAAAGGCCTGGAGTTGTTGCCGTGGACACCGGAGCTGCGTCAGTGGCAAGCGCGGGTGGCGTTGATGCGTCAGTTGGATCTTGCCGGCAAGGGCGACAGTGAATGGCCAGATGTCAGCGACGCCGCGCTGCTCAAAAGCCTCGAACATTGGCTTATGCCGTATCTGGGTAAAGTGTCGCGGCTCAGTCACTTCGCCAATCTCGACCTGTCGAGCATCGTCCACAACCTGCTGCCGTGGCCGCTGCCGCAACGGCTGGATGAGCAGGCGCCACATCATCTGAGCGTGCCGTCGGGCTCGTCGATTCGACTGGATTACAGTGAGCAGCCGCCGATTCTGGCGGTGCGCTTGCAGGAGTTGTTTGGCCTGGCCGAGACCCCACGCATTGCGGGTGGCCGGCAAGTGGTGAAGCTGCACCTGCTGTCTCCGGCGCGCCGGCCGGTGCAGGTGACTCAGGATTTGGCGAACTTCTGGCGCAGCACCTATGCCGAGGTTAAGAAAGATTTGAAGGGGCGGTATCCGAAGCATTATTGGCCGGATGATCCGCTGGTGGCTGAAGCCACAGCACGGATCAAACCCCGCAAGTAAGGACGTATATACCCGGCCTCAGCCGGGCGATGGCTCGTCCGAGATTTGCAATCGTTCAGACCTCGCCGTAGAGGGCCTGCGAAACACTGCGTTTGTGCTTGATGCTATGGCTGTCAGTTCCGACATGCCAGCCAGGATGTACAAGATCCAGCAGTTCCATCCCAGACAGGAAACCGGCAAACCCGCCCCAGTAATTGTGGGCGAACTGGCTGAAAGAGCCGGCGACGGGTTCTTCAACAATCATTTCGAGCAGTTGTCGCATGATTATGAAGGCGATGAAACCACATATCGCGTAGCCGAGGATGATTGAGGGGTCGGCAGACTTGAGTGCTCCCACCGAGCCTAGGATCAGCTCGGTAACCACTGCCCCACCCAGGGCGATCTCAACAAGTTGGGTTGCTATTGCGGCGCGACCGGCGGCGGGGTCGCGCGCGAAGTCTGAAATAATCTGTAGGAAGAAACATATTTCTGTCTGTTGAATTTGTAATGGGGAGTGGTATTTAATGCATCGCAGACGGAGATGCCGACGATTCCAGGGAAGTGAGGAGTGATGAAAGTGAAGGGCAGTGATGCAGAAAGGACATTCGATTTCGTGGCCAGCGGATACGCTGATCCGCAACGTAATTTTTTAGACGCCGCGGACGACATCCATGCACGCCTGCTGAATGACGGGGCCCTTGTCATTCGCGGCGCCAGTCAGTGCCGGGCCCCTGGCGTGTTTGAAAAGGCCATTGGCGCATTGGGCTTACAGACCCGGGATTACGTCGGCGGGAACTCTCCACGCTCGACTATTCAGGGCAAGGTCACGGAAGCGACCCGCACACCTTCCTCGAGGTCAGTCATCCTCCATCAGGAAATCGCCTATGTGAAAAGTCCGCCCGAGATCATCGCTTTCGTATGCGTGGAGCCTGCCGGGAAGGGTGGCGAATCTGTCATCGGGGACATGCGCAAACTGGAGCATCTAGTTGATCAGGTGACATTGAAACAAGTGACCGATCGCGGTCTTAAATTGCGCAGGACCTCACCCTGCGAGAGGGGAGTGAGGATCAGATGACAAGACTGTGCAACGTCCTGAGGAAAAAACTGGAAACCCATAAGCGCCAGTGAGGCCCGCAGGCCATGGAAGCCCTCGATGATTCGCGAGGGCTTCCAACGCAATCCGGTGAGACTTTACTCGAGGTAAGAATGAGCGAAACGCAGCCTTTATTTCACGAAAACCCGTATCTGAAGCAACTGGAATGTCGAGTCGACTTGCTTGAACACGACGACGCGGGTCTTCCTTTTGCGCTCCTTGGTGAGACAGTTTTCTACCCGCAAGGAGGCGGACAGCTCGGAGATCGAGGCGTGTTGAATATCCCGGGCCCAGGGAAGAATGAGGCACTGCGAGCGTTGGAGATTGTGTCGACCAAGAAAAGGGATGATCAGATCAGGCATTACTTGAGCGTTGACGATGAGGCGTTCACGCTGCTGAGAGAGTGCGCGATTGGCCAGCAGGCTACGGCAACGCTTGATTGGCCATTGCGATATCATCAGATGCGTCTTCATTCAGCCATGCATTTGATGCACTGCATGCTAGAGCAGACGCTTGGGCGTTCCATTCCACACCCGGTACGCTCTCCGTTGAGTGACGAGGGTGGGGAGAATCAATACGAGTTTATCGGAGAGTTCGACGAAGACAGTTTGAGGCGGGCGACGGATACCTTGAACGAGTTTTGCTCTGCAAGTCATGAGATTCGTACGGAAGCGGATACGAGCAAAGGACATGGATTTCGTTGGTGGCAATGCGAAGACTGGTCAATTCCCTGTGGGGGAGTTCATGTGCGTAATACGCAGGAAATAGGCGTGGTAACTTCCAGTATGAAAATCAAGAAAAATACCACCAGAGTGGTTGTCACTCTGTCGGCAGAGGCTGAAGAGCTTGGATAGTAAACGAGCGTTTGGTGCGTTTCTCATGCAGTTGCGGATCGAAACGGGGCATCTGAAGATTTCAACGTTTCTCGATGAGGTCAATATTCCATTTTCGGCCAATTACTATCGTGACGTTGAGGCCGGAAGGAAATACCTGAGTATTGATGCCGCAGTGGAGTTGCATGACCATCTTGGTATCGACGCCTCAAGCAAAGTCAGTTTTGATTATTTCTGGCATTACTTCAGAGACTTGCTGCCTGCTAACGTCCACGAGATGCTGTTTGGCAAAGGTGTCGAAGTCACGGATCTTTCTTCCAGGTTTGAGCTGAGAGAGCATGATTCGAAAATTTTACGTCGGGCGCTGAGTTTAAGTCGGTATGAGCGTGAGTTCATCATTACCGAAGAGGTGATTGCAGCATTCGAAGAGAACTTTGAACTGCTGCCATTGATGACTTATCTCTATATGGTGGACAGTGCATCCGTTGCTGAAATCCAGTTGGTGTGCCAGCAAATTGGCCTTGCCTACGATCAACATACTGAAGCTTTCTTGCACCTTGTTTCCAAAGAACGAACAGCACCTGAAGATCCCTTTGTTCGTCATGCGCCAACGCTGAGGATGCCCAGAACGGTTGATGCATTGAGGTTAAAGGATCAGTTCCTGCGCTACGAAGTGGAACGGTCGCAGCTCAAACCTGAAAAAAGTGAATACTTTGATGTTTCAGGTTCTTTCAAATACAGCTCGATGGTGACACTGAAAGATGCGGAAATAGAACAGATTCAGGACCGTCTTGTGGATCTTTTCTCTCTCATTGAAGTGCATAACAAGTCAGGGCGTCAGCTCGAGGACTCAGGCGCCCAACCTTATTTCTTCGGGTTAATTGTTTCTGGCCGTCCGGAGTACGACGGGCGTGCGGCCCGAAAGACCAAAAGTACCAAGGAATGAACATGCAGGAGGCGGGTGTCATCGCCTTCTTTGTTCGTTGATTCGCGACCGTCGACCGCTCACAGGAGTGCGCGGGATGGCGCGGTGATCTGGCAGAAAAACAGAAACCTGGCAGTGATCAGTCAAAACAGGGATGAGACTAATGAATACTCTGGTTTTTGAAAAGCTCCGTCAGCTGTCTGGCGAACGTTTAACACTGATCTGGATCTGGATCTGGATCTGGATCTGGATCTGGATCTGGATCTGGATCTCGACTTGATGGCTTGGTCCGCGATGACAAATCCTCGCCCACCGAAGAGTCCTGTATGTGTAAGCCAGGCTTCAGCTAACACTCAGGCCGCATAAATATCGAATGAACCTTTGGCCATTGCGCTTACGCGCTGGTTCAGCAGTCAAGCAAGACTAGCAACATCCCTTTCAATTAAAAGCAAGTGTCGCATCGTCATAACATAAATGCTCTCAAGGAGTTCATCTGTGAATCGCTATCAGCCTCTTAAAGCCAACGCATCCAACACCCCGACTTTCTATATAGACTCGCATGCCGCACCAAATCTGCTGTTTGAAGATGCCTGTTTCAGAATACGCGCCGCTACCAGGCTTTTAGAGGCGCTGACATCCGTAACCGTCAAACATACGGTTGATGCAGACTTCTTTCGACTGATATTTCCAGCCTATTTATTGCTGCAGGATGGTGTCGACGCGCTGGATCAAATAACGTTTAAAGGGCAGTAAGTCATGTCTGAACTAGCAACCTTTGAAATGATCAAAGCAGCGATGATAAAAGCAATTGAAACGGGGCTTGTTCCTCGTCACCCTCGCCTTGATGGCTATATCAGAAGTTGGGAAAGCCTGGCGCTCGTCATCCAGGCTGCGCTTGAGGCAACCCCCGATAACTGATGAGTCTCGCGCGTTATCTTTAGGGAAGGTCTGAAGTACCCACCGTTTTTTGATGTCCTCGCTACTTGAGGCTCAAAAAATCGCTACGATTTCCCAGATCTCCTATATCGTTCAGTACTTCGGTGAGGGCGAACACGAGCGCGTACTCTCCTACGAGAATGTTGCAGCGAACGCCGGCGCCGGTGTTGCCCCCTTCATCGCATCATTGATACTGGCCGGGGCGGGTTACTGGTTTGTTGCCTTGCCATTGCTTTTAGGTGTGCTTGCAACTGCTTCCACCACATTGATTCCTCACCTGGCACGCTCAGCAGGTCTGGAGGTTGGTGATCGTTCTTCCACGGTGGACGGATCCGAGGCTTCCCCTAAAGTTGTTGCATTTCTGGCAATCAATTTTCTGACCATGATTGGCTATGCGCAGTTTTATTACGTGTTTCCAACCTATGCGAGCGAGCGCTTTTCCAGTGAGTTGGTGGGAGTACTGTTCCTGGTGGCGAGCGGGATCATCATTTTCAGCCAGGTGTATATAACGTCGCTCTCGCAGCGAGTGTCTCGCTTGTGGCGCGTCATCGTTTCAAACCTGTTGATCGGGACGGGATGCCTGCTGTTGATCATTTCATCGCAAGCTCAGGCGATTCTGTTTGTCGTGGTGGTTTTTATCGTTATTGGCGAGATGATCTGTGGCCCGTTGTATCAAGCCCAGGCCGTCAAGATATGGAGAGGGCGAAGCTCTGTCGCGATGGCCGTCCAGACCTGTGTCTGGGGGGCGGCCGAGGCAACCGCAGCGGTGCTCGGACTGCTGGCTGTCGCGCAAGAGCTCAGCTTCATGTCCTTCCTGTTGGGATTTGCCGCATGCGTGATCGCAGCCGTGGGGGCATGGGTATCGATTGCCTTGAAGCGTCCACTCATTGGCATCGAGATCGAGCGCAGGTCACCTCAGGTTTCCTGAATGGGGCAGGTGCACTCAAGCACCTTTGGACCTTAATCGCGGGCAAGCCCGCTCCCACAGGTTTTGCATTTGTCATGAGTCCCGTGTTAGGGCGCAGCGGGCAACAGGAACCGCGCAATCACCGGCAAGTGATCGGAGATGCGCAACGTATCGTCCTGCCTCACCGTCGCCTCGACCCGTTTGATGCGTGGGCTGTAGAACAAATAGTCGACCGTCCGGTCCGGGCCGTTCAGGCCCGGATCGTTCGGGTAGTGGGTTAGCCAGCGCGCGCGGTTGATTCCGCTGGCTTCGTTGTTGGTCGGGATCATCGGGTACTTGTCCCACAGCACATGCAGCGCGCTTTCGGCAGAGTAGGGCGTGCGTTGGTCGTCGGGCAGTCGGCGAAGTTGCCCCAGCGGCAACAGATTGAAGTCGCCACCGATCAGCCACGGCGTGCCAAGGCTTTCGAACTTGTCGAGGACTTTGGCAATAGCCGTTACTTGGGCTTGCAACGTTTCGTCAGTCTGGAGGACTCGGTCCAGATGGGTATTGAGAGCCGCCATCTGACCGCCGTCGTTCAGCGGCAGATAAGTCACCAGCAGGGCGTTTTTCGGTTTGAACTGGCGGCTGATCACGTTGGCTGGTTCGACCGGCAATTGCAGGCGTTCGGCGTGTTCGATCTGGTAGCGGCTGAGCGTTACCAGTTGCCGGCCAACGCTGCCGAAAATGTGCGGCTGCGGCACGAAATCGGCCTTCCAGTCGAAGGCGCGAGCGCTGCACGGATACAGGTCGGCGACCCGCTCTTGCAGCAGCTTGAACTGGTTCTGGTAATCGCTGGTCTTGGCATTGTCATCGAGCTCCTGCAACAACACGATGTCGGGGTTTTCGTCGCGAATCACCCGCGCCACTTCGTCGAGGCTGAAGGCCATGTCTTCCAGTGTCGGCTTCTCGTCGTCACCCTGTGCCAGATCGTTCCAGAACACGTAGCGTTTGCCCGCCAGGTACTGAACGTTCCAGGTCATCACCTTCAACGCCTGGCCGGACACCAGGCTTGGCGCTTGAACCGTGCAGCTGGCCGGCACCACTTCCCTGGCGTCGGGGCGCCAGGTCAGGTTGTAGATCAGGGTCATCACGCCGATCACGATCAACAGGCTCGGCAGGGTGTAGCGCAGTAGACGGGTCATGGCTCGGCTTATAGCGTTACAAAAGATGGCCCTGAGCATAACCGAGCGCCGCGCTTATTCCCAAGGGCATGCCCACTGATCAACCGTAATACGCACCCTGTAGCAGCCGGACGCAGGCTTCGCCAGTTGCTACATAGAGTGTGTTGTCAGTTAGAGCGGCCCATCAATTTTCGCGGGTTCTTCGCTGATCAGCATGAACAAACGGAACAACACCACGCTGGTGAACAGTTGCAGGAAGCTGTGGGCGCTGTCGATCAGGAGTGAGATCACCGGATTCTGCGGCTCGGGGTATACCGCCAGCGTTGCGCCCTTGAGCAACCACAACGGGCCCATCACGCACAAAATGCACACCAGGATGCGCATGAAGTGTCCACGGGTCAGGCGCAGGCTTTCCTTCATCGCCGCCAGCGGAGCCAGGCCTCGCAGCACCAGCAGGTATTCGCCGAACGCCAGGGTCACCATCAGATAGATACCGGGAAGGAAGTACAGCGACAGGCCGAGCAGGATCAGCAGGGTATTGAGCGCCGTCAGCAAGGCGAAGCGTGGCCACAGGTAGGCCGACCTCGCCAGCAGATCGCGATTGCGTGGCGCCTCACCGCGGCTGCGGGCGTCGAGAAACAGGATCAGGGCGGCGGTGTACAGCGGATAAACCAGCAAGCCGACGATCACACTGACACCGGGAAAACTGTCCGGCTCGGTAGAGTGGTCGACCACTAGTTGCAGGAGCGACTCGAAGATCACCAGCGGCAGGCACAGCTGCACGATCTGGCCCAGATTGCGCTTGAAGAAATACAGGGAGTCACGCAGTACATCTAACGGATTCATCAGTCGGTATCGCTGGTTGGACGCGGTGGCCCACTTTAACCGATGAACCCCTTTGAGGCGCAAACGTAAACGTAAGGTAAAGGTCGTTGAAACAACTTCTTTCAGCCTCCATTAAGGTGGAGCACCTTATCCTCATCGGAAAAGGACAACGATTTTCCCGGCAATCTACGAGGTCGCCATGAACAGCGAAGAACAAACCCTGATCGATGGACTGTTTTCCCGGCTGCAACAGGCCGAAACGGATTCAGCCCCGCGCGACGCCCTGGCCGAGGTGCGGATCAAGGAACACCTGACTCGCCAGCCTGCGGCCGGCTATTTCATGACCCAGGCGATTCTGGTTCAAGAAGCCGCCATCAAGAGCCTCGACGAACAGAACAAACAATTGACCCGGCAAGTGCAGCAATTGCAGGCCGAACTGCAATCGGCCAAGGCTCAGACAGCGGCACCGGCACCGAGCGGTGGTGGCTTTTTGTCGAGCATCTTCGGTGGCAGTGCCCGCGATCCGCAGCCAGCACCGAGCCAGAGTGCAGCGCCGTCCACGGGCGGCTGGCGCGAACCGGCACGACCATCGTTCAATTCGCAATCGCCACAGCAAAACTTCGGCGCAGCACCGCCTCAACAAAATTACGCCCCGCAACAGCAAGCTCCGGCGGCTGGCAGCAGTTTTCTCGGTGGTGCGCTGAAGACCGCAGCCGGTGTGGCGGGTGGCGTGATGCTGGCACAAGGCATCAGCAGCCTGTTCCATCACAATCAGCAGCCGGAAGTGGTTGAAGTGATCAAGGAAGAGCCAGCTCAGGTCAGCGATCAGAACGATAGCGGCAATGGCTGGGGCGACGACCAGCGCATGGCTGACAACTCCAACAATCAGGGCGGTTTTGCCGACGCTGATTACAACGATGACAGCTCATCGTTCTTCGGTGGCGATGACGACGATTCCTTCGTCTGACACACCATTCGTCCGGGGCGCGACCGTGCCCCGGGCCGATTATTCGCGGAACAATCCTTCGGGCTGGCATACTGGGCAACTTTTCGGGCCTGGTGCCTGATCTCGCCTGCGCGCCTGTGCGCCAAGAGGAAGTCCGCGGTGAAAAAAATCGCAGTGTTCGCCGATGTTCAAAACCTCTATTACACCGTGCGTCAGGCCTATGGTTGCCACTTCAACTACGCCGCGTTATGGGCTGACATCAGCAAACAGGGCGAGATCGTCGAGGCTTATGCCTACGCGATCGATCGCGGTGACAGCAAACAGCAGCAGTTTCAGCAGATCCTGCGCAACCTCGGCTTCACCGTGAAGCTCAAACCCTACATCCAGCGCAGCGACGGTTCGGCCAAGGGTGACTGGGACGTGGGCATTACCCTGGACATCATGGATGCCGCCGATCATGTTGACGAAGTGGTGCTGGCCTCCGGCGACGGTGATTTCGACATGCTGCTGGAGCGCATCATCAGCAAACACGGAGTGCAAGCGGTGGCCTACGGCGTGCCGGGCCTGACCGCCAATTCGCTGATCCGCGCCGCCAGCCGTTACGTGCCCATTGAAGGCGCGTTGCTGCTCAAGAATTGATTTTTACGGAGTTGAAACAGGTTTGGAACGCATAGCAGTCATCGACTTTGAAACCACCGGGATCTCCCCGAGCAGCAGCTGCCGGGCCACGGAAATTGCCGTGGTGATTCTTGAACAGGGGCGCATCGTCGAGCGTTACCAAAGCCTGATGAATGCCGGCGTGCGCGTACCCGCCTTCATCGAGCAACTGACCGGTATCAGCAACGCCATGCTGCGCACCGCGCCGTTGGCGGAGCAGGTGATGAACGAAGTCAATGAGTTCGTCGGCATCACGCCGCTGCTGGCGCACAACGCCGCGTTCGACCAGAAGTTCTGGGACTTCGAACTGGGGCGGATCAAGCGCACGCGATTACAGAATTTTGCCTGCTCGCTGCTATTGGCCCGGCGGTTGATGCCAGCTGCGCCGAACCACAAGCTCGGCACCCTTACCACCTTCGCCAACCTGCCCGATACCGGCAAGGCGCACAGGGCCATGGCTGATGCCGAGATGGCTGCCAACCTGACGGCGCATCTGGCTGAAGAACTGCGGCGCAAGCATGGGTTGCGCGAGTTGTCGCATGATTTGCTGTGCAGCTTGCAGAAAGTGCCGGCGGCGAAGATCAATGAACATCTCAAGCGCCATCGCGGGTTCTAATCACACCGCATATCCCCTGTAGGAGCTGAGCTTGCTCGCGATGGCGGTGTATCGGTCGACATCAATGTTGAATGGTAAATCGCTTCGCGAGCAGGCTCGCTCCCACATTGGATCTCCTGCGACGTTAGATTCGTGTTTAACGGCGCCTCCGGTTTGATGATTGCTCCTACCGAATATTAGGGAATGTCTGTCTTGCCCCTCATCTGCGGCATCGCTAACCTCTGGGACGTCGCTGCCAATGCAGTAACCGGGACTGCAAGCCCGAATCGTTAGGGGCACACTTGGTTCGGAGATTCGCCCATGGTCAAAGTTACCCCCAATATCCCTGATATCAATGCTGACTCAGATCAGTCCGAAATAACGCAACCAGCTTCAAGAGAAGCTCACTTCGTACCCAAAACATTCATCCGTCATCACATCCAACTGAGAGCACTGCTACTGCATGTCGAGGCGTGGTTTTGTGCCCGCGATATCGGCCGGTTAATGGGCGTGGATATAAACGGCAGATACGCACTCAAGCTTGATGCCGATCAGCGCCGGATGATGTGTTTGTCTGGAAGCGATGAGCCCCAAGAGACACTAATGCTGAGTGAGTCGGGCGTGTACGCGATGTTGGTCTATCACTACTGTCCGGAAAACCGGCATTTACGGCGTTGGTTGACCCACCACGTGGTGCCGATGCTGCGGGAGGATGCTGGATCCATTTCGACTCAAGTACCGCGTTTGCGGTTGATGGAATGGGCGGGGGGAACGCTAAGGCTATTGCACTGGCGGAAAGAGCCCTGGGTTCGCCTCCGAGATATGCCACGATTGATGTCTACCGAATACAGCGGCGTTTGACAGATCGCTTCGCGGGCAAGCCCGCTCCTACTGGAACGATCTAGCGCCTGCGGGAGCGGGTTGTTGGCAAGGCTCACCGGGCCATGGCCGAAGATCAACGAGCACCTCAAGCGCCATCGCGGATTCTAATACCACCGCAACCCCCTGCTCGCGATGAGGCCGTCTCAATCAGCATGTTTGTTGACTGACACACCGCTATCGCGAGCAGGCTGATCTGGCCTAATGAAATTGGACACATCAATAGGGCGCTATGATGGCGCCCAAATCTAAGGTGTGCATGATGATGCGAAAGTCCTATTCCAGCGAGTTCAAGCTCAATGCTTCAAGCATGGTGCTTGATGAAGACCAGCCCATTCTTGAGGTCTGCGCCAACTTCGATATCGGCCCTACTGCGTTGCGCCGCTGGGTCGAGCAGGTCAGGAAAGAACGTGCAGGCTCGACGCTAGCGGG
>NZ_JAHBDK010000098.1 GCF_019956415.1 Pseudomonas sp. GL-B-19
CGTGAGCTCAACCAATGTTGGCCAGAAGCCAAAGATGGCTTCCTCGAATAGGCCTTATACATAGATGCAACCGGGTAGCAGTGTTTGAAAAGCAGGTAGACAGTGGGGGCGAGTCCATACATAGGAGCGAGCCTGCTCGCGAAAGCGGTCTATCCGTCACATTGATGTCGGATGTGCCACCTCTTTCGCGAGCAGGCTCGCTCCCACATTTGTTTTGCAGTGTTCCCACCTGCAGACCTGTCTAGACAACCCCATCCGTCGAAACAAATGGATATAAAAGTCTGATAGTCATTTTTACTGCTGTATCCTGCCCAGGCTTTGTATAAGCGCGGATCTACCAGATCTATCAACAGACTTTGCGAGGAGCGCGAAATATGCACGAGATTCCTAATCTCCCCTTCCCAAGCCTGCACGAAACTGAGCAGACAACCACGCAACAAGCCGGCGCCCAACAGCCCGAACTGAAAGAAGCTACTGAACGCCGCCAGGCCGACAGCGAAGACTGAAACACCTGCAATGCCAGACCGTGTGGAAAGCGCTAACATGCGCTTTCCACACCGCCTGAACCTTGAGCCCCGCACCATGACCGATGACTTCTCAGAAACCCAAGCCAGCGTCCTGATCGGCACCGCCGAGAAGATGATCGAGATCTGGAATCACCTGTCCCCCGAGAAACAAGCCGCCTTGCTCGCCCGTTTTGGCACTGAAGAAAACGCCCTGGCCGCCCTGGTCACAACGCAATTGGTTGCCCCCGCCAAACCCTGACCCACGCCGCCCGGCAAATAGTTTTACTTTTTCCACGACCCGCAGCCGCTCGCACCGCTATCATAAGCAGCCTATCTATCCTGCTTTCCCGTGGACCTTTACCCATGTCTGAAAACCAGCGCCCCCTGGCGGTCACGCTGCAAGTCGTTTCCATCGTTCTGTTTACCTTCATCGGCTACCTGAATATCGGCATTCCCCTGGCCGTATTGCCCGGCTACGTCCACAGCGACCTCGGTTTCGGCGCAGTCATCGCCGGACTGGTGATCAGCGTGCAATACCTGGCCACCCTACTCAGCCGACCTTATGCCGGCAAAATAATCGACAACAAGGGCAGCAAACTGGCGGTGATGTACGGTCTGGCCGGTTGCGGCTTGAGCGGTGTGTTCATGCTGATTTCTGCCTGGACCCAAAGTCTGCCAATGCTGAGCTTGATCAGCCTGCTGATTGGCCGCCTGGTGCTGGGTAGCGCGGAAAGTCTGGTCGGCTCGGGATCGATTGGCTGGGGCATCGGCCGGGTCGGTGCGGCAAACACCGCCAAGGTGATTTCCTGGAACGGCATCGCCAGTTACGGCGCTCTGGCCGTCGGCGCGCCGCTGGGCGTGCTGTTGGTCCATCAGTTGGGATTGTGGAGCATGGGCGTGAGCATTGTGCTGCTGGCCGTTCTGGGCCTGGCACTGGCCTGGCCAAAAACCGCCGCACCGATTGTGGTCGGTGAGCGTTTGCCGTTCATGCATGTGCTGGGACGCGTGTTGCCACATGGCTGCGGCTTGGCGCTGGGCTCCATCGGTTTTGGCACCATCGCCACCTTCATCACTTTGTATTACGCCACGCAACACTGGGACAACGCGGTGTTGTGCTTGAGCTTGTTCGGTGCCAGCTTCATCGGCGCGCGCCTACTGTTTGGCAACCTGATCAACCGCCTCGGCGGGTTCCGCGTGGCGATTGCCTGCCTGTCCGTAGAAACCCTGGGGTTGTTGCTGCTGTGGCTGGCGCCGGATGCCCATTGGGCACTGGCCGGTGCGGCGCTGACCGGTTTCGGTTTTTCGCTGGTCTTTCCGGCGCTGGGCGTGGAAGCGGTCAACCTGGTGCCCGCCTCCAGCCGTGGCGCGGCCGTCGGGGCTTATTCGCTGTTCATTGATTTGTCGCTGGGGATTACCGGGCCGCTGGCGGGGGCCATTGCGGCCGGGTTTGGTTTTGCTTCGATCTTCCTGTTCGCCGCGATAGCCGCGCTGAGCGGTTTGGCATTGAGCGTTTACTTGTACCGGCAAGCGCCGAAGCAACGGGAAGCGCGCGAGTCGCGTTAAAAGTCGACCTTGCCACGCCCGGCCTTGATGCTGCCGCGCTTGGTCTTCGATTCAAGCCGACGTTTTTTTGAACCCAGCGTCGGTTTGGTCGGGCGGCGCTTCTTCTCGACCTTGGTCGCGCTGAGGATCAGCTCGGTCAAGCGCTCCAGCGCATCCGCGCGATTGGCCTCCTGCGTGCGGTATTGCTGGGCCTTGATGATCAACACGCCTTCGCTGGTGATGCGACTGTCGCGCAGCGCCAGCAGCCGCTCCTTGTAGAACTCGGGCAAGGACGAGGCCGGAATGTCGAAGCGCAGGTGCACGGCGCTGGAAACCTTGTTGACGTTCTGCCCGCCGGCGCCCTGGGCGCGGATGGCCGTCAACTCGATCTCGGCATCCGGCAGATGCACGTTGTTGGAAATCACCAGCATGGAAAAGCGTCCGGGTTCAGGGTGGTCAGGATACCGCGAATATTGGTCTGAATAGCAGGTACTCACTGGAGCAGGTGAGGTCAAAAAGTCATGCCAGACTTTTCTTACAGCGTTTTCGCATTTGCAAATGGGGAGTTGCTTTGTTTTGAATGGCTATATTAATCTCAGACCCCACACCAACGAGATCTATAATTTTATGTCATTTGAAAACATTCGATACCATTTGGCAGTGACCTGCTTGGTTTTAGGCTGTTCAATTCCTATTATGGGAGCAGTTGTCTGGGTAATAACCGAAGCAGTACCGCTAGAGGGGCAAGCCTTAAACATTACCTACATAGCAACGTATATACCTATTGCATTATTTGGCTTGCGCTTCTACATTCCAAAACTACGAGGAACTGCATAACATCATTATGCCGCACGGTATCAATTGCCACGCGCCATCGACGGCTCCTCCTTAAGCATTGAATTTAAAGTTATAGAATCAACCAAACCCTCAAAAACCAAAGCTAGAGTGCCCGACTGCTGATAAGCCGGCACATTACTTATAGGATCATACCTAAAAAGCTGCGATGAACCAGGCTTGCGTACCGTCCTAAACATGCCATAGCCAGACAAAAGCAAATCGGTCGAATAATACGCCATGTTACCGTTATAACTATCTCTAAAAAGAGCTTGATAGCCGCGCCTAACGGGACCTTGAACACTAGGTGCATCGGGACCGTTATAAATATTCGCCACCCCTTCGGCGATATTATTTGTCCCATGACCGATTAGAAGCGCACCTGGCACGACCCCGATCCCCCACGACGCACCCGTAATCGCGATGCCGACTTCAATTTGCATCCCTCCTGCCAAAACACCGATACCGTTTTGAGTATAAAAAAGCGCCTTCGACAATAACTCTTCGTGTTCTGCTCTTAACTCCTGAAGTCCTTGCCACGCGCTGATGAGCCCCTCATCAACCGCCTGAATCACCTCATTAGCATAAGATGAAATCATTGAACCGAAGCGAAGCCGCGTAATTCCATCAGAAAAATGAGTCAAACCAATGCTGCATCCAACCGCCACCAAGTCAGAGGCCGCTTTCGTCACATCATGAATATCACAGGAGTCTTCATTCATCCTCATTCCCCCAAGTACTATAAGCACTTGTCGCACCAGGAACGTGCGCCCAGGCAATCTCTCTATAACGAATGGACACCAGCTCTTGCGGTTCTGCATCGTTCATACGAATAGCGTGGGGAACTTGCTGACTGATATGCGCAATTCGCGCACCGGTGAGATGTATTGAATAATATCGCTCCTGCCCCCCAGCCGAGGCGGTGCGATAGAGATTGATAATGCACTCGACCTCTTCACGTTCATGCAGTGCACTTGCCAATAGAGGCGATGACTTATCGATAGCCTTGGTTATCATGATTGGCCTGTGCTTGCCACGACCACCTGCAATGCTGCCATCATTACCGGTGACCATATCGTGCGAATAAGCCAGCACCATGATTTCGTCCTGGTGCGCGAACTGGCACTTGTTACCCAGTGAGCTTTGGCCTGAGCAGCCGACAGAAATATGCCCTTGTCGCTTACCGGTAATACTCATGTAACTGTGACTGGCCATAAGCGCTAATCCTTGATGTATTCAAAGCGCCAGACTATCGCAAAAAAAGTATTAACCATGGTGTAGGCCGCTTCTGAAGCAACGAGCATCAGCCAACTTTTTAAAAATTTCCGAAATCACTGTAGTAAAAATTGAATACTTATGTAGGAACGGGATTACAGCGCAAACTAAAGTTAACGCAACAAGAACAAAAAACCCGGCACATTCAGACTGTGTGAAAACCTAGCAATCTGCCTGGCGATCAAAGAAAATGCTCCGCATCGAAAGATACGGAGCATTTTTCGTTATGGCCTACATCCAGGGACAGTCCCGTACCCAGACCAGTTTGTTCCC
>NZ_JAHBDK010000099.1 GCF_019956415.1 Pseudomonas sp. GL-B-19
ACAGCGTTACACGCTGCTGTCAACACCTCTTTTTCAACTCCTTTCGGGCTTCGATGAACTGAAACCGCTTGCTGCCGAAAACTGCGTAACTCTTTGTTTACCAAGGAGTTTTCCGTTTCGACTGCGCCGGAAGTGGGGCGAATTATAGACATCCAGAATCTGCCGTCAAGCACTGATTTGGGTTACCTATCAATAACTTGCCAAAAGGCGGAAAACCACCCGATCCCTCTCTATATACAGGAGCAATATAGCTCCCTCTATATAGAGGGAATCCTCAGAGCACCCCAGCCTCTTTGAAAGCTGCCACTGCACCCGCTCCCAGCCCCAGCACACGCTGCAAAACCTCCTGCGTATGCTCACCCAACAAAGGAGGAGCATTGCGGTATTCCACCGGTGTCTCAGACAAACGGATAGGGCTCGCCACCTGCGGCACCATCCCTGCCAACGCATGGGGCATTTCAATCGCCAACCCACGCGCCTTGACCTGAGGATCAGCAAACATCTGCGCCAGATCATTGATCGGACCACATGGCACACCAGCCTGCTCAAGCTGCAACACCCATTCAGCAGTGGTCTTGAACACCGTCGCCTGACGGATCAGCGGAATCAATACCGCCCGATTCGCTACTCGCATCTTGTTTGTCGCAAAGCGCGGGTCATCCGCCCACTGCGATTGCCCGGCCACTTCGGCAAACTTGCGGAATTGACCATCGTTACCCACGGTGAGGATGAAGTCGCCATCCGCTGTAGGAAAGTCCTGATAAGGCACGATGTTGGGATGGGCATTACCCAAGCGCTTCGGTGCATTGCCTGTCGTCAGGTAGTTCATCGCCTGGTTGGCCAGGCACGCGACTTGGACATCCAGCAATGCCATATCGATATGCTGGCCGCCACCGTCGTGATCCCGATGCGCAAGCGCCGCCAGAATCGCTACCGTCGAGTAAAGCCCGGTCAAGATGTCTGTCAGCGCCACACCGACTTTCACCGGCCCGGCCCCCTCAGCCCCTTCGGGTCGCCCCGTCAGGCTCATCAGACCACCCAGCCCCTGGATCATGAAGTCATAACCCGCACGCTTGGCGTAAGGGCCAGTCTGACCAAACCCGGTAATCGAGCAATAAATCAGATTCGGATTAATTGCCTTGAGCGACGCATAGTCCAGCCCATAAGCCGCCAACCCACCGACCTTGAAGTTCTCGATCAGAATGTCCGACTTGGCCGCCAAATCCCGCACCAACTTCTGGCCTTCCGGACGCGTAAAGTCGATGGTGACCGATTGTTTGTTGCGGTTGGCCGACAAGTAATAAGCGGCCTCGCTGGTGTTTTCACCATAGGCGTCTTTAAGGAAAGGAGGCCCCCAGGCGCGCGTGTCATCGCCATTGCCCGGGCGCTCGACCTTGATCACCTCAGCGCCAAGGTCTGCAAGGATCTGCCCGGCCCAAGGCCCGGCCAGTACCCGCGATAAATCCAGTACCCGCAGATGCGAAAGCGCGCCCATGGCCGTTCTCCTATTAATAGAACGCCTGGATGCCAGTCTGCGCGCGACCGAGAATCAGTGCGTGGACGTCATGCGTACCTTCATAGGTATTCACTACTTCCAGGTTAACCAAATGGCGAGCGACACCGAACTCATCGGAGATGCCGTTGCCACCCAGCATGTCACGCGCCATGCGAGCGATGTCCAGGGACTTGCCGCAAGAGTTGCGCTTCATCATCGAAGTGATCTCGACCGCCGCAGTGCCTTCGTCTTTCATACGACCCAGACGCAGGCAGCCTTGCAGCGCCATGGTGATTTCGGTCTGCATGTCAGCGAGCTTCTTCTGGATCAGCTGAGTGGCAGCCAAAGGACGACCGAATTGCTGACGATCCAGGGTGTATTGGCGAGCGGTGTGCCAGCAGAACTCGGCAGCGCCCAGTGCGCCCCAGGAAATGCCATAACGCGCCGAGTTGAGGCAGGTAAAAGGACCTTTCAAACCACGGACGTCCGGAAAGATGTTCTCTTCAGGGACAAACACGTTGTCCATGACGATTTCGCCTGTGATGGATGCACGCAAGCCAACCTTGCCGTGAATCGCCGGAGTACTCAGGCCTTTCCAGCCCTTCTCCAGAACAAAACCACGGATGTCGCCAGCGTCATCTTTACCCCAGACCACGAACACATCAGCAATCGGGCTGTTGGTGATCCACATCTTGTTGCCGGTCAGGCTGTAGCCGCCTTCCACTTTGCGCGCACGAGTAATCATCGCGCCTGGGTCGGAACCGTGGTTAGGCTCTGTCAGGCCGAAGCAACCAATCCACTCACCGGTGGCCAGTTTCGGCAGGTACTTCTGCTTTTGGGCTTCAGTGCCGAATTCATTGATCGGCACCATCACCAGCGAAGACTGCACACTCATCATCGAGCGGTAGCCGGAGTCGACACGCTCGACTTCACGAGCAATCAGGCCGTAGCTGACGTAGTTGAGGCCGCTGCCACCGTACTGTTCAGGGATGGTCGCGCCCAACAGGCCGATTTCGCCCATTTCACGGAAGATCGCTGGATCAGTCTTCTCATGGCGGAAAGCTTCGAGTACGCGCGGTGCGAGCTTCTGCTGAGCGAATTGCTCGGCAGTGTCGCGAATCATGCGTTCTTCTTCAGTGAGCTGTTGATCCAGCAGCAGAGGATCGATCCAGTTGAAGCTAGCTTTACCGCCCATGAGTGTGTCCTCTCGAATCGGGGTCAAATTGCGTGGACTGATCCTAGGCCGGGTTCCGCATTACGGCAAACGAGGATTTTGCATACTGTTGTGCTAATTTCTCACTCCGAAACATCGCAAAAGTGCTTTTATGCGATGCATTAGTGAGGTTGACGTACATGCGTAGGAAAATCCCCAGCACTACAGCCCTGATCAGCTTCGAAGCGGCCGCACGCCACGAAAGCTTTACCAAAGCCGCCCTGGAGCTTTCGCTGACTCAGGGCGCCATTTGCCGACAGATCGCCAGCCTGGAGGAGTTCCTCAGCGTCGAACTTTTCCGACGCTCGCGGCGTGGGGTGAAGCTGACGGAAGCCGGCCTTTCCTACAGCCGCCGCGTGGCCACCCAGCTCGACGCAGTGGAGCGGGACACGCTGTCAGTGATGGGGCAACAGGGCGCCAACGTGATCGAACTGGCAGTGGTTCCGACCTTTGGCACTCAGTGGCTGCTACCGCGACTCAAGGACTTCCAGCAGAAGCACCCGGAAGTGACGGTCAACCTTACGAACCGTACTCGACCCTTTCTGTTTGCCGACACCGACTTCGATGCGGCGATCTATTTCGGCGATGCCGACTGGTCAGGTACCGAATCCCACAGGTTGATGGGTGAAAATCCGATGCCGGTGTGCAGCCCGAACCTATTGGGAAAAAAGACCACTCTGACGCCCGGCGAGATTGCCGAACTCCCACTGCTGCAACAGACCACCCGCCCTTATGCATGGCGTCAGTGGTTCAACTCCAGGAACCTGAATATCCCTCGGGACATGACAGGACCGCGCTACGAGCTATTCTCCATGCTTGCCCAGGCGGCCATGCACGACATGGGCATCGCGCTGATTCCACCGTTCCTGATTCAGCGTGAATTGGCGGAGAAGCGCCTGGTGATTGCCAACACTCAAGCATTGTCGAGCATCAAGGCTTATTACCTGATGATTCCCGAGCGAAAGGTGGAATCGGCCTCTTTAAAGGCATTTCGTGACTGGCTGCTCAATCAGGCACACAGCTACAACCTAGAAGGATAAAGGCTTTAGCCCAATAACTGACCCCGTAGTCAGCAAATACAAAGCCCTACAGATATAACTATATGTCGCATATCCAAAGACTGTACTGAAAAGCGGCACAAACGTCCCACAAGCGCCTGACGACGTGGCTTTGAGCCGCTATTGGCGGGCGATGATGCCTCATTCACAGTAAAGATATGTAAATTACCAAATTTCGACAAAACCCCTTACAAGTCACGGCCTACAAGGGATTGACCCCGTCAGTTGCGACATTCGGTCACGGGGTGACTTGTAGTTAATTTTCCGTCACCCGTCATAATCCCTTGAAGGGCACAAAATTCGCCTGCAAAATGCCGCGCCCCGTCCAGATTTGGCGGGATCGTGCTGATCGGCCGCCCCAGCCGCACCATCCGAAGTGCCTGGGTTTACTCAATAAGATCACGCAGGAGATTTGACGTGCACATTGGTGTTCCTCTCGAAACCCAGACGGGTGAAACACGGGTTGCTGCAACCCCTGAAACCATCAAGAAGCTGATCGGCC
>NZ_JAHBDK010000100.1 GCF_019956415.1 Pseudomonas sp. GL-B-19
CCAGTTCGGCGTCGTCCAGCAGGTTGACCAACGTGACAATGTTGTAGCCGCCCTGCATGGTGCCGAGCAGTTCAACCGCGCGCTTCTTGTCGATCAGAGGGGATTTGGCTTCGCCTTTGGCGAGGGCAGAGAGGAAACCGGCCTTTACATAGGCCGCTTCGTCCACTCCAGGTGGAACGCGATTGGTGATCAGGTCAACGAGGAAAGCTTCTTCGCCAGCCGGGGGATTCTTCAGCAGCTCGATCAGGCCTGCAGTTTGTTCGGCGTTAAGCGGCTGGGGAACGATACCCAGTGCTGCACGCTCTTCGATATGTTTGCGGTAGGCTTCAAGCACAGTTATTACCCTCATCAGTGGTCCCAAATGGGTGTCCGGGACGCTCATCCCGAATTGCCGTACTCATGCGCTGCATGGCGTTGTGAGCCACTTAGCCAGAATTACCGGCAATTCCTTACAGAAGCTGCTTTCAAAGTTTTACGCCTGCAGAACGGGAGCTGATGAGGGTTGGCGCTGAGCTTTTCCCCGCTGGAAAAACCCTTCGCCAACACCGCTCTGAAGGAACGACTGTGCTCGTGACGCTTTGAAAACAGCTTCTAACGGACATTGGCGCCTTAAAAGGCTGGCTGATTCTACGGCAAAAAAAAATTAAAGGTAAGTTAGACCCCGAATTTTGAGGGGTGATGAATGTTAGACAAAGGGCTAACATGCCGACCTGTCAGTTTCCCCCGTGTTTTGCCTATCTATGCCCAATCAGACCATCAAGACCCCCTGCGTCGGCCTTTGCTCCACTGTTTACGGTGATTTGGTGTGCCGTGGCTGCAAGCGTTTCCACCATGAAGTGATCAACTGGAATGGTTACAACGAGGAGGAAAAGCGCGCGGTATGGCTGCGTCTTGAGCAATTGCTGTCCCAGGTGATGGCCAGCAAACTGGAGGTTTTCGACCCTCAGCGTCTGCGTTTGCAACTGGAGCAACGCAAGATTCGTTTTGTGCCGCATCAGTCGGAGTATTGCTGGGCGTATCAGCTGATTGCCCGTGGGGCGCGGGTGATCAATAACCTGGAAGCCTACGGGATGGTGCTGATGCCGGAATTTCGCGACTGGAACCTGCCGGAATTGCGTGATGCCATTGATCGGGAATTTTTCTTGCTGTCTGAGGCGCATTATCAACGGTACATCGCACCGGGCTTCCTGAAAGACGCCTTTGGCGCCTAAAAGCATCGTCGGAACGCCGCCCGGACCAAGCCCTGCTCCCACAGTGGATCTCCAGTGCTCACAAAACCCTGTGGGAGCCGGGCTTGCCCGCGATGGCGTCCGACCAGACGCCATAGATTTCAATGCTGAGCCAATTCCCCAAGCTTATCCTCAATCTCCTGCGGCTTGAGCACCAGCACATCACCCTCCACCGCATCCAGCACCACTTCCGCCGTATTGCCGATCAAAGCCCCCGACAACCCGGACCGCGCCACGGTGCCGATCACGGTCACTGCCGCCTGTAGCTTGTGCACCATGAACGGAATCAACACATCCGCCGGGCCTTCCTCGATATGCAAATGGTCATCGTCGATGTCGTATTCCGCCTGGAACGCCTTGCACTGCTCGCGATAGCGCGCTTCGATGGTTTCCTTGAGCTGGAAGGTCGGGTCGGCCGACGACAGCATCGGCGATGGATGCGCACTGATCACGTGCAAATGAGCCTTGGCCAGGCTGGCGATGTCATAACCGTAATCAATGATGGTGTTGTGCAGGTGACGGTGTTCAAGGTCGCTATTGCCGACATCGACAGCCGCCAGGATCACTTTGTCTTTCCAGGAACCGGCAGTTTTTACCAGCAGCACCGGGGTAGGGCACTCGCGAAGCAGCTTCCAGTCGTCCGGGGTCAGCAGTGCCTTTTTCAGCTGGCTGTCCGGGTAATGCTGTTTGACCACCAGCCCGCAGCCCTCAGCCTGCTGCACTTCGATGATGGTTTGGTGCAGGCTTTCATTCCAGGCCTGTTCGGTGGTGACGCTAAAGCCGTCCGCCAACAAGGCTGCCTTGAGCACGCCCAACATACCGTTATGGTCATGTTTGCGGTCAACGACCAGCAGGTGCAAGTGCGCCTGAGTCACTCCGGCAATCAATTTGGCCCGTTTGAGCGCCAGGCTCTCCGAATGTTCGGGTTCTATGACCACCAGAATGCTGCGAATGGCTTGCATGATCGGGATCTCCATAAAGGGGTAAAAAGCACGGCGTTGCACAACTATAGTTGCTGCTCGCCAACCAGGTACTTGATGCATATCAACGGTTGGCGACTGGTGGTCTGCCGACAGGCCGGTATAATCGGCGCCCTTCGATTTTGAACCCTTTATCCGTGAGCCCCATGATCCTTCCCGAAATTCACGAGTTCCTCGGCTGCCGTACCCCTGACGGCTGGGTGCAGGCCGCACTGGCCGATCAGGAAACCTTGCTGATCGACCACAAGAACTGCGAATTCAAAGCGGCCAGCACGGCGCTGAGCCTGATTGCCAAGTACCACTCCCATGTCGACCTGATCAACCTGATGTCGCGCCTGGCCCGGGAAGAACTGGTGCACCATGAACAAGTCATGCGCCTGATGAAAAAGCGCAAGATCGAGCTGCGCCAATTGTCCGCCGGTCGCTACGCCTCGGGCCTGCGCAAAGTGGTACGCAGCCATGAACCGGTGAAACTGGTGGATACGTTGGTGGTGGGCGCTTTTATCGAGGCCCGCAGTTGCGAGCGTTTCGAGGCGCTGGTGCCGCATCTGGATGAAGAACTGGGCAAGTTCTACTTCGGGCTGCTGAAAAGCGAGGCGCGGCATTTCCAGGGTTACCTGAAACTGGCTTACCAGTACGGGGACGCCAAGGACATCGCCCAAGTGATCGATAAGGTCCGTGCGGCAGAGCAGGAGCTGATCGAGTCGCCGGACGTGGAGTTCCGTTTCCACAGTGGCGTGCCCGCTGCGGCCTGACGCTTAAAACGCCTTAGCGGCTCAAGCCGAGGCGTTCGTGCCAATCAGCGATGGACTCTTCGGGATAGACCTCGAACTGCTGATCGCCGGAATGCGCCTCGACCTCCACCCACGGCGCTTTTGAGCCGAGCATCAAGTGCGTGTGCTCTGGCGGCACCGGCAACGGGGTGTCGATGGCGGACGCAAACGGGTGGATCAGCTCCGGCCATTCAGGGCTGAACAGCCACAGTCCCGTACCACAAAGGGAGCAGAAATGCCGTTCGGCGCTGCTGCTGTGCGCCCGTTTATCGCCTTCATCCTTGAGCCGTGCATGGTAAATCGCGATGTGCTTTCGGCCGCGTACCTTGAGGCTCCCGGCATCGCCGCCGAGATTGATCGCATAACCGCCACCGCCCTGTGTCTTGCGACAGATCGAGCAGTAGCAACGTTGATAAGGGTAGGGGTGGGCACTGTTCAGGCTGAATGACACGGCGCCGCAGTGGCAGGAACCTTCTAGATGCATGGTCGCTTCCTACGAGTATTGGGCTTATCTGCAAAGCTTAGACTTTCAGTGGTAAGGCGGGCCTCATCGCGGGCAAGCCCTAATGCCGATCAGTTAAGCAATTTATGCGACAACGCAATTTTTGTAGCAGCTGGCGAAGCCTGCGTTCGGCTGCGCAGCAGTCGCGAAATCAGACGATGCAGTGTTTCAGGAAGACCGCAAACTCAGGTTTTACGACTGCTGCGCAGCCGAACGCAG
>NZ_JAHBDK010000101.1 GCF_019956415.1 Pseudomonas sp. GL-B-19
CTACAACTCGACCACCGGTGTCATCAGCTACAGCTACACCCTGGTGGATAACGAAACCCATCCAGCCGCCAACGGTAACAACAGCCTCACCGAAAACTTCGATGTGGTGGCGACAGACACAGACGGCAGCACCGCGTCGGGTCAGATCAACGTCAACATCGTCGATGACCTGCCCACCGCAGCGCCGAATACCGCCAGTGCGGTGGAAGGCGCAATGGTCAACATCAGCGTACTGGGCAACGACGTGTTGGGCGCCGATGGCCCGGCTGTCGGTGGGGCGGTGATTGGCGTGCGTGCCGGCAGTAACACGGCGACCTCGGCGGTCGGCGGGCTGGGCAACAATATCAATGGCACCTACGGCTACCTGACCCTGGATGCCGCCGGCAATGCCGTGTACCACAGCAACCCGAACTCGGTGGGGGCCGCGGGCGCTACCGACACGTTCACCTACACCATTCGCGATTCCGATGGCGACGAGAGCACCACCACCATCACCATCAACGTCACCGACAATGCCCTGAAAGCCGAGATTGACCAGGACGTGACGGTCTACGAAAAAGCCCTCGACCTGAACCAGGACGGTCTGGACCTCGCAGGGGGCACCGTCACCGGCAGCGACCCGGGCAACACCGGGGAAACCGCCACCGGGACGCTGGTCGGTTCGGTCACCGGCGGCAGCGGCACATTCACCTACAGCCTGGTTGGCAGTGCCACCGGCATATACGGTCAGATCCAGCTCAACGCCGACGGCACGTACACCTACACCCTGACCTCGGCGCCGAAAACATCGCCGAACGCCAACGACGGGACAAACACCCTGAGCGAAAGCTTCACCTACAAAGCCACCGATGCCCTGGGCAACAGCACCACCAGCACCATCGTCGTCAACATCGTCGACGACGTGCCGAAAGCAGTGGCGTCGGATCGCTCGGTGGCAGCGGTGGAAATCGACTCCAACTTGCTGATCGTGCTCGACATCTCCGGCAGTATGGCCGACGACTCCGGTGTGCCAGGCCTGTCGCGGTTAGCGTTGGCCAAATCGGCCATCAGCGCCTTGCTCGACAAGTACGACGACCTTGGCGATGTGAAAGTGCAACTCGTCACCTTCAGCAGCAGTGCCACCGACAGAACGTCGGTGTGGGTCGACGTAGCGACCGCGAAGACGCTCCTCGCCAGCCTGACAGCGAACGGTGGCACCAACTACGATGCGGCGGTGGCAATGCTGCAGACTGCGTTTAATACATCCGGAAAACTGACCGGTGCCCAGAACGTCGGCTACTTCTTCTCTGACGGCAAACCGACCACCGGCCAGGAGACGGGTACGGCGGACGAGGCCGCACTCAAAGCCTTCCTCGACGCCAACAGCATCAAGAACTACGCGATCGGCCTGGGCAGCGGCGTGAGCAACGCCAACCTCGATCCGCTGGCCTATGACGGCAGTACCCACACCAACACCAACGCGGTAGTGGTGACCGATCTCATCCAGCTCAACTCGGTGCTCTCGGGCACCGTGGTCGGTGCACCGGTCACCGGTACATTGCTGGAGGGCGGTACGTTCGGTGCCGATGGCGGTTTCATCAAAACCCTCACGGTCGACGGCACCACCTACACCTACGACCCTAAAGGCAACACCAACCAGGGTTCGTTGAACTTCAGTGGCGGCGATAATCACGGCACGTTCAACACGGTGAACAACAGCATCAGCATCGCCACCAACAATGGCGGCACGCTGGTGGTGAACCTCGACACCGGCGAGTACAACTACACCTCGCAAAAATCCACGGCGGTGGTCATCACCGAAAACATCGGCTTTACCGTCAGCGACAACGACGGCGACCTGGCCAGCTCCACGCTGACGGTCAAAGTCATTCCGAACGCGGCACCGGTGGCGGTCGATGACCACATCATCACCAACGTGCTGTCGAGCAACATCGTGGTGCCGGGCGAACTGCTGCTGGCCAACGACACCGATGCCGACAAGGATCCGCTGACCGCCTCGCCAACTTCCTTCAACACGGGTTGGGTGATCAAGAGCGCGGACTTCACCGGCACCGGCGCAGTCAACTTCATGAGCAGTAACTCCCTGGCGGACGTGCGCAGTTCCTTTACGGCCAATACCGCCGCGATGACGGCGCTACTGGTGATCAATGGATCTCTGGGGCAGGTGAAAGACAACAGCGCCAATGATGAAGATCTCATCACCGTGAAACTCAAAGCGGGTGAAACCCTCAACCTGGATCACAACCTGGCAGACGGGCACATCACCATGGAGTATGGAATCGTTGGCGGCCCGTTCGTCAGCATAGTGAACGGCGGGATGATCACCGCGTCGGCGGATGGGACCTACCAGATCCACATCACCAACATCGAAAATACCAGTGGCGGCAACGCCAAAGGAGACGAGGACTACCAGCTGACCATGACCGTCAACTACGCCGGTGCCCATGACCTTACATCAGACGCTCACGACACCTACACCGCCAACGACAACCACGGCGGCAGCGACACCGCGGCCGTAACCATCAGCTACCAGGACGGCCACACCCTCACCGGCACGGCGGGCGATGACGTGTTGGTGGCAGGTACCGGCAACAACGTCATCAATGCCGGCGATGGTAACGATGTGCTCACCGCCGGCACCGGCAACAACGAACTGCACGGCGGCGCCGGCAATGACTTGCTGTTCAGCGGCATCGGCAACGACCTGCTCGACGGCGGCACCGGCATCGACACCGCGAACTACGCCCATGCGACTGCCGGGGTCACGGTCGACCTGAACCTGGCCACCGGGCAAAACACCGGAGGCGCCGGTACCGATACCCTCACCGGGATCGAAAACCTGGTCGGCTCCAACCTCAACGACAGCCTCACGGGCGACAACAACAGCAACATCATCAATGGTGGGTTGGGCGACGACATCCTCAAGGGTGGCGGCGGTGACGACTTCCTGATCGGCGGCTTGGGCAACAACACCCTCACCGGCGGCGCAGGGGCCGACACCTTCCAGTGGCTCAAAGGTAACAGCGGCCACGACGTCGTCACCGACTTCACCTCAGGCACCGACAAACTCGATTTGTCGCAACTGTTGCAAGGCGAAAACGGCACCACGGCTTCGCTGGATGACTACCTGCACTTCAAAGTCGTGGGCAGCGGCGCCTCGGTACTGACCAGCATCGACGTCAGCGCCATGGCCGGCGCCACGCCGAACCAGACTATCGACCTGGCGGGCGTCGACCTGGCCAACCATTACGGCGTCACGCCGGGGGCGGGCGGAGTGGTGGCGGGTGGGCATGATACGGCGACCATCATCAATGGCATGTTGAACGATCATTCGTTGAAGGTGGATACCGTGTGATCTGAAAGCTGAAACGACAAAACCCGCCATTCCTGGGTAAGGAATGGCGGGTTTTTTGTTGCCTGTGACACCGCCATCGCGAGCAGGCTCGCTCCCACAAGTTTTGGTTTTGAACACAAAATTTGTGAACGACACAAATTCCCTGTGGGAGCGAGCTTGATCTGGTCCAGTAATTTTGGACATTGTTTTCGGTTCTCACGCCGCCATCTTTTCTGCCGCTACCGGCGAGTGGTAACCGTTGTAGCTGTGGCGCCTTACATTGTTGTAGCGCGCCACATATCGGT
>NZ_JAHBDK010000102.1 GCF_019956415.1 Pseudomonas sp. GL-B-19
CATGACTGGGGTGAAGTCGTAACAAGGTAGCCGTAGGGGAACCTGCGGCTGGATCACCTCCTTAATCGACGACATCAGCTGCTCCATAAGTTCCCACACGAATTGCTTGATTCATTGAAGAAGACGAAAGAGTTGCTCTAGTGGTCTGGAGGGTAACTGTCTTTTATGTAAAAGCTTAGAAATGAGCATTCCATCGGATGATGGTGAATGTTGATTTCTAGTCTTTGACTAGTTCGTTCTTTAAAAATTTGGGTATGTGATAGAAAGATAGACTGAACGTTACTTTCACTGGTAACGGCTCAGGCTAAGGTAAAATTTGTGAGTTAAATTGCGAATTTTCGGCGAATGTCGTCTTCACAGTATAACCAGATTGCTTGGGGTTATATGGTCAAGTGAAGAAGCGCATACGGTGGATGCCTTGGCAGTCAGAGGCGATGAAAGACGTGGTAGCCTGCGAAAAGCTTCGGGGAGTCGGCAAACAGACTTTGATCCGGAGATGTCTGAATGGGGGAACCCAGCCATCATAAGATGGTTATCTTAAGCTGAATACATAGGCTTAAGAGGCGAACCAGGGGAACTGAAACATCTAAGTACCCTGAGGAAAAGAAATCAACCGAGATTCCCTTAGTAGTGGCGAGCGAACGGGGACCAGCCCTTAAGTGGCTTTGAGATTAGCGGAACGCTCTGGAAAGTGCGGCCATAGTGGGTGATAGCCCTGTACGCGAAAATCTCTTGGTCATGAAATCGAGTAGGACGGAGCACGAGAAACTTTGTCTGAATATGGGGGGACCATCCTCCAAGGCTAAATACTACTGACTGACCGATAGTGAACTAGTACCGTGAGGGAAAGGCGAAAAGAACCCCGGAGAGGGGAGTGAAATAGATCCTGAAACCGTATGCGTACAAGCAGTGGGAGCCCACTTTGTTGGGTGACTGCGTACCTTTTGTATAATGGGTCAGCGACTTATTTTCAGTGGCGAGCTTAACCGAATAGGGGAGGCGTAGCGAAAGCGAGTCTTAATAGGGCGTCTAGTCGCTGGGAATAGACCCGAAACCGGGCGATCTATCCATGGGCAGGTTGAAGGTTGGGTAACACTAACTGGAGGACCGAACCGACTACCGTTGAAAAGTTAGCGGATGACCTGTGGATCGGAGTGAAAGGCTAATCAAGCTCGGAGATAGCTGG
Source organism: Pseudomonas sp. GL-B-19 (assembly GCF_019956415.1). Lineage (GTDB taxonomy): Bacteria > Pseudomonadota > Gammaproteobacteria > Pseudomonadales > Pseudomonadaceae > Aquipseudomonas. The sequence goes on from NZ_JAHBDK010000102.1 coordinate 1,187, forward strand.
TTCTCCTCGAAAGCTATTTAGGTAGCGCCTCATGTATCACTGTAGGGGGTAGAGCACTGTTTCGGCTAGGGGGTCATCCCGACTTACCAAACCGATGCAAACTCCGAATACCTACAAGTGCCGAGCATGGGAGACACACGGCGGGTGCTAACGTCCGTCGTGAAAAGGGAAACAACCCAGACCGTCAGCTAAGGTCCCAAAGTTATGGTTAAGTGGGAAACGATGTGGGAAGGCTTAGACAGCTAGGAGGTTGGCTTAGAAGCAGCCACCCTTTAAAGAAAGCGTAATAGCTCACTAGTCGAGTCGGCCTGCGCGGAAGATGTAACGGGGCTCAAACCATACACCGAAGCTACGGGTATCACTTAGGTGATGCGGTAGAGGAGCGTTCTGTAAGCCTGTGAAGGTGAGTTGAGAAGCTTGCTGGAGGTATCAGAAGTGCGAATGCTGACATGAGTAACGACAATGGGTGTGAAAAACACCCACGCCGAAAGACCAAGGTTTCCTGCGCAACGTTAATCGACGCAGGGTTAGTCGGTCCCTAAGGCGAGGCTGAAAAGCGTAGTCGATGGAAAACAGGTTAATATTCCTGTACTTCTGGTTATTGCGATGGAGGGACGGAGAAGGCTAGGCCAGCTTGGCGTTGGTTGTCCAAGTTTAAGGTGGTAGGCTGGAATCTTAGGTAAATCCGGGATTCCAAGGCCGAGAGCTGATGACGAGTTACCCTTTGGGTGACGAAGTGGTTGATGCCATGCTTCCAAGAAAAGCTTCTAAGCTTCAGGTAACCAGGAACCGTACCCCAAACCGACACAGGTGGTTGGGTAGAGAATACCAAGGCGCTTGAGAGAACTCGGGTGAAGGAACTAGGCAAAATGGCACCGTAACTTCGGGAGAAGGTGCGCCGGTGAGGGTGAAGCATTTACTGCGTAAGCCCATGCCGGTCGAAGATACCAGGCCGCTGCGACTGTTTATTAAAAACACAGCACTCTGCAAACACGAAAGTGGACGTATAGGGTGTGACGCCTGCCCGGTGCCGGAAGGTTAATTGATGGGGTTAGCTAACGCGAAGCTCTTGATCGAAGCCCCGGTAAACGGCGGCCGTAACTATAACGGTCCTAAGGTAGCGAAATTCCTTGTCGGGTAAGTTCCGACCTGCACGAATGGCGTAACGATGGCGGCGCTGTCTCCACCCGAGACTCAGTGAAATTGAAATCGCTGTGAAGATGCAGTGTATCCGCGGCTAGACGGAAAGACCCCGTGAACCTTTACTATAGCTTTGCACTGGACTTTGAATTTGCTTGTGTAGGATAGGTGGGAGGCTTTGAAGCGTGGACGCCAGTTCGCGTGGAGCCAACCTTGAAATACCACCCTGGCAACTTTGAGGTTCTAACTCAGGTCCGTTATCCGGATCGAGGACAGTGTATGGTGGGTAGTTTGACTGGGGCGGTCTCCTCCTAAAGAGTAACGGAGGAGTACGAAGGTGCGCTCAGACCGGTCGGAAATCGGTCGTAGAGTATAAAGGCAAAAGCGCGCTTGACTGCGAGACAGACACGTCGAGCAGGTACGAAAGTAGGTCTTAGTGATCCGGTGGTTCTGTATGGAAGGGCCATCGCTCAACGGATAAAAGGTACTCCGGGGATAACAGGCTGATACCGCCCAAGAGTTCATATCGACGGCGGTGTTTGGCACCTCGATGTCGGCTCATCACATCCTGGGGCTGAAGCCGGTCCCAAGGGTATGGCTGTTCGCCATTTAAAGTGGTACGCGAGCTGGGTTTAGAACGTCGTGAGACAGTTCGGTCCCTATCTGCCGTGGACGTTTGAGATTTGAGAGGGGCTGCTCCTAGTACGAGAGGACCGGAGTGGACGAACCTCTGGTGTTCCGGTTGTCACGCCAGTGGCATTGCCGGGTAGCTATGTTCGGAATAGATAACCGCTGAAAGCATCTAAGCGGGAAACTAGCCTCAAGATGAGATCTCACTGGGACCTTGAGTCCCCTGAAGGGCCGTCGAAGACTACGACGTTGATAGGTTGGGTGTGTAAGCGCTGTGAGGCGTTGAGCTAACCAATACTAATTGCCCGTGAGGCTTGACCATATAACACCCAAGCAATTTGCTGACCTGAGAGGGCACCAGATTGCGGTGTGTGAAGACGATACAAGTCGAAAATTCGCAAACAACACACAAATCTATTGCATACCCATTCGCTGGAGCGTGAACCGAAAGGTAAACGACCTGGCTACCGAATTTCTTGACGACCATAGAGCATTGGAACCACCTGATCCCATCCCGAACTCAGCAGTGAAACGATGCATCGCCGATGGTAGTGTGGGGTTTCCCCATGTGAGAGTAGGTCATCGTCAAGATTAAA
>NZ_JAHBDK010000103.1 GCF_019956415.1 Pseudomonas sp. GL-B-19
TCGTACAGGCCGACACATCGGTTGAAGACAGGGACTGTTTAAGCGTCGTATTCTTTTTCATGGACTCGCCCTCGCTGCCGTTGGCTTCTTAGACTGCCACCGTGGCGCATTGACGCCTCGGCGTGGGCGAGTCCATCCAATTACAGGGATTTGTGCTGTGTATCGCACTGTATCTAACCGCTGTCCCGATACATTCCACTTCATTCCCGACCATTGCCGAACACAGCCCGGATACAAACCTGCGATCAACTGTAAAGGCCGTCCAGTACCCGAGCACCGGTTCTGCCCAGGCATCTGATGGTCGTCGCAACAGGCGGCCGTCGTCGCTCCTGACTCCGCGAAGGGAACCCTCTGATGACTACGCTTCAGACTGAAACCAAACCCGTCAATCGCCTGCGCGTCGACCATTACACCCAAGGCATCATCGGCCCGAGCCAGCCCATGCTCGGGCCGCTGGCCGACGGTGGCACGCTGATCACCGGTACACCGCCGGGCTGCTGGGGGCCGATGATTACGCCGGCCTTCGAAGGTGGCCACGAAGTGACGCAACCGGTGGCCATCGCCGGTGCGGAAGTCGGCGACGCCGTGGCGATCAAGATCAAAAGCATGCGTGTGACCTCGCTGGCGACGTCATCCGGGGTCATGAGTTTTGTCGAAGGGCGCTACAACGGCGATCCGTTCGTCTCCAAATTCTGCGCCAAATGCGGCACCGACCACCCGGCGAGCCACGTCGAAGGCATCGGCGAAGATTCCATTCGTTGCAACAACTGCGGCGCCGAAGTCAGCGCGTTTCGCTTCAGCCACGGTTACGTGATCGTGTTCGATGCGCAGAATCAGGTCAGCCTGACCGTCAATCAGCACGTCGCCAACCAACTGGCCAGCAATGCGTCCGAGATGTCGGCACTGCCGGAATTCGCCGCCCAGCATTCGATCCTGTCGCTGGCCCGCGCCGACATCCCCGGCGTCGCCGCGCACATGCGGCCGTTCCTCGGCAACATCGGCACCACGCCGTCCCGTGACTTGCCCGACTCGCACAACTGCGCCGATTTCGGCCAATACCTGATCAATGCGCCGCACCGTTTCGGCATGACCCGCGAAGAACTGCATGTGGCGAAAACCGACGGCCACATGGACACCAACTCGATCCGCGAAGGCTGTGTGTTGATCTGTCCGGTCAAGGTACCGGGCGCCGGGGTGTACATGGGCGACATGCATGCCCAGCAGGGCAACGGCGAGATCGCCGGGCATACCACTGATTGCTCCGGGGAAACCGAAGTGCAGGTGGAAGTGATCAAGCACCTGACGCTGGAAGGGCCGATCCTCCTGCAAAACCTTGATGACCTGCCGCCCATGGCCCGGCCGATGAATGCACAGCAGCGGCAGAAAGTCCGCGAACTGGGCGAGCGCTGGGGGCAGCACGAGATCGAGCAGAGCGGCCCGATCACCTTCATCGGCAGCGGCGAGAACCTCAACGTCGCGGTGGAAAACGGCCTGAAACGTGCGGCTTCGGTCACTGGCCTGGCGTATGACGAAGTGCTCAACCGCGCGACGATCACCGGCTCCATCGACATCAGTCGCTTGCCCGGCACCGTCCGCGTGACCTTCCTGTGCCCGATGACCGTGCTGGACCGGATCGGCATCGGCCATCTGGTGCGCGAGAAATACGACCTGGCGTAACGCCCACCCACGGGTCTGTACCGAAGTGTGTACAGACCCTTCACTGATACATACGCCACGATTTTCTGCTGCAACCGAACACAGCCCCGATACAGCGCATCGATTAACTGTGATTCCGTTATGGCAATCATTGAGATCGACACCATGCAGACCTCTTCCACACCCACCAAGGCGACCGTCGGGCTCGGCCTGCGTCGCGGCTTGATGAAAGACCTTCAGGCCGCCCCAGCCGGCGATTTCGACTTTCTGGAAGTCGCCCCGGAAAACTGGATCGGCATCGGCGGCGCTCACGGCCAAGCGTTGCGCACCCTGGCCGAGCGTTTCCCGTTGTCCTGTCACGGCTTGTCGTTGTCCCTCGGTGGGCCGGCGCCGTTGGACGTCGGGTTTCTGCAGGAAGTCCGGGTATTCCTCGATCATTACAAGGTGCCGCTGTACAGCGAGCATTTGAGCTATTGCAGCGATGACGGTCACCTCTACGACCTGCTGCCGCTGCCCTTTACCGAAGAAGCGGTGCACCACGTGGCTGCGCGCATCCGTCAGGCCCAGGACATTCTCGGCCGGCGTCTGGCGGTAGAAAACGTCTCTTACTACGCCGCACCGCAGCAGGACATGGATGAGGTGGCCTTCACCAACGCGGTGTTGCGCGAGGCCGATTGCGACCTGTTGCTGGACGTCAACAACGTGTACGTCAATTCGATCAATCACGGTTTCGATCCGCAGACGTTTCTGGCCGGCATCGACGCTGGCCGGGTGGTGGCGATGCACGTGGCCGGGCACTTCGATGAATCCGACACTTTGAAAATCGACACCCATGGCGCCTCGGTGAAACCGGTGGTCTGGTCGTTGCTGGCGCAGGCCTATGCCCGGTTCGGCGCGCAACCGACGCTGCTGGAGCGGGATTTCAACTTCCCGGCGTTTTCCGAACTGGTGACCGAATTGCAGACCATTCGCCGCTTGCAAACCGAGGGGGTGAACCGTGGATAAGCCGAGCCTGTTTGAACAACAAACCACCCTGGGCCGCTACCTGCGCGATCCCGATCACTGCGCGCCGCCGGTTGAAATGAACGCCGCACGGGCTCAGGTGTATCGCGACCTGATTTTCGCCAACCTGTCGACGTTGCTCAGTGGGACTTTTCCGGTGCTGATCAAGATTCTCGGTGATGAACAGTGGCGTACGCTGGTGCGGATTTTCCTGAGGGACTACCGCGCGCGCACGCCGAAATTCGGTGAGATTGCCCAGGAGTTTGTGGAGTTTCTCGCGGCTGATCCGCAGGCGTTGAGCGAGGGCACATGGCCGCCGTTCATGATGGAACTGGCACATTACGAATGGGTCGAGATGGCGTTGCAGCAATCTGATGCCGAGCCGTTAGCGCCGAGTGATGTGGCGTTGATCATGGCGCGGCCGTTGCAGGTTTCGCCACTGGCGTGGCCGCTTGCGTATGCCTGGCCGGTGCAATTGGTGGGGCCGGACTTTCAACCCGAGGCAGCACCCGCTCACCCGACTTTATTGCTGGTGCGGCGGGCGGAGGACTGGAGCGTGAAGTTTTCGGAGCTGAGCCCATTGGCGTGGCGGTTGTTGCAACGTATTGCGGAATTTCCCGAGCTGAATGGGCGTGCGCAGCTGGAAGGGCTGGCGGTGGAGGCGGGGATGGGT
>NZ_JAHBDK010000104.1 GCF_019956415.1 Pseudomonas sp. GL-B-19
ACAGACGGCAGCACCGCGACCAACCAGATCAACGTCAACATCATCGACGACCTGCCTCAAGCCGTGTACGACACCAACGCCAGCACTGCATCGGAAACTCTGCTGACCCTCAACGGCAACGTCCTGAGCAATGACGTGCAAGGCGCCGACCGCATACCGACCGGCCCCAGCGCCGGCCCGATCACCCCCGGTACGTTTGCCGGGACTTACGGCACGTTGGTGCTGAACGCCAACGGCACGTACACCTACACCCTGAACACCAGCAATGCCGATTTCAAAGCGCTGCACGGCAATGGCAACGGCACGGAAACCTTCGCCTACACCCTCACCGATGCCGACGGCGATTCCAGCACCGCCAACCTGGTGCTGAACATCCACAACGACGACGATCCAGTGACCCTCAACGGCCTCAACGTCTACGGCGGCGAACTGACCGTCTACGAGAAAAACCTCAGCGACGGCACCAACCCGAACACCCCGGCGCTGACCCAGAACGGCACTTTCACCGTGACCGCGCTCGACGGCCTGCAGACCCTTGATGTCGGTGGCATTCATGTGGTGGCCGGTGGCGTGCCCGCGGGCTTCCCGCAATCGATCGTCACACCGCTGGGCAGCACGCTGACGATCACCGGGTTCGACGCCACTACGGGCGTGGTCAGTTACAGCTACACCCTGGTGGATAACGAAACCCATCCAGCCGCCAACGGTAACAACAGCCTCACCGAAAACTTCGATGTGGTGGCGACAGACACAGACGGCAGCAGCGCGACCAACCAGATCAACGTCAACATCATCGACGACCGGCCTCAAGCCGTGTACGACAGCAACGCCAGCACCGCATCGGAAACCCTGCTGACCCTCAACGGCAATGTACTGACCAACGACGTACAAGGCGCCGACCGCGTGACCCTCGGGGAAAATGTCGGCCCGATCACCCCCGGCACCTTTGCCGGGACTTACGGCACGTTGGTGCTGAACGCCAACGGCACCTACACCTACACCCTGAACACCAGTGATGCCGAGTTCAAAGCCCTGCACGGCAATGGCAACGGCACGGAAACCTTCGCCTACACCCTCACCGATGCCGACGGCGATTCCAGCACCGCCAACCTGGTGCTGAATATCCACAACAACAACGATCCGGTGATCCTCAAAGGGCTCGATGTTTACGGCGGCGAGTTGACCGTCTACGAGAAAAACCTCAGCGACGGCAGCAGCCCCGATACCCCGGCGCTGACCCAAAGTGGCACCTTCGCCATTACCGCCCTCGATGGCGTGCAGACCCTGAGCGTCGGCGGCATCGCGGTAGTTACCAACGGTGTGACAACTGGGTTCCCGCAATCTGTCATGACTCCGTTGGGGAGCACGCTGACGATCACCGGGTTCAACGCCACGACTGGCGTCGTGAGCTACAGCTACACCCTGGCCGACAACGAAGCCCACCCCACCGCTAACGACACCAACTCACTGCCAGAGCAATTCGCCGTGACCGTGGTCGACGATAACGGCACCACCGCCAACGGCACGCTCGACGTCAACATCATCGACGACCTGCCTCAAGCCGTGTACGACACCAACGCCAGCACTGCATCGGAAACTCTGCTGATCCTCAACGGCAACGTCCTGAGCAATGACGTGCAAGGCGCCGACCGCATACCGACCGGCCCCAATGCCGGTCCCATCACCCCCGGCACCTTTGCCGGGACTTACGGCACGTTGGTGCTGAACGCCAACGGCACCTACACCTACACCCTGAACACCAGTGATGCCGAGTTCAAAGCCCTGCACGGCAATGGCAACGGCACGGAAACCTTCGCCTACACCCTCACCGATGCCGACGGCGATTCCAGCACCGCCAACCTGGTGCTGAATATCCACAACAACAACGATCCGGTGATCCTCAAAGGGCTCGATGTTTACGGCGGCGAGTTGACCGTCTACGAGAAAAACCTCAGCGACGGCAGCAGCCCCGATACCCCGGCGCTGACCCAAAGTGGCACCTTCGCCATTACCGCCCTCGATGGCGTGCAGACCCTGAGCGTCGGCGGCATCGCGGTAGTTACCAACGGTGTGACAACTGGGTTCCCGCAATCTGTCATGACTCCGTTGGGGAGCACGCTGACGATCACCGGGTTCAACGCCACGACTGGCGTCGTGAGCTACAGCTACACCCTGGCCGACAACGAAGCCCACCCCACTGGCAACGACGCCAACTCACTGCCAGAGCAATTCGCCGTGACCGTGGTCGACGATAACGGCACCACCGCCAACGGCACGCTCGACGTCAACATCATCGACGACCGGCCTCAAGGCGTGTACGACAGCAACGCCAGCACCGCATCGGAAACCCTGCTGACCCTCAACGGCAATGTGCTGACCAACGACGTACAAGGCGCCGACCGCATACCGACCGGCCCCAGCGCCGGCCCGATCACCCCCGGCACGTTTGCCGGGACTTACGGCACGTTGGTGCTGAACGCCAACGGCACGTACATCTACACCCTGAATACCAGCAATGCCGATTTCAAAGCGCTGCACGGCAATGGCAACAGCACGGAAACCTTCGCCTACACCATCACCGATGCCGACGGCGATTCCGGCACCGCCAACCTGGTGCTGAAAATCCACAACAACGATGACCCAGTGACCCTCAACGGCCTCAACGTCTACGGCGGCGAACTGACCGTCTACGAGAAAAACCTCAGCGACGGCACCAACCCGAACATCCCGGCGCTGACGAAGAACGGCACCTTCACCGTGACCGCGCTTGATGGCTTGCAAACCCTCGATGTCGGCGGCATTCATGTGGTGGCTGGTGGTGTGACGGCGGGCTTCCCGCAAACAATCGTCACGGCGCTGGGCAACACACTGACCATCACTGGCTACAACTCGACCACCGGTGTCATCAGCTACAGCTACACCCTGGTGGATAACGAAACCCATCCAGCCGCCAACGGTAACAACAGCCTCACCGAAAACTTCGATGTGGTGGCGACAGACACAGACGGCAGCACCGCGACCAACCAGATCAACGTCAACATCATCGACGACCTGCCTCAAGCCGTGTACGACACCAACGCCAGCACTGCATCGGAAACTCTGCTGACCCTCAACGGCAACGTCCTGAGCAATGACGTGCAAGGCGCCGACCGCATACCGACCGGCCCCAGCGCCGGCCCGATCACCCCCGGCACCTTTGCCGGGACTTACGGCACGTTGGTGCTGA
>NZ_JAHBDK010000105.1 GCF_019956415.1 Pseudomonas sp. GL-B-19
CGTGAGCTCAACCAATGTTGGCCAGAAGCCAAAGATGGCTTCCTCGAATAGGCCTTATACATAGATGCAACCGGGTAGCAGTGTTTGAAAAGCAGGTAGACAGTGGGGGCGAGTCCATACATAGGAGTGAGCCTGCTCGCGATCGCGGTGTGTCAGTCGATATCAATGTTGAATACCAGACCGTAATCGCGAGCAGGCTCACTCCTACAGGGGGCTTTGCGGTGAATGGATAATCAAGGGTGCGGAAATCTGACCCGCAGGTTTACAATCGACGCTCCTGATCAGGAGTAACCCTGTGCTGACTCATCTCGATTCCCAAGGTCGCGCCAACATGGTCGACGTCACCGAAAAAGCCGTGACGTTCCGTGAGGCGACGGCCCAAGCGCTTGTCCGCATGCTGCCCGACACCCTGCAGATGATCGTCAGTGGCGGTCACCCCAAGGGTGATGTGTTTGCCGTGGCGCGTATTGCCGGCATTCAGGCGGCTAAAAAAACCAGCGATCTGATTCCTCTGTGCCATCCGCTGATGCTGACCGGCGTCAAAGTCGAACTCAGTGCCGAAGGTGACGACACTGTGCGCATCGTCGCGCGTTGCAAGTTGTCCGGGCAGACCGGCGTCGAAATGGAAGCGTTGACCGCCGCCAGCGTGGCGGCATTGACTATCTACGACATGTGCAAGGCCGTGGATCGTGGCATGACTATCGAAAGCGTGCGGCTGCTGGAGAAGGTCGGTGGCAAGAGCGGGCATTTCCAGGCGGATCAACCATGAACGTCACCGTGAAGTTTTTTGCTCGATATCGCGAAGCGCTTGGCGTGGACTCGGTCAAGGTTGAAGGTGATTTCGCCACGGTCGATGACGTGCGCGCGCTGCTGGCTCAGCGCGACGGTGCCGATGTGCTGAGCGAGCAGAACCTGATGTGCGCCCGCAATGAAGACCTTTGCCAGCTCGACGAACCGGTCAGCGATGGCGATGAAGTGGCGTTCTTTCCGACCGTGACCGGGGGCTGATCCATGGCGATTCGCGTGCAGTCCACGGCGTTCGATCCTGGTGCCGAAGTCAACGCCATGCACGCCGCCAATGTGGGCGTGGGCGCGGTGGTGAGTTTTGTCGGCTATGTGCGCGACTTCAATGACGGACTTGATGTGGCCGGGATGTTTCTTGAGCACTACCCGGGCATGACCGAGAAGGCCCTGGGCAAGATTGCCCTGGAGGCTGAGCAGCGCTGGCCGCTGTTGAAGCTGGAAGTGCTGCACCGCATCGGCGCTCTGGAACCGGGAGAACCGATCGTCTTCGTCGGTGCCGCCAGCGCCCACCGCCAGGCAGCCTTCGATGCCTGTGCGTTTGTCATGGATTACCTGAAAACCCGTGCGCCGTTCTGGAAGAAGGAAAACACCCCTGACGGCCCGCGCTGGGTGGAAGGGCGTGACAGTGATCATGCGGCGGCGGATCGCTGGAAGCAGTAAACAACTTGTTGTTTCTTTGTTGTCTGCTCTGCCGCCTTCGCGAGCAGGCTCGCTCCCACAGTAGATCTTCATGAACCCCAAATTTGTGTACGACAAAGATCCCATGTGGGAGCGAGCCTGCTCGCGATAGGGCCATTCGCTTCACCCAATAACCTCCTGACTCACCACCCGACCATCGGCCAGGCATGATCCCGCTTGTCCGATTGACGGTTAATACATAAAAGTCCAGTATGGAATTCCAAGTACAAAAAAGACGTTCCCCGTTCCAGCTCTTTCTTCTGTCTTGCCAAACCAACAACAACCCGCGAGAGAACGAACATGAAGAAATTTCCCCTCATCACCGGTCTGGCCCTGAGTCTGTTGGCGTGCAGCAGCGTGTTTGCCGCCGAGAAAGCCCTGCGCATCGGTATTGAAGCCGCTTACCCGCCGTTTGCTTCCAAAACCGACGAGGGCAAGATTGTCGGTTTCGACTATGAGATCGGCAATGCCCTGTGCGCGCAGATGAAGGTCGAGTGCGTGTGGGTCGAAGGCGAATTCGACGGTCTGATTCCTTCCCTGAAAGTGAAGAAAATCGACATGGCCCTGTCGTCCATGACCATCAACGAAGACCGCAAGAAGTCAGTGGATTTCTCCCACAAGTATTACTTCACCTCATCGCGTCTGGTGATGAAGGACGGAGCGGTGGTCGATGACCAGTACGCCAGCCTCAAAGGCAAAACCGTTGGCGTACAGCGCGCAACCACCACCGACCGTTACGCCACCGAGGTGTTCGAACCGAAGGGCATTAACGTCAAGCGCTATGGCAACAACGAAGAAATCTACATGGACCTGGCAGCCGGTCGTCTTGATGCCATTTTTGCCGACACCATTCCGCTGAATGACTTCCTGTCGATGCCCCGTGGCAAGGGTTACGCGTTTGTCGGACCGGAGTTGAAGGACCCGAAATACGTGGGCGAGGGCGCCGGGATTGCTGTGCGCAAGGGCAATGCTGAGTTGGTGAGGGAACTGAACGCGGCCATTGATGGCATTCGCGCCAATGGCGAATACCAGAAGATTTCGGACAAGTACTTCAAGTCCGATATCTATGGTGACTGATCGATAGCTATCGCGAGCAGGCTCGCTCCTATGTATGGACTCGCCCCCACTGTCTACCTGCTTTTCAAACACTGCTACCCGGTTGCATCTATGTATAAGGCCTATTCGAGGAAGCCATCTTTGGCTTCTGGCCAACATTGGTTGAGCTCACG
>NZ_JAHBDK010000106.1 GCF_019956415.1 Pseudomonas sp. GL-B-19
GCCCTCGCCAAAGGCGAAGCCAAATCCCCTCTGATCGACAAGAAGCGCGCGGTTGAACTGCTCGGCACCATGCAGGGCGGCTACAACATTGTCACGTTGGTCAACCTGCTGGACGACGCCGAACTGGCCCCAGTGGCTGCCGAAGAACTCAAGCACACCCTGCTGATGTTCGACGCTTTCCACGACGTCGCTGAACGCGCCAAGAACGGTAACGTTCACGCCAAAGGCGTGCTGCAATCCTGGGCTGACGGCGAGTGGTTCAAAAACCGCCCTGTGCTGGCCGACAAGATCAGCCTGCGCGTGTTCAAGGTCACCGGCGAAACCAACACCGACGACCTGTCCCCTGCTCCGGACGCCTGGTCCCGCCCGGACATCCCGCTGCACGCCCTGGCCATGCTGAAAATGGCTCGCGACGGCATCGTGCCGGACGAGCAAGGCGTCACCGGCCCGATGAAGCAGATCGAAGAAATGCGCGGCCAAGGCTTCCCGATCGCCTACGTCGGTGACGTGGTCGGTACCGGTTCGTCGCGTAAATCCGCCACCAACTCGGTGCTGTGGTTCTTCGGCGATGACGTGCCTTACGTGCCGAACAAACGCGCTGGCGGTTTCTGCTTCGGCAACAAGATCGCTCCAATCTTCTACAACACCATGGAAGATGCGGGCGCCCTGCCAATCGAATTCGACGTCACCAACATGAACATGGGCGACGTGATCGACCTGTACCCGCATGTTGGCAAAGTCTGCAAGCACGGTACCGACGAAGTCATCACTACCTTTGAAATGAAGACGCCGGTGCTGTTGGATGAAGTCCGTGCTGGCGGTCGTATTCCGCTGATCATCGGCCGTGGCCTGACCGATAAGGCTCGCGCCGAACTGGGTCTGCCAGCGTTCGACCTGTTCAAGAAACCGGATGCCCCGATCGAAAGCACCAAGGGTTTCACCCTGGCGCAGAAAATGGTCGGCAAGGCATGCGGCGTAGCAGGCGTTCGTCCTGGTACTTACTGCGAACCGAAGATGACCACCGTGGGTTCCCAGGACACCACCGGTCCGATGACCCGTGACGAACTGAAAGACCTGGCGTGCCTGGGCTTCTCCGCTGATCTGGTGATGCAGTCCTTCTGCCACACCGCGGCTTACCCTAAGCCGATCGACGTGACCACCCACCACACCCTGCCAGACTTCATCATGACCCGCGGCGGCGTTTCCCTGCGTCCGGGCGACGGCATCATCCACAGCTGGCTGAACCGCATGCTGCTGCCGGACACCGTCGGTACCGGTGGTGACTCGCACACCCGTTTCCCGATGGGCATTTCGTTCCCGGCCGGTTCCGGTCTGGTTGCGTTTGCCGCTGCCACCGGCGTTATGCCGCTGGACATGCCGGAATCGATCCTGGTGCGCTTCAAAGGCAAAATGCAACCGGGCGTCACCCTGCGTGACCTGGTTCACGCCATTCCTTACTTCGCGATTCAGGCTGGCCTGTTGACCGTTGAGAAGAAAGGCAAGAAGAACGCCTTCTCCGGCCGCATTCTGGAAATCGAAGGCCTGGACAACTTGAGCATCGAACAGGCTTTCGAGCTGTCCGACGCCTCGGCTGAACGTTCGGCTGCCGGTTGCACCATCAAGCTGTCGAAAGAGTCGATCACCGAGTACCTGAGCTCCAACATCACCCTGCTGCGCTGGATGATCGGCGAAGGCTACGGCGATGCGCGTACCCTGGAACGTCGTGCTCAAGCGATGGAAGCCTGGATCGCCAACCCTGAGTTGATGGTTGCCGATGCTGACGCCGAATACGCTGAAATCATCGAAATCGACCTGAACGACATCAAAGAGCCTGTACTCTGCGCGCCAAACGACCCGGACGACGCCCGTCTGCTGTCCAGCGTTGCTGGCGAGAAGATCGACGAAGTGTTCATCGGTTCGTGCATGACCAACATCGGTCACTTCCGCGCGGCCGGCAAGTTGCTGGATCAGGTCAAAGGTCAGCTGCCAACCCGTCTGTGGCTGTCGCCGCCGACCAAGATGGACGCTCACCAGTTGACCGAAGAAGGCTACTACGGCATCTACGGCAAGGCCGGCGCGCGCATGGAAATGCCGGGCTGCTCGCTGTGCATGGGTAACCAGGCTCGCGTAGAACCAAACGCCACCGTAGTGTCGACGTCGACTCGTAACTTCCCGAACCGTCTGGGTGACGGCGCGAACGTCTACCTGGCCTCGGCCGAGCTGGCGTCCGTGGCTTCCATCCTGGGTCGCCTGCCGACCGTCGAGGAGTACATGGAATACGCTGGCAAGATCGACAGCATGGCGGCCGATGTCTACCGCTACCTGTCCTTCGACCAGATCGCCGAGTTCCGTGAAGCTGCTGCGAACGCCAA
>NZ_JAHBDK010000107.1 GCF_019956415.1 Pseudomonas sp. GL-B-19
CACATGATGTACGAGAGGATCGCACCGGACGAACCCACCAGGGAGCCCGCAATGATCAGCATCGAGTTGTTCAGCGAGAAACCGATACCGGCCGCTGCCCAGCCGGAGTAGCTGTTGAGCATCGACACCACGACGGGCATGTCCGCGCCGCCGATCGGGATGATGATCAGCACGCCCATGATGAAGGCCAGGGCCAGCATCAAGGCGAAGGCGCTGAGGTCGCCGGTCAGCATGAAGGTGATGCCCAGGCCCAGGGTAGCCACGCCCAGCAGCAGGTTCAGTTTGTGTTGACCGGTGAACTGTACCGGTGCGCCCTGGAACAGGCGGAACTTGTACTTGCCGGAGAGCTTGCCGAAAGCGATCACCGAACCGGAGAAGGTGATTGCACCGATCGCCGCACCGAGGAACAGTTCCAGACGGTTACCGGCCGGGATCGCGTCACCCAGTTGCTGGACGATGCCCAGGGATTGCGGCTCGACCACCGCTGCAATGGCGATGAACACCGCAGCCAGACCGATCATGCTGTGCATGAAGGCGACCAGTTCGGGCATCTTGGTCATTTCAACGCGTTTGGCCATGATCGAACCGACAGTGCCGCCGATCAGCAGGCCGACGATCACGTAGACGATACCGTCATGGGCCCCGCCTTGTCCAAAAGAGAGCGCGCCGAGCTTGTAGATCAGGCCCACGCTGGTCAGGATCGCCAGGCCCATGCCGAGCATGCCGAACAGGTTGCCGCGACGCGACGTGGTGGGGTGCGAGAGGCCCTTGAGCGCCTGGATGAAGCAGACCGAGGCGATCAAATACAGGGAAGTAACCAGGTTCATGCTCATGCTTGTTGCACCTCAGCCTTGACTGCTTCGGTCTTGGCTGCCGGAGCTTTGGCCGCTTTCTTCTTGAACATTTCCAGCATGCGCCGGGTCACCAGGAAGCCACCAAATACGTTGACCGCGGCCAGGGCCACGGCCAGGGTGCCCATGGTCTTGCCCAGCGGGGTCACGGTGAGGGCGGCGGCGAGCATGGCGCCGACGATCACGATGGCCGAGATGGCGTTAGTGACAGCCATCAGCGGTGTGTGCAGTGCAGGTGTCACGTTCCAGACCACGTGGTAGCCGACATAGATGGCCAGCACGAAGATGATCAGGTTGTAGATACCGTGAGAGATCAGCATGTCTTCCATTGTTTTTATCCTCAGCCGTTCTTGCGCACGATCTGGCCGTCGCGGCACATCAGGCACGCGGCGACGATATCGTCTTCAAGGTTGATCACCAGTTGTCCTTCTTTATCGAACAACAGTTTCATGAAGTCCAGCAGGTTGCGTGCGTACAGTGCCGAAGCGTCTGCCGCTACCGCGCCGGCCAGGTTGGTCGGGCCGCAAATGATCACGCCATTCTCGACTACCACTTGATCCGCCACGGTCAACGGGCAGTTGCCGCCCTGAGCTGCTGCGAGGTCGATGACTACCGACCCCGGCTTCATCTGCGCCACGGTTTCCGCGCTTAGCAGCGTCGGTGCCTTGCGGCCCGGGATCAGTGCAGTAGTGATGACGATGTCAGCCTGCTTGGCGCGTTCGTGCACGGCCAGGGCCTGACGTTGCATCCAGCTGGCCGGCATTGGTCGCGCGTAACCGCCGACACCGACGGCACATTCGCGCTCTTCATCGGTCTCGTAAGGCACGTCGACGAACTTGGCGCCGAGGGATTCGATCTGCTCTTTTACTGCAGGACGCACATCGGACGCTTCGATCACTGCACCCAGACGTTTCGCCGTAGCAATGGCCTGCAACCCAGCCACACCGGCGCCGAGAATCAGCACGCGCGCCGCTTTCACGGTGCCCGCAGCGGTCATCAGCATCGGCATGAAGCGCGGATAGTGGTGAGCGGCCAGCAACACGGCTTTATAACCGGCGATGTTCGCCTGAGAGGACAGCACATCCAGGCTCTGCGCACGGGAGGTGCGAGGCGCGGCTTCCAGCGCGAACGCGGTAATGCCGCACTCGGCCAGTTTGGCGATGGTTTCGTTGCTGAACGGGTTGAGCATGCCCACCACAACGGTGCCGCTCTTTATCAGCGTCAGCTCGCTGTCGCTGGGGGCGACCACCTTGAGAATCAGCTCGGCACCAAACGCATCGTTGGCGCTGCCAATCGTTGCGCCTGACGCTTCATAGGCACTGTCGACAACACTGGCATTAATGCCGGCGCCGCTTTGCACAGTGACCTTATGACCCTGGCCGATCAGCTTCTTGATGGTTTCAGGGGTTGCAGCAACCCGTGTTTCACCCGTCTGGGTTTCGAGAGGAACACCAATGTGCACGTCAAATCTCCTGCGTGATCTTATTGAGTAAACCCAGGCACT